>JAXEKG010000007.1:0-217113 GCA_034101145.1 Eubacteriales bacterium | reverse complement strand
CAAAAACAAGAGCCATAAGCCTTATCAGTTTGTTTTTCATAATACCTCCTGTAAACTCACATATTTCACGCCTTGGTTTTTATCTACGATAATTGCTATTTTGCCGTTGATCGCAAAACAAAATCGACAGCACGTGAAAATAAATACAATATATTATATTTATTCATAATGAATTATATCATGCTTCTTATCCTTTTGCAAGTAGAATTTTTATTATTAATTTTGGATATTTTGCACAAAAACCGTATTGTGTTTATTTGTGTTTATTATGCAAATCGAAATAATAAAAAGCGCAACCGATAACGGTTGCGCAAAGTTTTCTGAAATATCAAACGTGATCGCTGTAATAAATTTCGCCTATTCCATTAGTATCCTTAGGTATGAGCGAATCGGGGAAATGTATCATAACACCGCCCTTTTCCAGACGTGACTGAAGTTCCTTTATATCAACCCCTGCTATATCAGAGCCGCTTTCAATGGAGAGAACACATGCTTCTCCGGCCGCCTGACCGGTAAGACAAGCAACAGGTATAACGCGTATAATATCCCAGCCGTATCCTTCGCCGTTTGCACTTCTTCCGCAAGTAATAAGATTATCAAATCCGCTTCTGACGAGAGTTCCGTACGGTACCTCGTAGAGATAATCTCTTCTGTCAAAATCCGATATTGCGGCTACGGAATCGTCAAAATGTCTGAACTTATCGCTTTCTTTAAGGCAGGCATCGCCGTCTATCCTGCACGTAGTACGAAACTGCGGCATATGAGGAAGAAGAGTTATATCTCTCTCACATCTCGGGGTATCCTTGATTCTTTCAAGAAGAAGAGTCTGCTGAACGGTGAGATAATCAGTCACTTCCTCAACTGTAAGACCACTCCAGAGAGGAATGTTTTCCGGCTGTCCCTTTCCGTAAAGACTTATATCTCCGGCGAAGATATTATCGCAAAGATAACGCATATCGGATTTTTCTGCCGTCGTTTGCGCGCTCTTCAGCGTAACCTTTTTACCGTAATAGGTAAAGTAGTTCTTTCCGGGTATAACGGGGACCCCTGCACGTCTGAGAACGTCACAGTCTCCCGTCGCGTCGATAATTTTTTCGGCGGCATAGTATTCTCTGCCGGATTTACTCTCGAGTATAAGACCGCAGCAATGCTTGCCGTCCATAACGGGTTCGCTCGCTATGCAATCAAAGAAGAAGTCAACTCCTTCGTTCTTTATCCATTCGGTAAGCTGTATTGCAAAAATCTCAGGCGAATACCTCGTTATGTATCTGTTTGTAGTCGGAGCTTTCGCCTCTCCGTCTTTCCATTCGTCGGGAAGCGTATCGTAGCCGTATTTAATCGACATGCGAAGCATTTCTTCCGCTATTCCTTTTATTATCTGCACGCCTCTGCCGTTGCAAAGAGGCACCCAGAAGTTAACCAGTCCGAGTGTTGCGAGACCTCCGAGAATGTTCGACTTCTCAACGAGAAGAACACTCTTCCCCTTTCTTGCGACGGTAACTGCAGCCGCAATACCGGCAACTCCGCCTCCCGCAACTATAACGTCGTATTTACCTTTAGCGGTAAAGCTCTTCGATATAGTCACCTTCTCATCACATTTACCTGCTCTGTAGTTCATTTTTTGAATAACCTTTCATATTTGATATTTTAATTCAATTTAATCTTATGATACTGTTTGGCTGTTGCATGGTTATCCGTATACGTTTACTTGGCCTGCACCGTTATTCTCGTCAGTCACGCGGTTGATTACCGATGGAGGTGCCGACAGATAGCGTCTTAGAATCTCTTGTGAGAATCCGTTATTATTATAAATATCGCGCAGGAAATAAGCGCTCCTTTTCGGAGTTCTTTCAAAATTTCCGCTCTCGCGATTAACCGAGCATATGCCGTAATGAGGCTTGAAGCTCCCCCATTCATAATTGTCAAGAAGTGACCATGTGAGATACCCCCTGATATCTATGCCCATGTCAATAGCCTCTTTCATCGCACTGAAAAACTCAGCATAGAAAGCTATTCTCATATTATCGTCATCGGTGTTTATTCCATTTTCGGTTATATATATCGGTTTATCCCTGAGTCTATCGTATGACGTGATTATGATTTCCGGAGTAATACACGGTGCTCCGTTTATTTTTGTAACGTCATAATACGAGGTTCTCATTGCGTCTTTTCTTCTCGCGTCAATAAGGAAACGGTAATATGAATTCAAAGACCAGTAGTCCGCCGTACCTTTTACGTCAGGGTCATAGATGGCGTCCTTGAACGGATATGCGATTTCGCCGGTTCTGATTGCGTCGAAGAAATAACCGTTGTCCCTGAAATCGCAGAAAGCGCACATTGCCTTATCCGCTTCATTATTAGGACGAAGCGGAGCATAATCCAGAAGTGCGTGCGCCGAGGAAACGGGAGCCTTTGAATATTCTTTAATAATGTGATAGCCGAGGGCATGATATCTCACACTGTAAAAGCAGTAATTTCCACGGTCGGCATCTGTCTGAAAATTAAGATTTATTTCATTGAGCACGTTCCAGAAATCTACATACGGAGCGAGCTTCGGAACGACGTAGCGAACATATCTCTCAAAATATTTTGCATTTTCATATGTAGTGAAATGTCCTATTTTGTCAAACCAGAGCGGTATTACAAAGTGCACAAGCGTACAAAACGTCTTAATGCCTTTTTCCTTGGCATATGCAAACAGCTTTACATAATGGTCAAGAGCATTTTCATCAAAATGTCCTTCTTCCGGCTCTATTCGCGACCACTCAACCGATGTACGGAAAATCTGATGACCAAGCGAAGCTGCAAGGTCTATGTCCTCCTTGTACATGGCATAACTGTTACACGCAAGACCTGATTTTTCCGCGGTATTGCCGTTCATTTCATTATGCCACCACTGACTGTGAATATTGTTGCCCTCAACCTGGTGCCCCGCATATCCGCTTCCCCAGACAAAACCTTGTGGCATTTTGAAATCTTTAAGAGAAAAAATGTCATTCATATTAAAACAATCCCCCTGCTTTTTTAATTGCAAATCGATAGTGTATAAAATATTCAAGGGCAATTCGAAAGATAAATTGCATATTTTTCTGTTAGTGTTGCAAAACATTAAATAAAATATTGTAATATAAAAATTCGAATCGCCCTGCGAATATTAGAAGTGTTGTTTTTTTGGTATCATGAGATTATGCTTTTGCGGCATCTTTCATGGAGAGGTTCTGTCTTCCTTTTTCATCTGTGCCGAGGTATTTTACTCTTACACGGTCGCCTACTTTTACAACGTCCTCAACCTTTTCGGTTCTTGTCTGTGCGAGCTTTGATATGTGTACCATACCCTCCTTGCCGGGTGCATACTCCACGAATGCGCCGATAGGAATGATTCTGGTAACAATACCTTCGTACGTTGCGCCCACTTCAGGCTCGAAGATTATTGCCTCAATAATTTCTTTTGCTTTATATGCGCCGTCTCTGTCAACCGAGGAGATGAATACCGAGCCGTCGTCTTCAATGTTGATTTCCGCACCCGTATCGGCACTTATCTTCTGAATGACTTTTCCACCTTTACCTATAACGTCGCCGATCTTCTCCGGGTCGATGTGCATTGAGAGCATCTTCGGTGCCCACTTGGATATATCCGCTCTGGGCTCTGCTATAGCGTCATGCATAACTCCGTCGAGAATGAAATCACGTCCCTTATGAGTTACCTCAAACGCCTGCTTAATAATTTCGGGAGTAAGACCGTCTATTTTAAGGTCCATCTGTATTGCCGTGATACCCTTATGAGTTCCGGCTACCTTGAAGTCCATATCTCCGTAGAAGTCCTCAAGTCCCTGAATGTCGAGCATGGTATCCCACGAACCGTCCTCTGCGGTAATAAGTCCGCAGGAAATTCCCGCTACGGGAGCCTTAATCGGTACACCTGCATCCATAAGAGCGAGGGTGGAACCGCATATCGAAGCCTGGGAGGTTGAACCGTTCGAGCTGAGCACCTCCGATACAAGTCTCATAGCATACGGGAATTCTTCTACTGACGGAAGAACCGGCTTTAGTGCTCTCTCCGCGAGTGCTCCGTGTCCGATTTCACGTCTGCCGGGAGAACGAAGCGACTTAGCCTCGCCGGTCGAATAACCGGGCATATTATATTGATGCATATATCTCTTTTCGGTTTCCTCATCGAGCCCCTCGAGAATCTGAGCGTCTGCGAGAGGTCCGAGAGTTGCAACGGTGAGTACCTGTGTCTGTCCGCGCGTAAACATACCTGTTCCGTGAGTTCTGGGGAGTATGCCAACCTCTGCCGCGAGAGGACGTATCTGGTCCATTCTTCTTCCGTCAACACGTTTCTTATCAACGAGAAGCCAACGGCGTACTATTTTCTTTTGTATTTTGTAGATAAGCTCAGGCAGTACAACGCTGATATCAGGATACTTCTCTGCAAACTTTTCGGCAATATCCTCGATTATCGGCTGCATTTTTGCGTCGCGAATATTCTTGTCGTCAGTGTCGAGAGCATCCATAACCGCATTCTCGCAGTATGCGAATATCTCATCGAACATATCGTGGTCAAGCTCGCATGACGGATAATCAAACTTCGGCTTGCCTACCTCTGCAATTATTTCGTTAATAAATACGAGCAAATCCTTTATCGTCTTATGCGCCAGCATGATTGCATCGTACATATCCTCGTCGGATACTTCCTTCGCTCCTGCCTCTATCATAACGACTTTCTTTTCACTTGCCGCGACGGTAAGCTCAAGGTCGCTCTTCTTTCTTTCCTCTGCCGTCGGGTTGATTACGAACTTGCCGTCAACCATTCCTACATATACGCCGCCGATAGGTCCGTTCCATGGAATATCAGATATGGAAAGTGCAATTGATGCACCGACCATAGCTGTGATTTCAGGGGAGCAATCCGGGTCAACCGACATAACCGTGAGGGTTATTGCAACATCGTTTCTGAGGTCCTTAGGGAAAAGAGGTCTGATAGGACGGTCGATAACGCGCGAGGTAAGCACCGCTTTTTCGCTCGGTTTTCCCTCTCTTTTGAGGAAACCGCCCGGGATTTTACCTACAGAATACATTTTTTCATCGTAGTCAACCGACAGAGGGAGAAAATCTATGCCCTCTCTCGGAGCCGCTGATGCTGTAGCGCAAGCGAGTACAACCGTCTCTCCGTATCTGATAAGGCAGGAACCGTTTGCCAGCCCCGCCATTTTACCGACCTCTACCGTGAGAGGTCTGCCCGCAAATTCATAGTTAAAAACCTTGTAATTCTCAAACATTCTTTATTTGTCCTCCGTTTTCTTTTTGTCTGTTTGCTTTTGCTCATCATATCGAATAAGCAATGACTTTTCATTTTTTCGGCATATTGCCGTTTCTCGGAAGATATAGCACTTAATCATATGCCGGAAAACTCCGACGCATAATTAACTGCTACCTCCTCCGAACTGTTTTCTTTTCTTGATTATGACTTTACGGCATTTTGTGCTTTATTCATAAATCAAAATCTGCCTGCATAACTCACCCAATGCTTTGCATGGCATAGCCAAACGGGAACGACAAAAGCCGTTCCCGTTTATTAGGAAAATTACTTTCTGAGTCCGAGCTTCTTGATAAGAGCACGATATCTTTCGATATCCTTCTTCTCAAGATAACCGAGAAGGTTCTTTCTGTGGCCGACCATCATAAGAAGTCCTCTCTGAGAATGGAAGTCCTTCTTGTTCTGCTTCATGTGCTCGGTAAGATTGTTTATTCTGTAAGTAAGAATAGCAACCTGCACCTCGGGAGAACCGGTATCAGTCTCGTTGATTTTGTACTCGTTGATAATCTGCTGTTTAAGTTCCTTATCCATATTCTTCACCTTTCAAGGAATAAATTATTTACTTCCGTAACTCAGCGGGCGGTGGGTGAAACGGCTGCAAAAATGCAACCCTTTATCCGCGGACCGAGTCCGGATGCTATTGCATTATAGCACATATAAAATGATTTGTAAATACTTTTTTTAATTTTTTGTATTTTTATTTAAAAAAACCAAACAGAAATACAATTTGCCGTCGGTTATAGCCGACGCTTTTTGATTATCAATCTTCTTTTTCGAGCATCAAAGGAAGATATGCACGGAAATAGTCAACACCGGAGCCTATTGTTGTAACAAGGATAGCTGCGGACATAACGAAACTCGAAATATACATATCGTATTCTGCCCATAGCGGATTGAGAATAAACACGATTATCGCTATGCACTGTGAGAATGTCTTTACCTTTCCCCACCAGCTTGCGGCAATTACCCGTCCGCTCTTTCCCGCAACAACGAGACGTATAGACGTCACGGCGAGCTCACGGAACATAATAACGAGAGCAACCCAGATAAAAACCTTTGCAAAAAGTTCTGCCCCTTCCGTAACAGACGAAACGTAGAGTATGGAAAGGAGCGCGCCGAAAACCATAAATTTGTCGGCGAGCGGATCTATGAACTTTCCGAAATCGGTAATCAAATTGTGCTTACGTGCTATGATTCCGTCAAGCGAATCGGTAAAAGACGTTATAACGAACAGCAATGCCGGGACTATCCTTCCCCATATGTTTATATCCCTCATAAAAATAAGTGCTCCGACGAATATCGGCACAAGTATTACTCTCAAAAGTGAGAGCGCGTTAGGTACGTTAATTATTTTTTTCTTTGCCATAATATTTTCCTCCGTAACGACGTACTGATTTTTTTCACGCTTTCGGTATTTTCGTCATACTTCCTCATCGCCGATAAGGTCGTAATCAAGAGATTCCTTTATTCTGACGTTTACAAATTCCCCTGACTTGACTTTTCTCTTGGAACGGAAATATACACGTCCGTCAATGTCGGGGGCATCGGCTTCGCTGCGACCGGAATATATCCTCGCCACACCGTCGAACCCCTCGCATAAAACGGTCTTTAAGGTGCCGATTTTTTCACGGTTAAGCTCTGTGCTCACGTCGAGCTGTATGTTCATAAGAGCATCGTATCTGTCCTGCTTCGTCTGCTCGTCAATCTGATTTTCCATCATTGCGGCCGCCGTTCCCTCTTCGGGTGAGTAGGTGAAAGCCCCAAAACGGTCAAATCGCATTTCTTTAACAAACTCACACAGCTCTTCGAAATCTTTTTCGGTCTCACCGGGAAATCCTACCATTGCGGTTGTTCTCAGGGTTATGCCGGGAACGTTTTCGCGCAAGCGCTTTATCGCATTGCGTATAGTTGCGCCATTTCCGTGCCTGTTCATGCGTTCAAGTACGGAATCCGATATATGCTGTATGGGTATATCCATGTATTTAAGAAGCCTCGGATTATCTCGCAGCTCGCTCACAAGTTCATCCGTTATTTTGTCGGGATAGCAATAAAGAAGTCTTATCCACGGTATTTCAGTCTGAGCGCATATTCTGCGTATAAGCTCGGTGAGCTTATATTCTCCGTAAAGGTCAAGTCCGTATCTGGTTGTATCCTGAGCTATAAGGTTTATTTCCTTGACACCGAGTTTTTCAAGGTCTTTTACCTCATCGACGATATCCTCCATCGGACGGCTTCTCAGCCTTCCGCGTATAAGGGGTATGGCACAATAGGTACATCTGTTGTCGCATCCCTCTGCAATTTTTACGTAGGCAGTGTAATCAGGCGTTGTCAGCACCCTTTCTCCGCCGAGCACAGACCTTTCCTTATCTTCAAAGGAAGAATACTTTTCCCCCCTACGGACGCTCTCTATGGCATCGACGATTTTGTCGAGACTTCCGACACCGAGTAGTGCGTCTACCTCCGGCATTTCCTTGAATATCTCCTCACGGTATCTTTCGACCAGACATCCCGTGGCTATTATTCCCTTGAGTTTTCCGTCGCTTTTGAGCGAGGCAATATCAAGTATATTATCTATTGATTCCTGTTTTGCGCTCTCTATGAATCCACAGGTGTTGACTACGATATAATCCGCCTCCGACTCATCGGGGGTAAGCATATAGCCTGCATCGTTTATTTTGTGTAGCATAATCTCGGTATCAACGAGATTTTTCGAGCAACCCAAAGATATAAATCCGATTTTCGTTTCTTGATTATCAAACATATTGAATAAAGTCCTTTTCATTTAAGTAGTCCGATGATGCGATGTCTGAATCTGCAAAAATAGAATGAAGCGAGCCGTTCGAGAACGTAATCGTATAAAACGAATATCGCAATCGACAGTATATATACAACCCATATATAGTCATACATAAGCTGATAATCCGGGACCATAAAAAATTTTTTCGTAATCCACAAAAGAACGGTAAGAGCAACTGTAAATACCGCAATACGTGCCGCGTATGAGAGTATTTTCGGCCTTATTCTCATGAGAAAACGCTTTATTATAGGATATACTCCGCCGAAAAGCAGATACATAAGCGCGGTTTCCTTATTCGGAATAATAAGCACTGAAATCAATGAGGTTATTATATATACCGACAATGAATACGGCATTTTGATTTCAAAATCAACGAACATAACGGCAAGAGAGGCGATAACTACCGCACTGATATCGAGAACGCCGATTAAAGAGCCGATATAAAGTATTACTGAACCGAATGCGCACATGATGGCGCAGATAGTAATCTTCTTTGTCTTTTTCATAACCTTTCGTCACCCTCAACGGCTTTCGGAGCGTTCATCTCGGATAATGATTTTTCCCGTTCTGAAGCCTGTTTATATCGGAATACCATTTTTGCAAGTGCAAAAAGTCAGCAACAGGGTATAAGGTCTCCTCCCATACATTCACAGCAGCAATCTGCACAGAGAAGCCCAGTAATCATATCGCACACGCCGGCTCCCCCCTGTCGCTGTCCGCCGTATGGGTTGTACTGCCCGCCAAAACCCTTCGTCTTTGCGTTGAACATTTCCTTCGCCTGCTGATACTCGAGGTTCTGCGGGTCCATTTCACACGCCGTTTCCAGTTCGCGCATGGCGTCGTTTACCCATCCTCGTCTGTTAAGCAACACGCTCTTGATATAATGCCACTCCGCACTGCGCGCATCCTTGGGGATTTCATCGAGTCTACGCTCCGCCTCTGCAAATTTTCCCTGCTTCACAATATTACGTATAGCTATATAGTCAACGTATTCGCTTCCGTTTGACGAGATTCTCTGCGACATTATTTCATCGTAAGCCTCGTTTATTTCTTTCATACGCTCTTCGGCGAGCTTTGCCATATCGGAATCGTTTGAAAAATTATCGGGATGATATTTCCTCGCCAACTGTCTGTATGCGTTCTTCACTTCTATATCCGTCGCATCCTGTGTTATGCCGAGAACCTCATAGGGATTTTTCATTAATCTTTTTCTCCTTGTTTATCTTCCGCTTTGCCGATATCTGACTTTGAATCGCAAAGCTCTGTATATTTTTTGCATATCCGTTCAAGCTCGGACACAAGCCCGAGATAAAGAACGTTTTTGATAATATGTTGGGCGGCATCCCTGCCACCGAAATCTATCCTGTTGATTTCTTTCTCAAGTTCATACAGCTCGAGCGTTATTGCACATTTAATGTTCTGTATCTGTGCTTTCGCGAGCCCATCGTTACCGTACAGGCATGCGAATGGATTGTAGTTTTTATTTTTTACATCCCGTTTATAATCGTCGAGCGCATCCAGCTCGTATATTATTTTACCGAGTCTGTATCCGATTTTATTTGCTATATCGGATTTTTCGCCATCGAGCCCGAACGAAAATATCCTGCTCAGTAACTTTCCGAAAATATCCGCGACGCAGTCGACGCTTGCACATTTCTTTTTTTCATTCTCCGACAACTCGCTTATATCATCCCTTGCCTCATCAAGGAGCTTCGGAAGATTTGCCCTTGACTTTGCAACGGAAACGTACGGCAAAACCGCATACAAAGCCATTCTTCGCAGAAAACCGCTGTCTGCAATATCATCCTTTACTTTCAGATACGACAGTACCGCCGCACTCCTTGCGGAATAGTCTATCTCGTCGTCAATAATCATATTGCGAGCACGGAACGGATGAGCCATACATCGGTGTTTCTCACATTTAAGCTCTCCGTCACCCGCAAGGACCATACGTACGACAGAGAGAAAAACAAAATCGTAGCTGAGCGTGAAAGAGGAGAGACACCCGGTCTTTTTCTTCATTGCACGGCATACGCCGCAGTATATTGCTTTATAGAGTTCATATTCACGTACGAGCAACTCTGAACTTTGCAGTTTAACGTAACCGAACATATTTCCTCCGCATCGGAGAGCTTCAAAGATTGCCGCTCAAAATTTTTATTATATTAATTATAACATATATTTTTCCTTATGTGTGAATTTTTATATAATTTTACATAAAAAATTATTTATTGATTTTAATAATGAAGTGTAGTATAATCAATTTAATGACTTTAATCGACGCACTTGTATACTTTTGTCTGCGTTTGTAAAGCATAACCTGAAAATTCTGCCAAAACGGGAAATGAACATAATATGAAAAATACAGTTAGAAAAACCGTATCTCTTATCAAATCCCTTATCTTAAAATATCGCGAGCCGATAATATATGTGATAATGGGGGTGTGTACCACACTCGTAAATTACTGCGTCTACCTTCCCCTATCGCGTTTTGTTTTTGACGACGTATTCGGCAATGTAACGATATTCTCCCACGAATTTACCCCCGAGGCATTCAATGCCCTTGTATGTAATGCCATAGCATGGACAGTTGCGGTCATCTTCGCCTTTTTTGTGAACAAATACCTCGTATTCGGAGACTTCCGCAACAAAGAGAGGGGCTTCGCATTTCAGTTTATTACCTTCGTCTCGTCAAGAGCCGTATCGGGAATTATAGAAGTTTTCACCCCCTCATTGATAATAGCAGTCTTTTCGGCAAAAGATATCGTGGCGAAAATCATAGTGTCGGTAATATGTATCGTGCTTAACTATCTTTTCTCAAAATTCATTGTTTTTGCAAAGAACAAAACTTCCATAACAGATAACGACGCAATTTCAGGTAAAAAGAAATAAATCGAATCCTCGTTTTTTATGTCGGCAAGACGAAAACGGTGTGAGAATTGCTTTTATTTTGGAAACAATTTGTTCATAATATTTACAAAAAATTCATATAAGTCCTCCAAGCAGGGCGTATAATAAATATACGCTGATACCCGTGTGATTCACAGGGTGGTGCATGAGAGGATTTTAATTATGAAATTTACCGAATATGCATATTTTTTATCTCGATTTTTGTCTCTTGTTTCCCTCGTTCTCTCGTTTCTGTGCGTAGCTTTTATAATTTTCGCAATTTGCCGTTTCGGAAATAAGAATAATTGAAACGTTTTCTGCCGAAAATACATTATGTAAATTAATTACAAATTTTATTTCGGGAGACTTGATAATGATTGAAAACGATACGGTAAAACTGCTCCGCGAATGTGATGCCGGGATAAAAATGGGGGTCGCCGCCATCGATAGCGTTATCGATAACGTGAGAAACGACAATTTTTCGGGACTCTTACGTGACAGTCGGAAGGAACATGAGAAGCTCCTTGGCGAAGTAGGCACTCTGCTCTGCAAATATCACGGAAGCAACAAGGAACCAAACCCAATCGCAAAGGGTATGTCACAGGTAAAAACCAGCATGAGGATGATGGTGAACGATTCCGATAACACGGTAGCCGACCTTATTACCGACGGTTGCAATATTGGTGTAAAGAGCCTGCACCGTTATCTTAATATGTACCGTGCTGCAAACGAAAGGTCGAGGGATATAGCAAAAAGACTTATAAATATAGAGGAGAGATTGACCCTTGACATCCGAGGCTATCTTTAATCTATGACTTTAATAAAAACAGCAGAGCCTTCAAAGGCGGTTGCCCTTATGGATTTAACTTGAACAGTTTATAAAACTCGACTCACGTAAGTCGAGTTTTCTTTTACCACTCAAAACAACTTGAATTATACGTATTCTTTTGATATAATAAACTCAGCTATAAATAAGAATTTGACGGAGAAATGATATGAGATTAAAGAATATTCTGATTGTTGTCAAAGATATAGAAAAATCGAGAAAATTCTATCACGACTTGTTTGGTATAGACTTGGTGCTTGATAACGACGGCAATATGATTTTAACAGAAGGTCTTGTTCTTCAAGACGAGAAAATATGGAAATCGTTTTTAGATAGAGATATTATTCCCAAAAGCAACTCTTGTGAATTGTATTTTGAGGAGCAGAACATCGAAGCATTTGTTGAAAAATTGGAAAGACTGTATCCCGCTACTGAATATGCAAACCGACTTATGACACATAGTTGGGGACAACGGGTAATCCGCTTCTATGACTTGGATGGCAATTTAATAGAAGTGGGGACACCGATGTAATCATCAAATTCCAATTTGTCGATTATTTGTATTTTGTGGAAAACACCTTCAAAAGTATGGCGCACTATACTTTGCAAGCAAAGTCGTGTGTTTTTGCCGAGCAAAAAAGTAAAGGATAGCAGAATTTTGCTATCCTTTTTATAATGTCTTAAAAATTCCTAAGAGTGATACACCAATGAGGTATCGGTTGTTTTGCTTTTCGTTTATTTCTTATGCAGAAGCATTCTGCTTTTTTTCAGACTTTGCGTCGTGCATACGAGTAAATATCTTGCATATCTCAACTATCGGTATTATGGATATGGCGAGTCCGAGTGCCATTGCATATTCGGGAAGGTCGAGCTTGGCAAGGTCGAATGCCTGAGCGAGGAAGGGCACTTCAACAACCACCGTCGTGAGCAAGAGCGAAAGCAATGCGGCGCCTACAAGCCACAGATTCTGATTTTTGAGTTTGAAAATCGAACCGTGCAGCGAACGCATGTTGAGCGAATGGCAAATTTCCGCCATGGAAAGCGTTAAGAACGCCATCGACTGACCGAGCTGCTCTGCGGAATAGGTTCCCGACGCTATTGCCTGTGCGTGATGCATCTCGGCAAGAACGTATTTTCCTATTAAGAAAGAGGCGAGAGTTATTATCGTAACGAGAATGCCCTGATATGCAACCGCAAAGCCAAGACCGCCCGAGAATATCCCCTCTTTTGAGTCACGAGGCTTGCGAGTCATTATATCCGATTCCGGTTTCTCCATTCCGAGCGAAAGCGCGGGCAGACAGTCGGTTATCAGGTTTATCCAGAGCAGGTGAACCGGCTTGAATATAGTAAATCCGAAGAGCGTTGCAAAGAATATGGAGAGCACCTCGGAGAGATTGGACGCGAGCAGGAACTGTATTGATTTTCTTATATTGTCGTAAATTCTTCTGCCCTCTCCGACCGCGCTTACTATCGTTGCGAAATTGTCGTCGGCAAGTATCATGTCGGCTACGTTCTTGGTAACGTCCGTACCCGTGATGCCCATTCCTATGCCTATATCGGCATTTTTAATCGAAGGAGCGTCGTTGACGCCGTCACCCGTCATTGCGGTTATCTTATTTTTCTTTTTCCATGCGTTTACTATTCTGGTCTTATGCTCAGGCTGAACCCTCGCATATACCGAAAACCTGTCAACTACACGGTCGAATTCTTCATCGGAGTATTTATCGATTTCCGCACCTGTAATTGCCTCGTCTGCGCTCTTTATTATCCCGAGCTGCATGGCGATGGCAACGGCGGTATCCTTATGGTCGCCCGTTATCATTATGGGGCGTATTCCCGCCTTGCGGCATTCATCTATCGCCGGTTTCACCTCGTCTCTCACCGGGTCTATCATGCCTGTAAGACCGATAAAGCACATATCGTTTTCAAGTGCCTCTGAAGTATAATCCTTGGGGAGAGATGAAAGAGATTTGCGTGCGGCGGCAAGCACTCGAAGAGCTCTGTCCGCCATGTTTTTGTTTGCCGCCAGAATCTCTTCGCGTTTTTTATCCGTCAGAGGTATTTCATTACCGTTTTCAAGAACCGTTGTGCATCTGGAAAGTATTATATCCGGTGCGCCCTTGGTGAACTGCACAAATCCGTCATGACCGCGATGAACCGTAGTCATCATCTTGCGCATCGAATCAAAAGGCACTTCACCGATTCTTATATACTGCGTTTTCGTTATATTTTTATTAAGGCCTTTTTTAACTGCATAATTTACAAGCGCACATTCGGTAGGTTCCCCGACCGCACAGTCCTTGTCGTTGTCGTATTCCGCATCAGAGCAAAGCGACATCACAAGCGCAAGCTCCGTCTCATCGTCTCCGTAACTCTCCACAACAGTCATCTTGTTCTGAGTGAGAGTTCCCGTTTTATCGGAACATATAATCTGTGTACAGCCGAGTGTTTCGACTGCCGTGAGTTTTCTTATTATGGCGTTGCGCTTCGACATATTGGTAACGCCGATGGAAAGCACTATAGTAACGACGGTCGCAAGTCCCTCGGGAATTGCCGCAACCGCAAGAGAAACCGCAATCATGAACGTATTGAGAATAACCCCACCGCTTATCTCATGAAGAACTGCGGAACGGATAACGTTAACTCCGAATATAACAACGCATATACCTATTACAAGATACGTAAGTATACGGCTGAGCTGTCCGAGCTTCTGCTGAAGAGGGGTCTTTCCATCCTGCGCCTTTGAGAGAGCATCGGCTATCTTTCCCATCTCGGTATCCATACCTGTATGGGTTACAACCGCACGTCCCCTTCCGTATACAACCGTGCTGCCCATGAAAAGCATGTTCTTCCGGTCTCCGAGCGGAACGTTTCCGTCGTTTGAAACGAGAACTTCGGATTTTTTGTTTACGGGCACCGATTCACCCGTGAGAGCCGCTTCCTCAACCTTCATCTGTACCGACTCTGTAATTCTCGCGTCAGCGGGTACGGAGTCGCCCGCTTCAAGCACGATAACGTCTCCTATAACCAGCTCCTCTGATTTTATCGTGATCATTTTTCCGTCACGGATAACCTTAGAGGTCTGGGCCGCCATTTCGTTTAGCGCGGATATCGCGGCCTCCGCCTTGTTCTCCTGTACTACCCCGAGAATGGCGTTTATCGCAACAACCGTCAGTATTATGATAACATCGGAGGGGAATTCCTTCTCATAAACGGCGAGAACGCCCGATATAATCGCCGCTATTATCAAAATAAGAGTCATAGGCTCGATAAACTGCTTTAAAAGCTTAGATAACACTGATTCTTTCTTTCCTTCGGCAAGCTTGTTTTTGCCGTTTTTTTCCAGACGTTTTGCCGCCTCCTCTGCAGTAAGTCCTTCGGCAGTTGAGTCCACTGCCGACAATACCTTATCCGAACTTTCCAGATACTCTTTCAATATTATTACCTCCCGGGAATCTTCCTGTCATTAATCATATTTATTTAATATCGGTAAAAGGTCCGATATTAAAAAAGGACTTATCAGTTGACTGAAAACCAAATGATAAGTCTCATCACTTAAGGCATAGCCAGAGTGCCGATAGGCGACCCGGTTGTTGACAATGCCTGCGCGTGCGCGGATTACTCCCTTATTTATCATTGATTCTATCATTTTAATTTCCGTTTGTCAAGCGATGCGCAAAAAAATATAAAAAATTAATTTGATATTTCGCGAAGAACTCAATACATCCGTCATAAAAATATATATTCATCATACGAAAAAAATTCCGAATAAAGTTTTCGGTAGCGCGGACATGAATAAAATCATATAACTTAATAGTAAGGGCAAAAGAAAACACGAATATTACCCCATAAAACGAGGGGTTTGGTGTATATCCGATTTTGCCGTAAACGTAAACACCGAAAAGGATGAGAAAGAAAAAGCATGAAAAAGCATGAAAAACTATCTGCCTTAGATATAGGCAAAGACGGTCTTATAACAGATGTACTCACCTCGGATGCACCGATGAGGCGGAGACTGTACGACCTCGGTTTCATACCCGGTGCGGTCGTAAAATGTATAATGAAAAGCCCGCTCGGAGACCCCAGAGCCTATCTGGTCGCGGGCAGTATTATAGCCCTACGCCGTTTTGATGCCGATAAGCTGATAACAGAATATGAGGTACAGAATGTCAAACAATAAAACAAAAAACGAAATTACCGTTGCTCTTGCGGGAAACCCGAACGTAGGAAAAAGCACCATTTTCAACTCTCTTACCGGTATGAGACAGCATACCGGTAATTGGTCCGGAAAAACGGTGGGCTGTGCTGAAGGTATTCACACCTGTAAGAACGGTAAAATACGCGTGGTGGATTTGCCGGGATGCTATTCCCTCGTCCCTCATTCGGGAGAAGAGGAGCTCGCACGCGATTTCGTATGCTTCGGAGAACCCGACTATACCGTAGTTGTATGCGATGCCACCTGCCTGCAAAAAAACCTTAATCTCGTTCTTCAATGTATGGAAATAACTCCGAACGTTATCGTCCTCGTCAATATGATGGATGAAGCGAAAAGACGTGGCATACAGATTGATATAAATAAACTATCCGAAATGCTGGGCGTCACAGTCTTCGGTATATGTGCCAGAAAACGCGGAACAACCGATGAAGTAATAAAATACATATGTGAAAAGAGGCAAAAGGAACCAAAGAAAACGCTCTATCCGGAAGATATTGAACGTGCCGCAAAAAAAATCGAAGGGTACATATCAAAAAGATGCCGGGATAAAGTAAATACCCGTTGGCTCTCCCTGCGCATACTTGTCGGTGACAAAAGCGTATGTGAAAGATTGCAGAAAAAATTCGGGATATCCTTCTCCGACTTTGAAGATTTGCGGAGCATAGGCATGTCGGAGCTTGACGAAAAATCAGATGATGCCGATGACCGTATAGCAAAGACGCTGATGAAAAAGGCTTCGGATACGTCCGCATTGTGTTCCGAGTCATCGTGCGCTCGCTCATCTCTTGACTCAAAACTCGACGCTATCTTCTGTTCAAAAAGATTCGGATACCCCGTTATGCTTCTTTTGATAGCGGTTATATTCTGGATAACGCTCGTAGGAGCCAATTCCATCTCTTCACTGCTCGGGCGTGCTCTATTTTCGTTTGAGGATACTCTTGACAGATTATTTACTTACATCGGCGCACCCCAAAAGTTTATATCCGCATTTGCTCACGGCATGTACCGTGTGCTTGCATGGGTAGTATCGGTAATGCTGCCTCCCATGGCGATATTCTTCCCTCTGTTCACTCTGCTTGAGGACTTCGGTTATCTTCCGAGAATAGCCTTCAATCTTGACAGAGGGTTCTGTAAATGCTCCGCCTGCGGAAAACAGGCTCTGTGCATGTGCATGGGATTCGGCTGCAATTCCGTAGGCGTTACGGGTGCAAGAATAATAGATTCAAAAAGAGAACGCTTAATAGCAATACTTACAAATGTATTTGTCCCGTGCAACGGACGTTTCCCCACGATAATTGCTCTGATAACGATGTTTCTCGTGCCCGTCGGCATACTGTCGTACGTAGTAGGCTCTGCGGTTTTTCTTGCGGTTATCGTATTCTCCGTAGTCTCAACCCTTTTGGCGTCATTTCTACTCTCTAAAACGATACTTCGCGGTACTCCCTCGTCGTTTACGCTGGAGTTACCCCCTTACAGAATGCCCGATTTCGGGAACGTGATAGTACATTCTCTGTTTAATCGCACGGCATTCGTTCTTCTTCGTGCCGTCGCCGTTGCCGCCCCCGCAGGACTTATTATATGGATTCTGGCAAATACAAATGTCGGGGACACTTCCGTTCTGTGCGCTGTTTCGGAATTTTTGGACCCGGTCGGACGTTTTATCGGACTTGACGGAACGATACTGTTTGCATTCATTCTGGGACTTCCCGCCAACGAAATTGTGATACCAATCATCATCATGGCATATACCGGAGGAGGCGTGCTTGTCGATTTTGAGAGTTATTCCGCCCTGCGCGAGCTCTTCGTTGCGAACGGCTGGAGCGTCACCACAGCGATATGTACCCTTATATTTACCTTATTTCACTTCCCGTGTTCAACCACTCTTATAACTATGTACCGTGAGACAAAGAGTATTCGCTATACTGCAGTAGGCTTCATACTTCCCACCCTGTTCGGGGTAATACTTTGCGCCGCAGTAAACGGTATTTCCCATATATTCTGAAATTGACTGAATTTTCTGACCTCGTTCAAAGAACGTGTTCTATCGCGCTTCTCGATTTTTCATTATCCGGCATGGCAGAGTAAACGCATATATTGCCTTTTACTATCACAAACGCATCGTCGAGTGATGAGGCAAAAAGCGCGTTTTCTTCTATGTTCAGTCGAACGCTACGCGCGGTATCTATGCGTCTGAAACACATTTTTGCAACCTGCTCGGCTTCTCTGTGACTATTGCATATAAATATTCCGAACTCACAGAAACCGCTCTGTGAGGAACCGAGATAAACCGCGGCAGAGCTCACGTGTTCCATCTCCGACGTGCCGTCCGCTCTTGCATATAAATCACTCTTCATTTTATCGGTGAAATATCCCTGCTCACGCTCCTTTTTGCTCGTGTCATACAGAATTCCGCACGGCATATCACCGTAATTCTCTCTGTATTGCGAAAAAACATCGGCGACAGTCTTTTCCTTACCGCATCCAAAAAGATGAAAACAACAGGTAAGAAGAATACAAATACATAAAAGCATCTTTGTTTTTCTCATAATATTAACCGTATCTTATCTTTATCGTATTTCGGCTCCATCTTCATAGTTAAAGCGTTTATCTTTCAAACGTTTGCGCATATATTCAAATGCTTGACAAATACATATGTGCGTGTTAAAATTATATGATATTAGATTTATTATTATGACGAATTAAAAGCCGTACTGTTCAACAAAGGAAACAAAAACAAAGATGAAAAAACTCACACTGTTGCTTGCACTTTTTCTTATCATCTGTTCGCTCTCGCTTCAATCATGTGCCGACGGTGATGACGATTCCGACGGGAGAATAACCGTCGCCGTTACAATAGTGCCCGAAAAAACCTTCGTTTCAGCCGTCGGAGGGGATAGAGTCAAAGTGGTATGCATGATACCTGCGGGAGCCAGCCCCGAAACGTATGACCCCACTCCGAAAGAAATGACGTCTCTATCTAAAGCAAAACTGTATTTTTCGATATGCGTGCCCGCAGAGCAAAACATACTGCCCTCTCTCGGCGATAATACCGAAGAAATAAAACTGTATGAGAAGTGCCGTGAAAACTACCCCGACCTTATGCTCGGCGAGGAGAGAGACCCTCACATATGGCTCTCCGTCAGCCGTGTAAAGGTGATGATAAACGAAATATGCAACAGCCTCTCGACAATGGATCCGGATGGTGCCGGATATTACAGAAGCAACGCCGACACTTATATTAAAACTCTCGAGGATACCGACTCAACCGTGCGTTCTCTTCTTTCGAATCTGACAAACAAAAATTTTCTTGTATATCATCCGGCTTTCGGATATTTTGCGAATGAATACGGCCTCAATATGATTTCCCTGGAGAAAGAGGGCAAGGAAGCCGATGCAAAGCGCAGAGCTGAAGTGATAGATACCGCTAAAGCTCTGAACATCAAAGTAATTTTTTATCAGTCTGAAACACCGAAAAAGCAGGCAGAAGCATTTGCCGAGGATATTGGCGGAGATGCAATCATGCTCGAACCGCTGAGCGGGGATTATGCAGAAAATCTGATTTTGATGGCACAGGCAATCGCCAAAAATAATATATCAGTGCAAGAAGAATGACTCGGAATAGTACAAAACGAATATTAAACGTCGGATTAAAAAAGAAAATGAATAAAACCGTAAATAAAGAAACCCAAAAAGTCATAGAGATTAAAAACGTAACCGTCAAGTACAAAAACAACACGGCTCTCGATGACGTATCCCTTGACGTATACCGAGGAGAATTCCTCGGAATAATCGGTCCGAACGGAGGCGGAAAAACAACTCTTCTCCGTACTATTCTCGGGCAGAACAAAAAGAAAAACGGCGAAATAATCATATTCGGAGAAAAGCAGAATCATAACCATAGGATTGGCTATGTGCCTCAGTTTTCATCCGTTGACAGGAACTTTCCCATCACGGTACTTGAGGCCCTGATGATTTCATCTCTCGGAACAGGGCTTCACCCTTTTCGGCGTTTTGGCGATGCCGACAGGGAAACCTGTGAGAAGTATCTTGAGCTTGTTCACATACAATCTCTTGCAAGACGCAGAATATCAGAGCTGTCAGGCGGTGAATTTCAGAGACTTCTTATAGCGCGTGCTCTTGCGCTCAAGCCTGAAATATTGCTCCTCGACGAGCCTACCGCCAGCGTCGATCCTGCATCGCGCAATATGATATATACTCTTCTCTCTCAGCTTAACCGAGACGGAATGACTATAGTTATGGTAACCCACGATATGCTTGCCGTATCATCCTCAATAGGAAGAATCGCATGTCTTAACCGACGCCTCGTATATCATGGAGAGCCGAAGCTCACCGAGGAAATCTGCAATGAGATGTATGGTTGCCCCATAGACCTTATAGCACACGGCGTTCCGCACCGCGTACTCGGCAGTCATAGAGATAATACGAGCGATAGATGCGAAGGAGGATGCCACTGTGATACGCATAATTACTGAATATCCGTTCATGATGAACGCCGTCATAGCATCTCTGCTTGCAAGCGTGATGTGCGGAATCGTGGGCGTTATAATAGTTGAAAAAAAACTCGTAATGATGAGCGGAGGTGTCGCACATACGGCATACGGCGGTGTGGGACTCGGATATCTTTTAGGCTTCGAACCAATAATAGGAGCCGCGCTCTTTTCGGTGGGTGCGGCATTCGGAATCGGCGCCATGAAACGCAGAGGAGGAGCAAACACCGATATTATAATATCACTTTTCTGGGCTCTCGGCATGGCTCTTGGCATAGCTTTCATCGCTCTTATGCCGGGATATCCTCCGGACATAAACTCCTATCTGTTCGGAAATATACTGACGGTTACACGTTCGGATATATTTATAATGATACCGGCATCAGCGACAGTATTGCTGATAACCGTGGTTTTCTATAACGACATTAAAGCCTATCTCTTTGACGAAAATTTCTGTGCGATAATGGGGATGAGGGTGAGGATTCTCGAGTATACAGTACTCATAATGATAGCCCTCTCCGTAGTAATTCTATTACGCGTTGCAGGAATAATACTCGTGATAGCTTTACTCACCGCGCCCTCTGCCTGCGCATCAATGATATCGCATAACCTTAAGAACCGTATGATTATATCGGCTCTCTTCTCTTCTTTATTCTGCATTTCCGGATTATTCATATCCTATCAGTTATCCGTCCCTTCGGGAGCCACGATAATATTTGTATCCGTACTTACCTATGCGGCAATTCTCACCGCAACCAAAATAAGAGATGCGAAAACCGCCGAATAGCAGTCGGTTTTCGCCGGGGGTATAGCATGCATATCGACAGAAGCATTACATACGGAATAGTCCTTGAGGGCGGCGGAGCCAGAGGTGCATACCAGATCGGTGCATGGAAGGCTCTCGAAGAACTCGGCATAAAGTATAATGCCGTTTCCGGAACATCGGTCGGCGCTCTCAACGGTGCCGTTATGACAATGAGAGACCTTCCCCTTGCCGAAGAGATATGGGGCAATATGAATTTTTCAAAGATAATGGACGCAAGCGATGATATGATGCGTGAACTCTTTAAGGTAAATCTTCGTCCAACCCTTATGGGGCAGTATATACGCAAGGTGCTCGACGTGATTAAGAACGGCGGAATAAACACAGCACCGCTGAAAGAACTGCTTTCCCGTGCCGCAGACGAAGACAGAATCCGTTCATCTGACGTCGATTTCTATTTTCCGGCGTATTGCCTTACCGATCACCGAGGGTACGAATTTGAGGCTAAAACACTGCCATACGGAAAACTGCACGATATGCTCCTGGCAAGCGCCTGTTTTCCCATATTTCAAAGACAGGTCAGCGACGGAAAACGGTATATCGACGGAGGTGTTTTCGATTCCTTACCGATTAATTCTCTTATATCCAGAGGATATAAAAATATCATCGTCGTACGCTTGCAGGGCGTAGGGGTTATACGAAAAGTAAAAATCCCCAAAGACGCTAACGTAATCACAATAAAGCCATCGGAAAAACTCGGCTCCGTCATGAACTTTGATACCGACAGAAGCAGAAAGAGCTTGTCTTTGGGATACGAAGACACAATGAGGTTTTTCTCGAAAAATACAATATTATAACAAGTTTGAAACGGCAAAGCACTCGGGACATAAAACGTCCGGAGTGCTTTTTTTGGTTTTTTAGTTTTTCGTATCGAATGCAGGGTTGAATGCATAGAAATTTTTTGAGTTGAGATTATCCTGAATTATGCCGAGCGAGTCGCCGAATCGCTGATAATGGACGATTTCCCTCTCCCTCAAAAACTTAATGGGATCACGTACGTCCGGATCGTCTATAAGTCTAAGCAGATTGTCGTATGTCACACGGGCCTTCTGTTCTGCAGCAAGGTCCTCGTGAATATCGGCAAGGGGGTCTCCGGTGCTTTGCAGGGTGGACGCCGAGAACGGATTTCCCGCCGCATCCTGCGGATATATACCCGTCGTATGCTCGGAAAAGTATTTATCAAAGCCCTGCCTCGTTATTTCCTCAGGCGAAAGATTACGTGTAAGCTGATAGAGTATAGATGATATCATCTCCACGTGCCCCATCTCCTCCGTACCTACGTCGGTCAGGATTCCTATTACCTTCTTATACGGCATCGCATACCTTTGCGAAAGATATCTTGTAGCCGCTCCCATTTCACCGTTAGGTCCGCCGAGTTGGCTTATTATAATCTGTGCATACTTCGCGTTCGGTCTTGCTATTTTTACGGGGTACTGTAACTTCTTTTCATATATCCACATATCATTCTTCCTCCGTCTGCCACGGCCACGGCGTTGTGACCCAGTTCCAATCTTTGATTTCTCCGCCGCCAGCGTTGGCAACGGTGAGCATACCGTACCTTCTCTGATACTCTGCGCTCATATTTTCCAGCCGTTCTCTCATTCGGTTGTAGTATTCGAGAGCCTCTCTGTTATCGGGATGAGAATCGAGATACAGATTCGTTTCCAATAAGACGAAAGACAATTTTTGTATATCAGAATATGCTTTTTTCTGTTCTGCGCTCATCATCACTCATCGCCTCCAACAGCCTCAAGAGGCTTATATAATTTTTTGAATAATGTACCTTTTCCGAGAGCTTCCTCTTCGGTATAAATATCTGCAAAATACTGTTTCGGCGAATAAACCATGGCGAGAGAATCCCCCATGATTTGTGCATCGTCCGGGATGCACGACGTCATGCCGTTGCCACTCATGTCGTTGCCGCTCATGTTGTCTTGAATTTCACTGCCGGCCGGCCCTCCGATAATTCTTCCGCCATTCTGCGTTCTCGGCATGGAATTTCTGTCTGAGTCCGACGGATACATATTCCTTTCCGTATCGGAAGAAATTATATTTCCGTTCGGTTTCAGTCCGTTTGTATTATCCATTTTATATCTCCGTTTTTTTATTATGGAGAGAGCATCTCCCCACTGTAATATACTATGCTTTCATTTTTCTTTTGCCATCCGACCGCTTCGTTTAATGCGCTCCTCTCCTGATATTTTTACAAATATAAGGCATATTTTGCAAATACGCACAATATCTTATAGTAAAAACAATGTCGTCGGAGGATTACTCACATTATGAAAAAAATAATCATCTCTCTCGTAGCTTTGGTGCTTGTCACAGGCGGTATTCTGATATGGACATTTATAACACCAAAAAGCAGTAACACGAAAATGTCCACGGCTATCGATAATCTAACCGCTTCTTCATATATGATAAAGAGTGCGATGGCAGGTGACGACGTCTCCTTTTCACGCGAAGATTTCAAGATTACTCTGGGGATAGATAAAGTTGACGATATCACAATCACCTCCGTGCCTGATGAGAAGGAGGGCATACTCAAGGTAGGCGACGTCCAAATAAACGCAGGGGACATCGTGCCGAAAGAAAATATAGATTCTCTTGTATTCAGCGCGGCAAACGATGCGGTACGGGAAAGCAGCTTCGGTTTCTCAATGGGGTCTTTTGCGGGCGGAGCGTCTCTCACCTGCAAAATACGCGTCCTTGAAAATGAAAACCATGCCCCTACAGTTTCAGCAACTCCGATAAACGTCTCCACTCACAACAGCGTAAGCATATTCGGCTCAATGACCTCGAGCGACCCCGAAAATGATGAGGTTGAATACTTTGTGGTCTCATTCCCCGAGAAAGGCAAACTCGAACTTACCTCAAAATACGGTGATTTCAAATATACACCCAATGACAATTATACGGGCAAGGATTCCTTCAGTTATATTGTAAGAGACTGCTACGGTAACTATTCGGGTATATCCACAGTCAGCATAAAAATTGAGGAAAACACGCTCGGGCTGGAATATCTCGATATGAAGGACTGCTCTGCATATAACGCATCTCTCACCCTTGCAAAGAAAGGAATTATGCTCGGCGAAATTTCCGGAGACGGTATGTATTTCAGACCGGACGATACCGTGAACCGTTCTGACTTCCTTGTTATGCTTATGAAGGCGGCAAATATATCGAATATAGAGGGACTTTCGGAAACGTCCTTTGACGACAACGATGAAATACCTGAAAATATACGTCCATACGTTGCAACTGCGCAGAGGCTTGGTTATGTGAGGGGCTCATTTGACAAAGACGGTTTATATTTCAGGCCTACCGACGCAATAACCAGGGCGGAGGCCGCGGTGATAATAAGCAATATGTTAAAACTCCCGACTCAAACTGCAAAAACGTATAATTTCACAGATTCTGCGGATATTCCTTCGTGGGCACAGAGCTCGGTATATGCGGTGTACGAAAACGGCATATTCAAGCGTCTCTCTCCTACCGAGCAAAGCATAGGAGCAAGAGAGAATATGACACGCGCACAGGCGGCGGAAATCATTTACTCCATACTCTGCATAGAAAAAACCGCAAATTAATAGCAGCGATAAAAATCATAATTTCCTCATATCGGATTAAATTGTAAACTTTTATCTTTATTAAAATAAATCTTGAAAAATATTCTTCCGCATGCTATAATATTAAAAATTGATAATTCAAGAATTTTTAATACGGGAGAAAAAATGAATAATAACTTCAATATGAATAACAACTCATATTACGGTGCACCTGACAACAATAATCTTTTCATGCAGATGCAGCCTAAGAGCAATGCTTTTTCAATAGTTTCACTAATTCTCGGCATAGTATCCATAACCTTCTCTTGCATAAATTATCTTCCTCTTGTCCTCTCCGTATTGGCAATCACCTTTGCGGTAGTGCACAGAGTATACACCGGCAGATTCAACGGTATGGCTATCGCCGGTATGACGTGCGGTATCATCGGTCTCGCCATCTCGGCAACCTTACTGATTGTAAGCATAGTATACATCGACAAAATAGAAGAACTTTTAAAGCAGTATTACGGTGAAATTATGAGTGCCTCCGGCAGCGTATAATACATGCAAATCATCTGAAAATCAAACCAAAATGCAGACTTAAACTCAAAAAGGCAGTCACATTGAAGTGATTGCCTTTTTCATTTTTCACAAAAAGTCAACGTTTTTTCCGATGCATTGCTCACGAATATCAGTCCGAAGAGAAAATATATTTTATATTCCGTCACCGCAGATAACCGAAGAGCGAAGCCCCGACCTTTTATAAAACCGACATACGGATTTCCAAAAATAAAATCGACAAACCCCTGACGAGATTTGTCGATTATTGGCAGGGGCAGAAGGACTCGAACCCACGACATACGGTTTTGGAGACCGTCGTTCTACCAACTGAACTATACCCCTATAAGTTACTTTGATAGTATAGCATATTTTTTTCTCCTTTGCAATACCTTTTTTTAAAATATTGATTTTTATTTTATATGAAAAACAAAAAACGGCAGAACGCATTATCGTTCTGCCGTTAAAATTATTCTATAATGGATTCTTCCCACATATCGGGAGCATCGTATCCGAGAAGATTAACCGTTGTAGCTGCCACGTTTGCAAGACCAAAGCTCTTGTCGGCTTTTATCTTATATCCGTTGCCGTAGAAATTATCATAGAAAATGAAGGGCACGGGATTGAGGGTATGGCTTGTTTTTGCCTTAAGGTGTCCCTCCTTATCCTTTTTGGGAACGCCTGTCTTTTTGTCGATTTCGTACATTTCGTCTGCGTTTCCGTGGTCGGCGGTGATGAGTGCAACGCCGCCGAGCTTATCAACAACGTCGAGAATCCTTGCGAGTTGAAGGTCGAGGGCCTCCATGGAACATTCGGTAGCGAGGAAATTGCCCGTATGGCCTACCATATCTCCGTTTGGGAAGTTAACGCGAAGATACTTGTATTTTCCGCTTTCAAGACATTCGATGAGCTTATCGGTGATTTCCGCACACTTCATCCACGGTCTCTGTTCAAATGGAACAACGTCACTGGGAACTTCAATATAGGTTTCCAGATTTTCGTCGAACTTACCGCTCCTGTTGCCGTTCCAGAAATACGTCACGTGTCCGTACTTCTGCGTTTCTGATATTGCCAGCTCGTTTATACCCGTTGCCACCATGTATTCGCTCTGTGTGTTGGTGATTTCAGGGGGATTTACAAGGTATCTGGACGGGATATGGAGGTCGCCGTCATATTCGAGCATACCCGCATACATAACTTTTGGTACTCTTACGCGGTCGAACTTATCGAAGTTTTCGTCACCCTCAAACGCCTTGGAAATCTCTATCGCACGGTCGCCCCTGAAATTATAGAATATAACGCTGTCGCCGTCCTCAATCGTTCCGACGGGCTTTCCGTTTTCGGCTATTACGAACGGTGGTAAATCCTGGTCGATTACGTGAAGCTCATCACGGTACGTCTTTATGGCTTCCTCGGCCGAGGAGAACTGTCTGCCTTCTCCGAGTACGTGTGTGTGCCATCCGCGTTCAACCATGCTCCAGTCTGCCTCGTATCTGTCCATGGTTATCTTCATTCTTCCGCCGCCGCTTGCTATCTTTATATCGAAATTATCAGAGCGAAGAGACGTCATGAAATCCTCGAAAGGAAGAACGAAGTCAAGAGCCGACGTCTCACCCACGTCGCGTCCGTCGATAAGAGTATGAATTCTTACGGTTTTTATCCCGGCTTTTTCAGCGGCAATTATCATCGATTTAAGGTGGTCTATATGAGCATGTACGTTACCGTCTGAAAAAAGTCCGATGAAGTGAAGGGTTGAATTGTTGTCCTTTACATTGCAAATAAGGCTCTTCCACGTATTAGACTCAAACATTTTTCCGCTTTCTATGGAATTAGAAACGAGCTTGGCACCCTGTGCGAAAATCTGACCTGCTCCGAGAGCGTTGTGACCTACCTCTGAGTTACCCATATCGTCGTCCGTGGGAAGACCTACAGCGGTTCCGTGAGCTTTGAGTTTTACCATTGGATAATTTGCCATCAGTCTGTCCAGAGTCGGCGTATGGGCCGCCTTCACCGCGTTTGCTCCGTTATCGGGAGCGATGCCGACGCCGTCCATTACTATTGTGAGCAGGGGTCCGTTTATCCCCTTGAATTTTTCTGATTTTTTAAGTGCGCTTACCATATTATAAACTTTTCCTTTCGTTACGATTCTTTATGGTTAAATACTTGCTTTAACATTTTTCAAAACGTTTATATGTCAGCCTCGTCTGTATATCTCGATGCATTCTCGGCTATAAAGCGTTTTCTCTCTGCAAGGTCGTCGCCCAAAAGAGTTTCAAACATGCGCAGAGTCTCATCCGCATCGGCAGGCGATACCGCTATAAGCCGTCTGGTAGCAGGGTTCATCGTGGTCTTCCACATCATGTCAGGTTCATTCTCGCCAAGTCCCTTTGAACGCTGAAGTATATATTTTTTATCACCGAGTCGAGAAAGTATTTCTGCCTTCTCGGGTTCGTTATACGCAAAATAGGTTTCATCACCGCAGGTTATCTCAAAAAGAGGTGATTCCGCTATAAATACCCTGTTCTCCGATATAAGAGTAGGCAAAAGTCGGTAAAAGAGCGTCAGCAAAAGCGTTCTTATCTGGAAGCCGTCCTCATCCGCATCGGTGCATATTATGATTTTGCTCCATCGAAGAGCGTTCATATCGAATTTAACCAGATCTCCCTTAATCTTTCCGTCGATCTCGACGCCGCAACCGATAACGCGTAACAGATCGCAGATAATCTTGCTCTCGAATATTTTTGCATACGTGCTTTTCATACAGTTGAGCGTCTTACCCCTGACAGGTATTATAGCCTGAAATTCTGCGTTTCTGCCGAGCTTACACGAACTCATTGCAGAGTCGCCCTCTACTATATAAAGTTCTCTCTTCTCCGGGTCCTTAGAACGGCATCCGACGAATTTTTCCACTCTGCTCGCCACGTCCATTGTGCCTGAGAGCTTTTTCTTTATATCAACCCTGGTCTTGTCCGCCATCTCACGGCTTCTCTTGGCAATCAGAACCTGATTTGCAAACACCTGTGCCTCGGTCGGATTTTCCGCAAAGTATACTTCCAGTTTTTCTTCTATGAATTTGGTGAGAGCCTTTGCAATAAAAACGTTATTTATTGCTTTTTTGGTCTGATTTTCGTATGAAGTATAGGTCGAGGAACTGTTTATGATTACAACGATGCAGTCGATTATATCGGAGAAAGCAACCTTCGATTCGTTCTTGTTGTATTTCCCCTGAGAACGTATATATTTGTCCAGAGCATAGGCAAACGCCGTTCTCACCGCTTTATCCGGCGCGCCTCCGTATTCGAGATAACTCGAATTGTGATAATATTCAAGAGTGCTTACCGCGGTCGATACGCAGAAGGCAACCTCTGCCCTCAGCTTGTATTCCTTCTTGTCCTCCCTGTCTTTTCCCATTGTGTCGAGTTTCCATACAACGGGGGAGGTAAGTGAGTTGTCCTTCGTTATTTCGTTTATATAATCGGATATGCCGTTCTCGTAGCAGTATTCGCTCTCGACGAATTTGCCGTTCTCAAGCTCGCGGCGCAGGATAAATTTTATTCCTGCATTGACAACCGACTGACGGCGAAGATTCTCTTCAAAGAATTCGATGGGAATGTTTATATCCGTAAAAACTTCAAGGTCGGGGAGCCATCTGACGACGGTTCCCGTTCTGCTCTGTTTTTTAGGGTCGGTTATTTCGCTTACTTTCAGTTTTTTGCTTACCGGATAACCCTTTTTGAATGAAATCTCGGAGAGAGTACCGCCGCTGTATGATTTTACGTCCATATATTCGGAGGAATACTGTGTAGCGCAAGCGCCAAGACCGTTAAGTCCGAGCGAATATTCATACGCCGAGTTCCCGTCATTGTTTGAATACTTTCCTCCCGCGTAAAGCTCACAGTATATAAGCTCCCAGTTATAGCACTTTTCCGCCTCGTTATAACCGAGCGGCACGCCTCGCCCGAAATCTTCAACCTCTATGGAACGGTCGCGGTATACCGTCGTTATTATCTTTTTACCGTAACCCTCACGAGCCTCGTCTACGGCGTTTGCAAGTATTTCAAAATACGAATGTTCGCATCCTTCCAGACCGTCGGAACCGAAAATTACCGCCGGACGCTTGCGGACACGGTCGGGACCTTTGAGTTTGGTTATACTTTGGTCGTTGTATTCTGCCTGTACCTTTTCCTTATCAGCCATTATACTACCTCGCTTTTTACTCAATTTTATATTTTACCATATATATTGCATTTTTGTCAATATTTTCACAATAAAAGTCGTATACCGAATAATACCAAACCAAAACAGAATCCGTGCAAAACGTTTGTATATATTTAACCAAAGTATAGCTCACTATTGACAAAACGTTATTTTTGTGATAATATGATTTTACGGCTATAAAAAGAAGAAGTAGCGTATGTGTCCGTATAAAGAGAGTTGTCGTTTGGTGCGAGGCAATTTCGGGAATACGTGAAGTAGTCTTTTTGCCGCGGAAAGAAAGGTATTGTTCCCAAAAATCCGTATTCACGGAGAGGGTGAATATTCCGATTAGACTCCGCCGTCATCCGCGTTAAGGTGTAATGAGCATAATATCAGGTGGTACCGCGTAAATTCGCCCTGTAACGGATACGTTACGGGGTTTTTGTTTTTTTAATCAATACGGAAAGGAACTGAAAGATGAGAAAAGAACTTGCAACGACTTATTCTCCCTCCGAATTTGAGGACAGAATATATAAAACATGGTGCGACAAGAATTATTTTGCACCCGACCCGGATAAAAATAAACCCGCTTTTTCCGTTGTCATTCCCCCCCCGAACGTAACGGGCCAGCTCCATATGGGACACGCCCTTGACGAAACGCTTCAGGACATACTCGTCCGTGCAAAGCGTATGCAGGGATACAGTACCCTCTGGGTTCCGGGCACCGACCATGCGGGAATAGCAACTCAGATAAAGGTAGAGGAAAACCTCCGTGTAAACGAGCATCTGACGCGCTACGACCTCGGGCGTGAAAAATTTCTCGAGAGAGTTTGGGATTGGAAAAACAAATTCGGCTCAAGAATCATAAATCAGCTAAAAAAACTCGGAACCTCATGCGATTGGAATCACGAGAGGTTCACAATGGACGAAGGTTGCTCAAGAGCAGTAAAAGAAGTTTTCGTGAATCTCTACAACAAGGGACTCATATACCGCGGAAACCGCATAATTAACTGGTGCCCCCACTGCATAACGGCACTCTCGGACGCAGAGGTTGAATACAGCGAACAGCCCGGCTTCTTCTGGCACATCAAATATCCTATAAAGGGCGAAGACGGATATGTCGAAATAGCGACTACAAGACCCGAGACGATGTTCGGCGATACGGCAGTGGCAGTAAATCCGAATGACGAGGAGAATAAACACCTTATCGGAAAAACGCTTATTCTGCCGATAGTCGGCAGGGAGCTTCCCGTTGTCGGTGACGAATACGTTGAGATAGGATTCGGTACGGGATGCGTAAAAATTACGCCCGCCCACGACCCCAACGACTTTGAAGTAGGCAAACGTCATAACCTTGAAGTCATCCGTGTAATGAACGACGATGCAACCTTAAACCATTATGCAGGCAAGTTTGAGGGTATGGACAGATACGAATGCAGAAAGGCGCTTGTAGAAGAACTTGACCGTCTCGGTTACCTCATTAAGGTGGTACCCCATACGCATAACGTAGGTACCTGCTACCGCTGCAAGACCGTTGTTGAACCCCTCACGTCGAATCAGTGGTTTGTAAAAATGGCTCCGCTCGCAAAACCTGCTCTCGAAGTTGTCCGTGACGGAAGAGTAAAGTTCCAACCGGAGAGATTCTCAAAGATATATATTAACTGGATGGAGAACGTACACGACTGGTGCATTTCACGTCAGCTTTGGTGGGGACACAGAATACCTGCATTCTACTGCGACTCATGCTCGGAAATGACGGTAACGAAAGAAAGCAGTGCAATCTGTCCTAAATGCAAAAAACCGATGAGACAGGAGGAGGACGTTCTTGATACCTGGTTCTCATCTGCGCTCTGGCCCTTCTCTACGCTCGGTTGGCCCGACAAAACACCCGACCTTGAAAGGTATTATCCTACTTCCGTGCTCGTTACGGGATATGATATCATCTTCTTCTGGGTAGCTCGAATGGTGTTCTCGGGACTTGAAAACATGGGCAAAGAGCCGTTCGGTACCGTTTTCATACACGGACTTGTAAGAGATGCACAGGGCAGAAAGATGTCAAAATCCCTCGGTAACGGCATTGACCCTCTGGAAATAATAGATAAATACGGCGCAGACGCCCTGCGTTTTGCTCTCGCTACCGGAAATGCCCCCGGTAACGATATGCGTTTTTCAGATGAAAAAATAGAGGCAGCGCGTAATTTCGCCAACAAGCTCTGGAACGCATCGAGATTTGTGCTTATGAACATTGACGGTGAAGACGATAACTACGAGCTGCCCGATGTCTCCAAACTTGCAAAAGAGGATAAATGGGTTCTCAGTCGTCTCAACAATCTCACCCGCACGGTAAACAACGCGATTGACAATTACGAGCTCGGCATTGCTCTTTCCGAAATATACGACTTCACATGGGATATTTTCTGCGACTGGTATATCGAGATATGCAAGAGCCGTTTGCAGGATAAGGGCAGTGAGGGGGCATACGTCGCCGCTCACGTTCTCGTATACGTGCTTACTCAGACGCTCAAAATGCTCCACCCATATATGCCTTTTATAACGGAGGAGATATATCAGTCCCTGCCGCATAAGGACGAGAGCATAATGATTTCCGACTTCCCTAAATACCGCGAGGAACTCAATTTTGCGAAGGATGCAGAGGAATTCGAACGTGTGATAAATACAATCAAGGCAATACGTACACGCAGAGCCGAAATGAACGTTGTACCCGCAAGAAAGTGCAACATCTATATTATGACCGGATATAAGGGCATTTTCGAGGAAGCGACGGTATTCTTCAAGAGACTTGCCTCTGCCTCGGAAGTTGAATTCGTTTCCGAATATACCGATGATAATGCGGTTAGCATAGTCACTGAGAGTGCAACCGTGTTTATTCCTCTGTCGGATATGATAGACTTCGATAAAGAGAGAATCCGCATAAATGAAGAAATCAAGAAAAACAATGCGGAAATAGAGCGTCTCGAAAAGAAACTGTCAAACGAGAGTTTCGTGGCTAAAGCCCCGGCAAACGTCGTAGACGCAGAGCGTGCCAAGCTTGAAAAATACAAAGCTACCGCGCAGGCACTTGCAGATGCGCTCTCAAAGCTGAAATGAAAACAAAGGGGCAATAGCGTTAATAACATGTGAACGCCATTAGCACCCATAATAAAAAAAGTCAAGGTTATTCAAATGATTCCTTGACTTTTTTATTGCTTTTATTCAGGAGTCTGTTTCAAAAATCAATTTGAAACAGACTTTTTATATTGCAGAGAAATTTTTCAGTTTATTCCTCCGTATTTTGCGATAGCCTCGGTAAGTCCCGTCTGCTTACGTGCACGGTTCGTTTCCCAGGTAGAACCGAATGCGCCTTTCCCGGCCGAAACAGTCTGAAGAATTCCGGAAAGCGACTGAAGGTCATCATAGCCCTGCATATCTGATGGAACGTATTTATCCCACGTATAAGAGAAATCAACAGTCATATTGTCGTATATAATATCGAGCATTCTCTTCGTCTTTGAGCCCTGCTCGTATTTGAGTCCGAGACCGTCCTCATAATACTTGATTCTGGTAGGTGCGCTCTTGAGAGAGGAGAGCTGCCAGTATGCGCTGACCGCATCAAAGTTTTTCGTCTGCTTGAATACCGCGCCGACCGAAGCGTTATCGTGTACGTACGAACGGTATGAATCGGTTTCGTAGAGCTTCGGATACGGTATAGGCGTCATCTCAAGTGTCGGTGTAAACAACTCGTTCTCGAGGTCGTAGAGACGCAGACCCATAATGAAGAGCGTATTCCCCTTTGCGAATATACGTCGCGAAACGTCAACGTTTGCATCGGCACCGAAAGAACCTTTATTTTGAATAATATTCTTTGCTTTCCCTATCAGTGTTTCAAATGAGTTCATGTTTGAATTGTAGGAATAGTTGCCGCCGTTATTCTGTATGTATTGTATATCGGTAGAATGTGTTATAGCCATGGCAACGCTCGCGTGAAACGCCTCGTTTACGCTCGGATATACGAGACCGAGTCTGTCGTTCTCATCCGCCGCATTTGCCACAGTTCCGCTATCTGAAAACGCTCTGTCAACGAACGAATTAAGCTTGTCATATGTCCATTCTCCATCTTCAATCATATCGTAGAGAACGTCTATTTCCTGTCCGAATGATGTCTTGAACATTGAACCACTTACGTACATTATATCAATACAGCGTATAACGTCAATAAAATAATCACTGGCGAGAAGATAGAACCTGCCATCTGCACGTCCGTCATTGTCGGCATCGTTCATACTCTGCCCCGGAGCAAAGGCCTGCATTGCCGCGTCGTACCAGCAGTCGTCCGTAAGGTCAAAATAATTCGTCCTTGAGGTAGTGTTTGCATCAACGAAAATACCCTTCATCATACATCTGACAAGTGCGGATGACTGGTTGGCTATCGCATCGGCGAAGCCGTCGTTTGCGTTAACTCTTTGCTCTATCGCGGAAGCGAGAGCGTCCCATCCTTCCGACATATAAGTATATTCAACTTCGAGGCCGAGCTTCTTCTTGACAACTTCGTTTCTGTCGGCGACCGCCTTAATTATTTTGTCGTTGGTATCCCCCTCATCACTGTCGGGGCCTGTCATATATTTTGCGACGCTGGCACCTACTCTTTCCGCGTCGGCACAGTTCGACATGGCGATGGTTATCGTTTTACCGCTGAAATTTACGCCGTTGAACCTGTCCTCGCCCTTTGCATTGTTGGTTGTGGTGCTGTTTTTGTCGTCATCCGTATCATCTGAACAACCGGCAAATACACCGACGCACATAACGAGTGCGAACACAAGGCAAAGGAGCCTTATAAGCTTGTTTTTCATACGAATTGTTCCTTCCTAAAAAATATAAGTAAAATTTAATTAAGCTTTTGCCTATAATATCTTATTAAAAAATATCATAATATTACTTATACATACATTATATTATTTTTCTGTTTGTTTGTCAATAACGTAAAAATAAAAAAATCAAATAAGTATTGCGGACGTAAAAACACAGATGCTTTTTTTGTACAAATTGCACATACGGTATGTGAAACAAAAAGGTTTTTGACGGATAAACCAAAAAAATATCAGAAAATAACCCTCCCCACTTGAAAAGACGTGACAATTGTGTTATAATTAAGCAAATGTTCGAAACAACAAATTTTTAAGAAGAAGGATAAAAAAATGAGCAATTTACACGTTATCGACCATCCCCTTATCCGTCACAAACTGACAATTATGCGTAAGGCTACCACAAGTTCAAAGGACTTCCGTCAGCTGCTCAATGAAATCTCCATGCTTATGGGCTACGAAATTACGCGTGATCTCCCCCTCGAAAACGTAGAAATAGAGACCCCTGTTGCAAAGGCTACGATGCAGAAGATAGCCGGTAAAAAGCTCGCAATAGTTCCTATACTCAGAGCAGGTCTTGGCATGGTAGACGGTCTTCTCTCCCTCGTTCCCAGTGCCCGAGTCGGACATATAGGTCTTTACCGCGACCCCGAAACGCACGAGCCTGTTGAATATTACTGCAAGCTCCCGGCAGGCATAGAGAAGAGACTCGTCATAGTGGTAGACCCCATGCTTGCAACAGGCGGAAGCGCATCCGACGCAATCAAAATGTTAAAAGCAAGAGGCTGCACTTCCATAAAGCTTATGTGCCTTGTTTCAGCTCCCGAAGGCGTCGCAAAACTTGCGAAGGAACATCCTGACGTTGAAGTGTTCACGGCGGCTCTTGACGAAAGACTTAACGAACACGCGTACATAGTCCCCGGCCTCGGCGACGCAGGCGACAGACTTTTCGGAACGAAATAATGCGTTCATTTACGATAGGGAAAAACGATTGCGGACAACGCCTCGATAAATTCATATCTAAGGCAATGCCGAAAATACCGTCTTCCCTCGTATATAAATCAATACGCACCAAAAAAATAAAAGTCAACAGAAAAAGAGCAACCCCCTCACAGATTCTTCTCGAGGGGGATTCTCTTCAATTATTCCTCCCCGAGGAATTTTTTGATGTCGCCGACAACGTTTCGGGAACAAAAACCCTTGAGGCAGTGCGCGCGGATATTGACGTTATATACGAGGACCGAAACATAATACTTGTCAATAAGCCTGCCGACGTACCCGTGCACGAGGATGACTCCAACAACAATAATAATTTAATAGTTTATATACAATCATACTTGTATAAAAAAGGAGAATATTCTCCGCTTGACGAGAACTCTTTTTCTCCCGCACTCTGTAACCGCATAGACCGCAACACTTCCGGTATCGTAATCGCCGCCAAGAATGCCGAAGCGCTCAGAGAAATGAATGCTTTGATAAAAGAACGTTCAATATCCAAGTTTTACCTCGCCGCAGTTCACGGAATTATGGAAAAGAAGTCCGACACGCTTACCGCATATCTTGTCAAAAATGAAAAGACAAATACGGTTAAAGTGTTTGACGACGCCCGTCCCGGAACCAAAAAAATTGTCACTAAGTACCGTACCCTTGCCGAAAAGAACGGATTATCCCTCATTGAAGCGGAGCTTGTCACAGGCAGGACACATCAGATACGTGCTCATATGGCTCATATAGGACATCCCCTGCTCGGAGACGGAAAATACGGAATAAACCGAAAGGACCGTGATATGGGATATAAGCATCAGGCGCTTTGCTCATATCGCCTCGTTTTCGGAAACTACTCATCCGACAGTTTTTTCCACTATCTTTCGGGAAGAGAGTTTAGCGTTCCCGAAAACCGTGTATACTTTCTCTCGCTGTTCTGACCGTTTGATAACGTCACAAAAAACAAAAAAGCAAAGAGCAAGCTAACTATGAAATGCATAAGAATACCGCGATTTATCATATGTATCATATCGGGTTTCCTCGCATCGCTTCCGCTGATTTATGAGGAATTGTTTTTTGTTGCCTTCATATCATATATTCCGTTTGTTTATATTGCACTTTGCGAATGTACGGATATGTATAACAGCTTCGCTTTACGTAGGCGACACGTTTATCTTCATCTGTACTCATTTGCATTTTTCTTCTTTATGGGATATTATCTCGGAGCTTATCATTGGTTTCTCGCATTGCGCTCGCTTGACATCGGAGCCACCGACGGCTCATCCGCACTCGCAGTTACCTATATTGCATGGATAGGTCTTTCCCTCTTTCAAAGTATCTTTTACGCTTTCTTTCTTCCGTTATGGCGTCTTGTATGCGTAAGGTTGCGGCACTTCTCACTTCAGGTAACAGCCTTTATATCGCTATTCTGCTTTTTCGATTATCTGCAAACGCTCACGTGGGCAGGCGTCCCGTGGGCAAGCCCTGCAATAGGGCTTTACAGACACCCGTATCTTATTCAGAGCGCATCGCTTTTCGGCTCGCATTTTTTGGTAGGGGTAATTATATCCGTAAACGTGCTTCTCGCTTATGCAATATTCGGACTAAGACGTATATATTCAGTGCATATGATGCGAACGGGGCTGGTATTTGCCCTTGCCGTCTTTATGATTAACCTCTGTGCCGGAGCGATAATATACCACGTTCCGATGAGCGCAGAGAGTGAAGACAACCGCATTCGCATAAGCGTTCTTCAGGCAAACATATCGTCGCTTGAAAAATGGACGACGGCGAACGCATCATTCCTTTCTTATAAGAATATGACGGAAGAAATATGCAAAAAAGAAAATCCACCCGACATCGTAATATGGCCGGAAACGGCAATACCCACGTCTCTCGACCCGAAACGCGGATATTACAAAAACGAAGTGTCAAAGCTCGCTCGCGATACGAATGCAACGATAATAGTCGGTGCATTCTTCGATGACTATTCCGATATGGAAAACGTAAAAGAGTATACTTCTCTTTTTATATTTTACCCCGACGGCTCGCTTGGCGATACCGTATACAGCAAACGAAAACTCGTTCCATTCGGAGAATTTGTGCCATATGAATCCCTGATTGAAAAAGTCGCGCCCCCTCTTGCAGAGCTTACCATGTCTGCGTTAAAACTCGACATAGGCACACAGGCAAACCCCTTTGATACCGACATGGGAAAGATAGGTTCTCTTATATGTTTTGATACCGTATACCCGTCTATTGTACGTGAGAGCGTTCTCGCGGGCTCCGAAGTCATGATAGTATCAACAAACGATTCGTGGTTTCTTGACAGCCGTGCAATATATCAACACCATGCACATTCCGTGCTTCGTGCAGTTGAGAACGGACGATATTTTGCCGTCAGCGCAAACACAGGAATATCGGCAATAATAAACCCGAAAGGTAAGATAGTATCCGAGACCCTTCCCCTTGTAAGCGACAGTCTAACCGAAGATATATATACTGTCAATTCAAATACTCTGTACTCTGTAGTAGGAGACGTTTTCATTCTTCTGTGTATTTTGTATCTAACCGTCCTTGCCGTTATCGGCTATGCATTTCCGATTATTAAAAAATCAAAAAGGAAAAATGACAAATGAAAAAATACATACTCATATTTCTGTTTTCCATGGTGCCGATAGCCGAGCTGAGAGCCGCCATTGTTCTCGCCGCGGCATGGGACTTAAACTGGGTATTAACATATGCCGTATGCGTTGTCGGAAACTTTATTCCCGTACCGTTTATACTACTTTTTATTCGTAAAATCCTTGAATGGATGAAGGGGATCAAACACCTTTCCAAAATTGCTCTGTGGATAGAGAACAAGGCACAGAAGCATTCCGATAAAGTAATGAAACGCGCCTCTCTCGGTCTTTTTCTGTTCGTTGCCATCCCTCTTCCCGGAACGGGAGCATGGACCGGCTCTCTTGTCGCCGCCACTCTTAATATGAGGATGAAATATGCTCTGCCCGCTATTTTTACAGGGATTATCGTTGCCGGACTCATCATGAGCCTCGCAGCATTCGGAGTCGTTGGTTTTCTTTCTTTCATAACAGCATAATAAAAAGGGGCTGAGTCAAATTGGAAAATTTGAATTTCCCTATACAAAAACAACAAAAACCAAGACAAATCATATGATTTGAGCTTGGTTTTTTGTTATGGCTCACATAACTCTCACAATTTGTTAATGCTATGACTAAGCCCCTTTTTCATTGACGAATCATCAAAGAAACATAACGGATAGTCCGTTTTCCTCGGCGTACTTTACCGTATATGCGGTGCCGCCTCGTTTGTGTCGCATATAAGCCACGCATCGGGAACTGATATCCACCATTCTGCGGTTGCGAGCCTGCATACATCCGTCGTAATACTTTTCCGACAAACATACCACGCCGTCCGCCTGTAAAAGAATGTCGTCGTACGTGCGACGGTCGCGAATAGTCCATGAAACAGACTGATTACGGCAGGGCGTTATAACTATCAGCTTTATCAGGTGATGATGCCTGCGTGCATTTATAACGGCGTTTGCCGCCATAGTGTCGAAGCCGAGAGCGCCTCCGCATACAAAATATACAACTCCGTCATCTATTAACTTTTCAATCGTTTCTGACAGTCTGTCGGAAAGTTTTTCCCTTTCATCATCGGATATCATCCGATGCCCGGTAAAACAGCAGGTAGAATTCCTTCTGTCATTAAAGTCCATAGTAAATCCTCAATCGCGTCCGATTAATTATGCGATTATATGGCGTCGTCTCTTCCGTTTTGAAACGGGTACGATTAATATTATTTGTGTATAACGCTGGAGCGTTTGATTTTGTTTGTCGTGGTCTTTTCGAACGGTATCGCTCTTATATATATCTTCTTTATGCGCTTGTATGACGGCAAAAGGAAGCATGCCTTTGCAACGTCCTTTTTAACACTGCTCTCCGCGTCGGTTATACCAAGCTCCTTGAGCTTATCGTCATTCAGATATACCTCTGCTCCGAGAGCAGTTTCCTGTCCCTGGGCATCCTTGATTCCGAAAACCACGACTTCGTCAACGTAAGGAATTGAGGAAATGTAGTCTTCAAGCTCCTCCGGATAAATATTTTTTCCGTTGTCGAGAACTATGATATTTTTCTTTCTTCCCGTTATGATGAGCTGACCCTTTGAATTCATTCTGCCGTAGTCGCCCGTTTTGAACCATCCCTCATCATCGAGGACCTCTGCGGTAAGCTCGGGATGCTTATAATATCCGAGCATCACCGACGGTCCTTTGACGCATATTTCGCCGATGCCGTCAGCTATATCGTCGAACTTTATTTCGCAACAAGGGAGCGGAACTCCGACCGTTTCATGGTTATTGAAAAAGTCCCGGTTTGCGCTGACCAGCGGAGAACATTCCGTTATTCCGTAGCCATTTATAAGATCAATACCGATTGATTCGAAGAACTTTCCGATTTTAGCTCTTATCGGTGCTCCTCCGCACACAATCTTTTTGAGATTGCCGCCAAAACTGTCGTGTATCTGCGCAAAGAGCTGACGTCTCTTATCTATTCCGACCTTGCGCATTGCATTTGATGCTTTTATAAGTGCTTTCAGACCGAACGCCTTTCCGTTTGCCTCGGCATTAGCCCATATTTTCTTGTAGAACATTTCAGCAAAAGCGGGAACGACGTATATATAATCCGGCTTGAATATCGAAAGGTTTTTGAGAACTGATTTCAAGTTATCATTGATACATATCGTGGAATGATGATGCAGAGAAACCAGAAGTCCTGCCACAGCCTCATAGGTATGATGATACGGAAGTATCGAGAGACACGTATCGTATACCGTAGACACCTGAAGACCATAGTAAACTATGCTGACGAGGTTGTTTTCACAGAGCATAACGCCCTTGCTCATTCCCGTAGTGCCCGACGTATATACTAACATTTTCAATGCTCTGAGGTCGCTCTGCATATCCAGATACGTTCTGTCTCCCTGGGCGAGAAGTTCTCTTCCCTTCTTGAGCATATCGTCAAATGAGAGGAATTTGCCCGCGTCCTCGGAGCGCGAGAAACCGACGTAATACTTTACGTTCTCCATGACATTTGCATTTTCCATGAGAGCCTTCTCGTACTTCTCGGAATAAAATACTATCTCGGTGTCACTGTCACAGATAACGTTAACCTTGTCAGCATCGGGAAGCTCCTTATCCACTGGCACGAAAACACCCTCACTCATAAGAGAAGCGAGATATACGACTACCCAGCGATAACTGTTTTCTCCCACCATGGCGATGTGAGAACGACCGAATCCGAGCGAGCATATTGCGGTCCCGAGAGCCTTTACGTCATTGTAAAATTCCTCGTAGGTAACGTCCACGACGCCGTCGCCGTCCTTGTAGCGAAATGCGATTTTCTCGCCTGCCTCCGCTATTGCATTTTCCATAATTTCCTTAATTGTATCGATTTTTGTCACTTCGTAAAGAGGATAATTCTTATTATACATTTGTACCTCCCGGAACTATTAAATTTTTATATAATAAAGATAAGTGTCATATTTATATGTCAGCGATTAATTAAACAACCGCTTTTACAATTCAGTATAACAAATTACGGTTGAATTGTCAAGCGAATGTATATTATAACTTAGTTTCTTGACATATTTTTAATATTATGTTAAAATATAATATCTTTTTCCGACTGAGTTTTACAGTATTCGTCACAACATATAACGCGATCGGAAAGCAGTTTTGGAGATATATGGATAAGTTGAGAAAGAACGAGATTATCGATCTGACAATAGAAAGCATCAACAACCTCGGTTTCGGGGTGGCAAAATATAACGGGATGGTCGTTTTTGTATCAGGTGCAGTTACCGGCGATAGGATAAACGCAAAGGTGATAAAAGTCAATTCCACCTATGCCGTAGCAAGATGCGAGAGCTTTATAAAAAAGTCGGATATAAGGACGTCTCCGTCGTGCAAAAACACCTCATGCGGCGGTTGTACGTACCGAGAAATTTCATACGAGGCGGAGCTTGAGCTGAAGGAAGAGTACGTCAGACATGCATTTGCAAAATCAGGTTTGAAGGTCAACGTCGATGCTATTGAATCAAACGGCAAAACGTGCGAATACAGAAACAAAGCTCAGTACCCCGTCGGTATGAACGCAAACGGGATAACGATAGGTTTTTTCGCCCCCAGAAGTCACAGAATAACGGAAGCTGCAAGCTGTCCTTTGCAACCGAAAATATTCTCCGATATAGTTAACGAACTGCGCAGTGCTTTTGCAAAATACAGAATAAAACCATACGATGAAGAAAATCAGACAGGACTCATCCGTCATATATATCTTCGCCGCGGTGAAGCAACGGGAGAAATATCCGTTGTCCTTGTAGTAACTAAGAGAGAGATACCTCACATTGAAGAAATTGCCGACGAACTTCTTCAAAAATATCCGAAAGCGGTCTCGTTTTCTCTAAATATTAATTCCGAAAAGACTAACGTAATATGCTCGGATAAATATGTACTTCTTCGTGGCAGCAACTATATCGAAGATGTATTATGCGGTAAAAAATTGCGAATAACCCCCGCCTCCTTCTACCAGGTTAATCACGATATGACCGAGAGATTGTATGCAAAAGCACGGGAGCTTTCCGATATAAGCAATGACTCGGTCGTTTTAGATCTGTACTGCGGTATAGGAAGCATAGGAATCACCTGTGCATATAACGCCGGGCGTCTTGTCGGGATTGAAATTGTAGAAAGTGCCGTTGAATGTGCAAAAGAGAATGCAAAGCTTAACGGCATCGAAAATGCGGAATTCTACTGTGCCGACGCAAAGGATGCAAAAAGCCTGTTTTCGGTTGCCTCAAAAGACGGTAAACCGTTTATGCCGGATACGGTATTTCTCGACCCACCGCGTAAGGGTTGCGATGATACCTTGATTAATTATATTTGCAACGAACTCAATGTGAAAACTATAGTTTACATTTCCTGCAACCCCGATACCCTCTCACGTGACGTCGCATTATTCTGCAAAAACGGTTATGTGCACTCAACGGCGTATCCGTTCGACCTCTTCCCGCGTACGGGTCATGTTGAGACCGTAATAAAGCTCAGTAAATCTAAGAAAATTTAAAACAAAGGATATAGTTCACAAAACGTGTTCTATATCCTTGTTTTTATTATTTGCTGTTTGCGGCCCTCAATACTTGGATTCCCTTGTGCGCTTCCTGATGTAAGCGTACAATGCCCAGCCGATAAGGAGTGCTACTATTACACCTGCGGTTATATATACCCAAAGCGAACCGCTGTCCTCGATTTTCAGTGTCTCCCAAAGGTCGTTGGTATAGTTGAGCAGATCGCCGTTTTCCTCGGTATTGTCAATGGCATGATAATATGAAACGTGCGTTACTTCGGTGTCCGAATAATCGGTGTCGGGTGTTATTTCTTCCGTGATGCAGTAAAGTATGTCCATACCGCTGTCGAATGCTTCACCGCCGTAGCAGTCATTTATATACTCTATATATTCCTCATTTTCATACACGAGTCTGTTCGGTGTTGCATAACAGGTATATTCGGCGTTTGCGACAGCCGCATCCTCGGCAAGCATGAAATCTATATATTCTATTGCGGCCTCGGGAGTCTTTGCATTCTTCGGTATGCACATAGCATCGATATAGATATTTGTACCGTCGGTCGGGTAATAGAAATCAAGAGAATCGTTATTGCCGTGCATGGTAAGGAAATCCCCTGCGTAATATGCCGATATCCATGCGGAAGCGGTCTCCATCTTGTTGAATATTTCGTCCATAACGTAGCTCTGTACGAGAGTCTTCTGAACGGCAAGTTCTTCAAGGGCTCGTTTCCATTCTTCCTTGTTCTCGGTATTTACGTCATAACCGAGTCGGTAAAGCGAAGTGCCGAATGCATCTCTCGGATTGTTGAACTGGAGTATCTTTCCCTTATACTCTTCGTTCCACATGAGATTCCATGAGCCGAAGCCCTCGCTGTCCTCGCTGACGTAATCGGTATTGTATATAACGCCGACAACTCCGTATGCGTAAGGAACACTGTACTTACCTTCCGGATCATAGTAAACTTTGCGGAATTTTTCGTCGATATACTGATAATTTGAGAGATTCTCGGACGGGTTGAGCTCATATAGCATATCCTCGGCTATAAGACGCTGAATCATATAATCGCTCGGTATGATGACGTCGTACCTTGCGCTTCCGCTGACGAGTTTGTTATACATATCCTCGTTCGATGCGTACGTTGAGTAGTTTACCTTGATTCTGTATCCGTATTCTTCTGCAAGATTCTCGTTCCAATATATCTCAAATTCACGGTTGGTATCGTATGAATCTTCGCTTCCGTCGCTTATATACTCGCCCCAGTTATATACGTTCAGAGTGACAACCTTATCCCCCGACGAACACGAGGTCATGAGTGTAAGGGGGGCAAAAACAATCACTACGGCAAATAAGAGAGAAAATATTTTTTTCATCGTCTCACCTCCGTTTTACGTTCTTACGCTCGCCTCTCGCGCTTATTACGTTCGAGATGAGAAGAAGAGTAAATATTGTTATGATTATCAGCGTAAACAGTGCGTATATATCCGGCTTCATAGGCTTTTTGGTTATATTGTATATGAGTATCGGAAGTGTCTGGAATTCAGCTCCGCTGACGAAGTAAGTTATAACGAAGTCATCCAAAGAAAGCGTGAATGCCATGATAAATCCGCTGACGACGCCCGAAAGTATATTCGGAAGCTCAACCTTGAAGAAGGACTGAATAGGAGTGCAACCCAGGTCGAGCGCCGCCTCCGGAAGATGTCTGTCGAGCTGTCTTATTTTCGGCGATACGTTAAGTATAACGTACGGCAGGTTAAACGTTATATGGGCTATAAGCACCGTACCCATACCGAGTGTCATTCTATCTCCGAATATAGAGAATACAGCTACGAAAAGAAGCATCATGGAAATACCGGTTACTATTTCCGGGTTCATCATAGGTATGTTCGTGACCGAATCAATAAGCCCCTTTGCCCTGCGGTTCTTCATTTTACATAGGCCGACTGCCGCTGCGGTGCCTATTATTGTTGATATTGCCGCCGAGAGTGTCGCTACTATGAGGGTGTTTTTCAGTGCGTCGAAAACGTCGCTCCTTGAGAAAAGCTCCTTATACCAGTGGAAGGAAAAACCTGAAAAACTGCTTGTCGTAGCCGTTTTGTTGAAGGATATGAGCATAAGTACGATTATCGGAGTATACAGGAGTATATAGATAAGCGTCATATATATTCTTGAAAATATTTTCATATTATCATGCCCTCCGTATCGTCGGAGTCACCCGTGAATTTGTTCATAACGTACAAGGACAGGAGTATGAGCACCATCATAACGAGAGATATCGCAGCTCCTATATTGTAGGTAGTGGGATTTGAGAACTGTCTCTCTATGGTATCACCGATAAGGTCGAATGTACCTCCGCCGAGCTTCTGCGAAATGTAGAACGTACTTATTGACGGAACGAAAACCATGGTGACACCTGATATTATACCCGACTTTGTCAGAGGGAGTATAACCTTTATCACCGTTTGCAGTTTACTGCAACCAAGGTCGCTCGATGCCTCGATAAGGCTCTTATCGAGCTTACTCATGACGGTATATATGGGCAGTACCATATATGGGAGAAAGTCGTATACTATACCGAAAATAACCGCGCCCTTGGTGCCTATCAGATGCACGGTTCCCATGTTAAGTGCGGACAAAAGCTTATTGAGCATACCCTCATCGTCCATAATAGCCATCATGGAATAGGTACGAATAAGCAGATTTATCCACATAGGAACCAAAACAAGGAACAGAAGCATTTTCTGATGCTCTTTCTTTGCCTTCGATATGAAATAAGCGAGAGGGTATGCTATTATTACGCATATCACGGTCGCTATGACCGACATGCTTATTGACAGCAAAAATGTCTGCGTATAATCTCCGAGTCCCAGAATGTTTGCAAAAGTGAACCTGCCGTCAGAGTCAGTAAAAGCATAATACAAAACGAAAATCAAAGGCAGAACTATAAACAGGAAGCTCCATATAACATGAGGAAATACGGGAGAGGAACGCCTTAACTCTTTTTTATTCATTTGCCTCCTCCTCTTCTGCGACCGCATCGTTCTCTTCATCCTCGTCAGGGATGATATCAAGCTCGTCAAATTCCTCGCTGTATGAAGAATAGTCTCCGAACTGTCCCGAATACTCGGATTTTTTCATTATATGAATTGCATCGGGCTCAATGTAGAGCCCTATTTTCTGGTCGATATCAACATAGTCCGTAGACTGTATCATCCACTTAAAGCCGCCGATATCGACTATAATTTCGTAATGAACTCCCTTGAAGGTTATAGATGTAACGACGCCTTTGAGCATTCCTTTCTCGGGCGCGACGACATCAACGTCCTCAGGGCGTACGACAACGTCTACGGGTTCGTTTTTGCCAAAGCCCTTATCAACGCAATCGAATATATGACCCGAGAACTTTACCTTATTGTCTTGCAGCATTATACCGTCGACAATATTACTCTCTCCGATAAAATCAGCGACGAATGCATTCACGGGCTCGTTGTATATATCAGTAGGAGTTCCTATCTGCTGGATTTTTCCGTCCGCCATAACCACAACTATATCGGACATTGACAGTGCCTCTTCCTGGTCGTGGGTTACGTATATAAACGTGATTCCTGTCTGCTTCTGAATGTTTTTAAGCTCGTTCTGCATATCTTTGCGGAGCTTGAGGTCGAGAGCGCCGAGAGGCTCGTCCAAAAGAAGCACACGAGGCTCGTTTATGAGCGCGCGGGCAATGGCAACTCTCTGCTGCTGTCCTCCGGAGAGGAGATTTACGTTCTTGTGCTCAAATCCCGTAAGAGCAACGGTTTTGAGCATCTTTTCCATTCTTTCATGTATTTCATTCTCGGACAGCTTTTTGAGTCGAAGCCCGAAAGCAATGTTATCATATACGTTAAGATGAGGGAAAAGCGCATATTTCTGAAACACGGTATTTACGTGACGCTTGTAGGGGGGCAGATCGTTTATCTTCTGTCCGTCAAATATAACCTCTCCCGCATCAGGGGTAACGAAACCTCCTATTATTCGAAGAGTCGTGGTTTTTCCGCAGCCTGACGGTCCGAGAAGCGTTACGAACTCCTTATCCATAATATCAAGGTTAATGTCATCAAGCACCTTTTCTCCGTCAAATTCTTTTGAAATTCCTTTTAACTCAATTATTTTTTTCATTCCTGACAAGTCTCCTTCCGAGCTGAAAAATTCAAAAAAATCCGTATTGAAAAATACGTGTAGAATTATAACAAATACTTTTCGAAAATGCAATAGTTTTTACAAAAAAAATTCATTTTTTTTCAAAGAATTTCAGGATTAAATTGAATTAATTACGAAAATTCAAAAATATTTTTAGATATACTCTTTAATGCTTTTGTTTTCTCTTGTTTTCTCGTTTTTTCTCGTTTTTGGTATATTTTAACATTTATCGTTTGCAAAGTGTCTCGCAACACACAAAAATGAGAAAAAAACGAAGTATTCACCCTTGCCCGTGCGAAACCATATGTACAGAGAAAGAAACGCAACTGAAAAAGCACATACGGCAGATATTGCATCAGATACCGTTTTTGACACCGAAAACGGGAAAACGAGGTTGCAAATGACAGAGACAATCCTGCCCCCGTCGAGCGTTCTTATGGGCAACAGATTTGCCGCCGCAAGAGACAGATTAACCCACACGGCAGTACCTGGCTGTCCTTTGCTTACCAAAAGCATCAATATGACGCACGTAAGATTGGCGAGCGGCCCCGCGGCGGTGAGGGCGAGCTCGTAAACGTACGGCATGCTCCCATCTCCCGTATCCATACTGAGCCCTCCCGTAACGCAACGGAAAGAACCTACTCCGCCTACTGAAAGAAAAACGAGGAAATGAGCTGACTCATGAATCATGATTGATAGCAGTAAAACTGCAAAGGTATCAAAGCTCTCCGTCAGAAACACCGTAATGGTGAATATTATTATCGGCAATATTTTGAAAAAAAGTGATGCCTTTTTCATATACTCCGTACAGCTCCTTCACAACATTATTATCTTTTCATAGCTCTTTGTTTTCCTTTTGTATTGACTTTTCTTCGCTTTTGCTATATACTTAATGTAGTGTATATGTCTTCCGGATTTCGGAAAACCGGAAAACAAACAGCAAAATACAGGTTAAATTAACATAATTGATTAAATGATGAACAGCGATGATTTTGTTTTCAGAAAAACGCTTTTGAGCGATATTGATATGCTCGGCGAATACTTTTCTCTCACCGATAAAAGGATATGCGACTTCACACCGGGCACCGCCGTTATGTGGAGAAACTTCTTTAATACGGAACAGGCACTGATTGATGCAACCCTTGTATTCAGGGTAAATTACTTTGGCAGAACGGCATATAGCTTCCCCGTAGGAAAAAACGTCGACGGCGTGCTCGACCGCATTCTGAACGATAATGATACCGTCATGCTTTGCAACGTAACAGATGAAGAAATCAAATATCTGTCGGAAAGATATAACGTTTCCGACGTCGATGCGGACCCGGCATGGTTTGACTATCTTTACGACGCTTCCGAATTTCTCACATATTCGGGGAAAAAACTGTCGGGACAGCGAAACCACGTCAACAGATTCAATCGAGATAATCCCGATTGGCATACGGAAATAATAAACGAAGAAAATGCAAAAGACGTTATATCTTTCTATAAATATATGGAAGATAGCGGGAAAACGAACGAGAACGTTCCCACAGCCGTCGCAGACGGAAAAATCGTTTTTGAGGTACTTACTAACTGGAAGGAATACAAACAACTCGGAGTTGCGCTTTACTGCGGTGAAAGAATCGTGGCTTTTTCCATAGGCGAGAAAATGGGGGATACCCTCTTTGCCCATATTGAAAAGGCAGATACTTCCTTCAGCGGTTCGTATCAAAAGATTGCTCAGGAATTTGCCCGTGCCTTTGCCGATGATACTGTGAAGTATATTAACCGTGAGGAAGATACGGGAGACGCGGGACTTCGTACCTCGAAGGAATCTTATCACCCCATAGCCCTTCTTAGTAAATCCACGCTTATTTTAAGCAAATAGTTGTATCCATACCTGTCTGAACACACATTCATATATGGCAACCGTGAGAATAATATTACGTTCAGTATTTCATTAAACGATATTTTGAGTATAATAACTATAAATACAAATATGTAGAAAGGAGATTTTTGATATGAAAGATTTGATTAAGTCACTTGATTCACTTCCGCTGCTCGCAAAAATAATTCTTGCTCTTCCGGGTATCGACATCATCTGGAATGTATCGAGAGTTATGCGCAGCCTTGTTAAGGGCAACAATGTCGGTGCCGTTATTGCGGCAGTCCTCATAGTAGTAGGAATTCCTTTTGTATGGGCAATAGATATCGTAACTTTACTTCTCTACAACAAAATATGGTGGATTGACTGATAGAAAATTCCAATACCGTGAAGGCAACTGTTGTTTGATTAATTCACGGTATTTTTATATATCAAAGCCCATACCACGTTAGAAATACCGCGTCATAGTTTCGTGCATATTTATATTTATATGAGATTTTTTTGCAAAAAGTATTGATTTTTTGAAAAAGACATGTTATAATACGTGCAGAAAGTTTGTTGCCCATTATTTGCGTATTTGTAGTGAAATTACAGATTCGCCGACAAGCTTCATAACAGGTGATACGGCCCGTTGGTCAAGCGGCTAAGACGAGACCCTCTCAAGGTTTAAACGGCAGTTCGATTCTGCCACGGGTCACCAAAAAATAACAGTAGGCTTGTCCTGCTGTTTTTTTGTGCCTGTGGCGAACGAAATGCCCTCGGCGTAAAACCTTGCTTACAGTTTTTCAATTTTTTCCATTAGCCGAATGCAGTTCGCAACCCCGCCGTAAGGGCGACTTCTGCCACGGCTCACCAATCGATTGTAATGCGAACACCAAATTCTTTGTAGGAATTGTCTTCTGATGTACGACAAAGCACCGAGTAGAGATATGCTTCTCCGCTCGGTGCTTTTAGAGATGGTCATGAGCTTTTATGCCCGTTGCAATGAAGCTACATGAGAGAATTAAGTGAAATTTGTTTTGCTTCAGTATCCATTTGATGACGGCTCCCGCTGCGCAACCGATAGTTAGGATAGCATCCACCATACTACCGATAAGATTTATAGTAATTAAAATTTGATGAGTATTTCCGCTTTTGTTTTAGATTTTACAGCAAATGCAGTTTTTTTGCTATCGCATATTTTACACGTCGCTTTCTGTCATAATAGGTTACCTGAGATACGTAGTATGCAGGCGTTTTCCTGTATCCGCGGCGAATCGCTATATCGTCGAGCATATCCTTGCGCAGACCTGCTTCGCACTCCTCGTCAAGTGCGCTCTCGAGAGCCGAATTCATTTTTATGTAATGTGCCCTGACGTCACCGTTTACATGCCCTCCCTCTATCAGATTTTTTCTTCTTTTATAATCATGGCACACCGCTGCAATGATTTTATCTATGTCATCGGGTATTTTATTTGCTCTCATATCACATCCTCCGTTCTATACCGTCAATATCAGATAACTCATCTGCGAGCTCGGATATTTTCGCCCGCAAAGCCGCCAGCTCGCTCTGAGCTTTCTCTACTATTTTCCCTATTTCATCAAAGACAACCGAGTCCGAGTATTCTCTCCTCAGTTCATCCACCCTGCCGAACAATTCCGCATATACGGCCGATTTGATAACCAACTTATCAACGGAGTCGGATAACTCACGTCTTACCTTATCGCATTTATCAGAGAGTCCTGTTCTCTCTTTATAACGTAAAATGTCACACATGTGATGTTTCTCCTTGTTTTGTCACTTAATATGTTACATAATACACCATATTTTGTCACTTGTCAAGTAATTTTTTCAAAAAATAATGTTTTTATTGCATAAATTTTCTTTTTGTGTTACACTATATGTGTCAAGAAAGCAAAAAAGGAGCTTCTTATGACCACAACAGGAGAACGTATTCATTTACTCAGAAAAAACAAGGGTTATACTCTCGAAGCACTCGCAAAACTCGTCGGCACAAGCCGTCAAACAATCCAAAGATACGAAAACGGAATTATATCAAACATCCCTGCGGAAAAATTGGAAGCGCTTGCGAGCGCTTTGGAAACGTCACCTTCAGTACTTATGGGATGGAGCGAAGGAATCATCACGGCTGCAAATGACAAAAAAGAAGACACAGTCAATGACTTGTCCGATGAAATCGAAAAAAACATCGGCAAATTCGATTACTTTGTAGTAGCAGATAAAAACTTATGCTCTGACGATAAAATCAATCGAAACGATATTATTCTGATACGCAAATGCGAACACATTGATAACGGTGATTTATATCTTGTAACTTTAGACGGCAAGGATGAGATATCGAAAATCTATATTTATGAACACCCAAAAAGTATCATGCTCTACTGCGAAGACAAACCCGTAATCATATCCGAAAACGAATACTGCCGTCTGAAAATCAAAGGAAAAATCGTAGGAATTGTGCACAAGACATAAAATTAAACAAATTCAGAAAGAAGCTGTCTATATGAATGTAATCAATCAAACAGAGTTAAAAGCTGAAATAAGCACATCAGAGATTAAAAACAATGTGTCATTTTTTACTTTTAAGGTGACAAACGATTCCAACTGCCAGAACATCGGGGTAATAAGCGTGGAATTCAAATATCCTTTGGCAAAAGCATTTTCCACCTGGAACAGCAAATGCGGTTTTTTGCGTTCACTCCAACCCAATTGGAAAACGAACAATTCATCTTCGAGAATTGCATCCGGCAGTCCAATGCAACAGATTATTGGTGCTGACGGCGAGAACGTTATAAACATATCCGTACTTGATGCAAAAACGCCAATAGAGATAAAAACGGGAGTTATTGAAGAAAGCAACGAGCTGTTTTGCCGTATCGATTTCTTTACCATTCCCATAAGCCCCTTTGACGTGTATGAAACAAAAATAAGAATCGATACCGCAAACAAACGCTATGAAGAATCCATAAAAGAAGTTCGGGACTGGTGGCGTAGTGAAGGAAACTACTGCGAATCCGACGTTCCCGAATCTGCAAAGCAACCTATGTATTCTACATGGTATAGTTTTCATCAAATGCTCTCATCAGAAGCGTTAATCAAACAGTGCAGAATGGCGAAAGAGCTTGGCATGGAAACAATTATAATAGACGACGGATGGCAGACCGAGGATAACAGCCGAGGATATGCCTATTGCGGAGACTGGGAACTTGCAAAGAGCAAAATACCCGATATGAGAGCGCTCGTTGATGAAATACATAACGTCGGAATGAAGGTTATGATATGGTTTTCCGTTCCATTCGTCGGAATACACTCTAAGGCATATGACAGATTCAAAGATAAAATCATCAATATGTGTGAAGACGGATATGGGTGCATAGATATAAGATACGAGGAATGTCGTAAATATCTTATAGACATATATAAAAAAGCAGTAAAGGAATGGAACTTTGACGGACTCAAGCTCGACTTCATTGATAATTTTTCATATCCAATGGATAATCAGGAGGACGACCGCAGAGATACTGAGTCCATAGAAGATGCGGTTGAACTGCTTCTTACGGAAATATACACCGAGCTAACGAAAATCAAACCCGACCTTTGTTTTGAATTCAGACAATGCTATATAGGGCCTGCCGTTGCAAAATGCGGTAATATGCTGAGGGTTATGGACTGCCCTGCGGATATGATAAAAAACCGTATGGGTAGTGCAGATATAAGATTTTTATCAGGCAAAACGCCCGTACATTCGGATATGCTTATGTGGGATTTGAACGATACCCCCGAGAATGCCGCAATGCAAATAATAAACTCAATGTTCTGTGTCCCTCAAATTTCCGTTCTTCTGGACAAAATCCCGAACGGACACATTAAAATGCTAAAATACTATTTGTCGGTTTGGAAGAAAAACGTTGATACAATTTTAAACGGTAAATTCAAAGCCGATAATCCGGAATGTAATTACACCTCTTTGAGTTCTGAGCTTGATAACAGACTTTTCGCCGTATTGTATGCAAACAGATTGATTGAAATCGATAAGAGATTCGAAAATATCGTTTTGATTAACGGCACCGGCAAAGAAAACTTATATCTCGATGTTCAAAACGACAGGTATAATTATGACATAACGGATTGTATGGGAAATCTGATTGAAACCGGGAAAATTTCGGGACTTGCAAGGATTAATATTCCGAAATCAGGACTGGCGATATTGACCGCCGAAAGCTTGTAAACCGTAACTTTTATTAAGTTTTCGAAATTGAAAGGGAAAAAAATGAATTTTCAGATAGGAGACTACTACTCTCTGCCGAGTGGTGCCGACAACGTATCGCTCATACCGCAAATAGCAATATTCGAAAACGGCAGAACGAAATTCGAAAAAACGGGACGTGCAACTCTAAAATTCGATATTCACGGCGAGCATGCGAAATTTGATATAAATGTTGAAAAAGCAAGGATAAATCTGATACTTGTAAACGGGCAGTCAAACGCGTCGGGGGAATTCGGCATTTACAAAGAAGAAGATGCCACCTTTCCGCACATTGGCTCGTCATACGTATGGGACTTCAACAACAAATGCCTGATAGAAGACTTCCACTCGCCTCTTCCGCTGTGGGAGCCCATCTTTGAACAAGGACGTGAAAACAAAAATTCCCCTCTTGCAAGGGGATTCTACTCGGCTCTCGCCGATGAACTATATAATCTCGGAGTTAAAAACTCAAAGATAGAGAAACCCCTTATAGTCCATTCATGCCGTGGAGGTGCTCCGATAAGCGACTGGATACGCACGGACGGTGGCGAAGGCGACCTCATTGACCAAGCGGTAAGGAGAGTAAACGGTGCGCTTGACTTTCTTTATGAAAACAACGACAAATATGAGCTCTCTCATTTATTAATGGTATGGCTTCAGGGAGAAGGAGCGGAGGACGAAAACGGCTTAACCGATGCCGACAGTTATTTTAAGGACTTTACGGAAATGTCAAGGAGAATAAGCGGCAGGTTAAAGCACCCTCTTGATTTTACAGCAATAATGGCGGTAAGAGCCCGTCAAAAAAGCGACAAAAGCCCTGCGCTCTATCTGCAGGCATCACGTCTGGCTCAATATGCCTCTGCCCTGAAATTTGAAGACTTTTTCATTGCTTCAAACATTACGGAATCCTGGAAGTACCCCGACGAAAAATATTTCTTCGACGGCGAACTCTTCGATAATTCAAGGCTCGGGTTTACCGATATTCATTATTCTCAAAAAGGATATGATATAATGGGTAAACAGGCGGCACGAAGTATATATTCAATGCTATATAAAAAAACCGCCGTGTCGGAAATACGCCTCATATCCTCGGACGGGCTAACTCATTACAGATGCGGTGATACCGTATCCGTATCCAGAAACAAACACGTTGACGAACTCGTGCGTGACGGATATGATGACGTCTCATATCTTATTCCGTATACCCTTCCGCTCGGTGCTCAGAATCACACAGTAAAGTTTTATATATGTGATAAAGATGGTAAAAAGATAGACGGAGCCGTAAATGAAGTCGGAGTAATTCACTCGTCTCTCATTACTTACCCTGCAACCCTTGTTTGTAAAACTATGTCCGAGCCATACGTTGAGTCCGTATTCAACCTTGAAAAGTAATAAAAACAGGATATGCACAATCAAACGTGCTTATCCTGTTTTTTTATACACTTTCCTTTATAAATATACGATTTGCGGAAAGCAGGTTATTTTAACACGGAGACGGCGTCTGAGATGGTTTTCTCGTATGCCTCTCTGCCGTATTTGTCGACCTCGGCTTTGTTTTTCTCACCGTGAGTAAGACAGCCCGCACCGCCTATACAGCCGCCAATGCACGCCATACCCTCAATGAAATTCGCATCGAGCTTGTTGTGGCTCTTCTGAAGAAGTGCAACCTTGCACGCCTCTATTCCGTCGCATGAGCACGGTTTAAGTATAAAGTCAAGTCCCTGCTCCTTTATCCCCTCTGCAACGGCATCGGATAACCCTCCGCAACGTGCAAATATTCTTCCGAAATACGATGCGTTATCGAGTACTCCCTCCTTAAGAGTTGTTATATCAACATCCTTTGAATCAAAGAGAGCCTGAAGCTCCTCAAACGTCATTGCAGCATCAACGTATGGCTTTGTACTCTCCTTCTGTACCTCCATTTTCTTTGCGGTACACGGCCCTATGAAAACAATCTTGCACGGAGCCTCATGCTCTTTGAGGTACTTTGCAATAGTGCCCATGGGAGAAAGATTATGAGAAACAAACTGTTTCAGTGCAGGAAAATTCTTATTTATGAAATCAACAAAGGCGGGACAGCACGAGCTGGTGAGAAATCCCTTTTCCACAAGCTCCTTCGACTCCGCCTCGGCAACCATATCGGCTCCGAGTGCCGCCTCTATTACGGTATGGAATCCAAGCTCTTTTATACCGCTTACAACCTGACCGAGTTTAGCATAAGTAAACTGGCTCGATATTGATGGAGCAACCACGGCAAATACCTTGTATTTCGTATTGTTTTCGCTCTTTTTTATCATATCGATTACGTCGAGTATAAACGACTTGTCAGTGATAGCTCCGAACGGGCACTGATATACGCACGAACCGCAGGAAATACATTTATTATTGTCTATGCAAGCCTGTTTTTCTTCACCCATCGATATAGCCTTAACCTTGCACGCCGTTTCGCAGGGACGCTTGTAGTTATGTATAGCACTGTACGGACACACCTTCGCGCATGCTCCGCACTCCTTACATTTGCTCTTGTCTATATGGGCTACGTGATTGTGGTCAAAAGATATGGCTCCGAATTTACAGACGTCTTCACAACGGTGAGCCAGACAACCGCGGCATGAGTTGGTAACCTCATATCCGCCCATCGGACACTCATCGCATGCAATATCTATAACTTCGATAACATTGGGATTGTTTTTATCTCCGCCCATAGCGATTTTTACACGCTCGGCAAGTATCGCTCTTTCCTTGTATACACAGCATCTCATAGTCGGTATCTTTCCCGGTACTATGATTTTCGGTATATCGATTGCGGTTTCCTGCAGCTTATCCGCCCATGCGGCACGTGCAACCTCTCTGAGCACCTTGTATTTCAGGTGTTGCACTTTGGTATCGAATTTTCTCATTTTTTGCTCACCGTTCCTTAAAACTTAAAATCAGAAATAACTAACCTTTATTCTCTTACCCATCTTTTTGAGGCATGCCGAGAGTTCTTCCACAAGATTCATTTTAATGTTGAAATTTATCGGCAGATCGGGGTTCTGATGTGCCGGATTAACTGCCCTTCCGACAAAGAAGTTTATGTCGGTAGCCTCCTCGAAGAGCAGTCTGCATATAAGGCATGCACCGTCGTGACCGAAGCTCCATTTTTCATAAAGCTTGTTTTCCCCTATTGCATCCTTTGCATATTCAACAACCTTGTTTACAGTGATTACACCCTCGGTAACAAGGTCTACTCCCTCTATTTCCGCTGTAGGCGGCACGTCGCTCGCAACAAAATTAAGGTTTGCCTTAACAGGCTTTCCGAGATATTTTGCGGCGATTGACGCGGTAGTTCCCCCGCAAACTATATGCTTACCTTCCTTTGAAAAGAAGAGTGACATCATTCTGTTTGCGTCATCGCGATTGCTTGGAGGACCGAAGAGAATATTCATCGGTTCTCTCTTCCGTATTTTAACTATGCAGGCAGTTGCGTCGTCTCCGGGCTTGCCCCCGTAGAGCTTGTTTACCTCGTCTATGAGAATTGTCGAGAGGGTTTTTGCCGTATAGCCAACGCAGGAAATGGTCTCCATAAAATCTATGATTTCTTCCCGTTTCCAACCGAAATTGTAGGCTATCCCTATACCGGCGTGCGGACATCCGTCACTCATGGCAACGAATATATCTCCCTCATAGAGCTTTACCACCGACTTATATATCTTTTTTCCGTCTATGTTCATCTCTGTCTTAGGATAATCGTAGTTTTTACCGTCGCGAAGAAGTATTACGTACGGGTTGTCATACTGTATTATCTCCATTTCGCTGTTGTTAACGAGATGAAGTATTGTAAAGGTTGAATAAGCCACTCCACGGACGGAACATATCGGCAGGGTCTGCGCTATCGTCTGTACGCAGTCCTCCAGTTTGAGCCCCTCTGCCATCATTGTCGATATGATCTTGCTTGTCAGGGTTGAGAGTATGCTTGCCTTTACTCCGCTTCCGAGACCGTCGGCAAGGACGATAACCGTCGATGTGTCGCTCTGCTCCACAATATCAACATGGTCTCCGCAGAGTTGTTCTCCCACATGGCTGATGCTCTTGTAGCCAATCTCGGCACAAAAATCATTCATCGGAAATACTCTCCTTGAGCTTAGTCAAAGCAATTTTCGTTTCCGCCGCAGTTTCGCCCAAAAGAGATGCAATCTCCTGAACTATGCGCATCTGTTTATCGACAACCTTATCGGCGATTTCAACTGTCTGACGGCTTATGTTCTCTTTCTTTTCGCGTTCCGTTTCTTCGTCCGTTACGTCACGCATTATGCATATGAGTAATCTGTACGTTGAATCATAGACTATGGTCTGCTCAACGTATTTTTTATATTCCGCCAGATATACCCGCTGATTTCTTATGCTTCTCTTGGTTTCCAGAACCCGGAGAAACAACGTAGGATCAAGTATACGTATCACCTGATCTCCGAGAACATCTGAGGCAGAACGAATGTTCATTATTTTTCTTGCCGCCGCATTTATCTGCTGAACCTCCAGAGAATCGTTGAGGACGATGAGTCCGTTAGGAGTGTTCGATACAATGCAGTCGGAGAAGCTCTCCGCTTTATCTTTAAGATACGGCAGACACATCGATATCTCTGCCTTGCCGTTATATATAGCGATGGCTTTTTCCCTGCATGTATTATAACCACATGAACCGCAGTTAAGCTCATCCTCCGCACGGTTTTTGCCCATTTTTTTGAGAATCTCAACAATCTCACTCTCGGAAGGAATTGCAAGGCGAAGTTCAATCGGCTCAAAACTCTTATGTATCTGAAGCGAATCCGGTTGACATATGTCAAAATCTCTCTCTCCTGCATACTCGGATACCGCAGCATAGTCCCTGACGGGAGAGCGGTGATACTTTTCCATAACGGGACCGCCGATGCAGCTTCCCGTACATGCCGACATCTCAATAAAGCATTTATGTACGTTACCTCTCTCTATATCCCGCAGAGCTGCGATACAGTTTTCAACACCGTCAATTGCCATATAGGTGTAGCCTTCATGCCTTTTCGTCATTGTTTTGAGAATACCGCCGGTAGTCGGGAAAAACCTCGCCAGGCCCTCATCGCTTTTATTAAGATTATCGTCAGCCGAGAGGGTAATTCCCTCCGACTCAAACCATTTTGTAAGCTCCTCAAAAGTAAGCGTGGCATCAACAATACCCTCGTAATGCTCCGCCTCGTCCTTTTTCGCAACGCACGGTCCTATAAATACCGTCTTTGCGTTCGGATATCGTTTCTTTATATCCGTACAGTGAGCTTGCATCGGGGACATAACGTCGGCAAGGTATTGAAGCTCCCCGGGAAAATATTTCTGAATGAGAAGATTGATTGAATGACAACATGAGCTTATAACTATATCACGTTCCCCGTCCTCGAGCATCTTTTCATATTCGGTTTTTACCATAGTTGCGCCGATGGCAGTCTCCTCTGCGTCTGCAAAGCCGAGCTTTTTCAGCCCTTCTCGCATTTTATCAATACCGACGCCGTTATAGTTTGCTATAAATGAAGGTGCAATACTAACGTACACGGGGTCCCCCGATTGAATAAGGACCTTTACCTTCTCCGTTTCATCTACTATCTGCTTTGCGTTCTGAGGACATACGACGAAGCACTGCCCACAGAGAATACATTCGTTTCCTACAATATGAGCCTGATTTCCTGAAAACCTGATTGATTTTACCGGACAGTGCCGAATGCATTTATAGCAGTTTTTGCAATTTGATTTTTTGAGCGTTAGACAGTCTGCCATACAATCACTCCCTTGATTTTTCCGTTGCGGGTATTATGATGTTGTTCCAGAAATCGCGGAACCCCTCCTTGGTTATGCCGGGATAAACGGTATCGCCCACAGTAATCGTTACCCCTATTCTGTTGCACCTGCCGGTACAGAAACTGCCGGTGAGAATAATGTCATCCTCAAGATGATTTTGCTCTATATTGCTTTTGAGCAGTTCAACAATATCGGGAGCGCCCTTGAGGTGGCAAGAACTTCCGACGCAAACCTCAACGTATATCATACTTATACCGCTTTTGTCTTAACTTCTTTTTCGAAAAATTCATCTACCGTATCGGGAGATACGGAATAAAAATTATCGTCTACCGTAACGCATACACCCTTCTGGCATTTTCCCATGCAGAAGGTACCGCCGAGTTCAACCTTATCTCCGAGGTTATCTCTTCCGATAAGATACTGAAGCTGTTCGACAACCTGTCTTGACCCCTTTATATGACATGAGGAGCCAATACATACCGTAACCTTAACCATCGTCTTTCTCCTTGTTTTTAAGTTCTGATTTTTCAGACATATGCTTATATAATGTTGTTTTTTGTACACAGGTTATTCGATTATTCGTAATCGACAACGTCAACCCAAGAATGAAGGAATTCGCGTTCCTTCTCGTTGCCTTTTACGGACTGAGATGCGGCAACTATCGGCATCCATTTCTGAACGTATTGCTTTGCCGTATTGCTCTTTTTGCAGAAGAATTCGAGGTATTTTTTTGCACCTTCGATATCTCCTTCAAGCCAGAAGAGAAGATAAGTTCTTGCGGCATCGGCAGAGGCATTTCCCTGTGTTGCATGCGACCAGTCCAGAATATAAGGTGTTCCTTCATCGGTTATTATGACGTTCGAGGGGTTGAAGTCTCCGTGACAGAGTTTTGCGTGTTTGGGCATAGCGTCAAGTCTCGTGTGAAGCTCATAGCGCGTAGTTGCATCAAAATCAGTTGCGGCAATCTTACGGTTCATTTTATCCTTGAGCTTTGTGAGAAGAGGACATTTCTTTGAATGTATATCCAACTGTATATCAACGAATTTTTCGAGATACTCATCCTTCTTTTCGGGATTCTCTTTCATAAGCTGCGAGAGCGTTTTGCCTTGAATAAAATCGGTAACTATCGTCCATTTACCGTCTATTACGGTTACCTCACGAATCTTCGGGATGTTCAGACCCGTCTCCTCCACCCTCGCCTGATTGAGTGCCTCGTTGAGTATATCGGCTTTGGAGTAATTTTTGTCAAACACCTTCATGCACAAGTCGCCGTCACGGTAAACGGTTTTGTTGTTTCTGACTGCAATAATTCTGTCAAGTTTCATTATGCTTTCCTCCATTATCCTTTCGATTTATGATTTTTTAAGGCCGTTTTTGGAACGGAGATATGCTTTTTTATAGCTTGTTTTATCGTCCTCTCCTCCGAAGTCGAAGTCAAGAGAGGTTGGCTTTTCCGTTTCCGTAAAGTGCTTGTTACCGTAGTACGCATTCAGGTACATCTGCTTTATTTCGCTCATGAGAGGATATCTCGGGTTCGCGCCCGTGCACTGATCGTCGAACGCCTGCTCCGTCATCTCGTCCAGACGGGCAAGGAAATCGGTCTCGTCTATGTTGTAATCCTTTATGGTCTTTTTGATTCCCACTCTTTCTTTGAGCGCGTTAACAGCGTTTATAAGATTTTCAAGTTTCTCCTCGTCAGTCTTTCCTCCGAGACCGAGCGAATCGGCAACCTCGGCATACCTTTGAAGCGTATGAGGATGGTCGTATTGAGAGAACGTACCCATTTTGGCAGGAGCTTCTGCCGCATTGAACCTAAGCACCTCCTCTATCATAAGGGCGTTTGCCAATCCGTGGGGCAGATGATGGAATGCGCCGAGCTTATGTGCCATCGAGTGACATACGCCGAGGAATGCATTTGCAAAAGCCATACCTGCCATGGTCGCGGCGTTTGCCATCTTCTCTCTTGCCTCTATGTCGTGCTGTCCGTTGTCATATGCGCGAGGCAAATACTCGAATATAACTTTAAGCGCCTGTTTTGCAAGTCCGTCCGTATAATCGGTGGCCATAACCGATGCGTATGCTTCGAGTGCATGCGTTACTGCATCTATACCCGATGCTGCCGTGAGTCCTTTGGGAGCGCTCATATGAAAATCAGTATCTATGATAGCCATATTAGGCAGTAGTTGATAATCTGCCAGAGGGTATTTCACTCCCGTTTTCTCGTCGGTGATAACCGCGAAAGGCGTCACCTCGGAGCCGGTACCCGCGGAGGTCGGGACAGCTATGAAATATGCTTTCTCTCCCATCTTCGGGAAGGTGTATATACGCTTGCGTATATCGATAAAGCGCATCGCCATATCCATAAAGTCAACTTCGGGATGCTCATACATTACCCACATGATTTTGGCAGCGTCCATCGCGGAACCACCGCCCAGAGCTATGATGCAGTCGGGTGCGAATGCCGTCATCTGCTTTGTTCCCTCTTTAGCACATGCGAGCGTCGGGTCCGGAGCCACATCAAAGAACGTCTCGTGTACAATACCCATCTCGTCGAGTTTGTCGGTAATCGGCTTGGTATATCCGTTCTTGTAGAGGAAGGAGTCGGTAACTATGAATGCTCTCTTTTTACCCATAACGTTTTTGAGTTCATCAAGAGCAACGGGCAGACATCCTTTTTTAATATAAACCTTTTCGGGCGCACGGAACCAAAGCATATTCTCTCTCCTTTCGGCTACTGTCTTAATATTTATAAGGTGCTTTACTCCTACGTTTTCCGATACGCTGTTTCCGCCCCATGAGCCGCATCCGAGAGTAAGTGAGGGGGCGAGTTTGAAGTTATAGAGGTCTCCGATACCTCCGTGAGAGGAGGGTGTATTCACGAGAATACGGCAGGTTTTCATTCTGGCTGCAAATTCATCGAGCTTTGCCCTTTCGGTTTGGGCGTTAAGATATATTGAAGAGGTGTGTCCGTATCCACCGTCCGCTATGAGATGTTCTGCCTTTGAAAATGCGTCCTCTATATCCTTTGCGCGATACATTGCAAGGACCGGGGAGAGCTTCTCGTGTGCAAACTCCTCTGATATATCCACGCTCTCAACCTCTCCTATAAGAATCTTCGTTCCTTCAGGAACATCGACGCCCGCGAGATTTGCTATGGTGACCGGCTTCTGACCTACTATTTTAGCATTCAGTGCACCGTTTATTATTATCGTTTTTCTGACTTTTTCAGTCTCTTCGGGATTGAGGAAGTAGCAACCCCTGTCGGCAAATTCGGTACGAACAGCATCGTATATGCTATCGAGAACTATTACCGACTGCTCAGACGCACATATCATACCGTTATCAAACGTCTTTGAATGAATTATCGAGTTAACTGCCAGAACTATATCAGCACTGTCGTCTATTATAGCGGGAGTATTTCCGGCTCCTACGCCGAGTGCCGGTTTACCGGAAGAATATGCGGCCTTAACCATTCCCGGGCCTCCGGTAGCGAGTATAATGTCCGCTTCCTTCATAAGAAGGTTCGTCATATCGAGGGACGGTACGTCAATCCAGCTGATAATATTTTCGGGAGCCCCTGCTTTTACTGCCGCGTCAAGAATGATTTTAGCTGCGGCTATTGTGGATTTCTTTGCTCTGGGGTGAGGGCTTATGATTATTGCGTTTCTGGTTTTAAGGGCGAGCAAACACTTGAATATTGCGGTTGACGTCGGGTTTGTGGTAGGAATGACAGCCGCAACGACGCCGATGGGTTCGGCGATTTTCATTATTCCGTATGCTTTATCTTCTTCGATAACACCGCACGTCTTTGTATCTCTGTACTTATTATAAATATATTCGGCTGCATAGTTGTTCTTGATAACCTTGTCCTCAACGATTCCCATGCCGGTTTCTTCAACAGCCATCTTTGCAAGAGGAATTCTCTGCTGGTTTGCCGCTATTGCTGCCGCCTTGAAGATTTCGTCAACCTGCGCTTGTGTATAAAGCGCGTATTTTCTCTGCGCTTCCTTAACCGTCAGAAGATTCGCCTCAAGCGTTTCCACACTGTCAACCATTGTTCTTTCTTTTTCCATGTTAACCTCCGTTTTGCTTTGCAATAACCGCGTTGGCTTATATGCCTTTTAGGTTATTACATCACTTATTAAGTTCATTTACAGGTTTGTTTATAATGCTTCTTTTTTGCTTGTTAAAATTTTAACATATTTTTTTATACTTGTAAAGTATTATTTTTAACATAACCTATTGTATAAGTTGATATAACCTGTAAATAGGGATTATTCGAAAACTTTTCCTTTGATAATATATTATCATTCTCTTATATATAAATCAATAGTAATTTATATCTTTAATCTCAAAATTATACTCTGTAAAGCATAAAAAAAGAAATCGGATGGAAACCCGATTTCAATAATAATTATTTGAATAACCGACAAATTACGGTCGAAAACAATTGATTATATGTATATAACGGTAATTATCATTTACCTACACAGAAGTGGCTGAAAATCTCGTCTACAATTTCCTCGCTCACCTCACGCCCGTCAGCCTGTGCCATATCTCCTATTGCAAGTTGCAGATCGTTTGCCCATATGTCGCACGGATAACCTGCCTCAATGGCAGATATGGACAGTTTAAGATGAGAAAGTGCGCTGCTTACGGATGCATACTGTCTTGCGCTTGATATTACGGCATCTCTGCCGATATCTATGTCAGCGTCAGTGAAAAGTTCTTCTATTTTTTCTTTAAGAGCATTTATATCCCCGCACCCGGCGCTGATTTTTACCGTGTTCTCAAACTTGGAATAAATCTTTTCTTCATCGCATACCAAAGGCAAATCCGACTTGTTCACAACCGCTATTATACAAGAGTTTTTGTGTAGCTTTTCAAGCTCGGATATTAGCTTATCATCTTCCTCCGACTGCGCTTCGGACAAATCGAATACGGGTATTATCAGCTCCGCCGAATTCATATACTCCAAAGAACGCTCTATGCCTATTTTCTCCACAGGGTCATTTGTGCTGTGAAGGCCGGCAGTATCATATAAATCAAGCATTATATGTCCCAGCGAAACCTTCTCGTGAAGAACGTCACGTGTGGTTCCCGCATATTCCGTAACGATTGCCGATTCCTCACCCGTAAGGCAGTTATAGAGCGAGCTTTTACCCGCATTCGGCCGTCCGCATATTACGGTCCGTATTCCCTCTTTTATTGCCTTTCCCGTTTTATAGCTTTTTGCAAGGTCGGAGAGCCTTATCTGTGCCTCTTTAAGCCTCTTCTTTATTTCCGCGTCGGAAAACTCCGAGAGGTCCTCGTCCGGATAATCTATTCTTGCGAAAACCGATGCCATAAGCGATATCAGAGAATCATGTATCGAATAAAGCTCCTCAGACAGTCTGTCTCTTGATTCTGCACGTGAAAGCATGAGTTGTCCGTAGCTCTGTGCTTCGAGCACGTCGGCAATAGCCTCGGTCTGAGTAAGAGAGAGCTTTCCCGATGTAAAAGCACGTCTTGTAAATTCTCCCGGTCCTGCCGGGACAGCACCTGCCGCCAATACTGCGAAATATACCGTTTTCGTTACGAGAATACCGCCGTGGCAGGATATTTCCGCAACATTCTCTCCCGTGTATGAATTAGGCGCTTTGAAATAAAGGGCGATTCCGTCGTCTATTCTGTCCCCGTCAAAAAGTATATCACCGAATACGGCATGTCGCTCCGGATGGTCGGATAGTTTTCCGCCCTTCCTGGGGATAAAGCATCTGTCGGCTATCGCAACGGCGTCTTCTCCGCTTATCCTTATAACGGCCACCCCACCCTTGCCGGGTGGGGTGGAAATTGCAGCTACCGTTGTGCCGAAATTATTCATTGCCATCGGTATCGTCAGAGGAGAGGTCGGATGCGGTCTCCTTGTTCTTCTGAATATATATGACTACCTTGCGGTTATTGTCGCTTCCTATTGAGTTTGTAGTAACGCCCTCTATATTGTGAACCTCGGAGTGTATTATTCTTCTCTCATAAGCATTCATAGGCTCGAGAACCACACTGCGATTATTGCGGAGTGCCTTCGCTGCCATTTTGCGTGCAAGTGCACGGAGGGTCTCCTCTCTCTTTGAACGGTATCCTTCAATATCAATCGTAACACGGCTCTTGTCTCTCTCGCCCTTGGAATTTTTCTTTATGCAAGCAAGATTTGATAGATACTGTATTGAGTCGAGCGTTTCACCGTGATGTCCTATGAGCGTTCCGGCATCCTCACCGTCTATCACTATTCTGCGCGTTCCGTTTGAACACTTATAGAGAGTTGCAAAGGCATTTATACCCAGATTTCCGATGAGGGTATTTACGAAATCGAGTGAGCAGTCCTCTCCTGCCTCTGCATCAACCTTGGTAAGGGTGACTTCCGAGTCCTCGTTCTCATTCTCTTTATTATCTTCTTCTTTATTTTCGTTTTTCTTTGCGTTTTGTGCTTTTTTCTTTTGCTCCTCGGCTATTGCCTTCTGAATCTCTTCTTCGCTCGGACGTGAATCGCGGAAATTTTTATGTCCGACGGGTTCCTTGTCGGGAACTTCCATATACGCTTTGATTTTTGTCGGCTTAACGCCTATTATTCCGAATATTCCGTTGCTGCCCATCTCGAGTATCTCATACTGAACGTCGTCGAGAGGACCTGCACCGAGGGCGGCTTTCGCATTTTCAAGTGCGGCGTCAATGCCCTTTCCCAATGCTGTTACTTCTTTTCTCATTATAATTTCCTCTTTTTTTATTATTGATAAAAGGTTTTTCGCTTCGGCTCCTTCCTTGTGCTTCGCCGTTGCATTAACCATCGTTATAATCATTTATCCTGCTTATTGTCTTTAAGCTTTGCTCTTGCTACATTCTGATTTCCTTTTTTCTTCGGCTGTGCGATAACACGCGCAGGCACATCGTCATCGTCCTCGTCAATGTAATGGAGCGAGCGAATCGGCTTATTCTCGTCTCTGCACGTCTCCCTGTCGGGGTTAACTGAGGTTCGGTTCTTCCTCATATCTTTTTCCATCGCTTTAAGCTCTTCTTCCGTATATTTGGGAAGCGGCATCGCAAATGCAAGCACTACGCTCTGAATTGCACCGAATACCGTCTGGTATATCCAGTACATACCGAGTGCCGCCGAGAAATTGAATGCAAAGAACAAGCTGATAAGAGGCATTGCAAAGTCCATTATTTTCATCGACATAGCCTGATCCGGAGTTTGCTGAGGCTGTGATGCGCTCATGAGCTTTCTCGTGATCTTCATTGAGAGATACGACGTGATGAAAACTATAAACGGTATAAACGTCAGCCAGCTGAAATCGCTGAAAGAAGGTTGTGTGCCCAGACTTTGTCCGAACATATTGAGGTTTGGCAGCTTATCTGCCACAAAGCCTTCAACACCGTTGCAGACGTCAATGTTTTCCTTTATCGATTTAACGAGAGATATCTGGTCGATTTTAGAATACTCCAGCTCCCCTCCGCCTATGGCGGTATTGAGGGCAACTATCGTTTCCTTTGAGAAACGGCAAAGCCATGTGAGAGGCTTACGCACTATTTCGTAAAGACCGATGATTACCGGGAACTGAATGAGCAGAGGCAGACATCCCGAAAGCGGACTCGCCCCCGCCTGAGTCTGAAGCTCCATCATCTCCTGTTGCTTTTTCTGCATAGTGACTCTGTCGGTTCTGCCGGCATATTTCTTCTCTATGCGATACATCTGAGGACGGAGCTTTGCCATTTTAATCTGATTCTTCTGCTGCTTTATTCCGAGCGGCAAAAGAAGTATTTTCACAAACAATGCAAAGAGTATAAGTGCTACACCGTAGTTTGAAACTATCTTGTAGCATACTTCAAATACGTAGCTGAACGGCCACGCTATAATATCGAAAAAACCCATTTTTTAATCCTTACTTTCTGTTTTCACACCGTCGTACTTGCCTGTCATGCTTTTATATTGCGTATCAGCGCAGTCCGCTTTCTTTCTTCTCTCTCTGCGAGCAGGTACGGGGTCGTATCCGCCCTTTGAAAAAGGATTACAGCGCAATATGCGTTTTACCGTAAGATAAAAGCCGACAAAAAAACCTCGATTCTGAAATGCCTCAATAGCATAGGATGAGCAGGTAGGACTGAACCTGCAGCAAGACGGTTTCAACGGTGAGATGAATTTTCTGTACAGGCGAATTATCCAAATAAACAAATATTTCATTCTTTTTTGCCTGTGATAAGTCCGAGCCTGATAAAGTTATATTCCAACTGTCTCGCAAGCTCGTCCGACTTCATACCGATAATTCCCTCTCGGGCAACGATGACGATAATGAAGCCTTTTTTTACAACATTTCTTTCGGTGACTTCCATATATGCCGCACGCATTATACGTTTTGCACGGGAACGTTCAACCGCCCCCCCTATCTTCTTTCCCACAGTGAGTCCCACGCGGTTTGCGAATATTCTTCGGGGGTCTTCCTTCATGATAATCTTGGCTTTGTAATCGGGCAACAGATGAACGGCAAGAGCGGGTGATACGGCTCTTTTACCCTTTGAATAAGCTTTGGCATACAGATGATTTTCACACAGCGGCTTGATTTTCATCGTAATTTTCACCCGTCCTTGTCTGATTTTTACCGTAAGTCGGTAAAACAAAACCCCCGATATAACGCAGAAAGCGAGGTCGGAGGTTTAAGCGAGGTGAGGTCTCACTCCCTCGTATCAGTATGTGAGCTGTGCTCTTCCTTTAGCGCGTCTTCTCTTGAGAACTTTTCTGCCGTTTGCGGTAGCCATTCTTTTTCTGAAACCGTGCTCTTTCTTTCTCTGTCTCTTCTTAGGCTGATATGTTCTTACCATCTCGGCACCTCCTTTTGTCTATCTGATTATTTTCGCACCAAGTACGGTTATTCCGTTACTGCGTGCCGACCTTCCCCGGCATATCCCAGCCGGGCTTTGGCTGTATACCCATACAAAGACAAGTTATTATACTATATATTAATACGTTTGTCAAGTTTTTTCCAAAAACTTTTTACCGCCTACGAAAAAAAAGTTACTTATGCTTTTCGGAGTAGTATATGGTCATGCCCGTAGGGACCGATTCAGTGAGCCAGACATTTCCGCCTATAACGCAGTTGTCGCCGACCGTAGTTCTTCCGCCGAGAATTGTGGCATTTGAATATATGACAACGTTGTTTCCGATATTCGGGTGTCTCTTTATATCCTTCACGGGATTTCCGTTTTCATCAAGTTCAAAGCTCTTAGCCCCCAGGGTAACTCCCTGATAAAGCTTCACGTGGTCGCCTATAACGGTGGTCTCGCCAATAACTATTCCTGTTCCGTGGTCAATGAAAAAGTACTCGCCGATTGTGGCTCCTGCATGTATGTCTATTCCCGTTTTTCCGTGAGCATATTCCGTCATCATCCTCGATATCAGCGGCACCCTGTAACCGTACAGAACGTGTGCTATTCTGTATACCGATATCGCGAAGAATCCCGGGTAGCAGATAAGCACCTCTTCCCTACACTTTGCGGCAGGGTCTCCGTTGTATAGAGCCTCTATGTCTTTAAGCAGCAATTCCTTGATTTTCGGCAATTCGGAAATAAAGCGGTCGCATACCTCGCAACTCTTATCTCCGTTCTCGCCGACAAAATGATATGCACGTTCTATCTGCGTTTTCAGCTTTGCACGCAGAATCGACAGTGCCTCTGCCACCGTGAAACTGCCCAGGCCTTTGAAATATCCCGGGAACATAAGCGACTGTAAATCTCCTATTATCTCCGCTATTGCGTCCCTGCTCGGAATAACCGATGCGTCAGTTCTCCTGATATTTCCACTTTCATACGTGCCCTCAAGTTTATCCGCTATTTCGTTTATATTCATTTTTTCTCCTTTGCTGAGATTTTTATACTTGTAAAATTAAGAAGTTAAAAACGGGGTGTGCCCAAACGCACACCCCAATTTACGTCTCAGATTTTGGAATATGGCGAAAAGGCAGGAAAAATTCTTTCCATGCAACAACAAAAAGCATCCTTTTTTCTTGCAGACATACCTTTTCTCCTTATAAGCTTGAGACGTCCGAACATTCGACAGTTTATTTCTAGATATCGAAACAATAGTACCATACATCATATAAAAAATCAAGTCTTTTCACAAAAAATTAAGATATATACCGTTGAAAAATGTCGTAGGGTATGATAAACTAATAAAAAATACAGAATTATAAGTTGAGGGAAAGAAAAATGATTGATATAGCGATTCTCGGATTCGGCGTCGTCGGCGGCGGTTGTGCCGATCTTCTTCTGGAAAACGAAAAGAAAATTTCCGAGCTTGTCGGAGATACCGTAAATATAAAATATATTCTCGACCGAAGAACGTTCGATAGCAGTCCGTACAGAGACCGAATCGTCAACGACTGTGATATAATACTTAAAGATGAAAATATCAGACTCGTTATTGAAACCATGGGCGGAGCACGACCGGCATACGATTTCACACTTGCCTCTCTGGAAGCAAAGAAAAACGTGGTAACCTCTAACAAAGAGGTAGTAAGCAAATTCGGAGATATTCTTCTCGAAACGGCAAAGAAAAACGGCGTGAACTATCTCTTCGAGGCAAGCGTCGGAGGCGGAATTCCGCTGATACGTACGATACTCAACGGTATTTCCCCGTCAAACGAAACAGACGAAATATACGGAATTCTTAACGGAACCACGAACTATATCCTCACCAAAATGTTCAAATCCGGTGTATCCTTTGAGACCGCTCTTGCCGAAGCAAAGGAGAAAGGCTATGCGGAGGCAGATCCGTCAGCCGATATTGACGGCATCGATGCCGCGCGCAAAACAAACATACTCGCCGCCGTTATGACGGGAAAGCTCGCGGGAGAAGAGCTTATAAAAACAGAGGGAATAACCAAAATAACCCGTGAAGACGTCGAATACGCAAAAAAATTCAAGTCGGAAATAAAACTGCTCGGCAGAGTGATGCGCAAGGAAGATAAGGTATACGCATACGTCTCCCCCCACTTTGTTCCAAACACAAATCTAATGTCGCAAGTAAGCCTCGTGTATAACGCCGTATCCATAAGGGGGAACTACATCGGCGACGTTATGCTTTATGGACAGGGCGCCGGTGCGAAAGCAACCGCATCTGCCGTAATATCCGACCTTGTCAATATTCTTTCCGCACGCGAACCTATACCGAATGTACAATTCAGACGTGAAAACGACTTCCCGAGCGATTTTTCCGATTTCACATGCAGAAGATATATTCGTTTTTCCGATTGCAATATCGAGAAGGTTATGACGGTATTTGACGGTGCTAAAATTCTCGGAGCCAACGCGATAGTCACTCAACCTATGAGCGAGAAAGATTTTTCCGAGTCGATAGGCAGTTTTAATGTAGCCAACATTATTCCCGTTCTATCCGAATAAATATAATACCATAAAGCAGAGCCTTTGTTTCGGCTCTGCTTTTTTAACGTTATCCGAAGGAAATTCTGAACTCCCTGCATATTTCATCGTACAGAATATCGACGTCCGCTTTGCTCATAATGAACAGCAGTCCCCTCTCACATGCCGATGTCATTTCATACCTTAGTTTATTTTTTTGGATAATATTTACTATTCTGCATAAAATGTCCGACGATCCCCGCATACCCATACCGTATACCTCCACGGAGGAAAAAAAACCTATAAGCTTACCGCCGTAAAGGGACAAATATTCATCGGAGACTTTTCTATGAGTCGCTATACGCAGAAATACATCGGTTTTTTCTTTTATATACGAGCATGCATATGCTTCAAGAGGAAAATCCGTCAGCGCAGATATGTCCGAGAACCCATATAATCTTATTCTTTCTTTTCTTACAATACCTTCTATCGTATTCATATTATAATGATATTCAAAAAAAACTTATAGGTTACCGCAAAAGCCCGAATCTCTCGCTCTCATCTCTTATTTGCGGTGAAAGCTTTATAAGACAGAAAAGATTTATAAGCGTCATCGCCCCTGTAACAACGTCGCAGAATATCCATGCTCCCCTCTCGCTTATAACGGCGCCTATCCCCACAGATATTGCATAAACAACGAGGAACCCCATGCGCAGAGCGTGGTTATCGGAAAAATATCTCACACATACCTGACCGTAGTAAGACCATAAAAGTATAGTGGCGAAGGCAAAGAAGAAAACCGATATACTGATAAGAATCCCCGCGCCTTTGCCGAATATATTCTCATAACACCCAATTACAAGCTGCATGGCAAGATTTCCGCTCGGTATTTTATCGAAAACACACAGAATACAAAGGGCAGTAAGAGTACATAAAAGTATAGTATCGCAAAATACCTCGATAATCCCCATGACGCCCTGTCTGGCAGGGAAATCACTCTTTGCGGTCGCATGAGCCATGGGAGAAGTACCGACACCTGCTTCGTTTGAGAACATCCCGCGTGCTATTCCGTTTTTTATTGACATAAGGGCCACACTCCCTCCTCCCGCAGTTGCCGCACGCACATTGAACGCACCCTTGATTATTCTTGCGAATACCGAGGGCAGGGCATCAAGATTCCCGAAAATGACCGAAAAGGACATTATAATATAAAGAAAGGACATGAACGGAACTATAACCGACATTATAAAGGATACGCGCTCAATGCCGCCGACAGACAGAAAAAATACCGTCACCGATAGAATTATACCTATAAATAAAGGACTCATACCGAAGGTAATGCTCACACTCTCAGCGACTGCGTTTGACTGAATGAGCGAGCCGATAAATACCGAGGCGACAACCGATAGCAGACCGAACAAAGCGGCGAGAGTAGGATATCCGGCACCGTCCCTTATGTAGTACATAGCGCCACCCTCGAAACCGTCCTTGCACTTTTTGCGATACTTCTGAGCGAGCAGAACCTCCGAATACTTTATTACCATAACAACGCACGCGCTTATCCACATCCAGAAAACACTGCCCTCTCCCCCGTATATCAGCGCAAGAGAAACTCCGGCTATGTTTCCGACTCCGAGAGTACCTCCCAAAGACATAATAAGTGCCTTTATCTGTCCGTTACTGCCTGTTCCCGAAAACGACCTTTTAATAGTTTTTATCGGATGTCTGAAATGAAAAAACCTCACGCACATGCCAAGGTATATCCCGCAAAATAAAAGCGCTATCGGCACCACCAGTGATACTGCTGACGGTATAGATTTTATAAGAGTCCCCATACAATTTCCCCGACTTTTCAAGCTATCAAAATTTTAATCCGAATGATTTGACGACAGTAAACTGCCGAATAAAAGTATATTTAATAATATAAAAAAATCGGTCTGTTTATTCCAATCTGAAACGTCCGTATGTGGCTGCCCCTGTATAAAGAAAAGGTTGATACGCGTTTTTCTGCATATCAACCCATTTATATTTTCTCTTATAAAAGCCAAATGAAATTTATCTTGCGACTTCTTCCATGATATAAGCCTCGAATATATCACCCTCGTGTATGTCGTTGAACTTAGCGAGTCCGACGCCGCACTCATAGCCTTCGGCAACTTCCTTTACGTCGTCCTTAAATCTTCTGAGTGAGGATATCTTGTCTTCGAATATCACTATACCGTCACGCACTATGCGTATGCTTGAAGCTCGGGTTACCTTACCGTCGAGAATATAACATCCTGCAATCGTTCCGACGTTAGGAACTTTTATGGTCTGTCTTACTTCCGCATGACCGAGCAGGCTCTCCTTGTATTCGGGAGCCAGCATACCCTTCATGGCTGCCTGTATCTCCTCTATGCAATCGTAGATTATCCTATAAGTTCTTATATCTACTGACTGACGCTCGGCTGAGTCGAGCGCGCCCTTGTCGGGTCTTACGTTAAATCCTACGATTATCGCATTCGAAGCGGCGGCGAGCATAACGTCGCTCTCCGTTATTCCTCCGACTGCACAGTGTATTACGTTTACCTTTACCTCATCGTTTGAGAGCTTGAGTATAGAGGATTTAACCGCTTCCGCAGAACCGTCAACATCGGCTTTTACAACTATGTCAAGACGCTTTGCACCGTCCTGTATCTGCGAGAACAGGTCGTCGAGGCTTACGTGTGCATTCGCCTTAAACATATCCTGCTTTGCCTTTTCTCTTCTCTGCTCCGCGAGCGAACGTGCCATCTTTTCGTCCTCGACGGCATTGAATTCGTCGCCTGCCATCGGAACCTCGGCAAGTCCGGTGATTTCAACGGGAACAGAGGGGCCTGCCTCCGTAACAGTTCTTCCCTTGTCATCTTTCATGGCTCTTACACGTCCGACGGATGTGCCGGCTATGACGATATCGCCTGCCTTGAGAGTACCGTTCTGAACGAGTACCGTAGCCACGGGGCCTCTTCCCTTATCGAGCTTTGCCTCTATGATGACACCCTTTGCACGGCGATCGGGGTTAGCTTTTAGGTCCTTAACCTCTGCAACGAGGAGTACACTTTCCAAAAGGTCGTTAATACCGTAACCGGTGACTGCAGATACCGGAACGCAAATAACGTCGCCGCCCCATTCCTCAGGTACGAGGTCATACTTCGTGAGCTCCTGCTTAACATTATCCGGATTTGCCTGCGGTTTATCCATCTTATTGATGGCGACTATAATATCGATGCCTGCTGCCTTTGCGTGGTTTATTGCCTCAACGGTCTGAGGCATTATACCATCGTCTGCGGCAACAACGAGAATTGCAATATCCGTAGACTGTGCACCTCTCGCTCTCATTGCGGTGAAGGCTTCGTGACCGGGCGTATCGAGGAAGGTTATATCCTTTCCGTTGACGTTCACCCTGTAAGCACCGATATGCTGTGTTATGCCCCCTGCCTCTCCGCGAGTTACGTTGGTGTGACGAATAGCGTCGAGTATAGACGTCTTTCCGTGGTCGACGTGACCCATAACGCAAACGACGGGTGCGCGCGATTTCAACATTTCATCCGTATCTACGCTATCGTCAAACAATTTTTCTTCTATCGTTACAACAACTTCCTTGGTTACCTTAGCTCCGAATTCATCTGCGACGAGATATGCAGTATCATAGTCGATAACCTGGTTTGCCGATGCCATAACGCCCATCATAAAGAGTTTCTTTATAACCTCGGCGCTCGTCTTTTTGAGTCTTGTGGCAAGCTCGCTTACCGTGATTTCATCCGGCACGGTAATCTCAAGCTGTTTCTTGCGCGCCAGCTCCATTTCGAGACGTTTCATATTCTCGAGAGCCTGTCGGTCCTTTGATTTCTTTCCGTTGCCTTTTGAGAATTGCGCTCTGTTATCCTGCTTCTTGAGTTTCTGACGTTCAGACTGGAAAGCATCTCGTCTGCCTGCGGACTGGCTCATACCGTATTTATTGTCTATGTTATCATCGTACTTCGAGAGGTCGACGGAGGACGTTCTCGTATCTACAATTCGTGTTTTCGGCTTTGGCTGGAAGGTCTCACGTATGGGGGACGCACCGAGATCACGGTTTATATTCGTGTTCATCGGTATAGTCGTGCGGAAGGCCTGCTTCTGAGCCTTCTTCTGCTCGGGCTTTTTCTGCTCGGGCTTTTTCTGCTCAACTGCGGGAGGCGTCACGTTCGCAGGCACGCTCTCACTCTTGTTCTCGGTTACAGTTACTTCCTGTTTCTTTTCCTTATCCGAGGTATCTGATTTTTTTTCGTCTACGGTGCTGTCGGCAGGCTTTTGAACAATCTTCGTATCGGTTTTTTCCGCCGCTTCCTTCTTTTTCTCGCTAATAACGCTGATGGTAGCTTTTCCGTCAACGTAATCGTCGATGTTCTCTATCATATTCTCGGCTGTATATATCGCAACAAAAGCCGAAAATTCTTCGAGGTCGAGAGATGCGCTCGACTTCTTCGATGCGAGATTTAATCTCGCAAGGATTTCCAGAACTTCATTCTGTTTAATGTCGAAGTCCTTTGCTACCTGTGATATTTTAATTGATGCGTTAGTCTGCTTTACTGCCATATTTTATCCTTCTCCGACGCTTGCCGGATTCCTTTCCTCACTGTTCGGCGGTCAATATATTCTCTATCGCCCGTGCGAAATTAACGTCTTTTACCGATACGGTTGCCGCATTGAAATCTTTGCCGATTGCATCCGAGAGTTCCGACATCGTTGCATCGCACTCATAGCATTTAATACGGTAAAAATCTGACTTGTTCAAAACCCTTTTTCTGGTCGCCTCCGATACGTCGGAAGCTATTATAACCAACTTTGCTCTTCCGCCTCTCATGTCGAGGCACACCTGCTCCGTACCTGCGCTTAGCTTCCCGGCTTTTCTCGCGAGTCCGAGCATACCGAGAAATTTACTTTTGTTCATTAAGTTCCCGCTCCAGGGCATCGTATACTTCCTGCGGAATTGAAATTCCGAGGGAGGATGCTATTCTTTTTTGTTTTCTTGCCTTGGTGAAACATTCGACACTCTTACATATATATGCGCCTCTGCCGGACTTCTTGCCGGTAAAGTCGAGCGATATGTCGCCGTTTGGGGAATGTACTATACGTATGAGAGTATTTTTAGGAAACATTTTGCCACAACCGGTGCACTTGCGCTGAGGTATTTTCTTCGGTATCGTCAATTTCAAATCTCCTTATTCTCCCGTGTCGGGTCCTTACTCCGCTTTTATATCAATCTTATATCCGGTAAGTTTGGCTGCGAGCTTTGCATTCTGTCCTTCTCTGCCTATTGCGAGGGAAAGCTGGTCGGGTGCGACCTTAACCTTGCATGAACGCTCTCCGTCCATAGTTACGGAAATAACGTTTGCAGGGGAGAGGGCGGCTGCGACGAATTCTTCAGGCTTATCGCTATACTTTATAATATCGATTTTCTCGTTGCCGAGTTCTCCGAGTATCGTATTTATACGCATTCCCCTGTTACCTATGCAGGAGCCGACAGCATCTACGTTCTCGTCCCTTGAGTATACCGCTATCTTGGTTCTTGAGCCTGCATCTCTCGATATGCTCTTGATTATAACCGTTCCGTCTGCAATCTCGGGAATTTCAAGTTCAAAAAGTCTTTTTACAAGACCGGGATGAATTCTCGAGAGAAGAACTATCGGTCCTTTCGACTCATTTGTTTTTACTTCGGTTACGAACACCTTAAGGTGGTCTCCTACATTAAAATGCTCACCCGGTATCTGCTCGCTCGACGTAAGGACAGCACGGCTTGTTCCCGTATCCAGAACGAGGTTTCCGCTGACATCGTCTATCTTATCGACTATTGCCGTTATGATTTCCTCGCGCTTGCTCTCATATTCCTTGGTCGCCATTGAACGCTGTGCTTCTCTTATTGCCTGTACTATGAGCTGTCTTGCAGCCTGCGCGCTGAGTCTTCTGAAATTCTTTGTGTCAAGCTTGGTTTCAACTACAGAGCCGAGCTTGTATCTCTTGCTTATTTCCTTAGCCTCGTCAAGACCTATTTCGCTCTGAGGGTCGGTGACTTTGTCGACAACTGTACGTTGCAAATAAAGTTTAACGTCCTTCTTCTCGGGAGAGAGAACGACGCGTACGTTGCTACCTCCGCCGCTCTCACGTTTGAAGGCACTCTGAAGAGCGAGTTCCACCTTTTCCATCATATATTCTTTGGGTATTCCGCTCTCTTCCTCGAGCTTATCAAGAGCGTCGAAAAATTCCTTATTCATCTTCTGTATATTCCTTTCGTATTTTGAGAAACAGTTAAGTTTGCCGTATTGCGGTGACAGTCAGAGGACTGATTTACGGCTTATGTGTTATGCTTATTATCGTTAATCGTCCGTGTATAGAGTAGAGAGCTTTGATATTCCCTGTCTGTTCAGTTCAACGACTCTGTTGTCATCGATTTCTATCGTGACGATATCTTTGTCGGCGTCGTAGCCCGAGAGTATACCGAGTACGCTTTTTTCACCGTTTATCGGAGCAAAAAGTCTTGCCTCAACGGGCATGCCGAGACAAAATGATATATGCTCCTCATTTTTGAGTTCCCGCTCTATTCCTGGCGAGGAAACCTCCAGACGGTATGAATTCTGTATCGGGTCGGCCTCGTCAATAATAGGGTCTATCGCGCGGTGTACCTTTTCACAATCGTCAATGGTAATACCATCCTCGTTGTCAATGGTTATAATAAGGTGATACTCCGAGGCAATCTTGACGTACTCGACGTCCCACAGCATATAACCGAGGGACTCGACCGTTTCCGTAATAAGATTTCTTACAACGGATGCGGTGTTTTGCTTAGCCATTTTTTGCTCCTTTCCTATATAAAACAAAGGCAGGGACAACTCCCGGCCTTTCTACCTTACATAATACTATAATATAGTATAACACATATTTTATAAAAATCAATAGTTTTGAGAAATTTTTTTCCCATTTTATTCATCCGTTTTAATAAACTGCAAAATCAACCTTATTTATGCCAGGGCAGTACCTATAACAGTGGCAAACTGAGAATTCTCCGGTATTATGAAATTAACTCCGAACATATCGGAGAGTCGTGAGAATTCCAGCCTTGCGGCCTCGCTGACGGAGAGATTTCCCGTCAGAACGATATTTTTCACAGAGCAGCTCCTTGCCGCAAAAATGCTCATCATTCCTATGGTCTCAAAAACCATATTCACGAGTCCGAGAGCAATATCGTTTTTCGACGCCATATCGCTCAGCTTGCCGAAGTTCGCCGCCGTCATATCATTCGGAAGTGAGGAATCTCCTCCGTGAGTTATATCGCGTATCTGCAGGTCAACCTTTGATATATCTCCACCTTGTGCAAGTTCGAATATATGGTCGACGTTGTCGAGCCCGAGCATTCCCTTTGCGAGCCCTGTGAGTGTACCGCCCCCTACGCCCGTACCGCCGAGATACCTTGATTTATCTCCCTTCTTTGCGTGCACTATCGCCGTACCGGTTCCCATGCTGACTACTATTGCCTCATCAAGTCCGGAGAGATAAAGTCCTCCCCTGCCTATACTTTCAAATTCCGATACTTCGCCGTGAGGAAGAGCATATATCGGTTTCGTTATATACGACGAGCCCACACCCGTTGTAAGCACCTTTTCAACGTCCGAGAGCTTAAGATCATTCTCCGACATAAATTTACCGAACGCACCGTATATCGAAGTTATCGGGTCTGTTGCCTGAACAAACAGAGGCTTTATAAGCCGTCTCTTTTCACCCGTTATGTCGAAACCGACTATTTTCGTCGTGCTGCCGCCGACGTCTATTCCTATTACTACCTTCATTTTTTCTCCAAAAAGCATCGTTTCTAATACTTTATGATGCTGTGAAATTTATAAATATTATATAAGAAACGGAAAAATAAGTCAATACTTTTTATATGAACGAATATAAAACGCATATTAAGGCAAGAATACATTTACCGAAAGGTAAAATTAAAAATATGAAAAGGAAAAAAACATGTTCGAAAACGAAAAAAACAAGAATTCAAATTATAATACCTCAAATCATCCCTCAAACGCGACGGAAAAAATAAAGGAAGAAAACAAGAAATCCGAAAACCGTCATAACTCAAAGAAGAACGAGAATGAAAACTTCTCCGAAAAATACAACAAAGACGAAGACTGAAAATGCACAAGGCTGTTCCGAAAAGCTCGGGACAGCCTTGTATTTAATCGTGAAGATATATCAGTGGATTATGCACTTCTCCGTATTCTTGTCGAATATATGGATTCTGGAGGAATCAATAGCAACCTTTATGGTATCGCCGGCTCTTGAAGTGGAGCGTGAAGATACTCTTGCAATAATGTTCTTACCGTTAGTTGCATCCTCCTGCCCGTCAAATCCGAGGTAAAGATATATTTCCGCACCCATAAGCTCGGTTACGTCTACCGTAGCGCTTATGGTACTGTCGGGGAAGTTAGAGAGATACATAGGCTCGTCGTGAACGTTCTCGGGACGGACACCCATGATTACTTCCTGCCCGATATACTCTTTGAGGGCGGGGTTGTTTGCCTTTTCGGGGGGGAGCTTGATTGAATTGGAAGCGAACGTGATGTAAAGATCGCTGCCCTTCTTCTCGAGTTTTCCGTTTATGAAGTTCATCTGAGGTGTACCGATGAAGGAAGCAACGAAAAGGTTAACGGGGAAGTCGTAAAGGTTCTGAGGGGTATCAACCTGCTGAATAACTCCCTCTTTCATAACGACGATGCGGGTAGCCATCGTCATAGCCTCTGTCTGGTCATGCGTAACGTAGATGAAGGTGGTTCCGAGGTTCTTGTGGAGTTTGGTTATTTCCGTTCTCATCGCAGCACGAAGCTTTGCGTCGAGGTTGGAGAGCGGCTCATCGAGGAGGAATACCTTCGGGTTACGTACTATTGCACGTCCGAGAGCAACACGCTGTTTCTGACCACCGGACAATGCCTTCGGCTTTCTTTCGAGAAGATGTCCGATATCGAGTATCTTCGCGGCTTCCTCAACACGGCGCTTTATTTCTTCCTTCGGCACCTTGCGGAGTTTAAGACCGAATGCCATATTGTCGAATACCGACATATGAGGATAAAGAGCGTAGTTCTGGAACACCATCGCGATGTCTCTGTCCTTCGGAGCGATATCGTTAACGAGCGTATCTCCGATGAAAAGCTCACCCTCTGTGATTTCCTCAAGACCTGCAATCATACGCAGAGTCGTTGATTTACCGCAACCGGAAGGTCCTACGAATATTATGAATTCCTTGTCCTTTATTTCAAGGTTGAAGTCGGATACCGCGGTAACTCCTCCGGGGTATTTCTTGTAAATGTGCCTGAGTGAAAGACTTGCCATTTTTATCTCCTTATAATTTGATTAATAACTTGATTCTATAATTTTGTCAAATATATTATAGCAGATACGATCAATAAAATAAAGAGGACGACACGCCAAAATTAAAACAGATTTTTTGTGCATTTTTTACAAATATCTGAAAATTCAAATTCTTTTGCATCGTTTTCTGATTTTATTTTTTAATAAATTAAAAAAATGCCGTACGTAAAACTACGTACGGCTCCGGATTAACCATAGTATTTGAGTTATGAGTTTTGCTTCTTTCTTGCCGCCTCGGCTTTGAGTCTTAGCTCGGTATTGAGTATTCTCTTACGCAGACGCAGTGACTTAGGAGTGACCTCCATAAGTTCGTCATCGTTGATAAACTCTATTGCCTCTTCAAGGCTCATGTTCTTCGGCGTAATAAGGGTAAGTGCTTCGTCGGCTCCTTTTGAACGTACTGCGGTAAGATGTTTTTCCTTGCACACATTGACTGCGATGTCGCCCGGCTTCGGATTTTCACCTACAATCATACCTTCGTATACGGGTGTTGCGGCTCCGATGAAAAGCGGTCCTCTGTCCTGAGCATAGAAGAGACCGTAGCTGGTCGCCTTGCCGGTTTCGCTGGCAACGAGCGAGCCGGTGAATCTCATCGTTACGTCACCTTTATAAGGCGCATAGCCGTCGAAAATCGTATTCATAATACCTTCACCTCTGGTAGCGGTCATGAACTCGCTTCTGTAACCTATAAGGCACCTTGACGGGATGGAATAGAATATTCTCTGTCTTGAACCTCTTACCTGCATGTCGAGAAGCTCGCCTTTACGCGCTCCGAGTCTCTCCATAACGCTTCCGAGGTATTCTTCCGGAACGTCTACCTCCACCTTTTCCATCGGCTCGCACTTTACACCGTCTATCTCTTTGTAGAGAACCTTAGGTGTGGAACAGCAAAGCTCATATCCCTCGCGTCTCATATTCTCTATAAGTATTGAAAGATGCATTTCACCGCGTCCTGCGACTCTGAAGCTGTCCGTGGTATCACCGTCGGAAACTCTGAGCGATACGTCACGCAGAAGCTCACGGTAGAGTCTCTCTCTCAGATGACGGCTCGTTACGAATTTTCCTTCCTTACCTGCAAACGGGCTGTCGTTTACCGAGAAAGTCATTTCCATCGTCGGTTCGCTTACCTTTACGAATTCGAGGGGCTCAACGCACGTGGTACTTGTGACGGTATCACCTATGTTTATATCCTCACATCCGGAAAAGCATACGATATCTCCTACCTTCGCGCTCTCAACCTGACGGCGGTTCAGACCGTCAAACTGATATATGGAAACGACGCGGGAACGGTGAGTAACTCCCGGAGTGTGAAAGTTGGATATGGTTATCTCCTGATTCTGTCTGAGAGTACCTCTCTCTATTCTTCCTATACCTATACGTCCTACGTAATCGTTATAGTCTATTGAGGATACGAGGAGCTGAAGCTCTCCGTTATCGTCACCCTCCGGAGCGGGTATATATTCGAGTATTGTATCGAAAAGCGGTTTTAAGTCGGTTCCTTTTTCATATGGTGTTATAGATGCCGTGCCTGCTCTTCCAGAGCAGAAAAGCATCGGCGAATCAAGCTGTTCGTCCGTCGCATCGAGGTCCATAAGAAGTTCGAGAACCTCGTTCTCAACCTCCTCTATTCTCGCATCGGGCTTGTCTATTTTATTTACGACAACTATAACTCTGTGATTCAGGGCAAGAGCCTTTTCAAGCACGAAGCGTGTCTGAGGCATGGGTCCCTCTGCGGCATCGACGAGAAGTATAACGCCGTTAACCATCTTCAGAATTCTCTCGACCTCTCCGCCGAAGTCCGCATGTCCGGGCGTGTCGACGATATTGATTTTTACGTCCTTGTAGTATACCGCTGTGTTCTTTGCAAGTATGGTAATGCCTCGTTCACGCTCGAGGTCGTTTGAGTCCATGACTCTCTCCTCTGTCACCTGATTCTCGCGATATACACCGCCCTGACGCAGCATTTCGTCGACGAGTGTCGTCTTGCCGTGGTCAACGTGCGCTATTATCGCTACATTTCTTAAATCCGTGCGTTTCACTTCTTTTACCTCGATTTTCTTTGAATGATACGATATGTCGTTTATAAAAAACTTATTTTTCGGCATATCCTGAATATTTTCTAACTTTTATATTATAAAACATTATTTTTCATTTTTCAACACATTTCTCACACTTTTTGAATCAAGAAGCAATATTTTTTCAAAAAGTATGCAGCCGTAAAAACAGTTGGGTGTTTTGCTTTTCGATTTTTCGTTTGGTTTTTGATTTGGAATTAATATTTAGCGATTTTATCATCAAGTATTTACATTTTCTCTAATCTGTGGTATACTCGTATAGGCTATGGAGGAGTACTATGCGCCTTGATAAATTCATCTCCGAATCAAAAATTCTGTCCCGCAAAGATTGCGCAAAAGCAGTCAGAAGAGGCAGAATAACCGTCGACGGCGTCACCGCCGCAAAGCCCGATATGCAGATAGACCCGAAGATTAATGCAGTATATCTGGATTCGGTGAAAATCGAATACCGAAAATTCATATATATAATGCTCAATAAACCGCAGGGATACGTGAGTGCGACTGAGGATTCCTCGCTTCCGACAGTCGTTGAGCTATTGTCCGACCAATATCGTAAATACGAGCCATTCCCGTGCGGAAGACTTGACAGGGATACGGTAGGTCTTATGATACTCACAAACGACGGTGACCTTTCCCACGCACTTCTATCCCCCTCCGGACATGTGAAAAAAACATACAGATTCCGCACGGCAGACCCTCTCTCCGACAATGCGGTAAGGTTATTTTCGGATGGTATAACTCTCGCTGACGGATATGAATGTAAAAGTGCAGAGCTTGAGATAACCTCAAACGACAGGCGCGAGGGGCTAATAACTCTTACGGAGGGAAAATATCATCAGATAAAACGCATGATGGGTGCAATGGGAAACAAAATTGTGTTTCTCGAACGCATATCGTTTGGCAATCTTACACTTGATCCGTCGCTTGAAAGAGGAGAATACCGTCCGCTTACCGATTCCGAACTTGCTCTTCTGAAAAAAGCGCCGGGTAAACCGATATTATAATCACAAATGTCTTTGTAAAACTTGAAAATATAAGGGAGAATGAAATGGATATTATTGAACGAATATCAAAGGAGCTTAATCTGTCAAAAACACAGGTAGAAAAAACAGTCGCGCTTATCGACGAGGGAAATACCATTCCTTTTATAGCAAGATACCGTAAGGAAGTCACGGGCAGTCTTGACGACGTGACTCTGCGCAGTCTTGAAGAGAGACTTAACTATCTTCGTAAATTCGAGGAACGTAAGAACGAAATATCCGCCCTTATAGAGGCACAGGGCAAACTCTCGGATGAAATCACAAACGCCCTCAATCATGCGCAAACTCTAGTGGAGCTTGAAGATATATATCGTCCCTATAAGCCGAAGAGGAAAACGCGTGCTTCCGTTGCGCGTGACAAGGGACTTGAGCCCCTCTCCCTGCTTATTATGGAACAGAGAGACGAATATATTCCGTCAATAGAAGAAGAAGCTGAAAAGTGTCTCTCCGATACAGAGGGCAAGGAAGTAAAGAGTACAGAGGATGCTATAGCAGGCGCACTCGATATAATCGCCGAGGATATTTCCAACAATGCGGATTACAGGAAGCTTCTCAGAGACTTTGCGTTCGAGCACGGCGAGCTTGTAACACAAAAGGCAAAGGACGAACCCTCGGTATATGAAAACTACTATGAATATAAAGAAGCGGTAAAGAAGATTCCCTCTCACCGTATACTTGCCATCAACCGCGGAGAAAAAGAAGAATTTCTGAAAGTAAGCCTCTCTGTTGACGAGGAGGCAGCAATAGCCCTGATATCCGCACGTCTTGTCACAAATCCGAAATCCCCCGCAACCCACTATATAATGGATACCATACGGGACAGTTACGAGCGTCTTATTTTCCCCTCAATCGAGCGTGAAATAAGGAACGATATTTTCGATAGTGCAAGTGAGGAAGCAATAAAGGTATTTACAAGCAATCTGCGCAATCTTCTTCTCGTATCGCCTCTGAAAGGAAAAACCGTACTCGGATACGACCCCGGTTTCCGTACGGGTTGTAAGCTTGCCGTAGTCGATAAAACAGGAAAGGTGCTCGACACGGCGGTCATCTACCCGACCAAACCGCACGACAAAATCGAAGAATCCAGAAAAACCGTCCTTAAACTTATAAACAGATATGGAGTAGATGTTATTGCGATAGGTAACGGCACCGCCTCACGTGAGAGCGAGCAGTTTATCGCAGATACCATATCAAAGGATTGTCCGAACGTAAAATATGCAATAGTAAGCGAGGCAGGCGCGTCGGTCTACTCCGCCTCAAAACTCGGAGCCGAGGAATTTCCCGACTTTGACGTAACGGAAAGAAGTGCCGTATCAATAGCGAGAAGACTTCAGGACCCCCTTGCCGAGCTCGTAAAGATAGAACCCAAAGCAATCGGTGTCGGACAGTATCAACATGATATGAAACCCGCCAGACTCGATGAAGCCCTTGGAGGCGTAGTAGAGGACTGTGTTAACAGCGTAGGCGTAGACGTCAATACAGCATCCTATTCCCTGCTCTCTTATATATCCGGAATAAGTGCGAGCGCCGCAAAAAACATCGTCGCGTACAGAGAAAAGAACGGAGAGTTCGAGAAGCGTGAAGAAATACTTAAAGTTCCGAAAATCGGCGACAAAGCCTTCGAACAGTGTGCCGGATTTCTTCGCGTGACTGACTCCTCCGAGATACTCGACAATACAGGCGTTCACCCCGAATCGTACGAAATCGCAAAGAAACTTCTTGCGAAATTCGGATACAACGAAGACGACGTTCGTGAGAACAAGTTGACTCTCCTTAAATTCAAAACAACAAAATACGGACTTGACAAGCTCTGTCGCGAACTCGGTTGCGGCGAACCCACACTTGTCGATATAATCGAAGAGCTGGAAAAGCCCGGAAGAGATATACGCGACGACGCCCCTGCTCCGATACTGCGTGCGGACGTTCTCGATATAAAGGACTTAACCGAGGGAATGGTGCTTAAAGGGACGGTAAGAAACGTAACGAACTTCGGCGCGTTCGTCGATATCGGCGTTCATCACGACGGACTTCTTCATATATCCGAGATGAGTGATAAATTTGTAAAGAACCCCCTCGATGTGCTCGCCGTAGGAGACGTCATCGACGTTAAAATCAAAGGTGTTGATACTCAGAAATGCCGTATCTCCCTTACCCGTAAGGGTCTCTCTAAATAATAAAACCGCAAATCACATAATATAACTGTGATTTGCGGTTTTACTTTTTTAATAAAGCCCGTGCGATTAATAATCGCCCGGGCTTTATCCTTGTTTCAATACTGATTGTTATCAGGTATCATACTCAACGGTTTTTGCACCGCATTTGTTTATTAAATCGGAGTCCGTGAGAGTGAAGCCTTTGAGTTTTCCTTGGGCATGCAGGTTATCGACGTAGTCGTAGATTTCAAGGCTGAAGTCGGTACCATCTTCGTTGAACAAAGTCAACGTGTCGTTATCGATGTCGGCGTACTCGCCGCGTTTAACACACGTATGCTGATAACCGGGCGTTGAAAAATCCTTCGCACAGTTGATGGTTATATTGTCGTAGTATTCACCCAGATATCCTTCGGTGTTAATTGCCTTGAAATAATAACATCCGATAGTATCTCCGATACAGTTTTTGGAGGGGAATATACTGCCCTCGTCACCCTTGAGTGCTCCGGCTTTTGCACCGTACTTGGAGGGAGGATAAACTATGTCTCCGGTCTCATCGTCAAGTTCAGCATACTGCTCTTCCACCCTGTATAGGTTTGCATAATACTTAGTCACTCTGTTAGAGCCGTACCATACTGATGCGGCACTACAAGTCGAACCCGACATATAACCACAGCAATCGTAGAGGAAGGTAAACATCTCATCTACCGTCTCAAATCTGAATTCTGTTCCGGTTTTAAGCTGTTTTCCCTTATACATGTTCGTTCCGTCAGCCTGATTCGTCCTGTTAGTGGATAGTACAACTTTGAATCCGGCTATGTTTTCTTGAGTTATGGCAATCATACCGCCCTCATACTCGCTCTTTCCGTTGTTTATAAACGCAATACCGCTTCCGTATATTTTATAGAAGAACTCAGAGGAACGGAATCTCTGCAGCATATTGAATGAATATGCCTCATCATACGGCTTATCGCTGTAATATTTTACATATTCATCGGAACCGAAAGAATAGTTATCAAAGACTTGATAATTCCTTGCATCATAAATAGTACCGCTGCTGTAAAGGTTTCTCCACCATCTGAACCAACCGTCGGTATTCGAGCTTGTAGTTACTTTGACGTCGCTTCCCGTATTGAAGATTAGGTTGTTATACGCAACGGCAGCACGCATTTTTCCGAATATCTGCGTCTTGCAATTTCCGCCTTCGGAAATATTGTAGATGAGGTTTGAGTGCATGGCATATCCGCTGGAATCTCCGTCAATATAGAATATTACGTATCCCCATCCTGCCCACTGGTTTCCGATATCGTGTATCATGTTATAGCGAGCGACTATTCCGGTTTGAGTCGGCATATTATGGAGGTCATAGAAAACTCCGCAGTCATCGACGTCGGTTATGAAATTGTATATATTGTTATACTCGTAAATAATATTTGATGAGCTCTTCTCGAATAATGCGCCGTGTTTTCCGTTGTAAATGTTGCAGTTACGAACGGTAAGACCGCTTACATTCGTGGAGTTTACCGCCCATGCGTATGAGTAGTGGCGAACGGCGAGATCGTGTATATCGCAGTTCTCAATGAGTATTTGTGCATTTTTTATCTCTTTGTTAGGTGTAATACCGTATGCATCCCTAATGAATATACAACCGCTTCCGGATTCAAGTATTTCGCAGTCCTTTATCGTAATTTTCTCGGCATATTGAGAATACATAATGTATCTTCCGCAATGTCCCAGAATACAACCGATGAAGGAAATATTGCTGCACATATTATTAGAGTCGGTTCCCGCCATGTCTATAATATTCGCCTGACCGTACATGATATCTACGTTAATAAAGTGAACGTTTTTACAGTTCCTTATTTTAAGAACCGCGTCATCGTTAACCGCCATGTAAAGGTCGGATAAGTCAGCCTCGTCCTCAAGATATAAGTAAAGCATCGCATCTTCGTAATCGTAGTAGTATTCGCCGGGCAGATCGATTGCTTCAAGAGCATTGAAAAGGTAAAATCTTCTGTTCGGTGTATTTCCGTTTTCATCGGGTTCCGCACCGAGGTCGCCGTTATAAGTACGTCCTCTGTCTGTCGTAAGATATCCCTTGTATATCTTATAATCGGAAATTTTATAACCGAAATCATTGTTGAATCTGACGGTGCAGTCAACAAAATTGTCTACTCTGTGTATATAGTCGTCCCAGTCGTTACTGAGGAAGTCGAACATCATAACGTCCTGGTTTTCAAAATCCCAGTTCTTAAGTACGTTATACGTATCGTCAAGGAGCCATACGTTCATCGGAGTAGTCACATAACCGCCGAGAGTTCTCATCTGCGTAGGAGTTTTCCAGTTTTCAGGAACGTCAAGTCCGCCCTTATTACCCTCATATATATAGTTAATGTATGTAGTTACACACCAGCCCTTAAGCCCTTGCATGCGCTCTTGTCTGGCATCTCCGGTTTCCTCGTCGACATTCGGCCATCTTGCTGGCTCGAGCGTGGAATTTCCCTTGTAGAACTGAACGACGTCGTATAAGACCTGCGTATTCTTCTCATCTATCACACATTTGTTGAGAAGTGTTGTAAGAGCCGCAGAATAATCCTTGAGATCCACCGCATACAGATTATTCTTCACATTATCATCGCTGATATGGTCGAGTGCCCATTTATCTTTTGTAGCGTCGGCTTTTCTTATGTTCTCGGCATCAATTTTTTTACCGCCGAGTATTCTTGCCTGACCTCCTCCGTAGGTTACGAAGTAGATGCCCTGCGTATCGGTTCCGGACATTACGTTGAGGGATTCGGGCATATAGTAATCGCCGCTTTCCATAGCAATTACAACGTCATTGTCGTTCTCACCGATAAATCCGCTCGCAATCTGCTGTGCCCTCTCAAGAGTCGCTACGGGATTCTCCTTCGTAAGTCCGTCGTTTGAGTCTTTTCCGTTTACCGACGATACATATACGTAGTTATACTCATCCTTCGTAAGCACATCGGTAAGCTTTACCGTATTTACACCGGTGGCATTACCCTGTCCCTGCGATGGATTCTGCGCGCCGCCGGACGTGGATGAAGATTCAGACGAGGAGGAAACCGAAGATCCCCCGTCACCGTCATTGTTGCCGCTGTCGCAGGCAAAGAGTGACAACAGCATTATTCCGCACAAAAGAATACACAAGATTTTTCTCATATTCTGCTCCTTATATTTTACATACTGACAGTATACTTTAATCGACAGCAATGGTTTACCGTTTCTGTCATATGAATTCATTTGCGGTAAACATTTTGCTCTTATACCGTCCGTATACGATAAAATTTCATTATTATTGTATCATATCATCCCATTTTCAAGGTATAAATATTTTTCTTTATTTTATAAAACTATTACTCAAGTGTGTTGTGCATTTTCATCATTTTATTTTTCTTTCCACCGTCCCGTTTATGCAAATTGCAACAAAAAAATACTCTTTGGAAAGTATGTAATGATATGTTTTTGTAACTTTTGTACATAAAACAATAAAAGAACGCAATGGGAAACCCTAATTGCGTTCTTTTTTATATATTGCGCTGTGCGCAAGCGAGTTAGTGCATTTTCAAGCGTTATCTCGGTTCGTCAGCCTCCGAGGTATGCGCGCCTTACGCTGTCGTCGGAAAGGAGCTCACATCTTCAATTGCGCTCTTCTTCAGGCAACGTCAGCCTCCAAGGTATGCGCGCCTTACGCTGTCGTCGGAAAGGAGCTCACATTTTCAATTGCGCTCTTCTTCAGGCAACGTCAGCCTCCAAGATATGCGCGCCTTACACTGTCGTCGTAAAGGAGCTCACATCTTCAATCGCGCTCTTGTTCAGGCAACGTCAGCCTCCGAGGTATGCGCGCCTTACGCTGTCGTCGGCGAGGAGCTCTGCACCTGTACCGGTCTTTGTCATTTTGCCTATTTCAAGTACGTATGCTCTGTCCGCTATTGCCAGGGCCTTCTTTGCATTCTGCTCAACGAGGAGAACGGTCGTCCCCGCCTTGTTTACGTGCTCAATCATGCTGAAAATGATATCAACGTATTTGGGCGAAAGTCCCATACTCGGTTCATCGAGAAGCAACAGCTTAGGTGATGACATCAGAGCTCGGCTCATAGCCAGCATCTGTTGCTCTCCTCCGGAAAGGGTGCCGGCAACCTGCGAGGAACGTTCCTCCAGTATCGGGAAGTGAGTATACATTTCCTCGAGTTTTTCCTCAAACTCAGAACGGTCATTTTTTGAATAATAACCGAGCTCGAGATTTTCATATACGGAGAGCTCGGAAAATACGCGTCTGCCTTCCGGAACCTGAGCCATACCCATGCTTACCAGCTTGTGGGCAGGTATATTGGTTATATCCTCGTCGCAGAAAGTAACGGTGCCCGATTTTTTCGGTACAAGTCCGTTTAACGCATGCATTATTGTGGTCTTTCCCGCGCCGTTGGCACCTATAAGAGCGACGATTTCACCTGCGTTTACATTGAAAGATACGCCCTTTATGGCACGTATAAGTCCGTAGTTTACCTCTAAATCTTTTACTTCAAGCAGTGCCATATCAATCTCCTAAATAAGCCTTAATTACTTCGGGGTTGGCGAGGGCTTCCTTTGTGTTGCCCTGCGCAAGCGTGGTACCGAAGTTAAGTACCGTTACGTTGTCGCATATACCCGATACAAGGTTCATATCGTGCTCTATGAGCAGTATCGTCATATCGAAATTGTCGCGAACGAACCTTATCGTATCCATAAGTTCCGCAGTCTCCTGCGGATTCATGCCTGCGGCAGGTTCATCGAGAAGCAAAAGCTTCGGATTTGTCGCGAGAGCGCGCGCTATTTCGAGCTTACGCTGTTTTCCGTACGGAAGATTGCATGCAAGATTGTTTCTTTCCTCTTCGAGTCCGAAAATTCGAAGTAACTCTTTTGCACGGTCTCGCATTGCCTTTTCGTTTTCGAAATGTCTGGGAAGTCTGAATATACTTTCAAAAGGATTGCACTTGAATTCAGGCTGATTATGCAACCCGACCAGAACGTTTCTTATAACGCTCATGTTATTGAAAAGTCGTATATTCTGGAACGTTCTCGCAATACCCTTATGATTTATCTGTTCCTGAGTATTACCCACCAGGTTCTCTCCGTCGAGGAGAAAATAACCGGTAGTAGGAAGGTATACGCCCGTAAGCATATTGAATACAGTGGTTTTACCCGCTCCGTTCGGACCTATAAGACCGTAAAGCTCTTTTTTCCTTATTTTCAGGTTAACATCCTGCACGGCTTTAAGACCGCCGAATGTTATACCAAGATTAACGGTTTCAAGCATTATCTGATCTGTCATAAGTCATACCCCCTCCTTATTATTCGGTTTTTCCGGCTTATCCGGCTGACCGTCGCTTGTAACTATATCGGTGGAGAGAAGCTCATCCATGTTTATTTTTGTAGGTATCCGGTTCCACTCGGCGTCGTCGTCACTTATCGTTGACGCGTCATTCTTTTTTTTCAGAACAAGAGACAGAAGTTTCTCCCAAAGCTTTGCCAGGCTGAATTTATCCTTATATTTTCTGAGAGAAGGCGCATTGTTGAACACAACAACCACGATAAGTATAAGAGCGTATATAAGGTACTTCAAAGCGGCGAGGTCACCCGAAAGCTGATTCGTCAAAGTAAAGTTGATATAGGTAAGGAACACAGCCGCAACTATAGAACCGTTGATACTTCCGATACCGCCGAGAACTACCATAACGAGTATTTCTATCGAATAGTTGTAGGAGAAGAAAGAATACAGAATGGGCTGATTGTAGCTTCCGTATATAACGCCCGCAACTCCGGCAAAGAAAGCTGCAATCGTGAATGCGAAGAGTTTATAGTAGGTTACGTTTATACCCATGGCTTTTGCCGCGATTTCGTTATCGCGTATTGCGGTTATCGCACGTCCGTGCTTACTGCGTATGAGGTTCTGGAATACTATAAGCATGATTAGAACGACGATGAACGCCGCAACAAACGGTCCGTATCTGAATGCATTGGGATTGGTAAGACCCTTAGCACCGCCGAAGAACGGAAGATTCTTACATACGTTTCGAACTATTTCGCCGAATGCGAGCGTTACTATTGCAAGATAGTCGCCCTTAAGTCTCAGAGCGGGCAGACCGACTATAAGGCCGAATACAGCCGCAACGAGTCCTCCGAAAACCATGGCGATAATAAACACGAGGTACTGTGAATGAATCACGCTTGAGAGCGCATTGGAAAGATAGATTCCGAGATACGCACCAATACACATAAATCCCGCGTGCCCGAGACTGAGCTCACCGAGAAAGCCTACGACTATGTTAAGCGATACGGCAAGAATTATGCTGAACGCCATCTGTGTAAGAAGGTTTAGTCTGGAACCCTTTATAGCGCCGAATGAGTTAAGCAGGATAAAAAGGAGCAGAAAAGCGGCGATAACTATATAGTTGATGTAATGCTTAAGCTTGAAGCTGTTCTTAATGTTCGCAAAATACTGTACGAACCCGTTTTTCTTTTCAGTATTGTTTTCCATCGTCACACCTTCTCTCTACGTCTCTTACCGAGAAGTCCCGTAGGCTTCACAAGCAATATAAGTATCAAAAGTCCGAATTCTATTGAAGTTGTATACGGTGCGAGGACCGGAACGCTGAGCGCAAGTTTCTCTACGATGCCAAGGAAAATTCCTCCTATCATCGCTCCCGGTATAGAACCTATACCTCCTATAACGGCCGCCGTAAAGGCCTTGATGCCGGGCATGGAACCGAGAGTGGGATATACCTGAGGTATAGCCATGAGATAGAATATACTTGCGCAGGCGGCAAGAGCCGAGCCTATTGCAAAGGTAAGCATAATTATTTTGTTTACGCTGATTCCCATGAGCTGTGCGGCACCTCTGTCCTCAGAGACGGCCAGCATGGCGTGACCGGTCTTTGTCTTATTGACGAAGAGTGTGAGAGCTGTCATGATTACTGCGGAAACAACAAGTGTTACTATTGTGGAAACGTTAATTTTAATCGATCCTATGCTCAGCATCTTAAACTTGAAGAGTGTTATGGGGCGTGACGTAGAACCGTATATTAATTGAGCTAAGCTCTGAAGAAGATAACTTACTCCTATTGCAGTGATAAGAACGGCAAGAGGTGATGCCCCTCTTAACGGCTTATACGCAACTTTCTCGGTCGCAATACCGAGAGCGGTACATATTATAACCGATACAAGCATTGCCGGTATCGGATTGCCTGTAATGGCAAGTGTGGTGAATACCGCATAAGCACCGACCATTATGATATCACCGTGTGCAAAGTTAAGCATTTTTGCAATTCCGTAAACCATAGTATAGCCGAGAGCTATCAGCGCGTAAATTGCACCGAGGCTGAGACCGTCTATTAATGTACTCATTTTTTCTCCTTTTCGGGGTTTTATAAAAGTCTTTTATATAAACCTATGACCGCGTGCGGTTTTGCCGCGCGCGGTCGACAGGTTTTTATTTTGCCATTGACTTCCTTGGTTGATAAATATCAGCCGAGCTCAACTATCTGAGGAACCTTGGTGGGCTCGCCGGCAGCGTTCCAGGTGATTTCACCGGTAGCGCCCTTGAACTTGAAGTCATTGGAGGAAAGAACCTCGGCAACCTTAACTGCAAGGTCTTTTGCGGATATAGTAGCATCCTTGATATCGGCTTTCTTCATAGCCTCAAAGAGTGCCATTACAGCATCATACGCGTCAGCTGCAAACTGGTCGGGAGTTTCATTGTATTCTGCCTTGTAAGCATCAACAAACTTCTTTACTGTAGCATCGCTGCTGTTTACGTCGAACGGAGTGATGTACTTTATCTTGTTCGTAACGGTGCTGTCGATCTGATCCTTTATGCCGTCAAGACCGTCACATCCGAAGAGAACAGCCGTGCAACCCTTCTGCGATGCTGTCTTTGCTATAAGTCCTGCCTCAGTATAGTAGATGGGGAGGAATATTACGTCGCAGCTCTTGAGAGCCTCAACCTGAGTCGAGAAGTCTTTCTTGTTCTCTGCGTCGAAGGTCTGAACGTTGCAGGTCTTTCCGAGAGTGGTCATTTCTGCGCTGAATGCAGCATATACACTGGAGGAATAGTCATCACTGGTATCATATATAACACCTATATTGGTGTAGTTTGCTGCGAGATTCTGTGCTGCGAGCACGCCCTGGTCAGGGTCGCCGAAGCATACGCGGTAAGCGTAGGGTCTGTCTGCAATTACGTTAGCGGCAGATGCGGAAGGAGTCATAAATAACAACTTATCGGTGTTTGCTTTCTTTGCAAATGCTTCGCAAGAACCGGATGTAACTGAACCCAGAGAAATCTGCATACCTGCCTCTACGAGCATGTCGTAACCGGTGGATGCGTCTCCTGCGGCAGCTTTATCGTCTTTCATATCGAAGTAAAGCGTAATACCGTTGAAACCACCTGCTTCATTTATCTCTTTAATCGCGAGCTTAGCGCCGTTCTGTACGGAAATACCGTAAGAAGAAGCATCTCCCGTAAGCGGTCCGGTAGCACCTATGAATATCTGCTTATCGGCATCATACTTATCACTGCTGCATGATGCGAGAGACAGAACAAGCGTTACCGCCATAGCTGCGCAAAGCACGAGCGAAACGATTTTCTTTGCTGTGTTTTTCATTGTCTTAAACCTCTTTTTAATATTTTTATGTTTATAGTCTTTCGACTTAACATACCGCTTGATTATGAAATAGCGTAATATACACTATTACATTTTTGAATATTTGATTTCTCCGCTTATTTGTTTATTTTGTCTTAAATTCGTCTTGTTTCTTGTTAATTATGCACATATTATACCTTGCTTTTTTGCTTTTGTCAACAGTTTTTGATATGACATTTTTTCATATCGTTACTATTATTGTGAATACTTTGTAATATTTGTAGCATTACAACAATTTTTAATGTTATAATTTGTTAAATATGCACATTATACAATCAACATTGACAAAAAACTATCAAACTTTCAATTAAAAAAATTTAATAAATCTCCTAAAAACATCATCAAAACCCCGATAAAACAAAAAAGAGATATGCAAAACGGGCAAATTCTCATACCCATATGCACATCTCTTTGTCTTTGCCGTATCGGTCAATCGCACGGTACATTATTTATATATAATTGCCATTACCTGCGATTAAGGAGCACGTCTCTTTCATATTTATTTATAATATCGATATAGTTTTCGTCGAGTCCTTCACGGCGAAGGTATTCGTTCCATACGTCCCCGAACGGAAGAGTCTTTATTTCCTCCTGTTTTACAAGCAGCTGCGTGAACTCAGCCTCTTCCTGCAACTTTGATAGATATTCGTTCGGAGTCAGCATTGCATTAAGAAGAGCCTTCTGCACACTTCTCATGCCCACAACCCATGCTGCTATTCTGTTTATGCTTGCATCAAAATAATCAAGAGCGATATTTACCTTCTCTGCTCCGTTTCTCACGATTTCCTTTGCTATTTCTTTGGTCTCATCGTCAAGTATTACTACGTGGTCGCTGTCCCAGCGCACCCCTCTGGTAATGTGAAGTGCTATTTCGTCAAAATAGCAGAGCAAAGAGGAAATCTTATCGGAGACAACCTCCGTCGGATGATAATGTCCGTTATCCATGAGGGGCAAAATTCCTCTTGTAGCGGCATAAAGCAGAGCAAACTCCCCGCTTCCCGCGGTATAACTCTCAACCCCTATTCCGAACACCTTTGACTCGACGCACACCTTAACGAGATTTTTATCGTAAGGCACGGATAATATTTCATCGATACTCTTAATATACCTTTCCCTCGGAGAACGTCTGTCCGAAGGTAGGTCCTTGAAACCGTCTCCTATCCATATGTTCATAACGCACGGAATGCCGGTTTCCTCGGCAAAATACTGAGCAATCTTCACACAGCACTGTCCGTGACGAACCCAGAATTTTCTCGTTTCTTCGTCCGGGCTGGTAAGAGTGAGTCCGTTTTTAACCTTTACATGAGAGAAAAACGTGGGATTAAAATCTATGCCTACGTTATGCTTTTTGGCAAAATCAACCCAAGGCGCAAAATGCTCCGGCCTGAGCGAATCTCTGTCTGCGCGGTTTGCCTCATTCATTATGGCGTAACAAGCGTGAACGTTGATTTTCTTTTTTCCCGGTGCAAGTGAAAGGGCAAGCTCGTAGTCCTGCATGAGTTCTTCCGGATTCCTTGCTCTTCCGGGATAATTACCGGTTGTTTGTATTCCTCCCGATAACTTGCCTGTCGAATCAAATCCTACTACGTCGTCTCCCTGCCAGCAATGCACGGAAATCGGTATTTTCCTGACCTCCTCGATTGCCGCCTCGGCGTCTACACCGTATTTTGAGTATATTTCTTTTGCTTCCTCAAATCTGCTCATGTTATCGTTTCCTTTACTTCATATGATTTTTACACAAATATATTTTCATCCTTTTTTCCTGCCCCTGTGCATTTCAAGCTCCGCTTCCATAGCAGAAAACAGTGCAGTAAGAAATGCTCGGTCGTCAACCTCCTCAACGAGTAACATTGGCTTGGCTCCGGGATACGGCGCCTCTCTGATTGCGTCAGGCATAAGTTTTATCGCCGACATAACCGGTTTCACAAGCAATCTGTCGTCGCAGACATACGCGGCAATCTTTCCTTTATAATAAATAATATATTCTCCCATCATAGGACGAAAGCTTATTCCGTCGAGCTCGGAGAGACCGTCGAGTATAAAGTCAAGATACCCTCTGTCAGTCGCCATATTTTCATACTCCCCTATTCTCATACTTTTGAAAAGTATTGACATATACAAAAACACGCAAGTTTAATTCTATATGCAATTATATATAATGTAAAATAATTTGTCAACAGTCTGCTGTATTTATGAAGAAAACATGGAACGAAACGATATTTATGCAATTCCGGTTTCCTTTAATCAATACAAAAAGAACACACCGATTGGTGTTCACATATCATATAGAAGCATCTGCAAGTAAGTATTACAAAGAGAGCTCGGGTTTACCGCAGTTCCCATAGGGATTTTTCAGTAAATCGCAGTGTCAGAGCCAGGCGTGGTATAACGTCACGCCTTTTCTCTTGCTTTATTGTCAACAGAAAATGCACCAACATACATTAATGCAGGTGCACCCCACACAGGTGCATTGCCGTGCGAAATCGAAACAGGAAGCGGTTTATACGGCAAAAATCCAACGGTATGCCGCAGGGATATGGCAATGCGCATCGGCCCGATGAATGCATAAATGTCAACGGCTTTATGAAGGATGTAGATGATACTGCATATGCTCTTGAATGTGATACAGTGCATACCAAATCATAGTTTTAATTTCTGTTGTAATTTTATATATTTCACAATCACAGAGGACATCAGAAGTACATATCGGGACTTTATAAAGTCAGCAGGAAAAGCTCGATAACGACAGCTTTACACAGGAAATATATGCGGGGTACAAGCGGTTTCCCTACTAATCGTATTTTGAACTCAATTAAAACATTCGGAAACAATCATTAAAGATGAATTTGATAAAAACCACAAAGTAAATTAATTGCAAACAAAAGAAAAGCGCCTGCGCAAATAATAATGCAAGTGCTTTTATACTACTTAAGTTTACTATTAAAATTATGATATAGTTAAGATATAATAAAAATCCGAAGCCTTCACCGATTGGTACAAGGTTCGGATTTCTACTGTTTGGTGCGAGAGACGGGACTTGAACCCGTATGGAAAATCCACACGCCCCTCAAACGTGCGCGTCTGCCAGTTTCGCCACTCTCGCAGGAACATTTAACATTATACATAAAGAGGCTCTGTTTGTCAATAGTTTTTGGAAAAATAATTATTTTTTGTTTACATACCAAAAGAGGTTTTTAACTAATAAAAAACACCGTCACCTCATCGGTGACGGTACAAAATGCTTCATTCAAAAAGCGGATATTTGTCGCAGAGCTTGTCAACCTCGGCCCGAACATATTCCTTGTTTCTGTCAAAATCTTTTGCTACCAAGGCTATAAGATGAGCAACGTGTTTGATGTCCTCTTCCTTCAGACCCCTGGTTGTTACAGCGGGCGTTCCTACTCTTATTCCGCTCGTTATGGTCGGTTTCTCGGGGTCATTCGGTATTGAATTCTTGTTAACGGTAATACCTACCGCATCAAGACGAATCTCCATCTCTTTCCCCGTTACCTTCATAGGACGAAGGTCGACGAGTGCCAGATGATTGTCGGTTCCACCTGAAACAAGTGAGAATCCCTCGTCGAGGAGAGCCTGTGCAAAAACCTTCGAGTTCTTAACCAACTGTTCCTGATAACGTTTGAAATCCTCCGTCATAGCTTCTCCGAAACATACCGCTTTAGCCGCTATTATATGAAGGAGCGGTCCTCCCTGTATTCCGGGGAATATCGCCTTGTCAATCTGCTTTGCGTATGCCTCCTTGCAAAGAATAAGTCCGCCTCTCGGACCGCGCAGGGTCTTGTGAGTCGTGCTTGTCACTACGTCTGCGTAAGGCACCGGACTCTCGTGGAGTCCTGCTGCAACCAGTCCGGCAATATGCGCCATATCCACCATAAAATAAGCCCCGACAGATTTTGCTATTTCTGATATGCGTTTGAAATCTATCTTTCTCGGATATGCAGACGCACCTGCAACTATCATTTTCGGCTTATTCTCAACTGCAAGCCTTTCAAGCTCATCGTAGTCGATAAGTCCCGTTTCGTTATTAAGTCCGTAAGATATGAAATGGTAATACTTACCCGACATATTTACGGGTGAACCGTGTGTCAGGTGTCCTCCGCTCGGAAGTCCGAGACCAAGCACCGTATCTCCCGGATTGAGAAGAGCGAAATATACTGCGGCGTTTGCCTGCGAACCGCTGTGAGGCTGTACGTTTGCATGCTCCGCACCGAAAAGCTTTTTTGCCCTTTCAATAGCGATATTTTCAACCACGTCGACGCATTCACAACCGCCGTAATAACGATGAGCGGGATACCCCTCCGCATATTTGTTTGTCAGAATACTTCCCGCCGCACGCAATACCGCCTCCGATACCACGTTCTCCGAAGCAATAAGCTCAAGACCGCGTCTCTGTCTTTCATACTCTTTCATTATTGCATTTCCGATTTCAGGGTCAGCGGATATGAGCTTTTCAATATTTTTGCGAATCATGTTGTCTCTCCTATTAATAGTATTTCGGCACGCCAATAAATAAAACGCACCTTTATCCATAATATTTTAACATTCTTTTTTCGACAAGTCAATCACAAAAACAGTTTTAACAATTCCGTAATCAATATATGCCGTTCATTTTTACAAATTATCAATATTCCGATGCCGCACAGTATTCCTTAATAACGCGTTTGATGTCGTAAATAATTATTTATAAACGGCATATTTTTCGGGAAATCTATTGACAAGCACGGAAATATCATATATAATATTATGGCAAGTCGGAAGCTTGCAAAATATATTTATTCGGAGAAGTACTCAAGAGGCCGAAGAGGCGCCCCTGCTAAGGGTGTAGGTCGGGATAACCGGCGCGAGAGTTCAAATCTCTCCTTCTCCGCCAGAAGCACCCTATTTGAACATGTAAAGTTCAAATAGGGTGCTTTCTTTATTTTCCGCATATTTTTCGGATTTTGGATTTATGACTTTTCATTTTTCTGATGTCTAAGAAAAATAATTATAGTTTCATAAACTAAAGAATCAATATTTATGCATTTTTACGTTTATTTATAATAACGCTTCTGACATATACTATTGCTACGGCGGTAAAAAACAAGCTTATCAAGGTGCATATCTGCTGAGCATATATATGTACATCGAAAACTATATTTCCGTTGTTTTGCACGTATGATACCAATGAGCTTAAACAAAGAGTTGTTAAAAAACCTACTATTCCGGAAACTGCATGTGTTATTGCCAGAGAATCGCTTCTTTGATTAAAGGGAACATAATCAAAAATCAAATTGATAAGAGCACTGTTGATCCCCCCCATTGCTATTCCGAAGAAAAAGTAATACAATGCAAACATTATTACTCCATTCGACGGTACGGCAAAAAGTGCGCAAAGCTGAGCTGCTCCTAAAAACATAAGACATTTTTCCATCATCATTGCAAAAGATTTTCTGTCAGCATATTTTCCCCAAAACCTTGAAACGAGTATTCTCGATACGTTGCCGAGCATGACAAGTATGGAAACAACTTTAAGACTCAAGCCCAATTCATTGATTTGGTAAGTTCCGTAAAATGGTACGGAAGCATATGTAGAAATATAATAAAGAATAAAAACTACTATTATTTTAAAAATGCTTTTATTTTTAAATAATTCTTTTAATGATGTAATTAAATTTGTACTTTTGATTTCGTCAGTTTCTTTCTCTACGGTAAATATCATTGTGATGGTATGCAGCAACATCAGGATAAATATAACTGCAGCAGAGAGTATAAAAGCCGTTCTTATGTTTCCGGATGCAGCAAATCGGTCAATCAAAGCTCCCATGGAGAAAGAAAATAACATTCCCAATACGAGAGAAAAGATTTCTTTATTAGAAGTAAAGCTTCCTCGATTGCTGTCATCAACTAAAGACATCAGCCAGTTGATTTTCTTGGGATGTGCCAAATTATAAATGATATAGGCTAAGCATACCAATACAACGAACAATAAAACCTTTATCTGTTTTTTTGCACCGGTCAGAGGTATTACATAAAGCATCATAAATAAAGCCTGATTTACAACGCTTAAAACCAATACAAGCTTTTTAACTCTTGATTTTCTCACGGACAACGATAAAAGTTGAAAAAAACATCCTAAAGAAATCACAGAAGAAAGTATTCCCGTAAGGCTGTCGGATATACCAATCTCTTTTGTAATTGTAGCCAAAAAAGAGCCTGTAACCAAAATTGAAATAAGATATTCAAAAGCCGCTTCGAATATATACATTATGCGACTTCTTTTTAATAAAGATGAGTTATTACTTAACATAAATTTATCCTATACAAACGTTAATGTACTTTGAATTATCGGGCAATATATGCTTTATGCTGCTTCTTTGAGTATAATACACGTATTCGGTTCATGTCAAAAACCAAGCAAATTAAATACTTTAAACAAATTTAAAAATATAATATCATAAAATAAATGAAATTGCAACTCTTTTATTGTTTTTAGATATAGATATTAGTAAAATTAAACAATAAAAACTCTCATACAATTAAACGACAATGTCAAGAGAATCTCCTGTATTAAAAGTAAAAATAGCCTTAGAGCCGTAACGTTATAATCCCTTACTTTTGAGTTCTCAAAGAACTTCTGCCGATTCTCGAAAACTTGTTTCTTTCGTAGTATCGGCATACTTCTTCATTTAAAAATATTGACTTTTTCAAGGAGAAAATATATAATGAACTTGAAAGGAACGTTGCGTTTAAGGTAAAATCAAAAACAATAATTCAATAAGCAACAATAACGGGTATAATTTTCATGAAAAACTACAGAATGTTAAGGTTCCCGGATTTTAAGAGCAAAGCATTGACCCTCAGTTACGACGACGGTACGGTACACGATAAAAAACTGATGGAGATATTAGACGCTAACGGCATAAAATGTACTTTCAACATCAATTCGGGATTTTTTGCCAAAAAAACCAGAGAGAAACACTTTACGATAGAAGAAGCTGTGGAATTATATAAAAACACACCTCACGAGATAGCTATTCACGGAGTAAATCATTATCCTTTGGCGAATATACCTGAAGAGATGGCTGTCTCGGAAATCATTGAGGATAGAAAAAATCTGGAAAAGATTTTCGGACGTATCATAAAGGGTATGGCATATGCGAACGGCAGTTATGATGACAATGTTGTAGATATATTAAAACGTTGCGGCATAAAATATGCAAGAACAACCGTGTCGACAAACGGTTTTTCCATCCCCAACGACTGGTTGAGATTGAGTGCGACGTGTCATCACAGTCATCCCGAGCTTATGAAGTTGGCAGATGAGTTTTTGAAATGCTCTGAAAGTAAATCCTGTTGGGCGCATAATCCAAAACTATTCTATCTCTGGGGCCATAGTTATGAGTTTAACAATAACAACAACTGGAACGTAATTGAAGAATTTGCAAAAAAAGTGGGCAATCGTGAGGACGTATGGTATGCCACAAACATAGAAGTATATGACTACGTTTTGGCATATGACAGGTTGGAGTTTTCCGCAGACGGTACGATAATAACAAATCCTACGGACAAGGACGTATTCCTCGACTGGTTTGGGAAAAACGTCAAAGTTCCTGCCGGAAAAACCGTTACAGTTTAATAAAAACAAGGCGTCCTTTCAGGACGCCTTTTGAGTTGTAAAAGGTATGTTATCGGTATTGTTAAATACAAATAATTCTGTTTTCAATTCTATGTATAAACATCGGAATACTTTTTTCTGTATTTGCTCGGCGTTATACCGAAGTGCGCACCGAACATACGAGTAAAATATACGGGAGAGGAAAAGCCGAATGTTTCCGAAATCTCCTCTACCGATTTACCGGGGAACGCAAGCAAATATTTTGCCGAGTTCTCTATACACAGCTCATTTTTATAGGCTATGGGGGATTTCCCCGTTATCTGTGAGAAAAGGGTATAGAATCGGGGCTCACTTACATGGCATAACGATGCAAGCTCGCCGACGCTTATTTTTTCGCGGTAGTGCTCCGATATATAATGAATCGCCGGCATAATTCTTTCGTTTGATATATCATTCTTTTTGTATGCTAAAAGGGGCACCGTTTCACTCAGAATCGAAAAGAAATATGCCGCCACCCTATACGTATCGGCGAGTGTATTAAAAAGAAGCTCCTGAAGCTCACGATATTGCCGCATCAGATTTTTTAAGTCATTCACCTTTATCTTCTGCACATCGTAACGATAGGTATCAAGGTCCGACGTATATGACAAAAATGAAAAATGCATAGAAAGATACGACACGATACCGCTCTTTTCATCCGGCGATACTTCAAAAACGTATACACAGCTCTTGGGTATAATAAACACGTCGCCGGGATTAAGAGGTATCTTTTTACCTTCATAAGTCAACATTCCCGCCCCCTCTAAAAAAATGGCTATTGAATGATATGGGCGCGGTTTGTTTGAATAATTGCATGAATGAGGAGAATCAAAGGTATATTTGCGAATTAAAAGCTCCGATAAATTTATGTCAGAAAGTTGCATATTTCCCCCTAAAGGCAATACTATTGTGCTACTTTATAATAGTATACTGCATTGAAAGTATGTTGTCAATAATATATACTGAAATATATAAATGTATGTATGCGCAAAATGTTTTTACAAATCAGGATGAATGTAAAGGAGATTTAACCATGAAAAAATTCGGAAATCTCGGTGAATTTCCCATAGTCTCTTCTCTCAGGGTAAGAACCGTGGATGAAGCTATTGAAGATATAAAGGACAGCGAGAAGCAGGGAGCTACCGGATTTCTCCTACACGTCGAACTTCTCTCCCCCGAATACAGAAACGTTGAATCAATAAAAAAAATAACGTCCTCTACCGACAAACCGATGATGATACTTAACTACCGTACCTGCGAATGTAATGACGATGACGTACTCAACAGACTGAAGGTTGATTCGGTTGCGGCAGGCGCAAGTGCCGTTGACATTCCCATGAATACATACGACAACGACTGCTACGGCAGCCTTAAAAATTGCGATTTGCCATTTGTAAAAGCACATCCGAACGAAGTCTCAATGAATAAACAGGCTATAGAAAAGCAGAAAAAACTCATATCCGACATTCACGCTCTCGGCGGTGAGATACTTATGTCCGCTCACGTATGCGTAATGCTGAAATGCGAGGAGGCCCTCGCCGTGGCAAAGGAAATGGAAAACAGGGGCGCGGATATTGCAAAGATAATCGTCTCTGCAAACAGCATGGACGACGTGTGTGAAATATACAAGACCATACGCGTCTTGCGCCGTGAGCTCAGTATTCCCGTTCTGTATCAGTCCTTCCGTCTGTACGGTAAGATTGTCCGTGAAACGGCATGGATGTTCGGCTCATGCATGATACTTTGCCACAACAGATATACGGAACTGTCGAACAGAGAAAAACCGCTGATAGAAGATGTCAAGAAAACAAAAGAATTACTTTACAGAGAGGAATATAGAATTTAAAATGAAAGCAATAGTTATTAACAAGGACACAAGTCTCTCATACTCGGAGGTTGAAAATCCCGTAATAAAGGATGACGAAGTACTTATTAAAGTTGAATACGCAGCCGTAAACCGTGCCGACCTTATGCAGAGAGAGGGGACATATCCTCCCCCTCCCGGTTGTCCCGAATGGCCCGGTCTCGAAGTATCGGGGGAAATTGTGGATATGGGAGCCGATGCGCTTAAATACGGGAAATATAAAACAGGCGCAAAGGTGTGCGCACTCCTCGGCGGCGGCGGATATGCCCAGTACGTTGCGGTAAGATACGATATGGTTATGCCTGTACCGGAGAACTGCTCCATGATTGAGGCTGCGGCGATGCCGGAGGCGTTCGCTACCGCATATCTCAATCTCTTCGCCGAGGGCGGACTCAAAAGCGGCGACGTTCTTCTCATGAATGCAGGCGCCAGCGGACTTGCCAGCGTTATTATCCCCATGGCTAAAGCATTCGGAGCATACGTTATCACCACAATTATCGACGAGAAGAAACGTGAAATCGTAAAGAAAACAGGCGCGGACCTCATTGTTAATACCAATGACGAGGATATAGTTGAGGTCCTCAAAAAATTTGATGAAGAAGGTCGTCCCGTTGCCGTTGCAATAGACTGCCTCGGCGGCGAAATAGTAGGAAAGTGTCTCCCGTACATGAAGTATATGGGTAAATGGATTATGATTGCAACGCTTGCCGGAGATATCGCCCCCATAGATATGAGAAAACTGTATGTAAAAAACGTCAGACTCGTCGGCAGCACACTCAGAAGCAAACCGCAGGAAAGAAAGGCACAGATACTCTCCGACCTCGTAGATACCGTATGGAGCAAGGTTTCGAGCGGAGAAATTCGCCCGGCAATTTACGCCGTACTCCCGATAACCGAAGCTGAAGAAGCACATGCCATGCTCTATGACGGCAGAAGCGCAGGCAAGGTTGTGCTCAAAGTCGTCGATTAAAGTATTATTTTCAATAAAAAACCGTAAATCGTATGCAAATAAAGACATAGACTTATTTGTATAAAATGATTTACGGTTTTATTTTTAGTATTATACGTTGCGAAAATCAAACGGACAAATTCAAATAACATAATTGTCCGGTGTCGGATTTGACATAAGGCTCTGAAGCGTTATTTTTGAAAAATAATCCTTTGTAACCTTGAAATACCCCTCCCACATCGGCAGGGTTCTGCACTCGGCGGCACGTAAACACGGTTCGCTGTTTTCACAAAGGCACGCCACGGGAGCCATATCCCCCTCTGCGATAGTAAGTATTTCCCATACCGTATATTCACTCGGTTCCCTGCACAGACGGTATCCGCCGCCTTTTCCGTGAGTACCGCTGACAAGCCCCCCTGCGGTGAGCATCGGCATTATCCTCTCTATGTATTTGAGCGATATTTCCTGTCTTTTTGCCACATCTTTCATAGGAACGGGACTGCCCGAAGCCCTCTCGGCAATATCCAGCATTATCCTTATCGCATATCTGCCTCTCGTCGATATCATATGCTCTCCTTCGTTTTCAGTTTTTCAAAACTAAATTGCATTGAATTGTGAGTTTGATTTATTGAATGGAACAGAGTATTGTTCCTCCTCCGAGGACAACGTCGTCATCATAAACGACAGCTGCCTGTCCCGGGGTTACGGCTCGTACGGGAGCGTCAAATTCAATTTTCACCCTACCGTCATCGGTCAAAGCTGCCGTTGCACTAACTTCCGGTTGTCGGTAACGTATTCTTACCTTACATCTTACTGCAGCCTTCGGCGCCTGCCCGGATATCCAGTTAAAATCTCCGACAACAGCACCCCTCGAATACAGGTCGCTCTCTTCTCCGAGAACTACGGTATTGCTTTTTGCGTCTGTTCTGCACACGTACATCTTCCCGGGCAGCGATATACCCAGACCCCTGTGCTGTCCTATCGTATAATGTATTATCCCCTTGTGCATACCGAGGGGGTTGCCTTTCGTATCTGTGAATTTTCCCTCAATAGATTTCTTTTTGGTATGAAGCTCTATGATTTCTGCATAATTTCCTTCCGGAACAAAGCAAATATCCTGACTGTCCGGCTTATCCGCAACCGAAAAGGAGGCGTCTTCCGCAATTTTCCGTACCTCTGCCTTCATAAAGTCGCCAAGAGGAAATAATGTATGTGCAAGCTGATATTGAGTCATGAAATAAAGAACATAACTCTGGTCCTTATTCGGGTCTGCGGCTTTTTTCAGAATATATTTCTCACCGTCGTACTCTATACGTGCATAATGCCCTGTGGCTATTTTGTCACATCCCAGTATTTTCGCGCGGTCAAAAAGTCTGTCGAATTTCATGTAACGGTTGCAGTTTATACACGGATTAGGAGTAATGCCGTTCATATACGAGGCGGCAAAGTCATCTATTATTTTCTTTTTGAATCCGTCCTTGAAATTGAAAACATAGTAAGGCATTCCCAACCTTACCGCAACGCCTCGTGCATCCTCTACGTCATCGAGGGAACAGCATGTATGTGAATTTGAAATACCGGCGGAGGCGTTGTCATATAGCTTCATAGTGCAGCCGATACAGTCATACCCCTTATCGGTGAGCAACTTTGCGGTGACGGAGGAATCCACGCCACCGCTCATGGCTACAAGAACTTTCATTCATCAAATAACGGCGTTGAAAGATAGCGGTCTCCCGTATCCGGCAGAAGTACCACAATATTTTTTCCCGCGTTTTCGGGACGTTTTGCCAGCTCTATCGCTGCCCATGCGGCAGCGCCGGAGGAGATACCTACCAGAACCCCCTCGTTCTTACCTATCAGCTTCCCGGTTGCAAATGCGTCATCGTTGTCTACGGGGATTATCTCATCGTAAATCTTAGTGTCAAGTACATCCGGAACAAAACCTGCACCTATTCCCTGTATTTTATGGGGACCGGGAATTCCGGTAGAGAGAACCGCCGATGTTTTCGGCTCTACCGCAACAACCTTTATGTCCTTATTCTTCGATTTAAGATATTTTCCTATTCCCGTAATTGTGCCGCCTGTTCCGACACCTGCCACGAAAATATCAACTTTTCCGTCGCTGTCCTCCCATATCTCAGGCCCGGTTGTGTTAAAGTGTGCCAAAGGATTTGCGGGGTTAACAAACTGTCCGGGGATAAATGCGTTCGGTATTTCCTTGGCAAGCTCCTCGGCCTTTGCTATTGCACCTTTCATTCCTTTTGCACCCTCTGTAAGCACAAGCTCGGCGCCGTATGCTTTCATTAGCTTGCGGCGTTCTATAGACATTGTCTCGGGCATTACTATTATTATGCGGTATCCGCGAGCCGCCGCAACGGATGCGAGACCTATCCCGGTGTTTCCCGACGTCGGTTCTATTATTACCGAATCTTCTTTAAGAAGTCCCCTCTTCTCCGCATCGTCAATCATAGCCTTTGCTATTCTGTCCTTCACCGAACCTGCCGGATTAAAGTATTCGAGTTTAGCTATTATTTTTGCTTTCAGCGCAAGCTTCTTTTCTATGTGAGTAAGCTCGAGTAACGGAGTTTTGCCGATAAGAGCGTCGGCGGAAGTATAGATGTTTGACATAATCTTTCCTCTTTTCATTTATATATTTTTTTATTTAAGGTTTTGTTTGATTTCAGTGTTTTTGCTTGTGTCCGCACTTTATAATCAGTATGGTTATGCGATTTTTTACCTACTAACCTTGTAGGTTGGTATTATTATACTCCCCTGTTTTTGTTTTGTCAATAGTTTTTTTATTTTTTTAAAAAAACGGAGAGCGTGTATAAAATACAAACCCACCGTCTTATATTTAATGTATTTTTATCTTATATTTTATCCTTCAGAAAAGCTGCAAGGTTGTGTCCCCATATTCCTGCTCCGACCGCATTCGGATGTCCGCCGAAAAGCGCACGTTGGGGATTTTTTTCGTCCGAGAGATATTTATTATTGTCAAATACGGCAAACACACGCCCTCTTATTTCGGAATCAATATATTCGTTAAGGGCACACCATATTTTTCGTGCCGATTCATCATAGTTGAACGGAGGCACCGTTTGGAATATTATTTTCTTTCCCGACAATATATTTACTATATCGTCGAAATCTTTCATTGTCTTTTGTGCATTTGCAACCTGAAAAATATCGTTTACACCGAAACATACAACTGCGACATCGCATTTTTCGGCTTTTCTTGCCCATGCACCGTTGCTTGCGAAATCCGCGCCCCTTGCGTATCCTATACCCAGATTCCAGAAAGAATAGGAGTCCTTGAGTTCTCTTGCACATACCGCGGTATAATTATCATACGAATTTTCCGGGCAACCTATGCCTTGAGTTATTGAGTCCCCGATAAAAGCAATACGTCCCAAAACGTTTCTTCGCACCCCTACCATTGACGGCAGCGGAATATACTTGTCGCATTTTATTTCAGCACCGTCTTCCGTACGCGAGAAGGTGGGAATCGTGTTTTCTATATGGCAAGGGATTTTATGCCCCGAAAACGTCATTTTGACGCATATATATTCCGCTTCCCCGACGTCGAGCAAAACTTCATCCGTACAGAATTCCTCACCCGGCAATACCGTCTTTTCGCTTTTGCCGTCGACGGTAAGCAATATCTCCTTGCTAGCGCCTATGAATATATCGTAAATATTCCGAGGCGTGCAGACAGACATTTTATATATGGTCCAATTACCGCATAGGTCATTGCATTTACTTATCGAGCCGTCGGCATACGTACTATCTACAGTATTGGAAAAAAAGAAGGAATACGGCATTTTTCCATGCTTCGATACTCTGTAAAAAGCATATGAAGTCTTTTTCTGCGGGGAATCGAAATACGACTGATTTGACGTACCCGCAATTGTATTCGATACGTATCTGTCAAAATAGTTATTAATGTCCATAATATCTCTCCGAAAAAAATTCTTATCATAATAATAACTCTTTTCGCAACCTATGTCAATAAAGCAAAATTAAAAACAAATCAAAGTGTGAAATTCAGACGTATTCCGATTATAAACGAACACTGAAATTTATTTACGACAGCCCTTAAAAAACAACGTCCGTTATGCAAAACAATCTTTGCAAATACAGTGAAATTATTAAAATAACTATTGCAAAAGCAAAAAGTGTATGTTAAAATATTATCGCATATAAAATATTCATGTTTCCGTAGCTCAGCAGGATAGAGCGTTCGCCTCCTAAGCGAAAGGTCGGCGGTTCGAATCCGCCCGGGAACGCCATCGGGGCTGCATTTCTTATGCAGCCTGTTGTGTATGCAGATGCAATATCTGATTTGTCCTCATAGACCATATGCTTCTTCCGACGGAGTGCCGTTATGTTGAAAAGCTTTCGAAATTGAGATAACAGAATCACACCTTCAAATTGTTATTTATATAACCGAATATGGAGCAAACATGAAAAATTTTGAAGTTAAAACAAAAATATGTTTCGGTGAAAAGGCCCTTGACAGGCTCGGAGCTCTCCCATACAGAAAAGTAACCGTAATATCCGATCCATTCGTCGTAAGCAGCGGTATGATAAAGCTCATAACCGAGCGTCTTGACCGTGCGGCAATCGACTACGACTTATTCACGGACGTTATACCGGACCCTCCGATAGATAAGGTTATAGATGGTGTAGGCTCAATACTCAGACGCCGTCCCGAATGTATCATTGCGGTCGGCGGCGGCAGTGCCATTGACCTTTCAAAATCCATCCGTAAATTCGCCACCGAAATCGATAAAACATTTGATGCGTGGCTTATAGCAATCCCCACTACCTCAGGCACCGGAAGCGAAGTCACTTCATTCTCCGTCATAACCGACCCTAAGAAAGGCGTTAAATATCCGCTCTCCGAGGAGTCTATGATACCGAATGAGGCAATTTTGGACGAAGAGCTTGTCCTTTCGGTTCCGCCCGCGGTTACCGCAGATACCGGAATGGACGTTATGACGCATGCAATAGAGGCTTACGTTTCTGTTAACAACAACGAGTTCTCCGCCGCACTCGCCGAAAAGTCGGTTGAAATATGCGGTCAGTTCCTTCTGCGCTCATATAACGACAATAACGATATTCACGCACGCAGGAAAATGCATATAGCCTCCTGCCTTGCCGGTCTCGCTTTCAACTCTTCCTCCCTCGGACTTTGTCACGCCATGGCTCATCAGCTCGGCGCAACTTTCCATATAGCTCACGGACGTGCAAACGCAATACTTCTTCCCTACATAATAGAATACAACTCGGAAATAAACATGCACTCGAAGAGCAAACCGGTTTATGCGCCTTGCGTTCGCAAATACTGCAATATGGCACGCATACTCGGCGTATCGAATTTTAACGAAATAACTACTATCCGTGCCCTGGTATCATATATTCAGTTTATGAATAAGGAAATGAATATACCCCTCTCCATATCCGCAATCGGCAGTATAAGCGAGGGTGAGTATATGTCGAAGATAAGCTTTATGGCGGACTCTGCTCTCAAGGACGCCTGCCTGGCTACCAATCCGAAGCAGCCTACAAAAGAAGAGATAGTAGACCTATACAAGCACATTTGGCAATAATACGATTCTTCAAAAAAGATAGGTTTGAAATGCTCATCCCATAGGGATTAAAAGTTAAATTTTATAGAATTGTGAATTCAACGACGACAAAGCTCACGGATATTCTTCCGTGAGCTGTTTTGTTAAGGATGATTTATTCCGTGCGAATAGAAAATTCGGATTTTTTCTTCTATCTTTGGCAAGAGAGCAATAACCGCGTTAACAACACGCCTGTCACAACCGCCATTGCCTGTACGTTACACCAGTAGCATAGAATTTATCCGCATATATTAAAAAACTTTCAATTTTGTCAAAAATATGATATAATTAAAAAGTAATATACTTAGTCTGCAATCGATATATAAACTCAAACAGTGATGACGTTTGCAAAGTATTGCGAATATTTAATGGTCTATAAAAGGAAAAGACTTTTCTGTCATCTTACAACCGCTTATCAATGCGGTGTCCGAATTTACGCTTTTGCGGCTTTCGGGATTGTTCGGCACGGAGAGTAACCCATGAAGCAGATAGTAGAATTGCCCAATATTAAAAAAGCGAGATATAACGTACTATGAAATTTTTTAAAATTCTGTTCAGTAAAACATTCGTCGTATTATTGCTGTTGATGTTACAGTTTGCTTTGATAACCGTTGCCACTATTGTTTTTGAGATATTTCAATGGTTTCAACTCGCAAGCGTCATTCTTTCGGTATGTATGTTTTTGTATATCGTAAATAAAAAAGAATGTCCCGAATTCAAGCTACCGTGGCTGGTGCTGCTGTTTTTACTGCCAATATTCACACTCCTGTTCCATATGATTTTTGCCAATCCCAAAACCTCGAAAAAAGATTTTTTGCATCTTAAAACGATAGAAACAAATACAAGAAAATATACGCATAATACCGAAAGCGATTGCCACGATAAATCGGGGATAGAAAAATATCTTGAAAACACAGCAGATTTCAAGGCCCATAAGAATAACCGGATTACCTACTATAAGGTAGGAGAAGATTTTTGGCGTGATTTGCTTAAGGAGCTTGAAAAAGCAAAAAAGTATATCTTTATGGAATACTTTATCATTGATTACGGTAAAATGTGGGACGACATTCACGAAATACTATCGCGGAAAGCAAAAGAAGGTATAGAAGTACGTTTAATGTACGACGATATAGGCTCGGTTGGTAAAGTCAAAAGCGGTTATTATAAAAAACTTCGGAAAGAAGGTATTAATTGTTATAAATTCAATACGTTCCGCCCCGTTATGTCAGGAATTCACAATAACCGCGATCATAGAAAAATAACGGTCATAGACGGAAAGGTCGGATTTACGGGCGGCGTAAATTTAGGAGACGAATACATTAACTTAACCAAACCGTACGGGCATTGGAAGGATACTGCGATAAAAATCGAAGGTTCGGCGGTGGACAATCTTTTAGCGCTCTTTTTCCAGCTTTTCGATATGAACGCAAAAAATACATCAGAGGATTACGGTAAATATTTTGTTTCCGAACACGAAAAGTTTGAAGACGGCGGCTTTATACAACCGTTTGGAGACGGTCCGAAACCTTTTTACGACGAGCAGATAGGCGAAAACAATTATATCAATATGATAAATGCCTCAAAACGTTATTGCTATATCGCAACGCCCTATTTGATTCCCGATTTTAATCTGACAACGGCGATAAAAAACGCCGCTTTGCGAGGAGTGGATATAAGGATTATAACGCCTCACATTCCGGACAAAAAGATGATATTCAATATGACTCGCTCAAATTATCCCTATCTTCTTAAAGCAGGTGTAAAAATTTATGAATACACTCCCGGATTCATTCATGCGAAAATGCTTGCAGCAGATGACGAATTTGCTTTTGTCGGGACGATAAACCTCGATTACCGCAGCTTGGTACACCATTACGAATGCGGCGCGGTTCTTTATCATGTTCCCTGCATAGGCGATATAAAATCCGATTTTGATGATACGATAAATAAATCTCAGGAAATAACCGTAAACAACTTCAAAATGAGTAAACCGGCATCCATAACAAATGCAATTCTGAATCTCTTCTCCCCTATGATGTAACGGGCAAAAATGTTAAAGCAAAATAACAATAGCTACTACGAGGTTATATTTAACTTGCCGTTATCCATTACATAAAAATTTTATAAAAAATATTTCAGATGTACGTAATCGCGGACATTGCTGTTGACTTTATAAAAATATTGTGCTGATATAGTGCGGTAGCATTTCAACCGTAAAAATGAGCTTTGAAGCGTAGGCTTTATTATACGCTTTTTTAGATATTACAGCTGTAATTTAATATGCGTATGCAATCCGCGAAAAAAAGACATTCGGTTTCGACTTGGTCTGTTTTGCGCGGTTTTTTTATCCGTGAAAAATATTTGGTCTCCAAAATTCATAGTCGGTATTATAGCAAACAATAAAATCGTTTGCAGCTTCGGCGAGAGCAATGAAATAGCTGTCCGCGAAAACGCCTGACAAAAAAGAAAAGGCGTGGTATCACACCACGCCTGAATCTAAACCTGCGGCTTGCGGAAAATTCCCCATTGGAACTACGGTAAATATCTATTCTTTTTTGCCATGTCAGTGTATGCCGATTTTTTCGATAGCGAGACTTGCCGCACGGACCTCTGCTTCCTTTACGTTTTTTCCGCTTGCGGTAGGATATTCCACTCCGTTCATTAAAAGAGCTCGGAAATAAACTCTATCGTGCTCGGGACCCTCAAATCCCTTGTCAATATACTCAAAAGAGTATCTGTTTTCCTTTGCCTGAGCATATTCCTGTATTATGGTTTTCGGACTTTTCCTGTTTTTCCCGGTGTCAAGATATACCTCTATGTCCAGCATGCTTGAGACGACGCCTGCTGTTGTCGGAAAATCATATCCGCTGTCAACAAACACGGCACCGACAATACTCTCGAATAAATCCTCCATAACAGAAGGTTGCTCGCACACGTTCTCTCGTTTGTCTCCCTCTCCAAGCAGAAAATACCGATATAACCCCATCTCATGAATACGTGAGGAGAGCATACTTTTATCGCTGAGATTGCTTTTAATAACCGAAAAATTTCCCTCGTCAAGTCTTGAATGAAGTCCACCCTTCGTATCAACCGCAGAATGTTTCGAGACCAATTTCTCCGCAACGGTGCAACCAAGCACGCTGTCTCCGAGAAACTCCAGCACCTCGTTGCACTCTACCGTGGTATTGCCTGCCTGTCTCATTTCATTAAAATACGACCGTCTCGTAAAAGCCTGAGTCAGCAACGCCTTGTTTTGGAAGGTATATCCGATTCTTTTTTCAATTTTTTCTATATCGGTCTTATTCATGTTCTCGCTTTATAACTTTCCCATATTTGATTATTATAAATTTTGTTGTGCTTATTTACCGGTTTTTGTATTTTTCAGGTCATAGTCAAGGAATTTCTCCATAGAGTACCTGATGCTTATGCCGAGATTATGAGCTTTTTCAACCGAAAACATACACTCTTCGTTTCCGAAATACGTCGTTTCCAACGTAAAAGCAACTCCGTAATCCTTATGCTTCATTATCGCCGAATAAAAACTCGGACAGTTATCTCCTACATAATTTCTCGTGTCCCGTGCTATCCTGTAACGCATATCGAAATTCATAGAATTTGCGACTAATTCATCTTTAAGAATATTACCGAAATTTATAACACGGTAAAGCTTACCGAAGTCCGGATGCCATAAAAAAGTATAATTGTTTTCAATATCGCACCTCTCGGCTTTCCCGTTATGATACGGAGAGTGAAAATCAATTCCAAGGTCGATATGATTTTCTTCTATGTAATCGTATATTGCCTTTGTTTCCGGATATATCGGTGTTTCTTTTCCGTTCGTATTTAGAGGATAGTCCCTGTTATGGTCGTGAGGATGTCGCCCTTTGCCCTGGTCCCCGTCATACACTCCGTCTGTGTCTACCATAGGTACACAGAAAATCTTCGTGTCCGGTATCGGATTTTTCACAAGTTCGGCTATAACACCCTCAAGCACATAACTGCCCGTCGATTCACAGGCGTGATGTCTTGACGTAAGTATGATATTTCTTTTTCCGTTTCCGAGAGTGAAGCACACAACATCACGTCCCTTGCGACTCTTTGTAAGAGTATCAAGCTTTAATGCATTTTCCCTTGCGAAATCGAAGAAATATTCGGGGCGGTATAGAATATCATGCGCAAAATATACACATTTTTCATCCTTACCGAATGTATATGAAAACGTCTGCTCATCGTAGCACGGCTCGTTGTAAAGCCATTTCCACGTTCGGTAATCGTGACTTACCGCAGGACCCCACATACCTATCCTTACGTCCTTTTCGAAAACGAATTTAAGAGTCTTTCCCTCAGCATCGTCCACACGTATTGCCCAATAAAACCAGTCCCCTTCGCTGTCACGCATATCGACCGCAAGCCTTACCGTATCTTCGGTAACCGATATAATTTTCGCATTTCCGCCGGGAAAATCACTTGTTATGTTCATACGGAAGTCCTCATTGTATATCAGCGTTATGATTTTTTACAGAGCCAACTTTATTTTATTTTTGTTTATCCTTGTCGGAAATATATTTATCTATTGCTGCTGCGGCCTTTTTTCCGGCGCCCATGGCGAGTATGACGGTTGCCGCACCCGTTACTGCATCACCGCCTGCATATACGCCCTCCCTCGATGTAAGACCGTCCTCATCGGCTATGATTCCGCCCCACTTCTGAGTTTCAAGTCCCTGCGTTGTGGACTTGATAAGAGGATTCGGAGAGGTTCCGAGAGCCATGATAACGCAGTCTACGTCAAGCGTAAATTCGCTTCCTTGTTTTTCTACCGGGCGGCATCTCCCTGATTCATCCGGCTCGCCCAGCTCCATTTCTATGCACTCCATGCCGACAACCGTCCCGTTCTTCGGGTCTTTTCGGTCGTTTAAGTTCTCATACCCTATGATTTTAACGGGATTTGTGAGCAGTTTGAAGATGATACCCTCTTCCTTTGCATGCTCTACTTCTTCACGTCTTGCAGGAAGTTCTTCTTCTCCTCTTCTGTAAACGATATAGACCTCGGCACCGAGACGTTTTGCACATCTTGCAGCGTCCATGGCAACGTTTCCGCCGCCTACAACTGCAACTTTCTTTGCGTGCATTATAGGAGTATCCGAGGTGTTTTCGTACGCCTTCATGAGATTTATTCGTGTTAAAAATTCATTTGCGGAATATACGCCCTTGAGGTTTTCACCGGGTATGTGCATAAACTTCGGAAGTCCCGCGCCCGAAGCGATAAACACTGATTCATAGCCGTATTCTCCCATAAGCTCGTCTATCGAAAGTATTTTGCCTATTACCATGTTCGTTTCGATATTAACTCCGAGAGCTTTGAGCCCCTCAATCTCACGAGCGACAATGCTTTTCGGGAGCCTGAATTCAGGTATTCCGTAGACAAGAACTCCGCCCGCCGTGTGAAGTGCCTCGAATATAGTTACTTCATACCCCTTACGTGCTAAATCACCTGCACATGCGAGACCTGCGGGACCCGAACCGATTATTGCAACCTTGTGGCCGTTCTTTTTTATAGCTTTACCTGTGCTTACCGAAACTCCGTTGTGAGCATTGTGCCAGTCGGCAACAAAGCGTTCAAGCCTGCCGATTGCTACCGCCTCACCTTTCTTTCCGCGAACGCAGTACTTTTCACACTGATTTTCCTGCGGACAAACTCTTCCGCATACGGCGGGAAGAGATGATGAGAGCGAAATTATTTCGAAGGCCTCTTCGAACTTACCCTCAGCGACCTTAGCGATAAAGTCGGGGATATGCACCGATACGGGGCATCCGCCCATACACGGCTTTGTCTTGCAGTTAAGGCACCTTGTCGCCTCGTCGATTGCGGTTTTTTCATCGTATCCGAGAGTTACTTCGAGAAAGTTACTGTTTCGGACTTCAGGTGCCTGTGAGGGCATCTCGTTTTTTTTGAGTGAAAGATTAGCCATCTGCTCTGTCCCCCTCGGTTTTATCTTTTCTTAAAAGATTGCATGTCTCTTCATATGCATGCCTCTCAAAGTCGCGATACATGGATGCGCGCTCCATCGCCTCGTCAAAATCTATTTCGTGTCCGTCGAATTCAGGACCGTCGACGCAGGCGAAAACCGTTTTCCCTCCTACACTGAGTCGGCATCCGCCGCACATTCCCGTTCCGTCTATCATTATCGGATTCATGGATGCGACGGTTTTTATACCGTATTCACGCGTCAGCGCACATACGAATTTCATCATTATGAGCGGACCTATGGTTATAACCTCGTCATACTTTTCACCGCTTTCTATGAGTTTTTTCAGAGCATCGGTGACAAGACCTTTTTCGCCTGCGCTTCCGTCGTCGCTCATAAGCACAAACTTATCCGAAACGTTTCTGAATTCATCTTCGAGTATAACAAGCTCGCGTGAACGGAAACCCACTACCGAGTGTACTTCACAACCGAGAGAATGAAGCTTCTTCGCCACGGGATATGCTATGGCAGAGCCAACGCCTCCGCCGACCACGGCGACCTTTTTGAGGCCCTCCGTATGGGTTGCTTTTCCGAGAGGACCCACGAAGTCGCAAAGACTGTCCCCCTCATTCAAAGTGCCGAGCTTTGCGGTAGTGGCACCTACTATCTGGAAGATAACGGACACTGTCCCCGCTTCCCTGTCGAAATCTGCCACGGTTAACGGTATTCTCTCTCCCTTCTCATCCACTCTGAGTATTACGAACTGCCCCGGCTCGGCCTTCTTGGCTATAAGGGGAGCATATACGTCAATTTTTACTACTGTAGGATTAAGTATCTTTTTTGATACTATACGAAACATAATCTACCTCCGCACAGTCGGAAAACCCGTCCTGCGTTTCTTCTCTTCTAATTTAATGTTATTATTAATCTTAATTCCGAACAGTCAATTTGTGAAAAAGCGGAGAGCAATCGGCATTATGACTGCTCTCTACATACCGTTCTTATGCGGTTTTCATCGTCATTCCGCACTCGGTGAGTTTGTCGATGATTTTATCAACACTCTCCTGTACTTCTGCCTTTGAGAGTGTTCTCTCGGCACTCGAGAAAGTAAATCTGAGCGTTATACTGGACTCCTTGCCATCTCCCTCGTACATGTCGGCGCATCTCACATCGCAGAGGTTGTCGCCTCCCACGGCCTTTGCCGCGGATGATACCATATCAAAGTCGAGGAGTTGCGTATTCGTTACGAAAGTAATATCTATATCTATCGACGGGAATTTGGACGGTTCCTTATACTGTATAGCGTTTACGGCAACTGATGCGAGCTTTTCCATATCTATTTCCGCATAAGCAAATACTGCTTTTTTGTCGAGCTTGCCGGCAACTGCGGGATGGAGAGTTCCGATAACGCCGATGGTACTATCCCCTACGGTTGCCGAATAGGTATTAACGGGATGCTGCCAGTTGAAACGGGCATCGGCATCGGCATACGATACCGACGTATGCTTTATATCCGATACTATATGAGATATTATATCTCTGGTGTGCAGGAAGAGAGCCTCTTCGCTCTCTGCTCTGGAATAAAGCGCAATCGCAAGCATCTTTTTTTCAACGCACATTCCGTCCTCTCCGTATCCGTCCGCTACTTCGCCTATCTCAAAAATTCCGTAGCTCTGATTATATCCGCGGTTCTCGGATATGAACGTGAGCAGTGTCGGAACGATAGACGCTCTTATGGTAGTGTGTTCGGGCGACTGTGCGTTTATGAGCTTGGGGTTGTCGGGTACGTCAATTTTCAATTCCCTGTACTTGGCTGCGTCACACCATATATATGAGTGTACCTCGTGGAGATTGTACCTCTCAACGAGTATGTCCTTTGTTCGGTCAACGTTGGTCCTTATAGCCTCTTTTCTAACAGGGGTAAGGGGGCTGAGTGTCGTCTCTATATTGAAATTGTCGTATCCGTATATACGAGTAATCTCTTCGATAAGGTCAGCCTTGATAGTAACGTCCTTCGTAGCTCTCCATGTAGGAACGCCGACGGTAAATACATCACCGTGCTTTTCTACCGTAAAGCCGAGGGCTCTGAGGGTAGAGCTAACCATTTCGTCGGATATCTTAATACCCGTATATTTATCTATATATGCACGGTCTATATCAATTGATATTTTATCATAGTGACGAACGTATCTGTCAGTCATCTTAGACACTATTTTCGTCTCCGGCGCTATGGTCAGAAGCAGTTCCATAAATCTCTCTGCAGCGGTCTTTGCCATTTCGGGATCGAGTATTTTCTCGTATCTCATGCTTGCATCGGTACGCAGACCGATTCTTGAAGAAGTCTTTCTTATCGATACTCCGTCGAAGTTCGCACTTTCCAGCAGGAGCGAGTCCGTATCGTCCTCAATCTCACTGTCGAGACCTCCCATGATGCCCGCTATCGCGCTCGGGGTATTATTCGTGCATATCATAAGGGTATTCTCATCTATATGTCTCTCGTTACCGTCGAGTGTTTTGAACGTAAACGGCTCTGAAAATCTCTTGACCTCGATTGATTTAACGCGTCTCATGTCAAACGCGTGCATCGGCTGTCCGAGCTCCAGCATAACGTAGTTTGTGAGGTCGGCAAGAAGATTTATGGCGCGTGAACCGCAGTAATAAAGACGTATTCTCATATTAACCGGGCTTACGTTATGCTTAATGTTCTCTGCCTTTATTCCTATATAACGGTAACAGAGATTTGTCTCCTCAACGTTAATATCCACCTCGGGAAGATTATCATATACGGAGAGGTCGCGCACCTTTATCGGTTTCAGTTCACGTCCGGCAAGAGTTGCGAACTCACGGGCGATACCGTAGTGTCCCCATAGGTCAGGGCGGTTGGTAAGCGATTTGTTGTCAACCTCGAATATGATATCGTCTATATCATATATATCCTTGATGTCCGTTCCGAGCGCAACGTCATCGGTAATTTCCCAAAGCCCGGAATTATCGGCGCTGATGCCGAGTTCCGCCTCGGAACAGCACATACCGTGTGATACGTAACCGGCCACCGTAGCGGCATTTATATCGTGTCCGCATACACAACCGCCCTCCGTTGCGAAGGCAACCTTCATTCCGACTCTTACGTTCGGTGCGCCGCATACGCAGTCGATAAGCTCGTGTCCGTTGTTGATTTTAAGCAGATGAAGCTTCTTGGAATTCGGATGATTTTCCATCTCCGCTATCTCGGCAACGATAACGCCGTGGGTATCCTCACCTTTTACGTATATATCCTCAACCTCTGCCGTAGAGAGGGTAAAACGCTGTATTAGTTTTTTCTTGTCAATTCCGCTAAGGTCGACGAAGTCGCCTATCCAGTTCATTGAAATATACATACTCAACCCTCCTTAATTGTTTTTGAATTGCGAAAGCGCTTTGAGATTTCCGGAATTAAAGTCGCGAATATCCTTTATTCCGTATTTCATCATGGCAAGGCGCGTCATTCCGAGACCGAATGCAAAGCCCGTGTATTTTTCAGGGTCGATTCCGCCCTCACGCAGTACGTTCGGATGAATCATACCGCAGGGGCAAAGCTCGAGCCAGCCTGAATTCTTGCAGGAAGGGCAACCCTTGCCGCCGCATATAAGGCAGTTTATATCAAGCTCGAATCCTGGTTCCGTAAATGGGAAAAATCCGGGGCGAAGTCTTACGGTTATATCACGTCTGAAAACTTCGCTGAGCATGGTTTTCATAAAGTATATAAGATTGGATATCGATATGTTTTTGTCTATCATCATGCCTTCCATCTGGAAGAAGGTATTCTCATGGCAGGCATCCGTCGATTCGTTTCTGAAGCATCTGCCGGGAAATATAGCGCGCAGAGGAGCTCCGTATTTTTTCATAATATGATTTTGTGCCGCAGAGGTCTGTGTTTTGAGGAGCTGTCCGTTTTCAAGATAATACGTGTCCTGCATATCCCTTGCCGGATGGTCCTTCGGCACGTTTACCGCCTCGAAACAGTTGTAGTCGTCGACTATTTCGTAATAATCCTCAACGGTGAATCCCATAGACTCAAATATTTCCTCCAGCTCCCTCTGTATGAGAGTTATGGGATGGTATGAGCCCACATCGGCTCCGCCGGGAATTGTCGGATTATATTTTTTTGCAGACCTTATTGCGTTAGACAGAGCCTCTTCTTCCATTTCCTTTGCCTTGTCCGAAATAGCGTTTTCCACGCTCGTTTTCAGCGTATTTATGAGCTGCCCCGCTTCTTTCTTTTCTTCATTCGGTACGTCTCTGAGCCCCTTGAGCAGATCGGTTATGTATCCTTTCTTACCAAGAAACGACACCCTGACGTTCTCGAGCTCGTCCGCTGTTTTAATTTTTGACAGTTCTGCTTCAAAACGTGCCTTTAACTGAGAAATCTTCTCTTTCATATCGTATGCTTTCCTTTCGCTTTGCATCGCAAATATATTGCCCATGTATCGCCGTCGGCTTGCATAAGCAATAAAATAACACTAAATAAATCATAATTATAATTATATATTTTTAATAATAACTTGTCAACACGTGCCCGGACGTTTTGCAAGAATTTCGTCAATTTTTTTTACAGTTCTCTCAGACAGATAACCGCAAAGAGGCTTTCCGAGCCTTATGAGTTCCCTCGCTATGCTTGAACTCACTCTCGAATGATTGACAGAACAAGGAATCATAACCGTTTTTACAGATGAGAGCATCATATTAACGTCTGATATCTCCGTCTCGTATTGACAGTCGAGCGGCGAACGTATTCCCTTGACAATAACGTCTATACCTTTTTCCTTTACGTAATCGGACACAGAACCTTCAGAGGTGTCAATAACGATACCCCTGATGCCGAACAGTGCCTCTTTCATTATTTCCTTTCTCTCATCGAGGGTAAAGGTTTTCGTCTTTTCACTGTTATTGAATGCAACGACGTATACCTCATCGAAAATTTCCGATGCCGTTTTTACAATATCGATATGTCCCAGGGTTATGGGGTCGAAGCTGCCTGAAAACAACGCCTTAACCTTCATTTTTATTTTCTCCCTTGAATCTAAGAATAGTGACAAACGCCCTGCCGTATTTCTGCTTTTTTATAAGCTCGAATTTTTCACCGAATACTTCCGAGCTTTCAAATCCGATATCCTCTCCGCTTTCGAGAACGAATATGCACCCCTCATTTGCGATACCGGATTTCAGTATTCTTTCAACTGCATCGATAACGCTCCTGTCCGCATACGGAGGATCTATAAATATAAGGTCGTATAAGTCTCTTCCGGCCGCCTTGCGAATATAGTTACGGTAATCGCTAATAAGAAATCGTGATGAATCGAAGAAGTTCGTTTTCACTGCATTCTTTTTTACTATATCCATAGCATCTGCGGAGGAATCGATAAACATAGCCTTTTTTGCTCCTCTCGACAGAGCCTCCAGGCCCATCTGACCGCTGCCGGCAAAAAGGTCGAGAACAAATCTGTCTTGCAGTTCAAACTGTATGGCAGAGAATATAGCCTCCTTCGCCATCTCGCTCGTAGGTCTGGTATTGTCTCCGGGCAGAGTCAACAGTTTTATTCCTTTCGCCTTACCTGTTATTATCCTCATCATACATCGTAGCCCTCATTTTCTTTTGTGGATTTATCTTTTTTGAAATACTCCGCTATGTTATGCGCGTCCTTCGCCTGTATATTGCTTGCCAAAAGCTCATCTTCGCTCATGTTGGATATATTCCTGACCGAGCCGAAACGCATAAGGAGCGTCTTGGCTTTTGTCGGACCTATCCCGCTTATTCTTTCAAGGATGGAGTGTTTGAGTGTACTTCTCTTTGCTTTGCTCATGACGCCTACCGTATAGCGATGCACTTCCTCCTGAATCTTGTAAACGAACGAAAACACCGAGTTTTCCCGTGCAATACTTATTTCATTTTCACCGTCCGTCATAGCCCTTGTCTTGTGATAATCATCTTTTACCATGCCGAACACGGGTATATTAAATCCCATATGAGTCAAGACTTCTTTTGCAACGTTTACGTGACCGCTTCCCCCGTCTATAAGAATCAGGTCGGGGGTTTTTGAGAGAGATGCGCTTTTGTCTCCTATGTGAGAGAGCCTGCGTGTCAGAGCCTCCCTCATGGCGGCATAATCATCCGGAGAATCTATGGAACGTATCTTGAACTGACGGTAATCTGATTTAAGAAATCCTCCGTCTGCGTATACAATCATTCCTGCCGTAATATGCTCCGAGGCAAGATTGGATATATCGTATGCCTCTATTCTGTCGGGGACAACCTCCAGAGATAAAAGTACCGACAGCTTCATCAGAACGTCGTCCTTCTTTGCGACTTCCGCATCATGCTTTATTGCCTTCTCCTTTGCGTTTTCCTTTGCCATATCGCAGAGCCCTCGCAAAACCCCTCTCTTCGGTGTCCGAACAGACGACTTTCCGCCGGAACGTTCTTTAACAAAAGACGAAATTAAGGAAACGGTCTCGTCTCCGGGCTCATCCGAAAACAGCACCTCATGCGGTATTCTTGTGTCCGAATAATAATCATATATAAAACTTGCCATCGCATCCTCGTCAAAGAGCTCCGAATGTGAGAAGACAAATTCATTTTTCGAATTCAGCGCACCCTCTCTTATTCCGAGCACCGTGAGCACGGTACAGCTCTCGCCCTGATATGTTGCCCACACGTCCTTGTCGCTGTCAGTGTCTATTATGACCTTTTGCTTTTCTTTAAGCGATTTTAACGAGGATATGGTGTCCCTGAGTCTTGACGCCTCCTCGAAAAGCTCCTTGTCGGCGCACCGATACATCCGGTCGGTCAGCGTCTTTACGGTATCCTTTATATTACCCTCGAGAACGTGTCTGGCGGAGGATATAAGCTTTCCGTATTCCTCGGCAGATACCTCTCCGGTACACGGTGCTATACAACGCCCCATCTGCTTATACAGACACGGCCTTTCCTTTCCTATATCCCGCGGGAAAACTCTTTTGCAAACAGGCAGTCTGAACACCCCGGTTACAGTCTCTATTGCATCCTTGGCTATCGTAGTTCCCGAATAAGGGCCGAGATACACGGCTCCGTCGTCGCGTCTGTCACGCGTCATTATAATCTTCGGATACTCTTCCCCGGTAATTTTTATATACGGATAGGATTTTGAATCTTTAAGGCAGATGTTGTACTTGGGAGAATATTTTTTTATCAGAGTGTTTTCAAGCGCCAGAGCCTCCATCTCGGTATCGCACAGTATTGTGCTGAAATCGCATACGTTAGATACCATTCTGGCAGTCTTTATGCCATGATCGGTATTCACGAAATAACTCGACACCCTATTTTTCAGTTTTTTTGATTTCCCGACGTATATTATCTTTCCGTCGCAGTTTTTCATGAGGTAAACGCCCGGCACGAGTGGCAATGCGTTCGCCTTCTTTTTCAGATATTCAAGCGTTTGAGTATTCATGCGTATCTATCTCGTCCTTCGCTCTTTGTTGCCTCTTTTCGACTTTAACATTATCCGTCTTTTAATTTTCTTCTAAAAAAGAAGCCGCCGCACCAGAACAGCAGCATACGGCTCCTGCGTCTGAATGCGACAGCACCAAAAAATTTTCAATGCCGTCTCCGACACCCGTCTTTTCACTCTATATCAGAGTTAATCATTTCCGACAACCCGTCGATTGCCGCTGCCTCATCGGCACCGTCAGCTATAAGAGTCACCGTCATTCCCTTAGATATTCCGAGGGACAATACTCCGAGCAGGCTCTTCGCGTTAACGCGTCTGTCATCCTTTTCTATCCATACAGAGCAGGAATACTCGTTTGCTTTCTGTATAAAAAACGTTGCAGGACGTGCGTGAAGACCTACGGAATTCTGTATCGTTACATTGCGGGATATCATAGATTTCTCCTGTCATTTCCGGCTGTTTAATAACCGTACATATTTTCTTTACTACATTATAACAAATAAAAACTGTAAAATCAATACTTTTGTTAAAATTTCTTATAAACTTCTAAACTTCGTTTTTGCAGATAATTTTTTAATAAGTTTTTTTTTTGCGCTCTCACGCAATTTTGACTTATACCTGTTCTATATCCACAATGTATATTGAGGTTGACAGCTTTACCGTATCAGCTTCAATCGTCTGATTGGGCGCTATATGCGTGTTACCGCCGAGCATAAATCCGCTGTCGGTAAAAGCACCGTGCGCCCTTATAACTCCTCTTACAACGTACTTCTCGGGTACGGCCCTTAATCGCAAAGCTCCGTCCTCGGAAAACGATATCTCGCTGTATTCCCTTATTTCCGTTATTTCATGCAGGGTGCCTATACTTTTTTTACCCTGCCGCATGCTTATTTCTTCTCCTTCTTCCATTGCGAATATGCTCTCCCTCCCAACTCCGCGAAGCTCAAATATTATATCTGCGCTCTCATTGCTCTTGGCCGCATAATTGTTCTTTATATAAAATCTCGCCGCAACTCCGAACACACCGATAACCAGAGTCATAAACAGGAGAATATCAAACAAATTTCGTTTACCTTCCCGCTTTTTCATAAGTCTTTATCTCCTATCTCCCGTTATTTACTCCAAGTAGTCGGGCGTAGTTATTGACGTGCAAATACCCTCTCCTACGAAGTATGGGAGACGAATATACATTTTTTTACCGACCTTTATCACATATCCGTCGGTTGATATATCACTCCCGTCATTCGTAGAATTTGCCGATATGAATACTGTGACGTTGCAGTATCCGACGTCATCGGCAGCGTTTTTTTCTTCAGAACCGTCACCGTACTCGATTTTCAGTTCCTCAATCTCTGTCTTTATCACTGTACCTATGCTGAATTTTCCCACGGAATCTATAACGGCATCCCCCTGTCCTATTTTGCTTGCCACCTCATCGCTGAGGGCAGATATTTTTACAGTATAAACTATTTTATCAGTATCCCCCCTCTTTTTCCAGCCTATCAGAGAGACGAACGCACTTGCGGCAAAAGAAACACACAGAATGATGGCAAGGAAGATAAAAAAATCTGCAACGACAGCCCCTCTCGTATACTCTGTGCCCGTCCTGTCGTAATTGTATTTATCAGTCTTATATCGCATATCTCAATCTCTCTTTCGTTTTTATGCAAGCTTCGCCGTTTACCCTTAAAAACCGTAAAAATGCAGAAGGCGACCGCTCACTTTTTATGTAAGCAATCGCCCGAGATATGATAATATATGTTAGTATTACAATACGATTTCCGCATTGTTGGATTATGCGGATTATTTTTCGTCAGTCTTTACGTCTATACCGCTTCATCGACCGACATATTGCTGTTTTTATCGGGGTTTTCATCTATAACTATGTCGTTGTCTTTATTTTGTCTCGCGGAGGCGACACATATCCCCATCACCGCAAAAAAGAGGAAAAACATTCTCCTGTCATACCATATATAATCGGTAGCGCCGTATATAAGCTCTGCCATAATGGCGCAGAAGGCAGAAAATCCGAGCAGCCGCTGATCTGTAACGGCATATTTTTTCCTTGACGTATTGAGCTGGATGAATACGATAATGAGAACTACAAATATCAAAAAACCGAATATTCCCGACTCAATCATACATTGCAGGAAAATATTATGTGCATGCACCGCACCCTCGGTTCCTGCGGTGGCATAGTCGGGGTAAATCGTAGCGAAAGAATCCCCGCCGCCGATACCGAGGAAGAAAAACTTTCTTATCATACGCAGGCACCCCTGCCATATTCCGAGACGGTATGATACGGATGAATCAAAAGTGCCTGAAAAAACAGACAGAAATCTCTCGCTCACAAAGGACGGGAGAAGTGTTATTATATACGGTACGGCGGCAATTATGAACATCATACGCTTCACGGGCTTTCGGGATGCAAACAACATCATGACAACGATTATGAATATAAGAGAAAGATATGCACCCCTGCTTTGTGTAAGCACTATTGCGGTAATGATGGCACCCAGATTCAGTATGTCGATTACCACCCCTATTTTCCTGTAGTTTCGCTTAATTTTCCCTACAACAAACGGCACGGCGAATATGAGGTAAACCGCAAGAACATTGGGATTTTCAAAAAGTGATACTATTCTTCCGTTATCATAGCTGAAAAAACTTTTGTCCATCCACTCCGGCTTTGCTCTTCCCGAAAAATATTCAAAAAGCCCGACAAGAGACACGATAAACGCCGAGAAACATATAACTCTGTTTGTACTTAGAATACTTCTCTCGGATTTGAGGAGGTTTGCTGCAAGAAAATATCCAAGCACGAGCACGAGATACTCCGCCGCAATATAAGGAGAAGATGCTCCGCCAATACTCGTTATACCCGAAATAAAATATATGACGGCGAACAGAATAACGTAGAAATCCATAGGCTCGAATGTAAAACTGCGTTTGCGTAGCAACAGCTTACGCATATAGCAGACAAAACAAAGGAAAACGAGCGCGGCTACGGGCATAGTCCTGTGTCCGAACATGACCGTGAAGGGCAGAAGCAGCAGTATTACGTTAAAGCAGAATTCAGGTGAAGAAAAGGATAGCAAAACGAATATGAAAGATATGCCCGTAATCCATATCGACGCAGGCGACAGAATAATCGTTAAAGCCCCTACTAACGCACCTGCAACGGCAAAAAGCGCGAGGTGCGATGCCCTTTGCTTTATGGGCTCATCATTTTTGGTTTCCGACAGTCGGTATCCGAGAAAATATACGAATATCAGTCTTGAAAATCTGTTAAAAGTAAAAAGATTTGATATCGATGAATCCCCCATCATGAAAAACGTAGCCATAATCATCGATACTATACCGAAAATAAGATAGCCTATAATGCTGTCAAAGTATGAAATGTCAAATACTATTGCGCTGAAATATATAAGAACGCTTACTATTGCATAGGTAAGGAAGAATAGCCCGCAGCACTTCGAGGATACGGAGCAGAGTCGGTTTATCCCATCCTGTATACAAGCCCATATCCTGCTGCCATCTATTCTTTTCGCAACTCTGGTAAGCGCCGTATCTTCGTTTTTCTCTCTTTTTGACGTCATCAGAGCACTGTCATTGAGTATTCTGCTATGAGCATCATATCCAAAAAGAAATCTGCCGACGGCACTTTGTTTTATATAATCGAGCAAGGATGCTTTTTTGCTCTTATGAGCCATCTTGTCTTTTATTATAGAGATTTTGTCGGCAAGCTCCGTGGACTTGTCTTCATCTTGATTATTCTTCGTTTCATTTTCTTCACTCGCCGATTCGAGAAAATCTTCAAACGCCTTTTTCTTTCGGTTGTCATCGAAAACACTTTTGTCAATATCACAGTATTCAAGAGATTCTTCTATAATGGGTATTTCGGCGATTGACTCTTTGTCTGCGGTATTTTTTCCGTTATCGTTCATCCGCGTCTTGCCTCCTTTTCCCTCACGCTTGAGTTTTTCGTTTATTTATCTTTGTCGTTTTGGCTTTGTATGTACTTTTCATACATATCCGGTCTGCGTTCCTTGGTTATCTTTAACGACTCTTCATGTCTCCATTGAGCGATACGCGCGTGATTTCCGCTTATAAGCACGTCCGGCACTTTCTCGCCGCAGAACTCATAGGGCCTTGTATATTGCGGATATTCGAGCAGCCCTGCGAAAATACTCTCATCCTCATAACATTCTGCCGACGGAAGAACGCCATCTGCCATTCTGGATATGCAATCTACGAGGATACAGGCAGGCAGCTCCCCGCCGCTCAGAACGTAATCTCCGACCGAAATCTCCTCATCGACGATTTTATCGATTATTCTCTGGTCAACGCCTTCGTAGTGACCGCAAAGTATGATAACAGAGTCGTACACGAGCAGTTCCTTCGCGTGCTCCTGAGTCAGTATCTTTCCCTTGGGTGACATATAAACGACACGCCGTTTTTCGGGGGCAAAATCATAGTCATCTGAGTTTATTATGCTGTTATAGCATTCGTATATGGGATTTGTAGCCATGAGCATACCCCTGCCGCCTCCATAGGGGGTATCATCGACGTTTTTATGCTTGTTGAAGGCATAGTCACGTATGTTGTGCGTTTTGATATCAAGTATTCCCTTGGCCCTTGCTCTTCCTATTATGCTTGAACCGAGCATTGCCTCCACCGCCTCGGGGAACAGCGTCATTATGTCAAATCTCATCGAAAAAACCGGATATCGGACGTATAAACATTATTCCCTTCTCAGTATCCGTCTCCTTTATGAATTCTTTTACGGCAGGTATGAGAACCTCTGTGCCGTCGGCAGTTTTTACCGTGTAAATATACGATGCGGGGGATTTGCTTATCTCGCTTATTACTCCATACACCTCATTGGTATCGGCGTCCCTGACTTCAAGTCCGATGATGTCGGCAAGGAAAACCTCGCCTTTTCTGACTTTCAGATTATCTCTGTCTGCGTATATGATTTTATTCTTCAGTCTCTCTGCATCCTCGGGGGTTGTTATGCCCTCAAGCGTCATTATAACCGTATCCTTGTATACAGACGATTTTATAACCTTGATTTCTTCATACCCCTCTCCCTTTTTGAAGTATATGCTCCCAAGACACGCCAGGTCTTTAGGGGTATTGCACCAGCAGGCAACCTTAATCGAACCGTGAACCCCGTGAGTATTCGTTATTTTTCCGCATTCGAGATATTTGCAAAAGGACATATAACCTCCCGGTTATCTTGCCAAGACCGTGCGTTAAACGCACGGGCGCACAAGAATATGATTATTTATATAGTATATCATAAAAGTTTTTCTTTTTCAATAACGAACGGCAATTTTATTTAATCCTTTGCTCGTGTGCTTTTCCCAAAACGTATTTGTATACTTCATTGTATTCTCTCTGCATTCCGTCAACCGTAAAATCTTTTTCATAACGGATTTGTGATTTTTCCGACAGCGATTTGTATAGTTCTCTGTCCCGATACACGCGAATTATGCGCTCCGACAGAGCTCGTGCATCACCGCACGGGAAAACCAACCCACACTCCGACACCATATACGGATTTCCGCCGTAATCGCTCGCAATACACGGAATACCCAGGCTCATGGATTCCGAGAGTGCAAGGCAGGATGTCTCCGTACCGCACGATGCGTTTACCGATATGTCAAATATGTTCATGTATCTGAAAATATCCGACTTAAAACCACAGAAAATTACGTTATCAAGCCCCTTTGCATATTCCTTCAGTTCAGAGTCAAGTCTTCCGTCGCCGAAAAACAGAAAACGTATTCTTTCGTTTTGAAGCAACCGTGCCGCGTCGATTATGGTTTTATGCCCCTTCTCCTTTTCGAGTCTGGCAACAGAACCGACAATGAAATATCCCTCACAGCCAAGAAGGCTTTTAATCTTGCTTTTTTCATCTTGCGATATTATCTTTTGTTTTGGTACCCCATTGATTATAACCCTTATTTTTTCGGAAGGGACACCCATATCCGTAAGATTCTTTGCCGCGGCGTTTGCGGTGGCAATACAAAAATCCGTGAATCTCGTATATACCGCTGAATTCATCTGTTTGAACGGAAATCTGTTCATCAGCTTTACCGGATATGCACAGTGACGTGTCATTACCGTCGGAATTCCGAGGGATTTGGCGGCAAGCCTCGCAACGGTTGCTCCGTGCGTATGGACTATATCAGGCGATACCTCACGAATAATTCTCCTGTACGTGAAAAAATCGGTAATATGAGCCGAGCTGTCAGCATGTATATCCGCACGCAGTTCAACCACGTCTGCAATATCGGAAAAGGATAGCCGTGATTTAATCGGAAGAAGAACGAAAAATACGATTTTTTCATTGCACCGCAAACTTGGTTCTTCCGTATCGTCATACGACATTTTTGAGCTTACTGCGTCATTATATCCTCGCATCAGATTCCTCAGTAATACCCCCGCTCCCCCTATGTTTTGGTCGGTTATCACATGCATTATCTTCAACAATATACCTACCTCCGAAAACAAAAATAAAGGATATTACGGCGCGCAAATACGTTGAAATCACAAAAATATAGCACAGTGTATTCACGTCTGGGACCTCTGCGCCGAAAAGCAGGGGAATGAACAGAGAAAGCGCAGAAATCGACGATATCAGCATGACAAGATTTTTTCCGTTTGCGGAAGAAAAGCGGAAAGCTGCCTCACCCACCCCGATAGCAGGCATAGAGAGCATAAGCACCGAGAAAATATCGGATATTTTCCGACATTCCGAGGATGATAGCGCGCCACGGCAGAATACAGCCTCCATTATTCTCCGCCCGACCGTAGGTGTTAAAATCATTCCCGCAAGAGATATTGCAAAAATGTAAATTATTGTTGTCATGCCTTTATTTTTTGCCTCTGATATTTTACCTTTTGCAACTGATTTTGATACTTCGGTATATAGAATCTGTGAGAAAGCAAAAACTATTGTACCTGCTCCTGCGAGGAATATCTTGCATCCGTATGAAAACGGTATTACCCCCTGCCCCCCTTTCATAATCAGCGATATGGTTATGAGCGTTGCACAAGGCAGAAACTGCATTGAAAGAGATACGGGCAACAATCTCTTGACAGCGCATAACATATATCCCCCTGCGTATTTCGGCATGCCTGCAAAGAAAAGCCCCTTTTTTCTTGACCTTACAGTCAGTATCATGCACGAGAAAAAGACGAGTGATACCTCAAGGGAAGCAACGAGGTATATGTTTTTCCCTCCGAGCAACAGGTATGCCATTACAGCAGCTGAAGAAAACGACGGCGAAAGAGCGCAGATAAGGTAATCGGAATTAAAGTTAAGATACGCCGAAAGAGTAAAAAGAAATCCTGACACAACCGTCCTTGCGGACAAAATCAAAAACAGCATACTGTTACCGCATATTCCGATGGAGAAGTTAATCAGTGTGGCGATAATTGAGGACAAAAGACACACTCCCTCGCATATCATCATATAAAACGCACCGAACTCCCCGGTATATTTTTTTCCGTATTTAACCTCCGTCTCACACAGCAGGGGTATCAATATACTGCTTGCGGCAGCTCCGACGGTTATATCATAAAAAAGCGAGACGAAGCGTTCTGTCCCCTCATATACGGCGGCTGCATCACCGGCGCCGAATACGGATAGGAACACAACGTCTCTCATCCCGCCCATCACCTTAGTAAATATCATAACAGGTAAAAGAGTTAGCAACGGTTTCTTTTTCATACCGTTATTTTTTCCGTTTTCCCTTGAAATATTCCCCCAATATATTCTTACTTTCACAATCAAGACAACCGCCGACGCTTTCAACGTGATGGTTTACCTTAAGCTCGGATACGTTAACAAGAGAGCCGAACGCACCCGATTTCTCGTCTGTTGCTCCGAAGACCACGCGCTTAATTCTTGAATTTACAATAGCCCCCGCGCACATGATGCACGGTTCGAGAGTTACGTACATAGTGCAGTCGGGCAGCCGCCATCCGCCGAGAGTTTCGCAGGCTTTTTCTATGGCGATAATTTCTGCGTGCTTTGTAGCACACTTTGATTTTTCACGCAGATTGTATGCCTCTGAAATTATCCTGCCGTTTTGCACTATGATTGCGCCTACGGGGACCTCGTCTTCGGAAGCCGCCGTCTTTGCAAGCTCAAGGGCGCGCCTCATGTATGCCTCGTCCTCCGACGCCCCCGAAAATTCGGGTACATACCCCATGCGCGCCTCGTCCTCCGACGCCCCCGAAAATTCCGGTGCGCGCCTCATGTGATCCTTATCCTCGCCCTCTCCTGCTTTTTCACTCAAATTTTCGTTATCAATCATCTCTGCTTCACTTTCAAAAAGAAAACTAACGTTTAAATACACCAACATAATAACCTAAAAAAAGACGTTAGTCAAGAAAAGCTATTGATTTTTTCCGACGAATGTGTTAAAATAAACGAAACAGAGTAGAATATCGCGCGTTCAGTGCGTTCGGGACGGGGAGTTGCCCGAGCGACAAAATCCTTCACAGGTGCGGTGCGATATTTGCATCCCGCTGATTTACATCGACAAATCTTTTTGCCTTTTGTAATAGTGAGATTCTGTTACAGGAGGTGTTTTTATGTATAAACCCATACGTTCAGACAATAACGATTTGTCACATACTTCTTTTTCAAGCCCGTTTGACCTCGGTTTCTTTCGCATTGCCCTGAGGGACTTTACCGACCTGCGTAAAATATGTTATGCCGGTATACTTACCGCGCTCTCGGTCGCCTTTCAGGCTTTTTCTATAAGGCTGATACCGGGGCTTTCGATTCAGTTTTCATTCATCGTAAGTGCCCTTGCAGGTGCCGTGCTTGGCCCGTATATGTCGTTCGTCCGCGGTTGCCTTTCAGATATAATCGGTTTTTTTGCTTTTCCGTCGGGAAGTACGTTTTTTCTGGGATATACGTTATCGGCGGGACTAAGTGCTCTCACGTATTCGCTTTTCTTTTACAGGCAGAAGGTTACCTTTGCTCGTATTCTCGGAGCGAAAGCGATAGTAAACGTATTTGTTAACGCCTCACTCGGTAGCTGCTGGAACGTTATGATACTCTCTGCAAATAAAGGTTATATGGCATACTTTGCAACCGCAATATCGAAAAACCTGATTATGTTCCCGCTTGAGGTATGCGTGCTTATACTTGCGTTTTCATCTTTAATTCCCATTCTGTACCGTGTTGGAGCCGTACATTCCGATACGGAACTGAAATACAGTAAAAATCAGCTTATAATCACTGCAGTTCTCGCTTTAATAATAGCGATTCTTATCGTTCTGTGGTTCATATACCGCGAACCGTTATCTTCAAAACTCAAGGAGATTTATTCAGAAGTCAAGAACTTTATGAATAAACTATTAACATAAAAACATAAACGGCTGTCTCAAAAGAGCTTTGGGGCAGCCGTTATCTTTGAAATAAAGTTCGAGATTTTAATCTGTCTCATCATATTCGGTCTTGTATACGTCGGCTTTTCCTCTTGCAAAAGCAGTATTTATCAGTCTCTATACTCGGCTTCTTTGTCGCACTTCTCGAAGTCCTCGCCGTCATAACCGTCATCCGCCGTCATAGGGTAGTCTGCCCTCATCTCTGTATGAGCGCGATTCGGTACAGGCGGTAGCTTAGGAAGTTTTTTTGTTTCATAATCTTCATATCCGTCCGTACTTATTTCTGTTGGCCTTTTGATATATGGATTCTTATTATCGTTCATAAAAATACACCTCCGTCTTTTTTGACTGTGTATAGAATTCCCCGAAAAAGCCGCAACTATAATCGAAAAATCAAAAATGATTTGCAAACGCCCGTTCAACGTTATATTTCGACGGTATAATTCATATATTATTTTCGGGAGAAAACCTTATTATGAAAATAAAAGCCGAAACGAAAGAAAAAAATTTCACCTTCGATTCTGACGGAGTCGTCGTGTTATGGATTTCCCTTGCCGAAATCACCGTAAACGAAAAGCCAAAGGTAAAAAACCGTATTGAACGATATTATCGTAGCCTCAATACTTTATATCAAAATTCGGCAAAAAATCTGCTTGCTCCGAAAATCCGCGCACTTTATGATGCGAGCGATGACAAAAGGAAACGTTTCACTTTCAAAAGATTTATATTGACTGTAAAGCTTGAGCCGTCTACGGCTTCAGACACCGGCGACCGCTTTCTGATAAAGCGTACTACATCATACTTCCGCGCCTCACGTCTATTGTCGCAAAGAACGTTTTTCGACCTTTTCGATGCAAAAAGCGGAATTCTCATATCCTCTCGCAAAACTAATAATAAAGATAATCGCAAAAAAGCATAAAGCACCTCAAAGCAAAAAACGAGTAAAAAGACCGACGGTATGAATACAGGAAAAAGCATTGACTTTTTAATGTATAATCATACGTCGGTCTTCATTTTTATTTTATGTAATCTATCAATCCACCGTGTATGTCCGATATACCTGTGATATATCACTTGTAATTGCTTTTTCAACGCTTTTGCCTTAAACAGAACTGCAGTACGGATACCGAACGCTCTCTCCGATGTATTCTGTTTTCCGGGACGCACGGGCATATAACCGTACTTTTTCTCTTGATTACTATTCACGGATATACGTCTGAGGGTGTCGCCGTTTTTGACGCTCAAAGATATTTAAGTATCTGTTTCATTCTGCGTACTACCTCTTCATCTTCGGCGATTATCGCATTAAGAATAGGGTCGAGCGCACTGCATATAGGAAATCGGAAAGCATTTCTTGCCATCTTTACTCCTCCTTCCAGCAGAGGTATCATTTCATTTATATAGTCCTTATTGATATCGTTGTTGCGCGGCGCCCTCCTCATCTCCGAAAACATAGTATCTGTTATGTTGCCAAAGCTACGTCGGTATACATTGAGTTCCTCCTCGGAGCTTTTGCTTTCCGAGCATACGGCGAGTGCTTCCTCTAACTCAGATATACTCAGCCGTTCTTCTTCTATTATATCTTTTGCGATATTCTGTAACGGTACCAGAGTCGTGTATCTGAGCAGATTCTCACTGATTTCAATTGCCGCCGTGTGATGCGGTATAATCTGAACTATGAAATTCTGAGATACACTGTCCTCAAGCTCGGCACCCTTCATATTCGCAATCATTCTGTCGAGAATTTTTTCGTACTCATTTAAGTAAATAATGCTATTATCGCTGAGTGTGGTTTCGTTCATATTCTATCCTCTCAAAAATATGTAAATACGGTGCAGACCGTTATTAGCGTATATAACGTCTGTAAGTTACATCGTCATATTCGGCCGCAAATACTGCCATCCCTATATACATTATATTGTTTTCTCTGATATATTGTTAATCTGTGAATAAGGTTCGTCTTTTGTTTCGTTTCCGTATTCGCCGTCTCACATTTATCCATCAGTAATGTACAAAATGGGGGAATTGCCTTGCTGATTTCCGATTTTATTTTCACAGCGAAATTTACTTTTAGAATTTAGCATGCTCAAAAATATTGAATAAAAGCATATAAACCGATTGACAAATGAAATCATATGTGCTATAATGATTGACGTTGAAAAACGGTTGTCGAGTCGTATTTCTGTGTTCTCGAACACCCAATCTTTCAATTTAATATTTTTATCGGGGTGTGGCTCAGTTTGGTAGAGCGCTTGGTTCGGGACCAAGGGTTTGCCGAAGAAAACAGTTGATAACTGTTTTCTGAAGACAAATAGTGAAAAACAAGGAGAAACACGAGCCTGACTGCGTCGGGCGAGCGTGTCGACTATGTTTTACACATGGGCAACGGGTGTTCTCGAACACCCAATCTTTCAATTTAATATTTTTATCGGGGTGTGGCTCAGTTTGGTAGAGCGCTTGGTTCGGGACCAAGAGGTCGGGTGTTCGAGTCACCTCACTCCGACCAAAAAGGCTGCGCTTGTCGCAGCCTTTTTCCAAATAGGCGGCGCAATGCTTAAACTCCGTCCGAATAAAAAGGTTATCACTTCGGCCATAACCTTTTTATTAAAATTACAGTATTAACGCAATACCGTTGTGTTAAAATAATCATATAGGGAAATTCTGCCGACACGGATTTAATTTCTGCAAAAATTTCGCATAAGGAGATAAAACCGCAAGCAGAATGATTGTAGAAAACCCGAGGTCGTCACAGCTTTACGTTTATGCCTTTTTTTGACACTATTGACAAAACTTTCTTTTTGTTATATACTTATTCTGTCGTTAAGGAGGTACGGTTTTCGGCATACAAATGTGCCGTTTTAACGTGCTTATCGATTACAAAAAGGAATTATTATGGCTAACATCAAAAAAATACAATATCCGATTGTTTTTATTATAGATGTGCTGTGTATCTGCGGAGCAGTTACTCTCTCATATCTCACGTCATCGTTGATGAGTGAATCTTTTACAGTATCCGCCTACGATATGCGCCGCTTTATACTTCAACTTACTTTTACCTTCTTTGCAATCTTTTTTTTCTTTCCGCCTGTAAAGAACGTGATTGCACGTTCGTATTCTCGAACATTTCTTAACAGCATAATACTTAATCTTGTCGGATTGTTCATTCTGCTCGCGGTAATGTTCGTCTGTGACAGCAACCTGCTCAACGAGAGAACGTTTGTACTTTTTATAATGGTATACAACATCTTACTCTCATTTATTTTCCATTCACTGCTCAAAATGTTGCTCACAAGAAAAATAAAGAGCAAGACTTTGGCTACTCTTACCGCCGTAATCACAACCAGGGAAAATGCAGAGGAAGTCATATCGGCTTTCAAATACGACTGGACTCGTAAAATAGTAGGCATTTCTCTATATGACGAGGACGAGCCCGCCCGCGGTGAAATTTCCGGCGTACGTATCCTTACAGGCAAAAACGGTTTTATCGACAGAGTACGTAAGGATTCAATAGACGAGGTTTTTATAGATATCCCCACCGACGATAAAGAGTATATAGAGAATCTCATTGACGAGCTTAAACTTATGGGCGTAACGGTCAATATAACAATACCGTTCATCAACAAACTCGACGGAAACAAAAAGGCGTATAAGTATTGTGAAGTAAACGGATATCCGTCTCTCACATACGTGATGAAGGTTCACAACGCCCTTGGGCTCATCGTCAAAAGGGTTTTCGATATCATGATTTCCATCGTGGGCATTGTCGTATCAATACCGATAGTGGCGATAGTGGCAATACCGTTGCTGATAGAATCGCCCGGTCCCCTCTTATTCAAGCAGAAAAGAGTCGGAAAAAACGGCAGGGTCTTTTATATGTACAAGCTCCGTTCTATGTGCAAGGATGCCGAGAGGCAGAAGCGGGAGCTTATGGAACAAAACGAGATGGACGGCTATATGTTCAAGATGAAGGACGACCCCAGAATCACGAAGGTCGGAAAATTCATCCGTGCCACCAGCATAGACGAGCTTCCCCAGTTCATAAATATTCTCAAGGGAGATATGAGTCTCATCGGAACACGCCCGCCGACATACAACGAATACAGACAATATATGAGCCATCATAAGAGACGCCTCTCTATGAAACCGGGACTTACCGGGCTTTGGCAGGTCAGCGGAAGAAGCAATATAACCGACTTTGAAGAAGTCGTGAAACTCGATTTGAAATACATCGATAATTGGAGTATTTTTTTGGATATAAAAATAATTTTTAAGACTATTAAAGTCGTTCTCTCCCGCAAGGGGTCGGAGTAATTGCAATCGTAAAGCAAAAATACAGGTGAGTGTGCCTTTATACTCACCTGTATTTTTATAGGATTTCCGCAATGTTAAGGATTTGTCTTATCTCCTCATAGCTTTTTGCATTGTTTATCGCTTGTCGCATTGCTGCGGCACCCGATATTCCCTTTATATATTCCGAGAGTTGCTTTCTTGCCTCCGACACTGCAATTCTCTCTCCTTTATTCTCAACCGATAGTTCAAGTTGCCTTATCGCAATCTCTGTCTTTTCACGTGCGCTCGGTTCCTCATAAGGCACCCCCCGCATACCGCACAGTATCTCGCGAAATACGAAGGGCCGTCCGATAGCTCCTCTTCCTATCATGATTCCGTCGCAACCCGATATCTCATACATTCGTTTAGCACTCTCGTATCCGACGATATCTCCGTTTCCTATTACCGGTATCGCTACGCTTTTTTTGACCTTTGCTATTACCGTATAGTCAGCTTGTCCGGTATACATCTGCTCTCTGGTTCTTGCATGAACGAAGACAGCGTCCGCGCCTCCGCTCTCCGCCGCCCGTGCAGCCTCGTCGGCATTCTGCGAATTTTTGTCCCAGCCACTGCGTATTTTTACCGTAACGGGCAGTTTAACCGCACTTTTTACGGCATATACTATTTTCTCGATAAGATGGAGATTTTTCAATAGAGCGCTCCCCTCTCCGTTTGCCGTTATTTTCTTTACGGGACATCCCATGTTTATATCGATTGCCGACGGCACCATACCGCACAATCCGTTTTCTATCATAGCGGCCGCCTTTGAGAGAAATTCCGGTTCCGAGCCGAAAAGCTGTACGGCACAGGGGAGCTCCTCCTCTGTCACCGAAGCAAGTATTGGTGTCTTTTTGTCGCCGTAGCAGATAGCCTTTGCCGATACCATTTCGCTGGTAAGATACTGAGCGCCGTAGCTCTTGCATATCAATCGCATCGCCCTGTCACTGTACCCTGCCATGGGGGCGAGGAAAAGTCCGTTTTCAATTGTCACGTTACCGATTTTCATAAAAATTCCCCGCCTCCTATCATAAATAATTCTTAGACTATTTTATCATACGGACCCGTTTTTTTCAATGTATTGTATAAAAAAATCCTGCCGTGCAAAAATTATTTTAGAAAGGCAGGTATTTCTTATGCGTAAACTGTTTGCTTCATATAGGGATAACGTTGATTATATGGATTCAAAGCTCCGTGTAACCGAGAATTTCGATATAATCAGGCGTACCCTGAAAATAGGCGAAAACGACGAGATTACGATGTTTTATATTGACGGACTTATAAAAGACGAAAGCATGCAAAAAATAATGCAGTATTTTCTCTCCCTGAAAGATTTATGCGGAACGGCAGTGAATCCGGCAGATGAATTTGCCGCAAAGCATATTCCATACGTAGAGGTCGACGTAATAGACGACGCCGAGAATTTCATACTCGCCGTTATGAGTGGTTCTGTCGCTTTGCTCGGTTCCTCTTTTGGTAGCAAAGGTATAATAATTGATGCGAGAACCTACCCCTCTCGGACAACGGAGGAGCCGGAGAACGATAAGGTCATGCAGGGGGCGAAGGACGGCTTTGTCGAGACGCTTATCTTCAACACCGCCTTGATAAGACGCAGAATACGTGATACGTCACTAACCATGAAATATAAGAACGTAAGCTCGTCCTCAAAGACCGACGTCGTCATATGCTATATGGAGGGCCGTGCAAACAAGAAATACGTAGAGTATGTCTCCGATAAGATAGACAATATGAAAGTCTCGTCAATAACCCTCGGTTTCGAGAGCCTCGCCGAGAGCCTGATAAAAACGAAATGGTATAACCCCTTCCCTAAAATACGCACTGTAGAGCGCCCGGATGCCGCCGCCGCGGAACTGTTGGAGGGGCGTGTTCTGGTAATATGCGATACCTCTCCAAGAGTCATGGTACTGCCTACGTCAATTTTCGATTTTATGCAGGAGACGAACGACTTCTACTTCCAGCCGATAACAGGCTGCTACCTGCGTGTTATAAGGCATTTTGTTTTTTGGCTATCGCTGTTTCTTACACCGTTGTGGTATCTTCTTACCTTGTATCCGAATATTGTACCCGATGCTCTGTCATTTATAATACCGCATTATCGACCGCAAATACCTATAATAGCACAGCTTTTCCTGGTGGAATTTGCAATAGACGGACTGAAAATAGCATCTATGAATACACCCGATATGCTATCAAGTTCTCTCAGCGTGATAGGAGGACTCATACTCGGTGAATCGGCAGTAAAAATAGGCTGGTTTACAGGTGAGGTAATATTCTATATGGCTCTCGTTGCCATAGCAAGTTTCACACAGCATAACTATGAACTCGGCTATGCTTTCAAATTCTTTCGTATGATGCTCCTCTTGCTCACATGGCTTTTCCGCATATGGGGCTTTGCTGCAGGCGTTATCATAATATTCCTGCTTCTCGTAAGTAACAGAACTATAAACGGTGAGCACAGCTACCTGTATCCCGTAATACCGTTCAACGGCAAAGCATTTTCACGTCTCTTCTTCCGCCTCAAAAAAAGAGATTGACACAAGAGACGTGAAGCACAAATCAAAATAACAGAAAAATACCCAAAAAAACAGAAAAATATCTTGACAAATCACTACATTGTTGTTATAATAGCATATGTGCTGAAAAGTCCCCACAAATGTGGGTTTACATAGCACCAACTTTCGTTGGTACAAACAATGCGGAATTGTGTAATGGTAGCACAGCAGACTCTGACTCTGTTCGTCTGGGTTCAAATCCTGGTTCCGCAGCCAACTGTTCTGACCTTAATAGATGCAGGTCGAATAAACCCAGATTCCATAAGGAGTCTGGGCTTTTTTTATCGAAAAATTCAGGTTGAAAACAAATAGATGTCAAGGGGTGTTTTCGAGGGGTGTCAGGGGTTCGAACCACTGCACAGCAAAAATTAGGGCGGATTTTGAGATTTTATTATCGCTAAATATGCCCTTTTTGCTTAAAAAAATAATTGTTAATTTTATGTGTCTGACTTGAACCCTACCGTTCAGGTCGGATTTTTTCATGGAGGCGAAGACATTGTATATTTTAAAAAAAGAAGATTGCTATTACAAGTATTCACGTTTATTTTCCTCTTATCAGCAGCGTTGTCAACAAATTGCCGTTTCCTACGAGTCTGCCTTGCGCATCTCTTGTTTGCTTACCATCAAACGTGCCGAGAAGTCTGCCTTGTGCGTCACGAATAGTCTCCTTACTTCCGTTGGTTTCGATCTTGCCGATAAGCCTTCCTTGTCTGTCTCGTAATTCTTGTTTTGTCATCGTTATTTCTCCTTTTTGATTTTGTGATTTTATTGTAATACATATATTATACCAAAAATGGTACAATCGGCGTGATACAATGTAAAAAAACAAAGGAGAAGAAAAATGAAGTCAAAAGATCCGTTATATCCCTATCAAAACCTTTTTATAACCGCCCGTCCGGCTATGGGGGCATCGACGCTTGTCGCAAACATCGTAAATAAATATTTAGACGAGGGGAAGAAATGCTTGATTTTTGACAGCGAAACCCGAGCTTTTTTAAGTTATATTGAACGTGCAAAGATTATCAAAGAAAAGACTAACATCGATAGTATTCGCAGTTTTTCTATATTTGAAGAATATGGCAATCTTACAGTTACGTTTCGTCCTATAATAGATAAGGAAAGTCTGCTTTTAGTGATTGAAGAAAAAGATTACGACGTTATAGTTTATGAGGAAGCCCCCTATCTCTTTTTTAAGGATCGAACAAAAGAGCTTATCGAATTGGCGAAGGAATTAAGGCGAAGGGGTAAAATATTTATATTTGTTACACATCTGAAAAGAAGGAATAATCCTTTTACGCACAGAGAAAAGAATGCTCCGTCAATTTCCCGTCATAGTAGGGCAATACCGCATTTTGATGCGACTGCGATAGTTTATAGAAACTGTTATTATGAAGACTTTAAGAAAGCAGATGAAGATATAGAGGAAATCAGAATATATGAGCGAGGAAAGAAGAAATATCGTGCCGTACCCGTGGAATTTGATTTTCAGCATCAAAGGGTAAAACGAAAATAGTCTTGCAAGGTTGCGACAAATATGGTATAATAATATCACAAGCGAAAGGCGGTGATATTATGGCAAGCGAGGCAAAAAAGTTAGCGCTGTTGCGTATTCTTGAAATTCTGCAAAGGAATACAGACGAAGCGCATCCTTTGACACACAATGAGATAGCCGATTTGTTGCTTAAAAATTACGGTATCGAGATAGAGCGCAAGGCGGTGGGCAGGAACATTTCTCTGTTGCTTGAAGCCGATTACGATATTGTGACTACCAAGCGCGGAGCGTATCTCAATGAGCGAAAATACGAGCCCTCCGAGGTGCGTATGCTGATCGACGGAGTGCTTTCGAGTCAGCATATAGGAGTGAAGCATTCACGCGACTTGATAGAAAAGCTTGCGAGTGAGGAAAACAAGTATTTCCGTAAAAATATCAAGCACATTCACGCTGTGAACGATTTTAACAAGGGCGACAATGCCGAGGTGTTTTATAGCATCGACATAGTTCACGAGGCAATAGAAAACGGCAAAATGGTGGAATACGATTATAATAAATACGGTGCGGACAAGAAGCTGCACAAAACCTCGTTTCAGCGCATTTCTCCATATCAGCTTATTTTTCATAATCAACGCTACTATCTTATGGGTTATAGCAGTTATTGGGGGCATATGACCTATCACCGACTTGACAGAATTACGAACATGATCGTATCTCCGAGGACATCTGTGTCGATAAGCGAGGTAGAGGGCTTTGAGGGCGGAATAAACTATAAAAACCTGACTACCGCTATGCCCTATATGTTTTCCGACACGCCCGAAACGATTGAAATGCTGGCGGTGGATTGGATACTCGACCAAGTTATAGATTGGTTTGGCAAGGATATAAAGATAGACAAGACTGAAACAGAAACCCTCTACAAAATCACTCTCAAATCAAGCCCTACGGCAATGCTCTTTTGGGCGATGCAATACACGGACGAGTGCGAGGTCTTAAAACCCGTAGCCTTGCGCGAGAGGATAAAAGAGACGATAAATAAAGCGAAGGAGAAATATGATGAAAAACCTATTTGATTACGCAACAAAAGAGCTTTCGCAGGACGCTTTTTTGCGCTGGCTGTTTGAAAATTACAATTGCGAAAACGAGAGTGTTAAAAATGCTTGTCGGAAATTATTTGATAGCTTTACAGAAAACAAATTCAAGGATAAAACAATAACCGAGCTTACAACTGTTGCACAGTGGAAAAACATTGATATTTCAATATAGTTTAAGATTGATGGAATAGAGCAATTGATAGTTATTGAGGATAAGACAGGAAGCGGAATACATGACGATCAACTTGCGATATATGAAAAAGAAATAATCGATCATAATGATTTTTGGAGAAATGAAGAAAATCGTAAGAAATACGATGTTGAACGATATATTGAAAAGGGTGGGAATGTTTTTAAAGTTTTTTATAAAACTAACATTATTGATGAGTGGGAAGCCAAGCATAGCAAGGATTTAGGGTGGAAAACTTATGACATTTACTCAATATACGATATTTTTAAGGATATAAATACAGACAACGAAGTTCTTGGTTATTACATAGAATATATTAAAAAAATTCGTTCTGCCGCAAGGAGAGAACAGCCACCCAGTAAATGGAATTTGATCTCTTGGCATTCTTTTTTCAACGACTATCACCCGCTTGTTTGCATATCAGAAGAAAAGGAGATAAACTGCTATCAAAAAGAATACTATTACATAAAACTTTTTGTTGAGGGTCACAAAAAAGATCTGCCTTGCTTTGAAATCAGAAGCAGAGATTTTAAATATGATAAAAGTAGTGGGAAATGCAGTATTATAGTAAGGGCGGTGCTTTATAACTTGACCGAACAAGCAAACGCACAATTCATCGAAGCATGGCAACAATCTCTTAAAAAATATGGATTTAGTTTAAATCATAAAACGGATATAAACAAGCACAAACAAATCGGAAAGATTTGCTTTGGTAATATTGATGATGACGAAGAAGCATTAAAAAAGACTTTTGATAAAATAAATAGTTTATTGTCGTCATTATTTTAATGTATCGTTGTTGCATCTATTAAGGTCAGAACACACATGTTTACGTTCCGAAAACATTTGGACGGGAAAACAAGAGAAAAAGGGAGATTTCGAGAGATTTCTCCCCTTTTTCGTCCCTGAATATTTTCAAAAAGAGCCGAAACTGTATTTTTCAAAATCTGAACTATGTAAACCATAGTTTTCAAAAATCCGCAACACTCGTTTGCAGATAACAAATTATTGAAACGCGCTCAAATTATTTTACATATTCTTTTCAATTTTATTACATGTGATAATTGCGAAAAAACATACGGTTGTGATATAATATAAGTGAGGCCGCTAAAATGATAAAAGGAGAAAGCACTTACATAGAATCCTTACGTGTAACGGCTTTGACTGTCACAACTTACAGGCTGTTTTGATTCATTATAAAATAAAAAATCCAATCTTTGCGGAATAGATAATTAACGAAAGGAGAAAATGCTGTGAAATATATTTGCGATGTTTGCGGATACGTCTACGACGAAACCGCCGGTGATCCCGATAACGGTATCGCTCCGGGCACAAAGTGGGAAGACCTACCCGAGGACTTTGAATGTCCCCTGTGCGGAGTCGGAAAAGATCAGTTCAGTAAAGAAGACTGACAAAAACGTTGAGAAATCCTTTGGGGTCTCTCAACGCTTTTTTGTTCGCCAATTATCTTTGAGGTCCGCCGGAGTTTTTTATCTCAACCGTCCGCCGGAAAGCGATATTAGCCCTCAATATGCAAAACAATTAAGCTTCATCGTAACCTTTTTTAAACTATCAACATGATTTCAGATATGTAAACAATCTATTGCGGTTATTGACATGTGCCTAAAACTCTGATATAATATCACTATAGAAATAACGGAGAAAATTATATTGTCAAGACCGCCGAAATGCCGCAGAGTATGCAGTTTTCCCGAAGTTCTTTAATTCTCCATTATGTGAGACACATTTGGCAAACCGATTATTCCGGCAGCAGACGAATTTGAGACAATACGCCTGATAGATAAAGAAGAACTTATCCGGGAATAATGCGGAACCCGGCTCGGCGTGGGAAGAACAACGGCACAAAAAATTTACGAAACGGCAAGAAAAAACAGCTGACGCCTTGGTTCTCGGTTGTTTCCATAAGATAGAGGTCGGAGATTATTATCTCTGCAACCGGAATTCGCAATTTTGATGCAAAAATCATGCCAAAACGAAAATTTCAATCGGAATTTAATAATTACAAAATTATTATTCAATAAAATCAAAAATAAGAAAGAGGTAAATACTATGGCAAAATGGAAATGCAGCGTTTGCGGTTATGTTCACGAAGGAGACGAGGCACCCGAAAAGTGTCCCATCTGCAAACAACCAAAGGAAAAATTCGTAAAGCTTGAAGAGGCTCCCAAGAACCCCTATGCAGGCACAAAGACCGAAAAGAATCTTTGGGAAGCATTTGCCGGCGAATCTCAGGCAAGAAACAAGTATACGTTCTTTGCAAGTGTGGCAAAGAAGGCAGGATATGAGCAGATAGCCGCACTGTTCCTTAAGACCGCAGAGAACGAGAAGGAACACGCAAAGCTGTGGTTCAAGGCTTTGGGCGGGCTTGGCGACACCGCAGAAAACTTGCTCCACGCCGCAGAAGGTGAGAACGCAGAGTGGACCGATATGTACGAAAGAATGGCTCGTGACGCAGAGGAAGAGGGCTTTACGGCTCTTGCCGCACAGTTCCGAGGAGTTGCCGCCATCGAAAAGGCTCACGAGGAAAGATACCGCGCACTTCTGAAGAATGTTGAGACTAAGGCAGTATTTGAAAAGTCAGGCGTAACCGTTTGGGAATGTCGTAACTGCGGACATATAGTTGTCGGCGTTTCCGCACCCGAAGTCTGCCCCGTTTGCAACCATCCGCAGGCTTACTTTGAAGTGAGAAAAGAAAACTATTGAGGCGACGATAATGAAAGAAAAGTTCTATATCTGCCGTCACTGCGGCAACCTTATCGGAGTTCTCCATAATGCAGGAGTTCCAATGATGTGTTGCGGACAGAAAATGGAAGTTCTTGTCCCCAATACAACCGAAGCCGCAGGTGAAAAGCATCTTCCTGTTGTTACTGTAAAAGACGGTAAAATTCATGTCAATGTCGGTGAAGTCAACCACCCTATGCTCGACGAACACTTCATCGAGTGGGTCTATGTCGAAACCGAGCACGGCGGTCAGCGCAGAATTCTCAAGCCAGGTGACTCTCCCGAGGCAACATTTTGCATCGGCGATGATAAACCGATAGCTGTTTACGCATACTGCAATCTTCATGGTCTGTGGATGACCGAAATTAAGTAATCAATTGCATACTTTTAGTTGAAAGGCCGGTTGCGGTAACCTTCGTATCCGATGAACGTATAGATGTATGTCTATATTAAAATCAGTCGGGTCTTTATCAGGCACCCTCATTTGCCCGGTTAATTTCAGCTACATTCAATGGCCAAGTAAGTTTGAGCAAATTTTCAAATTGCCAGTCAACCTATACAAGAATCACCCGCTATCTTTTATTGACAGCGAGTGATTTTTTGCTTGATGCATAACAAGGAGTAAGCAAAAATTTTATTCTGACTCCGCCCCTCTTAATTTTGTTGACACAAATTCATATATCAAGTATAATCATATATAATATAAAGCAAAAGGCAGTTATATAATCCGAGAATCACCGCAAAGGAGACTTATGCAAATGAATAAGGAAGAGACTTTTCGATATCTTGATGAACATAACGTAAAATACGAAATAAGTGAGCATCGCGAGGTTTTCACCATGGAGGAACTTGACTCCCAAGACCTGCCGTATCCCGACAGGACTGCAAAAAATCTGTTTGTCAGGGACGACAAAAAACAAAATTATTACCTTATAACAGTTTTGGGAGATAAGCGCGTCGACCTCAAAGAATTCCGTATAAGGCAAGGACTTCGCCATCTTTCGTTTGCATCGCCCGATAACATCGCTGAAATACTTCATCTGGCTCCCGGCTCCGTCACCCCTCTGGGAATTCTGAATGACAGTGATAGAACAGTTAAATTCTATCTGGACTCTGCTTTCGGCGACGGCATAATAGGCGTACATCCAAACGATAATACAGCAACAGTGTGGCTGTCCGTACCCGACCTGCTTCGACTTATATCAGACCATGGAAATGAATATTCGGTAGTGGATATCTGACATAAAGGGTTTTATTCATCATACAAACTATAGAAATGAGCGTGTAAAATGAGCGAAGAAAAGAAAAAAATTCTTATAATTCACACAGGCGGCACAATCGGTATGATAAAAACGGAGAGTGGCTATGCACCTAAAAAAGGTTATCTTCCGACAGTAATGGAGCGTATGGAAGATTTATACTCTTCATGCATGCCGATATGGGATATAATAGAGCTTGACCTGCTTCTTGATTCCTCAAATGTGACAGTTAACGAGTGGAATATTATAGCCTCCATGATAAACGAAAAATATAAATCATACGACGGTTTTGTTATTCTTCACGGAACCGACACCATGGCTTATACTGCTTCTGCCCTTTCGTTTATGCTCGAGGGACTTAATAAACCTGTAATACTCACGGGCTCACAGATACCTTTCTCTGAGATAAGAAGTGACGCTCGCGACAATCTCATAACTTCGATGCTGATAGCGGCAGACGGAATAGCACGCGAGGTATGCCTCTACTTCGGAGGCAGACTTATGCGAGGCAATCGCTCAACCAAGATGTCGGCAGACCGTCTTATTGCATTTTCATCGCCGAATTATCCTGACCTTGCCGTTGCAGGCATCGACATAAAATATGGCGAAGCTTTCACGTCCGCATGTAATGACATTAAAAATTCGGACAAAAAACAGCTCACGTTGCATACCTTCAAGGAAATACCGATAGGAGTTCTCAAGATTTTTCCGGGTATACAGTTCTCCCTTTTTGAGTCTATAATGACGGATAAACTGAGAGGAATAGTACTGGAAACTTTCGGTGCAGGCAATATTCCGGGCGACGGGCAGGAGCTCCTTGCTATTATTAAACGTGCCTTTACCGCGGGTACGGTTATCACCGTATGCTCGCAGTGTCCGCAGGGGACCGTCTCCCTTGGCACGTACGAGGCGAGCAGTATGCTCAAAGCTCACGGCGCCGTCAGCGGATATGATATGACGACTGAGGCAGCCGTAGCAAAACTTTATTACCTGTTCAGTTGCGGTTATACCACGCAAAAAATAAAAGAACTTATGGAAACGAACCTGTGCGGTGAAATAACACTACCTCAGAAATAAATTATCGCTGTCATGCTATAACCTTTTTCAGCTGTAATTATATAAAAAACCGATATGCAATAAATCGCATATCGGTTTTAATTTCATCAAAATTGAAATTACTCGATGATTTCGGATACAACGCCTGAACCAACGGTTCTGCCACCCTCACGGATAGCGAAACGAAGACCCTTTTCAATAGCAACAGGGGTGATGAGCTCAACAGTCATGTTGACGTTATCACCGGGACGGCACATTTCAACGCCTTCGGGAAGTTCAACAACGCCGGTAACATCGGTGGTTCTGAAGAAGAACTGAGGTCTGTAACCTGCGAAGAACGGCTTCTGACGTCCGCCTTCCTTTTCGGTGAGGACGTAAACCTGTCCTACGAATTTGGTGTGAGGATGAATCGTGCCGGGCTTACAAAGAACCTGACCACGCTCAATTTCATTCTTCTGAATACCACGGAGAAGCGCACCGATATTATCACCTGCTTCAGCATAGTCCATCGTCTTATGGAACATTTCGATGCCGGTTATAACAGTAGACTTTCTCTCAGTGGTAAGACCGATGATTTCAACGGTATCGTTCATCTTAACAACACCACGCTCTACACGGCCGGTAGCAACGGTTCCACGTCCGGATATCGAGAATACGTCCTCGACAGGCATAAGGAACGGAGCATCTTCGTTTCTTGCAGGAGTAGGAATATAGTCGTCAACTGCGTCCATAAGCTCCTTAATGCAAGCATACTCGGGAGCATTCGGGTCTTTGGAAGCACAGTCAAGCGCTACACGAGCAGAGCCGCGGATGATCGGAATATCGTCGCCGGGGAAATCGTAGGAAGAAAGAAGGTCGCGAACTTCCATTTCAACAAGGTCGAGAAGCTCTTCATCGTCTACGATATCGCATTTGTTAAGGAATACAACGATAGCCGGAACGCCAACCTGACGAGCGAGCAGAACGTGCTCACGGGTCTGCTGGAGAGGACCGTCGGTTCCTGCAACAACGAGGATTGCACCATCCATCTGAGCTGCACCGGTGATCATGTTCTTTACATAGTCAGCGTGGCCGGGGCAGTCAACGTGTGCATAGTGTCTCTTTGCTGTTTCATACTCAACGTGGCGGGTATTGATTGTAATACCTCTTGCTCTCTCTTCGGGAGCATTATCGATCTGGTCGTATGCCAAGAACTCGATATTGGCGTTACCGAGAGAAAGATACTTTGTGATAGCTGCGGTAAGAGTGGTCTTGCCGTGGTCAACGTGACCGATGGTACCGATATTTACATGGGGTTTTGTTTTTTCAAACTTTGCCTTTGCCATTGTAATATTCTCCTTTAATTATAATTATAATTTTATTTTGGTTTTGTTTTTGTAGTTTTTTGCTCAAAGAGCACTTTTATTCCGATGCTATAATAGCGAGGAAGAAATAAAGATACGCTTTTTATCAGTATCAGTCTGCGCTCTTCACTCCGCGTGCCTTGATTATCTCATCCTGGATGCTCTTCGGAACTTCCTGGAAGTGACTCGGCTCCATGGTATAAACTCCGCGTCCCTGTGTTCTGGAACGGAGAGCCGTCGCATATCCGAACATCTCGGAGAGCGGAACCTTCGCTATAATCATCTGACCTCCCGAGGTAGGCTCCATCGACTCAATAGCTCCGCGTCTGGAGTTAAGGTCGCCGATAACGTCGCCCATGTAATCATCGGGGGTAGTAACGCTTACTTTCATGATAGGCTCGGTGAGGACGGGATTTGCCTTTCTCATAGCTTCCTTGAAGGCCATGGAACCTGCAATCTTGAACGCCATTTCCGAGGAGTCGACCTCGTGGTAAGAACCGTCGTAAAGAGTAACCTTTACGTCAACGACGTTGTATCCTGCGAGGATACCACACTGCATAGCACCCTGAATACCTGCATCAACTGCAGGGATATATTCCTTCGGAATTGCTCCTCCGGTTACGGAGTTGATGAACTCATAGCCCTTGCCGGGTTCATTCGGCTCAAGCTTGATTTTAACGTGACCGTACTGACCTTTACCGCCAGACTGACGTGCATACTTGGTTTCCTGATCGACAGCCTTGCGTATAGTTTCCTTGTACGCAACCTGCGGGTTACCAACGTCTGCCTCAACCTTGAATTCGCGGAGAAGTCGGTCGACGATTATTTCGAGGTGGAGCTCACCCATTCCGGCGATGATAGTCTGACCGGTTTCCTCATCGGTGTAGGTTCTGAATGTCGGGTCCTCTTCTGCGAGTTTTGCAAGAGCGATACCCATCTTCTCCTGACCTGCCTTTGTTTTCGGCTCGATAGCTACACGGATAACAGGCTCCGGGAATTCCATGGATTCAAGGATGATAGGATGCTTCTCATCGCAGAAGGTATCACCGGTCGTGGTATATTTAACACCGACGGCAGCAGCGATATCGCCCGAGTAACAAGCGTCTATATCCTTTCTGTCGTTTGCATGCATCTGAAGAATACGTCCGAATCTCTCTTCCTTATCCTTAGATGAGTTGTAAACGGCGGTACCCTTCTCTACAACTCCGGAGTAAACGCGGAAGAAGCAGAGTTTACCGACAAACGGGTCTGTCATTATCTTGAATGCCAGAGCCGAGAAAGGCTCTGTATCGGACGCATGACGCTCGTCCGGCTCATCGGTATCGGGATTTACACCCTTAATTGCGGGTATATCGGTAGGCGCAGGCATATAGTCGATTATTGCATCGAGTAACTTCTGCACGCCTTTGTTCTTATATGAAGTTCCGCATACTACGGGAACTATCTGGTTTGCTATGGTAGCCTTTCTCAGGGCAGCCTTAAGCTCTCCAACTGTGATTTCCTCTTCATTGAAGAACTTATCCATTAGAGCTTCGTCTGTCTCACAGATGGATTCAACCATTGCATCATGATACTGCTGAGCCTTCTCCCTCATATCATCGGGAATTTCCTCAACTCTCATATCCTTACCAAGGTCATCGTAATATACATCCGCTTTCATCTCCATAAGGTCGATGATTCCGCGGAATGAGCTCTCGGCTCCGATAGGAAGCTGAATCGGCACTGCATTTGCATGGAGTCTTTCCTTCATCATGTCAACGACACGGTAGAAGTTAGCTCCCGTTATATCCATCTTGTTTACATATGCCATTCTCGGAACGGCATATTTATCAGCCTGACGCCATACGGTCTCAGACTGCGGCTCAACGCCGCCCTTTGCGCAAAGAACGGTTACGGAACCGTCAAGCACACGGAGCGACCTCTCAACCTCAACGGTGAAGTCAACGTGACCGGGGGTATCAATTATGTTGATACGGCAGGTGTGAGCCTTTGCCTCCGCAGGGTCGTTATGATACTGGGTAGGAGCCCAGTAACAGGTCGTAGCGGCAGACGTAATCGTGATACCGCGCTCCTGCTCCTGTACCATCCAGTCCATCGTTGCGGAACCGTCGTGTACTTCACCTATGCGGTGAGTCTTACCTGTGTAAAACAAGATACGCTCTGTTGTCGTTGTTTTACCGGCATCGATGTGTGCCATGATACCGATATTACGTGTGCGTTCGAGGGGATATTCTCTTGGCATATTTGTTTCTCCTTCTCTTGTTTTAACAGTTTATCAGAATTTGTAATGAGCGAAAGCCTTGTTGGCTTCTGCCATACGATGTGTTTCTTCCTTCTTTTTGAAAGCTCCGCCGAGTCCCGACTTCGCATCAATTATTTCAGCTGCGAGTCTCTCTGCCATAGTTCTCTCTCCGCGTGTTCTTGCAAAAGATGTAAGCCAACGCAGACCGAGCGTCTGACGGCGCTCAGCACGGACTTCCATAGGTACCTGATAGTTTGAACCGCCGATACGGCGAGCCTTAACCTCAAGCACAGGCATTACGTTCTCGAGTGCAGCCTGGAAAACTTCAAGGGGATTCTGTCCCTGCTTTGCTTCTACGATTGCGAATGCATCGTAAACGATTTTCTGGGCGACACCTTTCTTACCGTCATACATAATGTTATTTACGAGCTTTGTTACGAGCTTTGAATTATATATAGGATCCGGTAATACGTCTCTTTTGGAAATTTGACCTCTTCTTGGCACTTTTCCTTCCCTCCTTCATTAAAATACTATGAACTCATAGGTACTCAAACGGTATATTCCATACCGTTCGTCAGTGCGCGTCAAAGCAATAATCTAAATATATAAACATTTATAATCACAGCAAATAAGACGGGCACATCAAGCCGTACGGCTTACTTCTTCGGGCGCTTTGCTCCGTACTTGGAACGGCCCTGCTTACGGTTGGCAACCCCCTGCGCATCCAGTGTACCACGGATTATGTGGTAACGGCAACCTGGCAGGTCACGAACACGTCCGCCTCTGATAAGAACAACCGAGTGCTCCTGCAGGTTATGTCCGATACCGGGAATGTAGGTTGTAGCCTCAAGTCCGTTTGTAAGTCTTACTCTCGCTATCTTACGAAGTGCGGAGTTCGGCTTCTTCGGGCTGGTCGTAGTAACCTTTGTGCAGACGCCTCTCTTCTGAGGTGAGCTAAGGTCGGTCTGTGCATTCTTTATGGAGTTAAAACCCTTTTGAAGAACAGGCGCCTTTGACTTGTACTCAGACTTGGTTCTGCCATTCTTAACGAGCTGATTAAAGGTTGGCATACTTTTCCTCCTTCTTTGGAATTATAATGTTTATATACAGCGGATAACCGCATATATAAGCTGAAATCTGTTGCGTATAAAATGTAAAAAGGCATAATTATCCCATTACACGCCACGCAGTTTATTTTATCACTAACAAGCAATGCTTGTCAAGTGTTTTTCAAATATTTTTCCCTATTATTTATATTTTAAGCATATAAATGGCAATATCAGTTTTTGATTCACGGAGTCATTTTCGCCGTAAACAGCTTATCTAACCGTTTTCCGACAGAATCAATGCTCTAAAAGAAAATTCTCGAGCTCACTTACCTTTCCGAAGATATAATCAGCCCCGTATTCTTCAAATTCCCGCTCGGAGCCGAAGCCGTAGAGCACGCATGCGCAGTCCATTCCGGACTTGTGCGCACCCTCTATATCGTATAGCCTGTCACCGACCATCAGGCACTCCTGCGGTGATAATCCCAGCGACGTTACGGCACGTCGTATGATATCATCCTTCTCGTATATTCCCTTTTCTATATATGCCGCCCCTACGTAATCAAAGCACTTATCGATTCCGAACCGTTCGAGAATTCTGGACACGTGTCTCATCGGCTTTGAAGATGCTATCGCGAGCGTTTTCCCCGATTCTTTCAGATGCCTTAACATCCGTTTCGTGCCGGTATACATACTGCATTCAAATATGCCCTTAACGTCATAATACTCGCGGAATACGCCCTCCACTTCGAGAAATCTGCTCTCGTCTATATTGTAATATTTTGAAAAACTCTCACGAAGAGGCGGACCAATGAAGCATGTAAGGCTTTGAGGGTCGTCGGGAGGCTCTATTCCGTATTTTTTCAACGTATAAATAACCCCGTTGATTATTCCCGGGGCTGAATTCACCAGTGTACCGTCAACATCGAAAAATATTGCCTTGTATTTTTTGATTTCCAACTTATCTTCCTCCCATAACATATTACGTCAAAGCACTCTGAGAAAACCCGCTATCCTCTCCGCTATAAGCCTGTGCCCCAAATCATTCGGATGAAGCCCGTCGGTAAAATACGCTTTGTTCCTTTCGTCTATTCTTGCATACATATTTCCACCGGAATACAAATCGAGCATAGGCACCGACATTTTCTCGCATACCGATTTCAAAGCGCGGTAAATCGCATCAAGGTCGTATCCGGATATGTAATTACAGACAGTCTCCGTCTGCCTGCGCAAAGGAGAAACCGCAATCACAAGGGCCCGCGGAAATCTTTTCTTTAACGTTGTAAAAACTTCCGTCATCCCTCCGATAACGGAGAAATTACCGCACTCACCGTCATTTCCCATGCCGAGCTTCGACTGTGCAAAGTCGTTAGTACCTCCGAACACGATAATAATATCGACAACGTTTTCATCATTCGGAACCGTTCTGCATCTGTCTGCGAAAACTCCTCCCGTTTTGCTTACCACCCCAAAGCCGGTTCCCCCTATCCCGTAGTTGTAAACGTCAGCTCCGATAAGGCTTGCGAGGACGTCGGTAAATCTTTTTTCTGGGGAGCTTGCCCCTACCCCCTCCGTAATACTGTCACCGATAACGACGATTTTCTTTCCTCTGAGTAACAAAAATCATACCTCCGTTTCTGACGGAAATTTCCCTTAATTGAATTATATCTCAACATTTCCTACATCGTAGCCCATGGAAAACAGGAATCCGAGAACTCTCTCTGCTATCATCCTGTGTCCCGCATCATTCGGATGAAGTCCGTCGGCGGTAAGCGCCGCTTTGCTCTGTGCAATGTCAGGATATATCCCTAAGTTTTTCCAGAGGTCGAGCACGGGCAAACTGTATTTCTCCGCCGTGTTTCTTATTATGTCAACGTAGGTTTTAAGTATTGCTCCGTTCTTGTTTGGAACATTTTCTCCCTCACGGTGCATCGGTGTCATTATTGCTATGAGCGCATTCGGATACTTCTTTATAAGACCGGAAAAAAGGTAGTCGCAAGCACCGTAGAAGGTATCCGGAGTTTTGTCTTCGGGAGTCCCGATGGGGGCATCGCCGTGTCCGTAATCGTTCGTACCGCCGAAAACGAAAACTATATCCGCCCCGTCCTCCATCTGAGAAAACCTTTGACTATACGACGGCCCGTACATGGGCTCTCCCTTCTGATTTGCAATTCTCGTAGCGCTGATACCGTAATTAAGCGTCTTGCATCCGAGAGCTTTCGTTACCAAACTCTCATATCTTTTATCGACGCAACTCGCGCCGACTCCCGCCGTAATACTGTCCCCGAGAAAAATGATTTTCTTATCCTGCATACTCATAATAAACTCTCCTGTCAATGATTAGTATTCATACATTTCAAACTTCAGTATATAACACTGCCCGAAAAATTATGGATTGCGCAGTCCCTTTGGGTAATGATTTTTCATAACACCCCCCGACGCCTTGCCTCCTCCGAGGGTTGCGCCGTTCCAGGTAACCGCATAAAAACCGTCCTCGCCGTCAAACGGCAACGTATCACCGTGAATATATTTTTGTGCCGCACCTTCTCCGAAAACTTTCCCGTCAGCCAAATCGACCTTGCGTATGAAATCAGATCCGAAAGCCATGAAAAAACGGTGATGCGGTATGATTCTTCCTTTTCTCTCTTCTCCGAGTTTAACTCCCAAAGAAACAACTCCTGCTCTCATCACTTCAAAGCGTGGCGCTATATATATTCCGTCGGAACGAATTGAAAGCAAAAATCTATCAAAATCAAAACTTACTGTGTTTTCTTCAATAAACTCACGGGCAACGTTCAGAATACGTTGCTCTCCCTTGTTGCAATACGTATTTTTCTTCGGCGGTTGTACGTTTCCGACGTCGGAGTCCTTACTCATAAGTGCGATAAACTGTCCCTCTCCCGCATTGATTCCCGCATAAAAGCGACGGCATTTCCGAATATCCTTGCTTTTACATCCGTCAAATTCAATGCCGTCGGATGAATATTCCTTTACCTTCCGATTTACGTCGATAATAGAAAATTCGCGATGCTCGCAAAGAAAAGCGTCAACCGTCATCTCGTTCTCTTCGAGAGAATACGTACACGTTGAATATAAAAGGAACCCGCCTCTTTTTACAGTTTTTGCCGCATTGTCGAGGATGTACTTCTGCCTCTCGGCGCAATTTCTCACGTTATCCTCGCTCCATTCGGAAACTGCGGTTTCGCTTTTTCTCATCATACCCTCTCCCGAGCAAGGGGCATCAACAACAGTGAGGTCGAACGTATCGGGATAAAAGTCCGCAATATCTCTGCTGTCCAGAGAAGTTATTATCGAATTTCTGAGACCGAGACGCTCAGCATTCTGCAACAAAATCTGTGCACGTGCACCGACATACTCGTTAGAAACGATTATACCGTTTGTATTCTTTGATGCCGCCTGCATACTCTTGCCTCCCGGTGAGGCGCACATATCGAGGACATTGAAGTCAGCACCGATATCGAGAGACTCCATAACTGCCATAGCTGCAGGTTCCTGCACGTATATCGCCCCGCTATGATGAAGAGGGCTTCTTCCTATACCGTCAAAGTCAAAAGTATAACCGCCATGAACGTATGGGATTTTATCACACCCGAACCCAACGACTCTTTCAAACGTGTCGCAGTTCATTTTGAGTGGATTTACCCTGAGACCCCTCACTGCTTTTTTTTCGGAAGCGGCAAGAAAATCGGGGAATAAATCTCCGAGCAAATTCTTCATTCTGTCAAGAAAAGCTGTTGGCAAATCCATTTTTCACCTTCGGTAAAGCACTGAATTTGATACTGTGACTTAATTTTTATCGGTTCACATTGTTACACAGTATAACACACATATAATCGGAAGTCAACATATACGGACAAATAAGAGAAAAAGGAAACCCGAACGGCGTGCGAGACAGCGGTAAATAACATAAAGACGCTGTCGCTTAATATTCGTTTTCAAGCGGAAACGAATATCCACGAACGGGTAACCTCTTAATCAAATTCCTTTTTTATTTTCATTGTCAATTTCCGTGCAGATATCACCGTCGCAACTTTTTTCTTCGTCGGCAGGCTCAAAAACCTCAGTATTCTGCGTGTCGGTATCATCGGCGGATTTGGCAACAAGAGACCTTACTATTCGGTCCCTCTCCTCCTGCTCTATGCGCTTTCTGTTAAGCTCATAGTCGAGCCTTTCTTTATCCACTTCCATTTCGGTTTTTGACTTTACGGTCGGGATAAAATACTCAGCAAATCTGAACTTGCGCGTTTTTACATAGATATATCCTATGATGCTGAATGCAACTGCACCGATAAAGTTAACGAACAAATCCTTCATCGTATCTATAAGACCTACGTCAAGATATCCCGCGACAACATTTCCGTTAGCATCGGTCGGATTTATACGGGTGAATCTACCGTCCGCGGTTTTTATCCACGTCTCGATAATATCGGAGAAGATGCCCGTCCTCGCGGCAGAGCCCTTGACCGAAGTCAGCTCAACAGAGCTTATCGTAGCAATCCACGTATCCTTCTGCATATCCATATTGAGTATAAAATCTACGGAAAACTCGAAGAATTCCCATAAAACTCCGATTGTCATGGAAAAGCAGAATGCCACCAGGGTAAGAAACATCGGCGGCAGCTTGAACTTTTCCTGCCTGTTGCGGTTGAACATGTCAAGAAGAGCAAAGCCTATTGCAGAGCAGGTGAATCCGTTTATTGCGTGAAGCATGACGTCCCACCCGGGGAACTTTTGATATCCGCCCATTATCTCGCCTATGATTTCCGCGGCGAAAATAAAGAAAAGTATCAGTATTTCGAGAGGCATGGGCAGTGAAAATCCGAAATTTTTCTCCACAAACGGCGGTAGCATAAACAATACAAACGCATACACGCATACCATGCAGCTCTCATAGTTGGCGTTAAACGCCTGCAGAACGGCAATTGCAAGGACGATGGTAATCAGCAAAATACGAACGACAAAGGAGGACCTTCTGCGCTTTGATACGAGATATATACCGCGTATCTCATTGAGAATATAGTTTTTTCTCTTTGTTTTTTCGGCGCCGGGCTCTTTATTGCGTTTATTCTCTTTGACGCCGCCCGTTTTTATTTTCCCGTTTTTCTTTTCCTTTTTCATACTATGCAACGCACCGTTATTTTACAAGGTGCCTCTTTATCTTTTTTGAAGTGGTTTTTTCAAATTCTTCCGTTCTTATTTCAACGTCGCGAATCCGTTTGAAACCGACAATGTGTTTGTTGAGCCTGTCGATATCACTCTTTATCTTCGCCTCTATTTCCTCATCGTTGAGTCCGTCGAGCTTATCGTATGCGGGGTAACATATTGCGGTAACTATAACCTCTCCGTTTTCGTTGGTTCTTCCGCATACCACGCTCTCGGCTATGCTATCGACACCTTCAAGATACTCTTCTATCTCCTCTGGGAATACGTTTTTGCCGTTTTCGAGAACGATGACAGACTTTTTTCTTCCCGTAATAAATATGTATCCGTCCTCATCCATATAGCCTATATCACCGGTTCTGAAATAACCGTCCTTGGTGAACACCTTCGCGTTTTCTTCGTCGTTGTTGTAATATCCGAGCATGACGTTGCTGCCGCGAACAAGTATTTCTCCGCTGACGTATCCCTTTTCGTTTTTATCGGTACCGTCGATTTTTGCAACGCAGCTGTTGACTGTCGGGCCCACGGAGGAGAGCTTCCGCATGAAATACGGGTTAACCGATACGAGCGGTGAACATTCCGTTATGCCGTAGCCCTCGCATATCTGTATTCCGAACTCATCGAAGCATTTTACCATTTCGGGATTGAGCGGTGCACCTCCGCTGATAATCTTAACCAGGCGACCGCCGAACGGAGCACGCACCGATGCAAATAATTTTTCTCTCATGTCTATGCCGATTTTTCTGAGTCCGCGTGAGAACTTTATCAGAAATTTAAGCGCGCCGGCCTTTCCCTGCTTCTCCGCCTCGGAGAATATCTTCTTATACATAGTGTTTATGAAAAGAGGAACGAGGACAAGACCGGTCGGCTTAAATACTCCGAAGTTCTTGAGCACACGTTTGAGAGAATCGTTTATACATACGGTCATACCGTAATTCATTGCCGCCAGCATAACGCAGAGCTCGTACGTGTGATGCAGCGGAAGGACGGAAACTATGGTGTCATCGGGAAAAAACTCAACGCACTCGCACGCCGCATTGAAGCTCGAATATATATTCTTTTCAGATAGCATAACGCACTTGCTCGAGCCTGTTGTTCCGGATGTAAACAGCATAGTGGCGAGTCGGTTGGGGTCCTCGGTGTCCGGAAGTTCAAATCCTCCCTCGCGCACTTTTTTGCCTTTTTCAATAACCTTATCGAACGGAATGACGAAATCGGACTCCGTGTCCGCTTCAATGGGAATAAAAATCATTTTGCGCTCGTTATTTGCAATCAGGTCGGCAAACTCTTCATTGAACGTCTTTGAATAAACTATTGCATCCGCATCGCTTATTTTAAGAAAGCCTGCGAGCTCCTCTATTTTGAGCTCCTTGTCGAGCGGTATGGCAACGCCTCCCCCGGCAATGGCGGCAATATCGGAGGCAACCCACTGATACGATGTCTCGCCTACAACCGCGACTCTTTTTCCCGCAAGTCCGATAGCGGAAAATCCCGCCGCCAGATTCATAACCTTGTCGGCAAACTCACCGTAACTCATATCGACAATGTCCTTGCCGACGTAATATCTATATAACGTTTTATCTCCGAAAGCGGCCAGAAGCGATACATAATGCTTCATGTTCTTAGCCGGTGTATATATTCTCTCTGTTTTCGCTTTTTTCATATTATCCTCCGTGACGGATATGTAATGGCATATCCGTTATAAAACATATTTACTATATCGTAAAAAGGCAGACAAAAACGAAAAAGCAAATGTAAATTTCTTTTTCGATATACGCTAATTATACAATATACGTAAGTTTTTGTCAATAATAATGAGAGTAAATTAACATATAAGTCGAAAACAAAAAAACCGGGTATACGAAATACTCCGTATACCCGGCAGGATTATTCCCGACAATGTCGGAAATTATATTAAAGCTCGGCAAAGTACTTTATAGTGCGAACCATCTGGCTTGTGTAGCTGTTTTCGTTGTCGTACCAGGAAACAACCTGTACCTGATATGTGTCGTCGTCGATCTTTGCTACCATGGTCTGAGTAGCATCGAAGAGCGAACCGTAACGCATACCGATAACGTCGGAAGATACGATTTCATCGGTGTTGTAGCCGAAGGATTCGGTTGCGGCAGCCTTCATTGCGGCATTGATGGAATCCTTGGTAACGTCCTTGCCCTTAACTACCGCTACGAGAATGGTAGTGGAACCGGTGCAGGTAGGAACTCTCTGAGCGGAGCCGATGAGCTTGCCGTTGAGTTCGGGGATAACCAGACCGATTGCCTTTGCGGCACCGGTAGAGTTAGGAACGATGTTCTGTGCGCCTGCACGTGCACGGCGGAGGTCACCCTTTCTGTGAGGACCGTCCAGAATCATCTGGTCACCCGTATATGCGTGAACGGTGGTCATGATACCGCTCTGAATCGGGTATGCGTCGTTAAGAGCCTTTGCCATGGGGGCAAGGCAGTTTGTAGTACAGGATGCAGCGGAAATAATCTGGTCATCCTTGGTAAGAGTCTGGTTGTTTACGTTGAATACGATTGTCTTAAGATCGTTTCCTGCAGGAGCGGAAATGACAACCTTCTTTGCGCCTGCCTGGATATGAGCCATCGACTTTTCCTTGGAGCAGTAGAAGCCCGTGCACTCGAGAACAACGTCAACGCCGAGTTCTCCCCAGGGAAGGTCTGCTGCCTTCGGGCATGCATATATTGTGATTTCCTTGCCGTCAACGATTATAGCACCGGGAACAACGACTGTCTTGCCGTCCTCGCCGAGAACGGAATCCTTGTACTCAACGGTGTGGCCCTGAGCAACGTAGCTGCCCTGAGCCGTATCGTATTTGAGAAGGTGAGCGAGCATCTTAGGGCTGGTGAGGTCGTTGATAGCGACTACTTCGTATCCTTCAGCTCCGAACATCTGTCTGAAAGCCAGACGTCCGATACGGCCGAAGCCGTTAATTGCAACTTTAACTGACATTTTGATTTCCTCCGAAATAAAAATTTTTGTTTTTTCACATCAATTTTGTATTTTACCACACTATTTTGGAATTATCAAGTAGATTGGCAAAAAATTATCAATTTTGTAAAAAATATTTTTTCAACCTCCCTCATCCTCGCCGTCTGCGCCTTTTTGACTGTTTTTTCTTTTATTCTTCTTGCGGTTACGACAGTTTTTCCCGAAATATCGCAAAACAGAAACCGATAAGCTGAGGAAGTCTTTTTATTCTTTTCGGCTCCGAGAGCATTCGATATGCCCACTCGAAACCCATACGGCCTATAAACTCCGGGGCTCGCGCGACTTTACCCGCGTATACGTCCATACTGCCTCCGAGCCCCAAAAATACACATCCCGGCACCTTCGCCGCATTTTCGTATATCCACTTTTCCTGAGTGGGGGATCCGAGGCAAACGAAAGCAATATCCGCCCCACTGTTTTTTATAATGTAGGGTAAGCCATCAGAATATCCGTAACCGGATGAGATTCCGCATATGCGAAGCCCGGGGTAAGAAAGAGAAAGACGCTTCGCCGCCTCCTCTGCAACGCCCGTTTTTCCCCCGAAAAGATAAAGTCCGAGCCCGTTTCTTGCCATGGAAGCAACGAGCCGGTATCCGAGGTCAACTCCGCATATTCGCGGAGTTTTTTCACCGCAAAGAAGGCGTATCGCCATAACCGTCCCTCTTCCGTCAGGGGTATTCATAAAAGACGTGTTGAGTATTTGGCGAAACTTTTCATCCTTCCTTGCTCGGTTAAGCATAATTGCGTTCGGAGTATATACGGAACCTCCGTTCTCTTTTTTGATAATCCTCTCTGTAATCTGATTAACCGCCTCGTCCATCGTAACACGGCTTATTCTCACTCCGAATACCTCGGTATCCGTATTTTTTATTTTTCTCATATCGTATCCTCTTTTTGTTCTACTCATTTTATGAACGATGTACCGAATCATTTTTGCCCGTTTCATTGACAAACAAATCATGGGGTGATATTATATTATTTGCAAACGTACATTTTGCAAATCACTTTGAAAAATTTTCATTTAATTTCGGAGGATTATATGAGATTTTCGTATAAGGATAAATCAGTTCGTCTGACGGGAAGATGGGATACAAGCGGAGAATGCGCCGTTACAACCGCTCCGGGCTCATATATTGAGTTTTCGTTTGACGGCGATATGGCGGTAGCACGTTTCGATATCGAGGACAATAAAACACCGTATCCGCACCTTTGGATACAACTTGATGACGGCAATATGACAGAGGCGCCTCTCGACGCATATCTTCGTGTGCGTGCGAACGGTTACGGCGTGCATGTATGCCGTATAATATATAAAGGCGGCGAAGAAGCATACAGCCGTTGGTATGCGCCCCTGCACGGTAAAATATCGTTTAAGGGTTATGATGCGGATGCCTCAGCCCCGTTGCCGGAAGACAATCGCAAGACCGTGGAATTTATCGGTGATTCGATAACCGAGGGAGTTCTTATCGACGACGATTATAACGGAGACGAGAAAGGCGTGTGGGACCTTGACCAGCAGAACCGCATATACCAGGACGACGTCTGCGCAACCTACGCATGGCATATAGCAAAGCATTATAACCTGCGTCCGTTCTTTATGGCATACGGTGCGGTCGGAATAACCAAGAGCGGACAGGGTAATGTCCCTGACGTAAAAACAGCATATCCCTATAACTTTGACGGGTCTGAAAAGACGTATTCCGATTGTGACTACATTATGATAAATCACGGCTCAAACGATATGGGCTCAACTCCCGAAAAGTATATAGCAGGATACGTAAAACTGCTTGACGAAGTCCGTGCAATGAACAAAAAATCGAAAATAATAGTTATACTTCCCTTCTGCGGTTGCTTTGCCGAACAACTTGAAAAAGCCGTATCGGATTATAATAAAGACAATAATGATGATATATCCTTCATTGATACACGCGGCGCATACACGAGCGGTCCTTTTCACCCACTGCGCCGCAGTCATAAGCTCATCGCCGACTTCATAATAGATAAACTCGCCGATATTATTAAGTAAACATACCCATATTATACCGAAAGCCGAGCTTTTCAATGCATAACCGAAACTTCAAGCGAGAGTGAAATCATGAATAATGTTAACTATTACGAGCCTGAGGCTGACGTAAACGGGCATCTGCTCATTGAGCGTTATACGCAAAACGGCGGATTGAAACCGGCAGCGCTATGTCACTTTCATAACAGCATAGAAATAGCCGTAATCAAAAAAGGAAAATGCCGTGTGCATATTAACGCCAACGAAAAGCTGATGAGCGAAGGCGAAATAGCCTTTATCGATTCCTTTTCTTCGCATTTTTATAATTCTTTTGACGATACCGAAATGTACATTATGGTTATCGACAGGCAGCTTGTCGGCGACCTTGAAATCGACGAAACCTTTGAAGCTTTTCTTTGCGACAACGGATGCGCGAAGAATATATGTGATTTTATCGACAGCATATACGATTTTTATTCGGACAATTTATTTATCCGACGTGGGATTCCGAATATCGCAGTCGGTATGATGAAAAAGTTTTACCAAACGGTAAAGCGCAAAAAAGAAAAATCCGAGCAAATATTCATCGAGGTTCTCAAATATATCGAAGAAACCTTTAAAACAGATATAACGCTGAAGGCACTTTCAAAAAAATTCGGATACGTACCGAACTATTTTTCAGAACTTTTCAACAAATTCACGGGTATGCATTTAAGAGAATATCTTAACAGGCGCAGGATAAGCGAGGCGTGCAGTATCAAAAAACAAAATCCCTGTCTTTCTCTTTCTAAGATTGCATACGAGTGCGGATTTTCAAGCGAGAATACTTTTTACCGCGCATACCGTGCATACAGAAACAGTTGATATTTATGCGACGCAGCTTTGCGTCGTTTTTTTATGCAAAGTGTATTTACAGAATCTGAATTTTTGACAGTATTACCGATTATATCGGTATGGCGTTCAAACACACCGAATGCTATACTGGAAATGTAAAATATGCGGGTTAACTTCGAATCGGAGGAAAATATGGATAAGTTAAAATGCGCAGTTATCGGCCTTGGCAGAATATCGGTTATGCACCTGGATGCAACAGAACAATCCGACGATGCACGTTTGGTTGCCGTTTGCGACGTAAAAAGCGATATTTGCAACGAGATTTCGGAAAAATATAAAGTGAGAGCATATACGGACTACAAAAAACTTATAGATACGGAAAAACCCGACGTCGTGCATATATGCCTTCCGCACTATCTGCACGTTCCCGTTTCCCGTTACGCTATGGAGGCCGGTGCAAACGTAATATGCGAAAAGCCCATGTCCGTTAACTACGAGGATGCGCTCGGAGCCGTAAAGCTCGCGAAAGAAAAAAACGTTTTATACGGCATAATATTTCAGTGCCGTTTTAACGAGGCGTCGGTGCTTGTGAAAAATGCCGTCGAAAGCGGAAAACTCGGAAAAATCATTTCTGCAAGCTCCTACCTTACATGGGCAAGACCGGATGAATACTATTCCGATTCCGATTGGAAAGGCACGTGGGATAAAGAGGGCGGCGGCGTCTTAATCGATCAGGCTATCCATTCCATTGACCTTGTAAACTGGCTTATTGACGATACCGTATCGGAAATCAAATGCTCCATGTTTAACCGTAACCACAAAACGATAATCGTGGAGGATACCGCGGAAGGACTTATAAAGTACAGAAACGGGGTAACCTACTCCTTCTACTGCATGAACAATTTTCCCATCGACGAGCCGATACGCATAGAGCTTGTCTGCGAAAACGGCAAGGCGGTCTTTAACTATGACGAGGCCGAAATATCGTATAACGACGGCACTTCCGAGCGCGTTAATGCCGCAAATCATACAACCGTAAAAGGAAGTAAGGATTACTGGGGCTCCAAGCATTTTGCGCAAATACAACAGTTTTACAATGCCTGCCTTGGCAAGGAGCCGCTTGCCGTCAGCGGAGAGGATGCCCTCAAAACCCAAAAACTAATATGCGATATATATGAAAAAGGGAAAAAATATATCTCGCTTTGACATTCGACCGTAAATTCATTATGCTCATAAAAAGAAAGGAGAGATTTATATGAAACTCGGACTTCTCATCGACATGGACAACGGCGATATTTACGAAAAGATATTCGAGGTGGCAAAGCTCGGATTCCCAAGCTGCCAGATAGCCTGTTGGAATATGTCGCAATTCACAGATGAAAATGCAGAGAAAATCAAAAAAGCCGCAAAAGAATTCAGCGTGACGGTTACGGCACTGTGGTGCGGCTGGGAGGGGCCTGTAAGCTGGAATCTTACCGACGGATACCATACTCTGGGCCTTATCCCCATACTTTACAGAAAAACGCGTATTGAAAATCTGAAACGAGGTTCCGATTTCGCAAAAAAAATCGGCGTAACGGACATCGCAACTCATATGGGCTTTTTGCCCGAAAATCAGATGACGGACGAATACGCCGAAGTCGTAAGAGCAATAAGAGAGGTTGCCGAATATTTCAGGGATAACGGTCAGTATCTGCTCTTTGAAACAGGTCAGGAAACTCCCATAACGCTCAAACGCACCATTCAAAAAGTCGGTACGGGCAATCTCGGTATAAACCTTGACCCGGCCAATCTCCTTATGTACGGCAAAGGAAACCCGTGCGACGCCGTTGACGTTTTCGGAGAATATGTCAGAAACGTACACGGAAAAGACGGCGAATATCCCACCGACCCCGACTGCCTCGGAACCGAGAAGCCCTTAGGGGACGGCAGGGTGAACTTCCCTCTCCTTATATCACGCCTGAAAAGCAAGGGATATAATGGACCTGTCACAATAGAATACGAGCGAGCGAGCGACAACAGAAACGACGACCTAATGAAAGCCAAAAAGCTCCTTGAAGATATTCTTTTGAAAGAAAACGTTCTCGAAAAGTAATGAAAAACAGATTTTTGGGCTTTTAACTCATTTTATCAGGAAGGGTATAAAAATGAACAAAGACAACAAACTCAAGGTAGGACTTGTAGGCATAGGGTCTATGGGAGGAGCACATTATGACTGCTATAAAAACGTAACAGATGCAAAAGTGGTTGCCGTGTGCGATATACGTCCCGACGTCATCGCAAAAAAGACCGACGGCGATAATATAACGTCATATACCTCGCTTTCCGATATGATAACAAAAGAAGAACTTGATATAATCGATATTTGCACTCCGAGTTATCTTCACACCGATATGGCGATAAAATGCCTGGACGCCGGATTCAACGTATTATGCGAAAAGCCGATGGCTCTCAATGAAGATGATTGCAGACAGATAATATCGCACGCGAAGGCGAGCGGTAAAAAATTCATGACGGCTCACGTTGTCAGATTTATGGCTCCGTACATATACCTTGCGGAAGCAATAAAAAACAACGCATACGGAAAACTTGTTAACCTCGACTTAAATCGCATATCGACAATACCGACATGGAGCAGCAACGATTGGATGAGAAACGAAGAGCTCAGTGGCGGCGTGTGTCTTGACCTTGCCGTACACGATATAGACTTTATATCCTCGGTACTGGGGACTCCTGACGAAATATCGTCGTTTTACCGCCCTATAACCGACAACAGCAGTTTTATTAAATATACCATGCTCTACGGTGACGTACCCGTCACGGGACAGGCAACGTGGTATAATGCGGATATCCCATTCTCTGCGGAATATCTCGCAGTATTTGAGAACGGATACGTAGAGCTGAAAGGCTCGAAGCTGACGGCAAACAACAAAGAAATCCCCCTGCAGGCAAGGAAAACCACCTTCACAGGCCTTAATATTTCCGGCGACAATGCCTACACCGATGAAATTGCATACTTTGCGGATTGCGTTAAAAACGACAAACCCATAGAATACGTTACCAAGGAAAGCTCTGCCGACAGCGTCCGACTCGCAAGGAGAATACTCCGCTCGTCAAAAATTCTTTGAGCCGCCGTTTTTAGCAGCGATAAAAAATCAAGGAACCGAATTGCTTCGGTTCCTCTTTATTTTGGGGGAAATTTATTACATAAACAGAGTTTATGTGATTTATCGGTTAAGTAACCGACTTTACCAGTGTTATATCAACGGAGCCTTCAACCGTGAGCTGTGTCCCTGACGATGCCATACCGCTGCCTTCACCCACAAGATAATACTGATATCCATCGGGGATATTGAATAAGTTTTCGGCGTCTTTTATATCGGTCTTATCAGTTAAACTCTGGATTTTTGCAGGTCCGCACTGGTCGTTTACCTGCATTGCGAATACCATCTTACACATATTCTGATTTTGTGTCCAGTCATATTCAATCGCGTCGAAATATTCCTGAATTCTGAATACCATGCCGATAGCATAGCCGTTTTCATTTCCTTCTCCGTTCACGAGCTTGAGAGTATTTCTGTTGTCGGAATCGCTTCCGGATATATCGATTATATCAATGTAGTCGTACATACTTACGGGTCCGAGTTCGGTTGGCTCAATTATCGCCTCGGTAATCAGCCTTCCGCTTCTGTCGATGTTTATCGAACGCAGACCGTCGAGCTTCTCTGTTTCGCTTGCCGCACGTGTAACTCCGCTTCCGCCGTCAGTTGCGCCCGCTTTCCAGTACTTTCCCGTGGATTTTAGTTCACCGTTCACGGTCTTCATTACTTCCGGAGCGGTTGCGCCGAAGTAGAAGTAAATTTCCGCGGTATCTTTCTTACCGTACAGGCTCCCCGGTTTATCCGCCATGCTCATAAAGGAAGCTATTTCCGTCTCGGAAAGGTACTGGGGCGTGTCATCACGGATGATGGAGATAACGTATAGCTTATCGCCGTCGAACGCCATATATGCGTTCTGGTCTACCTGTATGCTGTAATTGCCATAGAGTTTGTCATTGGACAGAACTCCCGTGAATTTGTTTTCTTCGGGATTATCGGCGGATCTCTTAAGCGAATTATCGGGTATCCATATATTACCGTATAGACCGTGTATGTATCTGAAGGTTCCCGTGTCTCTGGTTGCTCTGTCGGTCTCTTTATCGAACGTTACCTTCTCGTTGTTTGAGGAATGTCCCTCGGCGTCGGCATCGAGAATATATTCCTTACCGTTTCTCGTTGCTATTTTCAGTGCCGCAAAAACATCCTTTGGATCCTCATAGGTTTTAAGATTTGCGTCGGCATAGCTTACAACGGCGCCGTCCTTATACTGTGCTCTGAGCGTCAGATTCGACTGTATATTCGAGCCGGTGAAAGGAGAGGCGAGGTTGCCGTTATCGTCGAGCAGTATCCACTTGTCAAAGGTCGGTGTTGCCGGTGTAATGGGACCGTCGGGAATGAGCGAAAGAGAAATCGACATTCCACCGTAAACCTTTATTTCACCGCTGAGAGACGTTTGTTTATAATCGTTCTTATCATCACCTACGAAATGAAGCGTGTCTTTTCCGCTGATGATTTCATCCTTGGTAAGTCTTTCCTTAAATTCAAATTGGTATGCGTCATATACGGTTTTATCAACCTTCTGAAGGGTTATCGTATATAGCGGTGCCTCGAGGAACTCAATGGTAATTGTTTTGTCCTCTAAGACCTTCGCCGCGAGGTCTGCGTTCAGTTTTTCGACGTTTACGTTATATCCGTAATGATAGTCTGTGTAACTGTTCGTTATAGTTACGGATGCATTGTTCCTTACCTTAATCGTTTCAAGAGTCTTGCCCGTTATACCGTCGATGATAGTTACGGTGTGTTTATCAGCTTTGTTCGTCGATGACGTCGTTTGAGAGGAAGATGAGCTTGACGCTTCCGTAGACGAGCTGTTATCCTTGTCGCTGTCATCTTCTTCACATGAGGCGAGCACGAATATCGCTGATACAAGCAAAAGCAGTGCCATTATTAAAGCAATTAGTCTTGTTGATTTCATATCAGATCTCCTTATATTAATTACATTATTCGATATACTTGTCTATATTTGCTAAACCAAAAGAAAACACAATTTTCGGTCTTTATAAACCTTTGTGCAAAGCTTACGAAAATAATTTATTTCATTATATAAATACTCGTATTTTTCTTCTGACATTACACCTCCTTTTTATTACTACATAAGCTTTTTTCCGTTTTGGAATCTCTCACCTCACATTACCCTTAAATTTTTTATGCCGTCACATTCACGTTACAAAACGTGAAAAATTTACAATATATATTAATATTATATGTTTCCGGGCAAATAATGATTACCGTCGATATACAACATTTTTACGCCGCAATCCCGTTATTCCGTCACTTTACAACCCCAAAAACGGTGTTGCCTCCGTTTTGAGCATAAACATCCGAGCGAGTGTATAAAAATGATTCAGGAATCGTAAATCCACCGAAATTAAAAAACAGTGCGTCAACCGAAGTTGGCGCACAAAAACGCAAACTTCGTTGTTCTCACACGAAACTCAAAACAGCAATAGAATAACCCTATCGTCGTATATCAAGTGGGATTTGCATTTTATAAAATTCAATGACACACAATAAGCAAAAATTAACTTTAAGAAATAAAGAGATATTCCTATATTTGGCTATTTTGTTTATATTGTATAATTAATTTTAACACATATGAAAAATTTTGTCAAGTATTATCATAAAAAAATCGAAAAAAGCATTATTGTATTATTTTATTTCAAATATATGGGAACTGCTTCAATCTTTTCTGCCCCTACTTTACATAGAATTTACATTCTCTAAAGGAAAACATGATAGCAACGAGTTTACAAAAGCGATATGATAAGAGTGCAAAATAAAAAAGGAGAAGAACAAAATGAGAAAAATGAAAAAAATCATATCAATAGTTTTAGCATGTTCTTTACTGGCCGGTGTGTTAATGGGGATGACCTCTTGCAGCGGAGAAAAAAACATAACGGTTGTCGCTCGCGAACAGGGCAGCGGTACCAGAGAGGCCTTCGACAAAGTCGTAACTGACGGTAACGGCAATTATCTCGAAATGAAGGTTGACGGAAAAAAAGTTTATAATACAACCGCAAACGCAGATATTCAAAAAGAAACCGGAAATGTGATGAGTAAAGTCGCAAGCGACAAAAATGCAATCGGTTATATTTCACTCGGCTCTGTAAACGACACGGTAAAAGTTGTGAGTGTAAATGGCGTTACGCCTTCCGCCCAAACGGTTTTAGACGGAACCTACGTCATTCAGAGACCGTTCGTAATAATGACCAATTCGACGGTAGAGCTTACCGAAATCACCAAGGACTTTCTCGATTACTTAAAGAGCGGAGCTTCAGAGGCGCACGCCCAGGCAAGCGGCTGTATATGGCTTTCCGATTCCGCTTCGCGTGCAAATGAAGGACAGCCGGCAATTCCGGTATCAGAGTACAGCCCGAAATCAACACTTCCTTCGGGCGGAAAGATTACGATTAACGGCTCTACGTCTATGGAGAAATTCATCAAAAATGCAATGAGTGGTTATGCAAGCCTTTACGGAAGAACTGCGGACGAACTGTTCACCCTTGACCTGCAAGGCTCTTCTGTCGGAAAATCTGCTGCAAAGAACGACACAAACGGTAACGTAATCGGTCTTTCTTCGGCAAGTGTAAATGAAGAGGGCATCAACAGCTTTAACGTATGCCTTGACGCCGTTGCTGTAATCGTAAACAAGTCCAACGATAAAATCAGCAATCTTACGCTCAATGATTTATATGACATATTCAGCGGTAATATAACTAAATTCAGTGAGATAAAAGGCTAATATGAATAAAACCAGATTCAAAGAAAAAACCGGACAAACAGTATTTGCAACGGCGGCGGTTATATGCGTAATCGCCGTTATTGCCATATTCGCTTTCATGCTGATAAAGAGTTTGCCCGCATTAAATAAAATTGGATTTTTCAACTTTTTGTTCGGCGATAATTGGTCACCGGACAGATTGGATAAATACGATGACGCAATGCTTTCGGGCTCTTACGGCGTGCTCAAAATGATTTTCGGAACGCTTGCCGCAACGGCAGGCGCACTGTTAATCGGCGGAATAATAGGTTATTTTACCGCCGTTTTTATCGTGTTTTATTGCCCGAAAAAATTAAAAAAACCGTTTTCCGTAATGATTGATTTGCTTGCGGGCATACCGTCGGTCGTTTACGGATTCTTCGGTATTGTCTTTCTTCTTCCTTTGCTTGCAAAAATAGCACCGAATAACGGAAGCGGTCTTCTGGCAACATCGCTCATTTTGGGAATTATGATTTTACCAACCGTAGTTTCCCTCTCTTCAACGAGTATGCAAGCCGTACCAAAAACCTATTACGAAGGTGCTCTTGCGCTCGGGGCTAACCATTCGGAAGCTGTATTCGGGACGGTTACCAAGGCGGCGAAATCGGGAATAACCGCCTCGCTTGTTTTGGGAATCGGGCGCGCTTTGGGTGAAACGATGGCTGTCGTAATGGTGGCAGGCAATTCTGTCGCATATCCTTCTTCGCTGTTTAACAGTTTTCGCGTTCTTACGGCAAATATTGTCATGGAAATGGGTTACGCCGGTGAAGTGCAACAGGGCGCTCTTGTAGCAACGGGCGTAATTCTGTTGTTTTTCATTCTTATCGTAAACTGCATTTTCACCGTTATTTCCAAGCGTGCTCTGAAACAAGCATCCGACGGAAAAGGGTTGTTAAATAAACTTTTCAAAGGCAAAGACAATACGCGTATCTTTGTGCTTCCGGATAAGATAAAAGATTGCTTATATGCTTTCAAATACAAAATTAAAACGGCGAAAATAGGTGCGGCTTCAAGCGTAGTTTCGGGCATATTTGCAGGGATTGCTCTTTTCCTTGTGGTCGGATTCATCTTTGTCAAAGGCGCTCCGTATTTGTTCGGACATCCATATTTGTTATTTGGCGAATATGAGTTCAACAGTGAAAGAATCACGATATTGCCGTCGGTGATAACTACATTGATGACTGTGTTTTTAAGCTTGATTATCGCCGTACCTATCGGCATTTGCACGGCGATATTCCTGAACGAATATGCGAAGAAAAAAAATATTTTCATAAGAACAATACGTGGTGCCATTGACCTTTTGAACGGAGTTCCTTCTATCGTGTACGGACTTTTCGGTATGATAACTTTTGTTGCCCTGATTGGAGGAACGAGCTCGATTCTGGCAGGTTCGCTGACTATCAGTTTGATGCTCCTTCCCACGATAGTGCGTTCGGTGGAAGAAAGCCTCAAATCGGTTCCGGATGGCTTGCGGGAATGTAGCCTTGCGCTCGGAGCCGGAAAACTGCGCACGATATTCAAGGTGGTTTTGCCTTCGGCTCTGCCGGGTATCACTTCGGCTGTCATACTCAGTATGGGCAGAGTAATCTCAGAATCAGCCCCGTTTATTTATACGATGGGGTCTGTTATATCGGCAATGCCGAGCGGATATTTGGACAGCAACGCCACTCTTGCCGTAGCTCTCTACAGACTTTCGGGCGAAGGCTGGTACGTTAACGAAGCCTATGCAACGGCAGTCGTTCTGATTGTTCTGGTGTTGGGGCTGAATCTTCTGGCTTCGCTTTTATCGGGCGGACTTAATAAAAAACTACAAGGGAGTAAATAAATGAAAACTACAGAACAAAGCGCTGTTTTCGGTGGTAATATATCCGTAAAAAACTCTAACCTTTGGTACGGAGATTTTCAGGCAATCAAGGATATATCCATAAATATTCCCGAAAAACAGGTAACGGCCTTTATCGGGCCTTCCGGATGCGGAAAATCCACCTTTTTGAAATGCTTTAACCGTATGAACGACTTGGTTGAGGGTTGCAGGATAACGGGAGAATTTTACGTGGGCGACATAGATATTTACGGCAAGATTGACGTAAACGAGCTTCGAAAAAACGTCGGCATGGTCTTTCAGAAGCCGAACCCGTTTCCCATGAGCGTATACGACAATATCGCATACGGACCGAGAACGTTCGGAATCACAAAACGTTCCGCTCTTGATGAAATCGTAGAAAAATCGCTTCGTAAATCTGCTATGTGGGACGAGCTTAAAGACAGGTTAAATAAGTCGGCAACGGGACTTTCCGGAGGACAACAGCAAAGACTTTGCATAGCACGTTCTTTGGCTGTAAATCCGAAAATTCTTTTAATGGACGAACCTACGTCCGCCCTCGATCCTATTTCCACAGGTAAAATCGAAGAGTTGATGGACGAACTCAAAGAACACGTTACTATCGTAATCGTAACGCACAATATGCAACAGGCAACCAGAATAGCCGATAAAACCGCTTTCTTTTTGCTGGGAGAACTTATCGAATACGGTAATACCGACGATATATTCACATCCCCAAAAGACGAACGTACCGAAAGATATATTACGGGCCGATTCGGATAATAATTATTCAGCCGTTGATTTTATTGTCGAAATAATATATAATGTAAGGAGAAAAGGAATGTCGATAAGAAAACTGTTCGAAGAAGAACTCGACGAATTAAAAACAAAACTCGTAGAGATGTGCCGCCTTACCGAGCAAATGATAGACAACGCCATCGTCGCGCTCATCAATCACGACAGAGACCTCGGAAAGAGCATAGGCGAAGCAGACAAACGAGTGGATGAATATGAAATGGATATCGAAAAACGCTGTATGCGAATTCTACTGAAGCAGCAACCCGTGGCAAAAGACTTCAGAGAGGTTTCCACCGCGCTGAAAATGATAACTGATATAGAGCGCTTCGGAGACCAGGCGAGCGATATCGGGGATTTGGTTTATACTATGCCCGGAAATAAATATATAAATAATTTAGAAACGATTACGGCTATGGGCAAACTTGCGGTAAAAATGGTAAGAGAAAGCGTAAATTCGTTTATATGCGACAATCAGGAGCTTGCCGACGAGGTAATCAAACTCGATGACAAAATGGACGAGATGTTTTTGGAAACCAAAAATGAACTCATCGAACTGATAAAAAAAGACAGCGAAAACGGTGATCAGGCAATCGAGCTTATGATGGTTGCCAAGTATCTGGAGCGAATAGGTGACCATTCGGTAAACGTTGCCGAATGGACAAAATATAATGAAACGGGAGTACACAAAAAATTCTGATGAAAGAGTTGATTTACGTCGTGGAAGACGACGAGGGAATGCAAGAGGTTTACGAGGGCGCATTTGAAGAAAATTATCAAACGAGAATTTTCGGCAACGGCAAAGACTTTCTTGAAGTTTTTAATGTTAAGAAACCCGACTTGATTATTCTGGACATTATGCTTCCCGAAATGGACGGCTTTACCGTTCTTTCGAAAATAAGGGAAAAGGATGAAAAAGTACCCGTCATTTGCGTGAGTGCAAAGTCCGACGAAATCAGCTTTGTAAAAGGATTGAATAAGGGCGCGGACGATTATATGGCAAAGCCTTTTTCCATTCTCGAGCTTTTGGCCAGAGTTAAAACCAATTTGCGTCGTGCCAAGCTTTACGTTACCGACGTCGACGGTTTTGTAATAGATAACAATCAATACAAAGCCTTTTATAACGATAAGGATCTGGGGCTTACGATAAAAGAGTTCACTCTTTTGAAGCTGCTTATCGGTAAAGCGGGCATAACGGTTACCCGAGATGAATTGTTCCGTGAAGTCTGGGGAGAAAACTATATGGGCGAAACGAGAACGCTCGATGTTCACGTCGCCACTATTCGTGAAAAAATAAAACAGTCGGGAGGAGGAGACTGCATCGTTACCGTTCGCGGTATCGGTTATCGCTTTGAGAATAAATGAAAAAGAAAACCTTTTTACAAATATTCGTAATTACCGTTCTCTGCGTCGCAATCATGTTCGTTTGCGGCATAATAGCCATGGTTCAGAACTCGAAAAGCATTGTAAGGGAACGTCTTGAGGAAGAAACCAAGCTTGCTTGTTCTCTTCTTCGCTCAACCGACGATTTTAATATCTTTAATCAATATTATAACAACGACGCTTTCCGTATCACGGTCATAGATTCAGAGGGCAACGTTCTTTTCGAAAGTGATACGAAAGCAACTTTGGAAAATCATATAGACCGCGAAGAGATAAGAAACGCAATCAATAACTCACCGAAAGCGGTGGAGAGATATTCCGAAACGTTCGGATGCGAAATGACTTATTATGCAATGAAAACTCAGCTTGACGATAATACCGAAATCGTATTGCGAATGGCAGTAAAAAGCAGTCAGATAAGCGATTATCTCGACGTTGCTTTACCTATATTCATATGCGTATTCATCGTTGCGTTGGTGTGCTCATTGATATTTTCCGAGCTTCTGTCCAAAAAGATTGCAGGCAAAATAACAGAGGTCAGCGACAGCTTGAAAAGTCTTAACGAAGGTAACTATATACCCATTGCAACAAATTCGAAAGAACCCGAATTGTATTCGGTGTTAAACCAAATCAACGAACTGAACGCAAGCACGCTTCATTATATCGAACAGGTCAACGACGAGCATAAAAAGCTGACAAGCGTGCTTGAGAACATTTCTCAGGGTATACTCGCAGTCGACGAAAACAAAAAAGTGATTTTTGCAAACCACAGTCTGTTAAAAATATTCGGTTATGAAGAAAACCCTTTGGGAAAAGATTTTATTTATATTATCGACGATTTGCCCTTCTGCGAAAAGATATCCGAGCATCTGGGCGAAAACTATTCTGTGGAATGTACCTATAATAACAAAGAGCTTTTGCTTGTAATCAAAAAAATTGACGGCATAAGTTTCTCGGACGGAGTGCGCTCAATAGTAATCCTGACTGATATTACACAAGAAAAGCAAATGGCTAAGCAAAAGAGCGATTTCTTTACCAATGCGTCGCACGAACTGAAAACGCCCGTTGCCGTTATGCAGGGTTTATCCGAACTTTTGCTGGAAAAAGACTTGGACGACTCATCGAAAAAACAAGTGGAAAGGATACACAAGGAGAGCGTTCGCCTGGCCTCTCTTATTTCCGATATGCTAAAATTAAGCCGATTGGAAAACGGTGAAAACGCGGACGCAGTTATGACTTCAGTCGATTTGAAAGAAATCGCAAACGAAGTATTAAATGAACTCTCATCTAAAATTGCAGAAAAAGGAATCTCCGCAGGCGTTTCGGGGAATGGAGTTATCGTCGGAGACGGCAAAAAGATTTACGAGCTTATAGAAAATCTTTGCAGTAATGCGATAAGCTATAATAAGGAAAACGGAGAAATAAACATAAGTATTTCCGATGAAGGCAACACGGTGCGGTTAAAAGTGGCGGATACGGGTATCGGTATAGAAAAGGAAAACATACCCAGGCTTTGCGAAAGGTTTTATCGTGTAGATAAGTCACGTTCCAAAAAGACGGGAGGAACCGGTTTGGGACTCGCCATAGTAAAACATATTTGCGCTTTACACCACGCCGAACTTTCAATAGAAAGCGATTTAGGTTTAGGCACAACCGTAACGGTTGTATTCAAAAAGGAAAAAATATGAACAATAAAATATTATCGGTACAGGACATTTCATGCTATGGTCAGTGTTCTTTAACCGTAGCCTTGCCTATTCTTTCGGCGTTCGGTTACGAAACGGCAATTCTGCCTTCTGCAATTCTTTCCACTCATACCGGCGGTTTCAAGAATTTCACCGTAAGGGATTTAACGGAAGATTTAGACGGTATCGTAGCGCATTGGCAAAGCGAAAATATTACGTTTGGGTGCATATATACGGGTTATATAGGTGATTGTCGGCAGTTTGAAACGATATTGAGGGCAAAAGAAAACCTGCTCGACAAAAGCGGTATGTTCGTTGTAGACCCCGCTATGGCTGACAACGGAAAATTATACGTTGCTCTCAACAACGATATAGTCGACGGTATGCGCAATATCGTGAAAGTCGCCGACGTAGTATTGCCGAACATAACCGAAGCATGTTTGCTTACGGGCACAGAGTATCGGGAAAATTACGACGAAGAGTATATTTCCGCATTGTTGAACGGACTTGTTCGTCTCGGCGCGAAAATGCCAGTCATTACGGGCGTTGAATATGGCGATAACCGAATAGGTGCCGTAGGTTTGGAAAACGGTAAGCTGACCCAAGCCTTTGGCGAAAAACAGCCGATAAGCTATCACGGAACGGGTGATATATTTTCATCGGTTGCGGTTGCAGGACTGATGAACGCAGACCCTCTTGAAAAGATACTGCAACGCGGGGTAGATTTCGTAATCGACTGCATAAAGTGTACCGACGGCGACCCATCCCATCGCTACGGCGTAAAATTCGAACAGGTTTTAAGGGGAAGAAAGAATAATCCGTAAAGCTAAATGGCGCAAGCGACGTTCCATTCCGTTGCCGCACATTTCACGTAAGCCCGATGTGACAGACAAGACCTGCGTTTTTGCAAGCAAAGCATGGGCAAATAGTATATTTTGAAAAAATAGACTATGTCAAATAAAAATTTTTGCTTACTCCCTTCATACACATCAAGCAAAAAATCACTCGCTGTCAATAAAGGACAGCGGGTGATTTTTGTATAGGTTGGCGGTCAATTCGAAATTAGTCCGTGCTTGACTCAGTCCCTTACCGTGCAGTCATCTGTTTAATTATTTCGTCGCAGATTCAATGGGAAATTTCACTTTCATTCCTTCCCCGCCGCTTGCAATGCTGGCAACCCATTCCACGGTTTTCTCATTCTCCGTCGTTGCTTCATATAAAATCTCTGTTCCTACCGTTCCTCTGAAAGCACAGGAAATAACGGCCAGATGTCCCTTGACGTGCTTGATTGCAGTTGATTTCTTCAATCCCATCAGCTTGTTGTTGTAAAAGTCGCAGTTAATCATTCTTGTGTAATTTCCAATCAAGTATCCTGTTTCAGCGGTGTCGGCATAACAACCGTCAAGGACATTATATCCACCTTGAATATCAAACGCGATGGAGTCAATAAGCATTTCCGGAACTTCATTTTGATACTGCTCTTTAGTATCCTTGTAAACGCCGCTGTTAGTTTTTCGTGCCCCGTATATATCTGACCATTCCTTCACGGAGATTCTTTTGGGAGGAACGGTACCGCCCCATAGGTGACAGCGAGTGATACGATTCGAACCTCCGAGTATACGCATTCCTACGGTGTAGTCTATGACAAAGCAGTCGTTAAAATGAGAATCGTGCCGATCGGAAAAAATTCCGATATTTCCGGCAAGACCCTTCATGGTACACTTGCAATAAACATTGTTGCAAACAAGCTCATAAATATGTCCGCCCCTAACTCCGCCGATGCACAATCCGTATAGTTTTCCGTTATGAAGCGCTGTGTTCGTCAGAGTAAAGTGATGAGCGTTTGTAATGGCAAGACAGCTTGCCAGCCCGTTTCCCTCAATATCGCCGCCGCGAATAAAAAGACCGAGATTGTCGTAAACGCTTCCGTCATCATTGAAAAGGGTGAGCACGTGGTAGTTTTTGTTGGAATTGTACTCTACCACAAAGTCCATTTCCGCTTTCGCTATCAGTCGCGCCGCCGGATGCATATCCAGTGAGCATCTATTTGTGATATGCAGTGTTTCGGTGATTTCATAGTCCCCCTTGGGAATCATCAATATTCCATTTTCCGTGGCGTCAATCGCTCGTTGAAGTCGTGGCGAATCACTGTTCTCTCCGCTCAAACGTGGAAAATCTGATAAAATATTGTCGTACATAAGTCCTCCTCTTATAAATTCATTGTTTTCTCCACTCAAACCGGGAAAATTTGATAACATATTGTCGCACATAAGTCCTCCTCTTATATTATAAATTCATTATAATCACGGCAATTATTCCGATTATTATGCTGATTGTTTGCTTGACAGTCAACTTGTCTTTAAAGAACAAAACGCCAACCAATGTTGAAAGAATGATGGAGCCTCCTGAATATACGGGAAACAAAAATGAACCGTCAATTACGGATATGGCGTATGTGTTGAGCAATTGGAAAATGGCAAGAATAATTCCGACAGATATGGAAAAGAGATAGGTCGGAGCTTTTCTGTGAGCGGATGTTTCCTTGCCCTTCAGGCGGCTTACCGCATATATTGTAAATGTTATGATAAACGCCAATAGGTATGAGCATGCCACGAACGCCTTCTTTTCGGTATGAAATCTCGATGCACCAAATACTTTTTGCGTAATCCCAATGCTACCGTTTGCCAAAGTTGCCAGAACCGTAAGGATGAGCCAGGAGCGTGACACGGTTTTCTTGTCTCCGACATCGACGCAAAGCAAAAAAGATAAAACGATGAACGCAATTCCGATGATGCGGGCATGAGTCAATCTTTCATGGTAGAAGATGACCGAGGTAAGCACTGGAAAAAGCATACTCAGATTTACCATCATCACGGTCAGGGACACGTTTCCTTGTGATAATGCATTGGTGTAGGATAACTGAAATATGACGGTAAACACCGCAAAACCGCCTGAAAAAAGCCAAATCGCCAAAGAGGCGTTGGGAATATCAGCGCCAAAAAGGATGGCAGCCGTTAAAAATACCAAAGCGTTAAAAATAATACCGTCGGTTTTGGTCGATAAGGTTCGTTTTCCGAAACGACTTTGCAGGGTAACCTTCGCCGTAGCAAGAAAGCAGAGAGAAAAAATGATTAAAATATTCATTGTAACCTCCGCATTTTATTATAGCATCGGGCTTTTTATCTTCCAATAAACAAATTTGATTATTATATGGACTTTTTTGACTTTTTGTGATATACTATTTTTGATAAAAAGAGGTTTGAAGGGGAAAGCCATGAAGGATACGACACTTTTTCAAACGGAAAGTGATCTTTACAAAAACACGGACATAGGAATGTATTATTGCGGAAAAAGAATAAACACGCTCAATCATGTTTACGGTCCCGAAATACGGAATTATTATCTTTTTGTGTTGATAAATAAAGGAGAAGCTTCTTTTTTTCACAGAAGCGGGACAATAAAATTGAAGGCTCGTGATATGCTCGTAATGTGTCCCGGTGAAAGAATCCATTATACAGCAGACACACCGTGGAGTATTCAGTGGGTTGGCTTATATGGACGAACTGTAGAGTTTTACATGAGAGAACTGGCGGTTGACGGAGATCATCCTATTATCCGTATTGAGAAATATTATGAGATGGAGCAAGTGCTTGAAGAGTTGTATCAAATAAATAATTATAGGACGGAGTATTTTCGGTGCAAGCAAATAGAGCTGATTTACAGATTCTTTTCGTTATTATTGCAAAGGTCTCCAAAACAATCCAATTATGATATAGCTGAGAGTGCGAAGAAAATTATTGATTATAATTTCGAAAGAAATCTTACTGTGCGTGAAATTTCCAACACCTTGCATGTGAACGCTGCGTATCTCACAAGGAAATTCGCACAGAAATACGGAATTGCACCGAAAGAATATTTGATAGATAAGAGGATGGAAAACGCAAAGAGACTTTTAGGTAAAACCAATGTAAGCATTAAGGAAATAGCCGCTTCGATTGGATGCGTTGATCAACTATACTTCTCCCGAATATTCAAAAAAAAGGAAGGGATGTCCCCGTTGGCATATAGGACGCTCATGAAATAGATAAAGGCAATATCAAACCGTTCTTTCGGAATGATATTGCCTTTCCTTTAATGATGAAGGAGAGTTTATTATGAAATGTGCAAACTGTGGGAACACTAACGAAAGTAGCCTTTGGGATGAGGATGATACCATTTATTGTTCCTTGTGTCATCACAGAACATCTAAAGATAGCGGTGAGGATGATTTAGTGGAATGTCCGTATTGTCACAGAATGCGCGACAGAAAAGCATATTATTGTCGCTATTGTAATGATTCAACCTGGGAAGTCAGTAGTCCAGAAGAATTTGCAGAAATTGATAAAGATCTAAAGGAAATGGGCTATTAAGCGATAGAAGGATAATGCTATGAAAACCTGTCACGATGTCTATATGGAGCCGGAAGTTTATCGTCACAACAACTGCATCGTTAGGGAGTACCGTCCGATTCTAACCGAAGAGGAACGCGCAAGACGGATGGAAGAAATCAAGAAAGCTACGGTCGATCTAATTATAGCAACAGAAAAAAGCAAAGCAAAAAAGGAGTCGGCCGTTTAGCGAAATGCGGTTGTTTAACGATAGGTCAGTATGAATGTTGGGTTAAGTCCCGGGGTGGGGCAATAAAAACAATAAAAAAGCGTTGCAGGATGGGTGGAATACTCCCAAAATGCAACGCTTGTTTTTATAAGTGCTTATTCTGCCTATGTTTTTGCGGTAAAATAACGATACCGCTGTCGACACGATTGTATCAACAGCGGTATCTGTTTTGGTTGCGGGGGCGGGATTTGAACCACACGACCTTCGGGTTATGAGCCCGACGAGCTACCAGGCTGCTCCACCCCGCGATGTTATATTGGTGCCGGAAACCGGGTTCGAACCGGCACGAGACTCACGTCTCACGGGATTTTAAGTCCCGGGCGTCTGCCAATTCCGCCACTCCGGCAAACTTGAACCTGATATCCTTTTTTTGATAGCTTATATATTTTATCACGCATATCTTGATTTGTCAATACCCTTCGCATATTTTTCATTTAATATTTATATACACCTTTCGACAAGTATATGTATGCGTAGTATCAGTTTTGCCGTAAGGAGTCAAAGAAGAAAATCAACTCTTTGATTTTTGTTTTTTGAAAACACTTAGCCGTGTAAAAAAGTAAAAATACTTTATTTTACTATTGACTTTGTTGATTTTGCGTGTTATAATAATGCTTGCGTATCTGGGTGTGGCTCAGTTGGGAGAGCGCCACCTTGGGGTGGTGGAGGTCGCACGTTCAAATCGTGTCACTCAGACCATGTGGGTGTTCATAACGGATTTGGGTTATGGACACTCTTTTTCTTTGCTTCATCCATATGGAGGCAGGTTGACCTGCTTCTTTTTTTCCAAGGGTTATGAGTTATTTCATTTTCATAAACTTGTGAGCGCGGCATATAGTTCTCCTCATTTCCGTTGTTATAGAAAAGCTTCGGGAGTAATTTAATGTAATCCTCAAAAGAAAAGGGGATCTGCCCTGAATTTAAGAGCAGTCCCCTCTTGTCTGTAGGCGAAATACCTGGCTTATTCTCAGCCGTTGCAGCAGCAGCAGAAGAGGATAATGAGCGCGAGTATGATTACCCACGTGCAGTTATCATCGAAAAGATGGCATAAGCAATTGTTATTCATAGCTGTTTTCCTCCATTGTGATGAGGGCTGACATGTTTTCGCTGATTATGTTTTTCGCCCTCTCGATATCATACTATGTTGCCCGTATGCTTTTGCTACCGCAGAGCACTATGTATAGGAAAACAGTAACCGAGTTTTTTATCAATATTATTCATAAGCATAAAAAAATCCGTCCCATGACGGATTTTTTCATCGCAGGTTTGTTTTTCGGGAAAGAATATTATTTTTGCAAATAGATTCCGTATATTCCCCCGATTTCACCGTAGGTCTCACGCAGCGTTACAGATATATCCGTTATGTTACCGGAAATATCTATGGGGAATCTGCGATAACGAAGAGCATTGTCAAACACTTCTATAACCTGTTCGTTCTCTGACGCTTTTATTTTAATCTTGAAGGACTTTGCGAGAGTTTTGGGCAGGTCCCTGTCGTTGTCGTAGCTGAGGTCATCGTCGAATGCAACCGATATGAACTTTGCACTCTCTTTGACATCGCTGTGAAGATTTATTGTCGCAGGGATGCTCTCGGGCAACCAGAGATTGGGAACTCCCCACGGACGTGAATAGCCGTTTATCGCATATTTTGCGGCATATATATCCTGCATAGGTCTGATGTTTTCAAAGAGTATATTGCGATTTATCTCTCCGTCGTGGTCTATTCCTATATATCCCGTTTTTTCCTTATCGAGAGGTGCGGAATCGTGATTCATGCCGTCGTGGCTTTCATCCGTATGCATACGGGCGGTTATTGCGCCCATTGTTCTTGTATTAGATATGCCCAGACTGACAGAACCGTTTTTGTGAAAAACTATATACATCTTTCCGTCGGCGCCGACCTTTTCGTTAACGGGAATCCTGACATAACCGTCGGTACCGCCGTTGAGCTGAAGGCTCTTTTTACTTACAATACCGTCCGGTATGTACGTCTCTCTGTGAGTTCCCGAGAGAATTGTATATTCGAGCGTCGTATCCTCTTTTGCCGTTATGTATACGTCCACAGATTCGAGCTTGTCGCTTTCGAGCGGAAGCATAAGTGCATAATCACGTTCAAGCGGCATCTCACCGTCTTTTGCCGTGTTTTCATATTTTTTAGTGGACGAAGCCGTAGCGGTAAAGTTTTTGAGAGCGCCGTGATTTCTGTGAAGAATACTCTGGTCGTCGTCGAGAAGCACGCTTTGTACCTCTCCTATATGCTTCTCGTATATTTCACGCGTTGTTTTGGCGCCGCGTAACTTTGCGACGTAAGCCGCCGTACCTACAGCCTGACCGAGAGAACCGCAGGTGAGCATGACTCTGGTAGAACCAAGAGCAATATGAGTTGCGCTTATGTTTCTGCCTGCAAAGAAAATGTTTGAAATATTTTTGGAATACAGCGAACGGAAAGGTATGTTGTACGTTCCCGTTACCGGAACGAAATTCGATGCGGGGAGCGTATCGTATATACCGAGAGGCGCGTGTATATCCATGGGCCATCCTCCGATAGCAACGGAATCGGGAAAGTCAACCTTGTTCTCGATATCGTTCTCGTTCAGCATATAGTCCCCGACGAAACGTCTTGATTCTCTGGAGCCGGAACGTGCAAACATTCGTTTAAGCGACGCGTTCTTTGCGTTCGGATATTTTCCGCTGTTCTTGACGTAGTCCCATATACCGTATAACAGTTTGCGCAGTTCCAGGTCAACGTCATCTGCATCCTTGATTATATTCTTCTGCCCTCCGTATTCGTATGCCCAGTGTGGTCCCCATACGCTGAATCCGCGGAATTTCTTTGGGTCATTGATTTCCTTTACAAAATCCATTCCGTATATACTGTATGCAAAATCGGGTTTCTTGTACGTAACCTCATGCCCCATGTTTTCAACTTCAAAATAGAAGGAATTTCCCATGGTATGCTTGTCTGCAGCTTCGGGGGCCCAGTATTCGCCGAACTCGTCTTTGCCCTCTCGCCCCATTTTCCACTCGCAACCTGCGGCAGCTCCCACTGCGCCGTTACCGGTACAGTCTGCAAAGAAAGGGGCCTCAACCTCGTACTCCTCCTCGCTTATTGTATGGCGCAGATATACGTATTTTATTCTGCCGTCCTCGACCTTTGCGTCGTAAGCAAGGGTATTAAGCATAAGAGTTATGTTCTTTTCACGGTATATGAGGTCAAAGAAAGCGGCGTCAAGAGCGGCGAATTTTCCGAGACCTCCGCCTTCTTTCATCTTGAATACGGTGTTGTTTATCTCGTTGGCAATTCCCGTATCCTTAGCATATATGGCAGGGTTATGAGTACCGTGGCAGGAACCGGACATTGCAACGCCTATTTCGCTCGATGCATTTCCACCCAGAACGTTTCTGTCGTTCACAAGAAGAACTTTTAGTCCGTGTCTTGCCGCCGCAAGAGCCGCGCACATACCGGCGATGCCACCTCCGCATACGACAAAATCGTATTCTACGTGATTGATATTTTTCATAATTTTTCCTCGCATCTTTTTTCGTCGGAATCATAGACAATAAAAATAAAAAGCGGTGTTTTTACACCGCTATTCTAACATAACACTTACGTAAAGTCAACACAAATACCAAATCTTATTTGATTTGAAACCTGATTTTTTGATGCCGTCACTCATTTACAGAAGGTAGTACGGCATATCGTCTCCGACGTTTACAAAACTCTTTTCTGTTTTAGTATCTACCGGCGTCAAAATCCCTTTTGCCTTAACTAAGTTAACGTTATCCGAGACTGCGTTATCTTTTTTCGTTGAAGCGTTCTTAACCGTCGTGCTTTTCTTAATAGTCACAATTTTACTGTTTTCCATATCGGGGGCTTCCGTCTTAACTTTCGAATATCCGTTGTTTGCAACTCGTCTGATTGAATTCTTACCTACGGGCATATTTCATTATCTCCTTTGCAAGTTCTGTATATTCAACCGCACTTCGGCTGTTTTTCTTGTAAGCTACTACGGGCTTGCTGTTATCCTGAGCCCATTCAACTGCGCTGTCCACGCGGACGTATGTATCAAAGAGTCTTGCCGCATCAGTTTCACGCAGGGTGTCGAGGGTTTGCTTAAAATAATTCTTACGCTCATCTGCCTTCGTTATTGCTATTCCCAGTATGGAGAGTTTGGGCGCAATCATCTTTACGCTCTCGCAGAACTCAAACATATTGGCAAGCCCGAACAGACCCCACGGCGATGCCTCAACGGGTATGACCACAAAGTCCGAGGCGCACATAATGTTCATAACCCACCCCCCGAGCGTTGGAGGAGAATCTATCAGTATGTAATCATAATATCCCTTAGCCCTTATGGGTTCGAGGCACTTTTTTAATATTATTTCTCTCTGCCACTTTGTAAACAGGTCAAACTCTATCGAGCTCATGAGAGAGGAGGATGGAATCAGGTCGAGTCCGACGTATCCCGTCGGTATTACGTAGTCCGAAAGGTCCTTTTCCTCTTTAACTGCCGTGTAGAGATTCTTACCGTTTTTCGCAAGTTCAAGTGCCTTATCCTCATCGAAAAATGAAAGTGTCAGATTCATCTGCATATCACCGTCGATAAGCAGAACCCTCTTACCTGAAAGCGCCATCGCACAGCCTACGTTAGAGCACGTCGTGGTTTTTCCGCTGCCACCCTTATTGTTTGCAAATGCGATTACAGTTGTTTTACTCATATCAGTCATCCTTTTCAAGATATTCTATGATAGCGTCAAGCCCCTCGCCCGTCACGGCACTCACGGGAAAAATCTTCTTGCATCCTGCCAGCTTTAACCATCGCGACACTCTCTCCACGTTGGCGTCCGGCTTATCAATTCCGGATACTATTCCTATAACCTCACGATTGACGAGGCTTGTGATATTCGGTGAAAAAATCGAATAAGGCTCATTTGCACTCAGGACAAGCCCGACTACGTCGGCCTCATACGAATATAAGGCGAGCGCACCGCTCGTCTGCCGAAGCTCGGTATATTCACCGGGAGTATCTATTATAGTATCGAGGTAATTCACGTACTGAGTCTTGAAATAATGTATTTCTTCTCCGCGGAGCGCCTGCGTCAGAGTTGTTTTTCCTGCCGCAACACGCCCGATCAAAATTATCTTTTTCATTGATGTCCGCTTTTTATGTTCTCGTTATGTCGCAACAGGTATAGCCGAGCTTGTTCATAACGTACTCACGAATGGCGGTGAACGCAGATTCCACGCTCGAAACGCTGCCCGAAATTATAAGGGTACCGGTGAATCTGTCGACGAATCCTATATCTGCCCCCGACGACTTGATTGCAATATCTGCGGCTATTACCGCACTCTCGGCAGGGCTTATCGTAAGCACCCCTATCGCACTGCGTGTATAATCGGTTTTCGGGTCGAGACCGAGCTTTGTAAAGAGCACGTCGTCCGGATTGGCAATAATATGGCAAAGAGTTACCTGCTTACCCGGTACCAGCTCCTGCACTATTCTCATTTTATCCTTGAGCTCCATGGTTATCCTCCGTTTTTACATTTATACTGTTCATCATTTTTATCTTCTGTTACAGCGATTGCATCCGCACGCCTGCCCGGCTTTTGACTGCTCACTGAACCTTCCGTTATGGCACGGAGGTCATCCGCCTACCCGGCTTTTGACCGCTCACTGAACCTTCCGTTATGGCACGGAAGTCATCCGCCTACTTGACATTTAATTCCGCACACTTCCGCAACCGATAAAAGATATTCCATCTTCTCTTTTTCCGGCGGCATAATACCGTCCAGAGTATATTCACGTGAAAGTCCGTCGTATTTGTCACGGCCCAGACGGTGATACGGGAGCAGATGATATTCGTCAGCTCCGACGGATGCCGCATACCTTGCGATTTTCTCTATATCCTCTTTCGCATCATTGAAGCCGGGGATTACCGGTGTGCGGACGATGAGATTTACCTCGCTCGCCCCGAGCCGCTTTGCATTTTCAAGTATGAGAGAATTATCGACTCCCGTATATTCCTTATGCTTTTGTGAGTCCATATGCTTAATATCCATAAGGAACAAATCAAGATAAGGCAGAATCGCTTCTATCTTCTCGTACGGCGCATAAGCCGTTGACTCCACCGCGGTATGAAGTCCGTTTTCCTTGCATGCCGCGAGCAAATCCCGTGCGAATTTGTACTGACAGAGTATTTCTCCTCCCGACAGCGTTATTCCGCCTCCGCTGCGACGGTAGTACGTCATATCCGACAGTATCTCGGGCATAATGTCACGCACGCTCACGTCATAACCGACGGTTTTTACCTTGCCGGCCTCGGTCATCTGTTGAATCTCGAATGACTGCGATTCGGGATTACAGCACCAACGGCAACGAAGGACGCAACCCTTAAAAAACACAATAGTGCGTATGCCGGGACCGTCATGAACGGAGAAGCGCTGAATATTGAAAATTCTTCCACGGCTATCGTATATATCGTTCATATATTTACCTATTTTTTTATTATGGGGATTACCAGCCCTGCTGCGTCCTGTTTATAATATCGTTCTGAAGCGAACGTGAAAGCGTGGTGAAGAGCGCACTGTATCCGGCAACCCTGACAACGAGCGTCTTGTACTTCTCGGGATTCTTCTGTGCATCGAGAAGCGTCTCCTTCGTTACGACGTTAAACTGCATATGCATACCTTTTTTGTCGAAGTAGGAGCGTATAAGAGCAGCAAACTTTATAAGACCCGACATACCGGCAAGTGCCGAGGGGTGGAACTTCTGATTGAGCAGAGTTCCGTTTGACGCAACGTTCTGTTCGAGCTTTGATACCGAATTTGCGGTAGCGGTCGGACCCTTGACGTCTCTTCCCGACATAGGGCCTATGCCGTCGGCTATCGGAGTATACGCGAGACGTCCGTCGGGAGTTGCCCCGGTCTGTGCGCCGAGAGGAACGTTTGCGGATACGGGATAGAGTCCCGCCTGGAATTTTCCTCCGCGTACGTTCTTGTACTTCTCAACTTCTTTAGTATAGGTATTTGCAACGTCACGAGCGAACATGTCGACATCGTAAATATCGTTTCCGTATTTTGGGCAATCCTCGTCAATCATTCTCTTGATTTCTCTGTATCTTGCCTTCTTGTCTGCATCGAGGGACTTTGCAGAGGTTACCTCGTCATATATTTCACGGACGATTTTCTCATTTACAACAACTCCCGCGTCTGCAATTTTCTTTGCTATTTCCGATGTTATATTCTCCGCGGCCTTTCCGGTATAACCGTATCCGAAGTTGTTGTTCATTGCTTCCTTCAACTCGCTCATCGTGATTTTTTTCTCATCGAAAACGAGTTTTTTAACTGCAATAAGTCCGTCGGTATTGTTGGCAATTCCGAAGCCCTGCGGACCTGTGAAGTTGTATATTGCGCCGCCCTCCTGAAGGGATAGTCCACGTCCTATACAGTCATCAACCATGCAGGACTCAAACGGAAGGGGACATCTTGTGGCATGTGCCGCATCTATTGCATTATCAGCATTTATGAGCAGCTTTATCATATATGACTGCTGCGCTTTATATGCTTCGTAAAACTCCTCAAAGCTCTTCATCTCGCACACGTCACCCGTGTCGGGACCAATCTTTTCTCCCTTATCGTAACCGTTTGAGAATACGAGCTCCATAGGACGGCACATATTGAAGAATGCCGCATCGTGCCAGCCGTCGGTTTTCGAGCCCTTTTGCGGTTCAACGCAACCGATAATGCAATAGTCTCTTGCGTCTGCAAGTGACAACCCCCTCTCCATAATGGAGGGTATTATAACCTCGTCGTTATAATAAGCAGGCAGTCCCGTTCCTATTCTTGTGAGTGCGGCCGCCTTTATCATCAAATCATCCGGGGTCCCGTTCCATACTCTTATTGAGAGTGAAGGCTGAGGAAGCGGTACGTGCATGGCCGCTTCAATACACATATACGACAAATCGTTTGTCGTATCGACTCCATCTTCATCCTGTCCGCCGACGATGAGATTCTGGAACATTCCGTAACCTGCAAATCCATCTGCGGATGCCGCATCGCGTACCTTGTTTATATCGTTGAGTTTAACCCAAATGCAATCAATAAGTTCCTGTGCCTCTTCACAGGTTATTTGCCCCTTATCAATATCCTTTTTGTATAGGGGGTACATATATCTGTCGAATCTTCCGGGAGATATCGAATGACCGCTCGACTCAATCTGAAGGAGCAACTGAACGAACCAGAACGACTGACATGCCTCCCAAAAATCGTTTGCGGGAAACTCAGGTACCCTTGCGCAGTTGCGTGCTATTCTTTCAAGCTCCGAGCGACGCCTCTCGTCCTTTTCCTCTCTCGCCATTTTCTTTGCGAGTGCTGAATAACGGCGCGCATAATTTATCGCAGCCTCGCAACTCTCTATTACAGCGCAAAGGAAATTGTTCTTCCTTGTGTAATCGGGGTCGGATACGTCGCATTTTTCGAGAGCATCCTCCGCCTCCGCTATGATTCCGCGATAACCTTTATTTATAACCTTTGCGTAGTTTACGTTTACGTGTCCGATTCCGTTGTAGAAATAGTTGCCGGGAGTGAACATTCCGTGCTCCGTAAAAGCAGAGTATGCCTCGGGCGCCATATTGGATTTTGCGAGGTCGCTTACGGTTTTGCCTCGCCAATATGCGAACGCACCGAGCAGCTCCGATTTTGTTTTTTCGCTTATATAGAACGGGTCCGCCTCACGGGTGGCAACCGTATCGAACTCGGCTTGAAGCCACTCGTACGAATACTCGGGGAATGCCTGACAACCCCTCGGTGCTATTGTTGCGCTTCCGACTATAAGCTCCTCATCCCTTATTGTTATCGGAATATTTTCAAGTATATGGGCAAAAGCTGCCGAACGCCTTTTTATTATAGGCAAATCTTCAGTAGCCTTATAGCTCTCCGTTACAAGAAGCGCGCGTGCCGATTCTATCTCCGGCATCTTCGCGTAGAGATTGTCTATGAGCCGATTTATTCTGTCGCTCTTTTCCAAAACGAACTTTATGTTTTCCATATTCATCTCCAAATAGAATTAAAATATCTTAAGGTGAAAAATCAAAATACAATACGCAATAACGTATATTACAACTGTTCCCAAAGCTCTTCGTGAGGTGCTGCGATAACAGAATAAGATGAGAGCATCGCCTCTCTCTTTGCATAATTTGCGCCGGCTTCAACGGCAGCGGTAACGTCCCCTACCTCTCCCGTAAGAAATACTATACCCTTGCCTCCCATACCTCTCGATACACGCATATCGTATATTTCGACGCGTGAGGTCTTAACGGCGATATCGGCAGCCTTTATCGCACTCGCCGCCGAGAACGTTTCAATAATTCCGAGCGAACCTTTTTTTGCGGTTGTTTCCGTTCCGAAAAGCGCCTTAATAACGTTTTCGTCTATTCTTCCCATTATCGACGAGTCGATTATGTAGTGCTCAAATCTGCCCTTGACGTGCTCGATTGACGAAGTGACGTTCGATATCGAGCCCTCTATTATTATTTCGTATTTTCCGGGGCATGCCGGATGTGCCGATACCATACGTACACCTGCGCTTTTGAGGGCGGCATCGGTAGCCTCAACACCCTTTGCTATGCTTTTGAGTTCTATTATTCCTACTGCACTAAACATCTTTTCTACCTACCTGATACGATTTTACGTTTGCTATTATATTTTATCCTCTGAAAATCAGAGAGATGAAATCAATATTAAAACACTGTTAACCGATATTACCTTTGCTTGCGTCGTAATCAAATTATTTTGAAAGTACTATCGTCTTGTCATCAACCGCCATTACCTTTGCGTCCATCGGCGCATATAGTGGGAGGGAGAGACCGTCGGATGCACGTGCTATCATGTCGCCCTCTTTTACACTGTCCCCTGCCGATACAACCGCAACGGACGGCGCACCTATGTGCTGCGATAGTTTCATCTCAAGTTGGGAAAAATCTCTGTCCTCGCCTATATATTCGGCTACCTTATCGAATTTCGCAACTCCCAGGACACTTTCCCATTTTTCGGACTGTACCATTCTGTATTCACGCTCGTCCGATACAACGCTCTCTTCCGTTGTTGAATATCTCATTTTGTTCTTTGCAAGCAATAATTTATAGTTGGCTATAACCGCCTTCGGAGATATGTCCTGGCAACATGCGATAGTCTCGCAAATACCGCATCCGCAACACAGGGTAGCGGTCTTTACCATCTCCGGCATAACCTCTGCCGCACTCTTTGCGGTACGCACCATTTTGTGCGGTTCAAGAGGATAACCGAGCAGGGCTCTGGGACACATATCGGTACATCTGGTACACTGACAGCATGCCGTCTCCGCCCTCGCGGTTGCCTTTGAATAATCCATCTTTTTCGTTTCTATCGCAGGTATATTGTCCGGGAGAATAAGTATGCTCTTTGTCGTCTTTGTGACTACCGCGGTTGCGGGATTTATCAGCCGTCCCATTGCCGGGCCTCCGTCAAGCACGCTCTCGCCGTCTTTAACCGAAACACCGTACTTCTTAAAAAGGTCGGATATCCTCGTTCCTATCGGCACCCTCATCGTTATTGGCTTTTTGACGTCTCCGCCAATCATCAGCCACTTCATCGTGAGCTTCTCACCGTCTATGGCTTTTGCCACGTTGTACATAGTCTCTACGTTATAAACTATGACGCCTGCAGTTATCGGCAGATTTCCTGCACGCACGACCCTGCCCGTTGCCTGATATATCAGGCTTATTTCATCACCCATAGGATAAACGTTAGGAAGAATCTTTACACAAATTCTATCGGCTAAAAGCTGCCCGTCCTCATATCCGAGCCTCTCGGCGGTATGCTGTTTAACGCAAAGAAGTGCTCTGCCTATTTTAGCATATTCAAGTACCGCTCCGATACCGCGCAGAACGTATGAGAGCTCATCTCTGAGTATTATGTAATCTATATAAAGAAGAGGTTCGCATTCGGCTCCGTTTATTACGAGCGTATCAGCTCCCTCTGCAAGCTTTGCATAAGACGGAAATCCTGCTCCTCCGGCACCGACGATGCCCGCATCTTTCATTATCTCTTTAAGTTCCATAGTGATTTTGCCTCTTTTTCGTTTTACTTATCGACAGTCGGAAATCCCGAGAGTTTCTCTTCGGATATAGTCTGCCGAATATATATCAGTCAACAATACCTACGATAACCGCATCTGCCGGTGCACTCTGATTATGCAGAGCGAGTCTTGCCGGGCTTCCCACGGTTATGAGCACGGTTTCGCCTATACCTGCGCCTACGCTGTCTATCGCTATTATAAATTTATCCGTGAGCTTACCGTTTTCGATAATCTGAACTTCCATAAACTTGCTTCCGACAAGAGATTCCTGCTTTCTTGTGGAAACAACGTTTCCTATGATTTTTCCTTTAAGCATTCTCGTTCTCCTTTATCAATTTCACCCTGAATCCGTTTTTGATTCCGACGGCGTTTGCGTCATCGGTATCAACGTGCATTTCAAGACGGAAGTCGGGATTTACTCTCACCTTTACTCCGTACCATCTGGTCCTCTTCACGTTGCCCTCGCCGATAACGTCGACAGCCACGATGTCGCCGTCGTTCACACCGAAGCTTCTCGCATCGCTCGGTGACATATGTATGTGCCTGTTTGCTATTATACATCCCTCCGATATACGGATAACTCCGCACGGACCGACAATCGTTATTCCGGCAGAGCCGGCAATGTTTCCCGATTCCCTTACAGGGGGCTTTACCTTGAGAGTATATGAATCTGTAACCGAGATTTCAACCTGTGTTTTGCTTCTTTCGGGTCCAAGGACACGAACGTTTTCAATAGAATGAAGAGATGGTCCCACCAGGGTAACTACTTCCTCGCAGGCATACTGTCCGGGTTGAGAAAGTTCTTTTTTCGGTGTGAGCTTGTGCCCTTCTCCGAACAAAACTTCAACGTCGTTATGTGTCAGATGTATATGTCTGTTTGATATTCCGACCGGCACGTCTGAGTCTTTACGGTCCGTTTTGCATTCTCCGTACATCTGCGAGAGGACCGCCTCAACCGCTTTTGCTACCTGCTCACTCGTATAATCCATATCTTTCCCTTTCATGGCTTTGCATATCTCAATAGCTTTATAAAATACAAAACCTATCTGTTTTTATAGTTGGTAATCAATATCGCTTTTTATCCTGTTTTTGCTCTTTCAATAACCGATTTGTCGAATAAGATGAAAAGCATACCGCAAAGAGACCTAAGGCAAAATTTGTTTGAAAAGGCTCGGCCTTTGACCCCTTTGCGGTACCCAAAGGGTATTTTACCCTTTGAATACCGAGCTTCTTCCTTACTTATTATATTATTTAATAGTGGGAAGGAGCTTCTCAACGTCAGCGTGAGGACGGGGAATAACGTGAGTTGCGATAACTTCGCCGAGAGCCGTAGCAGCTGCGCTGCCTGCCTCTACTGCTGCTTTTACCGCTCCGACATCACCGCGTACCATAACGCTTACGAGTCCGGAACCGATTTTCTCGCTGCCGATAAGAACGACGTTTGCCGCCTTTACCATTGCATCTGCTGCTTCAATTGCAGCTACGAGTCCTCTGGTTTCTACCATTCCGAGTGCTTCCATTGTTAAAATCCTCCTGAGATTTTGTTAACTTTAATAATTTGATTTTTCTTATATGTATTTTCAAGGGATTTTATATCCCCAAGAAAACCGAAATCAGCCCGTGGTTAAAAATTTCATTACCTCGGGATGAGGGCGTGCTATCACCTCGCAGAGCTTTACCTTCCCTACTTCGGCTGCTGCCGCCGCTCCTGCACGTGCCGCCGCTTCAACAGCGGAAACCTCTCCCTGGACAACCACCGTAACGAGTCTGCCGCCGAGTCGTTTCTCAACGTGAATCAGCTTTACGTCTGCCGCTTTGAGCATAGCGTCAAGCCCCGTGATAGCGGCAACGAGAGCCTGAACTTCAAGTAATGCTATTGCATTCATTTACTTGTATCCTTTTTTGTGATTTACAGCGTTTTGCGGGTGCGGAAAATGCTTGTCATATTCCCCACTCACGCAATTCCCCAAGACATTTAGTTATTTAATAGTGGGGAGGAGCTTCTCAACGTCAGCGTGAGGACGGGGAATAACGTGAGTTGCGATAACTTCGCCGAGAGCCGTAGCAGCTGCGCTGCCTGCCTCTACTGCTGCTTTTACCGCTCCGACGTCACCGCGTACCATAACGCTTACGAGTCCGGAACCGATTTTCTCGCTGCCGATAAGAACGACGTTTGCCGCCTTTACCATTGCATCTGCTGCCTCGATTGCAGCTACAAGTCCTCTGGTTTCTACCATTCCGAGTGCTTCCATCATTGTTTTATTCTCCTTAAGTTACATAAATTATTTTAATTAAAATCCATAATTGAGTAAAATACCGTTTGGTTTTCGCCTTTATTATCTTAGCTTGTCACGGCCCAGAGCATTCAGACGAGCGAACCATTCTACGTCATCCGACTGTCTTGCTATTATCTTGTGAGTGATATAAAGTCCGCGCTTTTCTGCTTCCTCTTTACCTGCTTCGATTGCCGCCTCAACGGACGCGGCGTCGCCCTCAACCTTTATCGCCATAACGAGCGGCACCTCGGCACTGTCGCCTGCCGCAGGTTTGTTTTTGTCGATTGCTACTATCTCAACGTTTGCAGCCTTAGCCATTCTGTCAGATACGACTATCGATGTGGTAAAGCCGAAAACCTCTATCATTCCGAGAGCCATTCTGTCTCCTTATTCCGCAACGTAGCAGATTTTAATACCCTCTTGCTTTACGTTGACTTCCATAGCTTCATTGAGTTTGTCGAGGGGGAAATTGTGAGTAATAAGCTCCTTTATCGGAATGTTCATCTCACGTGCCTGACGTAAAAACGCCATTGTCGTCGGATAATCATCCGCACTGTAATCCCACGAGCCTACAATGTTTATTTCCTTGTTGCACATGGCAAAATGGGGGTTTACGGTATATTCTCCGTTATTTACGAAAAATCCCATCTCGCACATTCCGCCACCGCGACGGATGTATTCGTAAATATCCTTTGCCGCAGCAGGTGCGCCGGTGCACTGGAATGCAAAGTCGGCGCCGATGCCCATGGTAACTCCCTTGACAACCTTTACTCTCTCTTCGAGCGTCGGTATTTCCTTGAAGTTTATTATGGTCTTTGCACCGAGCTTCTTTGCCATTTCAAGACGTCTGGGCGTTCCGTCTATTGCGATAATGTGATTTATTCCTGCGGCTCTGAGTACGCTTATCATAACGAGTCCGACAGGCCCAAGCCCCTGAATTACAACCTTCGAATTGAAGTTGATAAGTCCGGTTGTATTTGCCCTCTTGAGCGCATGTACGCATACGCATGACAGCTCGAGCAGCATTCTCTCCTGAAGGTCGAGGTCATTGACTACGAAATACGTAGCCCCCTTACCTCTGATAAGAATATGTGTAGAGAACCAACCCGTGAACGGTTGTTCGGGATTGTGCGGTATAAGCCCGAATACTCCCTGCTTGTCGCATAGATTGGTGTTTGCGGGATGATTTCTGCAAATCTGACACTCTCCGCAGCTGATAACGCTCGTTACTATCTTATCTCCGACCTTTATCGGGTTTCCGGCCGTATCGCACTTTATATTTTTTCCGAGAGCGATTATCTCGCCCGTGCCTTCATGACCGAGAGTGACAGGGACGATTCCGAACGGGTCGCCCTTCCACTCATGAACGTCTGTTCCGCATACTCCGCATCCCTCAACCTTAACGAGGATGTCGTTGTCTTCAAGAGTCGGAATGTCGAATTCTTTTACTTCGATTTTTCTTGTTCCGGTGAGCATTGCCACTTTGCCTTTTTTGGGAATCTCTGCGTTCGATGTCGAAGAAACAGAATTACTCATCTCTCCCAGAATCCTGCGGACAATGCTCTCAACCTGAGTTGAATTTATATCCATGTTTTTCTCCTTTTTTATACTTTCGGTAAACATTTGAAATCAGATAATACGGAAGTTGTCTACCATAACGCATCTGCGGAGCCTGGTAAAGCTCTTGGCACTGGTAAGACCCTCTCCTGTAGGACCTGCTATCGTGAAGGTGGTGTGTCCCTCTCCGCCGAAACCTATGCCTGCATACGACGGTGCATTCTTTACGAATATGGTAGTCTCAACGGCTCTTGCAAAACGCGTGAGGTTGTCGATATTTTTCGAATGCATATGTGCCGTGTGGCGGCATCCGTGTTCTGCCTTAACAGCCATATCTATGGCGGTGTCAATGTTGGGAACACGCACTATCGGGAGTATCGGCATCATAAGCTCGGTCTGAACAAACGGATGCTCGAATGGAGCCTCACATATGATACACCTTACTTCGGGTCCTACCTTTATACCTATCTTGTCAAGGAGAACCGCCGCGTCTCTTCCGACGCACTCACGGTTGATTATCTTCTTGATTATGCCTGTCTTGGGGTCTTTTTTCTCAACGAGAACTATATCGGCAAGTGCGTCTGCCTGCTGCTTGGTTATCTGATATGCGCCGTGTCTCTTCATTCCGGCGATAAGCTCGTCGGCTATATTCGAAAAGGCAAATACCTCTTTTTCCGCAATGCAGGGGAGGTTGTTATCAAAGGAACAACCGTCGATTATATCCTTCGCCGCTTTTGCTATATCGGCGGTATCATCGACAATTACGGGGGGATTTCCCGCACCTGCGCCGATTGCCTTCTTTCCGCTTGAAAGAACGCTCTTTACAACCCCGGGACCGCCCGTACATACGAGAAGTCTTATATCCGGGTGCTTATACATTACGTTTGCCGTATCGAGAGTGGGTTTAACCACCGATGCAACGAGGATTTTCGGCCCGCCCGCCATTGCGCTGGCGCGGTTAACGAGGTCTACCGCGTAGTTGGAGGTGGCTATCGCATTCGGATGCGGATTGAATACGACTCCGTTTCCGGCAGCTATCATACCGATGCTGTTGCATATAACGGTTTCAGAAGGATTGGTACTCGGAGTTATGCTTCCGACAACTCCGAACGGAGCCATTTCCGTAAGAGTGAGTCCGTCGTCACCCGTTTTAACCTGCGATACGATATCCGACGTTCCGGGCGTCTTGTCTGCAACGAGTATATGCTTTGCGGTCTTATGCTCGACACGTCCCATCTTCGTCTCTCCGACGCCGAGGGCTGCCATAACGGATGCCTCTTCGCGACAGAGCTTTCTTATCGCCGTAATTATCTTTTCTCTTTCCGCAAGAGACATTGCGCGTACTGCCTTATATCCTGTGCGCGCGGCGTCTATTGCATCTTCCATTTTATCGAATATTCCGATGAATTTACGTCCGCAATATTGAGTTGCGTCCCATGCCTTTCCGCAATTATCGGAATTTTGAACATTGTTTTTCGCAACGTCGGCACCCTTGAGGTTCTTAATAACCGAAGCTACGACCTCCTCTATCTGTGCCTCTGTCCAGTTAATTGCCATACAAACTCCTTTCGTCTTTTCCGTGCGAGCGCTGAATTATTTGTCTTTGCGCATTTCGCCGAAGGAAAATATCATTTACCAAGCTGCGCGAGCACCTTTTTGGTTATTTCGGCTATAAGTGCCTCGTTGCCTGTGCAATTACAGGGAGTTTCTTCTTCAAGCTCGATGCCGGGGTGACGTCCGGGTATGTGCATTTTCTTTCTGAGCTCCATCAGCTTCTTGAGCTGCTCGTTAGGTATCTCGTGAACGGCGCCGAGTTCCATTGCATACTTGCATATCTTTGCGTTGAATTCAACCTCTTCCATAACGAAGAATGCTTTGGTAAGGTTGCATCCTACGGTAAGAGCACCGTGGTTCTCGAGAAGGAATGCGTCGTGATTCTGGATATAGGGTTCAAGTGAATCCGGTATCTCCATGGTAGAGGGAGTTCCGTATTTACATGTGGGAACTTCTCCGATAGTAAGGACAGCCTCGGGAAGAATGTACTGGTCCAGAGCGATTCCCGCAACCGTGAAAGCGGTAGCTATGGGAGGATGAGCGTGAACTACGGCGTTAACGTCGGGTCTCTCGCGATAAACTCTCATGTGCATTTTGATTTCGGATGAAGGATTGAGTTTTCCTTCGAGCTTGTTACCGTTCTGGTCTACCTTGATTATCATATCCGGAGTGAGCGCACCCTTGGATACACCGGTAGGAGTGCAGTAAAATTCATGGTCGTTTACTTTTACGGAAATGTTACCGTCATTTGCGGCAACAAAACCCTTTGCGTAGATTTTATGGCCTACTTCGCAGATTTCTTTTTTGATTTCAAATGGAGATTTCATATTTGCTTCTTCCTTTCAGAATTTTTATTTACAAGATTTTGAGTGTCGAGAGCTATCATATATTCCTCGTTGGTCGGTATTACCAGAGTTTTCACGCGCGCTCCCTCGGCGCTTATGTCAACGTCTTTGCCTCTTTCGGCATTTGCGTTTACATAAGAGTTGATTTTTATTCCGAGATAATCCATGTTTTCACATACGCGTGAGCGAAGTGAAACGTCGTTTTCACCGATTCCCGCGGTAAAGACCAGAGCGTCAACGCCGTTCATCTCGGCTATGTAAGAACCGATTATCTTCTTTATATTATGTACAAGAATGTCAAGGGCGAGCTTTGCTCTCACGTTTCCCTTTTCAGCCTCTTCGCATATGTTTCTGCAATCGCTTGATACGCCCGATATTCCGAGAAGCCCGGAGGATGAGTTGAGCATCTTTTCCGTCTCATCGGCAGACATATTAAGTTTCTTCATTATATAAGTAACGACCGTCGGGTCGAGACTTCCGCTTCTCGTTCCCATAGGCACACCGTCCTGTGGTGTAAAGCCCATGGAGGTATCGACGGCCTTGCCGCCGTCAGTCGCCGTTATCGACGAGCCGTTACCGAGATGGCAAGTTATGATTTTGAGGTCTTTTTTGTCTTTTCCGAGCATCTCGGCTGCCCTCGCCGCAACGTACCTGTGCGACGTTCCGTGGAATCCGTAACGCCTTATTTTGTACTTTTCGTACAGTTCATACGGTATCGGATATATGTATGCTCTCTCTCCCACCGTCGAATAATAGGAGGTATCGAACACTCCGACGTGAGTAACGTCAGGCATAACCTCCTCACACGCACGAAGTCCGTCTATTGCAGGAGGACCATGCAGTGGATTTAGCTCCACTATGCTTTCAAGATACTTTACCTTGTCTTTTGTAAGTATCGAGGATTCCTTGAGCATTTCGCCGCCATGGGCAAACCTGTGTCCGACAGCGTCTATCTCATCGACGCTTCCGATAACTCCGATTTCCTTGTCGGTGAGGAGTGAAAGGACCGTCTCTATCGCCGCCCTGTGGTTTTTCAGTTCCTTTTCGAACTTAACGTCTTTTTCGTCGGGACGCTTGTAGCTTACCATGCCGTCGATGCCGATTCTTTCGCAATTGCCTTTTGCCATCACCCTGCCGTTGTCCATATCAAATAACTGATATTTAAGAGATGAACTGCCGGCGTTGATAACGAGTATTTTCATTCGTTTCCTCCGCTTTTATATATTAATTTGCCATACAATCATTAAGAAATAACCGCATTATTCTTCTATTCTCTTTGATTTGAGTCCTGCTTCTCCCTCGTCTATTCCGATAGGATTGCCGGAATTTCTGTATACTATCTTATAACAAAGAGCGTCTATTACCACAAGTCTGGATATGTGCGAGTTAAGCCCGAGACTGCTGTGTCTGGTCTCCTCGGTGTCGGTAAGAAGAACTACGTCGCTCTGTCTCGTTATCGGGGAGCGTTCTTTCGACGTAATGCAGATTGTAGATGCGCCGCGTGCCCGAGCGATTTTCAGCGAATCGACAATGTCCTTTGACGAACCTGATTGAGATATGCCGACAACGCAATCACCTTGTCCGAGTTGCGAAACCGCGATGGTCTGCATGTGAGTATCGGAATAGGATGTGGAATTACATCCCGCACGCAAAAATTTATTGCTTGCCTCGCTTGCCACCGTCGCCGAGCTTCCCAAACCTATCAGAACGGTTTTTCCCGCCGAGCCTATTATGTCCGCCGCGCGTGTCATTTCCTGGGGCGACAAAGTTTTCTTCGTTCTCTCAAGAGACATGTACGCGTCGTTACATACTTTCTCAAACATCTCATAGCAGCTGTCGTTTTCCGATATGGTGGGCGCTATTACCTTCTTTTCGAGTTCCTGAGCGAGAACGATTTTCAGCTCCTGATAACCGTTACACCCGAGCCTCTTTGAAAAACGAACGATGGTCGCCTCACTGCTGTTGCATTTCTCCGAAAGCTCCGTGATTGAATACGGGAGTATTTCTCCGGAATGTGAAAACAGATAGTCTGCAATTCTCTTTTCCGCTCTGCCCATATCGTTGTACATTAGCTGAGCCTGAAGCAACGTTCTGTTCATGTCTGTCTCCGTCTCCCGAAATGGTGAAAAATATTTTCGTGTTTTTGCTGAAAATGCGAATATTTGCGAAAATTATGAAATTGATTTTCAAAACCCGCGAAATTTGTTTTCACAATCAATATTGTACCACATTGAATTGTTTTTGTCAATAAAAATACCTCCGTTTTTTCACATAAAATATGTAAATTGTATATAAATCTCCATAGAATAAGCACTATCCGCAAATCTCCGTTTTCTGAAAATTATTTTCATTTTTACACATTTTTCCGAATTTAGCTGTTTTTCTTTTATCAAACGGATTTTTCTCATTGCGTCAAAATATTTTTCCGGTTTTGTCAGTAATATTTTCTCCCCTTATCCACTTGACATATATAGGATAAAATGGTATACTGATTTCGTTAAAAATAAATTATTAATATGTGAAACGGCATTTACGAAGCGAAGTATCGTTTTTTGTTTTCGGGTTTGCCGTTATCCCTGAAAGGTTTTCGATATGTATAAGTTCAATAATGAGAAAAAAGAAATCTCCTTTGACAACTACAATACCCCTACCCCTTGGATGAACTACCTCTCCAACGGCACGTTTCATACCATGATGAGCCAGGCGGGCGGCGGCGTCGCATTCTACAAAAGCCCGCAGATATGGAGAATAAATCACTATCGTTTCTTCCATCTGCCCACAGACCGCAGCGGTTTTTATACCTACATCAAAGACGGTAACGAATATTGGTGTCCGACCAACGAGCCGTGCAAGGTAAAACCCGAGATTTGGAAGTCCACCCACGGTATGGGTTATACGAGGTTTGAGGCAAAGCATAACGGCGTGTCGGCTACGTCCACTTATTTTGTAGGAAAGTATGAGAACGCCCTGATATGGAACATAAAGCTCACCTCCGACACAGACAAAAAGATAAAGCTCTTCCCCTACGTTGAGCTCGGAATGATGGAATTCATGCGTGAGCTTCAGTGGCAGTGCTACAACAAGCATCAGCTGTCGGTTTGGAACGACAAAGATATACTCATATACAAATACGGCGTGGAAATGCAGCCGAAGCCCGACGAAACTCCTCTCATTTATTTTGCGACCGACGTTCCCGTTACAGGCTTTGACTGTGACCGTGACGAATTTGTTTCTTCGTACAGAAGTGAAGAAAATCCAATCCGCGTTGAAGAAGGGAAATGCTCGAACTCCACAATGAAAGGCGGAGATCCTTGCTTTGCATTCGAGCTGGACTTAGACCTGAAAGCCGGAGTCGAAAAAACGGTTAATATATTCCTCGGCGCAAGCATGACCGAAGAGGATATAAAGAACAGCGTAAACAACTGCCGCAGTGAGGGCTTTGTTGAGAAATCCTTTGCGGCACTCGCAGAAGAATGGGAGGAATACCTCGGCAAATTCACTTGCGAAATACCCGATAAAGACGCCGAAACCATGATAAATATATGGAACCCCTATCAGGCAGACCGCAACTTCCGTTTCTCGCGCAACATATCGTATTATGCAACGGGAACCTTCCGCGGAGTCGGCGTCCGCGATACTGCGCAGGATATTCTCGCCATGGTGCCGTTCGACACACGCCGTGCCAAGGACAAGCTCAATCTTCTTCTATCACAGCAGTATAAGGACGGACACACCAACCACTATTGTTTCCCTACGGAGGGCTGGGAACCGCTCGCCCGTATACATTCGGACAACCACCTCTGGCTTATAATGAGTGCATACAATATCGTCATTGAAGAAGGCAAACTCGATTACCTCGACGAAGTAGTCCCCTTCTACGACGGCGGAGAGGATACGGTATGGAACCACATAAAGAAATCGGTCGATTTCACGATGCAGAACCTCGGCTCTCACGGCTTCCCTCTCATGCTCTCATCCGACTGGAACGATATGCTCTACAAGGTATGCCGCAAGGGCAAAGGCGAAAGCATCTGGACGTCGATGCAGTTCGGAACCGTGCTTCCGATGATGGCGGAAATGGCGAAGCTCAGGGGAGAGGACGGCTCTCGCTACCTCGAAATCTACGAGGAACAGAAGAAACTCATAAACACCGTTGCATGGGACGGAGATTGGTATCGCCGTTGTATCACCGACGAGGGCAGATTCATAGGCTCGAAAGCTGAACCTCAGGCGAAGATATGGCTCAATACGCAGTCGTGGTCTGTAATCTCCGGTATGGGTGATAACGGAAAACGCGCCATGGACAGCGTAAAAGAGCTTCTCGACACCCCTCTCGGAATAAAAAAGATAGACCCATCAATGGAAAACTATCCGTCCAAGGAAGACCCCCTCACCTACTACAATAAGGGGTGCGGAGAGAACGGAAGCGTATTCTGCCACGCAAATACGTGGGCAATAATTGCGGAGTGTATGCTCGGCCGTCCGGAAAGAGCGTATAAATACTATCATCAGCTTCTCCCGATGGTAGCTCAGAAGGCGGCAGGCGAATGGAGATATAAGGCAGAACCGTACGTATATGCCTCAAACATTTTCGGTCCGGAAAGCGATAAGTTCGGTCTTGCAAACGTAAGCTGGCTCACAGGTACGAGCGCATGGATGTACATTGCGGCAACGCAGCATATCCTCGGTATAAAGCCGAAGTGGGACGGGCTTGAAATCAAGCCGTGCATACCTTCCGACTGGAAGAATGTCAGGATTACACGCAAGTTCCGCGGTTGCACTTATCATATCACAATTACTGAACCGGGAAAGAGCACATTCATTCCCCACGTCGCAGGCAGAACCGAATACAGCGTAACTATCTGAAAACATCATAAACAAACGGCTTTTGCACACCGCAAAAGCCGTTTTCATTTACCGTATCGCCTTTTACAAGGCGATACGTTTTTTACTGCGTAAAAACAAAAAGGCGATGCTTTTGCATCGCCTGCAAGTGAGCTTGTAAGCCGTGTTCTGTAAACGCTTTCGCGAGTTGCAATCATCTATCTTCACCCTGCGTTACCGCAGAGTTCGGAGATATATCCCCTGCCACCTGTCCGATTCCGGCGGACGACCGTAGCCTCTCGGCTCTCGGAAGGGTGTTGCTTCGGATAGGGTTTACATGGCACTCCGCGTTACCGCGGAGTCGGTGAGCTCTTACCTCGCCTTTCCATCCTTACCGCTTGCGCGGCGGTTTATTTCTGTTGCACTTTCCCGCGGGTCACCCCGGGCGGACGTTATCCGTTATCCTGTCCTGTGAAGCACGGACTTTCCTCACAATACGACCTTTCGGCATGGTACTGCGCGATTGCACCGCTCACTTGCCTTGGTATTATATCACTTTGTATATCTTTTGTCAAGTTTAAGGAAGGATATATTAAATATCTGTTTTCTTCACGAGTGGTATTCGGGATACGAATACAGCACATACCGAAGTAATAATAATCTCGGGTAACATGTACAGACCGTTGTAAAATACGGAATATATAATAGACAGCCCAAGACCGGAAAAATGCTCAAGTATCTTCGCCCCTATTGCATAGAAGCCCTCCTGAGAGAAGAACCACTCTGCGTATACTCCGAAGAATATAGTACCCGAAATTATATGGGCAATATAGCGAAGAGAGAGTGCCGCAACCGTGCCGAGGACAATGGCTCCGGTCTTTGTAAGCTTCTTTTCGGCAAAGCGGAATATACCGCCGAAACCGATAAGGGTATAGGCTATAATGTAGTCGATGAGTATGATGAAAATACCTGCTTTTACACCCAGATAGTTATCGCTGCCGACAGTGAAAAGAGATATTACGTATCCGTCGCCCGTCAACGCTCCGAGAGCGAGCTGAACCAGCGAATAAGCAAAGGAAGTTGCAAACCCCCATTTAAGCCCGTACATATACGATACTATAATAATCGGGAGCATGCTCGCCACCGTGAAGCCTCCGCCGAACGGCAGATTAAGAAAAGGGATTACCGCACATACGAGTGCGAGTGCTGTCGAGAGTGCAATCATAACTGCGCAAACCGTCAGCGCACGAGTTCTGGAATTCATAAAAACCTCCGAAAAAATAAAATTGCCACACGAAAACCGTGCGGCAATTTTCATAACAAATAAAAAATGAAAATCTTCCTACGACGGCATTATCCGTATCAGGTAAAAGGGTTCGGTTTCCCATCTCAGCCGCATATGCAGCACCCCTGTTTTTCGTGTAACCGACTTTATTATACACCTTTTTTCATTTTTGTCAATGCCGTTTTTCATTTTCATCCCCGTAATGCAATCAAAAATCAAAGCTCCGCGCAAAAAAGCAGAAAAGACGCAATTCCATCAAAATCACTTTTTTAAATAAATTTACTTTTGCGTTATTGCATATACTGAATATATATTATATAATTATTAGGAGCATATGTATGAATTTTTTCTCATCTGCGGCGCTCATCGGCATGGGAAAGTCGAATTTGGCCCTCGCCCGCTTCCTTCTGAAGAACAGAATAAAACTTTCGTTGCGTGATAAAAACGTAAATACGAGAATACCGAACGATTTGCTCTCATCCCCTTTTGTATCGGTCTCTCTCGGGGACTCGTATCTTTCAGACATACGTGCGGACTGCATATTTCTCTCACCCTCGGTGAGACTTGACACTCCCGAAATATTGCAGGCAAAAGAGAGAGGCATAACGGTTTCATCAGAAATCGAATATTTCTTTTCTCTCTGTCCTTCCCCGATTATCGCCGTTACTGGCAGCGACGGGAAAACGACGACCGCAACTCTATGCCACAGCATACTCTCAAAAAAATACGGTGACAGGGCTTTTCTTCTCGGCAACGTCGGAACCCCTGCCGTATCGGCGCTTGACGATATAAAGCACGACGACATATGCGTCGTTGAGATGTCGAGTTTTCAGCTTATGGGTTTCTTGCCTGAATGCGCAGCATCACTGATAACGAATATAACGGAGAATCATCTTAACTGGCATACAGACGTAAGAGAATACGTACAGGCAAAAATGAACGTATACAAGAATACGTCTCTGTGTGTAATAAACGCAGACGACCCCACGTGCTCCGAAATACGTATAGCAGGTTCGATTTATTTTTCAACAACCAAAACCCAAAAGCAACTTGCCCGGAAATACGGGGGCGCACGCTTTGTTTTTATCGAACGGGGAGACGTATTTATCACCGAGCACGGTACGGGGGAAAGAACATATCTGTTTTCGCTCTCCGACATAAAAATACCCGGCGAGCATAATATCAAGAACGCTCTTGCCGCGGCGTCCCTCACATATGATTTTACATCACAAAAAGATATAAGAGCAGCTGTATCCGAATTCGAAGGAGTTGAGCACCGTTGCTCTTTTCTCGGAGAAATCGACGGAATAAAGTACATAGAAAGCTCGATAGATTCCACCCCCTCACGCACTGCCGCCACTCTGTGTGCGCTGGGCGAAAACGCAAATACAACCGTAATTTGCGGCGGTTCGGATAAAAAGCTTTCTTATCTTCCTCTGTCCGAAGCTCTGTCGAAATACGCATCGTTTGTCGTTTTCACCGGTGAATGCGGTGTTGAAATGATGAACGCCCTTACCTCGCATCCATCGTATAATCCCAAAAAAACAGGAATAATGTATATAAAAGAATTCGAAAATGCGGTAAAGCTTGCCATATCTAAAACCGAAAAAGGCGGTACGGTAGTTCTCTCTCCTGCGGCAACGAGCTTTGACTGTTTTTCAAATTATATTGAGAGAGCTGAACGCTTTTGTGCGATAGTACGTAACCGTTCAGACCGCACGAAAGCATAAAAAGGCTGAAATACGTGCATAAACCGCCAGCCCAAGCAAAAAATAATAAAAAATCAATGATAATACCGGAATTTCGAATATATAAAGCAGAAAAATAAATGAAAGAGGAAAACAAAACGGAAATGCCAAAGACAACCGAGCTTTTCGAAATATTATCCTATCTTATATCCGTTCCGACGGTATCGGGGCTTGAGAGTGTGTATCAGCCCGTAATAGTAAGCAAGCTCTCGTCGCTGTGCGAACCGTTCGGCATCGAAATAATACGGAAAAACAACGGCAACATTATACTTCACAAGCATTGCGGCGTATCGGATATCGATTCCTCAAAATCCGCAAAAAAACTCCTGATAGATACTCACGTTGACCAGATAGGTTTGTCCGTCACCGAAATATGCGAGGGTGGTTTTATACGTGCGTCCGCCATAGGCGGAATAGACGCTCGCACCCTCGCCGCAGGCGACGTTATTATAATCGGGAAGGAAAGGGTATCGGCAGTAGTAGCTTCCGTACCGCCCCATCTTCGCTCGGGTGACGAGGAGAGCTTATCTTCGACAGATAACATACTGATAGATACCGGGCTCTCATATGAAGAGGCTTGTTCGCTCATTTCCGTCGGAGATGCCGTAGTATTCGAAAACAGTATATCCACCCTTGCAAACGGCTGTATCAGCGCGTCCTCGCTTGACAATAAAATATCGGCGGCATGTGCAATACTTGCGCTTATATCGTCAAAGAACGTCGCATACGATACCTACGTTCTTCTCTCCTCACGCGAGGAGAGCGGTGCCTTTTCCGGCATGCGCACCGGTATCTATTCCGTACTTCCCGATTATATAATTACCATAGACGTCAACTTTGCGCGCGCCCCCGTAGTTAAGCGCAGGGAAAGCATACAAAGAGGCGGCGGACCGTCCGTGTCCTTCTCTGCTCTTACCGACAGAAATACGACGGATAAAGTAATATCGCTTGCAAAAAACAATTCCATTCCGCTCTCGGTCGTTGTCGAGGCGGACAACCTCGGGACCAACGCAAACGCCGCAGCACTTGTCGGATACGGAGCGTATATAGTGAATATGAGTTTGCCGCTTACGAATATGCATTCCACTCATGAATCAGCCTCTCTTATCGATGCCGAACGGCTTTCACGTTTGCTCACCTTAATAATCGAAGGAGGGCTTGAATAAAATGAAAAGAAGTATACTTTCCAAAGAAGACAAGGACCTTCTTTACGAACTTTCGCTTGCCTTTGGCCCATCAGGCTGTGAAACCGAAGTCACAAGTATAATAAAGAGAGAAATCTCACCTTATGCGGACTCAGTATCAGAGGACCGGCTCGGAAATCTCACCGCAGTGATACGCTCAGGCAACAAAAACGCAAAAAAACTTATGTTATCCTCTCATACCGATGAGGTCGGCTTTATGATAACCGAAATCGAGGAGAACGGAATCCTTAACTTTGCGTGTCTTGGAGGTATAGACGAAAGCGTTCTGCTCGGAAAAAAAGTGTTGATAGGAAAAAACCGCGTGCGCGGAGTCATATCGTCAACTCCATTTCATCTGATAAAAAAGGCAGACCGCCTCAAAAAACCGGATATTGACTCGCTTTATATCGATATCGGAACCGAGAGCCGAGAGGAAACAGAGTCTCTTGTCTCTATCGGTGATTTTGCGGTTTTTGACAGCTCGTTTTTTGAGATGGGACAGTATAAAATCAAAGGCAAAGCGCTCGATGACCGTATCGGAAACTTCATTATGATAAAAACGTTGAAACGTCTCAGAGAACGGATAAATGATGGAAAAGCGCTGCAGCAAGATGTATTTTTCTCATTTTCGGTGCGTGAGGAGCTCGGATATTCCGGTGCTTTTGCAGCGGCGAATTTTACAATGCCCGATATGGCAATAGTGCTTGAAACTACCGCAGTTGCGGATATTTTCGGAGTAGCCGAGCATCTTTCTGTCGCAAAACTCGGCAACGGAGGCGTAATATCCCCTCTCGACCGAGGAACAATGTATCCTAAAAAATGCGTGGACTTCGCGCTTGATACGGCAAAAGAATACGGAGTACCCGTTCAGATAAAAAAGTTCGTATCGGGAGGAAACGACGCATCCCATATATCACGCTCTGTCGGAGGAGTCCCCACATTGGCACTCAGCGCGCCGACAAGATATCTTCACTCACCTGCCTGCGTTGCGGATACACGTGATATAGTTTATATGGAGGAGCTCTTATACCGAATGATAAATTCAAAGAGTATAACGGAGGTAATGAAATGAGCATAAACGCAAGTTCCGTTTCGGCAATCACTTCCCTTGTCGGCGTGTCCGGAAGAGAGGGCGACGTACTTATGGAGGCCGAGAGGAGACTGACAATGGCGGGAGCCCGTTGCGAATACGACAGCTTCGGCAATCTTTGCGTAACCAAAGGAAATCCCGATGGGATAACCTTTTACATCCACGTGGATACTCCCGGTTTTTATACGACCTATATAGAACGCGACGGTAAAGTTCGCATAGGAGCCGTCGGCGATATAAAACCCATGCAATATACACAGGTAATCTCCGAGAGAGGAGTCAGAGGCGTTTTAGTAAAGGATTCATACCCTACCGACCGTGACGAGAACAGCGACGATCCGAATTCCTACTATATAGATATAGGACGTCAGAGCGCCTCAGAGAGCGCAAAATACGTTTCGATATCCGACACCTTCGTTTTTCGCAGTCCCGTTGTGAGAATGGGCACGAGACTTATGGGATTCGGCCTTTCCGACCGCATTTTTCTCTGCATTATCCTTGACCTGATAGAGAATACCGATATTTCCGGACGCTTCGTGTTCACCGTACAGCACAGAGCAGGCTCCAGGGGAGAGCATACGGCCGTTTACAACGAATCAACCGTTGACGAGAATGGTATTTCAGTTTTTCTCGGCTCCTGTTATCCCGAGAGTGCAAGATGCGATGACGGCGTCCTCATAATAACAAAGGGAGACGATATTATTTCAGACCTCTTACTTTCAAAGAATCTTTTTGAGTATGCAAAGGAATCCTCCGTTAAGACAAAGCTCACCGCAAGCGCAAAGCTGTCACGTTTCGTCAACCTCTCTGCAAGTGCAGGTAACGGAACTAGAGCGCTCTCACTTTCAATCCCTGCAGAAAGATATACCACCCCATGCGAATCAATATCTCTTCAGGATGTCAGAGAAGCGCAAAAGCTGATAGAAATCATCTGCAGAGACGGCAAAAAAGCATTAAAACCATAAAAATATAAGGACAGTAAAAATGACAGATATTAATGTAAACATAGAAGATATCGTAGCCGAGGGAGAAAAAAAACTCTCGCCGGTGTTTGAGGAAATCGACAAAATATCCGCAATAAACACAAAGCGCGTTCTGGACGCATTCAGAGAAGAAAAAGTATCAGATTCGATGTTCGCGTCAACAAGCGGATACGGCTACGACGACCGTGGAAGAGATACCCTGGACAGGATTTACGCCCGTGTTTTCGGTTGCGAATCGGCATTCGCCAGACACAGTATAGCGAGCGGAACTCATACCCTTGCCATTGCTCTCTTCGGCGTTCTGCGCCCGGGAGATATACTTCTTTCGGTCACGGGCAAGCCATACGATACCCTTGACGAGGTTATAGGTATAAGAGGTGAAAAGGGACGCGGTTCTCTCTCCGACTTCGGGGTTGAATACGATAAAGTGGAGCTTCTTCCCGACGGAGACGTCGATTTGAACAAAATAAGAGAAAAGCTCTTATCCCTGGGCGATAAAGTAAGGGTTGCATTCATTCAGCGTTCAAAGGGATATCTTAACCGAAAAACTCTTTCATGTGCCAGAATTAAGGAGATATGCGACCTCGTTCACTCATGCAGTAACGCCATTGTTTTTGTAGATAACTGCTACGGTGAGTTTACCGAGACCTGCGAGCCTACAGCAGTCGGTGCCGACCTTATGGCGGGTTCTCTCATAAAGAATCCCGGCGGAGGCATGGCGGAGAGCGGCGGCTATATAGCAGGTAAAAAAGAACTGGTAGAGCTATGCGGATACCGTTTCACCGCCGTGGGAGTGGGCCTTGAAATCGGCGCTACACTCGGAAACAACAAGGCACTGTATAAAGGATTTTTCTATGCACCTCATACGGTTGCGCAGGCAATAAAGACCGCTCACCTGGCGGCTTACGTGTTCGAAAAACTCGGATACGAAACCGAGCCTTTGTGGGGAGAAAAACGCTTTGACATCATCCAGACCGTTAAATGCGGTTCACGCGATGCCATGATTGCCCTGTGTCGGGGAATACAGTATGCGTCCCCCGTTGATTCTTTCGTCGACTGCGAGCCGTGGGCGATGCCCGGATACAGCGACGAGGTAATAATGGCGGCGGGGACGTTCACTCAGGGCTCATCCGTCGAGCTCTCCGCCGACGGCCCCGTAAAATCCCCATATACCGTTTACATACAGGGGGCTCTTACCTATGAAAGTGGGAAAATCGGAATAATCAGTGCCGCAAAAGAAGTAATGAAAACAAGAAAACCTTAAGTCTGAATACATAAAAAGGATATAAAAAATGAAAAGATTTCTATGCCTTATCCTATCACTTATAACCGTAATGACTCTCGCATCTTGTTCAAAGAGCAATGAAAGCGATATCCCCACCGGTATGGTGGTAGGCAAGCAAACGAGCGCATATACCCTATACCTGCCCGATGGCTGGATAATACAGCCCGAATTACATGGTATTGTTCTCGCCTATGCCTCCACCGCAGATAAAAGCTCTATCTCCTTCTCCTGCGCCGATTCAAAAGGAATGGGAGCGGACGAATATTTCAAGAGTCATGCTGACGAATATACCTCTTTTGATTCCTTCACTCTTGAAAAGGATAACGTACGTGTATCCTTCGGAAACGACGATGCAAGAAGTTATGAATTCACCTTTAAGGACGGGGAGGACTTATACAGAGCAACCCAAACCGTGTGCGTATCCCAAGGAAATGCGTATATACTCACATATCTTGCAAAGGATTCCAGCAAATACGGCTCCGATACATTCTATAACAGTAGCCTGCAGTATGCGGAAAAAGTGAGGGAAAGCTTCCGACTCAGCGGAAATGACGAAAATAAAACCGAGCTCGCCCCTTTTGAGGACGAGTCTGCGCCGGACAACATGATGCTTATATCGGACACGAAAATCGTTGACTATAAGCTATATGTACCCAACGACTGGAAGATAGGAATGCAGTCGGGATATACCGGCGCATATCTCGACGACGGTACCTCGGTCGGAGTTTCATACTATATACCCTCCGCAAATAACATATCGGAATATAAAGACGAGCTTTTCTCACGATATGCAAAAATCTACAAGGATTTCACCGAGTTGTCGGAAGAAAGAATCACATTATCGGGCATAGAATCTCTTGCATATACCTATACTGCGAGCTATGCGAATAAATCGATTAAGGCAACTCAGATATTCACTATTAAGGGGTCCTACGTCTATACGGTAACCTATACTGCCCCTCTCGAGCTCTTTGATTCTCACGCGGATGAATTCAGCAAAATTACGGAAAGCTACAGGTTCAAATAAATGAACGTATATTTCGACAACAGTGCAACCACTAAAATATGCCACGAGGCACTCTCCCGGTATATCGAGGTCTCGCAAGAGCACTTCGGCAATCCTTCCTCACTTCATGCCATAGGCCACGATGCCGAGAGAATAATGAATTCGGCAAGAAAAGATATACTCAAAACCATAGGGGGAATGGGGCAAATCGTCTTTACAGCCTCAGGCACGGAAGCAAATAACCTCGCCATCTTCGGAAGAGTGTATGCAAAGGACCGCTATCGCGGATGCAGAATAATAACGAGCGCGGGTGAACATTCATCCGTAAACTCTCCCATGGCAACCCTTGCAAGCGATGGCTACGAAGTCGTTTATATACCTACAAAGAACGGGGTGTTCGATATGGAGGCTCTCATCTCCGCCATGACACCCAAAACCGTTCTCGTCTCCGTCATGATGGTAAACAACGAGACAGGGGCGTTATACGATGTTGATGCAATATCCGAAGCCGTGCGCATACATGCCCCGGACTGTGTATTCCACGTTGACGCAACTCAATCGTATATGAAAATGCCTATAAACGTGCGTAAATCAAAAATCGATATGCTAACGCTAAGCTCTCATAAAATTGAAGGGCCAAAAGGCGTCGGCGCACTCTATATATCCGACAGCCTCATAAAAAACAAAGGGGTAAAGGCTCTAATCCTGGGAGGGGGACAGGAATCGGGCTTCCGTTCGGGAACCGAAAACGTACCCGGTATAGCAGCATTCGCCACAGCTGCAAACGTCGCCGCAAGCGAACTTGCACAACGCTCGGCAAAAACCAACGAACTGCGTGATTATCTGATAGAAAAGCTGAAAAAAACGGAGGCAACACCTCTTTTACCCGAAAACCATGCGCCTCATATTATTAACGTCATACTTCCCAAAATCAAGAGCCAAACCATGCTCAGTCGTCTGTCGGAAAGGGGAATATGCGTCTCCAGCGGTTCTGCCTGCTCATCTCACTCGCATCATGCGTCCAGTGCTCTCGCCGCCTACGGAATATCCGACGAAATGTCCGATTACAGTATTCGGATAAGCCTCTCCTTCCGTAATACCAAGGAGGAGGCGGACTATTTTATCTCGGAGTTTACCGACGCCCTCTGTTCCCTTCAACGCGTACGTTGATTCGTCAAAATTCGTATCAATACTCCAGCCCAACCTGCCAAAAAACATCCCTGCGCTTTCGCTCACGCGAGCGCGTGTTGTTCTCTCCCTGCGCTTTCGCTCACGCGAGCGCGTGTTGTTCTCTCCTTGCGCTTTTGCTCACGCGAGCACGTGTTGTTCTCCCCTTGCGCTTTCGCTCACGCGAGCGCGTGTTGTTCCCTCCCTGCGCTTTCGCTCACGCGAGCGCGTGTTATTCTCTCCCTGCGCTTTCGCTCACGCGTGAGCGTGTTGTTCTCTCCCTGCGCTTTCGCTCACGCGAGCGCGTGTTGTTCCCTCCCTGCGCTTTCGCTCACGCGAGCGCGTGTTGTTCTCTCCCTGCGCTTTCGCTCACGCGAGCGCGTGTTGTTCCCTCCCTGCGCTTTCGCTCACGCGAGCGCGTGTTGTTCCCTCCCTGCGCTTTCGCTCACGCGAGCGCGTGTTGTTCTCTAAATAAAAAACCACCCTGCATAAAGCAGGGCGGCGAGGTGCTCGGTTCCTTACCCAATGTTATCGGAATCTCAGTTGAGTTCGTCTGCTCCCGTATCGTCCGAAAGCGACATTGCCAAATTTTCTATTTCTTCCTTCGAACTCATATTACTCACTCGGGCGAGTATCATAGCTCTCTCACTATCATCAAGAGCGACAAAATTTTTTATCGCGCTCTTATCCTTCGCAATAGCGAACATAAAACTTAACGGCACTTCTCTCATCTGACACCTCATCATCTGCCTTGCGGCATCGCCACTCGGCAAACTTGAAGCCGCAAAGCAAATATCCTTTTGATATTTCGTCACTTCACAACTTCAATGATTATTATATCCGCGATATTTGTTATTATTCATTTATCGAAAGGAAATTTTATGAAAAAATCAAAAATTAAACTCACTCGCATCCTTACCTTTCTTGCCGTGTTCGCTGTTATATATATTCTGTATCAGCTCATAGCGGTACGGCTCGAACAGCTGTGGTTTATGATTTTCTGTTTTGCCCTGCTCGTCTCACTCATTATTTTTTATGCAATATATAACAAGGGATATCCTAGGGGAGATATTGACCGAGCGTCTCTGCCGTCATCCTGGTCGGAAAAAGACAAGGATATTTTTATCTCTGAATGTAAGCGCAGAGAGCGCATAACCACTCCGACGCTTATGCTGATAATAGCAATATCCCTCGTTTTTTTGTTCGATATAGCGGAGTTATACTTCGGTGATAAGCTAAAAGAACTGAAATTTTGGGAAAGGTGATATGGCGGTAAAAGTATGGTAAGGCTCTATGTAATATCGGTCGGTACGCTGAAAGAGGAATACCTGCGCAGTGCCGTAAGCGAATACGAAAAACGCCTTATGGCATATGCAACAGTCGAAAATATAAATATAAAAGAAGAGAAAATAACCGATGAGGATGACCGCACAAAAGTGATGTCGGCGCTTGAAGCGGAGGGAGATAGAATAATCTCGAAAATTCCGGACGGGGCGTATAAAATTGCTCTGTGCGTAGAGGGAGTGGCTCCCGATTCGGTGAAACTCGCGGAATACGTAAAATCCGCGCAGGATAAAAGCGGAAAAATAGCTCTGATAATAGGCTCCTCGCACGGACTCTCAGATAAGGTGAAAAAAACGGCGGATTTGTGCCTCTCCGTGTCTAATCTCACCTTCCCCCATCAACTCATGCGTGTCATTCTCCTGGAATCAATGTACCGCTCCCTCACGATTATTGCAGGGAAACGTTACCATAAATAATTAAGAAAGCAGGAATTAAGCGTGCAGATATACAACAGACTCGGATATGATTTTTACCGTAGGCATGCGACTGAAATTGCCCCGTCGCTAATCGGTAAATACCTATGTCGCAGACTCGACGACGGCACACTCGTAAGAGCAAAAATTACCGAGACCGAATGTTACTTCGGAGAGGATGATACCGCCTGTCACGCACATAAGGGTAAAACAGACAGAACCTCCACACTCTATGAAGATGGAGGAATAGCATACGTATACCTATGCTACGGTATACATTCCCTGCTTAACGTCGTTACCGGCGAGCGTGACTTTCCCGAGGCAGTCCTCATTCGAGGCGTCGAAGACATAAACGGCCCGGGCAAGCTGACAAAAGCCCTGAAAATCGACCGTACGTTCAACCGTGAAAACCTCATAGACAGTCAACGTCTCTGGATAGATGACGCCCCACCCGTCAGTTATATAAAAACTCCCCGTATAGGCATAGACTACGCCGAGGAAAAGGACCGTAATATCCTATGGAGATTTGTGTCGCAGGAAAAATAATAACAGCCGAACGGACGGCTGTATCATTCATTTGAGAAAATATGAACTTAAGACAAAAAGTCAAGGTTGCAAAAATCCTTGACTTTTATTTTTTATATGGGTTTGTTTACCGCGTAGCAAGAATGGAGACGGAGTCGATTCCGTCTATCTCCGAGAGCTTCACGCTGACGACTTCGCTTCTTGAAGTAGGTATGTTCTTACCTACGTAGTCGGGACGAAGCGGCAGCTCGCGAAGCCCGCGGTCTATCATAACCGCCAGCTCCACCGTCTTCGGTCTGCCGTGACGGAATATTGCCTCAATGGCAGCGCGTACCGTCCTGCCCGTATATATAACGTCGTCGACTATAATAACATGCTTGCCGTCTACGTCCGCAGTGGTTAGATCATCGTTGTTTATAACCGGGGACGCGCTTACCTTGGTGAGATCGTCACGGTAGAAAGTGATGTCCAATGCATAGTTGGGAACTGTTTCCCCACCCTCGATTTCCGTCATCCTTTTAGATATTCTTTCGGCCATGGGGACTCCCCTGCGGCGAATACCGACAAGTACGATATGCTTGCATCCCTTATGTCTTTCGAGTATTTCATGGGAAATCCTCGTTATCGCCCTGCCTACTGCCGCAGAGTCCATTATAGTTGCCTTTTCGGTAAAACCGTCCGTTTTGAATTCCGTACTCATTTTTCCAACCTTTCAGGTAGGTATTTTTATTCTTTTTTCTTGCCTATAAGCGACGAAAACGTAAGTTGTGTTGCCAACACCGATGCAAATACTATGGCACATCCGATAAACTTTCTTGCACCCATTTCCTCGTTGCTTATGAACCAGCCTCCCAGGGCGGCAAATACCGATTCAAGGCTGAGGATTATCGACGCAACAGCCGACGGCGTCCTCTCCTGACCCAGAATTTGCAGGGTGTACGCAATACCGCTGGACATAACGCCGAGATATACTATAGGTAAAAGCGATGGGATTATCACATCGATCGACGGTCTCTCAAAAATCAGGGTAAGAGGTAGCGTCACTATCGCTCCGACGAGGAATTGAATGAAAGATATTCTTATTCCGTCGCACCCGGGAGAGAGCTTCTCTATTACCGTTATATGTATCGCAAAGACGACAGCACAGAGGATAAGGTATATTATTCCCGTCGATATTCTCTCGCCCGGCGTATATGAAATCAGGAATACGCCGAATATTGCGAGCAGCGCGCATACGAAATTCTTTATCGACGTCCTTCTGCCGAGGAAAAATCCGATGATGGGCACTATAACCACGTATAGGGCAGTGACGAAACCGGCGGTCCCTGCTCCCGTATCCTTTATGCCTATCTGTTGAAGAACGGTGGCGAGAGTGAGCACCGCACCGCATATAATGCCTGCGATAAGTTCCTGTTTCGTTATGTCAATACGCCGTTTTTTTACGTCAAAAAGTCTCCTGCCCCCTTTTATATCAAAGAGCATTATTATGGGGATTAGAAATACCGATGCAATAACCGACCGTAAAAAATTAACCGTATATGCACCCAGAGAATCGCTGACACGGCTCTGCATAACGAAGGCGAAGCCCCATATTATCGCAGTCATAAGGAGCATGAGGCTGCCGCCTATTTGTTGCTTTTTCATTGTTTTTATCCGTCAAATCAAGAGAAAATATTATTTTTTATTTTTTCCCGCCTTAATTGCCAGGTATACAAATAGCAGTCCGAGCAGAGCGTAAACCGCGGCAAATACGTAGATAAGGACATTGTCGCTGATAAACGGCTTTGCGAATACGTACATACCGAACGATGCTATGGCTATGTTGAGTATGAGATACCACATGGGATAGAAACGTGCTCTGTCCGTTGAGCGATAAATATAGGATTCTATAATTCCGAAAACACCGTGAATCCAGAGGGCAAAACCGAATATCGCACATGCGCCTGCGATATTTATGAGCTTGAACTGACTGAAGACGAGTCCGAGGGCAATCAGAGCCATCAGTATCATCTCAACGAGAACGTATGCCTTCGCTTTTTTCGGAGATGACGAGAAGCGGTCAAAAAGATAGAAAGCAATATACGCGCAGATGAGAAGGGCAACGGTTATATCGAGTATCTTCTTGCCGAGTCCGATAGCGGGGATTGCGGTGATTATGGCGAGTGCGATAAATACAACCGCTGCAATTATGTCAAACACGAGATTCTTCGACAGTTTTTTCATATTAAAACTCCTTTTGATTATTTTATGTATCTTTTTTTCGAATATAACAACAAATGGCTTTGCGGCATGGAAATAAACTGCCATCATGCCGTATAACGTATATAATTATATATCATCAACATATATTTTGCAATATTATTCGACGAAAATTTACTTTCATTTCAAATCTTTTGCAGTTAATGTAAATACTATTCAAATAAAAACGGCTGATATACAATTTATAATATATCAGCTGTTTTTTATTTTTAGACCTGCCCTCGATATTGTTGCGCTTCAGCGTAAGGCGCCGTCATGCGGCGGTTGCAGTCATGCGGCGGTTGCCGCAAAGAAATTTCCGCTTCAGCGCAAGGCGCCGCCATGCGGCGGTTGCCGCAAAGAAATTTCCGCTTCAGCGCAAGGTGCCGCCATGCGGCGGTTGCCGGAGGTTTACAGCACAAAAAGGATGCGCCGTTACCATGGGTAACGGCGCATCGGCACAATTACAATCCGCGAAGAGGGAGATCCCATATTCCTACGGAGTTGTCGTCTGCACCTGTTGACTCTGCGGAAAGGGTTATCGCTTCATCGGTAGTGAATCTGACG
>JAXEKG010000001.1:0-26047 GCA_034101145.1 Eubacteriales bacterium | reverse complement strand
AAAGAGCGAGCTGGAATTGCTGAAACGACTCCATACGCTCACGCTCGAAATGTACTGGTTCAAGAGACTTGTTCCCACAATAACGACGAGAGTATACGACAACGTATGCGTAGGTCTCAGCTCCTGTTACGTAATAGACGGCAAAATCGACCTCGGATACTACCGCGCCGAGAGCGAGGTAATAATACCCGACGGCATAAATGCTTTCCGTGACGGCAGGTTTAACCTCAGCGACGAGGCTATTGCCTACGTAAACGGAATAATTCCCGACTTTAAGCCGTTTTCAATCGAAAATGCGGGTGTAGAAAAAAAGAAAAAGAATGCATAAATGCATTCCGGTAAGCAGAGGTAACAGATGAAAAAACATGATATATTCGTATCCCCTATGGGTAACGACTCCAATAGCGGTACAAAAAATTCACCCATTAAAACAATTTATGAAGCACAGAAACGCGCGCGTATTGCTTCTGTCAAGCACGACGGCGAAGTAAACGTATATTTCCGAAAGGGAGAATACACCCTTACCGCTCCCGTGCATTTTACCGCACAGGACAATGGTTCTGCAAACGCACCGGTAAATTACAGAGCCTACGGGAAGGAGGAGGTTGTTTTCGTCGGCGCGAAGGAGATAGCACCCGAGAAAATAACGCCCGTTACCGATGAGGCGGTACTCTCGCGCATACTTGACAAGAAGGCCGCAAAGAAGCTTATGCAGATAGACCTCTCGGAATTTCCGGAGACTATGTTCGAGCTTTCACACGGAATCGACAACGGTCATCGCGACATCGAGATATATGAGGGGGAAGAGCTACTTGAGCTTGCACGTTTCCCGAAGAGAGGAGACGACCCGAGCAAATGGGCACCTTATACTCATGTTGTCGAATATAACATTAAAGATAATAAGAAGGATATTTATCTCGAGTCTTCAGCTGTCGAGAGGATGAGGACATGGTCGCCCGAGTGTTTTGACGACCTTTACGTTGCCGGGTATTTCGGACATAACTGGTACTTTGAAAGAATAAAAGCGGAAAAGACCAACGTTGAGAAGGGTTATATCACAACCCACGACAGATTTGTATATTCGCCCAAGAGCCAGAAGGTTCCGTATCCGAAGAGAGTTTTCCTCTACAACGTACTTGATGAAATATCAAGGCCCGGTGACTTCTTCGTTGACAGAGACAAAAAGACAGCATATTTCCTGCCGAGACATAAGGGTGGTCGCGCAAGGTTTTTTGTCCCTGTCCTGGAAGGCTCTGCATTCACTTACGAGCCCGGGGCGAGGTTTGTAAATCTTATCGGAATTACGGTTAAATACACGAGGGGTACCATGATATCAATGACGGATGCACGTAACGTTCTCATTGAAAACGTAACTCTCGCACATTCCGCCGCAAATGCGGCAACGCTCCGTCGTATATTCAACGTAACGTTCAGAGGATGTCATATATACGATTTCGGACGTGGAGGAATACAAACGGAATTCTGCGGTGAGAGATTCAAAATGTCGCGTGCAAATCTCCTTATAGAGAATAACGTAATACACGACGTTGCAAGGGTAAAAATGTGCTATACCTGCTGCGTGAGTCTCGGATGGGAGTGCTGCGGAGCGGTTATCAGGAACAATACGTTCTATCATTCTCCTCACAATCTTATCGGACTCACCAATTTCTGTGACGTCGTTATCGAGAACAATGAGTTCTACGAGGCAGTCAGGGACACGGACGACGCTTCGGTCATCTATTGGGGCGTTGCGACGGACGACATGGGTCTTGTTATCAGAAACAACTATTTCCACGACTGCGGAAACGAGGAGGCCATATGGTCATCCGTATGTCTTTATGCGGATGACAGTGCCGTCGGAGCAGACATATATAACAACGTGTTCCGCGACGTGGCTTTTCCGACAACGGACCCGAGTTCGATAGTCGTAAAAGCAGGATGCTATTCTCACATACACAACAACGTATTCATCGGAGGAGCAAGAATACATTCACTCGGAACGTGGGATAAGCAGGAAAACTTCGGATATGCCGGATGGATACCCGACGCTCTCGGCGCGGAAACCACGAATAACAACAGATTTCTCGCACTCTCCAATGCCGGATACTTCGGAGACGTATGGCAGAAGTTCTTTGCCAAAACGATATGGGAACCTATGTACAAGTTAATCAACGTGGAGAATGCGGCGAAGGTACAGAGCGTTCTTCATCATTATCTTGAAGAAGGCAAGGACCGCGAGGTAGCTGCCGGGTATGCAACTCTGGAAGCAGATTCTATCGCATGGAATCATATTATGCCTGACGGTTCTGTATATGACGGTACTCTTTGGGAGTGCCTCGAAAAAGAATTCCCCGACGTATACAAAAAGGCTCTCGCCGAGGTTGAGGGCAAGAGCGAGCTTGACAGACTCAAACGCCTGCACACGCTTACGCTCGAAGTATTCTGGTATCATCATCTTACGCCTGTTAATACCGTTGAGGTTTACGACAATGTGTGTATCGGAACGGATAAGATGTACTTAAAGAAAAACGGAAAGATGGATCTCGGATATCACGAGGCGAAGAGCGAGCTTCTGCTCGACGCTGATACGATAGACGGCGAGTGTATATTCCGTGACAAAGAAAACGGCGACTACACTCTCACAGACAAGGCACTGTCATACGTAACGCAGAAGCTCGAAAACTTCAAGGCGTTTGATATGTCAAACGTAGGCGCACCGAAAAAAGCATAAACAGGGCGAGAATATAACGAAAATATGGCAAAAAGAAACTGCGAAAACACGTATCCGAGAGGTCGGAGAAAAAAGAGAAATAAGTCTGCAAAGAGAATTATAATAACTCTTATCGTTATAATTCTCATTGCGGTTCTTGTGTGCGGCGCATATGCGTGGTACCTGAAGAAATGCAAGCCCGATACCTATGACAGGTACTATGATAAAATCACCGGTTTTTTCAGAGGTGACGACAAGGCCGACGGTGATGACACATACGAACATGGAACGGAGGAGCTGTTCCAAACCTCGCTGTATGCAACAGGCAATTTGCAAATACATTTCCCTGAGCTCGGCAACAAATATACCGGGGACTGCGTATACATAAAAGCAGGCGACACGGATATACTCATCGACGCAGGTTCACGCACGGGCAGCATTTCGACGATACGTGATTACCTGGACGGATACGTAACGGACGGAAAACTGGAATACGTGATAGTTACTCACGCGCATGAGGACCATTATGCGGGCTTCGCCACGCCAAACGGCGTTGACAGTTTATTTGACATTTACGAATGTGAGACGATAATTGACTTTGCACTCACAAATCAAAGCAGTACCTCCAAAATGTATAACAACTATCTGCGTGAGAGAAATGATGAAATATCCGCAGGGGCTGTACACTACACCGCCTCCGACTGTATACAAAACGGGAACGACACGTTTTCGCTCGCTGACGGAATAGAAATGAAAATTCTCGACAGCTATTATTACTACAACGAGGCTACTACGGAGAACGACTATTCGGTGTGTGTTCTCATAAGTCAGGGCGACAGACATTTTCTCTTTACGGGAGACCTGGAGGAGAAGGGCGAGAAAAAACTCGTCGAGATGAATGATTTGCCAAATGTCGTTATGTATAAGGCGGGGCATCACGGCTCAAAAACATCGTCAAGCGAAGAGCTTTTATCCGTTATAAAACCGCAGATTGTATGCGTATGCTGTGTTGCCGGTTCAAGTGAGTATACGAAAACGGCCGAAAATCAGTTCCCGACACAGAAGTTCATAAACAACGTAAGCAAATATACGAGCAGGGTATACGTGACATCATTCTCCGTTGATTATACCGAGGGAACGTTTACCTCGATGAACGGGTGCATTACTATCATGTCGGAAGCAGACAAAATAATGCTTCGTTTTTCGTCTAACAATACAAGGCTGAAGGATACGGAATGGTTCAAAAACAACCGTACCTGTCCAGAGGCATGGAGATAGTTTTATAATATCAATACAAGTCGGAGTGGGCGTCAGTTCTCTCCGATTTTTATTGTCGGGAGGTTGGTTTTCTTAGGTTTTCGTTTGAGCATCGGGGCGACCGCTCACAGATTTGCGTTCTTTTTTTGAAAATATCGGAAAAAGTATTGACAAAAACTGTGAGTGTGCTATAATAAATTAGCACTCAAAGATAAAGAGTGCTAAAAAAACGAAGTAAGGTGATTATAATGGAAAAGAAGCAATTCAAAACAGAGTCTCAAAAATTGCTTGATATGATGATTAACTCCATATATACGCATAAGGAGATTTTTTTAAGAGAGCTGATATCGAACGCAAGTGACGCAATAGACAAGCTGTACTATCGCTCCCTGACGGATAATTCGGTGACGCTCGGCCGTGAGGATTACCGTATTTTCATAAAGGCAGATAAAGATGCCCGCACCCTTACGATATCGGATAACGGCTGTGGTATGACCAAAGATGAGCTCGAAAACAATCTCGGCACGATAGCGAAGAGCGGTTCGTTCGACTTCAAACGCGACAATGAAAAGCAGGAGAACGTTGATATAATAGGACAGTTCGGCGTCGGTTTTTATTCGGCATTCATGGTTAGTGATAAGATTACCGTAAAGAGCCGTCCTTTTGGTTCGGACAGTGCATATGTATGGGAGTCGGAGGGCGTTGACGGTTACACGATAGGCGAGTGCGATTTCGACGGCTTCGGCACCGAAATAACTCTTAATATAAAGGCGGATACCGAGGACGAAAAGTATTCCGAATACCTTGACGAATACAGGATAAGGGCGCTCGTGAAGAAGTATTCCGACTACATCAGATATCCTATTAAAATGGACGTAAAGAAAAGCCACTTGAAAGAGGGAAGCAAGGACGAGTGGGAAGAGAGCATTGAAACCGAGACTCTCAACAGCATGACTCCGCTCTGGAAAAAGAATCCGTCCGAGATTAAGGAAGAGGAATACAACTCTTTCTACACCGAGAAGTTCTACGATTACGAAGCGCCTATTCTCACAGTTCATACAAAATCTGAGGGTACGGCAACATATGATGCCCTTCTGTTCGTTCCTGCTCATGCACCGTATAACTATTATACGAAAGACTACGAGCGCGGGCTCGAGCTTTATTCAAGCGGCGTCATGATAATGGAGAAATGCAAGGACTTGCTCCCGGATTACTTCGGATTCGTTCACGGTCTTGTGGACAGCGCGGACCTCTCGCTCAATATTTCAAGAGAGATGCTTCAGCACGACCGTCAGCTGAAGGTAATAGCAAAGACGATAGAGAAGAAAATAAAGAACGAGCTTCTCAAAATGCTCGAAAAAGACAGAGAGAAGTACGAGAAATTCTTCTCGGCATTCGGCACACAACTCAAATACGGACTTTATTCCGATTACGGCATGCACAAGGATATGCTCTCCGACCTCATTATGTTCAAGTCGTCGAAGGAGAAGAAGTACCGTACCTTTGCCGAATACGTTGCGGATATGAAGGAAGAACAAAAGGCAATATACTATGCATGCGGCGAGACGGTTGACAAGATAGATATGCTCCCGCAGACACAGAGCGTTGTTGCCGCCGGATATGAGGTTCTGTATCTTACAGAGGATGTTGATGAATTTGCTCTGCGCATGCTCGATGAGTATAAAGGTAAAAAGTTCTCCAACATCTGCACCGACAAACTGGATATTCTCACCGACGAGGAGAAGGATTACGTTAAGAAAGAAAACGACGACAACAAAGAACTTCTCGACTTCATGAAGGAGAAAATAGGTGATTCTGTACATGCGGTTAAATTCACCGCATCTCTCGGAGAGCATGCAGTATGTCTGTCAAGCGAGGGAGAGCTCTCCGTCGAAATGGAAAAGGTTCTGAACAAGATGCCGGGAGCTGAGGGCAATACGGCGAAGGCACAGACCGTTATGGAAATAAATTCGAAGCACAAGATTGCCGATAAGATAAAGGAACTATACGGGACCGATAAGGAAAAACTCGCAGATTACGCGAAGATTCTGTATGCGCAGGCGCGGCTTATCGGAGGACTCGGGATAGACAATCCTGCCGAGATAAGCAACCTTGTTTGCAATCTTATGACAGAGTGATATACAAAAGACTGAGACGGTTAATGCCGTCTCAGCCTTTATTTTGCACAAATAATTTTGAATGTCGGTAAGATTTTAGACTTATTTTTATATTCAGAAATATTTTTTCATGACCTCGGCAAAATTGAAAGCCATGCGAATATGACCGAATTCCGACGGGTGAACGAAGTCGTAGCAGCAGTAATAGCCTTCACGATATACTTCCGAGGAATTGAAGAAGAACAGATTTTTATATTCTCCCTTCAGCTTGTCGATAAGTTCGCAAACCCTTTGAGATATATCTTTTACTCGAGACTCTTTCTCGGTTAACTCGTCGTCTTTTTTGCCGAAGCTGAGGACGAATGCGTTTGATGTGACGATTTTTTTGCTTGGGTTTTCCGAGCAGATTTTCCGTACAAGATACTCGGTGCGTTTCATAACTTCTTCGGTCGTAAAGTCATTCGGATTCGACATGTTCGTCGTAAGCTCCAGGTACATCACGTCAAAGTCCTCGCCCGCAAGATAATCAGCCATCTGCGCCTCCTCACGGCAACTGCCCGACATACCCTTATTCATAACGTCCACGCCGAGAAGCTCTCCCGCAATGTTGGTATATCCGAGCATATAAGAGTCGGCCCAACAGCCGTGAGAAATCGACGAGCCGTATATAAGAAGCTTTTTTGAGGGGAGCTCCCGAGGCATAGGGGGGCGTATGAAAGAGCCGTTCTGAATATCGACGCCGTGGAATATAGGATAACCGTCGGGTATAACTATGCGCCATACGTTGTGAGAATAGCGGTTCTTATAATGAGGAGTATCGAGAAGCTCATCCCCCTTCGATGCGAAGTTACCGTTAGGTTCGAGAACAAAGGTCTTTTTTTCTCCTGCCGAGAGTTTCAGCGACAGGTATTTGTAGTCTCCGCAGAAAACGTAGAACGGCATATCGCCGATGCGGCTCTCGAGGGTTAACCATATTACGTCGGCATCTGTTACGAAACGTATCTCGACGAGGGTTGCCGAGGTTGCCATTCTGGTTCCGATGTTATAGGTAACTTTTCTTACAGACTCCGGGAAACGGTAGAGCGAGTATCCGCCGTTATCCTCTTTTTTTATATCGGAAACATTGAAAAACTCCATATTGTTAAATAACATATAAAACCTCTTTATTCTTTGATAATTCCGATGGACTTAAAGTCTACGCGGTGTGGCGGTACGAGGTCGTCCTCATATCCCATAACGACGTCGGTGCGTCTCTGCCAGTCGTATTCGTCTCTCGGAGAGGGCTTACCATACCAGTCAGCCTGAGTATAATCATCGTTCTTTGCGTCAACGAACGCATCGTATTTTTCAAATACGAAAACATTATTATAATACATCCACTCGAAACGTGCGTCGTTTCTGTATACGTCGTAGAGGTAAGGGTATTTTTCTCTGTATATATCGCTCGTTATGTCAACGCCGCGCATATCGGTTTCATCCTTTGTATGTACACGGGTCATAACGAGAGGGTTCTTATGCATCTGCACGTATGCGTTTGACTTGTTATCAAAGTTTATGCCCGGCTTACAGTCAACGACAAAGTTGTTGTGGAAGGAGAGAAGACCTCCGCAGGTATGGTGAATTACACAGAAACCGCCGCCCTCTATTCTGACGAAGAAGTTATCGTATACCGCATTGAAAATATCCCAGTCATCAAAGTATATGGCACATATGCCGAGTCCCGTTTCCACCGAGTTTCTCAAATCGTGGAAATAGTTGTTTCTGAATACGTTGCCGACCTCGCTCATATCTCTGCCCATATAGATTGCTCCGGAGTCCGATACCTCAAGTCCGACACGGCATATCTCGTTAAATTCTATCGTATGGTCGTTTCCGTGCAGATAAATCGCCATACCGGGAAGATCGTGCATATAGCAATGGCTGACGGTATTTCCGACACCCATGAGGTTTACCGCTGCCTTATAGGTTCTGTCAAGGCGGTTTACGGAATAGAATTCGCAGTTATATACTCTGTTTCCGGCGGGTGTAAGAGTCTTTCTGTTACCTCCTCCGAGAAGTATACCGCCGGCGCCGGTGTCATAGATTTTACAGCCCTCGATGGAGTGATTCTTTCCTCCGTTGTTATCCCATGCCGCAAATTCGTAAATATATTCGTGCCAGCTCCCCACCTCACGCTTCATTGGCATAAACGGTTTTGCCTTCGGTGAGTGCATACAGTGACAGTTGTTAAGTCCGTGTTCAAGCGGAGTCGCACCCATGCCGACCTGAATTGCTATTATTCCTATGTTACGGAACGTGCAGTTGCGTATAACGCATCCTTCGCCCCCCTCTATATAAATACCGCTGTTACGGGTATTCTCAACGGTTATTCCGTCAAATGTCACGGAGGTTGCGTTTTCGACTGCTATCATTACCTTATCAAGTGCGGAGAGCTGTAACGTTGCGTTATTTATATCAATGCCTTTTTCGGGTATAAAGTAGAGTTTTTTATCGTCGATGTCGATATAGTATTCGCCCTCTTCGGTGAGCTCTTCGAGCAGATTTACTACGTAATATCCGGAATGATGGGTAAACTCATAACCGAAAAGATGAGGCTGTGAAGTGGTTATCGTCTTTTCTTTTGTATCTATGCTTGCGATTTTTACACATTCGTCAGCCCATGCTTGATTGGGATAACCTGCAAGGTATGCGTGCTTTGCCTCTCCCCACTTTTCGATATGCGGGTCGCGGATTCTGAGAACTGCCGGTTTACATTCATAGTCTTCATTCTTCGGTTTGCTGCCGCTGTCGATTATATCGCCGTCCTCGTAATATATAATCCCTTTTTTAGGATAACGGGCGATGCTCTGCGCTTTGCCGTTTATGAAAAGCTCGTTCGGAGAGTTGATATATGCACGGCGGAATCCGCGGTTGCCGAGTTCATAAAGCTCAATCCCGAGCTCTGAGAGGTCAAGCATAAGAATATTGTCCTTATACTTTTTGATTTTCGAATTGTCAAGGATGACACCTCCGTCAAATAAAACCTTGCCGCGGTTTTCTGCAACGAAAGATACGCCGTCATCTCTTTGGTCAAGCTCAAAGGTATCGGTGAAGAAGTAACGACCGTCTTTTATTACTATCGTTTTATCACCTTTCATATTTCTTGCAGCATCACGTGCGGCGGTGAGGGTGAGATACGGTGAGGTTTCGCTTCCGTTTCCGTTATCGGATCCGTTTGGAGATACAAAAATTCTGTTCATTTTGTTTTCCTTCCGTCTGGTGTTTATAATATTCGGTTATATGCTAAATCAATTTTATATTATTTATATAAAAAAGTCAATAAAAATAATAATACATTATATATTTCCTGAGTTACATCGGAGAATAGTCCATCGCTATGGGAACTCCGTAGCCGTGATCTTCGTTCTGCCGCCAGACTATGCTTTTGTTTTCGGACGGTATTGCATTGAACATAGCCGCAACTCCGGATGGGGGACAGCATACGTCTCCGAGTCCTGCCGTAACCCTCACTCTGCAGGTTACGTGCGCCGCCTGTACCGCACTGTCGAAACACTCCGTAGAGGCGTTTGAATCGTCGGGGTGGAAGGTAGCCCTGCATCTGCCTGCCCTATATGAGGCGATGTCGCAGAACCATGGTTTGCATATATTGCATTCGGTGACTCTCTTGTCGAGTGCGGCAAGATTGAGGGCTTGAAAACCGCCCTGGCTCGTTCCTTGTACGGTAATATTCTTTCCATCCCACCAGGGCAAGGTACGCAGGTATTTGAGCGCGGTAAGGCCTCTCGCTATTATTGTTTTGAAGTAGCTCTTATACGGGTCCTCACCGTCGTGAATCCCGTATTCGTGAAGCTCGCCTTTTTCAAGCTCCTTATAGTATTCGGGTTCTCTTCCGTTTTCTATTCCGTTAGCGTTCATATCCAGGACTATTGCCGAGGAATCAATCATTTTTCCCGAGGAATGTACTCCGTAGCCTGCGAGAAGAAGCTTTATCGGCAGACTCTTTTCCCGTGCTCCGACGGGTATGGAAAGATATCCGCTGACGGGACGTCCGTAGGGAGAAGGAAGCTTTATATCGTATATATCAACGCCCGGTCGGATATAATCGTTTTTCGGTATCATTTCCGTAGGCTCGCTTTTGCATTTTTCCACATCCGAGAGTACGTCATGCCAGAACTGCTCATATAGTGGAGACTGTTTTGTTATCGGCAGGATTTTTTCGGTCTCGGCACCTGCTCCGCAGATAACGGGTGAGATGCCCTCCGCACCCTCTCCCTGCGGTTGTATTCTCAAATATAAAAATCCGGGGACGTTGATTCGGGTAGTGTATTTCAACGGTGTACCGTCGGAGAAATCCCATATACCCTCCTCTGTTATGCCGTCATCACCCCAGCGGTTCCATTTTAACTTCTCGCACGTGATTTTCGTATACTCCTCACACCATTTTGCAGCCCATACGGTAAATGTGATTTTCTCTCCTACCTTGTACGATACGGGGTTTTTGTCGGTTGTCGCAGTAAGATAAATTCTGTCCATATATTATTCTTTTCCTTTTTTTTCAATTTTCGTTATTTGTTTTTTTGCATTTTCGTATTCTTCAGGTGTGCATATAAGATTAACAGCTTCGAGCAAGGCGTTTGCGCTTATGTCGGATGGGAGAGAGAGAATATCGGAAAGGAGTTTCCGCATATTTGCGCTGTTTTCCCTTCCGCTGAAACCGTCGTTGTAGAATTGAGTTTTGCTTATACGGGCACAAGAGATATCGGAAATCTTCTCTTCGGATTGCTTTGATACAGGCAGAAAAATTCTGCGTATTACGTCGGGGGGCATGCCCTCAACGCCGAGAAGTCCTGCTTTACCCGACTTTTTCTTTCTTCTCTCTTTTCCGTGGATTCTCGGTATATAGAGATTTATTATGCTCTCACGAGATACGCAACTCTCAATGAAAGAGCGTATTTGTATGCCTCCGCCGTCGGAATCGGTGAGAAGTATGATTTTATCCTTCCCGGCAAGCCGCTGTATGAGTGCACGCATTTCTTTATTGTTAAAGACAGAGAAGCCGCCGAGCGTTATAATCCTTGCATCTAGAACTGACGATAGGGTATTTTTGTCGTATTTTCCCTCAACTATTACGGGATAGGGAATTTTCAGCTTGCCTTCCATATCATTAAATCCTGTTTGGTATTTTTATTTGTTTTTGGACTTTAGCTTGTCGGCAAATGATTTGCAGAGACCTTTTTTGGCTATGGGGCATACGCTGCATTTCGGATTACGGGCAGAGCATATTTCTCTTCCGAACATTACTATGCGGTGACAAAAATCCGATTGTTCCGACGGCTCAATAAGTTCCTTTGTTATATTCTCGATTCTGTGAGGATTTTTCTCGCTCTCGGGATAAAATCCGAGTCTGCCGCAGATTCGTATAAAATGCGTGTCAGTGACTATTGCAGCTCCTTTGTATATGTCTCCGATAAGGAGATTGGCTATCTTTCTTCCCACTCCCGGGAAGGTTAGCAGGGTGTTTATATCCGATGGTAATATGCCGTCAAATTCCGAATAAAGTTTTTTTGACTGAGCTATTATATCCGAGGCTTTTTTGCGAAAAAGACCGCACGGGCGGATGATATTCTCAACATCGGTTGCCTCTGCCGCGGCAAGGGACTCTGCATTTGGGTATTTTGAAAACAGAGGAACGGAAACCTCGTTTACGCACTTATCGGTGCATTGTGCGGACAGTCTCGCCATAATCAGAAGCTTCCACGGGTCACCTTTATAATCGAGGGCGCAAATCGCTGTGGGATACAGTTCGCAAAGTTCTTTTGTAATCAGGTTCGCTTTTTCTTTCTTTTTCATTTTTCTCTCACAGATGTATTTATTTACGGAGCCGTGACGCCGCTGCGGTGCAGGCGGGGCTTCATTTTTCTCTGATTTACGGAGCCGTGACGCCGCTGCGGTGCAGGCGGTACTTCATTTCTTCTATATACCTATGCACTAATTTTGACGGGAGACCTATTACCGTATCCATATCACCGTCGACTCTCTCTACAAGGGCGGAGCCGAGTCCCTGAATTCCATATGCTCCTGCTTTATCCATAGGCTCTCCCGTCTTTACATATGCAAGAGCCTCGCTCTCCGAATACTTTCTGAACGTGACGTAGGTTGTATCCGAAGAATTCAGTATTTCACCGTTACAAAGCACGGCAACACCCGTATGCACGCAGTGGGTTTTACCCGACATGGACATAAGCATATCGAGGGCGTCTTTTTCATCCTTTGGCTTTCCGAGAGCCTTGCCGTCGAGGTCGACAAGAGTATCGCCGCAGACTATTATATCGTTCTTATTTACGAGCGACAGGACAGCCTCGGCTTTTCTCAGAGCGAGGATTTCGACGCCCTTTTTCGGTGATATACCGTCGGGGAGAGTCTCGTCCGCATCACTGACCGTCACAATGAAGTTATATCCCATTTTTTCCATGATTTCCCTGCGTCTGGGGGATTTTGATGCAAGTATTATCATTTCTGAGCTATTCTCCTTACGTTTTCGCGCTTTGTTTTGTTCCTGAAATCTGAGATGGTGCCGAGTATTTCCGTGGGTGTTTCCGTCGTGAATATAAAGTGAAATGAGGTAATATTGTATTTGCTAAGCTCGTCCTGACGATCTCCCATGTAAGTTTTTATGCTGTTGAGAATTACATTGCGGTGAGGGTATTCGCGTATGACCGGGAACTTCGCGCCGGTACGGTCGCAGAAGTTGAAAACACCGCATTTTCCGCATCCTCCATTCTCACGCACAAAGCAACGCTCTGTGAGCATAAGCGGTATTCTTCCGAAAACTATTGCGCTTGCACCGGGAACCGAGCACGCAATATCTCGCATTTTCGGCAGAGTAAGCTCCGGAGAGAGTACGTAGCTTTTGACACCTGCGCGCTTTATGACTTCTGCACTGCGGGAGTTCGTTATATTGAGTCGGAAGTCTGCGACAGGCTCAAGACCGACCTCGCGAACAAGCGGAAAATGTCCCATATTACCACATAGAGCGTATTTTATCCCCATATCCCTTGCGCGTAAAAGCATTTTAAATACATCCTGATGTTCTGAGTCCGTGACTATGGGCGGAATATAAACACCATTGGGGTTTATTGTCGCATTGGGGAGTAAATACAACGGCAGAAAAACCATATCAAAGAATCCGTCGACGTCGTGGCACACAGCATTGTATGCGTTTAAGTCGAAGAAAAGGGCGGTGCGTATGTTTGAGTCGGTTGCAGAAGTGCGTTTTACGGCATCTTCGCGGTATGCCGTGAGCGCGGGGCGTGCATATTTATTTGCAAGGGCGTCGGTTTGCGTGAGCGCGGGGCGCGCGTATTCATTTGCAAGGGCGTCGGTTGGCGTGAGCGCGGGGCGTGCATATTCATTTGCGAGGGCGTCGGTTGCCGCACGCCTGAGCGCATTTTGCTCGGATAGCGGCATATTTAGAGACGGGTCGAGTTCTATTTTCAGGTTTTCAGGCGTTAAGACAAAGGGAGTTTGCCCCATTTTAGTCATTTGTTTTGTCAGAGAATTCTTCGTCAACGGTTGGTTTATAGCATCCGACGGTACTGAGCCCTCGAACGTTACGGTTTTATTACCAAGTGAAAGAGTAAGACGCGAATTTTCACATCTTCGTATCGAGAGAGACGCACTTATTTCCGCTTTTTTCATGGAAGTATCGGTAGAAATGACGTTTGTAAAAACTCCGCTTGTCCGTGATTTCTGTATATCGGTGCGGATACCTGTCATTTTATCCTTAATTTTGCCTGTAAAATATTTGTCGGTGAAACCCTGTCTGCTGAATATGGCATCGAGCAGAGCGTCCTCTTCTCTTGTCGATGAACGCTTTTCGTCAAGCAAACGACGGTATATCGAGGTGACACCGTATACGTAATCCGCAGATTTCATTCTGCCCTCTATTTTGAGAGAGGAGACACCCAAGTCTATAAGCTCGGGTATATGATGCGCAAGAGAGAGGTCACACAGACTGAGCGGATAGGTACCGTTATAAGGAAGTCTACACGCCTGAGCGCACTCGCCTCTGTTTCCGCTTCTGCCGCCCACAAGAGAACTGAAAAGGCACTGCCCCGAATAAGATACGCAGAGCGCACCGTGAAGAAATATCTCTATTTCCGCATCAGAGCGGTCTATTAAAGCTTTTATATTTTCAAAGGAAAGCTCTCTCGCAGGTACTATGCGGTCAATGCCCATTGAGCAGGCCTCGCGTATTCCGTCCGTGGAGTGAAGGGACATCTGTGTACTTCCGTGCACGGAAAGCTCCGGTACGTATTTCTTTATGAGAGAGACGGCGCCGAGGTCGGCTACTATGACGGCATCGACACCCATGTCAGAAAGTGTTTTGCATTGGTTTACAAATTCGCAAAGCTCTCTGTCATACAAAAGAGTATTGAGTGTAACGTACAGTTTTACACCGTGGGTGTGTGCATACAGAAGGGCAGTATACAGTTCGTCATATGAAAAGTTTTTCGCATTCATTCTTGCGTTGAAGGATTCGGTGCCGACATATACGGCATCCGCACCTGCGTTTACCGCGGCGACCAAAGCATCGAGGGAGCCTGCCGGTGACAACAATTCAGGCAAAGCGGTTTTTCTTCTCATAAGGCACCCTCCCGTATGCGTCAGATAATGAAATTCACGGTTTTTCTGCATACATTATACTACACAGTAATATAAAAAACAATAAAAAAGAAAAATAAATATTATACGTTCGGTATATTATTTGTTTACAAAAAATTCATTTGACATATCGGCAAATATGCATATAATATTAGTTAGTTAACTAAATATTCATAACGGTAGGGTAAATGGTCAAGTAACCGTTGAGAGGGGGAAAAGCGGCGAAAAATGAAAAATGAAGAAAAAATTATAGATGAGGATTTTTTGCTCCGTCTGAGTGAACACAGAACAAAATACGAGAAGGGGAAAAATCTAAAACCTCCGATATCCGCACTTATAAACGAGATATCAAGACTCTTTATGATAACCATAAGGCAAAACGGAGGGGAATATACGGCGAAGTTCAGCCGTAGCTTTATACTCAAATATCTTGCACACGAGGACGGAGTTACGCAGAGCAGTATCGTTAAGTTTTCACATTTGCGTGCGCCTACGGTTAGCGCAGAGCTGGCTCTTATGGAGAGCGAGGGGCTTGTTTACAGGGAGAAAAACGAGAGCGACGCAAGGAAAACTCTCGTATATCTGACACCGAAAGGACGTAAAACCGACGAAAACATACGGGCGTGCTTCGACAGGACGGAAAAAATAATGCTCGGAAACATTACGGACGACGAGAAGGAAAAAATATTCTCATATCTTGTCATGCTCAGGGACAATATACTGAACTTTGCAGTTAAGGAGGAAAAAGACGGATAATGAAAACGTGGTGGAAATATATAAAGCCGTATCTGCCGTATTTTATCATAGGGCCGATATGTATGCTGGTTGAGGTAGCGGGAGAGGCTTTTATGCCGAAGCTGTTTTCGCTCATTATAAACAAAAGCGCCGACGGAACGCTGACGTCGTCGTACAGCATGGGCATTATGCTTCTTATGATTCTTATGGCATTGCTTATGATGGCGGGGGGCATAGGAGGTGCGTATTTTGCGACGAAAGCATCCGTAAATTTCGCGGTTGACCTGCGTTCGGACGCTTATGCCAAAATACAGAAATATTCCTTTGCAAACATAGATAAATTTTCAACGGGCTCACTGGTTACGAGACTGACAAACGATGTAACGCAGCTTCAGAACTTCATAGGTATGGTTCTCAGGATGGCCCTGCGCGCGCCGGGGTTGCTGATAGCGGGTCTGATAATGGCAATAACGATAAGTCCGTCGCTTTCAGTTGTATTTGCGGTAACTATTCCGTCAATGTTCATCGTCGTAATCGGAATAATATTGATAGGTTTTCGTCGTTTTTCGGTTATGCAGAAAAAGATAGATAATCTGAATACGACAGTTCAGGAAAATATAACCAATGCAAGGGTTGTAAAGAGCTTTGTGAGAGAGAACTACGAGGATGAAAAATTCAGAGGTGCAAATAAATCCCTCAAAGACAGCGGCATTGCGGCTATGCGCGTCATGATATTCATGCAACCGGTGCTTACTCTCTTTATGAATATAACAACACTTGCCGTCGTATGGAAGGGCAGTAACATAGTACTTGACGGCGGTATGCAGGTAGGCGATCTGTCCGCATTCATAACCTACGTAAATCAGATACTTATGGCACTTCTCGGCGTTACAATGCTTCTGATGATGTCCTCGCGCGCGATAGCTTCGGGACGCAGAATCAAGGAGGTCCTCGATGAAAAGCCCGGTATCTCGGATGCCGACGCAAAAGAAAAGGAGATGACGGTTAAGCACGGAGAGGTTGAATTCAGAAACGTTTCATTCAGATATTATAAAAACAGTCAGGGCAAGGTGCTTGACAATGTCAGCTTCAAAATCGAGGCAGGAAAGACACTCGGCATAATCGGTTCCACGGGTTCGGGCAAGACGACACTCGTATCAATGATACCAAGACTCTACGATACCGACGAGGGAGAGGTACTTGTCGACGGGGTAAACGTCCGTGATTATTCTATTTATAATTTGCGTGAGGGTGTCGGAATGGTTCTTCAGAAGAATATGCTTTTCTCCGGTACCGTTGCGGATAATCTGCGGTGGGGCGACAGCGATGCAAGCGATACGGAGGTAAGGGAGGCGTCAAAACATGCGCAGGCAGACGGCTTCGTTTCATCCTTTAAGGACGGCTACGATACCGTGATAGACAAGGGCGGCGCAAACGTATCGGGCGGACAAAGGCAGAGACTGTGTATTGCGAGGGCCCTGCTGAAAAAACCCAGGATAATCATACTCGACGATTCCACAAGCGCCGTTGATACGGCGACCGAAGCACAAATACGAGAGGCTCTCACAAACGACCTCTCGGACTGCACCAAAATCATCATAGCTCAAAGGATAAGTTCTGTGCGCGATGCGGACGAGATAATAGTTATGGACGACGGAAAAATCAGCGGAGCAGGCACACACGACGAGCTTCTCAAAAACAATGAGGCGTATAGGGAAATATATCTCTCTCAAACAGAGAAAGGAGGAAATTGATATGGCAAGAAGTCTTGAGCAACTGCGTGAACGCTACAATTCCTCCGACAACAGTGGTATGAGGCGCGGTATGATGCAAGGCCACGGCGGTCCGAGAGGCGCAAGAGGCATGATGGCCGGCAAACCGAAAAATATGGGAAAAACGATAAAGCGACTCATGGAATACATGGGACCCTATAAATTTCGGATAGTTTTGGTTTTGATTTTCATGTTTCTGAATACGGTATCGTCGCTTATCGGTTCATATATGCTGGCGCCGATAATAAACCGCATAACTCTGGCCCTAAAGCCGGACGCAAGAATAAAGATGAGTACGCTTGAAGCAAAGGCGGACAACGTAATAGAGGCCCTCACCTCTCCGCTTAACGGAGTAATGAAAAACGAGATTCTGACGTATATTTTTTGCGCTATAATCATTCTCGGCTCGGTATATCTCATATGCGTTATCACCTCCTATGTACAGAGCAGAATAATGCTCACCGTATCGCAGGGCGCAACGGAAAAAATAAGAAACGATTTGTTCTCAAAGATGCAACATCTCCCCGTGCGTTATTTTGATTCCCATCCTACGGGAGAGGTTATGAGCCGTTATACGAACGACGTTGATAATATAGATACCATGCTCTCAACCTCGCTCACTTCTATTGTGAGCAGCTTTGTTACCATAGCGGGAACGTTGGTGTTTATGATAACGACAAGCGCGCTTCTCACGGCAATAACGGTTATTTTTATTCCGATATTCATGTTCGGAGGTGCTGCGATAGGAAAACGCTCACGTAAGTACTACGTAGCACAGCAAGCCGCCCTCGGAGCAACAAACGGATATCTTGAAGAAACAGTTACGGGAGCAAAAACCGTAAAGGTCTTTAACCACGAAGGTGTATGCACTCAGGAGTTCGATATACTCAATAACGATATGAGAGACAAACAATTCAAGGCACAGTTCTGGGGCGGCGTTATGGGCCCTATTATGGGAAACACGTCACAAATTTCGTATGCCGTTACCGTCGGAGTCGGCGGCGTGCTCATGTGTACCGGCTCATTTACACCAGGCGCCCTTACTGTTTTTGCAAACTATTCAAGACACTTTTCAATGCCGATAACACAGCTTTCGCAACAGATGACTACCATTTTCGCCGCACTTGCCGGTGCGGAACGCGTATTCGAGCTTATGGACACTGCGCCCGAAAGTGCGGATGACGAGGATTGCAAGGCTGTTGTAAAGCTTGACGGATATGTCGTTTTCGATAACGTATCGTTCGGATACTCACCCGATAGAGTTATACTGAAGAATATCTCGCTTTATGCGAAGCCGGGGCAGAAAATCGCATTCGTGGGTTCAACGGGAGCGGGTAAGACGACCGTGACGAATCTGCTGAGCAGGTTCTACGACATAAACAGCGGCAAAATCTCCGTTGACGGTATAGATATTATGAAAATCCCAAGAGATGTTCTCCGAGGCAATATAGCAATGGTTTTGCAGGATACTCACCTCTTTACCGGTACTGTAATGGAAAACATCAGGTACGGCAGGCTTGACGCCAGCGACGATGAGGTTGTTGAGGCGGCAAAAACAGCGAGCGCACACAGTTTCATCATGCGACTTGAAAACGGTTATGATACCATGATAGAGGGTGACGGAGCAAATCTCTCACAGGGTCAGAGGCAGCTGCTCAATATTGCGAGAGCCGCCATAAGCCATGCGCCGATACTCGTACTCGACGAGGCGACGAGCTCGGTTGATACAAGAACCGAGAGACACATCGAGCACGGCATGGACAGACTGATGAAAAATCGCACAACCTTTGTTATTGCGCACAGGCTATCTACCGTAAGAAATGCTGACGCCATAATGGTGCTGGAGCACGGTGAAATCATCGAGAGGGGAAATCACGATGAGCTGATAGAGAAAAAAGGAAAATACTATCAGCTGTATACGGGGCTTTGCGAGCTCGATTGATTTGTACCGTGTAAAAAACAAACAGCCGATATACACTTTTGTATATCGGCTGTTTTCCATAACGTTATAGACGTTTGGGTTTTCCGTTAAATATGAGTGCAACAAGGTAGCCGAAGCACAATGCCGCCGCAGTTCCACCTGCCGCTGCTGTCAGCCCTCCGGTAAGCGCGCCGAGCAAGCCTTCCTTGTCCACCGCTTCACGAATACCGAGCGCGACGTTACCGCCGAAGCCGACGAGAGGGACGGTTGCTCCTGCTCCCGCAAAATTTTTGAGCGGTTCGAAAAGCCCGACGGCACCGAGAAATACCCCTGCTACCACGTAGATGACGAGTATGCGTGCGGGAGTGAGCTTCGTTAAGTCGATGAGCAGTTGAGCTATTACGCAAAAAAGACCGCCGACAATGAATGCTTTAATAAACGAAAGAAATATATCCATTTTAATCTCCTTTTTAAGTTGTGGGTTAGATGCTTGGTATTTGATGGGGGCGTGTGGGTATTTCACAGCCTGCAAGGCTATGCCCGAGGGGCTGTTGAGGTGCGTTGCGTTTCAGGCGTGCTCTATTCTGACCAGGGGGGCTATGCCGAGTATCGTGCCGCCCTGCTGGATGCTTGACGTACTCATGAGGGCGCCAGTCGGCACGAGCAGTATCTTTTTCATCTCCCCCGAGACGAGCCTGGGCAGGAAATACGCTGCCAATACAGAGGCGGAGCATCCGCAACCGCTGCCGCCGCTGTGGACATCCTGCTTTTCATAATCATATATCATCATGCCGCAGTCGCGGTGATTGTTAAGCGTTATCGATTTTTGTGAGAGAAGGTGCGTAAGAATTTCAGAGCCTTCTTTGGCAAGGTCGCCTGTGATTATCGCATCGAAATCGGATGGCTTCTCCGTACTTTGACTGAAGTAGTCGGATATGGTGCGGGCGGCGGCAGGCGCCATGGCTGCCCCCATGTTGTTCGCGTCGGATATTCCTCCGTCTACGATAACTCCCGGCATAAGCTCGGTTATCTTCACGCCGCCGTTACGGCTGATAAGAAACGCGCCTCCTGCGGTAGCAGTCCATTGCGCCGTAGGCGGTCTCTGTCCGCCGTACTCTATCGGGAGACGAAATTGCCTTTCCGCCGCACAGTTGTGAGAAGTTGTCACAACAGCCACGCGCTCGAGCTCGTGCGCCGCACACATTGTGAGTGTGGCGCAAATAAGTCCCTCACCCAGAGTGGAACAGGCACCGTAAAGCCCGATATACGGTATGCCGAACGAAGAGAGCCCGCCTGAGGAGGCGACGCATTGGTTTTGCAAATCGCCGGCGAAGAGCAGGTCTATTTTATCGGGGGAGAGCTTTGCTTTTTTGAGGGCGAAGGCAAGCGCCGTTCTGCCGAGCTCCCCCTCCGCAAGCTCCCATGTTTTCGCTCCGAATTTATCCTTGTCATCGTAAAAGTCAAAGCAATCGCCGAGGGGACCGAGATGCTCCTCATGCCCGACGCAGGATGCGGAGGCAAAAATGCAGACAGGTTCCTTCACTTTCAGTATTTTTTGCATATATAACCTTCCTTTTCATATAAATAAAGTGACGATGAAATATATTATTCCGTATAGCGCGCCCGAGAGCGTCGCATACAGAAGAACAGGACCGGCAACCGTGAAAATTTTTGCGCCCACCCCGAGGATGAAGCCCTCGCTCTTCGTGTCGAGTGCGGGAGAGACGACGGAATTGGCAAAGCCTGTGACGGGAACGAGGGTACCTGCTCCCGCATATTTCGCCATACGGTCGAATATCCCTATGCCGGTAAGGAGTGCGGCAATGAAAACCAAAGTGACGGTGACGGTTGTACCTGCAATTTTTTCGGAGAGACCGAAGGCCTTGTATGCAAAGAGAAGCCCCTGGCCTAAGGCACAGATAAGACCGCCCGTCCAGAATGCGGCAAGGCAGTTTTTCAGTATTGGGGATGTGTGTGAACGTGACTCAACATAGCTTTTGTAATTTTCTTTGTTCATGTTTTACTTCCTTATTAAATAAAATGGTATTTGGTGTGGTGCGATGGTTTTGATGAAAAGGATGGGATGGTGGTATATTATCTTTTCGGCTTATTTTTTGGCATTTTGCACATAAAATATACACGAAATTTTACTGAATATACAAAAATATAAAAATGGTATTGCTTTTTTTTGAAAATGTGATATACTGGTATTGCGAAATAATATTCAATTATTTAATTTTCTTACTAATTTCAAAAATATGCGAGCTTTTCTGGCGGCAAGACGACGTTTTGCCGACGGAATATTTTTCGCACATACGGAGGAGTTTTTATGAAAAAAAGAGTTTTAAGTCTTTTACTCGCAGCGCTTATGGTACTGTGCGTTATCCCCGCATTCTCACTCGTATCCTTTGCCGCAAATACGCGTGAGACGGCAGAGGATTACAAAAACGCCCTCGGAATTACGTCGACCGACGACGACAGAGCGCATTTTATTGCTCTTATCGACGCATACGGTTATGACGGTATGCCGACGGCAAAAACAATAAAGGAGAAGCTCGACGGCTATAAGAAGTTCGACGCCGAATACACGAACGAAGAGATTGCAAGCAAGCTTTCGTATTCGGTAGCACAATACTTCTTGATGGATAATGCCACCCTTAAGGCACGTATTCTTGCTGTGCTTGAATCGGACCCGACGCTCGGAACGAAGGATATGGCAACGAAGATTGCAAAGGACCTTGCTACCGACGATATATTTTCGTCGCAAAAACTTTCAGATCAGATAAACTCATGGCTCAGCGTGCGTAATCTTGAATTGTATAATTATAATAAGCACGCCTCGAGACTGACGGCAGAATATCACTGGCTCGACGGAACCACTACTATCGTAAGTGCGCTCCAGAGTAACAGATACAAGGTTATTGACGCTCTCGTTGATCAGTTGGTTACTAACGGTATCACCAAGACTCATGATGACAAAACCGCATACACAGATACTGACCAGATGAAAGCGGATATGAAGGCGGATCTATACGATCTGTGCACTACATATACAGTTACTGAGCAAGATGTCACCGTAAAGAAAAACGTGGCAGATCTTGTCGCAGACAATATACTCGCCAAAAATCCCGTAACCGCAGACGGCTCTGAGGTTACCAAGGATATGCTGCTTAACGCAATAAACCAATCTCTTAGCGTATATCCCATTTTAGTTAATAATGAAGCGGCTGCCGGTATGGCATATTACATAACCGAGGCGGGTGTTTGCCTTCCCAATGATACAACCACTGCTTCTACGAACAACGTCAAGATACCTTACTTCTTCAACATATGGGATGATCTTGCGGCTCTCAGAAACAAGACCAATTACGGTTCACGCAGGATAGACGAGTTCTATAAGAACTTTGCCGACATTGCCATCGTGACCGAGGACGGTGCCGAGAAGGACGCGGCGGCAGCTCAGTTCAAGGCTTACCTTGACTACTACTTTACTGCGGGTGCGGGCAACTACGGCTATTATGAGGACCTTTGGTACGACGACGGACATCTGGTATCCTTCGTTGATTTTGCCAACCTCGACAAAGCTTATTCCGTCGCTCACTATACCGCAAAGGCCGGTACGGCAAAGGCTACCGGCATCAACATGCACTTCTCAAGATTCCTCGACGGCTCCGTGTACTATAATACCGACGGCACGGAGACGGTTAACACCACTGTTCTTAGATATACGTGGGCGCAGGCTGACCGTTCGTATATGAAGGTTATCGGCGGACAGAACATCGGTAACTACTACATGCTCGGAACCGGCTCAAACAACCAAGACGCAACCAAAACGCAGATAGGCGTATCGCCTGACGGCAGACTCACCCTTGTCAAGGATGAAACCGGAAGATATGATTTCAATATCTTCACTCAGCTTTACTTCTCCGACGCCGATATTTTGATAAGAGACAAAAACGGACTTCAGAACCCGGAGAATGAAGGAAATAACTCTCTTCAGTACTACACGCCCAACATGTGGGTCGATAACTCAATATACGACGGCACGGACTTCGGCGGTTATACGATTGAGTCGATATTCGCGTTCAATAACTATCATAAGAATAAGCCGACAGACAACAATGCAAACTCAAATTCATATAATAACATTGCCGGTATTGTTGTATCGCAAAACAGAATATCCACAGGTATTGTCTCAATCCGCGTCATGACGAAGGATAAGGTAAATTACTATACTAATTATTTCGGTATAGGAAATAACGCAGACGCTAAGTTCGCGTCTATACTGAGCGGAAGTGAAATCTATTTTGATAACTCAACGTTCAGGATGTCTCTCTCCGGAAGTTTCGATGAATTAAAGACAAAAAGATATGACCCTAATCTTTCGATTAACGGATTCAAAGCAAACGGAACCGGCGCCGTTGCTTACTATGCGCCTATAGCGATACCGACTTATAACGATGGGTTTACGGCTTACCCCCTCGGAGGAACGTCAATTGCCACTTTCGGTTCATATAATACTTTTTCTGCCTTGATCACAGGTGCGAGTGTAATGCTCAATGATAGGGACTATTACGCTCTCAGATATTATGACGTTGAGCTCACCGATCTTCAGAAGCAGAGAAATCAGTTTGCAGACCTCTGTTACTATTACGGCATTGAGATAACCGATACCGTAAAGGCAATAATCAAGGCGGATGCAGATAGCGTCTACAATACGCTGCTTTCAAGAGCATTCGATATCAGAGACGGCAGAGGTGCTGAGTTTGCAAGTGCGATAGCAGATATGACCGAGGCTCTCTGGTATGCGGAAAATATTGCTCCGCTCTACAAAGGAACAAGCGACCTCTTTGCGGAAATAGACTTCACGGCAATCAACAGCTCCAACGTCGGTGCTATTGAAGACTCAGCTCGCGAATATATCAGAATGATTGAGCCGAGAGGCGATGATCAGATTGCAATGCTTAACTCAGGCAACGTCTCTAAAGGCAATACATACCCGCAAAGGGATGAGAATGGTAACGTTGTCACGGACAAATCGGGCAATATCGTTTACGTAACAAACCCATACAACGGATATCATTACTACGTTCGCATAAGCGACGGCAAGATGAAGGGCTACTACTACATGCTTATGGCGGCAGCGTCATTGTCGGAATCGGAAGAAAAAACCAGTACTAAGGATAACCCTGCTGTCGACAAAACTCTCGTAACTTCTCCGACGGCACTCAAAAACTATGCCACTCAGAACTTTTACACTCCAGAGCAGAGGGCGGCTGCGGACTTCGTTCATCCGTTCCTCAACGAAGACGGAACCTTCAAGATGGGAACTAAAAACGTGTACTTATCCACGGGCTACATTTATACCGCAGCTCAGGTTCGGGACACCGGCAGAGGTACCGGCGCCGGTCAGCCGATGTATCACTACTGGGCAAACAGCCATACCGCAGGCACCAGCCTTGGACATAACACGGGAACGGGATACACTGTTCAGTACGTTGCGGCATATAAAGCAATAGAGACAAATACTCAGGTTGTCGCAACTATTTTAGATGCCCCGCAAGCAAACAGATCCAGCGGAAAATTCTACTTCCAGTTCGCTTCAAACATATATTGGAACAGACCATATACCAAACCTGCAGAAACGCAGTTCCCGCTCGGCGTTGCCATGGATCTTGCAGTCGTCGGCACCTTCAACAACACGCAGTCAAATATTATCTCTTACCTTGACGGAGCACAGCTCGGCACGTGGTCAGACAATACGATAACCCCGTATTCCAAAACTATTAATCAGGAGACCGGTTGGTACAACGGTAACGTAAATATAGGCGGATTCGTTCCGTATTATCTGCGTATATATGAGCGTGATCTGACCGCAGATGAACTTGCTAACAACCACTTCGTAGACCTCTGCCGTTACTACCACGTAGACACAGACCTTTTCGTCAATGCCGACGCGGAAAAACAGCAGAACATCATCAATGCATTTAAGTATGTAACTATAGATAATACAGGCGTAAATGCACAGTTCATTAAAGATACTATAACCTTTGAAGCATTCGGTCTTGACAAGGCAGAGCTTGAGCAGGCGCTCATCTTCGCAGGCTTCCAGGCGAGAACGAACACCAACATCGGTCTCCGTTCGGTATTCGTGCTCAACGAGGACGTACTCACCTCTCTCGGTAGCAGCGTAGTTGCATACGGCGCTATGGTTGGTAATTACGTTGACGGCGATACTTTTGACAGCTTCACCGTAACCTATGACGGTACGGGCGTTGTATATAATAACGCAACCGGAGTATACAGCAAAGATGCGGGCTTCAAGACGTTCCAAAATGAGTCCGAGAAGAACGATATACTCACCGAAAAGGGTATGGTCGAGGGCAACTACAACGTATTCGCTCTCACGACCGACTTCATCAAGGATGCAACCATAAAGGAAGTCCTCGAGGGAACGGCAAGCGTATCCGGTGACTTCAACCAGAAGCTCATGTACCGTGCGTTCATCATAATCACGGACGGAAACGGCAACTACTACACCTACTACATCAACGCTGCAAGCGATAACTACACCGAAAACAACGGAGCACTCTCCATGTACGATGTAGCGAAGTATTATGAAGCTGGTTTCGGAAGCTATGACTGCGTTAAATATGTACTTGATAACAGCGGAAACTAATCAAGAAGGAGTGAATACTATGAAAGAATACAAAAAACCAACAGTATCTGTCGTCAGATTCACTACCGATGAAGCGATAACCCTTTCCGCAGAGTCAACAGGTGCAGACGACAACTCCGTAGGAATATGGGATCTCCCTCTTCGCGGATTGTAATTGTGCCGATGCGCCGTTACCCATGGTAACGGCGCATC
>JAXEKG010000011.1:0-13053 GCA_034101145.1 Eubacteriales bacterium | reverse complement strand
CGTCAGATTCACTACCGATGAAGCGATAACCCTTTCCGCAGAGTCAACAGGTGCAGACGACAACTCCGTAGGAATATGGGATCTCCCTCTTCGCGGATTGTAATTGTGCCGATGCGCCGTTACCCATGGTAACGGCGCATCACTTTTTTGCACGTTAAACACCGGCGAGTGTCGCAAAGGAATTCCCGTTGAATGCAAGGTGCCGTTGTACGACACTCGCCGCAGGCGCACCGACGCTATGGCATTGTGCGACATTGTGCGCCGCAGAATCAAGAGAAAAGCGGTTGATACGTTTAATGCGTATCAACCTTTCTTTTTCAGGATATTCGGTACGCATAGAAATGCGTATCAACCTTTCCTTTCAGGATATTCGGTACGCATAAAAATGCGTATCAATCTTTCCTTTCAGGATATTCGGTACGCATAGAAATGCGTATCAATCTTTCCTTTCAGGATATTCGGTACGCATAGAAATGCGTATCAATCTTTCTTTTTTCGGGGTATAATAAAAAACCGCCGATGGCGAATTTTGCGGGCGCTATGTTCGGCGGTTTTACTATATGGTTTTGTTTTACAATAGAGTATCAGGTCACGTCAGCCGCGGTAGGGGGGGATTGTGCGTCGGTGATGGTCTGCGGGATTGTGCGTCAGCCGCGGTCGACGGTGATTATGGCGTTATATGTTGGATTCTCCTGTTTTATGCTATCCGAGATTTTTTCGCAGGCTTCGCTCGGTGTAAGTTTGCTGTCGAAAGGCAGTACAATATCAAAGATGAGGTTGGAGCGTGTGGGTCCCTTAACGTATCGGAAATCGTGAATTGTTATATCGGGCTCAACGCTCTTTGCAATCCCTTGAATATCGGACAGAAGCTTATCACGTTCTTCATCGTTTGTGACTATGGGGTCGAGGTGTATGGTACAGATTATTCCGAGCTCATTACGTATGCGGTTCTCTATGGTATCTATCGTGTCATGAGTTTCGAAAATATCACGGCTTCCGTCTACCTCAACGTGGAGAGAGGCAATCGTATGCCCGGGTCCGTAGTTATGCACCATCATATCGTGTATTCCGAGAGCATCCGGATATTCGGCAACGATATTCTTTATAGCGTCCACTACCTCGCTTACCGGTGCTTCTCCGAGGATAGAATTCTTGGTCTTGTTGAGTATTTTTGCTCCTGTGATAAAAATGAACACGGAGACTGCTATACCGACGTAGGCATCTGCGTCAAATCCTGTAAATCGAAGCATTAGCGTAGTTATCAGTACGGCACCGGTTGAAACAACATCAGAGAGACTGTCGGCGGCGGTAGCAAGCATTACGTCGGAGTTGATTTTTTTACCTATTTTTCTGTTGAAGAGATACATCCACAGCTTACAGAGTATCGAGACAGAAAGGATAACTACGGAGAAAATGGAAAAGTCGGTAGTGACCGGGTGTATTATCTTCGTTATAGAATCGCGAAAAAGTTCGACTCCGATCATGAGTATTATAAAGGAGACTATCATCGAGGCAACGTATTCAATCCTCGCATGACCGAACGGATGGTCTTTATCGGCAGGTTTATTTGATATTTTACAGCTTACGAGTGATATTATCGAAGAGCCTGCATCGGAAAAGTTATTGACGGCATCCGCCTGAATTGCGACGGAGCCCGAGAAAAAACCTGCCATGAATTTACCGCTTGCAAGCAGGATATTTATCACTATACATACTATGCTCGTCATAGTCCCGTAGCTCTGACGTACTTTCGGGTCGCTCGTATTCTGTGAGTTTTTCACAAATATTTTTGATAACAGTTCTGTCATAAAGAACCTCCGGATAATAGTTTAGATGCAATGCGACCCTCAGAGCGTCGACGTATCGTAGAGTTACGTGTGCATTTTGTTCTCTGTCTTTAACGGGATAGGAAAAATTCGCACAAAAGTCTCTCAAGAGAGGACCAGACATCGCCACGCCCTGTTTTTGATATTATATCCAGTTCACTGCATTTATCGAGGGCATAGAAAAGCTGTTTTTGCGAATATTTTTTCGCCGTCTTGATATAGAGACCTGCTTTGTATTCATGAAGCTTCATTTTTGAGGCGATTTCCGTCTGTGTGAGTCCGTCGTCTATAAGGCAGGATATCACCGCGAGGTCGGAGAAGAGCCGACATACCGTGCCCAGGGTAACGATGGGATCGCTCTTGCGCATTTTTCGGTCTTTTATATCGGCAAGAGCGAGGTCTCTGTCTTTATTCATTATTGCGTTTGTGAGACCGAAGGATTCCCCCTCGAAGTTTGCGCAGGTTACCGAAAAAATATCGTCAGCGCAGAGGGTGTTGCGCCCATTCTCTTTCAGATATGAACAGAGTTTATCTATTTCGCCGCAGAGGATTTCCATTGAATGTCCTATGCGTTCCACCATGATTTTCGCACAGTCGCGGTCCGCTATGATTTTTTCGTGTGTGAAGTGGGAAATTATCCAATCGCAGAGACGTTTATCATCGGAATGTTCGAAGTTCACTATAGAAAATGCCGAAGAGAGTTTAGAATATAGTTTTGACGGGCGCTTGGGCAGAGTTCCCATATCAAATCCGTCCGATGAGCAGATTATGACCATAACCGCATATTCTGCGGAAGAACATCTCTGCGCGAGGTCTGTGAGAGCATCAACATCTTTTTCCTTCAACGCATTAAGGTTGGGATAATCCCACTCAACGAGCTTGAAGTCCGACATAAAAGGCGGTGACTCTATCGCATCGAGCATTGCGCCGAAGTCACAGCTTTCGGCGGGAAACTTTACGTGGTTAAACGGTGCAGTTGCATCGTCGGTTATTACTTTATCACGTATGGTTTTGAGATAATACGATTTGAGATAATCTTCCTCGCCGCAAAAAATATACGCCCCGCAGATTTTTGTGGAACGTAATTTATCTTTAAGTTCTCCTACAAGCATAGAGTCAGCCGTCTTTCTCTTCCGATTTTATGTGCATTTCGCATATGGAAGTTTCGTTTCCTACCGTCAGGAGGTATTTTACGGAAATATTTATTTTGCCGTTATCCGAGTCGTCGGAGATTACAAGGCTTGTCGCCGTTACCGAGGCGTCGAAGGAATATGTCGACACACTGTAAAGAAACGCATGCGTATGTCCCACCTCGAAGAGCATATCCGAGGATATATCGCCATGACGACGGACGTAAAGTCTGTTTCTATCCTTGGTTGAAAAAGTGATTTGTGTGGAATAGGTTGAGTCAATCTCCTTACGTTCATAGCTTATTCTGCGGTATTCACCCCTATACTCGGTGATTCCGCCGTAACTCTCATTCAGCGTCTGCGCCTCGCCCCCCGATATGTTGGGGGTAATAACCGAGTTTATTGTAATGAATGAGGGAGTTGTCATCTTATGAGTCCGCGTTTTCTGCGATTATAATCTGAGTTTGGATTTATGAAAGAACGCCAATCAAGGTCTCCCCTGCTGAGAGCCATTACCATAACCTCGGCGGTTGCAAGGTTTGTTGCTACGGGTACGTTGTGTATATCGCAAAGACGTAAAATCGTGCATTCTGCCTCGCTCGGCATATCTCTCTCCGTATCCCTGAAATAAAAAACGAGGTCTATTTCGTCGAAGGATATTCTGGAGGCTATCTGCTCGGCACCGCCCCCGTGTCCCGCCATAAACTGTTCTATTTCAAGTCCCGTTGCCTCGGATATATATTTACCCGTTATTTGCGTTGCACATAAATTGTGTTTTGCAAGTATGCCGCGATATGCTATACAGAACTGAGCCATAAGCTCTTTTTTGTTATCAGCCGCGATTATAGCGATGTACATAATATCCTCCTCTTTTTTGTCTTTAGAATTAATAGCTTTCAAGAGTACTGATGTCAGTAAAATTTGTCTCTTTATCGCCTGTTATTTCAATTATACTACATTTCTATTATTTTTGTCAATCATAAAGGTGATTTATTTTAAAATTTGCAAGTTAGTGGCGAAATGTTGTAAAACGATATAGAATATGTTAAAATAGAATATAGATAATACGATATATTCCGCTACAGGCAAGGCCGTAGCGCAAGGAGAGCATATGATAGCAAAAAATTCACGTTACGCCGCGTTTTTGTCCGTATGCGAACATAAAAGTGTATCTGATGCCGCAAAAAAGTCGGGTATTTCGCAGCCTGCGGTAAGCGCCGAGATAAGCGCACTCGAAAATGAACTGGGCGTTCAGCTTTTCGTCCGCACGAACAGGGGCGTAAAACTTACGCTATGCGGGCAGACGCTGTATGAAAACGTTAAAAAGGGTATCTCTCTCATAGAAGCCGGGGAGGAGAAGGTGCGCGAGATGGCATCTCTGAAATCGGGCGCGGTCCGTATTGTATCGACAGATGACACTCTCATAGGTTTTATCGCCGAGGACGTAGCCACATTCCGCGAACAGAATTCAGGAGTAGCGCTCATATCATACAATTCCTCCGCGGAGAGAATCTCCTGCGAACTTAAGGAGGGGGAGGCGGATGTAGCCGTTATCGGAGAGCCGTTTTCCGGTGACCTTTCGGATATAAAATTACTGTCTGTGCGTGAGACCGAGGATGTTTTCGTATGTCATCCTACAAATCCGTTGGCACGTATGAGCCGTGTTACTAAGAAACAACTCTGCGAGTATCCGATAAACGTTCAGCGCATGACGGGCAAGGAGTCTCTTGGATATTCGGCAAAAAAGAGTGTTGTGTCATGGCTCGGCAACGGTTTTTGCGGAGCCTGCGTGGAGTCAACGTCCGTTGAGCTTCTGATATCGCTTGCAGAGAGAGGTATAGGAATATCCTGCGTTCCGCTCGACATTGCGCAGGGAGCCCTTATCAACGGAAGAGTCTCGATGATTGATACTGCCGACGTTTTGCCAAAGCGGAAAATATATCTTGCATACAGCGCAAAGAATCAACTTTCACGTGCCGCACGTGAATTTATAAATACGGTAGCGGAAAATATAGGGCCGACAAGGCAAAGCACGGGTGCAACGGAGGAATACAAATGAAATCGGAGGAAAAACTCATAGAGGTTCTCACGAGAGGAGGACTGAAGCTTTCCGTGGCGGAATCGCTGACCGGAGGGTTAATAGGAGCATCGATAGTGAACGTACCCGGCGCGAGTACGGTTTTTGAGGGTGGATTTATTACTTATACAGAGAAAGCCAAAACGACACTCGTCGGAGTTCAGAGCGAATCGATAGAAAAGTATACCGTCGTGTCCTCTCAGGTAGCAACGGAGATGGCACGGGGGGCTCTTTTGAGATTGAAAACGGACATAGCCGTTTCCGTCACAGGGCTTGCCGGTCCCGGTGGGGGTTCGCCGCTGTTTCCTGTCGGACTCGTTTTCGTGGGCATCGCCACAAAGAACGGGGTTACCGCATACAAATGCAATTTTGACGGAGACAGACAGAAAATACGTGAGATGACCAAGGATTTTGCCATCGCAAAAGCAACCGAGGTCGCGGAGCAAATATTGCTCGGCAAAGATTAAACAGCAAACGCAAAAATGCCGGAGCATATTTGCTCGGCAAAGATTAAGCAGCAAACGCAAAAATGCCGGAGCATATTTGCTCGGCAAAGATTAAACAGCAAACGCAAAAATGCCGGAGCATATTTGCTCGGCAAAGATTAAACAGTAAATGCAAAAATGCCGGAGCATATTTGCTCGGCAAAGGTTAAAGCAGCAAATGCAAAAATGCCGGAGCATATTTGCTCGGGAAAGATTAAACAGCAAATGCAAAAGCAACCGAGGTCGCGTAGCAAATATCGCTCGGCAAAGGTTAAAGCAGCAACTGCAAAAGCAACCGAGGTCGCAGAGCAAATATTGCTCGGCAAAGATTAAACAACAAGTGCAAAAGCAACCGAGGTCGCGGAGCAAATATTGCTCAAAGATTGGAATAGCAAACGCAAAAATGTCAGAACATATATTGTGACGTCAGCATTAACGCAAAACGGTGCCGTGTTATCGGCACCGTTGTTTTTAAGGATTGAGTCTGTTAGGACCGCGGAATAAAAACATCGATTCTTTTATGGTGAGACCGGTGAGCAACATGGTGAGTCTGTCAACTCCGAGTCCGAAACCGCCGTGAGGAGGACAGCCGTAACGGAAAAATTCGAGGTAGAATTTTACGTCTTCTCCGAGTCCCTTTTCCTCCGCTTGCTTTTTGAGTACTTCATATCTGTGCTCACGCTGTGCGCCGGTGGTTATTTCGACTCCGCGCCAGATCAGGTCGTATCCCTGCGGTATTCCGTTCTCGTCCCTCATGTGGTAGAAGGCGCGTTTCTCGGCACAATAGTCGGTGATAAACAGAAATTCGTGTCCGAATTTATCCATAGAGAGACGTGCGCACAAACGCTCTGCATCCGTGGTAAGGTCGCCCTTCTCGGAGTTGGGACAATCGTATCCGTATCTTTCTTTAAGCTCGGCGTAAACATCGGCAAGCTTCATTACGGGGAATGGGAGAGTCGGCACTACAACTTCAAGCCCGAAAAGCTCTTTTATTTTTTCACCGTGTTTTTCCTTGACCTCGGCAAGGGCATATGCGAGAAGCTCCGCCTCTATCGTCATAACGTCACGGAAGGAATCAATATAACTGAATTCAAGGTCAAAGCCCGTAAATTCCGTGGTATGCTTGTTCGTGTAGGATTTCTCCGCGCGGAATACGGGGCCCGTCTCGAATATACGCTCAAAGCCTGCCGCCATGGCCATCTGCTTGTAGAACTGGGGACTCTGCGCGAGGTACGCCTTACGGTCGAAATATTTGAGCTCGAAAACGTCGGCTCCGCTTTCGCTGGCCGCTCCGATAAGTTTCGGAGTGTGAATCTCCGTAAAGTTACGGTCGAGAAGAAATTTGCGCATTGCGTTTACCAGTGTTGACTGAGCCATGAACATAAGTAGGTTCTTTTCCGTGCGCAGGTCTATCCAACGATAGTCAAGGCGTGTATCAATATTGGCATCCGGTTGTATCGGCATGGCGTCCGCATGCGACTCGATGACGATTGAGTCGGGAAGCATTTCTCTTCCGCCCATTTTTACGTACGAGTTTTCTACGACGACTCCCTCGCAGGTTATAACCGTTTCAAGTGTGATGCTGTCTATCGTTTCCACAAGCTCGGGGTGTTTTTCCTTTTCAACCGTGAGCTGTATTTTTCCGCTGACGTCGCGCAGAACGATGAAAGCCATCGTTCGCTTATTTCTTATATTCTCGACGAAACCGCTGATTTTGTTGTTCTCGCCGAGCACTACGTCCTTTATGTATCTTCTTTTCATAATTCCTCCGAAGTTTTACTGTCAGATTGTTTTTATGTTTTCCTCGCTCGGTAGGTGTACCGCATAATTTATATTTTACACTACAAACGAGGAAAAATCAAGTGTCGGAAATAAAGTAGGAGAGAAGTTTTTTCTTTGCCTCATCCATACTTTCGGCCGTTATGGTACAGCCCGAGGCGCGCACGTGTCCTCCGCCGCCGAACTGCTCCGCGATTTTTGCTACGTTGAAGCCGCAGGAACGAAGGGATACCTTATATTCTCCCTTTGAGTTTTCCTTTATTGTCATGGCTATTTCCACCCCGCGAAGTGAGCGCACGATGTCTATTGCCGTCTCGAAATATTCGCTTTCGATTCCCGCATTTTCTTTTTCCGCATGAGTTACGGTGGTGATGGCAATTTTCCCGTCCTCATAGACCTCGAGGTTGTTAAGCGCGATAGATTCGGCTTTCAACTGTTTTATGTCTTTTGAGTCGAAAAGAAGATGGTTGATTTCATCGGCATGTGCACCGCATTCTATAAGCTCTGCCGCCGTTCTGTGCGTTTTCGGGGTGACGTTCGCATATTTGAAGCACCCCGTATCCGAGGATATTGCCGCAAACAGCGAATCAGCTACAGATGGTGTTATCTTGTCGATTTTTCCGCGTCTTATCAGTTCTTTAGCTATATCGAATATGATTTCTCCGCATGCCGCGGCCTCTGACATTACGAGGCTGTCCGCTATCGGGAGTCTTACGTCATGATGGTCTATCATCATATATATCGGCATCGCAGATGAGAGTCCTCCCATTTGCGTCGGCGAGGCTACGTCTACGGTTATAAGAGTGTTGGTAGTCGTTATGGTATAGTTCTCGGTGAAGAATTCCTCTCCGAGAAAAAGAAGCCTTTTCGGGAGTGAATCCGGGCATATACATATCGCACGTTTACCCATAAGTCCGAAAATTTTTGCCAGGGCTACGGCAGAACCGAGTGTGTCGCCGTCCGGGCGGCTGTGCATTATAAGCACCGGGTGCTGTGCCGCCTCTATTCTGTCGCAGGTTGTCGCAATATCCAGAGATTTATACCGTGCGGATTCGCACTCTCGGATATCCTGTATGTCGTTCATCATTCGTCGATCTCCTCGGTGCTTTGTGAATCTGTTTTATCGGCGTTGCTTGAATTCTCAATATTAAGCTCATGGAGAATTTTCGATATATGTGCGCCGTGTTCAATTGAATTGTCGGGGATGAACGTCAATTCGGGGGTAAGACGCATATTTAGCGTTTGCGCAAGATGATGGCGGAACAGCCCGCATGCTCCCGTCAGAGCCGCCTTTGCCTCGGACGAATTACCCATTACGGAGAAGTATATTCTTGCCGTTTTCAAATCAGGCGAAACGTCCGCACGGGTTATGCTTACGAAATTGTTGACGACTCTGGGATCGCAGATATCGCGGAGCTTTATCGCCAGCTCCTGCGCCACAGCATCATTTATTCTTCCTCTTCTGTACTTTGCCATTTTTCTTTCCTTTATCAGATATTTTTATTACTTTATATATATTGTCCGATACCGTTTAATAAATACAATCGAAAAAAATGTTATCCCGTGATATGCTCGGCATAATGGTTTTCGCTATTTCGGGGAAGCTGCCTCCGACGTCGCTCAAGTAGAAACGAGTTGTTCCTTTGCCGTATTTTGAATTGCTTCGATACGACATAAGAGCTTTTGCCCCCTCCTTACCGCTGTTTATCTGTACGCAGTTCGGCAGAGCCTTCCTTATGGGCTCGGAAATCAGCGGAAAATGTGTACAGCCGAGTATTACGGTATCACATTCCAAAAGCTCTGAGAGGTATATTCGAGTTGCCTCGTCAGTAATAACGGTATTGTCAGAGAGGGAATTTTCAACTATCGATACGAAGAAATCACAGCCTTTTGCCGTTACCTGCGCTGTCGGCATCGCTTTTTTGATTTCATTCTGAAAGAAACCGCTTTTTATGGTTGCCGACGTTCCTATTACGGCTATTTTTCCGCTTTTCGTCGCCTTTATCGCCGCCTTTACGCAAGGGGTGGCAACACCTATTACGGGAATGTCAAAGTCGCTTTTTACTGTGTCGAGTGCAACTGTGCTTACTGTGCCGCACGCGCATAAGACAGCTTTTGCACCGTGATTTTTCAGAAATTCTATAGCATGCCGGGAGTAACCGATTATGGCATCGGGCGACCGCGTTCCGTACGGAAGATGCCGAGTATCGCCGAAATATATGAAGTCCTCGTCAGGCATAAGACGTCTCGCCTCCGACAGAGCAGTCAGACCGCCCAGTCCGCTGTCATATATTCCGAGCATCATTTAACCCTCGCCGTATCTATAAGCATATCCAGAAGACGCGTAAGACTTAACCCCATTATTTCCATAAGGCGAGGGTACATACTAATGGATGTAAAGCCCGGGAAGGTGTTGATTTCGTTAAAAACGGCTTTTCCTTCTGAAACGAAAAAATCCGCACGGGCGAGCGATTCACATTCGAGTATCGAGAAAAGTTTTTTTGCAAGCGTTGCGATGATTTCTGCCTCTTGAGCAGATATTCTTGCCGGGATAAAAAGCCTTGCGTTCTGATTTTTATATTTGGTGTCGAAGTCGTAAAATCCTACTCCGCTGTCTATTTCGCCCGGCTGCGATACGATAATATCGCCCTTACCGTCGCAGAACAGAGCCACTTCCGTTTCTTTTCCCGACAGAGTCTCCTCGATGAGGATTTTTTCATCCGATAAAAAAGCGGTTCCGAGCGCCGACAGAAGTTCGCTTCTGTTTTTTGCTTTTGAGATTCCGACAGAGGAGCCCGAGCGCGCCGGTTTCACGAATACAGGGTAGGGAAGGTAAGACTCTACACGTTCAACGATGTCCTTTTCGCATCTGTGCGCTATTATATATTTTGCAACGGGAATACCGTACTTTTCGGCGATGAGCTTGGTCTGGACTTTATCCATACAGACGGCGCTGCTTTCACAGCCGCAACCGACGTACGGAATTTTGGCATAAAATAAGGTACCCTGTATTTTGCCGTCCTCACAGTTCTGTCCGTGCACGGCAGGTATGAGCGCATCCACGCGTATTCTCGACGTTACGCATATGAGTTTGCCGTCCGCAAAGAAACATGGCTCATTACGAGCATCGTTTCTCCAGGTGCCGTTTTCTATATTGTCTATTCTTCCGTAGTATCGGAAAAGACGCCCGTCTCTGTCTATACCTGCTTTATAAACGTTGTATTTGTTTTTGTCAAGATTTCTGAGAACCGTTGCCGCAGAACGTAATGATACTTCATGCTCATTGCTCTCTCCACCGAAAAGAACCACTATGTTTTTCTTCATTTTCTGCCTACCCCCGCATCTGATGTCTTATGTTTTCATAACATCATTATATGCAGGGGGCATGTACGGTGGGAGTGCCTCAAAAATCACAGAGTTATATATGCTACGCGGTCGAGCCCAGAGAGGTCCTTTATGATATTACATTTCAGGTTAAGTCGGCGACATTCTTCCTTGATTTTTTCGCCGAGGTCGTATCCTATTTCAAAGGTGACGGAGCGGATATTGGATTTATCCATGCAGTCGTTAAGTATTTTTCGGTAGAATGTCATCCCGTCCTGTCCTCCGTCGAGGGCAATCCTCGGTTCGTGTCGTACTTCTTGTTGAAGATTCTGCATATCAGGGGTCGGTATATACGGGGGGTTGGACAATATATGTTGAACATCGTCTCGCAGTGTGAACCTGTCCGAGAGTATATTCTGCTTTTCAAAAGTAATTCTGTTATGAACGTTATTTCTCAGGGCATTTCTCATTGCAACGTCGAGAGCTCCGTCGGATATATCTATGGCAACAGCAGTCAAATCCTGCCTGTTGGCAAGAACGGAAACTGCTACACAGCCGCTGCCCGTGCAGAGATCCGCAAACCTTGCTCCGTAAGGAAGTGTATCGATTGCTTTTTTTACAAGAATTTCCGTGTCGGAGCGCGGTATAAGGCAATCGGGATTAACCTCGTATTCTTCACGGTAAAAGCCTACTGAGCCTATTATATATTGAAGCGGATAGTGCTCGCATCTTTTCGCCACAGCCGATGCAAGATCGGCGTTTTCACATGAGGGGTTGGCACCGTAAAGCTCATTTACGGATATTTCGGAAAAATGTGTAAAAAGTATTCTTGCTTCCCACGCTGAATTCTCTATGTTGCTTTCTTGGAGCTTACGTCTGACCTCACCGAGAGTCATTTTTTCCCCCTGATATCATCGGCGTCGCTTTTCGGTTTTTCGTCGGTCGGGTCGGTTTTTTTGGACTTTTCTGAGACAATCCTTTCAAAAGAAGCTCTGTCGAAATCGGGGAATTCGTCGGGCATGGAAAATTTAAGTGCTGTTATGGCTACTTCGAGCTCCTCAAGGTCCGGCTCACGCGTCGTTATTCTTTGCATCCAAAGCCCGGGGGCGGATAGTGCTCTCGTAAACACATTGTTGTGTTTTCCCGCATACATTATGAATTCAAAGCCGAGACCGACTACTACGGGCAAAAGCAACAGCCTCGTTGCGGCATATGCAATTCCTTTGAAGTTCGGGAATGCCAAATGAATAGCGAATCCGATCAGGACCCCGAGAATAATCATTACGAACATAAAGCTCGTTCCGCAACGGGGATGAAATCTCGTGTATTCTTTTGCTTTTTCGGGGGTAAGCTCTTCGCCGCTCTCAAAGCAGGCTATGCTTTTATGCTCGGCGCCGTGATACTCAAAGACTCTGCGGATCGAAGGCATCAGAGAGACGAGAAACATATAGAGAATAAATATGGCGATTTTGATTACGCCTTCTATGGCGGATATTATGATGGGGTGTGAGTTGCCGTCAGCTCCGTTTCTGCCGAACAGAAGTACGGAAAACAATTCACCTGCTTTTGTCGGAAGATACAGAAACAAAAACAGGGCAAGGGCGACGCCCAGTATTGCGGCTATCACCATTATGATGTCAAATATTCCTACACCAAGATGCTTCTTCATCCATTTTTCAAATTTGCTTTCCTTTTGCATCTCCTCGCCGCCCATCACCTCGGCAGAAATGTTGAGAACAAAGAAGGAGAGTATCATTGATTCAATAAACGATACGACACCGCGTATGAGCGGGAGATTAAAGAATTTTACCTTTTTTCGTATTGAAACGAACGTGCGTTCGTGTACCTTTATTTTTCCTTTTTCGTCGCGGCATGCCGTACAGCAGTTGTCTTTGCATTTCATCATGACGCCTTCTATCACTGCTTCACCGCCGACACGATTAAGTCTACATGTCATTTGTTGAGTATTTTTCTTCATTATAATATATAATACCTCCTCGGCGATTTTGTTTTGCAATATTATATATGAAAGTTATTGTTCAAGGAGACAAATACATTTGATATAACATATTATAATATTATACAATAAGCAAAATATGCTGTCAAGCGTTTTTAGAAGATTTGAAAGAATGTCAAAACGCAGAAACGTTAAAAAAATATTAAAAAGCCCTTGACAAGGGCAAGAAGATGATATATACTATGAGAACACCGAATCGAAGCAGAAGGCGCCCCGAGCCGAACAAGAGGAAACGAAAGGGAGGCAAAAAGAGAAAAAATAACAATTGAGCAATTTTGAGGAAGAACAGAGGCAAAGAAGTTGCGAAAAAGTTAAAAAATATTAAAAAAAGGGGTTGACAAGCAAAGAAAAAGTGTGTATAATAAAAAAGTCGCAAGCCGAAAGGGCGTGAGACAATCGGTCATTGAAAATTGAA
>JAXEKG010000008.1:0-164052 GCA_034101145.1 Eubacteriales bacterium | reverse complement strand
CCTCTGCTTTAGTTGCTTCTGAATAACTCTTAAACTTTTGTCCTTTCTTTGCCATAACAAAACACCTCCTATGGTACCATTATACCATAAGAGGTGTTTGCGCCTTTTTCTTTTCTGTGAACTATTTGGGGTTCACTTCAAATTTCGTCAGCCTTTTATTCCGTCTGAAAAAACCTATGCAAACTGCGCATTGCCGAAAGGCTTGTTTGTAGTTTTAATCGTTTGAGCTATTGTCGGTTTTCTGCTTGATTTTCTCTATGATATTTACGTCGAGTTTATTATACGGAATATCAATACCCTCGCGGATGAATATGTCGTAGATGTTTTCGAGCGCGTCAAAGTTAATTGTCCAGTAATCTTCAGATTTAACCCAGAAACGGGCGGTGATGATAATGGCGCTGTCGTCCTGTTTCGTCATTCTGGCGAACGGCTGCGGCTCCTTGAGAATCATATCGTTTTTGTTTGCATAGTCGAGGATAAGCCCTATCGCCTTATGATAATCGCTTTCATATGAAATTGAAAAATCAATATCAAGACGGCGCGTGGATTTCTTTGAATAGTTGGTGATCGTTGAGTTGGCAAGCTGGCCGTTGGGTATTACTATTATTTTGTTATCTGGTGTGCGGATATGTGTATATACAATGTTTAAATCTTCAACCGTACCGCTTACTCCGTTAACTTCGATATAATCGTCATCCTTGAACGGACGTGTGATGAGGATGAGCAAACCGCCTGCAAAGTTCGAGAGAGTTCCCTGAACGGCAAGGCTTACTCCGACACCGAGAGTAGCGAGGACGGTCGTTATACCTGCCGTTTCTATTCCGAGATAACCGAGAAGTGCCATGACAACTACAATTTTAAGAAGAATATTTGCTGCAGTCGTTACTGCATTTCGTATTGTTTTGTCTACTTCCCGCTTTTCGAGATGACGGCGTACTCTCTTCGTAACTTGCCCTATCACGCCGAATGAAACAAACAGGACTACGAGTGCTACTACTACTTTTACTCCCTCAGTCGTCAGCCATGTGACGATGGAGGTTATTATACTTTCAAGATTCATTTTTTCACCTTCATATCATTTTTCACTATACGTTTGATTATATAAAAGAGAGACAAAAGTTCGGAGGCGCTTTAATCGGATATTTTTTCAAATACCGGTATACCTTTTGTATTTACGTGAAAGTGACCGCACTTAATCTCTTCTTTTGTGAAATAGTCACGCCATTTGCCGTCAGGGAGGTATACGTCACGCTCATCTGAGCAGTTCTCGGCTATGGGGGCTACTATGAGATTATCACAGAAGATATACTCATCGTCGATTTTATATGTTTCCGGGTCGTTCGTATAATCCATAACGAGTGCGCGGATTGGCGGTTTTCCGGTTGTCTTATATTCTTCAAAAGCCTTTTTAAGCATGGGGATAAGCGTCATACGTAGCTTGAGAAGTTCTCTGACGTCCTCTTCGCAGCCGAGGTTTTCCCATGGTTTCTGAGCGCAATACCATGCGTTTATGATACACTGAACGGAGAATACGTTCGATTGAAGTCTGCGTATAAACGCCTCTCTCGTCCTTGCGTCTCTCACCTCGGGCGTCCAGAGTATTCCGGAGAATCCCATGTTTACAACTCCGCGTATAAAATCTTTATGGTCGTAGAGGTCGCTGTAAAGCACGAACGGATATGGTGCACAGAGAGCTCCCGCATTTCTCACCTCGGAGAGCGTCTGATGCTCGCCAAGTGCACGGAGAATCGTCTGCATATAGAGGGTTCCGAACAACTGATGATACTGTTCGCCGTCCATTCCCGAGGGGAAAGACGTACAGTTCGGGAAACTCCAGTCGTGAACGAAATCGCTGTTGTCACATTCATCGAGTTTGAAGCCGTCAATGCCTTCGTCAACGAGCGCTTTTTTGTGATAATCGGCAAAAATTTTCTGAGCCTCTTCACAGCCGAAGTCGGGGATAAGTCCTTTCCATACCTCAAAGTCGCCGCAGAAATCATGAAGCTCCTTATATATCGGAGAGGCGGAGGAGACGAACGCATGCTCCCAGAGATTTATATGGAAGCCCTTGCTTTTCACGTATTTCAGCATATCCTTATAATTCGGGAAACGCTCTCTGTCCCATACGTACGAGCAGGAATAGGAGTTTGTCTGCCAGCCGGGTTCAAGTCCTATTGTTTTTACGGGAATATCCTTTTCTATGAAATAATCTGCGGTAGCCTTTACCTGTTCGTCCGTATTTTTTGCATAGCAACGGTAGATAGGAGCGAGAGCCCATTCCGGAACGTCGCAACCGCCGCCTGAAAGCATATTATACTGCTTTACTATATCCGTTATGGTATCGCCCTCAAATATATATATATCAACGCCCTTGGCAACGGGAATCTCAAACGCCATGGTCGTCGTTTCATTGAGTCCGCATTTTCTGTACAGGTCCTCTGCGGTAGCTATTATGGTATTATCTTCATGAAAAGGTCTGGACGTATTTTTCCCGTATCCGCAATATGCCTCGGCGTATCTTGCGGTATCAAAGTACATACCGTACCCCTTATTGGTCACGAAAAACGGAACGGGTGCGTGGCTGTCGCCGGTGTTTGCACATGGGTCGGAATTTGCCCTCAACTGAAGCTTGTGATTTTTATGATTAAATCCCTTGAGCTGAAGTCCGAATCCGAAAACCTCTTCGTCGGCAAGAAGCGGAAATTCGATAAGGCATCCTCGGGCCGTTTCCTTAAAAGAAATTTTCGATATATCGTACGATATGTCGGTGTCGGTATAATTCAGTGTTTTACAGAATTTTGCCGGAGTTATTTTTTCCGGTATGCCGAAAGTGATTTTCTTCATATTTTTTCCTCTCACTGTACAATTCATTGTATTTGGCGGTTTTTGCATGTCAATTATAAGGAAATTATAGCATATACTGCACGAAATTGCAATAAAAATTATATATTAGGAGGTTATATTTTTTTATGCTTTATTTGCGATTGATTTATTGACTTTCGAAAATTATAATGGTATCATATGTTTGTGTCGGATAAACGTATTTTGCATTAAGACACAAGCATTTGAGTGGTGATATAAACTCACTTTTACTTAAAATCCATATTAAAATGGTGACTTTCATATCTCGGAGGATTTTATGACGTTAAACGAACTGAAAATAGGCGAGGAAGCCGTTATATCGAAGGTAGGAGGAGAGGGCGAGCTTCGACTCAGACTCCTCGATATGGGAATCATTCCTCATACGCACGTAAAAATCGTAAAGGTGGCGCCCCTGGGGGATCCGATACAGATAACCGTCAGGGGGTACGAGCTGACGATAAGGCGTGCGGAGGCGTCGGAAATAGAAATAATCCCGTATGGGGGAAAGGCGGACAATAAATAGTGGTTTTTGCTCTTATAGGTAATCAGAATTGCGGAAAGACCACGCTTTTCAACTGCCTTACCGGTTCAAATCAGCACGTCGGAAATTTTCCCGGAGTTACGGTTGACCAGAAATACGGGGAGCTTAAAAGCAACCGCGAGCATCAGGTCGTGGATTTACCGGGCATTTATTCTCTGAGGCCGTATACGAATGAGGAAATAGTTACACGTGACTTCATATTCAATCAAAAGCCGGACGGAATAATAAATATAGTTGATGCGACAAATATAGAGAGAAATCTTTATCTGTCACTTCAGCTCCTTGAGCTTCAAATACCTATGGTAATAGTTCTCAACATGATGGATGAGGTGAGGGGAAACGGCGGTACCGTTGACGTCGCCGGACTATCGGCTATACTGTCTGTGCCCGTTATACCGATAAGCGCGGCAAAGAACGAGGGTATCGGGGATGTTGTCGACAGTATTATATCCGTATCGAAAAATAATGTAAGACCGAGGAAGATAGATTTTTGCCCCGGGGGCGCCGTGCACAGATGTATTCACGCCGTATCTCACCTGATTGAGGACCATGCACAGGCAATAGGAGTCAGCCGTCGCTTCTGCGCTACGAGAGTAATCGAGGGGGACCCAAAATTCTGCGATATGCTCGAGCTCAATCAAAATGAGCTTGACATGATAGAACACAGTATAACCGAGATGGAGAGAGACAGTGGGCTCGACCGCAACGCAGCTCTGGCTGATATGAGATATAATTTCATTGAGGACGTATGCAAAAAAACGGTTGTCAGGTGCAGGGAGAGCCGCGAGCATAAGAGGAGCATGGCAATCGACAGGGTTCTGACAAACAAATATGCCGCAATACCTCTCTTCATTCTTATAATGATGTTTATCTTCTCTTTAACGTTCCTTTGGCTCGGCGCTTGGCTTTCCGGCTTGCTCGAAACGGGAATAAGCGCGCTCGGTTCTGCGGTATGCTCAGGCTTTGAATCCTTCGGGCTTAATCCTCATATTGTCGATTTTTTGGAAAACGGTGTGTTCGGCGGTCTTGGCGTTGTGATTTCTCTGCTTCCGTACATAGTAATACTTTTTGCATGTCTCTCACTCCTGGAGGATTCGGGATATATGGCGAGGGCGGCGTTTATTATGGATAAGCCCCTGCGTCATATAGGATTGTCGGGACGAAGCTTCGTACCGATCATAATAGGTTTCGGCTGCAGTGTGCCGGCAGTTATGGCGACGCGCACGCTCTCGTCCGAGAGAGACCGAAAGATGACTATAATGCTCATACCGTTCATCAGCTGTTCGGCTAAGGTTGTGGTATATTCGTCAATAGTAAAGTATTTCGGCGGCGGATTTATCTCCCTTATGATAATATTTTTGCTCTATCTTTTCGGAATTCTCATGGGTATTATCACAGCCCTTGTCGCTAATCGTACCATGTTCAAGGGTAACCCCGTTCCGTTCGTTATGGAACTTCCGAATTACAGATTGCCTACGTTGAAGAGTGTTGCCCTTTTGCTTTGGGAAAAGGCATCCGACTTTATGAAAAAGGCGTTTTCCGTAATTTTCATTGCTACGGTGATAATCTGGTTACTGAAATCGTATGATATACGTCTCAACTATATAGATACGGCCTCGGGCGGAGATTTCAGTGACAGTATACTTTGCAGATTTGCAAGTCTGATTTTGCCTGTTTTCAAACCGGTCGGAATAAAGAGCGCCGCACTTATAGCTGCTCTTGTCGCGGGCTTCAGTGCTAAGGAGGCGGTCATAGGTACTCTGGGAATGATGAGCGCGGATTATATGTCTCTTTTCGGTTCAGCCGCGGAGGTTTTGGCTTTCCTTGTCTTTACTTTGATATACACTCCTTGTGTTGCTGCCATAGCGACTGTCAGACGTGAACTCGGTTCCGGCAAAAAAGCTTTTGCCGTATCTGCCTTCCAGTGCGTTTTTGCATGGGTATGCGCACTTATCGTATATCGCATAGCACTGATTTTCGTTATTTGATTTGGTGTTACGTATGAAAGCGGTTGATATAATTGTTCTCGTGATTCTTGCAATATGGTTTGTTCTCGCATTATTTTTCATTATAAGACGAAAAAAACGAGGTATCTTTTGCTGCGGCAGTTGTGCGGATTGTCGGAATTGCAGTTTGGGCAAAGGCTCTTGCGGCAAATGCGCGGGGTGCAAGAATCATAATTTTGTATCTTCAAACGATTGTACTTCCACCCGTAACGGCAATATGAAGAAGCCGACAAGGGACAGGGGAGAGGGCGAAAACAGACTGAAAAAATAAAAAAATACGAAGATATCTTTTTCTTCTGCAAGAGATATTTTCGTATTTTTATTTCCCGGGAAAACGTTTTGCAATACTCTCGTTTTCATAGGGTATATACCCTATTGCGCCATGGGGAGGGCTGATTTATCCGATTCTTTCGGTTTTTTGATTTTTATCGTAAGTTCTATTTCGTCCTCAAATTCACGCTTCCTCGTATATACGTTCATACCGCTTTTGCGCACTATTTTCAGAGCGTTGTCTATGGAATTGTAAAAGAGCCTGACATCCTTTATTGCTCCTGTGAATTTTTGTTTTGGCTCTTTTTCCTCTGAGCTTTTTTTCTCCTGGAGCAGACGGTCGATATAATCCTCCGTTTCGGCTACGTTCATTTTACGTTCGACAATCTTTGACAAAACCATCCTTCTTTTTTCCGTATCCGAGATTTTGAGCAAAGCACGTGCGTGTCTCTCCGTGAGCGAATTCAAAATTATAATTCGTCTTTCCTCGTCTGTAAGACGCAGGAGGCGCAGTTTGTTTGCAATATACGATTGACTTACCGAGAGGCGAGCCGCCACCTGCTCCTGAGTCAGAGAATATATACATATTAAGGCGGATATAGCGCTCGCCTGTTCGAATATATTCAGGTTTTCTCTTTGCAGGTTTTCTATGATGGCAAGTTCTGCACTTTGCTTGTCCGTCACGTTTATTATAAGACAGGGTACGGTATCAAGCCCGAGTAGCTTTGCCGCACGGAGTCTGCGTTCTCCCGCAACAAGCTCATACGTATCGTCGTCGTTATACATTGACATATTGCGAACGGTAAGCGGTTGCAATATACCGTACTTCGATATACTGTCGGCAAGAGCGCTTATACTATCCTCCTCAAAGTCTTTGCGCGGTTGCATCGGGTTTGCGCATATTCTGTCCGTACGTATATGGTATACCTTTTCATCTCCCCATATTCTGTTCTCTTCACGATAACCGTTATAGTCATCTCTTATGGGTGATACGTACACCCTGCCGTCACAGGGAATGGAAACTGACGTTTTTGTCGGGGTTGACCTCACTATTACATCTTCGTTTTCGTCAAAAGACAATATAGCCATAGCTTTTTCTTCCTTTTTCATTCATATGATTTTCGGGATGCCTTATCGATGCGGTTTTTCTTAACGCTGTCATCATTATATCATCTTGGAAAAAAGAAAAAGGTCGCTATATGTATGCGGAAAATAGTATATTTTACATACATATGACGTACCTTGATTTTTTATGGTATAAATGCTTTGAAAATATATTCTTTTGATGTATTACGGCGTAAAATTCGGTTATATTATCGAAGATGGGTTCATAGCGGTTTTTTTACAATTGCCGAATATGCCCTGGGAAATTCAGTGGGAGTATTTCTTATTTTTTCTATTCCGACGATGCATCTGTCTGCTTTGCCGTCCGGGCATATGAGCGGAGTATCTTCGGCAAAGGCTATTTGTCCGCCGAGTTTGGCGACGGCGTTTTTCGACAAGGATATCTCTTCCTCTGCGTTTTTTCCCTTCATTGCGAGAAATTGACCGCCGATTTTTACATATGGGATACACAGTTCCGCAAGTATGCGGAGCTCGGCTACCGCACGTGCGGTTGCATAGTCATATTTCTCCCGCATGGCATCGTTTTTTGCCCCGACCTCGGCTCGCATACAGATACACTTTACGTTAGTCAGTCCGAGAAGCTCTGCTGAAGACTCAACGTATTTTACTCTCTTCATGGTAGAGTCCATTGCCGTTATATTCAAGTCCGGTCTTAGAATTGCAAGCGGTAAAGTAGGGAAGCCTGCGCCGCAACCGATATCGCATACGGACGCTCCGTGCTTAATGAGAGGCAGAACCGAGGCAGAATCCGCAAAGTGCAGATATGCTATTTTTTCGGGTTCTGTTATGGCGGTGAGATTATACTTTTTATTTTCCTCAATCATATGGTACGCAAGAGAGGTGAGCCCTTCTGCCATTTTGTCCGTAAGACGGAAGAGGGGGAGATTTGCTTCAAATGCAGCCGAGAGGTGTTTTTGAAACTCTTTTTTATCAATCATTTTCGGAGTATCCTCTATTCAATTCTAATTGATTATTGGGTTAAATCAATACAATATTAACAGATAAAACCGGATTTGTCCATATTCAAACAGAATAAAATTAAAATAAAAACAAATAATACCCCGAAAAGTACAATACGCATACCTGAATCATTGTAAATGTAATATTAAATTCACGGTAAAATATTTGAAAATCGTGATAATTTTAACAATTAAATATTGACTATACGTGCGCAGTATGATATACTGTATTGCGGTAAAAATGATTTTGTTACGATATTTCGGACTTTTTGTTTTTTACACTTCTGTTACGTTATTATTTTTTATTGAAAAAGGAGAAATAAATCATGTCGATGTATGCAAAAAAGACTATCGAAGACGTTGATGTTGCAGGCAAGAGGGTTATCGTTCGCTGCGACTTTAACGTACCGCTTAAAGACGGTAAAATCACGAGTGACAAGAGAATAGTCGAGGCTCTCCCCACCATCAAGTATCTGCTTTCCCATGGGGCAAAGGTTGTTCTTTGCTCTCACCTCGGAAAGCCCCACAATATACTCACAGAAGGTTTCGGTCTGACAAAGAAGGAAAAGAAGGTAATAGCCGCAATGCCGGAGGCAGAACAGGCACAGGCTACTAAGGCTGCTCTGGAAAAGGCAAAGAAGAACGACCCCGTTAAATTCACGCTGAAGCCGGTAGCCGACAGACTCAACGAGCTTCTCGGTGAAGGCACCGTTACTTTCGCTACCGATATAATCGGAGAGGATGCAAAGAAAAAGGTTGCCGCCCTCGAATCCGGAAAGGCTGTTTTGCTTGAAAACGTGCGTTTCGACGCAAGAGAAGAGAAGAACGGCGCAGACTTTGCAGAAGAACTCTCGAAGTATGCGGATATATATGTAAATGATGCATTCGGTACCGCTCACAGAGCGCATGCAACTACCGCAGGTATCACTGCATACCTCCCCGCTGTATGCGGTTACCTCATTCAGAAGGAAATAACCGTTATGGGCAAGGCACTTGAGAATCCTACCCGCCCCTTCGTCGCTATACTCGGCGGAGCAAAAGTTGCCGACAAGCTCAACGTTATAGATAACCTTCTTACCAAGGTTGATACTCTTATAATCGGTGGCGGTATGGCATATACCTTCCTTGCCGCAAAGGGATATTCCGTCGGAACATCGCTTCTTGACAACGAGAAAATAGACTACTGCAAGGATATGATGAATAAGGCAAAGGAGCTGGGCGTTAACCTTCTTCTTCCGATAGATACGGTTATAACAAAGAGCTTCCCTGATCCCATTGATGGCGAAATCGATGTGGAAACCGTTGACGCGGATAAGATACCCGCAGATATGATGGGCCTTGATATAGGAGAGAAGACAAGAGAACTTTTTGCAGACGCTGTTAAGTCCGCAAAGACCGTTGTCTGGAACGGACCTATGGGCGTGTTTGAAAATCCGATACTTGCTAAGGGAACCATTGCAGTTGCAAAAGCACTTGCCGAGTGTGACGGAACTACCATCGTCGGTGGCGGAGACTCCGCTGCGGCGTGCGAACAGCTCGGTTTCGCCGATAAGATTACACATATATCCACCGGTGGCGGTGCATCTCTCGAATTCCTCGAGGGTAAGTCTCTGCCCGGAATCGCAGCTCTTCAGGATAAATAATCTGTCGAGATTTTCAAATGTCAGAAAAAGCATGCCCGATATGCCGAATAAAAACGTATCGGGCGAACTTGAAAATCAGCATCGTATATATAAGATATAAAGAGGTATATTATAATGAGAAAAACCGTTATTGCCGGTAACTGGAAGATGAATATGACACCCTCCCGGACAAAGGCATTTATAAAGGATCTTGCTCCCAACGTCGCAGGCAAGGATAAATGCGACATCGTCCTCTGCGTTCCGTTCGTTGACATTGCAACCGCAGTCGAAGCGGCAAAGGGAACGAATATTAAAATCGGAGCAGAGAACGTACATTTCAAAGAAAGCGGAGCATACACAGGCGAGATATCTGCGGAAATGCTCAAAGAAATAGGAACCGAATACGTAATAATCGGTCATAGCGAGCGCAGACAGTATTTCGGAGAGACAGACGAGACGGTTAATCTCCGTACAAAGGCCGCACTTGCCGCAGGACTCAAGGTTATCCTCTGTGTAGGAGAGCTTCTCGAGGCTCGTCAGAGCGGTATTACCGAGGAGATTGTTTCCATGCAGACAAAGCTTGACTTTGCGGGCATTTCCGAAGAGGAACTCAAGAACGTTATTATAGCTTACGAACCCGTATGGGCAATCGGTACAGGGCTCACCGCCACACCCGAACAGGCTGACGAGGCGTGCGGAATCATACGTTCCGTAATTGCCGGGCTCTATTCCGACAAGGCGGCTGAGGAGATAACCATACAGTACGGCGGTTCTATGAATGATGCAAATGCAAAAGAACTTCTCGCAAAGAAGAACGTCGACGGTGGTCTTATAGGCGGAGCATCACTCAAGGTAGACAAGTTTACGGCAATAGTTGACGCCGCAAACTGATACGTGTAAGACAAAACCTTTTATTTTGGCGGTGTGTTTTTCGCACCGCCTTATATCTTTGTAAAGCTTGTTATTGCTTATAAAGCAGGTGAGTATATGGACTATAATGTATTTTACAGTGAATGCAGGCTATGTCCGAGGAAATGCGGAGTTGACAGAACGTCTGACCAACGCGGTTTTTGCGGTATGGGAGCTGACCTTTCGTGTGCGCGTGCATCTCTGCATATGTGGGAGGAACCCTGCCTTTCTCTTGACAGGGGGTCGGGCACAGTATTTTTCTCGGGGTGTAATCTTCGGTGCGTATATTGCCAGAACAGGGATATATCAACTAAACTTTTGGGAAAGAAGATTTCAACGGACAGGCTGGTTCAAATTTTTTTTGAGCTGAAAGAAAAAGGTGCTCTCAACATAAATCTTGTTACCGCCGCACATTTTGCGCCGCAGGTCGCTGATGCTCTCGACAGGGCAAGGTCCGAGGGGCTCGATATTCCCGTCGTATATAATTCTTCCGGATATGAATCTGTCGACACCCTACGGATATTCGAGGGTCTTGTCGATATATATCTTCCCGATTTTAAGTATATGTCTGAAGCATTGGCAAAAAAATATTCGGGTGCGGCTGATTATCCTTGCGTTGCTATGAACGCCATTCGTGAAATGGTGCGTCAACAGCCCAAAGCACGCTTTGACACACAGGGGGGCATGCTTTGCGGTGTTATAGTCAGGCACCTTTTGCTACCGGAGTGTACCTACGATTCGAAAAGAGTATTGGAATATCTGCATAAAACATACGGAAACAGCATATATGTCAGTATTATGCGTCAGTACACGCCGATTGAGAAGAATCTCACCTCATATCCGGAGCTATGTCGCAGGATAACGGATAAGGAGTATGAGCGTATTGTCGACTTTGCCGACAGGATAGGAATTGAAAACGGTTTTTTGCAGCAAAGCGGTTGCGAGGAATCGAGTTTTATTCCGAGCTTTGACTTTAGCGGAGTATAAATAATAAACATCAAAAACTATTGCATTTTTTATATAAAAGTTGTAAAATATTATTAAAGCATTATTATAAGATTGTAAATAATTCTTTTTATATACATGATTCTGTTAAATAATGTTCTTTGCGGTTGCGTTATTATGCAGTTCAAATATAAACTTTCGGAGACTATTATGAATTTTTTCAAAAACAACAAAATAGCCAGAAATACTCTGATAACATTTTGTGATATAATTGCTCTCTTTATATCCTATGTTTTCTCATACACCGTATGCTCCGGCGGAAAGATAGCTGAAGCGTTCTCGCCGTTCGGAATGATGTGGATGTGCGTGAGCATGCTGTTTATGGTAATGGTGTTTTATATATTCAGCATGAATAACTTCGTCTTTTCATTCGCGGGATTCATCGATATGGTCAGAGTATGTGCGGCAACTCTTGTTTTTGCGGTTGCCGACATAATTTTTACGGTTTTGTATAAGAAGATTCCCTTATCGGTTGCAATAATGTGCGCCATGACTTTTCTTATCTTTACGATGGCGAGCCGATTTCACAAACGTATATACCGTTCTGTAATATTTCTCCTCAGACATCATAAGAGCTACGAGAAGGTTATAATTGTCGGCGCAGGCGCGGCAGGCTCTGCTCTTTTGCGTGAAATACGTACGTCGGATAAGCTTAAAATGAATGTAGTATGCTTTCTTGACGATGACAAAAGGAAAACAGATAAGTCAATCGGCGGCGTGCGTGTATTCGGGCCTATAAGCAGAGTAGGAGATGCGGTTAAGGAGTTTTCTGCCGAAAAAATAATCGTCGCTATCCCGACCGCAAGCAAGCAAAAGCTTAAAGAAATATTCTCGATGTGTCAACTCACGGGTGCCAAGGTGCAGACCGTGCCGGGCATTTATCAGCTTGTAAACGGACAGTGCTCTGTTGCAAAACTGCGTGATATTAACATTCAGGACCTGCTCGGTCGTGAGCAGATAAACGTAAATCTCAATGAGATTATGGGATATATAGAAGGGAACGTTATTCTCGTTACAGGAGTCGGATCCATAGGAAGTGAGCTTTGCCGTCAGATTGCAGAGCACCATCCAAAACGACTGATCATGCTTGATATATACGAGAACAATGCCTACGATATTCAGATGGAGCTGAACAGAAAGCATCCCGAGCTCGACCTTGTAACTCTCATTGCCAGCGTGCGTGATATGGGCAAGCTTGACGATGTGTTCAACAAATACAGACCGCAGATCGTTTTCAACGCGGCGGCGCATAAGCACGTCCCCCTTATGGAAACTTCGCCTAATGAGGCGGTGAAAAACAATGTTTTCGGCACGCTCAATATGGCAAAATGCGCTGATAAATACGGTGTGCGCAGATTTGTCCAGATAAGCACGGATAAGGCTGTTAATCCGACAAACGTAATGGGTGCGACCAAGCGTATATGTGAGATGATAATACAGACCATGAGCCGACATTCAAAGACGGAATTCGTTGCGGTAAGGTTCGGTAACGTACTCGGCTCAAACGGTTCCGTAATACCTCTTTTCCGTGCCCAGATTGCCGAGGGCGGCCCCGTCACTCTGACTCATAAAGACATAATAAGGTATTTTATGACCATACCCGAGGCAGTGAGCCTCGTTCTTCAGGCAGGCGCATACGCAAACGGCGGTGAAATATACGTTCTCGATATGGGCGAGCCGGTAAAAATTTATGACCTTGCCTGCAACCTCATAAGGCTCAGCGGTTACGAGCCAAATGTGGATATAGAAATAAAATGCATAGGCTTGCGTCCCGGAGAAAAACTCTATGAGGAGAGACTGATGGCGGAAGAGGGAATGCAAAAAACCGCAAATGAGCTTATAAGTATAGGCAAACCTCTTGATATCGATGAGGAAAAGCTTAAAATCGCGCTTGATGAACTTTACCGCGCAGCATATGATGAAACGCCGAGGATGAAGGAGCTTTTACACGAGCTTGTTCCCACCTACACAATAGATACTTCGTCGGATACGATATCCGAAGGCATAAAATCATAAAAGATGAGGATGAGTCAAGTTTGGCAAATTTTGAAACCGACCGTCAACCTATACAAAAATCACCCGCTGTCTTTTATTGATAGCGGGTGATTTTTGCTTGATGTGTAACAATGGAGTAAGCAAAAGTTTTTATTTGACTCAGCCCATTATATAAAAGCGGGAGATTTATATGAATTTTTTATATTTTTTAGCTGAGCACAGAAATAGCTTTTTTACTGCAATTATGTCTGCGATAACCTATATCGGAGATGAAATCGGTTTTCTGCTTATTGCGCTTTTCATATATTGGTGCGTGGACAAGAATGGCGGATATTACATATTTTGTCTTGCGTTTTCTGGCATTTTGCTTAATCAGTGTATAAAAATCAGTGCAAGAATCGAAAGGCCGTGGGTGAGAGACCCCGGATTCAATGCCGTTGAAAGCGCAAAGAAAAGAGCCGAAGGCTATTCTTTCCCGTCAGGACACACACAGAATGCCGTCGGTACGCTCGGCGGAGCCGCACTCATCTCAAAACACAAGGCAATAAAAATTATTCTTCCTACGCTGGCATTGCTTGTCGCGTTTTCACGCATGTATCTTGGAGTTCACACACCGACAGACGTATTGTTTTCTGTTATTCTTGCCGTTTTTCTTGTGTTTTTGTTCAAACTCATATTCGATTATTGCATCGGCAGTTTTAAAAGAATGAATATATTGTTCGCTTCGCTCGTAGTTTTGTCTGTATGTGCGATGATATATATTTTCAATATGGAAAGCTCCGGCATCACGGATGACGCGCTCTCGTATTTTATTAATAACCGGGCTAGTGCCGAGAAAAACGCCGTTATAATGCTTGCCTGCTCAATAGGCATGTGGGGCATATACTTAACGGATACTTTGTATACTCATTTCGACGTCAGAGGAACTCCGATAATGCAAACGGTAAAGTTTTCTGTAGGAATCATTATAATGCTTGCATTGAAGTCGGGGCTGAAAGCAATTCTGGGAACGTCGTTGACGGCAACATTTATAAGATATTTTATTCTTATCTTAATCGGTGGAGGAGTATATCCGATGTTCTTCGGAAAAATTCAGAAATTGTTCCGTTATAATAAAACCGAACAAAAAACAACGTCGTCACTGTAAAAAGTTTATATTAAATCAGCGAGGCTGTCTCGGATGAATTTTTGAGATAGCCCCGCTTTTGTTTATCCTATAAACATTTGCGTCCAATAGTTTCCGTCGCGTACGTATCCGACGCCGATTTCGGTAAATGCAGAGTTAAGAATGTTTTTTCTGTGTCCCGCCGAGTTCATCCATGCGTTGACGACTTCAGTCGGAGTTTTTTGACCTTTGGCTATATTTTCCCCTGCCGTTCTATACGATATATTGAATGATTTCATCATCTGAAACGGAGTGCCGTACGTGGGGCTGGTGTGATCAAAATATCCTTTGTCGTGCATATCTGCCGACTTATACCTTGCCACTCGCGAGAGTTGCCAGTTCGTTTTTAACGTATTCAGACCGTTCTTCTTTCTTATATCGTTTACCTGTCTTATCACTTCGTTTTCGTATTCGGTAACAGATGAATCCGTCAGAGGTATATACAGGGTCTGCCCCGGATATATCCAGTGGGGGTTCTCTATATGCGGATTTGCCGAAATGATTTCATCAAGACCTACCTGATACCGTACGGCGAGCTTCCACATTGTGTCTCCCGATACGACCGTATGAGATACTGTTGAGCATTCCATATCCTCAGCTGCCGAATGAAGATATGGTACTTTATCTGCATTTACACAAACCGTCGACCACATAAGAGCGCAAACGGTAAGCATTATCGAGACTGTTTTTTTTATTTTGTTTTCCAATGTTTATTCCTTTCCGTGTTTGTTATTTGAGTTAATAAATATTAATCGTCAAAATTAGTATTCCTCTTTTTTCTTATTACTTTACGTCAATACCTGCATTGTCTGCTTGATTTTTCATTTTGACGTTGTAGAAAACTATGCCGAAAAAAACATCGCCGAAAAGTCGCATCCGGCGATGTTTTTATATTCTTTTAAGTTTTTATCTGTTTTGTATATTTTTTAGAGCGTCAGTGCGCTTTTTATCAATTTTTTTAAGGAACAGAGTAGATATTATGGCAGATATGGGGAAGATGAGAATAACGAACAGACCGACCCGCAAGCCTCGATTATCGCTTCCGCTGCCTATAAACGGCAGAAAATCCGAGAGTATTCCGCCGTCGGTTGCCGAAGATACGAGAGCCACTATTTCAGGTCCGACAGCACATCCGATATCTCCCGCAAATGCGAATAGGGCAAACATAAGTGTGCCGCCGAGAGGGCAGTATTTTGTACCGAGACTGTATGTTGCGGGCCACATAACGGCGATGGACAAACCGCATAGCGCACAGCCGAGAAAAGATAATGCGGGCCACGAAGAGAGGGAAACCATAGAGTATGCAATAATGCATAAAATCGATGATGCAAGTATCAAATTCTCAATTTTTATGTTTTTCAGGCAGGTAACGGAAAGTATTCGTCCACATCCCATAAGTGCCGCAAACATGCAAGGTCCCAGTATATCGCCTACGGATTTTTCTATTTCCAACACAGATTCAAAAAACATCGATGCCCATTGAGACATAGCCAACTCACCGGCTCCCGAGCAAATCATGAGAATGAAAAGACAGAAAAACGCCGGGGTTAGTATATTGCGCTTTCTTCCTCCGCCCTCTTTCGCTGAAGGGAGAGATAATATGGGTACAAAAAGGAACAAAATGAAGTTTGAAAGCGGAAGCATCGACCAGAGTATGGCGACTATCCGCCAGTTTTCTATGCCGGCGGTGGAGAAAAATACCGTGGTGAGAAGCACGGTGAGCATCTGTCCCCAACAGTAAAACGAGTGGAGAAACGACATCGCAGCTGCCTTGTTGTCGGACGGGAGTGCCTCCGTCACAGGACTTATTATGACTTCAATGAGACCGCCTCCGCAGGCCAGAAAGAATACAGAGACGAGAAGTCCCGTAAAAGGTCTTATTACATACGGCAAAAACGATAAGAGAACAAATCCGACAAATGACATTCCATGCGCTATCAGTGTTGTGGCACGGTATCCGATTTTGTCAACATACAGTGTTGAGGTTATATCAACGAGTATCTGCAAAAAGAAATTGAAAAGAATAAGAATGCCTATTTTTTCTATCGAGATATCGAACTCTCTGTTAAACGTAACGAACAAAAGCGGGGTAAGATTATTCACAGCCGCCTGAACTATATAGCCGACGTAGCAGGCGAGCCTTGTTTTTTTATACTTTTTCTCCATTTTGCAGCCTCCGTCAGTATTTCTCGGACAGTTTAATTTGAAAATACGAAAAGCAATATTGATATCAAAATATACGCGTCAAATGTAAGTGCTGAAAGATAATATAAAAGAGCCTCAAAACATTGAGACTCTTCTGGTGCCGGTGACCGGGGTCGAACCGGTACGGTATCGCTACCACCGGATTTTGAGTCCGGCACGTCTGCCAATTCCATCACACCGGCACGCTTTAAGAGACCTGAAAATGTGCCGAGCCATCATCGGATTATCATCGGTACAACCACAGGAACGAAGTTATTCTATCACAACGGAAAGGAAAATGCAATACCTTTTCCCAATATTTTTACGGTGAGCCTTACTGATTATATATGCACGCAGGAGGTTTATGGTGAATAATGTGCATTGCGGCGCAGTATAAGTCTTATAAAACGCATTTAATAATAAAATATTATCAAAAAAATATAAAAACTGATAAAAAACGATTGATATAATAAAAAAAGTATGATAAAATTATAAATACTGTATTCTGTATGTTAAACGAATCCTCAGGAGGCGTTTATGGATAATTTAGGCGTGATAGCCCACAATGTTTCAGGTACGCTCTTCGCAGTGAATTCCGAGAGAATAAAACAGGCGTCGTTGATGTCCGAGCTTGCCTATGAGCTATGCGACGGTGCAGACGGAAAAGATACGGATATGCTCCTTGCGGAAGCGAGAGAAATATATCGTTCTTATATTAAAAATGACGACAATGAATGCAAGTGTGCATTCGCCGAGAAAATAGTTTACCGACTCTCTCAAAAGCTCGGGCGAAGGATGCTTATGTCTGATGTAGTCGGAGCCGCACCCGGCACAGAAAGATTCGTCTACCAGCACAGCCGATACACGGATGCGGCATATGAAATCATGAGCCGTCGCTTTTCCGATCCGACTTTGATTTATGCAGACGATACGGAGTCTGTGACTGATTCAGTAAAAAGCGGGCGTGCTTCATACGGAATAATACCGAGTGCCGATTCATCATTCGGAGACATTTCGTCGGTGCTTGACCAACTTGAGCAGAGCTCACAGATAATGCTGCTCGGTGTAAGAGAGAGACAGAGCGACGGAAAAACGCTCGAACTGTCGCTTATATCTAACGGTATAAACGAAGGTTTGTATAAAGATAATGATTTGCTGTATCTTACGATGCGCTTTTTACCCTGTGAAGGTCTTACGCTCTGCGATGTGCTCTCGTGCTTTGAATATTTCGGCCTTGACACAAGCTTTATTCACTACTCGAAAAAAGACGGCAGAACAACGGTTACGGCACGCGGAGCATATGACGGCATCACTGCGACAGTCGTTTATATGTCTGTATTTTCGCCCGATTTTTCGCTTTGCGGAGTTAAGGCATATATTGACGAAGATGAAAACAAGAATATGATAACATAATAACAACGGTGTTCAGTAAGTATCAGTTGGGAAAAGGAGAATAATATGGAAAAAATTGTTTATAAGCCCATAGGAGTTTGCTCAAAGCAAATCGACGTAGAGCTTGACGGTGATAAAATATCGCACGTTAAATTCACATACGGTTGTGCGGGTAATACGCAGGGTGTTGCAAGGCTCGTCGAAGGAATGAAAATCGATGACGCCATATCGAAACTGAAGGGAATAAAGTGCGGCAGCAGAGGGACCTCGTGCCCGGACCAGCTCGCCTGCGCCCTTGAAAAGGCAAAGAAAGATATAATAAATCCGGCAAAATAACAACACACAAAAGTCAGCACATATAGTATACCATAAAATGCAGGCGAATACTGAAAGGATAACATAATGAATTACTGTGAAGAATATTTAAGGTGGCTTAATTCCGACGTACTTACGACAAAGGAAAAGGAAGAGCTTATTGCAATCGCTGACAACGAAGAGGAGAAGGAGCTTCGTTTCGGTTCTGCTATGAGCTTCGGCACGGCGGGTCTGCGTTCCACGATGAATACGGGACCTGCATGTATGAATACGTATACGGTAGCGCAGGCAACGCAGGGAATTGCAAATCTTATAATATCCGAGAGAGGCGCCGAGCGCGGTGTCGCAATAGCATATGACAGCAGAAACAACTCGGAAGCTTTTGCTAAAACGGCGGCAACCGTGCTTGCCGCAAATAAAATAAAAGTTTATCTTTTTGACGGAGTAAGGCCCACTCCCGAGCTTTCATTCGCAGTGAGAGAGTTACGCTGTATTGCGGGAATCAACATAACGGCATCTCATAACCCGAAGCAGTATAACGGATACAAGGCGTATTGGGAGGACGGCGCACAGATATCACCCGAGCAGGCCTCAATAGTTTCGTCATATATTTCCGAAATCGACGTTCTCGGCGGATTCGAAAAAGTGAATTTTGAATCGGCAGTATCTGCCGGAGTTATAGAAATGCTCGGAGAGGATTTCGACGAAAAGTATCTTTCCGCCGTGCTCAATACGCAGATAAATGAAAATGCGGTTAAAAACGTTGCGGATGAACTCAAAATAGTATATACCCCTCTTCATGGTGCAGGGTACAGACTCGTTCCTCTTGTATTGTCGAGAATAGGTCTCAAATATCTTTATCCTGTTCCCGAGCAGATGGTACTCGACGGCAATTTTCCGACAGTAAAAAAACCGAATCCGGAATATGCCGAGGTGTTTTCTCTGGGTATAGAAATTGCGCAGAGAGAGGGCTCCGACCTGATAATAGCGACTGACCCGGACTCCGACAGAGTAGGCGTTATGAGCAGAAACAAGGACGGTAAGTTCGTAACCGTTACGGGCAACCAGATGGGTGCTCTTCTTCTCGATTACGTAATAAATGCAAGACGTAAGAAGGGAACACTCGATAAAAATTCCTATTGTGCGAAGTCAATAGTATCAACCGAGCTTGCCGCTGAAATAGCAAAGGTAAACGGTGTAAAACTATACAACGTTCTGACAGGATTCAAGTTTATCGGCGAAGTAATAAAGAAATATGAGAGCAGCGGAGCGGACGGAGAGTTTATCTTCGGCTTTGAGGAGAGCTACGGATACCTCTTCGGAAGCTATGCGAGAGATAAGGATGCGGTAGGTGCTACCATGATGATATGCGAGATGACAGCATATTACAAGTCCATGGGCATGACTATTTCCGATGCACTCGAAAAGCTCTATGAAAAATACGGTTATTTCGGAGAGGGAGTTTCCGACTATTATATGGAAGGTCTTGACGGAATAGAAAAGAGACGCCTCGTCATGCAGAATCTCCGTGACAATCCGCCTGCAACAATAGGAGGAGTGAAAGTCAGACTTATCGGCGATTACAGCAAGGGGAAGATAATTGACGTTGACAGCAAAGAGAGCTCTCCTACCGGACTTACTCTTAGCGATGTGCTTTATTATACACTTGAAAACGGAGATAAAATCATAGTTCGTCCCTCGGGAACAGAGCCTAAGGTAAAAATGTATTTCCTCGCCAGCGCACAGAGCCGTGAGAAGCTGGAAGCAAAGACAAAACTTTATAAGGAAGATACTCAAAAATTCATCAAAGCATGAAATTGGGGTAATATAAAATATATAATAGATATATATTCCCGAGACTGCAACGGGACACTGTCGGCAGACAAACAAAGAGAAACGCGAAGAATGAATTATTTAAGGTTATATAAAGAGTCGTTAAGGCTTGAAAAATATGCACGCGGAAAGGAATTTCTCAACGTTATCGGTGACCTTTTGATGAAAAAAGAAGTTGCCGATATGATGTTTTTGCGTCATCATATGAGGGTTAATCGGTTTCAGCACCTTTTGAGCGTCTCATATCTCAGCTATATCAAGGCAAAGAGACGAGGTCTGAAATACGATGATACTGCACGTGCCGCAATGCTCCACGATTTGTTTTACTACGACTATAAAGACAGGGATAATTACCCGAGGAAGCATAACAAGGTCCACCCCATGCTTGCCCTCTCAAATGCGCAAAAGGTAATGGCTCTGACCGATACGGAGATTGACATAATATCGTCTCATATGTGGCCGCTGTTCGGAAACAAGCCGAAAACAAAGGAGGGGCTTATCGTTTGCAGAATGGATAAGGTATGCTCGGTTCTCGAATGTATTTACTCCGTCTTTTCGGGCAGCAAGCGCATACGTCGGAGAGATGGACAAATCAATGGCGGCACAACTGCGTGCAAAAGCGACACATACGGTTGCAAAAACGAATATACGGAAGAGAGTAAAAAGAACGCAGGCATTGAAGGAGATAAAAATCCGTGACGGAAAAACAGAAGCATACAAGAAATTTTTCTATAATAGCACATATAGACCACGGCAAGTCGACACTTGCCGACAGGATACTTGAAAAAACTCATGCGGTGGCGGAAAGAGAACTCGAAGAGCAGCTGCTCGACGATATGGATCTTGAGCGCGAGAGAGGAATAACGATAAAAGCCCGTGCGGTGAATCTGACTTACCATGCAGATGACGGCGAAGATTATTATTTTAACCTTATTGATACTCCCGGTCACGTTGACTTCGGATACGAGGTTTCGCGTTCGCTCAACGCGTGTGAGGGCGCGCTTCTTGTCGTTGACGCGACACAAGGGGTAGAGGCGCAGACTCTGGCTAACGCATATCTTGCAATAGATAATAATCTTGAGATACTGCCTGTTATAAACAAAATAGATTTACCGTCCGCAGATATAGAGAATACCCGTTCGGAAATCGAGGATATCATAGGTATCCCCGCGGATAACGCACCTGCCGTATCTGCCAAAACCGGTATAAATATTGAGGGGGTCCTCGAGGGAATAGTAAAATTCGTTCCTCCTCCGCAGGGGAATCCCGATGCTCCTCTTAAGTGCCTTATTTTTGATTCGCAGTATGACAGTTACCTCGGTGTTGTGGTATACGTACGTGTTTTCGAGGGGACGGTTCGTCCTTACGATATAATACGTATGATGAATACAGGCGCGCAGTTCGAGGTCGTCGAGGTCGGCACGATGCAACCGTTCGGACTCAAAAAGTGCAATTCGCTTTCCGCAGGAGACGTAGGTTATATTACCGCAAGCATCAAAAACGTGCGTGATACTCGCGTCGGAGATACGGTGACAACCGCAGAGGGGGGAGCAAAAGAGCCACTACCCGGATTTCATCACGTCAATCCGATGGTATATGCGGGAATATATCCTGCCGACGGTGCAAAATACGGCGATTTGCGTGATTCACTTGAAAAATTGCAGCTCAACGATGCGTCTCTCGTATTTGAACCGGAAACGTCAGTTGCGCTCGGCTTCGGTTTCAGATGCGGGTTCCTCGGACTTCTTCATATGGAGATAATAGAGGAGAGACTCGAGAGGGAATTTAACATAGACCTCATAACTACCGCTCCGAGTGTTATTTATAAGATAATCAAAAGAGGCGGAGAGGAGATGTACATCGACAATCCGTCAAATTTCCCGCCGACAGACGAAATTGAAAAAGCATATGAGCCTATGGTGAAGGCGAGTATTATCACGCCTGCAGAATACATCGGGAATTTAATGGACCTTTGTCAGGAGCGTAGGGGTGTATTCATTGATATGAAGTATATTGATACTCAAAGAGCGGAGCTTCATTACGAGATGCCCCTTAATGAGATTATATACGACTTTTTCGATGCTCTCAAAAGCAGAAGCAAGGGATACGCTTCTCTTGACTATGAGTTCTGTGAATACAGAGAGAGCAAGCTCGTTAAACTTGATTTTCTTCTCAACGGCGAACAGGTGGATGCACTCTCGTTTATCGTATTTGAGGACAGGGCATATTCCCGAGCTCGCAAAATAACGGAGAAATTGAAGGAGAATATACCAAGGCAGTTGTTTGAGGTTCCAATACAGGCGGCGATAGGGTCCAAGGTTATTGCAAGGGAGACTGTCAAGGCTATGCGCAAGGACGTTCTCGCAAAATGTTACGGCGGAGATATAACGAGAAAAAAGAAGCTGCTTGAAAAACAAAAAGAGGGCAAGAAAAAGATGCGCAAGCTCGGCTCCGTAGAGGTAACTCCGGAGGCGTTCATGGCAGTACTCAAGCTCGACGATGACACCTAAGTTCAGTTGCGTTTAATCAACGCGGTATTACGGAAAAAGCACATAGAAAGCGCTCAGGGGGTATTACATATCATGAAGGAACTCGGATTATATGTACATATCCCTTTTTGCGTTAAGAAATGCAATTACTGTGATTTTTGTTCCTACGACAACCTCAGCGACGGCATAGCCGACAAATATACAGATGCGCTTGCAAAAGAAATCAAGAACACAAAAGCATTATGCGACGATTATGTGGTTGACAGCATTTTTTTCGGTGGAGGAACGCCGTCGCTTCTCACAAAAAAGCAGCTTGACATTATATTTTCGGCTCTGAATGAATATAATATATCATCAGGGGCAGAGATAAGCGCGGAAATAAATCCGGGCACCGTCAATGCCGATTATCTTCGATTCCTTCGAGAAATCGGTATAAACCGCTTGAGCATAGGCATGCAATCCGCACTCGATGCGGAGCTTAAATTGCTCGGGAGAATACATACGTCGCGGGAGCTTGCCTACTGCTTCTCTGATGCGAGACGGGCAGGATTTGATAACGTCAATATTGATATAATGACAGCGCTGCCGGGGCAGAGTATTGTCGAACTCGACAAAACCATAGACTATGCGATTTCTACGGGGTGTGAGCATATATCGGCATATATGTTGAAAATAGAGGAGGGAACTCCTTTTGAAAAAATCAAAGATAAACTGAATCTTCCGAATGATGATGAAAGCGCTGATATATATCTTCATACATGCGAAAGACTCGAAGGCGCGGGATATAATCATTATGAGATAAGTAATTTTGCAAAGCCGGGGTACGATTGCAGGCACAATCTTAAGTATTGGCGCGGGAAAGAATATATTGGCTTCGGAGTTTCAGCTCATTCTTTCTTTAACGGAGAAAGATTTGGAAAGGGACGCGATATTTTCTCCTATATCAAAGGAGAGGATATAACCGGCAAGCATGAAAAAATCGATGGTACTTGCGCATATGAGGAATATTTGATGCTCTCTTTGCGGCTTGACAGCGGAATATCGTACAAAGATTTTTATGAAAGATTCAAAGAGAGCTTTCCTGATAAATACAGGGATTTTATAGATAAAACAGTACGCTGCGGTTATGCTCGGGAAGAGAGGGACAGATATTTTCTGACGGATAAGGGAATGTGCATCAGCAATCAGATAATATGCGAGTTTATGTGACAAGGTAATGGTTTATTGTATCTTTACCGAAATAAGAAATGGTTTTTATACACCAAAAACTAAGTATAAAACTATTGACTTAGAGCATATTATTTGATAAAATGTATTTAGAAAAACGGCATAGCCAAAAAACGAGGTATGATTATGGAAATATTTGAAGAGGGCGATATCCTCCCGCTTACGGATGAAGAAGGCAAGGAGGAACAGTTCGAGGTAATCGGCGTTGCGGAGAGCGACGGTCAAAACTATCTTGCACTCGTTAATACCGCAATAGAAAATCCCGAGGAATACGTTATACTTAAGGTTGCGGAAGAGGACGGTGAGACGATTCTTGTCACCGTTGATGACGACGATGAATTCGATAAGGTATCCGATATTTTCGACGACAAGTTCTTTAACGAAATAGATTATGACGATGAGGGCGAAGACACCGACGGCAACTGACGCTGCCGCTAACATACCGGAAGTTACCCTTCCCTTCGCGTGATACCGCGAAATTTGGACCTACACTTATATTAAGGGAATCCGTACTTCACCTGCGGGAATGCAGGCCTCCCCGAAAATCGGGACGTTGGAAGCACAAAACAGGAGAGAGGATACCCACCTGCTTTGCAGGGTTAATATTTTGCGGTACACGGCAGGGCAGGATTTTACATATTTTTGCTATGTTTATAATAAAAACGCAAATAACAGACATTGCTTTGGGTCGGGTTCAGCCCGACCTTTTTGTGTATTGTGCACAAAAACAATTTATATAACTTTATACTTATGACAAAATTTCAGTTGTCGGTTGAAAATAACGGAAAATTGTGATAACATATTATTAACACATATTTTTAATACATAACTTTCAAGCGATATGTTAATTGAGGTGTAACAGATATGCAAGGAATTAAAAAAAGATTTTCGGCAGTTGTTTTGATGTTGGCGATGTTGTTTTTCTCCTCCTTTGCGCTGATTTCGTGCAGCTCAAATGATGATAACGATAATCCGCCGCAAAATGAGGAGCCTGCACCTTCACAACCGAATTATGATATAAATCTTTCGTATGACGACAGATATATCTTCGACAAAGAGGTTGCACAGTTTACCGACGTTTCGATAACCTCAAAAAAGGCACGCACAGATACTGCCGATACGTCGCTCATCGAGTTTGTAGGAGAGAGCAAAACCGAGGCGGTTGCACGTGCTGTCGGCACTGCTACGGCAGTATTTACCGACGGCAGCAGTAAAACCATTAAGGTATCACCTGCAAAAATAAACATTTTGCTGATAATAGGTCAATCAAATGCAGAGGGTGCCGACGGAGATGCTAAAACTTCCGTTCGCTGTGAGGACGGTACCGTTTATTCTACATATGCACCTGCGTATTACTATAAGAGCGGCTTTAATAATGCTTTTATTGAAGGAGAGAATTCGCTTTTCTCCGAATTTCTTCTCGACGATAACGGAGCAAGATACGTCGCACAAACTCTTACGTCGGACAAAAACGTAAACGGCGAGACTCTCGAATATAAACTGAATTCGCTCACTGAATCGGGCACCGGCAAGGGCGGCATAGATTCCGCAGTAGCCGATGAATGGGTGAGAGAGACGTCAGAAAAGGTATGGGTTGTTAACTGTGCTCACTCCGGTTCTTCCATAAAGCTTTGGAATCCGGATTATGACGACAGTTCCGTCAGCGAGGCGGGAACGGCTAACAGCCTGCGAAACCAGTACAAGGAAATGTCATACGTTATGAATGCCGTAAAGGACACGATGGAGAGTGAGATTTCAGCAGGTCACTACGAGCTTTCTCACTACGGCTTCTTCTGGGTGCAGGGCGAGAGTGACTGGAGCCTCGACCCGAGCGGACAGATGAGCGCAAATGAGTACGCAATGCGTTTCTCCAATATGTATTCCGCATTAAAAGAGGATTTTATCATTAATAATAAGAGAATGGAATTTGCCGCCATTATATCTACAAGGACGTTCAGACGTTCAGAACCATACAATATAGGGGAAGGAGTTTACTTCTTCGCGGATACCGTTCCGACGGGCCCCAGGCTCGCGCAGTTCTATATGGGACTTGCGGGCGGAGAATTTGAGGACGTATATCTTGTTTCCAATGCAGGCGACAGATGGGTATCCTCCGAGATTGACAACAATCGGTTTGTAGATTATTATTTTGACAGTGTATACGGAGACGATGACGAGTCGTTCCGTGAAAGATTCCACTATGATGTTCCGACTGCTATGAATCAGCTTCACTGGGCAGGACCTCACTACACGCAGAAGGGTTATAATGAAATCGGAGTTGACGCAGTGAGAAATCTCCTCGATATGAAGGGATGGTATAAGGGTGAGAGCCGTGCTATAATGCTGACTTCCGCAGATGGTCAGTACAATATACCATGCATAAACAAGCTCTTGAAAGACGGATACGACGTCGGACAAAATATTGACGAGTTTGTCGAAAAATTCACCTCGCAGTTCTATACCTGGAAGCCGTAAAACACGGTCTCTATAATGCAAGGGGCTGAGTCAAGTTCGGGCAGATTTTCCAATGGACCGTCAGCCTATACAAAAATCACCCGCTATCTTTTATTGACAGCGAGTGATTTTTGCTTTATGTGTAAAATGGAGTAAGCAAAAATTTATATTTGACTCAGCCCCTTTTATTTTTCTTCTCTGTTTTTGCACAATCAACATTGCAATCGGCGTTGTAATCTCCGTTCATCTCTGCTTTGGAGTTATATGAGTTATTTTACGCATTGATTTCTTTGGCGTTTCCATGATAACCGTATCGAAAAATTTTCGTATGACGGAATTATATAATATTCAGAATGAGGACCCCGTAAAATCGACTATGAATCCTTCGTTGAGTGGATAAGTGCTTTGCGCCAAATAAATGCGTTCGGCTGTTAATCCTTAAATTTCTGCATGTTATAACCGCAGATAACGTCAAAGGAAAACTCGAAGTATTTCAGGTAGGTAACAAATAGAGAAAAAGGTAAAAATAAAAGAGGCAACAGCCCCTTCTATTTTCAAAATCAGTCAGCCTTCTTTATGATTTCCTCGCCGCCGTAGGTTCCGCAATTGCTGCATACGCGGTGGTTGAGATTATACTCTCCGCATTTCGGGCATTTCACAATGCTCGGTGCTGTGAGCTTACTGTTCTGGGAACGTCTCTTATCTCTGCGTGCTTTGGAAACTTTTTTCTTTGGTACTGCCATCTTAATACCTCCCGGATAGCGCTTTGGGCGCAATATTGTTATTTTTATTTTTCTTCTTTTTTCATTTTCTCAAGGAGCTGTTGAAGCGGTAACATACGAGGGTCAATTTCCTTCTTTACGCATCCGCAATCTCCTGTATTCAAGTTCTTTCCGCAACGCGGACACAGGCCTCGGCATTCTTCCCTGCAAAGAATTTTTGTCGGGAAATTGAGTTCGAAAAGCTCCAGCAACTGTTCGTCGATGTCGACAAAACCGTCGTCTACGATAACGTACTCATCACGTTTGTCCTCGTCAAGTGTGTTTATTACGGAGGCAAGCGCCACGGTTTTCTCAAAATCGTAATCGAATCGTCCCTTAACGTCTTCAAGACAACGTGCGCATGAGGCTACGTAATCTGCACATAACTTAAGGGTGAGACGCATATATCCCGCATTGTTTGTAACCCGACCGCTTACAGTCATCTTTGAAGGGAAGCTGACGCCAAAGAGATTGCTGCGCGGGTCTGCGGTATCGAACTCCGGAGTAAGCTGATAGTCTATGGACATAACGTCAGACGTGCCTGCTATTAAGTCTCTTAAATCCAGTTTCATATATTACATCCGTGAGAAATTCGGCATTTGGCATAAGTAAAGAATAGCTATGTCAAAGCCGTACAAGTTATTATACACATTTTGTTTGATATTGTCAAGCGTAAATGTGAATTTTATTTTACTTTTTGAATAAATCTTTGACAACGATGCAATTTTAATGTATAATCGATATATCTTATAATCAATCGTGTTTTGAGAGATAACGAAAACCGTCATGGTTTTGTTGCAAAAACATAAATGGGTAAATTACATGAATAAAGCAAGAAAAATCATTAAAATCGTCGGGCTCGTCGCCCTTTTCTCATTCTGCTCGGCGATGATACTTCGCATAATCTTTTCACAGTATTATCCGGCATCCGTTTCGAAAATATATTATTCGGAGAGTCTGTCGGAATTCTACCGTGAAAACGGGGGTATTTCTCCTAAAACACAGCATATTCGTATTTATCACGACAATTCCGGCACCGGAGCTTTCTATGCGTCAAAACTTATTTTCGAGGAAAATGCAGGGAATTTACAGGTGACGCTCAGATACAATGACAGTGCTCTTGACGATATAGCTGATTTTTATAAAAAAGACAAGGTCGAGGCCGGAGAAAGACAGTTCACATACAGAATATTTGCCTACAAGGGACTTGACGGTGACGGAAACGTAGTCGGAGACAGTTATGATACGTCTGCCGTTATACACGACAGAATATGGTTTTATAACTATGACAAGGCGGTCTTCGACGGAGTGGATTTTAACGGCGTAGAGCTTATTGAGGTTGATATTTATCTTGCCGGCGAAGAAGAAGTGTTCAGCCACATAGTTATTTTTGAGAATACGGAATCCTTCTCGAAGTTTTCCGAATATAAACTTTCAAGCTCGGAGGTGCCGACATGAAACCGATTGCCGAAAAAGTAAAGAGGCAAAACAACGTCTCGGTTGCTATGCTCGTACTATTCACTGTCATTATGCTCGTAGCTCTTGTTTCGAGGGTAACTCGTATCAACGACGGCGTTGTTATGACGGTGATATGCGTGCTTTCTGCGGCGGCAGCCATCTTTGTATGCGTGAAGAGCTTTCTTACCGATTACGAGTATATAATATACGACGGCGGAGAAGGACAGATGTTTTTTGCCATAGTTCAGACAAACGGCAGACGTCGTATGACCGTATGCAATACCAACATTGCCAATGTCATAAATACCGTATGCACAATGAACGGAAAAACAGACCAAAAGCCAGAACGAGCAAGAAAAAAAGTAAGTTTCTTAAAAAGCATTATGCCGAAGAGGTGGCAGATTGTTTATTTTTCAAACGGCTCGGATACCGTTGCCGTAAAAACCGAAATGAGTGAAATTTTCCTCGGTGAATTTCTTCGTGCTGTCTCCGAGTCAAAAGAAAAGAAAAGCAAATCGGAAGATGATAACGAGTAATACCGAGCGCACCGTGACCGGTTGTTTTTGTGCTTGGTATGCTGAATAAAATTTTTGTTTTGCTTCTGAAAATGCTATCGGAAAATATAAATAAAAAATCGAAAAAGATTTGAAAAACATATTGACAAGCATTTTATTATGTGCTATAATTGACAGCGTTGCAGGTCATGCTGGTGTGGCTCAATGGCAGAGCAGCTGATTTGTAATCAGCAGGTTGTAGGTTCGACTCCTATCACCAGCTCCAGCAACTTGCTTGTTAAATATGGGGGAATTCCCGAGCGGCCAAAGGGGGCAGACTGTAAATCTGTTGTCACTGACTTCGGTGGTCCGAATCCACCTTCCCCCACCATCTTTGTAGTACGAAAAAGCTACAAAACACAAAAAGCACAAGATTTTGTAGGTCGTGTGCTTTTTTGTTACTATATTTTGTGGTTCGCGCACTTTGCGGAATATTTGAATTCAGGAGCTGCATTTTAGTTCTTTTTTCAAAAAAAGGGGGTTTGAACTCTTGTCTTTTTGGAAAAATTAAATTTTTCGTTTTGTAATTCGGATTGAATTTTTTAGGAAATACGTTATAATAAATAATTGTAGAATGTGTTATAATCGATATTTTGACCGATGTTGCAATCAAAAATTATACAGAGAAAAAGAGCAACAAAACTACGGCATTGAAAACCGTGATAAAATTTAATATATAATCTTAAGGAAGAACAAATAAAACGGCTTGACGAATTAGGCTTTTCTTGGGAAGGACGGCACAAAAATACGTGGGATAAGGCTTATCTGGCGGTTTGCGAATACAAGAAAAAGCACGGAGATTTAAATATTCCCGTGGCGTATGTTACGGCAGACGGGTTAGCGCTCGGCAGATGGATTCGGTATCAGGTTGATGTCGGAGAAAAACTTCCCGAGGAAAAAGAAAGAAAAGTTGCTTGCGCTTGGCGTGAGCTTTGAAAAAACGGACGCTTGGGAAGAAAAATTCGCTTTGCTGAAACAGTATTACGCAGAACACGGAGATTTAAAAATCCCTGCAAATTACGTGGTAGAAAGCGTTTGGCTTGCGCGGTGGCTTACCGAACAAAAAGCAAGATTAAACGGAAAGTCTACCGGCAGAAGCGGAAAAAAGAAAACTCTTACAGAAGGACAAGCGAAAAAACTTATGTCGTTGGGCGTTCAAAATAACGTATTAAACAACTTCAACACAAGTAATGAAATTATCTCAACTTGGTATTTGTGTGTAACGGGGGAGAACAAAATGGACGAGGATAAAAATTTATTGATATTAGGCGCGGGGCAGTACGGACAAGTCGCAAAAGAAATTGCAGAGAAAACAGGAAAGTTCAACACGATTGTATTGCTCGATGATTTTTCTGCGGATGTAAGCTACAAAAGCAGAGTAACTGAATATTCTTTTGCTTTTGTTGCGGTAGCGGATATGACGGAAAGACTAAAACTTACGCTTATTCTTGAAGAGTGTGGATATACGATTGCTACTTTGATTAGCCCAAAGTCGTATGTCAGCAAAACCGCAAAAGTGGGAAAAGGCGTTATGATCGAGCCTTTCGCGGCAGTGAATAGCGGCGCAGTTATCAATGATTGCTGTTATATCGGTGCAAACGCAACAATCGATTGCGGAAGCGAAGTCGGCAGAGGTTCTACGATATGTTGCGGAGCGACAGTTGTGGACAATACCTATGTAGAGCCGAAAACGGAAGTAAAGCACGGGCAAATTTGTTACGGGAACAAGCTCGCAAAGAAAACGCCCGAAGGGAATAATTATTGTTTTGAAGATGGAATGTAAAAGGAGTTTTTACAAATGAGAGTACCTTTTTCCCCTCCGGATATATCCGATCTTGAAATTAACGAAGTAGCAGTTGCTTTGCGTTCCGGTTGGATTACAACCGGTCCGAGAACGAAGCAACTTGAAAAAGAAATTGCCGAATGGATAGGCGTAAATAAATGCGTATGTCTTAATTCGCAGACGGCTTGCGCGAAAATGGCGTTACATATTCTCGGCATCGGGGCGGGCGATGAAGTAATCGTTCCTGCGTATACCTATACGGCTTCGGCTTCCGTTGTTTGCCACGTTGGTGCAACGTTGAAACTCATCGATTCGCAAGCTGATAGTCTTGAAATGGATTATGACGCGCTTGAAAAGGCGGTTACGGATAAAACAAAGGTGATTATTCCCGTCGACCTCGGCGGTGTGCCTTGCGATTACGACCGAATTTTCGAAATCGTAGAGAAAAAGAAGTCTTTATTCAAGCCGTCGAATGAGATTCAGAAAGCAATCGGCAGAATAGCCGTTTGTGCGGATACGGCGCACGCGTTCGGTGCAAACCGGCACGGAAAAATGGTTGGTTCCATCGCCGATTTTTCAAGTTTTAGTTTTCACGCCGTAAAGAATTTTACAACGGCGGAAGGCGGCGCGCTTACTTGGAAAACGATTGACGGAATCAGTGATGAAGATATTTATCATAAACTTCAACTTTTGAGCCTTCACGGTCAGTCGAAGAGTGCGTTGGAAAAGACAAAGCTTGGTGCGTGGGAATACGACATTGTAGGTACTTGGTATAAATGTAATATGACGGACGTCGTTGCGGCAATCGGATTAAAGCAGTTCGAGCGTTATCCCGATATGCTGAAACGGCGCAGAGAAATTATCGCGCGTTATGACGCGGCGTTGAAACCGCTCGGGGTAAAGGTATTGCCGCATTATACAGCCGAACACGAATCTTCGGGACATTTGTATATTACGGAAATACCGAATATTACATATAAGCAGCGCGGCGAAATCATTACGAAAATGGCGGAACAGGGCATTGCCTGCAACGTGCATTACAAGCCGCTCCCTATGCACACGGCATATAAGGAACTCGGATTCGATATTAAAGATTATCCGAATGCTTACAACCATTTTGCACACGAAATTACGTTGCCGTTGCACACTTGTTTGACTGATGAACAGGTACAATATGTAATCGATAATTTCGTGGATATTCTGCGGGAGTACCTCTGATGCTGATTTGCAAATGGGAGAAACTGCCGCCCGAAATGCAGACGGACGAAGTGCGGAAATATTATGATATTTTGCGTAAAAAGAATTTTTCGTTATTTTGGAAGCGCGTTTTCGATATTTTCGTTTCAGCTTTAATGTTGATTGTATTATCGCCGTTGTTTCTGATTCTTGCGATTGCGATAAAAATCGACAGCAAAGGTCCGGTATTTTATCGGCAAGAGCGGGTCACGCAATACGGAAAACATTTCAGAATTTTCAAATTTCGCTCTATGGTAGTGGATGCCGATAAGGGTTCACAGGTTACCGTGGACCACGATTCTCGTGTAACCAAAGTCGGAAGATTCATTCGTAAATGCCGGCTTGACGAGGTTTGTCAACTGATTGACATTTTTCGAGGAACAATGACTTTTGTGGGAACGCGCCCCGAGGTGCCGAAATATGTTTCAGAGTATACCCCCGAAATGAGGGCAACGCTTTTATTGCCTGCCGGCGTTACAAGTCTTGCAAGTATTTATTATAAGGACGAGGCTGAACTCTTGAACGGGGCAGAAGATACCGATAGGGTTTACATCGAAAAGATACTGCCTGCAAAAATGTATTACAATCTGAAAGCGATTGAAAAGTTTGGATTTTGGCGGGATATAAAGACGATGTTTATGACGGTATTTGCGGTTTGCGGTAAGGAGTATAAAGGCGATTATGTCGAGCCGACAAGCGAAACGACAGCAGTTGAAAGCGAAGCGGCGGTTGCTGAAAAACATTAAGGAACAGGTTAAGAAATATGACACAGTTTTCCGTTTTAATGTCTTTATACATTTAAGTGACAACAGCGGCGAAGAAAAGAAAACGGCAGAACTATCGGCAAAGGATTTTTGCGAGGAAGTCAGAGGAAAGGACGCAGGAGCATACGGCGCAGAATACAAACGACCGAGCGTTGAGGCAAATACTTCTTTCGACGAAAAAGAAAAAGCATTACGCGCCGCCGTTCCCGACGAAATGAAAGCGCGACCTAATTGGGTTGTAGTTAAAACGTGGTGGAATGCCGACAAGGGTAAATATAATAAACGCCCCGTCAACTGCAACAGCGACAAGGGCGAGTATGCCGAAAGCGACAACCCCGAAACGTGGACGACCTTCGATAACGCCTTAAAGTACCTGAAAGAAAAAGGCGGTACGACGATTGCTTACGCGCTTGACGGAAAGGACAATATTTCCTGTATCGACCTTGACCGTTGTTACGATGAAAACGGACAGCCGTCCGCACTCGCAAAAGAAGTTCTTTCAAAGTGCGGCAAGACCTACGTCGAAAAGTCGGTAAGCGGAAACGGATTGCATATTTTCGGCAAAAACGAGCGGTATGGATATTCGTACATTCTCAAAAGACGGCGATTTGAAAATCTATCAGAAAGAACATCTCATCGCAATGACGGGCGACGGCGCAGACTATTCTTGCCTTGAAAGTTTCGATACGCCCGAAATGAAAGAACTTTTGTCCCGAAAGTGCGAGAAACGCGAAGAGTGAAAAGGCGTATGCAAAGGCGTGAACGGACTGTCAACGATGACCGACCGTGACGTCGTGGAAAAGGCGTCGAACGCAAAGAACGGGGATAAATTCAAAAGACTTTATGCGGGCGAAGATTTGCAGAAGAATCATTCGAACTCGGATATGTCGCTGATGAATTTACTTGCCTATTGGTGTAACGGGGATAAAGAGCAAATGCTTCGTATCTTCGCCACGAGCGGGTTGTTCAGACCGAATAAATCGCCTGATTATTACGAGGGAACGGCAATCAAAGCCTTGCGCTCAATGCCCGTTAAATCGACCTATACGCCGACTATTCCGAAAAATACAGGCGGTAACGGCAAGCGATGATACGACTTTATCAAGGAGATTGTTTGTCGGTTATGAAAGAATTGCCAAAGCAAAGCGTTGACCTTATTCTATGCGATCTTCCGTATGGTTGCGGTAAGACAAAACATAAGTGGGATAGGGAAATCGATCTGACGGAACTTTGGAAAGGATATATGCGAGTTTTGAAACCGGACGGTATCGTCTGCTTATTCGGAAACGAGCCTTTCACAAGCAAACTTATTCAGAGCAATACGAATATGTTTCGTTACAAAATGTACTCCCTATCTGTTTTGCTGTTGCTACGGACAATCTCGCTTTTGACTACATAGTTACCGTCCTTTTGGATAGCAATAATATCTCTATCATTGTCGCTGTCTTTTTGTACCGTTAAGATGTCATTCTCATATGTTTGATTTATATACACAATATCCATTTCTTTAATCGGTCTTTCCTCAAGCTCCCGAACAGAATAGGTATTTAATATAAATCGAATGTATTCTTTATTATTTGTATGTCCGGCAAAATCTATATTGGTATACTTTATCTGCACTTCCGTTGCCTTGGGTAAATTTTCCGCATCGAATTTTGAAAATGATAAATCTGTTTCGGGAGGTTCCGTTGGAATACTGTCATCAACTCCAACCGTTGACACCTTTCGGATTTTGCCTGATTGTAAATCCAGAGCACATAGTTCCACTCTCAAATACGCACAAAGTTCATCTGATTTGTTTTTGATTTCGATATCGATGTCAATTGATATGCGTGTTACATTGGAAATGAAACCGACAACTGTATATTGTTCATTCCAAGCTATGTTGCTTAATACTTTCAGTTTGCTTTTTGCGAAAATCCAAACTGCATTGTATTCTTTCTTTACGGTAATGCCGTCGATTTTTAGCTTACCCATAAGCTCGGTAACGGTTTCTTCAGCAATCTGAAAACAACCGAATACCGATAAATTTGCCAAAGGATCTGTCATACAAGAATTCACTTTTTCATGTTTTATTAACTTCATAACGGTATTCCTCATTTCATAGCGATATTTCTTCGGGTTTCCTTGAAAAGCAACACAAACCACACGATGAAGTTCCGGTTGATTCCCCTAAGGCCGCCACCTATGTCAACAACTATCGTTTTCATAGTGTTTTATTTTTTTATGTATTCTTTTCGGTTACAAAAACAGCTCGTTTTCTTTTCTTACCGAACAAGCCTTTTTAATTACCATTGCCGCAATGGATACCATAGCGCCATTGACTTTTCTGGCATTATGGGAACACTGCTTCACACAGCGCATACAGGCAATGCACTTTTTAGAATCTGCTTTAAATTTTACTGTATCGATTGCCTGCACAGGGCAGTTTTTCGCACAAACGCCGCATTTGACACAATCTTTGGAGGGCTTAGGCACTAATTCGGTACCGCCTGCCTTTTTGTAAGGACGGTTGCCCGGAACAGAAGCTGCCGATTCTGTCTTGTATTTAATCTGCTGTGCAAACTGTTCCAACTGTTTTTCATCTGAGGCGTCAGGTCTGTTTGCGGCATATTGTGGGATGATGGAATGCTGTGCAACAGCGGCGACAGCCGCAACAACATGGAAACCGCAAGCTTTTGCCGCGTCCTCCATTTCCGCAAGCGTGTCCTCATAAGCACGGTTTCCGTATACACACACAAGGGTACATTTTGCACCGTTTCCTGCAATTTTCCTTAACCGCTCGATTGCCACGGCAGGAGCCCGTCCTCCGAATGATGGCATAGCAATCAGTACCTGATCTTCTTTGCCGATTGCACACCCTGAAAAATCGGTTTTAAAATCGCTCAGATCGATTTTTGTGGTGCTTTCGCTCCACTGTCTACTGATGATGCCGGCGACTTTTTCCGTTCCGCCCGTAGGACTGAAAATGATTTCTACAGTCTTCATATATATTTTCTCCTGTTATGATATTTGCGTATGCTTTCAATACAGTCGGCAAGTGTTTTGCCGGCAAGTGAACGGGCGAAGCCCTCTTCAACATCCGCAAACATATCGGTCAGCACGGGCTTGATATTGCGGCCAACAATACACCGGTCCTCAGGGTTTTGATGGATATCCAGAAGATGAAGCTTGGATTGCTCCGTAACTGCTTTATAGACTTGAAGCAACGAAAGTTGTTGCGGGGCAACAGTCAGCCTATACCCGCTGATTCCTCTGTGTCCGTCAACAATCTCCGCTTTTTTCAGTAGTGCCAGTATTTTGCGGATATAGCTGGCATTAGTGCCGACGCTTTCTGCCATTTGATCAGAGCTTATCGGATTTGGAGACTCCGAAATCAGAATAAGCACGTGAATGGAAACGGAAAACTTTGTGTCCATTCTTTTTCCTCCTCTGATTATTCTCGAAACATAATATTCGTTCTTTATATAGTAGTACTTGTATTAGATACAGATACATTATACACTGCTCAAATATTTCTGTCAAGAGGCTCTGACGACTGAAGTGTTGCCATCACCAATAAGAAATAACAATATTAAAAATGCGTATTACAAAGATAACTTGAGTTTTTCGAATTATCTTTTTATCTTTGCAATACGTACTTGCAGGGGTTCCCGTTAAGTTATTTTTTGCTTTCGTATAATCCCTGACAGGAACGTCCTTTTATCGGTCTTGTGCTTTTGTTATAAATTACTTGGCGGAGCGGTAGACTTTCGGGGTAATGCCCGTGATTTTTTTGAATATTCGGTTAAAATTCGCCGTATTGTTATATCCGCATTCCGTCGCTACGCAGAGTATGGTTTTGTCCGTGTTTTTAAGCAGGGACAGCGCTTTTTCTATTCTTTTGATATTTATATAGTCCCACGTTGTCATATTGTATTGCTGATAAAATGCTGCAATAAAAGTTGATTTTGAAACAGTGCTTACGGACACTATTTCTTTAAGGGTGATGTTCTCGCAGTAATGCGCATTAATAAATGCAACGGCCTTGTTTATTTCGTCTGTATGTTTTACTCCGCAACGAATTTCGCAGTTTGCATCCGTAAGGTTAAAATCGCGGTATAAAACGACCAAAAGACGTATTAAATCAGCCTTTACGGCGTAGTGATAGCACGGCAGTTTATCTTCACATTCTTTTTTAATCAGTAGAATATTGTTTATCAATTTTTTCTCGGATTCCGCCGATGAGCCGATTTTATTTGAGAAGCCTGCTTTTCGTTTGAAGAAAACGTCCATAAAGTTTTCGGTATATGATTCCGAATCCTTTAATACGAAACTCGAATTAAACTGTATATTTAACAGCTCCATATCTTTGCCGTCCTCACAGGGTTCGATATCCTTGATGCAGTGGTATTCGTTGCCCGAAAAGATGAAAACGTCGCCTTGGTTGATGTTTTCCAATCCGTGCTCAGTTAAATAATTACCGTTGCCTTTTATTATCAGCGAGATTTCAAATAACGTATGCCTGTGCATGCGTACTTGATTTTTTCTTGCGTATGCAGTGGATTTGAACAGCTTGAAAACGACGTTGCCGTATATATCGGTTATTTCAGTAATAGTTTCCATTGTATCGCCTTTCGGAATATTGTTTGCAAAAACGGGAATATAGTTGTCGAATGATTGCCGTTTTAGTGATATGCTGAAAACAGTATAACACAGTTGTGATAAAAATGCAATTAAATAAGGAAGTTAATTATGAATCCAAACGAGCTCAGGATTACCGATTTAAGAGTTGCAGATATAAACGGTCTGCCGAAGCACATGATACTTCTTAAAATTTATACCAATTCCGATATAGTCGGTTACGGTGAAGTGCGTGATGCGTCGAGCGCAACATACGCTAAGATGCTGAAATCGAGAATTGTAGGAGAAAATCCGCTTAACGTTGAGAAAATTTTCAATCGCATAAAGCAATTCGGCGGACATTCACGTCAGGGCGGCGGGGTTTCCGGTATCGAAGTGGCTCTGTGGGATATCGTAGGAAAGTTTTACGGTGTACCAGTATATCAACTGCTCGGAGGTAAATGGCGTGACGAAGTCCGCATTTATTGCGATACCGACGTTGACGGAAAACATACGGGACACGATATGGGACTTGCTCTCAAAAAACGCATGGAACAGGGATTCACTTTTCTTAAAATGGATCTGGGAATCGAGCTTTTATACGACGAACCCGGGACATTGAATGCTCCCCTCGGTATGATAGAGGACTTCAAAAAATACAATATGAAAGCAATTTCTCATCAATCGGGTTCGATAGATAAATCCTTGATGTTCGGGAAGAATTATCAGATATTTACCATACCTCATTACGCAACGGGAATACACATTACCGAAAAAGGTCTCGATTATCTTGAAGACTACGTAAGGCAGGTGCGTGAAGTAATCGGATATGAGGTTCCTCTTGCAATAGATCATTTCGGACACGTTGCAATAGAGGATGCAATCAGATTTTCGAAGCGACTTGAAAAATACAATATTGCATGGATGGAAGATTTAACTCCGTGGCAGAATAGCAAAGACATAAAGAAATTTACGGACAACTCTTGCGTGCCGATGTGTACCGGAGAAGATATTTACCTTGCCGAGAATTTTGAAAATGCGATGAAATCCGGCTTAAACGTTATTCATCCGGACGTTTTGACTATCGGCGGTTTGAGCGAGATGAAAAAAGTCGGTGATTTGTGCGACAAATACGGAGTTGCACTTGCCATACACATGGCAGAGAGTCCGATAGCTTTTATGGCTGCGGTCCATGCCGCGGCGGCTCTCAAAAACGTTCTCGCAGTGGAATTCCATTCCGTAGATCACCCGGAATGGTTTGAACTCGTAACTCCGAAAATTAAACTCGAAAACGGATTTATGAAAGTCCCCGACGCACCCGGACTCGGAATAGAGAGTCTGAACGAAGAGCTCATAGAAAAATTCAGAAAAGCGGATTGCGAAGAGCCGTGGTCGGATACTTCCGCGTGGGATAAAGAGTGGTCAAACGACAGAGAGTGGTCATAATTCCCATAACAAAAAAATGAGGAGAGCAATATGGCTTACGATATAAACGACTTGTTTGTCGGCAACGAAGAAACAAGCAAAAGAATAAGCGAGGGCATAGAGAAAAACCGAAAAGGAAATTTCTCGATTAAAGTACTTCCCGGCGATAGCGTTACGGTAAAGCTGAAGAAACACAAATTCCGTTTCGGATGCAATATGTTTATGCTGGACGAGATTCCTGACGATGAACAAAAAAACGAGATTTACAAAGAGAAACTCAAGGAGTTTTTCAATATAGCCACCGTGCCTTTTTATTGGGATGCAACCGAACCCGAAGAAGGAAAAACAAGATATGAAAAGGACAGCGAAAAGATTTATCGGCGTCCTCCCACTGACTTGTGTGTGGAATTCTGCGAGAAAAACGGTATTGAACCGCGTGAACACGCTCTTTGTTACGAACATTTCTTCCCGAAATGGCTCTCCGATAGATCGGTAGATGATATAAAACTGCACCTGGAAGAAAGAATGAAGCAGATTTCTTCCAGATATGCACACAGAATCCCCACCATTGAAGTAACCAATGAAATGTTTTGGAAGAGCGGAATAACGAAATTCTACAAGGAACCGGATTATATAGATTATTGTTACAGACTCGCCGATAAGTACTTTCCCAACAACACGCTTGCCATAAACGAATGGTCGGGCATCTGGGCTGCAGGGGGGAATTCTGCGGATACATATTATTCCTGTATTGAAAAAGAATTGAACGAAGGCGGTAGGATAGACGCTGTCGGAATGCAGTTCCATATGTTCTTCAGACAGGATTCGTACTTCAATTCAACAAGAACCTATTATAATGCCGAGCATTTGTTCAAAATACTTGATAACTATTCGCGTTTTAACAAGGATATTCAGATAACGGAAGTAACCATACCTGCATTTACCGAAGACGCTTCGGACGAAGAATCTCAGGCGGACGTCATAGAAAAATTGTATTCGCTTTGGTTCTCGCATCCGAACATAACTCAAATAATATATTGGAATCTTGCCGACGGGTATGCGGCATTTACCACCCCCGGTAATATGGCTGACGGCGAGAACTACTACCGTGGAGGGCTCCTTAGATTCGATATGAGCGAAAAACCTGCTTTTAAGCGGCTGCGCCATTTGATTAAGGAAGTATGGACAACGAACGAAACGATTACCGCAGATGAAAACGGGACGGCAAAATTCCGCGGTTTTTACGGAGAATATGAAATAACCGTAAACGGGAAAACTTATAATTATAGTTTTGATGAGAACGGGAAAAAAGCGATAATATGAAAACTGCATTGGTTACGGGCTCAACGCAGGGTATAGGAAAAGAAATTGCAAAGAAACTCGTTGCGGACGGATATAACGTAATAGTCCATTGTTCCTCGGATAAAGAAAAAGCCGAGCGGGTAAAGGACGAGATATCTGCCTGCAAGTCTGTTGTCTGCGATTTGAGCGATATAAATCAAGTAGAGCAACTAAAAGAAAAAACGGGCAGAGTCGACGTTTTGGTACTTAACGCCAGCGTTCAGTTCAAGGAAGAGTGGCAAAATGCAAAGCTCGAAAGTATATATAAACAGTTGACGGTAAACTTCGTTTCAACTCTCAGACTCATGCAGACGTACTATTCGGATATGAAAGAGGCGGGGTTCGGACGAATTATCACGATAGGCAGCGTTAACCAGCATCGCACACATCCCGAGCTTTCCGTTTATGCGGCGACGAAGTGCGCCGTTATGAGTCTGGTCGAAAACGTTGCGAAAGAAGTCGCTCCCTTCGGTATTACCGTAAACAACGTATCCCCGGGAGCTATTGCAACTCCGAGAAACGAAAAGATATACAGTGATGAAAATGCCCGAAAAACGGTTGAAGCTCACATCCCCGTCGGCAGATTCGGAACTGCGGAGGAATGTGCCGGGATAGTCGCATTTTTGGCCGGTGATGCGAGTAACTATATCACGGGCGCGGATATTAAAGTTGACGGCGGTATGAGCTTATAATTATTAAAAAGGAGGTTCGGCATCTGTATAGAGGTCCGAAAAAAAGTATGATCAGGTTTAATTCACGTGAAGACATTATTGCACTGACTCCACAATGGAAGGGAGAGAGATTTGAGGACGGCAGACCTAAGGTAGCAGATAAGTATCTCGAAAAAATGCGCAAAATGACGCTCGAAGAGCTTTGGAAACCTATTTTCATAAAAGGCTATGAAAGTCAATTCGAAGGCGATTTGAAAACCTTGCACGACGACGGCAGAATACTTATAGGAAGAGCTGTCACCGCTACCTTCGTTCCCACCCGCCCCGATTTGCACGAGGTCATGTTCGGCATCGGCGCACAGGAAGGAAGAAAGGGAAACTATAATCAGTGGGTCATCGACAGTCTTACCGAAGGCGACGTCGTAGTCGTAGATATGTACGACAAAATATATAAAGGTACTTTTCTGGGTGGAAATTTAACTACCGCCATAAAAACTAAAACCAAAACGGGCGGCGGAGTTATATGGGGCGGTATCAGAGATACACAGCAAATGAAAGCGGTGGAAGGCGTTCAGGTTTATTATCGCGGAATCGACCCTACACCCATACGAGAATTCATAATGAAGGACTTTAACGGAATAACGCGAATAGGAAAAGCTACGGTGCTTCCCGGCGATATTGTTTACGGTGCGGGCGGAGGAGTATTGTTTATTCCTTCCCATCTCGTTGCGGAAGTTGTTGACGGAGCGGCAAAAACACACGTTAAAGACGATTTCGGTTTTGAGATGATAGCGCAAAACAAATTTACTACCGCACAGATAGACAGAGCAACCTGGACCGAAGAAATGCTCGATATGCTTACAGAATGGATAAACACCGATCCACGCGGGGAAAAATACAGAGACCTCGATTGGTCACCCGAATACGAAGCCGCAAGAAACGGAGACCCGAACGATACTCAAACTATGCTTTAATTGTGTCATATTGTATTCTGTAAAAACAAGTATATTTGATATTAAAACCGACAAATCTCAATGGCTTGTCGGTTTTTGATTTTATTATAGTAAAATAATTGTTAAATCGTTCATTTCAAGAAAATCTTGTTGACAAAATACATGTAATGTAGTATATTTATGTTGTAATAAATATAATCGGTTTTTAACGGAGGGTTTTTTATGTCACGTGCAGAACTGAAAAATAAAGCGAAGGAAATGATAACTTCAAGATATTGGCCCATCATCGGGATAACGGTGCTTGTATCATTGATAACGGGAGCGGCGGCTTCTATTCCTTGGTTGGGTTTCGTTGCATCTTTCTTCCTTGCTCCTATATCTATGAGTCTTATTATTTACTTTACGGATATTGCGGACGGCACACCGACGTCAATGAGTAAAATGTTTACGGATGCCCTGGACGGTAAGTATTATCTTCGCCGTGTCGGCGGATATGCCTGGATGACGCTCTTTACTTTTCTTTGGAGTCTGCTTTTCGTAATCCCCGGCATCGTAAAGTCGTATTCGTATGCTCTTACTCCTTATATCCTTGCAAAGTATCCTGACGTACCCGCAAAGGATGCTCTCAAGCTTTCGATGAAAATAATGCAAGGAAGAAAATGGGATTTGTTTGTTCTTCAGCTCAGCTTTATCGGTTGGGGCATATTAAGCGCACTTACTTTCGGTATTCTCGCGGTATTTTTCGTTTCACCCTATTTTATGATAACCACATATCTCTGGATGAAAAAAACGATGGAAGAGGTTACCGCCTCCGGCGAATTCGTATATAACCACGTTGAGGAGAACTGAAACCGATAACTTAACCGCATAATTATTAAAACAGGACTTTGGGTTTGCACATTATCTTCGAAATATTGACTTTGTCGTTCAAAGCGCAGCCACGCGGACTTAAAAATATTTCGGGTGGCGTCAATTGTATTTCAAATGACAGCTGATTGTGTACGCCGTTTCGTCCTGTTTTTCGTTATGTTGCTTTTTGTAGATAATGCACAAAAAAACAAATCGAATCTTGTAGAAAGTTTGATGATTTGGGGACTTGATTTTTCTTTGGGAGAATGGTATACTTATATTGTAATTTGATTTAGGTCAAATGAAAAGAATATTACCAATATAGGTTCGGATAAAATGGCCCGAATGTTTCTACCGCACGCCAAGATGCGACTATTGGTTTCTCTTTCCTTTTATTATTATAGTACGACGTATCCGCTTTTCGGATATGCCGACGGTCGTTAATCGGAATGAGAGGTAACTGTATTGGTAACAGACTTTTCGGTCTGTTTTCTTTTTTGTCAAATTTGATTACGTAAAAATGAACGACGACACGGAGGGTTTTGCCATGAAAGCTATGGAAGAAAAAATTCTTACCTGCGGACAGGTTCTGCCCGGTAACGTGCTTAAAGTCGGCAATTTTCTCAATCAGCAGCTTGACGTGGATTTTCTCACGGAAGTCGGTAAGGAAATAGCGCGTCTATACGATGGTGTCGGTGTAACCAAGATTATTACAATAGAGGCTTCCGGAATAGCTATCGCGGTTATGGCGGCTCAGGCAATGCACGTTCCCTGCGTTATTGTGAAAAAGCATTCTTCGGCAAATCAGTCGAAGGATCTCTATACTGCAGAAATAGCTTCGTTTACTCACGGCAATACCTATACTGCCGCTGTAGCGAAAGAATATATAAACTCAAACGACAACATTCTCATTGTTGACGATTTTCTTGCATGCGGAAACGCCATTATAGGAATGAAGAAGATTATCGACGATGCAGGCGCAAAGCTTGCAGGATGTGCCATAGCAATAGAGAAGTGTTTCCAGAACGGCGGAAACTCTCTGCGCGCAAGCGGAATACGTGTAGAATCTCTGGCTATGATTAAATCCATGTCTGAGAATTTCGTTGAATTTGTGAAACCATAAGCGGACAAGCTCCTCTTATGGGCTTTTTAATTTGAATTACTAAGGGCTGAGCTCTTGTAATATAAAATTTATTTTAGGAGGAACATTAATAATGTTCAAGAAAATTTTATCCCTTGCACTCATTGCTTTGATGCTTGTTGGCTGTGTTACGGCATTTGCTTCCTGCTCAGGCGAAAAAGACTACTCCTACGCTCCTGTTGCAAAGGAAAACCTTAAAGTAGGTCTTATTTGTCTCCACGACGAGAATTCCACCTACGATAAGAACTTCATCGATGCAATGAAGGAAGCCGTTAAGGAAATGGGACTCAAAGATGATCAGCTCGTTATAAAAACGAATATCCCCGAATCCGATGATGCATACAAGGCTGCAGTAGAGCTTGCAGATGCAGGCTGCCAGCTGATTTTTGCAGATTCTTTCGGACATGAAGACTTCATCATGAAGGCTGCTGAAAAGTATCCGAACGTACAGTTCTGCCATGCTACCGGTACAAAGGCTCACGCTTCTTACCTCGGTAACTACCACAACGCATTCGCTTCCATATATGAGGGACGTTACGCTGCAGGTATAATCGCAGGTTACAAGCTCGCTCAGATGGAAGAGAAGGGTCAGATAACCTCTGCAAACAAGGATGCAAACGGTAACATCAAGATTGGTTACGTCGGCGCATTCCCGTTTGCTGAAGTTATTTCCGGCTTTACCTCCTACTACCTCGGCGTTAAAGAAGGTTACACTCAGATGACCGGCAACGAGGCAAAGATAGTTATGGACGTTCAGTACACCAACTCCTGGTATGATGAGGCAAAGGAAAAGGAAACCGCTCTCAAGCTTATCGAAAACGGCGCAGCTATCATAAGCCAGCATGCAGACTCCATGGGTGCTCCTAACGCATGCAAAGAAAAGAACGTTCCCAATATCTGCTATAACGTATCTACCAAGAGCGCATGCCCCGACTCATACCTTGTAGCATCCAGAATCAACTGGGCTCCTTACTACAAGACTGCTATGGAAGCTGTTATCGCAGGTGTCAGAGTTCCTGAAGATTACTGCGGAAACATATACACAGGTTCCGTTGAGCTTCTCGAGCTTAACGAGTCCGTACTCGAGGGCAAATATCTCGACGCTGCAAAGGACCTTGTAAAGAGAGTTGCAGATAAGGAGTTCGGCTCTTCCGTATTCGATATAACCAAGTTTACCGTAGACGGCAAGATGGTAGAATCCTACAAGGCTGACGTAAACACCGACGCTAACTACACTCCCGATACCGAAGCAGTTTACGTACACAAAGACGAAAGCGGAAAGGTACTCGGCGGTTATTTCTATGAGTCTCAGTTCCGTTCTGCTCCTTACTTCAACATCATAATCGACGGTATCAACGTACCTAAGGACTGATGAATAAAACATTATAAAGCAAACAAAACGTTTGTCACCTCGTTTTGACCACGAACACTGCATGCCGATAGGCGTGCAGTGCTCGCGGATTTTTTGATTGATACGACCGGAAATAATTATTATGGCGGTTTATAGTCAAATTGTCTGACATCCGGTTTTCGCAAAGGCAAAAAGCTATTTATATGCGTCTTTTTGATTTTGCGAAGATCAGCTTCTATCTTTAACACGGAGGTAAAAAAGTGAATAACACACCTGCGATAGAACTCAAAAACGTCACCAAGGTTTTCGGAAGCATCGTCGCCAACAAAAACGTTAATCTTACGGTTAACCGCGGCGAAATTCTTGCGATTCTCGGCGAAAACGGAAGTGGCAAGACAACCCTTATGAATATGATTTCCGGTATTTATTACCCGGACGAGGGCGAAATACTCATAGACGGAGAACCGGCGGTTATACGCTCTCCGAAAGACGCTTTCAAATATAAGATAGGAATGATACATCAGCATTTCAAACTTATTGATATTTTCACCGCAACGGAAAATATTATCCTTGGACTTGACGAAAAATATAATCTTAAAAAGGCCGAAGAAGAAGTTAAAGATATAAGCGAAAAATACGGCTTTAACATCGACCCGACAAAAAAGATATACGAGATGTCGGTATCCGAGAAACAGACGGTGGAAATCATAAAGGTTCTTTATAGAGGAGCCGATATACTCATACTCGATGAGCCGACGGCGGTGCTCACTCCACAGGAGACGCAGAAACTCTTCAACGTGCTTAAAAAGATGAGAGAAGACGGAAAGTCCATTATCATCATAACGCATAAACTCCACGAAGTATTGGCTATATCAGACAGGGTAGCAATACTGCGCAAGGGAGAATATATAGCAACCGTCAGTACGGCAGAGACAAATGAATCTCAGCTCACCGAAATGATGGTCGGAAAGAAAGTATCTCTTAACATCGAGAGAAGCGAACCGAAGAACCCGAAGGACATACTGTTTGTCAATCACGTTGACTGCATGAGCCGTGAGGGAGTAAAGCTGCTGGACGAAGTTACCTTTACCGCACGCTCGGGAGAAATCCTCGGTATAGCCGGTATAGCCGGTAGCGGACAGAGAGAACTTCTTGAAGCGATAGCAGGTCTTCAACATATAGATAACGGAGAAATTCTTTACGAAGAACCGAACTCCGATGAGCTTATCAATCTGTGTGATAAAACACCTATGCAAATACGTGAACTCGGCGTAAGACTCTCATTCGTTCCCGAGGACCGACTCGGAATGGGACTCGTAGGCAGCATGGATATCATAGACAATATGATGCTTCGCTCATACAACCAAAACAAATCACCTTTTTTGGATAGAGAGCCGTCAAAGGAACTTGCCGATTCTATAATAGAACAGCTTGAGGTATCTACTCCGGGTGCGACAACTCCCGTACGTCGTCTTTCCGGCGGTAACGTTCAGAAGGTCCTTGTCGGCCGTGAAATTTCGTCAGCACCGAGGGTTCTCATGGCGGCATACCCCGTAAGAGGACTCGATATAAACTCCTCATATATGATATATAATCTTCTCAATCAGCAGAAGGAAAACGGAACTGCGGTTATATTTGTCGGCGAGGACCTCGACGTACTTATCGAGCTTTGTGACAGAATACTTGTTATCGGTTCCGGTAAGGTTACCGGAATAGTTGACGGACGCACTGCGACCAAAGAAGAAATCGGTTTGCTTATGACCAAAACGGAAGGAGTGCCTGCGAAATGATAAAAGAGAATAAAACCCCCTCCTTAAATGAGGGCGAAGAGGTAAAAGTAAAAGAGCCTCTGTTTCACATATCAAAGCGCACGGTAACGGATAAGTGGTTGCCGTACAAGGTAAGAGCGATAGCAATTGCATCGGCGCTTCTGTTCTGTGCGATAGTATCTGCAATAGTTGCAAAAGTCAACCCGTTCCAGCTTTTCGGCGCCATGATAAGCGGTTCATTCGGTTCAAGCTTTAAGATTCTATCTCTTCTTCAAAACATGGCTATACTGCTCTGCATATCTCTTGCGGTTACGCCTGCATTCAAGATGCGTTTCTGGAATATCGGAGCGGAAGGGCAGGTCCTTATAGGAGGTCTTGCCACGGCGGCATGTATGTTATGCCTCGGGCCAAAGCTCCCGTTCGGAATACTCCTTATCGTTATGATTGTCGCAAGCGTTGTTGCGGGAGCGTTATGGGGCCTTATTCCCGCTGTATGCAAGGCATACTTCGGAACAAACGAGACACTCTTCACTCTTATGATGAACTACGTTGCAATGCAGCTTATCGCATACTTTACAACCATATGGGAGAGCCCTAAGGGCTCCGGACATATCGGACGTATACCGTGGGGACATCTTCCCAAAATCGGAGAGGATTACGTTCTTAACATAATACTCGTTGCCATCATAACCGCCGTTATGTACGTATACCTTAAATACAGCAAGCAAGGCTATGAAATAGAGGTTGTCGGCGGCAGTGAAAACACCGCACGCTACATAGGAATAGACGTAAAGAGAGTAATAATACGCACCATGATTATATCAAGTGCGCTTTGCGGTTTTGCAGGACTTCTTATCGTTGCGGGTACCGACCATACGATAACCGCAGAGAGTGCGGGCGGTAACGGCTTTACGGCAATAATGGTATCCTGGCTTGCAAAGTTCAACCCGATATATATGATACTCACCACATTCTTGCTTGTATTCTTGCAGGCGGGCGCGGGCGAAATAGCAACTAAATTCGGACTTAACCATGCATTTTCAGACATACTTACGGGTATTATCCTCTTCTTTATAATCGGATGCGAATTCTTCATTAACTACAAAGTTGTGTTCCGCCATAAATCGGGAGGTGCCGAAAAATGATAAACTTCATTCAAAGAGCAATTATTCAGGGTATTCCGCTCCTTTTCGGAGCGAGCGGTGAAATACTCACCGAGAAATCGGGTAACCTTAACCTCGGTATTCCGGGTATAATGTATATGGGCGGTATATCCGGCGTTATAGGTGCTTTCTTTTATCAGAATGCCGTAACCGACGCAAACGGCGTTATACATACTTCGGCGTTTCCGTCTATATTCATTCCTCTTCTTTGTGCCCTTATCGGTGCCGGCCTTACCTCGCTTATATACTGTTTCCTCACAGTAACGCTCAGGGCTAATCAGAACGTAACCGGTCTTGCAATAACTACCTTCGGCGTAGGCTTCGGTAACTTCTTCGGCGGCTCTCTTGCAAAACTGTCGGGTTCGGATATTACTTTCATTTCTCTCGGAGAAGTCAGTAAGTATTTCAAAGCGACGCTCCCATTCGCCGAGAAGCTCGGTGGCTTCGGTCAGTTAGTGTTCTCATATACCTTCCTTGCTTATGCCGCAATAATCATAGCTGTTGTTATGACTTTCGTTCTTAAGAAAACGAGGCTCGGTCTTCACCTTCGTGCGGTCGGAGAAAATCCCGCAACAGCAGATGCCGCAGGAATAAACGTAACCGCATACAAGTACGGTGCAACCTGTATCGGCGGCATGGTAGCGGGTCTTGGCGGTCTCTACTACGTTATGGACTACATGAGCGGTATATGGTCAAACAACGGCTTCGGAGACAGAGGATGGCTCGCAATCGCCATTGTAATATTCGCCCTTTGGAACCCGGATTTCAGTATACTCGGCTCCATACTGTTCGGCGGACTTTACATACTCTATATATTCATCCCCGATCTCAGCCGCGGCTCGCAGGAACTCTTCAAGATGTTGCCATACGTTGTCACAATAGCGGTGCTCGTAATCACGAGTGTACGCAAAAAGCGTGAAAATCAACCGCCGGCAAGTCTCGGACTCTCGTATTTCCGCGAGGACAGATAAACCTGCAAGGGGCTGTAGCAAAACTCCGAAATTACGCGAAAAAGTATAAGTAATAAACAAAAAATTGAGGTTTTCTTTGCGTGAAAGCCTCGATTTTTTGTGCATTGTGCGAGTTTTGCTACAGCCCTTTTCTTTTATTGACAATATAATCGCCTTATGATAAAATAAGTAAAGCAGATAATACAGAATTCAAGAGCATCCGACGGAGGTCATAATGGCATATTTATCAGATATAGAAATAGCTCAGAACACAGTCATGAAACCCATAGAGGAAATTGCCAAAACCGCGGGCATAGACGATGAACACATAGAGAGGTACGGAAAATACAAGGCAAAGATAGATTTGTCCGTGCTCAATGACAAAAGCAGAAAAAACGGCAAACTCATTCTCGTTACGGCAATTACTCCGACTCCTGCGGGAGAGGGTAAAACCACAACCACGATAGGACTGGCCGACGGTCTTCGCAGAATAGGGAAAAAGGCGGTAACCGCCCTTCGTGAGCCGTCTCTCGGTCCGGTATTCGGAGTAAAAGGCGGGGCGGCAGGAGGTGGGTACGCCCAGGTCGTTCCCATGGAGGATATAAATCTGCATTTTACAGGCGATTTCCATGCTATAGGCGCTGCAAACAATCTTCTTGCGGCAATGCTCGACAATCATATATATCAGGGTAACGCACTTAATATTGACCCGCGCAGAATTACGTGGAAGAGATGCGTTGATATGAACGACCGTCAGCTCAGATTCATAACGGACGGTCTTGGAGGTCGCATAAACGGAGTACCTCGTGAGGACGGATATGACATTACGGTTGCGTCCGAAATAATGGCTGTCTTTTGCCTTGCGGAGTCGATAGCGGACCTCAAGGAACGTCTCTCGCGTATCGTTGTGGCATATACGTATAACGACGAACCCGTAACGGCGGGTATGCTCGGTGCGGTCGGAGCCATGGCGGCACTTCTTAAGGACGCGATAAAACCGAATCTGGTACAGACTCTGGAGGGAACTCCTGCCATAGTGCACGGAGGGCCGTTCGCTAATATAGCACACGGTTGCAATTCCGTCATAGCGACAAAGACCGCTCTGAAACTCGCCGACTATGCGGTGACGGAGGCAGGATTCGGTGCAGATTTGGGAGCCGAGAAGTTCTTCGACATTAAGTGTCGCTCTTCAAATCTTAAACCTTCTGCGGTTGTAATAGTCGCTACGGTACGTGCGCTCAAAATGCACGGCGGACTCAAAAAGACGGAACTCGGAGAAGAAAACCTTTCTGCTCTTAAGGCGGGTATACCCAATCTTCTTCGCCACGTATCAAACATTAAAGAAGTATATAAGCTTCCGTCCGTTGTTGCTGTCAACAGATTCCCGACCGATACGGATGCGGAAATAAATCTGGTTATAGACGAGTGTAAAAAGCTCGGAGTCAATACCGTACTTTCTACCGTATGGGCAGACGGAGGACGTGGCGGTGAGGACCTCGCAAGAGAGGTTGTGCGCCTCTGTGATGAGGAAAAAGGTGATTTCGAATATTGCTACGACACCGATATCAGCATAGAGCAAAAGATAGATACGATAGTCAGAAGGGTTTACAGGGGAGACGGTTTGAATGTTCTTCCTGCGGCGAAAAAGCAAATTGAGACGCTCGAAAATCTCGGATTCGGCAAATTGCCCGTATGTATCGCAAAGACACAGTATTCTTTCTCTGATGACAAGACGCTTCTCGGAGCACCCGAGGGCTTTACAGTTACCGTAAAGAATGTTAAGGTATCTGCGGGCGCAGGGTTTATCGTCGTGCTGACCGGAGATATTATGACTATGCCAGGCCTTCCGAAGGTTCCTGCCGCAGTTAATATCGACGTGGACGACGACGGAGTCATTCACGGATTATTCTGATTTATTATAAAACAACAAAATAATTTATATCAAAAATTACAGGTGAAAAATGAGTAAGTGTTGTATATGCAAAAAAGAATTTGAAAACGACGACGCAGCTATGATATGCGTAAACGGCGAGGGTTTGCCGTGTCTCGTATGCGATGAATGTGAGAAAAATCTGGATATTATCCTTGACAGTGAGAGCAAAGATGAAGTTGCAAAATCGCTCGATTATATCTATTCAAAATTCGACGGCTCACACAGTACTATAGTTATGCAGGCCGTAAACGATATTATATCCGAGGGTAGTGAAATCACCAAGAGCATAATTGACGAAAAAAAGAAAAGCACAAAGCAGTAAAACTTTCCTAAACGGTTGAAACCCTAAAGAACAATTAAAAAGCTGTCATAAAGTGACTTTATGACAGCTTTTATTATAATTAAATTATTAAAAATTTCCCGGGAAATTATGCTTTTCCTGCGGAGCCGAAAAGCTCGATTTTCTCGCGGACGGTAGCTTTTATTGCTTCTGTTCCGGGAGCGAGTAGCTTACGGGGGTCAAAGCCCTTGCCTTCAAGGTCTTTCTTATCTTCAATGTAGGTGCGTGTTGCAGCGGCGAAAGCTAACTGGCATTCGGTATTTACGTTTATCTTCGAAACACCGAGGTCGATGGCTTTCTTTATTTGGTCTGCGGGGATGCCTGTGCCGCCGTGAAGAACGAGAGGCATTTCACCGGTAAGCTTCTGTATGTTATCGAGAGTCTCAAAGGAGAGTCCCTTCCAGTTATCCGGATACTTTCCGTGAATATTACCGATACCTGCCGCGAGCATATCTACTCCGAGGTCGGCAATCATTTTGCATTCCTTGGGGTCTGCACATTCGCCCATGCCGATAACTCCGTCTTCCTCACCGCCGATGGCACCTACCTCAGCCTCTATCGAGAGTCCGAGATTATGGGCTACGTTTACGAGTTCGGTGGTCTTTTTGAGGTTTTCATCAATCGGGTAGTGCGAGCCGTCGAACATGATGGAGCTGAAACCTGCCTTTATGCACTTGTAGCAGTCCTCGTAAGTTCCGTGGTCGAGATGAAGGGCTACCGGTACGGTAATGCCGAGAGTCTCAATCATGGATTTTACCATCGCCGCAACGGTGTTAAAACCACACATATATTTCCCCGCTCCTGCGGAAACACCGAGAATAACGGGTGATTTCATTTCCTCTGCCGTAAGGAGAATTGCCTTTGTCCATTCAAGGTTATTGATGTTGAACTGACCTACTGCGTAGTGTCCTGCCTTCGCCTTGACAAGCATTTCTTTTGCTGAAACTAACATTTATTATCTTCCTTTCAAATATTTTCAAGAATATTATACCGCAAAATTGCAGAAATGCAATACCAAACGGCAAAAATGTCCGAATATTCCCATATTTGTTTGAGTGTTTCGGTTCTGTAAAAAATTATTGTGAAAATATTGACGAAAAGTATAGAAAAAGACTTGAAAAAATCTACTTTATATGTTAGAATACATAAGGTATGTTTCGATGTATATAACCATAATACGGACAGCACATAAAATAAGCCGTATATAACGTTGCCGATACATAGTTTAGAATTTTTAAGGAGGATTTTTGATATGCAGAAGAAAATCAGCAAAATTCCTTTCAGAGGTACGGACGAACAGAAGAGTCGTCTCGATGCCGTAATAGCCGCAAACAAGCATGATAAGAGCCGTCTTATGGCTGTTATGCAACAGGCTCAGGACATTTACGGTTATCTCCCTATGGAAGTACAGGAAATGATTGCGGACGGAATGGATGTACCGCTTGAAAAGGTTTACGGCGTATCTACGTTTTACGCACAGTTTTCTCTTTCTCCAAAAGGAGAAAATGATATTTCCGTTTGCCTCGGAACTGCATGTTACGTTAAGGGTTCGGGCGATATCTTCAATAAGCTCTCCGAGCTCCTCGGAATAGGCGCAGACGAATGTACAGCCGACGGTAGATTTTCTCTTACCGCATGCCGTTGCATAGGTGCTTGCGGACTTGCTCCCGTACTTACCGTTAACGGTGAAGTATACGGCCGTCTCACCAAGGACGACGTTCCGGGCATTCTCGCAAAGTATGGAAAATAACGCGCTGACCGAAAATTAAATTCATTTATCAAGTAAAAATTTGGAGGAAAAGCACTGATGAAAACAGTTGCAGAATTAAATGCCGCACGTGCGGCGGCACTCAAAACTGTGGTTCTTCGTAAGGCTGAGGAGATACTCGACAAAACGGTTAAATCCGATTATAAGTATAACGTGCTTGTATGCGGAGGTACCGGATGTACTTCTTCGCACAGTCATGATATAGTTGACAAACTCAAGGAAGAAATCGCCGCAAACGGAATAGAGAAGGACGTTCAGGTTATTATGACCGGTTGCTTCGGACTTTGCGCTCTCGGTCCTATAATGATAGTTTATCCGGAAGGCTGTTTCTACTCTATGGTAAAGACAGACGAGATTCCGAGAATAGTAAAGGAACATCTCGTTGAGGGTAATCCGGTTAAAGAACTTCTTTATCAGGAGACCGTTGCCGATGACGGAAGCATAAAGTCTCTTAGCGAAACCGATTTCTACAAAAAGCAAGTAAGAGTTGCTCTCCGTAACTGCGGAGTTATAGATCCTCACAATATAAACGAGTACATAGCAAGAGACGGTTACCAGGCTCTCGCAAAATGTCTTACACAGATGACTCCCGAGGAGGTTATCAAGGTTGTAACCGATTCCGGTCTTCGCGGACGCGGAGGCGGAGGATTTCCCACGGGTCGTAAGTGGGCTTTGACCGCACCGAACAAGGCTCCTCAGAAGTACGTTGTATGTAACGCCGACGAGGGAGACCCGGGCGCATTCATGGACCGTTCGGTTCTCGAGGGAGACCCCCATTGTATCATAGAGGCAATGGCTATTGCAGGTTATGCAATAGGAGCCACAAAGGGCTTTGTATACGTCCGTGCGGAGTATCCGATAGCGGTTGAGCGTTTGCAGAAGGCTATTGAGGATGCACGTGCAAACGGTATTCTCGGCAAGAACATATTCGGTTCGGGCTTTGATTTCGATATGGAAATAAGACTCGGCGCCGGTGCGTTCGTATGCGGTGAGGAAACTGCCCTTATGACTTCTATCGAGGGTAACCGCGGCGAGCCGAGGCCCAGACCTCCGTATCCTGCGGTAAAGGGTCTTTACAATTCGCCTACAACAGAAAACAACGTTGAGACGTTTGCCAATGTACCGCAGATTATCCTCCGCGGCGCAGAGTGGTTTGCTTCAATGGGTACGGAAAAATCGAAGGGTACAAAGGTATTTGCACTCGGCGGTAAGATAAAGCACACCGGACTTGTTGAGATACCTATGGGTACCACTCTTCGTGAAATCGTATATGAGATAGGCGGCGGTATTCCTAACGGAAAGAAATTCAAGGCGGCTCAGACGGGAGGACCTTCCGGCGGATGTATCCCCGCACGCCTTGTTGATACAGAAGTTGACTATGATAACCTTATATCCATCGGCTGTATGATGGGTTCGGGCGGACTTATCGTCATGGACGAAGATACATGTATGGTTGATATGGCGAAGTTCTTCCTCGAATTCACGGTTGACGAATCTTGCGGAAAGTGCACGCCCTGCCGTGTAGGAACAAAGAGACTTCTCGAAATGCTCGATAAGATAACCCGCGGTGAGGGAACGCTTGAGGACCTCGACCGTATGGAGTGGCTCTGTAACTACATAAAAGCCAACTCGCTCTGCGGTCTCGGACAGACGGCGCCAAACCCCGTACTTTCCACACTCAAATTCTTCCGTGACGAGTATGTTGCACACGTCGTTGACAAGAAGTGTCCTGCCGGCGTATGTAAGAACCTCCTTAAATTCAGCATAGATAAAGATAAGTGTATCGGTTGCGGTAAGTGCGCAAAGAACTGCCCTGCCGACACGATTCACAGAACCGATTATATAGCCCCCGGTCATAAGCTCGCATCCTACGAGATAGACTCGTCCAAGTGCGTTAAGTGCGGAGCTTGTATTGCAGGCTGTAAGTTCGGTGCGATTTCAAAAGGATAAGGAGTAGAGTATTATGCAAGAAATGTTAAACGTAAAAGTAAACGGTATAGCCGTAAGCGTACCGAAAGGCTCGACGATACTCGAAGCCGCTCGCACCGCAGGTGTTGAGATTCCGACTCTTTGCTATATGAAAAACAAGAATGAGATAGGCGCATGCCGTATTTGTGTGGTTGAGGCTACCGGTGCGCGCGGTCTGGTAACCGCATGCGTATATCCCGTAACCGAGGGTATGGAAATACAGACTAATACGAAGAAGGTTCGTGAAGCAAGAAAAACCACCCTCGAGCTTATACTCTCCACTCACGATAAGAACTGTCTCTCCTGCGTTCGTTCTACCAACTGTGAACTTCAGAAGCTTTGCCTTGATTACGGTGTAGATTCAAAAGCTTTTGAGGGATTTAAGCCGAAATATGAAAAAGATACTTCGGCAGCTCATCTCGTAAGAGACAATAACAAATGTATACTTTGCCGCCGTTGTGTTGCGGCATGCCGTGAGCAGTATGTTTCCGTTATAGGAGCAAACGACCGCGGTATAGACACAAATATCGGATGTGCATTCAATGCTAAACTCAACGATGTTCCGTGTATTTCCTGCGGACAGTGTACCGTCGTATGTCCTACCGGCGCACTTGTTGAAAAGGACGATACCGATAAGGTATGGGCGGCCCTCGCAGACAGCACAAAGCACGTTGTAGTTCAGACTGCTCCTTCAGTAAGAGCTACTCTCGGAGAATGCTTCGGTATGCCTATCGGTACTAACGTAGAGGGCAAGATGGTTGCCGCTCTTCGTCGTCTCGGCTTTGCAAAGGTATTCGATACAGATTTCGGTGCTGACCTTACCATAGTTGAGGAAGCAAACGAGCTTGTCGAAAGAGTTAAGAATAACGGAAAGCTCCCGATGATAACCTCCTGCTCGCCTGGATGGGTTAAGTTTGCAGAATACTATTATCCGGAAATGCTCGATAATCTTTCCAGTTGTAAATCACCTCAGCAGATGGCAGGCGCGGTAATAAAGACGTATTACGCTGAGAAGATGGGTATAAATCCGGAGGATGTATTCGTCGTATCGGTAATGCCGTGTACCGCAAAGAAGTTTGAAATAGGACGCGAAGATCAGAGTGCCGCAGGTGTTCCTGACGTTGACGTTGCGATAACAACCCGTGAGCTTGGTCGTATGATTGAGCGTGCAGGCATCAAATTTACCGCTCTTCCCGACGAGAAGTTTGACAGCCCGCTCGGCGACAGCACCGGTGCCGCAGTTATATTCGGAGCTACCGGCGGAGTTATGGAAGCGGCTCTGCGTACCGCAAACGACTTGCTTACCGGAAAGGACAATGACAAAGTTAATTTCGAGGAAGTTCGCGGAACGAGGGGACTTAAAGAGGCATCTTACAATCTCGGCGGTCTTGACGTAAAGGTTGCCGTTGCAAGCGGTGCCGCTGCCGCAAAGGTCGTTATGGATAAGATAAAGAGCGGTTCGGCAGATTGGACGTTTGTTGAAATAATGGGTTGCCCCGGCGGTTGCGTAAACGGCGGCGGTCAGCCTATTCAGCCCCAGTACGTTCGTGATACAGTTGATTTGAAGGCTGTAAGAGCAAAGGCTCTCTACGACCAGGATGAGTCTATGCCTCTGCGCAAATCGCATGAGTCACCTGTTATTAAAACTCTCTACGAGGAGTATTACAAGGGACCGTACGGATGCCATAAGGCTCATCACGACCTCCATACCACGTATAAGGCAAGAGAAAAGTTCTCCAAGTAAAATACAAAGGCTGTGCAGTATAACCTACACAGCCTTTATTGAAAACGACTGAGTTTTAGTATCTCAGTCGTTTTTTTATTATTTATCAGTGTCAAGATATTCCACGGGAGCGTTTGCATTTTTGCGCACACTATCGATACCGTTTCTGCAACTTGCTTTGCTCGAATATCCCTGAGAGACGGATATTATCTGTCCGTTTTTGGCTTTAAGACGGAATCTGAATTCCCCGCCCTTGTCAACGTATATTTCAAACTTTGGGTTTGCTGCGGGAATGTATTTGGGCATAGTCTGGTCTTCAAGGTTTGCGATAGGAGCATTTTTTCCTATGCTGGCAATTCCGTTTTCAAGACTTTTCTTTGATGTATATGCGCCTGAAGTTGTAATGTTTTCTCCGTTAGAAGCTTTGAGAGAGAATACATAGTTTTCATTATCTGTTTTTCTTACGATGTATTTCCCGATAAGAACAGTCTTCTTGGGAGCTGCTGCGGGGGCAGCTTTATCGGTTTTTGCTGCTTTCGATGAGGTTTCTTTCGGTGCTGTTGCTTTTGTCGTTTTTGCTGTTTTTGCCTGTGGCTTTGTTCCACTATCTTTTTTATTAAGTCCCATAATAATACCTCGTATTAAGTGTTTCGATGATTGCATAGAATTCTTTGTCTATATTTTAACACATTAAAATTGTTTTTTCAACAAAAAACGGAAAAATTATTTGCAAAATAATACTTTTTATCCACTATGGCTTTATTTTTTTATAAAATAATGTTAAACTGTAATAAAGTCCCCCCACCGACTAAACAGTATTCGGTGACGTAAAAATATAGACGTAATGTAAATTAAAATACATACTAATATTATATGAGGTATCGCTATGAGAATGTACGAAATAATACGCAAAAAAAGAGAGGGCAAACGTCTCTCGGATGACGAAATAAATTTTTTCGTTGACGGATATACAGGCGGACTTATCCCGGACTATCAAGCCTCCGCCTTGCTTATGGCGATATGCATCAGGGGTATGGATGAAGGGGAGATATGCGCACTGACACTTGCAATGGCAAAATCGGGAGATATGCTCGACCTATCCTGCTTCGGAGAGCTTAGCGTCGACAAACACAGCTCCGGAGGTGTTGGCGATAAAACGACTCTTATTGTTGCTCCTATAGCAGCCGCGCTCGGTTGCAAGGTAGCAAAGATGTCCGGCAGGGGCCTCGGTCATACGGGAGGAACGATAGATAAATTGGAATCCATCGGGGGATATAAAACCGCTGTAAGCGAACAGGAATTCTACGATATAGCGCGAAAAGTCGGTGTATGCGTTGTCGGACAAAGTGCAAATCTGGCACCTGCGGATAAAAAGCTGTATGCCCTGCGTGACGTTACCGCTACGGTTGACAGCATACCGCTTATAGCATCGAGCATAATGAGCAAAAAACTTGCTGCAGGCTCTCACTCAATAGTGCTTGACGTAAAGTGCGGCAGCGGTGCTTTTATGAAGACTAAAAAGGAGGCACTCGAGCTTGCACGATGTATGACAAGGATTGGCGCTGCCGCAAAAAGAAACGTATCTGCCTTTATAACCGATATGAATACACCCCTCGGATCAGCCGTGGGCAACTCGCTTGAAGTAAAGGAGGCCGTGGACGTTCTTCGCGGAGACAGAAGCGCCGGGCTGTTGGATTTGCGAGAGATATGTATAGCACTCTCGGCGAAGATGGTGTCACTTGCGCGTGGTATCGCTTATGACGATTGTGTGAAAATGGCTGCAAAAGCTCTTGACGATATGAGTGCATACCGTAAGTTTGAAGAATGGATTTGCGCACAGGGGGGAAGCATCGGCGCACTTGAGAGTCTGCCCACTGCAGAATTTGTGTATAAGGTGCCTGCTACACGACAGGGGTATATATCAAATATGAATTGCGAGCTTATAGGTGACTTTGCATGTATGCTCGGCGCCGGAAGAAAGAAAAAAGACGATATTATAGACCTGTCTGCCGGAATAATCATATCAAAGAAAACGGGAGATTATGTATCGTTGGGCGATAGCGTTGCATATATTCATGCCTCCGATAAAAGCCTTATTCAAAATGTGCTTGAAGCATACGATTCTGCAATAACGTACTCTGATACCAAACCTATAAAATCATCGCTGATATACGAGGTTGTTGAATAATAACAATATACAAAAATCCCGACCAACTGATCGGGATTTTAATTTTACGAAGGACCTTTATTTTAAGAAGCCGTTTATTATTTGTTCCTCGGCTTCCTTTTCGTTAAGCCCCAGAGTCATGAGCTTTATGAGCTGTTCTCCGGCGATTTTTCCTATAGCCGCCTCGTGTATGAGGGATGCATTTATATTATTTGCGGCAAGCTCCGGTGCGGCGCTTACCGTGGCGTCATCCATTATTATCGCATCGCATTCCGTATGGCCCGAGCACTTTGCGTTTCCTATTATCTTCGAGACAAAATGCTGATGTGACTTATCCTTGGCAACGGAACGTGAAATCACATTAGCACCCGAATCATCACCGTTTAGTTCAACCACAAAATCGGTTTTTGCGAGCTGAACGCCTTCTGTCATGATTTTCTCCCGTATCACAAGCGTTGCTTTACTGCCGAGTTTTCCTCGTGTTACTCTGACGGTGTCGTCGATTCCTCCTATCTGAGTTGTTTCCATTTCCATATAAGCACCCTCGTCAAGGTTGACGACGGTGGTCGGATTCATTGTATTTTTGCCGTCTTTATCGGTTTCGCCGTAGTGACGCTCAACATAGCGTACACGGGCATTTTTGCCTATATGAAACGTGTGTATTCCATCATGCGATGAGGTCTGAACCCCACAGTTGTGAATTCCGCAGCCGGCTATTATCGTCACATCCGCACCATCGCCGACGTAAAAATCATTATAAACAAGGTCGGATAGTCCGGTCTCGCTTATTATTACGGGGATATGCACGCTCTCGTTTTTTGTTCCGGGGGCTATTATGATATCGATTCCGGGATTGTCGGTTTTCGTAACAATATCGATGTTTGCCGTAGTTGCCCTTGAGTTGAGTTTTCCGTTTGCGCGTATATTGTAGGCGCCCTCAGGTACTTCATGCAGATCCGCTATTTTGGCAAGGAGATTTTTTTCTATAATATTCATTCTTTCACCTCATTACAGCTTGTCCGTAAGCACGCGGCAGGTGCTTGGGGTATCGAGCATTTTGGGCAGAATTTCCTCACGGGTTCCATCATCGGTTATCCTTCCCTGTGACACGACGATAATTCTGTCGGCAGTATTGAGAATTCTCTCCTGGTGGGAGATGATGATTATCGAACCGTTGATTTTTTCGTGCAGTTTTTCAAATACGGATATAAGATTGTTAAAACTCCAAAGGTCAATTCCCGCTTCCGGCTCATCGAAGAGAGAGAGCTTTGTTCCTCTGGCTATTATCATTGCTATTTCTATTCTTTTCAGCTCGCCGCCCGAGAGAGATGAATTAAGCTCACGGTTTATATATTCGTGGGCGCAGAGACCTACTTCCGAGAGGTATTCGCAGGCATCGGATACTGTTATATTGCGTCCTGCCGCAACGGTTATAAGGTCTTTTACGGTAAGACCCTTGAAACGGACTGGCTGTTGAAAAGCGAAACTTATTCCCATCTTCGCTCTGTCAGTTATAGACATATCGGTAATATCCTCGCCGTCAAAGAATATTCTGCCTGACGTGGGCTTGTATATTCCGGCGATAATCTTGGCAAGAGTAGATTTTCCACCGCCGTTCGGTCCCGTTATCGCAACGAGGCGGTCATCAATATCAAGTGTTATGTTTTTGAGTATTTCTTTGCTTTCTTTTTCATCATCTACGGAAAAGGAAACGTTATCGAGTTTTAGCATGATGCCTCCGTGAATTTTGCTTTATACGATTGTAATTTGCACAGATTCTATGTTAGAAAAGAAATCACAACAATTATAACCATACTATATTATTTTACCACACTTTGCAAAAAAAAGCGATATTATTTTCAAAATATCGTTAAAATTTTATATTTTTGCGAATCTTGATTTATTTTTCAAGGTAAACCGCATTATCGGAAACATTTTGTAAAAACATTATAATTTCTAAAAACATCTTATTTTGATTAAAATATGTTAACAATTACAAAGTATAATATCAATAAAGTTTCGTGTATATACAACGCGAGTTTTGTTAACATAATGTTCATAAAGTTATAGAGTTAGTAAAAAACTGTCGATTATAGCAGCAAAATGAATAATTAAAGACAAATGCAGATTAGGAGATATGAATGTTAGAACTTTCGGAAATTAAAAAGAGATATCCCGTCGGCGACGGATATGTCGACGCACTAAAGGGAGTGAATATCAGTTTCAGAGAGAGCGAGTTTGTCGCGATTCTCGGACCGTCCGGTTGCGGTAAAACCACTCTTCTGAACATTATAGGCGGACTTGACAGATATACTTCGGGAGACCTCGTCATTAACGGAGTCAGTACTAAACTTTACCGTGACCGTGATTGGGATACCTATCGCAATCATTCAATTGGGTTTATTTTTCAGAGCTATAATCTGATTCCTCATCAGAGCGTTCTTTCAAACGTTGAGCTTGCTCTCACAATATCTGGCGTATCCCGAGATGAGAGAAGAAAGAGAGCTATTGAAGCTCTCCAAAAGGTAGGTCTCGGCGATCAACTTTCAAAGAAGCCGAATCAGATGTCAGGCGGTCAGATGCAGAGAGTGGCAATAGCAAGAGCGCTTGTCAACGATCCCGATATTCTTCTTGCCGACGAACCAACGGGTGCGCTTGATTCCGCTACGAGTATTCAGGTTATGGAGATTCTGCGTGAGATATCGAAGGATAAACTCATAATTATGGTCACGCATAACCCCGAACTCGCGGAGAAATACGCTAACAGAATCGTAAGGCTTAAGGACGGCATTATCACGGACGATTCCAACCCTTATGACACGAAAAAAGAGAATGTGGCGGATGATAAGAATATTGCAGAGAAACATATCGCAAAAGAGCTGAAAAAGGGCAAGAAAACGTCGATGTCATTTCTCACGGCGCTCTCTCTTTCATTTAAGAATCTGATGACGAAAAAGACACGTACAATTCTCACGGCTTTTGCGGGGTCGATAGGAATTATCGGAATAGCTCTGATACTTTCTGTTTCTTCGGGATTTCAGGCTTACGTCGATACAATAGAGAGAAATACCGTATCCGGCTACCCGATAACAATAACCGAGACAACCGTCGATATGACTTCGGTTATGACGGGACTTATGGGAGATAATAACAAGTCCGACAGGGAACCGGGAAAGATATATTCAAACGACATTATGGTAACGATGATGCAGAACGTAGCGATGGGTACCACGTTCAACAACCTGAAAGCTTTCCGTGAATATATAGAAAACGGCGACGGCGGCGACATGAAGCAGTGGGCAAGCGACATAAAGTATTCATACGCAACAACACTCAACACATATCTTCGATACGAAAAGGACGGCTCGGTTTCATACCGTTCTGGACTATCCGACATCGGAGAATTGTTCGACGAAATAGGGATGTCAGGTTATTCCTCGATGATGTCATCGTCTGATGTGTGGACCGAACTTATCGGAGATAACGAATATATCCAAACTCAATATGATATTCTTAGCGGACGACTGCCTGAAAACAAAAACGAAATAGTAGTCATAACCGACGAGGAGGGACAGATTTCCGATTTTGTTCTTTACTGTCTCGGAATACGTGACGTACAGGAACTCAAAGACTTTCTGATAGAAGCATCTGCAAAAATCGCAAACGGCGAAAAAGTACAGAATAATATCAAGCCCACCTCCTACACGTACGAGGAGCTTATGAGCTATGACTTCCGTGTACTCGCAGATTCCGATTATTATAAGATGAGTGACGGAAAAATAGTTGAGCGTTCGGGCAGTGAAATCAATGGGTTGCTTGAAAACACAGCTGATAACGGATCTGTCGCACTCAAAATAGTCGGTATAGTCAAGAGCGATAATGCAACAACAGGTGGCATAGGCTACAAAACCGAGCTTATGACATCGATGATAGAAAGGGCTAACGGAAGCGACGTCGTAGTCGCTCAAAAGAACAGCCCGGACAATGACCTTATGAACGGAAAAGTTCCTTTTAAGGTATATACGGACGCCGATGATGCGGCAACAGTAAAGGCCGATTTGCTCGAAAACAAGGATTTCAAAAAGCAGCTCGCATATTTCAGAATCGAACACAGCGATGATATACCCCAAACGGTTCCAGACAGTATGCTGTATGAGATTTATCTGCATGCAAGCGGGGCAACATACGTAGATATGGCGAATAAATATCTTGCACAGAACACCTATTCGGGCAATCTGAAGAAGCTCGGATACGTTGATTTCTCGACACCGAAATCAATAAGTATTTATCCGTCCGATTTCGAATCAAAGGATAAAATAACCGAGATAATAAGCAGATACAACAACAGCGTGGAAGAGGCCGATAAAATTACGTATACCGATATGGTTGCCATGCTTATGAGCTCGGTTACCACTATAGTTAATGCGGTATCATACGTCCTTGTAGCTTTCGTCTCGATATCTCTTGTGGTATCGTCGATAATGATAGGCATAATAACCTATATATCGGTTCTTGAACGTACAAAGGAAATCGGTATACTAAGGGCGATCGGCGCATCCAAAAAGGATATATCCCGCGTCTTTAACGCAGAGACTATAATAGTCGGATTTACGGCAGGTCTTATAGGTATTGTCGTTTCCTTAATTCTTATAATACCGATAAATATCGTTCTTCATGCGCTGACCGGCATTTCCGAACTAAGTGCGGTATTGCCACCGGTTGCGGCGGTTATTTTGGTTGCCATAAGCGTTTTCCTCACTTTCATCGCAGGACTCATACCAAGCGGATTGGCGGCGAAAAAGGACCCTGTAATAGCACTTCGAGCGGAATAAAAACAATAATACTCCAAACGAAATACCCATAAACATTCATTCTTTTTCTCAAGTGGAATTTAACTTATTTTCCATTACGCGACTATCTTGCGGTTTTCGTTGACACAACAAAAACAAGGATACCGAAGCCAAGCGGCAGAGGTATCCTTGTTTTAAGATAAACAGAAAATAATTTCAGATCTGCTTGCGAACATTTATATATTCGTCCGCATACTGATAAAAGGGGCAACGGATCTGGGGGATTATTGAGTATTTGGCGCGCTCATCCTGGTCGAGGTCTTTTTCACAATAGTATCCCGGCGAATCGTCGTCGCAAACGTAGTGAATACAGCTCTGGCAGTCGGTGGGCTTTTTGTTCTTCAAAATCTTTTCCATATATCATTACCTCCTTCTTAGTTTTATTATATCATAAAAGCTTCAAGAAGTCAAACAAAGACGTTTCTCATATGTAAAGTGTTGCAAATCATTTTCGGATATGATAAAATAGAATGGATTAAACGGTGTATATTATTTGCAAGGGGATGATAAGATGCTTACGGTTATCATAGCGGAGAAACCGAGCCTTGCCCGCAACATAGTTGCAGGTATTGGAAATATGAAAAAGCGTGACGGCTACTATGAAAACGACGAATACATAGTTACGTGGGCGTTTGGTCACCTTTTCTCCCTCGTTGACGTCGAGGCTTACGCACAGGGTGATAAAAACACCGAAAACGGAAGCGTAAAGTGGACGATGGAGAATCTCCCTTGCTTTCCTGAACAGTTCCGCTTTGAAATCCGACGCGGAGACGATAAGCGCCGGGACCCCGGGGTTATAAAGCAGTTTAACACAATAAAATATCTTCTCAACAGAAACGACGTTTCACGTATAGCAAATGCCGGGGATGCAGACAGAGAAGGGGAAATAATAGTAAGGCTCTGTATTGAGAATGCAAACCCACCCAAAGATAAGGAAAGGGTGAGACTTTGGCTCCCGGACCAGACGCCACAGACTATAGCTGCGGCACTTGCCGATATGAAAAACGAGAGCGAATACGACAATCTCGCAAACGAGGGATTTGCGCGTACGTATATGGATTGGTTATACGGCGTGAACCTTACAAGATATGCAACGCTCAAAACAGGAAATCTGCTTCGGGTCGGACGTGTAATAGTACCCATAGTGCGTGCCGTATACGACAGGGATATGCAGATAAAGAACTTTGTCCCCGATAAATATTTTGCTATAATCAGCCGTGCAAATACGAACGGGGAAACGGTCGAGCTTACAAGCAAGCTGAAGTTTTCGTCAGGCGAATCGGATAAAGCGAAGGTTCTTTGTGATGAATACAATTCTCTTACGGCTAACGTTACGTCAAAAAAAGTTAAGAAAGACACCATATCTCCGGGGAAACTGTATTCGCTCTCAAAATTACAGAACGTTCTGGGTAAAAAATACAAAATGCCTATGGACGAGAGTTTGTCTATAGTTCAGAAGCTTTATGAGGACGGATATATTACATATCCGAGAACAAACTCGGAATATCTTGCCGTTGCGGAAAAAGATAAGATAGCACAAATTATATCAAATCTAAAAAAGATAGGATACCCTATAAAATTCAGGGACTCAAAACAGATATTCGACGACTCGAAAATCGAATCGCACTCCGCGCTTACACCAACGTACAAAATCCCCGATAAAAGCAAACTTTCCGAAAAGGAAATGACTGTATATTCTACGGTAGTGCGACGTTTTGCGGCGGTCTTCTGCGAGGAGCCGTGCCTTGCCGAAAAAACGGAAATAACCGTTTCTCTTAAAGATAAGGAAGCTTTCATTCTTAAGGGGACCGTAATAACTCAGAAAGGCTGGACGAAACTCGACGACTATACCGCAAAGGATAAGATACTCCCGCCTCTTGAAGAGGGGGATAGGGTTAACATTGATTTTCAGCCTGTCGAGAAGGAAACGAACCCTCCAAAGCATTATACGATTGAAACACTCAACAACTACCTCAAAAACCCCTTCAAAGAGGACAAAAAACAGCAGTCCGATGACGATGGAGATGATGATGAATACCGTGCTGTTTTCGAGGGACTTGAACTCGGTACCGAGGCCACGAGGACGGGGATAATAGATAATGCGCTAAAAAGCAAGTATATAGAACTTAAAAAGGATGTTTACTACATACTTCCTAAGGGAATTTTTCTTATAGAATCTCTTAGGTATATGAACATATCGATGGATAAATATAAGACGTCCGAGCTTGGACGTTCGTTAAAAAAGGTATATCGAGGAGAAATTGCCGTTTCGGACAGCGTAAAACTCGCCCAAAAAGAAATTTCGGAAATGATGAGAAGAAGCGATATGCCTCCGGAGACCGATACGGACTACGGTTTTATCGGCGACGAAGTCGGAACATGTCCTATGTGCGGGGCCCCCGTGCGCAGAACGAGTTTCGGATACGGTTGTTCCGGATATAAAAACGGATGCAGATTCTCCGTTAATTTCGTTATATGTCACAGAGTAATATCAAAATCAAATATGAAAATGCTATTGAGCAATGGCAGAAGTTCAAAAATAAAAGGATTTACCTCAAAGAAGGGCAATTCCTTTGATGCATATCTCAAACTTGACGAAAACAAAAAAGTCGTTTTTGATTTCTCTCAATAATTATAAAATAATTACGGGATGTAAGGCAAGTTACATCCCGTAATCTTATTTTCATATTGTCAACGTATATTTTCATCAATAAAATCAACGGTTTTTTGCATATATGCATCTATGTCCCTCGGGTTCGCCGTATATCCGTAGAGGATAAATGCGTGATTTGCCGAGGGAAGATATTCAAGCTTTACTATGTTCTTTCTGTCGGCAAGCTTCTCGTAAAGGCGCGCGGAATCCGCAGGGTCCACGACTGTATCGGCATCGCCGTGCATTATAAGAAATTTAACGTCGGTTTTTCTTACGTTATGGTAAGGAGATACGGTGAGGCGACGGTTAATGTCAGGGCAGTTTCCTACCCATTTTTCGTTTAAGAGGTCACTCACCGGGTTAAGAGCTATACATATATCGGGACGCATTGATATATCGTCGCTGAGCGAGAGACAGAGAACGAGATGCCCTCCGGCACTGTCGCCGATGCTTATCAGCTTTTGTATACCGAATTCGGGCATCAGATTGTTTTTTATATATCGCATTGCGTCGCAGACGTCGCCTACGAGATCACATATGTCTGTATTATCTATTCCGCAGGAACGGTATGAAATCTCAAAAGCGTAATATCCGAGCATGGAATAATACTTTGCCTGGTGTCGCATCCAATAGCCGTTCCACTTTTCGCCTGCCTTGAGATTAGAACCCCATCCACCTCCGTGTATACAGAGTACGGCATATGCGTTATTATCATTTTTAACGGTTGGTGCAAATATATTTATCGGAAGATGATACTCCTTTTTTACATTGTAGATATCCTGTCTTACAGGCAGAATTTTGCTATCGTTTTTTATATAGTCGTATTCAAACATTTTTCTATACTCCCGATGAATTGTTGCATGTTTCAGAACATGAATTTATTTTTATCCTTTTTCCTTTAAGGTTATGATATCACAACAAAAAAGCAATGTCAATATTCGGAAAAACAGTTGCATTATTTACGGCTTTGTGATATACTGTTAATAATATATAATTATTATTACTTATATTTTATTATCATTACGTTTGCGGAACATAACGAGGTACATACGGCAACGGGCAATCTGTAAATTGAAAGTGACATACGGCGGGGATATATAAACTAAAAGATGGATAGAAAATTCACACGAATACATATAACCGAAAAAGGAGAAAGAGCCGCAAGACGCGGGCATCCATGGGTTTTTTCGGATGAGATAACCGACATATCGGGCAATTATAGTAACGGAGATTTGGTGGACGTATATTCCGGGAAAGAGCGGTATATAGGCACCGGATATATAAACGATAACTCAAAAATACGTGTAAGAATAATATCGAGAAATGCCAACGACAAATTTGACGCCGATTTTTACAGACGAAGGATAAAGTATGCCTTTGAGTACAGAAAAACGGTTATGGGAGATGATTTCTCTTCTTGTCGACTGATATTCGGAGAGGCCGATTGCTTTCCCGGGCTGACGGTTGATAAATTCGAGGACGTACTCGTTTTGCAGATACTTTCTCTTGGCATTGAAAAAATAAAGGATATACTGATTCCTCTGATGGTTGAGACCCTCGTAAATATGGGCGAAAAGATAAACGCGGTCTATGAGAGAAACGACGTCAAAATACGAGAACTTGAGGGTATGAAGGAGTACAAGGGCTTCTACCGTATGGAGGGGCTTGCAAGCGAAGGTGACGGACTTGTAACCATAACAGAGAACGGAATAAAGTATACCGTAGATTATATCAACGGTCAGAAAACCGGTTTTTTTCTCGACCAGAAATACAACAGACTTGCCGTCAGAAGGATTGCAAAGGGGCGAAAAGTTCTCGATTGTTTTACGCACACGGGGGCATTCGCTCTTAATGCTGCCGCCGCAGGCGCCCTCAGCGTAACAGCCGTCGACGTATCCGAGGAGGCACTGTCGAGAGCAAGGTCGAATGCCGAAATGAACAATTTGTTCAACGTTTCCTTTGAGTGCCGTGACGTATTCGACTTACTGACAACTCTTGAAAACGAGAAGAGACATGACTATGACTTCATCATTCTCGATCCGCCCGCTTTTACCAAAAGCTCGCAGACGGTGAATTCGGCTTACAGAGGGTATAAGGACATAAATATGAGGGCAATGAAACTCTTGCCGCGTGGAGGGTATCTTGCTACGTGCTCATGCTCTCATTTTATGGGCAGAGATAATTTCATACGTATGTTAAACGATGCCGCCGCCGATGCAGGTGTATCTCTTCGACAGGTTGAGGAAAGACAGCAGTCTTTCGATCATCCTATACTATACGGCGTATACGAAACCGACTATTTGAAATTTTTCATCTTCCAGGTTGTATAAAACCCGATGGATTTATGTTTTGGTTTTTCGGAAACGTTTTAACGGACAAACGATAAGATATAAGAAAATACGGAGTTGCATATGGATTTTTTACGCACAAAAGACATGTATGATTTAACCCATACGATAGCCGCCGAATTACTCTCGGATACGGAATATCCGCACCAGGCACTGCCAAAGATAAAGGAGACAATCTTAAAAATAGGTAAAACTCTTTCGGCAGAGGAATATAACATAACGGATGATATCTTCATAGCAAAGAGCGCAAAAATCGCACCGACGGCATACATATGCGGACCGTGCATAATAGGTCCGAACACGGAAGTAAGGCACGGCGCATTTATACGAGGAAGCGCCATCATAGGTTCCGGATGCGTCATCGGTAATTCAACTGAAATCAAGAACGCAATAATATTTGACGATGTACAGATACCGCATTATAATTACGTGGGCGATTCCGTGCTTGGCTACAAATCACATATGGGCGCAGGCTCGATTGCATCAAACGTAAGGAGCGACAAGAAGAATATAACTATTCATGCAGAAGACAGGACGATGGATACAGGCATGCGCAAGATCGGCACTATGCTCGCCGATTTCGTCGAAGTGGGATGCAACAGCGTGCTGTGCCCGGGTTCTATGATAGGAAAAAATTCAATAGTATATCCGCTCTCTCGTGTAAGAGGCACCGTACCGCCAGATTCGATATATAAGGGCGACGACCGAAACATAGTCGCAAAGAAGTAATCGTGATACATGGCAGATAATTTAAATTCACTATAATAACTTAAATCTTTAATCAATCAAACGATGAAATGAGGATAAAAGATATGAGAAGACTTTTCGGTACGGACGGAGTCCGCGGAATTGCAAACGAAATGCTCACTTGCGAGATGGCGATGAATATAGGAAGGGCGACTGCCGGGGTGCTTGTCGGTAGGGAGAAAAATCCGCTTGTCCTGGTGGGTATGGATACAAGAATATCATCCGTGATGCTTGCCAATTCAATAATAGCAGGTCTCTCGTCGGTTGGAAGCGATTCCGTTAATCTGGGAGTTGTTCCCACACCTGCCGTCGCTTATCTTGTCACTAAGTATAAAGCGGATGCCGGTATTATGATTTCCGCCTCTCACAATTCCTTCGAATATAACGGAATCAAGATATTTAATTCTGACGGATATAAACTTGCGGATGAGCTTGAGGAAAGAATAGAATCGATGGTTCTCGACGAAAATCCTCCGATAAAGATTGCCTCAAGCGACAAGATAGGAAGGACGCTTGTCCGCGAGAATGCAATAGACGATTATATACAGCATTTGCTTATGGCTACCGACATTGATTTTTCGGGCATAAAGATTGCCGTTGACTGTGCTAACGGTTCTTCATCCGCCACTGCGCAAAGGTTGTTTACCAAACTCGGAGCAGAGTGTCACATGCTCTCCGATAAGCCCAACGGCATAAATATAAACGACAAATGCGGTTCGACACATCTGGAAAACCTGAAAGAATACGTAGTCAGACATTCTCTTGACGCAGGTCTTGCTTTTGACGGTGATGCGGACAGATTTCTTTGCGTTGACGAAAGAGGAAACGAAGTTGACGGGGATATGGTAATGGCGGTGCTCGCACTCGATATGAAGAACAGAGGGGTGCTCAGAAACAATACGGTTGTCGGTACTGTTATGACGAACTACGGCTTCGGAATTTTCTGTAAGGAAAATGATATTAATTTTATTCCCGCAAAGGTCGGAGACAGATACGTTCTTGAAGAACTCATAGCAGGCGATTACAATTTCGGAGGCGAGCAATCCGGTCACGTTATTCTTAAAGACTATGCTACAACGGGTGACGGTCAGCTCACAGCGGTAAAGCTCCTCTCACTTATGAAGAGACAGAATCGCAAGCTCTCGGATATAGTTTCCGTAATCAAGAAATATCCTCAGCATATGGTAAATATAAAGGTAACTCCGGAGGAGAAGCTCGCATTCTTCACGGACCCGGACATAAAAGAACTGCTGAATACCGTCAAAAGCAAGCTCGAAGGACACGGAAGAATACTTGTAAGACCGTCGGGAACCGAAGCGCTTCTGCGTGTTATGATTGAGGGAGAGAATCTCAAAGAGACGATAGCTCTTACCGAAGATACGGCAGAAAAGATAGCAAGGATGCTTGAAAAGTATTCGTAATGATTTGTAATACCGACGTACAAATATATTAAAAAGTCCCGGAAAGATTCCGTGGACTTTAGCGCCAGACCGCATATGCTTTGCGGTTAACGAGGTTGGGGATTATCGAGATTTTCGGCGGATGTCCTCACGCAATGTCTCCGGCGCAGATAAAGCCAAAAGGCGGAGTAATCCGACAACAAAGCAATATCAGGGGGCAAACAAAATATGACATAAGGAAAAGCTTGCCCATGTCGGTGGGGTATAGCGATATATAATATATGTGTGGAATAATAGGCTACAGCGGAGAAAGAGACGCCGTTGACGTTCTCGTCGAAGGTCTGAAAACCCTCGAATACCGCGGATACGATTCCGCGGGAATTGCCGTTTTCGATGAAGAAAACGACAACAAAATCAAGGTTGTCAAGGCACAGGGGAAAATCGAGAACGTTAAAAAGAAACTTGACGAAATGCCCAAAATTGTCTCTGTGTGCGGAATAGGGCATACCAGATGGGCAACTCACGGCGAACCCTCAGACGTCAATTCGCACCCTCACGGAACCGATAGAGTGCAGATAGTTCATAACGGTATTATCGAGAATTATCAGCAGCTTAAATCCGACCTTATCGAGGAGGGATATAAGTTTTTTTCCTCTACCGATACGGAAGTTGCGGCGTGTCTGATAGATTTCTTTTACCGTAAGGAGAAAGACTGCCTGAAGGCTCTGCGGCAGGCGGAGAGCAGGCTGCGCGGTTCATTTGCCATAGGTGCGGTGTTCTGTGATTATCCCGGGGTTATATACGCCATAAGACGTGATAACCCTCTTATAATAGGACACGGAGACGGGGAGAATTTTATTGCCTCGGACATAACCGCCATACTTGAGTATACGAGAAAATACTATATACTTAAAGAGGGCGACATAGCAAAAATAACTCAAAATAAAGTACAATTCTACGATGTAAACGGTTTTGAATATTGCGGAGAAGAGAAACTCGCCGATTGGGATATAAACTCTGCAAAACGAGGTGGCTATAACCACTTCATGATGAAGGAAATTCACGAAGAGCCCGATGCTATAATACGTACTATTCATCCGAGAATAAAGGACGGTCTCCCCGATTTTATATCGGAGGGACTTGATGAAGAACGTATAAAAGGTGCTCGAAGAATATTCTTTATCGGTTGCGGAACAGCATACCACGCCGCTCTTATGGCAAAATATGCAATAGAGAAGTATGCCAGAATACCGGTAAGCGTTGAGATTGCCTCTGAATTCAGGTACTCGAACCCCATAATATCGGAAAATGACGTTGTCGTCGCAGTTTCTCAGTCCGGAGAGACGGCGGATACCCTTGCCGCAGTAAAGCTCGCAAAGGAACATGGGGCATATACAGTAGGCGTAGTGAACGTCGTCGCCTCTACAATAGCGCACGCCGTTGACACCGTTATATACACTTTAGCGGGTCCGGAAATAGCCGTGGCAAGCACGAAGGCGTATACCATACAGGCAACACTGCTTACCGTATTCGCAATCAATCTTGCGCTTATATCGGGCAAGATAGATAAGAACTATGCCCTCTCTCTTATCGGCAGTATAATGACGGAACTGCCGGATTCGATAAACAAAATACTTTCCGACGAAGACAATATAGCTGCAATGGCAAAGAAGATATATACAAAGTCAAATCTCTTCTTTATAGGCAGGGGAACTGACTATTATGCCGCCTTGGAAGCGTCTCTCAAGCTAAAGGAAATATCCTATATTCACAGCGAGGCATATGCGGCAGGTGAGCTCAAACACGGTACCATATCTCTTATAGAGGATAAAGTTCCCGTAATAGCCCTCTCGACAGTCGGCGCCATGCGAGAGAAGCTGATAAGCAACATAAGAGAGGTCAAGGCCCGCGGAGCCGAGGTTATAACGATATGTACAGACCGCAGCGGATTTGACGACGTATCGGATTTAGTGTACGAGCTTCCGAAGATACGTGAGGAGCTCGCACATATAGAAATAGCAACGGTGCTCCAGATACTTGCATATTATACTGCGGTATCGCGTAACTGCGACGTTGACCATCCGAGAAATCTCGCAAAGAGCGTAACGGTAGAATAAAATTAAAGGGGCTGAGGCAAGTTTGGACAAATTTTCAAATTGACCGTCAACCTATACAAAAATCACCCGCTGTTCTTTTACTGACAGCGAGTGATTTTTTGCTTGGTGTGTAACAAGGGAGTAAGCAAAAATTTAATTTACTCAGCCCCTTTTTCACATTTTCCAGTTGTGGTATACGTCCTGAACGTCGTCGTCGTCCTCGAATTTGTCAATCATGTTTTCGAGCTTCATTGCGGTTTCTTCATCGTTAATTTCGACGTACGTGTTCGGTATTTTAGCATTATCTGCGGAGGTTATATTATATCCCTTTGCTTTGAGCTCCTCGGCTATCGGCATGAATTCATCAGGCTCGGTATAGACCTTAAAATATCCGTCCCCCTCCGAAACGAAGTCGGAGGCACCTGCCTCGAGTGCATCCTCCATGAGCTTATCTTCGTCAACGTCGCCGTCCTCATCGTAAATCTCGACAACGCCCTTATCCTCGAACATAAATCCGACGCAACCCGTTTGCCCCATGTTTCCGCCGTATTTCGTAAAGTAGGAGCGTACGTTACCTACCGTTCTGTTTATGTTATCTGTAGACGTCGTTACTATAAAGGCAACGCCCGACGGACCGTAGCCCTCGTACGTTATTTCCTTATATTCTATATTTGAGTTCTCGGAAAATTTCTTTATACAACGTTCTATATTATCGTTAGGCACGTTGTTCGCCTTGGCTTTTGCTATCAGGTCGCGGAGTTTACCGTTATTTGCGGGGTTAGGTCCGCCCGCACGGATGGCTACCGCTATTTCCTTTCCGATTTTAGTAAAGACCTTTGCCTTTGCGGCATCGGTTTTTTCTTTTTTTCTCTTGATATTGTTCCATTTACTGTGTCCTGACATATCTGTTCTCCAAAATCATTAAATAATTACGGTTATATTTTTTCTGTCTTTTTCAGACAGATAAGCTCAAGAGCGGTTCCGAGAACCGTGTTGGTTGCTCGGGTTAGGGCTATTCTCGTATCACGCAGTTTTTCGTCCTCACAGTTGATTATTTTGCAGTCGTGATAGAAACGATTGAATGCCGCGCACAAATCCAGGATAAAGCGTGTCACTATTGACGGTTCATACTGTTCTATCGCACTTTCAACCTTCGACGGAAATTCGGATATTACCTTTGCAAGAGATTTTTCATCCTCACCGATATCTTCGGATACAACGTTAAAGTCATCTCCGTATTCCGCAGATTTCTCGAGTATACTGCAGGTTCTTGCGTACGTGTACTGTGCATACGGACCGGTGTTGCCTTCAAATGACAGCGCATCGTCGAGCATAAAGTTTATATCTCTTATCCTGTTGTTTGACAGGTAGTAGAAAACGACAGCACCGACGCCGACGGCCTCCGCTATATCGTATCTGCCTTTAAGAGATGGGTTTTTCTCCTCCATTATCGCGGTGACTTTTTCTATGGCCTGCTCAAACAGGTCACGGAGAAGTATTACGTTTCCCGAACGTGTTGCGAGCTTGGCACCGTTTATGCTTACAGTTCCGTAGGGCACGTGTACGAGCTTGTTATACCATGGATATCCCATAAGCTCGACGACCTTAAACCACTGCGCAAAATGAAGGCTTTGCCCGGCACTCGTAACGTAAATACATTTGTCAAAGTTGTAAGTGCGCGCTCTGTATACCGCAGCGGCGATATCACGCGTCGGGTATAGGGTGGAGCCATCACGCTTAAGGATAAGGCAGGGGGGCATATTCCACTTCTCAAGGTTGACAACAGATGCTCCGTCGTCAAGCTCGAGCAGATGCTTATCCTTCAGTATCTGTATCTGCTCCGGCATTTTATCGGTATAAAAGCTTTCGCCGTTATAGCTGTCAAATTCTATTCCGAGCATTTTATACGTTTTCTTGTATTCTCTCAGGCTTATGTCTATAAACCATTTCCACAGCTTAGTGTTTTCGGGGTCGTGTGCCTCGAGCTTTGAAAATTCCTCTCTCGCCTTATCGTTGAGCGTTGGATCCTCTTCCGCTTCCTTATGGAATCGTACATAGAGGGCGACAAGCTCGTCAACTCCTCCCTTTTCGACTTCTTCATGAGAACCCCACAGACGGTACGCGGTGATAACCTTTCCGAACTGAGTCCCCCAGTCGCCGAGATGGTTTATGCCTATACATTTATATCCTGCGAACTCGTAAAGAAGTTTAAGAGAATGACCGATAACCGTAGTACCGAGATGTCCTATATGAAAAGGCTTTGCTACGTTAGGGGAGGAATAATCCAGGACAACGGTCTTTCCCTCTCCGTTCTCGGGAGAGCCATATCGCTCACCTTTTTTGCTGACGTCGTCTACTATACGTTTCACGAAAGAGTATGCGTTTATTCTGAAATTAAGATATCCGCCCGTTGCCTCTATGGATGAAAAGTCATCGTCTTTCAGTTTGTTTTCAAACTCGGAGGCGATAATCTGAGGTGACCTTCGCAATGTGCGACTAAGCTTAAAGCATGGGAGAGCTAAATCTCCGATATCTTCGCTGGGCGGATATTCAAGCATATCGTATATTTCACTTGCCTCAACCTCTGCGCCGAAAATCTCAGAGATGCTTTTGCTGAGCGAATCGGCGAGTCTGTGTTTTAATACCTGCATAATGTGTCCTTAATAATATATCTGATTTCTTTTTAATTCTTGCGTGATTTACAGAGAATTTTTCATTTTCACATATTCGCGTGATAGGTCGGGAGACCCGGATATGAGTCTTGCGGGAACAAGAGGATATGATGAGAGAGAGTATGCGAGCGCGGAATTTGTTCCCTCATCGACATAGAAATTGCCGTCGTGTTCACGTACGGTTATTTCATCGCACACACCCACTTCGTCGAGCTTGTCTGAGAGGCGCATTGCCGATTCCATATCAACTTCGTTTGAGTCGTACATAAGCCTCTCGGGGCATATGAAGCATCCCTTGTAAGAATTGTTTTGCTTCCATGCTTCAAAAGCTTCCGTCAGATATTCGGCAACCTCACTCGGCTTTATATACGTTGTATCGAGCACAAGGTCGTAGTTCGACATATTTTTGATGTCGACGCCGTACTGTTCTTCGTACCTTTTCTTTTCGCTGGCACGCCTTCCGCGGATTCCTTTAAGTGCATCGTTGAATGAGGAGAAGGGCTCTTCATCTCTTTTAGCTGAAAGAATTCTAGCCGCACTCGTCTCAATATCGCATGAGAGATAGACTTTGAACGTTCCTTTCACAAAATGCCATGCCATGCGAGAGTCTATTATTAAGTCTCTGTTATCCTCGGAGAGTCGGCAGAGCCCATCGTCTATCTCCCTGTCTATCTCCGGATGAGTCTCCATATAGACGTTGAGTTCCTCGATAGTAAAGCCGTGTCTCTTTGCAATTTCTCTCATAAGCGCACCGGTCGAATAGTATTCGAGGGCAGGATATTTTTCTATAAGCATAGCGGCTACCGTGCTTTTACCGCTGCCAAGATCGCCTGCAAGTGAAATCTTATAACTCATTAAAAAACTCCAAATCAAAATATTCCGATGTTGTAAAACCGTCACCGACGGCTCGGAAAAAATTCGTCGATATCATTTAGACATATATAAAGTTAATAATATAATATTATACAACTCTTTATTTTTACTGTCAAGGAAAAAATGTACAAGCCTTGGCGTTTTTTGATTTTTTGTGGATTTAATGGATGCTTTTACCTGCATAAACAGCGCTGTCATATGTCAATAATTTTATCGTAACTTATGGAATGTGTAAATTATTGAAAGCCTATACGGGGGCAGAAAATGTATATAAACAAAGTTGAAATATGCGGTGTTAATACGTCAAAACTGAAAGTGCTTTCCGATGAGCAGAAACGTGATTTGCTCGTCAAAACAAAAGCGGGAGACCTGAAAGCGAGAGAAGAATTGATATGCGGAAATCTGCGACTCGTGCTTAGTATAATTCAGCGATTTACGGGTAGACGGGAGAATTTAGACGACCTTTTTCAAGTAGGATGCGTAGGCCTTATAAAAGCCATCGACAACTTTAATCTTGATTTGGACGTAAAGTTTTCAACCTATGCGGTGCCGATGATTATCGGAGAGGTCAGACGCTATCTGCGCGATAACAATTCCATACGCGTCAGTCGTTCCTTGCGGGATCTGGCGTACAGAGCACTTCAAACGAGTGAAGCTATTACGAGAGAAAACGGGAAAGAGCCTACTGTCGAGGAAATTGCAAAAAGAATGGGAGAGGACAGGAAAGCCGTTGAGAGAGCCATGGAAGCAATCGTAGAGCCCGTATCTCTTTACGATTCCGTATACAACGACGGTGAGGACTCCGTATACGTAATAGACCAAATAAAGGATACGGAAAACAGCGATGACTCGTGGGTGGAAAATATAGCCTTGCGCGACTCACTCAAAAAACTGAGCGATAGGGAGAGAGCGATAATAATAATGCGTTTTTACCGGAACAAAACTCAGATGGAAATAGCAGACGAAATAGGGATAAGTCAGGCGCAGGTGTCACGACTCGAAAAAAATGCGATAGAGAGAATGAGAAAAAATTTCTGACATTCAATCCTTCCATTGCAATTAAAAACCGTCGGTAATAACTGTTTTATATTTACGTCCGTAACTTCATATGATATAATATATAAAAATCGGTATAAAATCTATGTAAAAATCGGAGTCTATGTATATGATATCGTATGACAGTAAAACCTTGTTAAAAGACGGTAAACCATGGATGCCTACAATGGGTGAAATGCAATATTCCAGGAGCGACTGCCGCCACTGGAAAGAAAGATTGTATGAGATGAAGGCCGGAGGCATCGATATAGTTTCATCGTATGTGTTCTGGATTCATCACGAGGAAATAGAGGGCAAATATGATTTCCGGGGAAACAGGAATTTAAGACACTTTATAAGACTTGTCGGCGAATGCGGTTTATATATGGTATTACGAGTAGGTCCGTGGATTCACGGCGAGTGTCGAAACGGCGGATTCCCGGACTGGCTGTGTAACAAGGAATATCGGGTAAGAACAAATGACGAGAGATATTTTGCCGCCGTTGAAAAGTACTTCAAAAGGTTGTATGAGGAAGCAAAGGGGTTCTTTTATAAGGACGGAGGACCTATTATAGGAATTCAGGTTGAAAATGAATTCGGTCATGCATATAAACCGTTCGGTACGAGAGAGGACGTCGAGCATCATATGCTTGTTCTTGAAAGCATGCTTAAAGAAATAGGATTTGACGCTCCGCTTTATACTGCTACCGGTTGGGGTAATGCCGCCATCGGTAATTGTCTTCCGGTATGGGCGGGATATTGCGACCAGCCTTGGATAGACGGATATTTACCGAATCCTCCTAACAATAACTATTTGTTTACTCCCAATCTGAATGACGGTACTATTGCATGCGAGGTAGAGAAGCATGATAACTTCGTGACTCACAGCGGAAAATACCCGTACATTACCGCAGAACTCGGAGGCGGAATACACGCAACTCATAACAGAAGGCCCATAGCAACAGATAAGGACCTGGGAGCAATGAGCGTTGTGAAACTCGGCAGCGGTGCAAATCTTTTGGGGTATTACGTATACTGCGGAGGCAAAAATCCTATGGGTGCCTTGAGCAGTATGCAGGAATATAAAGACGATGAAATGCTGAAAAAATTCGGCAGCGCATATGCCAGTGATTTGCCTGTTTACGATTATGATTTTCAGGCGCCAATATCAAATTGGGGGACGGTTAAGCCGTCTTACAGAGAACTCAAAAAACTCGCCATGTTTACAAAGTATTTCGGAGAACAATTGTCACCCATGGATACATTCTTCCCGAAAGAGAATCCAAAGGATGCAACGGATACCGAGCATTTAAGATATACTGTAAGAAGCAACAAAGACAGCGGATTTTTGTTTATAAACAACTATCAGAGAAGATTTACTATGACGGATAAAAAAATCGCAAGGCTGAGCATACCGTCGGATAATGAAACGATAGTGTTTGAAAATCTTGACATCAAGGATAAAGAATATTATATTTATCCGTATAATATGAAAATCGGCAAAGCAATTTTGAAAACCGCTAAGGCGCAGCCCCTCTGCATACTCAACGATAAAACATACGTGTTCTTCACGGATAAGGACCCCGAATATCGAATAGAGGGCGAGCTCGGCGAATACAGTATTATAACCCTCTCATCGGAAGATGCGGCTAACGCATACGTAATACATACAGATAAGGACTATTTATTCATTTCCGACTCAACTGTCGTGAAGAACGACAGAGGAATAGAGTTTATAGGGACAGACGAGCCCTCGTTCAAGGTATATCCGGATTTTGCAAACGGATGGGAAAAGATTGGAAAATGCGGAATCTTTTCAGAATATAAGAAGAAAATCAATAAGTATTACGTATCTGCAAAAGTGAATGAAACCACTAACGGATACAGAATAGACGTAGAATATCCCGAATCGCTGAAAAACGAGGATGTTATTCTTTGCATTGACTATATAGGCGACATGGGATTGATTTATATGGATCACGAGTTGGTGATGGATCAATATTGCAACGGGAATGGTCTGAAAATCAACTTAACCGACCTTGATTTTCCACGCGTGCTTGATTTTGAAATTACGCCTTTGTTACAGAATAACCCGGTATATTTGGAAGTGCCGATAAACTTCACGAATGGCAAGGCCGCTTATATAAACGGTGTATCAACCGAGGTTTACTATAAAAATATGCTTGATAAATAGCAGGTTATTAAACTAACGTCTAAAATATTTTGGGCGTCTCAAAAGAGAATTTGAGACGCCCTTTTACGTTTGCGTTAACTTTTTTGACTACTGTACCGCCTGCGGTGCGTTTGAGAGCATGTTTTCAATGAAGATTCCGTATCCGATAGTTGGGTCGCTTATCAGAACGTGAGTGACGGCTCCTATTATTTTTCCATTCTGAATAATCGGCGAACCGGACATCCCCTGAACTATTCCGCCGCTCTTTTCTATAAGACGCGGGTCGGTTACCTTTACCATAAAGTTTTTTGTCATTGCGTCCGACGATTCGTTAATGTCGAATATTTCAATGCCGTATTCCTCCGTTTTTCCGTTCTCGAGAGTAGAGATGATTGTTGCCGGTCCTTCTTTTATATCGCCTTTTGAAGCGACGGGCATTGGCTCCCGGCTTGCCATATCGGGCTTTTCGGAAAAAACACCGTATGCTCCGCATTCGGTATTCGATATAAGAGTGCCTATGTTTTTCTCACCGATACTGCCTCGTATTTCACCCGGCTTACCGCATTCGCCTTTAATAATTCCGCTTATAGTAACGTCAGATATGCTTCCCCGAAGAACGGGGATGAGCGAACCGTTCTCGGAGTCGCATATGCCGTGTCCGAGTCCGCCGAATATATAGCTTTCCGGCACAATGAACGTTACCGTTCCTATACCCGCCGTGGAATCCTTTATCCATACTCCTATTTTATATTTTCCGTCGGAGTCATCCTTTTTCGGTATTACGCTTAGGTCAAGCTCCGTGTCGCTTCTTTTTACTGTTATTATCATGTTTTCTCCGTTGCAGTCTTCTATTCTCTTTACGGCATCCTTGACACCGCCGATTTCAAGTCCGTTAATTTTTGTTATAATATCTTTTTCTTTTATTCCGGCTTCCTTTGCCGGCTTTTGCTTTACGTTGTCTGAGCAGAATTCCGATAATCCTATGATTGTAGCTCCGGCAGTGCGTATTTTTACTCCGAAGGGCATTCCGCCCGGGTACAGCATAAGGTTTTCAACGTTGTATCCGCACATGGCCGTATTGCCGTTTTCAACCGAGTTCGTTCTGTCGGCAAAAAGAGGTACGTCGTCCCTTACATCAGCAACGACGCAGGCGTTAACGGCAAAGACGTTTATTGTCATAAGCATAAGAGTCGCAAGCAAAATTGCTGTCAGTGCTTTGAATTTTATTTTGTTTTTCATTTTTTCACCGAATCTTTCTCCGTCATTAATAATGTGCGCAAGCACGGCTTCTTTATGAAATGTAAAAACAGAAGATAAAAACAAAAAACGGAAAATGAAAAATCATCTTCCGTAGCATATGTAATGCGTTTTATTCCGTTTTTCAGAACATTTCAAGCGATGATAAGAAAGAGTATCTGAAAACTTCTCCCGATATGGAATTAAGCCCTATTATCTGAGAAGCTTCGCTTTGTTTTCCGAATATGAAATCAAGATATACATTATCGCCGTTTTTATATGTTTTTATTTTGATATCGGATTCTTTTGCGGTTTGCACCACGAAATCCACGGCTTCAGGTAAGAATTCAAAATACGGTGCGCAGTCCGCAAAGCAAAACTCGCCCTCAACGCCTGTTTTGCAGTCGCATTTGAAAACGAGCGATACCGCGGAAAACGACGGCCCTTCGGAGAATCTTACGTGTAATTTAGAGGTAAGCCGAGAGCGACATATCTGAAGTGCAGAGACGGTGAGAATTTTTATAAAACTGATTTCATTTGACATGACATATCTCGCCTCGTTTGTTTCTCTCATGTCAAAAAAAGTTATTTCCGAATCTATCTCTTCTTTTGCACCGTCAACCCACATCTGAGTCATGGCAGGTAAGTTAAAAAAATTACGTCCGTAGGAATTCATAGATTTTACTCCATTGTGATTTTTGAAGTATCGTATTTCAGTTGGTTATACACATCCGTATAAACTGTCGATGACACGAGGCGGTCTCTTATAATATCGACATTTTTATACATTTCGTTATAAGCACAGCTTTTGCGTATTTTTTCAAAATTCGTATCGTTGTCAAGATATCCCTCGTCCTTTTCCATGCGGTAAACTATATAGTAGTTTCCGTCGTTATCGGATACTACGTTACTGTATGAGCCTACCTCGGTTGAAAACGCTATGTCGACAACCGCCTTGTAGGAGTCGGAACTCTCGTGTTTGCCGATATACCATCCGTCACGCTGTGTTTGGGAAGAAACGTTGGGGTTGGAATACGTTATGAACAGATTGATTATTTCTTCACGGCTCTTTCCGTTTAATAGAGAAAGAACTTTATTTGCCAGTGCTTCTTCCTCGGTTGAAAACCATGTTATTTTTATGCAATCTTCCGATGAAAAATAATTCCTTACCGCGTCGTCTCCGGGTGCATTTTTTGACGTCGTGTAATATTCGGCAAGCTTATTCTCACATATATATGAACGGATGAGCAAACGATTTACTCTGTCCGTCATATACAGTTTTTTTATTTCTTCGAGGTACTTTTCATGTGAACCGTAGCCTTTATACGAAATGCCGTCGATTTCACCTCCGTCAACCGAGGCAGTTATATAATCATCCACCGACTTCATTATTTCCGAAGAGTCGGTATTTATACCGAGTCTTTCACATTCATAAAACACGGAATACACTGACGCGATTTTTTCAATCGCTTTCGATGAGGCAACGTCAAAATCCGATATGATATCTGCCAAAGCAAGGTAAAAGGAACGGAAAAGGTCGTACGCTATTTCATATTCCGTGCCGTCACAGGAAAACGTCATGACTGTGCGCGCTTCTTCCTGCGTTGGCTTCACCTCGTCATAGTATTTATCGGAAGAGCATGAGAGAAGTGAAATTGTCAGTATGCATATTATCATAAATAAGGATAACAGTTTTACGGTCGTTTTTCTCATAAATTCCTCGCAAGAGTACTTTAACTTTTGATATTTTCGATTACCGATTTAATCCGTTAATCTTAAAAATCCGCAAGTATTGTGTTTTGCGGTTATTCAAATACATTATATCACGCTATTGTGAACAAATCAAACAGTTTTACCGTAATTTTATCAGTAATTCAAAAAGTCGGTGATTAAGCATAAGCGTATTTCTTGTTACGTATTTATATTTTCAATAAAAATTTCAAAAACTATTCCGTTTTTATAATTTTTGTTGTATAATTTATATCAGATCGAGAAAAATTAAGGAGTTCTGTCGATGGAAGAGGTTTTGTATAAAGTATCGTATTATAAATTGATAAATGAAAATGATCTTGAGATAGTATACCTGCCGGATGCACCCGAGAACTTATTTGTTTCCTGCACAAGAGTCAACAGACCCGGACTTCAGTTTGCGGGCTTCTACGACCATTACGAGCAGGCAAGACTTCAGATAATAGGTAAGGTTGAGTTTCTTTATCTCTCTCAGCTTCCCGAAGAGGAAAGGAATGCGAGCCTCGAAAAGTTTTTTTCCACAAAGCCGATAGGAATTATACTTACCTCAAATCTTGAGGTTTTTCCGAAAGCAAGAGAACTTGCGGAAAAATATCAGGTTCCGTTTCTCCGCACAGAAGAGAGAACGAGCGAATTTATGGCCGCAATAATATCGTATCTGAACGTACAGCTCGCGCCTAGGATAACTCGTCACGGTGTTCTTGTGGAGGTTTACGGAGAGGGTTTGCTTCTGCTCGGCGACAGCGGGATAGGAAAAAGCGAAAATGCAATAGAGCTCGTAAAAAGAGGACACCGTCTTATAGCTGACGATGCCGTTGAAATAAAGCGTGTGTCGAAGCGTTCTCTTGTCGGTGAGGCTCCCGAAATTATCAGGCACTACGTCGAGCTGCGCGGTATCGGAATTGTTGACGTCCGCCGTCTGTTCGGTATGGGAGCCGTTAAAGATACGGAGAAAATAGACCTCATCGTTAATCTCGAACAGTGGGAAAACGGAAAAATGTATGACAGAATCGGTCTTGACTGTCAGACAACCGAAATACTCGGAATCAACGTCCCGTCAATAACCATTCCCGTATGCCCGGGAAGAAACCTCGCCGTTATACTTGAAATCGCGGCAATGAACAACAGACAGAAGAAAATGGGTTACAACACGGCAGAAGAGTTCAATAAACGTCTTATGGAACAGATGGGACTTTGATTTTTGCATAATATCGCTTCTTTCCGAATATACATTTAGTGTAGTTTGGTAAAGGAGCGTTTTTTATGGATAAAGAACAGGTATTTCCGACACAGGAAAATTCTCAGGGTATTATTATTGAGAGAGATGAGGGCGGAGAGGTTATATTTACCGAGAGCAGCGGAGATTACATTCTCCCCGATTATCTGCCCGAGATAAGAAAAATTCTTAAAATCAACGCAAGGGTAATTCCGGCAGGCAGATTCATTTCCGGAGGTAAAGCGGAATTTGCGGGTACCGTGGCATATACAATCATATACTCCGACGGGGAGGGACATATAATTGCGTCCATGCAGAACTCCGACTATGAGTTCTCAATTCCCATTCCGAACGACTGCGCGGGTGCGTCGGTGTGTTGCGATACGGCAGTCGATTATGTAAGTTACCGTCTTGGCGGACCTCGCAAAATAAGTATTCGCACAACGCTCAAAACTAAGGCGCATATTTTATGTGAGAACCTTTGTCAAAGCGACGGCGGAAGCTTCGGCGACGACGTCGAGAAATTACGCGAGGCACATTATTCTATGGTCACTTTGTGTGCCACATCACCCGAAATAAGTCTGAGCGATTCCGCGCTTCTGGACGGATACTCGGCTGATTCCGTAAAAATAGTGTACTGCGACGGTAAGGTGTTCGTTCGTGAAGCAAGAGCCGTGGCGGGCGGTGTTGTATGCCGTGGAGAGGTTATCGTAAAATGCATATATTCACCGGAGGGCGGAACGGCATTTTCGTCCGTAAAAAGAATTCCGTTTGAGGAGACAGTACCCGTGGTGGGAGCGCAACCCACGTACAATGCGGTAGCCTCGGGAAATTGTCTGTCTGTTGACGTTTCCATGTCGAACGGAGAAGGCTCAACAAACGTAACGTATGACGTTGTGCTTGTAATAGACGTTCGTTGTTTCACTAATTCCGTTATAAATCCGGTTGCGGATATGTTTTCCGTCAAATGCGATTATGATTGTAAATATGAGGACCTTACAGTTTGCAGATTCGGCGGAAGCATACTGTCAAACTTTACACTTGACGGCTCTCTTCAAGACCTTAAGGGCGAGATGCCGCGTTCTATAGTGGATACGGAGGTAAAAGCGGAAATCAAAGAGGTTTCCGTTGAAAACGGCAAGGCAGTTATATCGGGAGTATGCACCGTTACGGTTATCGCAATCGTTGCGGGAGATTCCCCCAATACGCAGTACGCCTCTTTTGAGGGAACGGTTCCGTTCAGATACGAGACGGATCTGAAAGCTTCTCTTTCGTCGGATTTTGAATACCGTATAGAGGCAGTATCGTCAAGATCACGCATAGATACCAAGGGCATAACGTTTGATACCGAGCTGTCTCTCTGGATAAAAACCTCGGAATGTTCAAACGTAAGGATGCTTGAATCGGCAACGCCTGTTCTCGGCAGTGAATATGAGCATGATAGCGGAATAGCCGTTGTTTATCCGTCCGGTAAGTCTCTCTGGGACATTTCAAAGACATATAAGGTGCATCCGAGGGATATTACAGAGCTGAACGGGCTCGGAAATGAAATGCTCGAGAATCCGGCAGCATCATATACCCTCGATGACGTTAACCATGTATTAATCGAGAAATAAAACATAATATAACAGCATAAAACACAACATATTATGATATACAGTAAAAAATTTACGGTAATTTTTGAAGCAGGAAATTCCGTATGAAAAAACAGTGGTTGCCTCGGATTTGTATTTGAGACAACCGCTGTTTTTGTTTAATATATTTTATCCTTCGTACGATTCGTCATATGTCAGAGATGCGGTTTTGCTTTCATCCGATATATGGCTGAGAGGATTCGTTTGAGAATTTTTTATAAGGAGTTCAAAATGCAGATGAGGTTCTTCCGCCGATTCGCTGGAGGCGGTTTCTCCAACACCTGCGATAACCTGTCCCGCCTTAACGCTTACTCCCTCGGCTATTCCATCGGGCAGATCGTTACAGAGATTCTTGTATACCGTTACTGCGTCTCCGTTATGTGATATGGATATACATTTGCCCATGAACTCGTCCGTCCATATCTTGGTGATTTTACCGTCTGCGGCGGCATAAACCTCTGCACCTACGGAGGAGGTTATATCTATTCCCGCGTGTGTGCGGTAATCATTCATGCTCGGGGAAAATACCATTCTTTCCGTTTCATGAGGTGTTGATACAACGCCTTTTGCGGGAGATATAAAGGTGGGAAGTATCGTTGAGGGGTCGGGTTTTTCTTCGCTTTCCGACGGGGAAGGATCGCTGATTGCGGGTTGGCTGTCATCGGGTATAATGCCGTCTGATATTATAGGTTCTTCGGTTACCGACGGGGGCTCTATCGGTTGATTCTGTTTGCTCCTCGATACCGAGGCCACGATACCGACGATGAGCGCGGTGAGACACAGAACAGAGATGATTGATATATAAAGGATTCTGTTTGCTTTGACTGAGTAATTGTTTTTCATTGTAATTCATTCCTTTCTTTTTATTTGCAGTTATTTTTACCCGTTTTCCGGTCCGTTATTCGCAAACTTTACGTCATATGATTGACAAAGCAGATAAAATATTATATATTTATTTTAGATAGAGTTTATAAAAGCTTTCAGACGTTCCGAAAACGTATTCATCAAAAATAATAAACACCTGAATAAATGAACTGCGCCGCAGGGCGCTTCGGTTGAAATAGGGATAATCGGAATGTCTGTAGTATAAATGAGGGGGTAACGGATATGACATCGACGTGCGATACCGCGGAATTCAGATGCAGAGTTTACGGCGAGCTTGTACGTGCTCTTTGCTGTGTATTCAAAGGAAAAGAATATAAGCAAGCGGATAACGGTGTTTCCCTCTCCGACGTATTGTCGCTTTCAGCTTCGCACAAGGTGCTTTTGACGGTGTTTCCCGTTCTGTCAGCTTATCTTGACAGCGATACCGCAAAGATGTGGGAAAAAGAATACGCCAGACGTATGAGACAGTATATTTTGCAGGACTCGGAAGTAGCAAAAGTGTTCTCTGAGCTTGCCCAAAACGGGGTGGATGTTCTTCCGATAAAAGGCTATTCCGTAAGGGGAATGTATCCGCAAAATGTACCCAGACAATGCGGAGATGTAGATTTCGTATATAGATTAGAGGACACAGACAGTATAAATAACGTTATGAAAAATAACGGTTTTGTCAAGAAAGACACTGACGAAAATCATTCGGTTTATGTTTACGGCGATGTAAAAATCGAGGCGCACGATTGCATTACTTCCTTTTCCGATATCGTAAAGAATTATTACGATAACTTATGGGATAAGGTGATAAGAACACCGTCACGGCATATTTACCGCTTTTCGGTTTCGGATGAGTATATTTTTATGGTTGTTCATACGGTAAAGCACTTTCTTGACGGCAGTGCGGGTCTGCGCGCCGTTACGGATTCATATATTCTCAGAAAACAGCCCGAATTCAACAGGCAATATGTTGATGAACAGCTCTCCGCTCTGAGTCTTTATGAATTTGCAAAAAATCTGGACGCTCTTTGCGATGAATATTTCGGTGACGACGACCAAAAGAAACAATCGGCAGAAGCACGTCCCGTTCTCGAACCCTTTTTCATATCCAGCGGATATATTACAAATAAAAGTCTCTGTGCGGCTTACAGAACTTATCTTAATAAAAAAAGCGGTTCGCGCATAAAATATTATCTGCATATGTTTTTTCTGCCATACGGAACTATGAAGAAGAAATATCCGTCTCTCAGACGTTTTCCGTTTTTGTTGCCCTTCTTTTGGATAAAACGGGCATTTGATGCGAAGAGAAACGGCGGTTTGAAAGAAGCGGATATACCGTCCGGTTTTGAAAAGGAAACGGCAAAAAAATGGTGTAAATACGTAGATAAATGCGGCCTCGGAAGCTATATAAACAAGCTCTGATACCATATATGGACAGAAAACACAGGAGTTAATATGATAACCTACAAAGAAATAGTAAAAAACGAAGAAATAAGAACGTATATTTCTTCTGCGGATGAGTCGCTCAAAGCACTTGGTTTTACCGAACACAGTTTTGCACACGTATCAAAGGTTGCGGAGGTAGCAGCTTATATTCTGAAAACCATGGGGTATGACGAGCATACCGTAGAATTAGCCAAAATAGCATCATACCTTCATGACATAGGTAATCTGGTAAACAGAATAGAACACTCTCAGAGCGGAGCCGTGATGGCTTTCCGGATTCTCAACGCCATGGGCATGCCTCCAAAGGATATAGCCACGATAGTTACGGCGATAGGAAATCACGATGAGGGAACGGGTGTTGCCGTGGATGCGGTGGCCGCCGCACTTATACTTGCCGATAAATCCGACGTGCGAAGAAGTCGTGTGCGCAATTGTGATATTTCAACTTTCGATATTCATGACAGGGTGAATTATTCGGTTGAAGATTCTCGCCTCGAAATCAAGGAGGGGAATGTTATTATGCTTACCATCAGAATTGACAATGAGATAAGCACTGTTATGGATTATTTTGAAATATTTCTCGGGCGCATGGTTATGTGTCGCAAGGCTGCGGAGAAGCTCGGACTTAAATTCAGACTGACGATAAACGGTCAGCAGATACTGTGAGGTTTTATATGATATATCTGCTTGAGGATGATTCGGGAATACGTGAGCTTGTCTGCTATTCGCTCGAAAAAACGGGAATGAAATCCGTTGGGTTTTCAACTCCCTCACAATTCTGGGAGGCTATGGCAAGGGAAGCTCCGTCACTCATATTTCTCGACTGTATGTTACCGCAAGAGGATGGCATAACCATATTGAAGAAGATAAGAGCTGACAGAAAATATTGTGATATACCCGTAATAATGCTGACTGCCAGGGATTCCGAATTCGATAAGGTTGTAGCACTTGATGCGGGAGCCGACGACTACATAACCAAGCCATTCGGGGTTATGGAAATGATAGCGAGGGTGAATGCGGTTTTGAGACGCACAGACGCAAAAACGAAGAAAAACGGCGGAGTTTATTCCTGCTCCGGTTTTGAATTGGATACCGCAAAAAGAGTGGTTAAGGTGGATTCCGAAGAAATAGCCCTCACCTATAAAGAATTCGAGCTTCTGAAATTCCTCTTCGAGAATCGCGGGAATGTTGTCAGCCGCGACAGAATTCTTTCGGAAGTATGGGGATATGATTTCGACGGAGAGAATCGCACTGTTGACGTGCATGTGAGAACGGTCAGACAAAAGCTCGGAGCTGCCGCAGACATTATCGAAACAGTCCGCGGAGTGGGATACAAAATAAATACAAATCAGTAAAAATGCCGTTTAGCGGTAAACTTACCTTGATTAGCATAAATTTTTTTGACATTGTACGGGGAAAAAGTCATGGGACAGAAGATATTCAAAGGAATAATCTATACTACGGTAGCAATGACCGTGATTTTTGTTGTAATGTCAAGCGTTCTCGGAGCTTATTTTGTTTCGGGCGAAAACACTGAAGCTTATACACGCACGGTGGTGATAGTCTCCTGTTCGGCACTCGTTATCGGTATCATGGTGGCTTTTTTGATATCGAAGGCAATAACGAAGCCGTTGCGGAAATTTAACTTTGACAACATGGATACGGAATACTGTTATCCGGAGCTCGTTCCTTTCATTACAAAAATCATAAATCAAAGGCGGGAGATCACCGACAGGAGAGAGAAGTATATCTCCAAAAAGTCGGAATTTGACACAGTGACAGACAATATGAGCGAGGGCATGATGATAATAGATTCCTCCGCCAGAATTAAGTTTTATAACAAAAGCGCAAAAAGCATAATGAAAATAAGCGATGAAGCTCCCAAAAGCATCATCTCACTCAGCGATAAGCCCGATTTTCTCGAAGCCGTGCGAGCGGCGCTGTCGGGCAAAAACGGATACGATATAATACGGACGGACGAGAAGTATTACAGCGTTGTATCAACCCCCGTATTCCGTGACGGTATCCTGTACGGCGCCGTTATATTCATGCTTGATGAGACGGAAAAAGAGAAGCGTGAACAGTTGAGACGGGAGTTTACATCGAATATATCGCATGAACTGAAAACACCGCTGACCACAATATCCGGATTTGCAGAGCTGATTCGTAACAAAATGGCGACGGGTGAAGACGCCGTTCACTTTGCAGATAATATATGCAAGGAATCGGAGAGATTGATTACTCTTGTCGGAGATATAATAAGGTTGTCTAAGCTTGATGACGGCGAGATTCCGTATGATGAGTCACCGGTAAATCTGCGTGCGGTATGCGATGAGGTTACATCGAGACTCGGAAGCGTAGCGGAGAACGTCGGCGTTAAACTTGGATGCGACGGCGATGATACGTATGTTACGGGTAATGCCGGTATTATCGAGGAAATGATATACAATCTCTGTGACAACGGTATAAAATACAGAAGAAACGACGCCCCGTACGTTCAGATTACCATAAATTCCAAGAATAGGTCCGTTACCGTATCCGACAACGGTATCGGAATACCGAAGGACTATCAGGAGAGGGTTTTTGAAAGGTTTTACAGGATTGATAAAAGCCATTCCAAAGAGATAGGAGGCACGGGACTCGGGCTTTCGATAGTCAAGAGGGGAGCAATATACCACAGGGCACAAATATCGGTCAAGAGCGAAGTGAATAAAGGAACGAGCATAACCATTTCCTTTCCCGTTCCCAAAAAAACAACATCCGATAAATAATTTGCAGGTCTTGCACAACGCGGGACCTTTTTCTTTATGTAAATAAAATACATTTTTCGACAAAATAGGAGATTTAACGCAGATTTAACATAAAGCAAACGTATATTTAACATACCTCTGATATAATTTTGTACGGCTTTCGGAAAACAAGAAGATAAATATAAAAGGATTAAAAGGAATTCAATGGATATTTTAGATATTTTGAGCCTTTTGTGCGGAATATCGCTGTTTTTGTTTGGAATGCAGGTGCTCGGCGACGCTCTCAAAAAATGTGCCGGTAGCGGACTGAAGATAACGCTCAACAAGCTTACTTCCAACAAATATAAGGGTATAATACTCGGTATGATTGTTACCGCCATTATACAATCGTCCTCTGCCACTACGGTAATGGTAGTCGGTTTCGTCAACTCCGGTACTATGACGCTTACTCAGGCAATAGGAGTTATAATGGGCGCAAATATCGGAACGTCTGTTACGGCCTGGATAACCGGTCTTTCCGGCATAGGCGTAGGCGGTACGGTGACATCGGCACTCCGGTGGCTTATGCCGTCGGCATGGGTGCCCATTATTGCAGTTATGGGTATCCTTTGCATTATGTTTATAAAGCCCGGCAGAAAGCGTGATATGGGATTTATTTTCATAGGGTTCTCAATACTTATGGTCGGAATGAACCTTATGTCGGACGCAGTTGGCGGATTAAAGAACAGCCCTGGATTCCAATCAATACTCACTATGTTTGAGAATCCGGTACTCGGACTTTTTGCGGGTATTATCCTTACGGCGGTAGTGCAGTCCTCCTCCGCGTCAATAGGTATCATGCAGTCCCTCTCAACTACGGGTGCAATAACATACGGAACAGCAATTCCCATGATAATGGGACAGAATATAGGAGCGAGCCTTACGATAATTCTTGCTTCCCTCAGTGCAAACAAAAACGGAAAGAGGGCATCCTTTGTTTATCTTTTCTTTAATATAATCGGTACGGTGGTCCTGATGCCGTTATTCTACGTGGCGAATGCCATATTCAAATTTGACTTTGTAAACGAGGCAATAGGTATGTGGGGTATTGCCATAATACACTCGGCCTTCCAGATACTGACCGTTATTATACTCATTCCGTTTACAACATGGTTTGAAAAACTGGTTAAGTTCATCGTTCCCGACCGTTCGGAGATTGAAGATAATAACGTAAATCTCCTTGACGAAAGACTTCTGGCTACTCCTGCGGTGGCGGTACAGAGTGCAGACGAAGTATCCTACAAGATGGCGGAAACATCTTTCAAAGCTATGAGCCTTTCAATAAAATTGCTCACGGAATACGATATTAAAACTGCCGATAAGGTACGTGCATATGAATCAAAAGTCGATATGTACGAAGATACGATAGGAACTTATCTTGTCAAGCTCTCGAGCCGTAACGTAAGCGAGAGAGACAGTCATGAAATAACGAAAATACTTCACATTCTCGGCGACCTCGAAAGAATCTCCGACCATGCTGTAAATATCGTCGAATCGGCAGAGGAAATCAGAGACAAGAAAGTGCCGTTCAGCGATGATGCGAAACACGAGCTGTCAGTCCTGACCTCTGCGATAGAAGAAATAATGGGACTTACCCGCGAGGCGTTCATAAACCGCAATCTTCAGGCGGCTGCGCTCGTAGAACCGCTCGAACAGGTTGTCGACCACCTGAAGGACCAAATAAAGCTGAACCATATACTCAGACTGAAAAACAGCGAGTGTACCATGGAGCATGGTTTCATTCTTTCGGACTTGCTTACCAATTTCGAGAGAGTGTCCGACCACTGTTCCAACATAGCAGGTTGCGTAATAGAAATATCCCGTTATGATGAACTTGCCGTACATAAATATCTGGGCGATGTTAAGCACGGCGGCGAGGAATTCGACAGGAATTATAAGCTGTATATGCGTAAATATGCGCTCTGACGCCGATATAAATAATATCAGATGAAAACCGTAATTCACCGTTCGGCTAAACGCCGACTTGGTGTTTTACGGTTTTTCTATTTTATATAATTTTTTATGCCGTATTGCTTTTTATTGTTATATATGATAAAATTATATAATAATGCTTGAAAACAATTATGAAAGGAGGAGGCTTATGGTAAAAATAACGTCGGTTGCCCGCCATTCGCGTGCGGCAAAACAGAAAATCAGAGAGAATGATTTTCTCGTTTCAATAAACGGTAACGAGATAAACGACGTTCTGGACTACAGGTTTTATCTTGCCGACGAGTCCATAGACGTCGTACTTATGCGTGACGGTGAGACTCATACCGTTCATATAGACAAAAACACGTACGATGATATAGGACTTGACTTTGAGACTCCTCTTATGGATAAGAAGCACTCATGTAAAAACGGATGCATCTTTTGTTTCATCGACCAATTGCCGAAGGGAATGAGAGAGACTCTGTATTTTAAGGATGATGATTCGCGCCTTTCCTTCATACACGGCAACTATGTCACTCTGACTAATCTTCACGATGAGGATATAGACAGAATAATTAAAATGCGCATATCTCCGATAAACATATCCGTTCATACGACAAATCCCGAGTTGCGCGTTAAGATGATGAAAAACAAGCGTGCCGGCGAGGTTTTGAAATATCTTGACAGATTCTGTGAGGCAGATATAAATATGCGTGGGCAAATCGTGCTTTGCCGAGGTATAAATGACGGTGAGGAGCTTATGCGTACCATGCGTGATTTGTCACGGTTTTACCCGGCAATGGACAGTGTTTCCATAGTGCCCGCGGGTCTTACAAGATTCCGTGAGGGGTTGTATCCTCTGACTCAATATACACGCGACGAGGCAAGAGAGGTTATAGAACAAATAGATACCATAGGACGTGAGCTTTATGAAAAGAATGGGTCAAGGATGTTTTTTGCCGCAGATGAGTTTTATATAAAAGCAGGGCTCGATATACCTGATGCGGATTATTATGAGGGCTATCCGCAGATAGAAAACGGAGTCGGCATGGTAAGGTCTCTTATGGACGATTTCAATTTGGCAATAGAGAATTTCTCCGATTTTACAATTAAGAGAAAACGTGAGATTTCCATGGCAACCGGCGTTGCGGCATATCCGTATATATCAGAAATAGCGGAAAAACTTCAGATGGCGTTTCCCAATCTTACCGTTCACGTATATAAGATTATAAATGAGTATTTCGGTGAGGAGATTACCGTATCTGGACTTCTCACAGGTAAAGATTTATGCACTCAGCTTGACGGCAAAAGACTTGGAAAGACTTTGATAATCCCGTCAAACGCTCTTCGTGAGGGAGAAGACGTGTTTTTGTGCGGCATGAAGCTTTGCGAACTCGAACGGAATCTGGGAGTTAAAACAACCGTTGCGGGAGAGGACGCGGATTCGTTGATTTCAGCGGTACTCGGACGGAAGGCAAGGAGAAAGAAAAATGGCTAAACCGATAATAGCGATAGTAGGAAGACCGAACGTCGGTAAGAGTACTCTATTCAATAAGATAATCGGTCAGAGAAGGGCAATTGTCGAGGACAGACCCGGTGTTACCCGTGACAGAATATACGGTGAGGGGGAATGGTGCGGAAGGCACTTTATTCTCGTGGATACGGGAGGAATAGAGCCTAAAACGGACAATTTTATCCTGCAAAAAATGAGACTGCAGGCACAGATAGCCATAGATACTGCGGATGCAATCATTTTTATGTGCGACGTAAACGCAGGACTCGTTGCAGATGACAGAGACATAGCCGTTATGCTTAAAAAAAGCGGAAAACCCGTTTTTATATGCGTTAACAAGGTTGACAGTGTCGGTGCACCGCCCATGGAATTTTACGAATTTTACGAACTCGGGTTCGATACTGACCCTATTGCTGTTTCATCTATTCACGGAAGCGGGAGCGGAGATTTGCTTGATGCCGTACTGTCATCCATACCCGAGACAGAAAACGAGAACGAAGAAGACGACAGAATAAACGTTGCCGTAATCGGAAAGCCAAATGCAGGAAAATCATCGGTTATCAACAAAATACTCGGTTCCGAACGTCTTATAGTTTCGGACATGGCGGGTACTACGCGCGATGCGATAGATACCGAATATGAAAATGAATTCGGCAAATTCAACTTTATAGATACGGCGGGAATACGACGCCAAAGTAAGGTTGAGGACAGAGTGGAAAAGTTCAGCGTTCTCCGCGCACGCATGGCTGTGGAGAGAGCGGACGTATGCCTTATTATGATTGATGCATCCGAGGGAATCACGGAACAGGACGAGAAGATTGCCGGCATAGCCCATGAGGCGGGAAAAGCATCTATAATCGTGGTTAACAAATGGGATTTGATAGATAAAGACAATTCGACCGTCAATGAGTTTACCGCAAAAATAAGAAATGCTCTTTCGTATATGCAGTATGCGCCGATACTGTTCGTTTCCGCACTCACGGGGCAGAGAGTCACAAAACTTTTCGAACAGATATGCTACGTATACAATCAGTCTAAAACGCGCATATCTACAGGTATGCTAAACGACCTGCTCAACGACGTTCAGGCAAAACATCAGCCTCCGTCGGACAAGGGACGCAGACTGAAAATATATTATATGACTCAGCCATCCGTATCTCCGCCGACATTCGTTATTTTCTGTAACAACGAAGAGCTGTTCCACTTCTCGTATCAGAGATATATTGAGAACTCCATAAGAGAGACGTTCGGTTACGTCGGGACTCCGATAAGGATAATCATAAGAGAGCGCGGAGAGGATAACGGCAAATAAGAATTTGCGAGGTTTATTCCGGGTCAGCCCGGATAAATAAGGAAAAACAAAATGTTTATAGATAATATCAAAATATACGTTAAGGCCGGCGACGGCGGAGACGGAATAGTATCCTTCAGACGTGAGAAATACGTAGCGGCGGGAGGACCTGACGGCGGAGACGGCGGAAACGGCGGAAACATCGTATTCAGAGTCGATACAGGAGCAAACACGCTTTTGGCGTTCAGATATAAGAGGAAATTCATCGCCGAGCGGGGTGGAGACGGTAAAGCGTGCAAGATGTGGGGCAAGAGCGGAGAGGATACAATAATATCCGTACCTCCCGGAACTCTTTTGCGCGACCCCGAGAGCGGAAAAATAATACACGATATGGCGAAGGCGGGAGACTTCGTTGCTTGCCACGGAGGGCGAGGCGGTTGGGGCAACAGACACTTTGCCACCCCTACAAGACAAATCCCCAGGTTTGCAAAAAAAGGAACTGCGGGAGAGGAGAGGGAAATACTTCTCGAGCTTAAGATGATAGCCGACGTCGGGCTTATCGGCTTTCCTAACGTGGGGAAATCATCTATACTCTCAAGAATATCGTCTGCAAGGCCCAAAATTGCGGATTATCATTTCACAACCTTATCTCCGAATCTCGGAGTTGTTTCGGTCGCAGACGGTAAAGGCTTTGTTGCGGCAGATATCCCGGGACTTATTGAGGGAGCGGCAGACGGACTCGGTCTCGGGCACGAATTTCTGCGTCACATCGACCGTTGCCGTCTACTTCTTCACGTCTTTGATATATCGGGTATTGAGGGAAGAGACCCTGTCGATGATATAGAGAAGATAGACGAGGAACTGAAAAAGTACAGCGAGGAACTTTCCTTGCGTCCTCAGATTCTCGTTGCCAATAAAATAGATTCTCTTCAGACGGAATCCGATGCGATAGAGCGTCTTACCCAATTTGCAAAACAACACGGTCGAGAACTCGTTTTTGTTTCTGCCGTTACGGGCGAGGGCTTACGGGATATGGTAAACCTTGTGTCGGAAAAACTGAAAACACTTCCTGACGTTACGGTTTATGAGCCGGAGATTTCTTCTGATGAACATGCGTTCACGGAAAATCACGGAACGTCAGATACCACGGTAAGATGCGAAAACGGAGAGTATTTCGTCGAGGGAGAATGGCTTAAAAATCTACTTTCTCAGGTTAATTTCGGCGACTGGGAGTCTATGGGATTTTTCCAGAGGGCTCTGATAAAGAACGGTGTTATCGATCTTCTGCGTAAAAACGGCGTAAAGGACGGCGATACCGTTAACATATACGATTTCTCTTTTGATTTTATTTATTGATGATATTTATAAAGGAGTTTAATATGGATTTTATTTCTGACAGAAACCAAAAGCTCGCAGTATCTGTTGTAAAAGCGCTTAAAGAACGCAATTTCGATGCTTATTTTTGCGATAGCGCGTCGGAGATGATACGGCTTGTGCTTTCGATGATTCCCGACGGTGCATCCGTAAGCTTCGGTGGTTCGATGACGATACGAGATTCTGGACTTGTAAAAGAGCTCAAAGAATGTCAAAGATTCAACGTCCTTGACCGTGACGATGTAAAGCCCGGAGAACGCAAGGAATTTATGAAGAAAGCCATGTTCTGCGACTTTTTCCTTGCCGGCGCAAATGCAATAACCGAGGATGGAGAAATAGTCAACGTTGACGGGACGGGCAACCGTGTTGCGCCGATGATTTTCGGTCCGGACAACGTTATTGTGGTTGCATCAATGAATAAGGTCGTTAAGAACCATGACGATGCAATAGCAAGAGCAAGGAATTATGCCGCACCGATTAATGCACAGCGTTTCGATATAAAGACCCCATGCAAAAACCTGGGTAAATGCATGAATTGCAAATCACCCGACAGCATATGCGCAACCATAGTGACTCACAGGCTGTCAAAACCGCAAGGGAGAATTAAAGTAATTCTTGTAAATGAGGAGTTTGGATTTTAAAATGAAATCTTTTATTATGATGGGACAGTCGAATATGGCAGGCAGGGGTGAGTTTGATGATGTTCCCGAAATAGAAAACCCTTTATGCTCGATGTTCAGAATGGGCAGGTGGCAGAAGATGAGCGAGCCGATAAATCCCGACCGTGCAATATTCGGAACAATATGGCACAGCGGAAGGAGCCTTGCCGCATCTTTTGCGGACTGTTATGCAAAGAAACACAAAGAACAGATAGGTCTTATTCCGTGCGCGGACGGAGGTACTTCGATAAATCAGTGGCTTCCGGGCAAACCTGACTTTAACTATGCCATGGCGATGGCAGAGCTTGCAAAAGCTTCCTCGGATATTTGCGGTATACTGTGGCATCAGGGGGAGACCGACTGCGCGAGAGGAGAACTCTGCGGTTATTTTGATAAGCTCGCTCTCGTAATAAATACCGCAAGAAAGACTGTTTCCGACGATACTCTTCCCGTAATAATGGGAGAACTATCCGAGAACGAAAACGCAGAAAACCGCGAGACTCATATTCTTTTCAACAAGCGACTTCATGATTTTGCCGACGGTATGTCAAATATTACAGTTGTTTCATCCGCCGAGCTTACGATGAAACCCGACAGACTTCACTTTGATTCAAAGTCGCTCCGTATATTCGGAGAGCGCTATTTTGAGGCTTACGAAAAGCTGACAGAGGTAAAAGAGTGAATAAAACAACATTAAAAGCACCGACAGAGATATCAAAATCTCTTTGTCGGTGCTTTCGTTTTATTCAATGGTTATGGTCTTGATTTTCTGTTCAACTCTCGGACGGTCGGAATAATCTGTGGGAACCTCAGCTATCTCGTCGACAACCTCGATTCCTTCTATGACTTTGCCGAATGCGGCATATGAACCGTCCAGGTGAGGTGCATCCTTATGCATTATGAAAAACTGCGAGGAGGCTGAGTTCTTATCCATCGAACGCGCCATTGATATGACACCGCGGGTATGTTTTATAGGATTGTTTACTCCGTTTTGCGCGAATTCACCCTTTATCGTTTCGTCGGACCCCCCGAATCCGCTACCCGTCGGGTCTCCTCCCTGTATCATGAAGTCCTTTATGACTCGGTGGAATATAAGCCCGTTGTAAAAGCCCTCCGAGATGAGCTTCTCAAAATTCTTTACGGTTATCGGAGCCGCCTCCGGATAAAGCTCGAGCTTGATTTTTTTACCGTTTTCCATTTCAATGGTTACCATTTTTGTTTCTCCTTTATTTATTAAGTTTAAATTGATTTATCTGTTTTGTTGCTATATCAAAATAATTTTTGCCCGTTCTGTGTATAATGTTATAAAAAGATGTAGAGGTAGAAGCTATGGGCAATTTTCATTTTGATTATAAAAAATTGGCTTGCATCGTTATATGTTCCATGGGAGCCGTAGCTCTTTTTGTATTGTTCTTCCGCTATATACTGTGGATTATTCTCCCGTTCGCACTTTCATGGGCGCTTGCTTTTCCCGTAAGGCAGTGTTCGGAATTCATAAACAAAAAAACGGGGATGTCAAAGAAAGGCGCGAGTTTTCTTATCACTACGTTATTTATTATAAGTATATTTGCGGGAGTATCTCTCATAATGCGAAGATTGTTTATAGAACTTCGCACCCTTATTGAATATCTCGCGGATAATCCCGGAATAATCGGAAATATTATCGAAGATATAAAGGGCACGGTCTGCTCTCTTGCACAGAAAATTCCGTTCATACGACATGACGGAGATAACGACCTTCAGAACGTGGAGAAATATCTATCCGAATTTGTGTCGGGAGGCATATCAAGTATCGTTGCGTCTCTGCCGAAAATCGTCGGAAAACTCGTTGTAGGACTTCCTAACTTTATTTTTTTTCTTATTATCACCATAATCTCGGCATTTTATTTTTGCCTTGACCTGACGGCGATAAACGCACGAGTATTATCGCTTTTCCCTCAAAAAATAAGGTTGTATATCTCCGATTTCAAAAAAGGTGTTTTCAATACTGCCGTAAAATATCTGAAAGCATATGCGCTTCTTATGCTCATAACTTTTTTCGAACTTCTCGTCGGATTTCTCATAATAGGAGTTGAGTATTCGCTTTTGCTTGCCGTTTTAATAGCGATAATCGACCTTCTGCCGGTTCTCGGAGTAGGCACCGTTCTCATACCTTGGGGAGTATTCTGTATACTCGCTCACGACGTGAAGAGAGGCGTAGCATTGCTAATTATATATACCGTCGTAACCGTGGTAAGACAGTATGCTGAGCCGAAGATTATCGGAAGTAAATTCGGCATACATCCGTTAGTCACTTTGCTTTCGATGTATGCCGGGGTATCTCTTTTCGGCTTTATCGGCATGCTGCTCGGTCCTGTTGCGGTTGTGTTTGCCAAGGGAATTCTGAATAGAAGAACCGAAAAAGCGAATTCAATGGGATGCTCTGAAATTGATAATAAAAGTACCGATAACAATGAGAAAAAACGGAATTAAAGTATAACTACGGTAAAAACAGAATTTTCCCGTAGTCAAAGAGGATATCGTCCGATAAGGATATAACTTTTTTGCCACGGTTATCGATAAATTCCCGTATTTGCTTTGCGCAAGGGTGAATGTCAAGATTCCCCGTGAAATATACAGAATTGCCGGATACCCCGCACGCCCCGCCGATAAAACCATATTCGTACGGAGGCAGTTTAACGCCACCTTCGGAAATAAGACAAACGTCGGCACCAAGCTGTTGTGCTTTTTTCGCTATTGATTTGTCGGCGGTAATTATACTGTTTTCATCTACGCAAACGGTGGAGCATGATGAATATCCTTGTTTTACGTTGGCTATGTTGACGCTATTTTCAATTATGTTTTTTGACAAATGTTTTTTGAATCCGAAAAGATACCCCATACAGTCAAAACAGTTGAAAGATATATCCATGGGATAATCCGCACAAACGTCGGTATCGTCGGTTATTATTTCGACGTTGGATACTCTTTCTATCAGATTGAAAACATCTTTTGCCTCGTTATAATATTGCGTTGATGTAAAGAGTGTATTTTTTCGGATAAACAGAAGCATATCGGGGTGCGAGGCGACGGGGGGCGCGAGACGGGAAAACGGTGGGAGTTTTATCGGCATAATCTCCTCTGCAATGAGAGAATGAATACAGTTATGTGACATTCTTTCATCTATCAGTGAATATTGCATATTTGCCTCCGTCAAATTTGTTTCGCACGTATCGCTTGTTTTTATAATATATTAAGAAAGAGCTTAAGGTAAAAATGCCTGTAAGCTCTTGCTTTATTATTTTTGCATTTTTTGCATTGCGCCGAAAACAGGGCGATGCCTGCCGCGTATACTCTTCCTTATGCGCGCTCTACTTTGCCCGAACGCAGGCAGCGGGAACATACATATACGGTCTTGTTGGTTCCGCCGACAACGGCCTTTACCTTACGGATATTAGGCTTCCAAGCTCTGTTGGTTTTACGGTTGGAGTGAGATACGTTATGTCCGAAGACTACTCCCTTTCCGCATACACTACACTTTGCCATCTGAGTGACACCTCCTGAATTTGCACTTTATACAAATAATATATTTAATTATCATAAATCGACAAGCAGTATTATAACACATAAAAAACCAAAATGCAATAGTTTTTTTAAAAATATTTATTCGTATTCCCGACCTGAAAACACAGATGAGAGAAAACGCCAGAAATACACGAGAACCACATAAGAAACGAAGAAAGTGAACAAAAGAAAAACGTAAGAGAGAATTATATCCAGCCAGTCCTCGAAAAACATAATGCCGAATCTGTCGTCTACAACAAATTTTACAGTATCGATTATTTCGAATACGAGTCGGAAAACAGCGCTCGCCGCTACTGCGACAAAGCACCCGAAACTGAGTCCGTCTTTGATGCGGAATGGAGTGGGTTCGCTTGCCGACGGCAGGTACTTTCTGTTGAATGAATATATTATCGATGACAGTATAACGTACGTTGCCGCGTATTGCACGGACGTTCCGATGCTTGAGATAACGGATAGGATTATGCGATATGCGTTATCGGTGCCGTATGTCAGAAGATTGCTGCCCAAATTCGGAATGAGCATAAGAGCGGATGCAGAGAGCGAATAAATGACGGAGGTTGCAAACGACTTACGTACGGCAGAAAATGAAATCGCCGCCAAAGCGGAAAATGTAACCGCCGCAGAAAGAGTCTGCATAACGTAGTAAAGAATCTTTACGGGTAAAACATAGTTTTCTTTCAGTGGAAAATAAACAAAGAAGAAAGCGAGGGTAATAATGTTTACAACCAAAAGAGTTAAAACGAAAGACAAAAAAGGTTTTCTGACAATAAACTGTTTCATTTCAATCCCCCCATATATGGTATTGTATCACAATTGGGTCAGGAAGGCAATAAAAAAATAATATTCGGCAAAAAAAGTTCATATTATTATTTGTGAGAGATTTCAATAAGACGGGTTTTACAGTAAAACCTTGCGACAATTATATGGAGGAAGAACGAATTGAACATATCTGAGCTTGTTTCCGACTTTTCATATCAAAAGTTTAAGGAGTACGTATCGGAGATAAAAAAGGACGATGTTGTGATATCTGCCATCGGCAGGTCAATTATGTCAAGGGATATACCCCTCATTCGTATTGGACATGGAAAGAAAAATATTTTATATGTAGCCGCACATCATGCAGCAGAGTGGATAACCGCTCCGTGCCTTCTGAAATTCATCGGTGAGTATGCCGACGCATGCGATGAAAAATCAAAGGAAAATTCAACAGTGTGGTGCGTACCCCTGCTGAATCCCGACGGAGTGGAGCTTGAACTTTTCGGAACAGATGAAAACTGCGTTCTTGCAAAAAGACAGCTTGCGATGAACGGAGGGAGTGAGGACTTCTCAAAGTGGCAGGCAAATGCAAGAGGGGTAGACCTTAATCATAATTATGATGCAGGTTTTCTCGAATATAAGATAATCGAGCGTGAGAGAGGAATAGTGAACGGACCGACAAAATTCAGCGGAGAATACCCTGAGTCAGAGCCGGAGGTGAATGCTTTATGCTCGTTTATACGTTCGGTGGGGGTAGATGCGATACTCACACTTCATACGCAGGGAGAAGAAATCTTTTATTCAAGCGGGGGAATGTATGCTCCGGGTTCACAAGAGATTGCACGGAAGCTGTCGGAGATAACGGGATATAAGCTGTCGGAACCTACCGATACCGCATCGTATGGGGGCCTCACCGATTTTGCCATACGTAATCTTTCTATTCCTTCCTTTACCCTCGAATGCGGAACAGGTGAAAATCCTCTTCCGAGAGAGACGTTTGATTCAATATACGATAGGATACGTCCTGCTCTTTTCGGTATGCCGGAATTTGTAGGCTGAGGTATGATATATCATTTGGAGGTAATATTTTATGATGAATTGCAATACCGAGGATTTCAGGGAAAAAGAAGTAGTCAATATATGCGACGGAAGAAAACTCGGAGTAATCGTCGAGATTGAATTCGATATATGCGACGGTAAGCTGACGGCAATAGTAGTATCGGGTGAATGCGGATTCTTCGGCAAGGCAAAAAACGAAATAGTGATACCGTGGTGCCGTATCGAAAAAATAGGCGAAGACATAATACTCGTCAATACAGACGGACTCCTGCCTCCTCCCGAACCAAAAAACTGCAAGCGCAAGGGAAAGGTCTGAATGAAAAAAGCGGATTGGGAACCCGATAGGCATTAAAAATGTAAATATTTTGTTAACAAAATGTTCTTCCCTTGAAAATAACAATTCTTTCCTATATAATGTTTTTGTTGCGCCGGCGCAATAAAGGCGCAATAAATAAATCTCACACAGCGTTTTTTATCTCCCGGTGCTCTGTTTTGAGTCGGAGTTTTGTATCGCTGTGGCGGAAAAACCAAATCAGGAGGAACATAAAAATGTTCGTAGTTTCAATCAAGCAGTTGCTTGAAGCGGGTGTTCACTTCGGTCACCCAACAAAAAAATGGAATCCGAAGATGGCGGAGTATATCTTCACCATGAGAAACGGTATTCACATCATCGATCTGCAGAAGACCGTTAAGAAGTTTGAGGAGGCGTATAACTTCGTACGCCAGATTTCCGAGGAAGGCGGCACAATTCTCTTCGTAGGAACGAAGAAGCAGGCTGCAGATACCATCAAGGAAGAGGCCGTTAAGTGCGGTCAGTACTATGTAAACGTACGCTGGCCCGGCGGAATGCTCACAAACTTCAAGACCATAAGAAAGAGCATCGCAAGACTCAATGAGCTTGAGAAGATGAAAGAGGACGGAACCTTCAACCTCCTTCCCAAGAAGGAAGTTGCCGCTCTCGAAAAAGAAATAGAGGATCTCGAGAAGAACTACGGCGGTATCAAGACCATGGATACTCTGCCGTCCGCACTTTTCGTTGTTGATACCCGCAAGGAGAGAATCGCTATTCTCGAAGCAAAGAAGCTCGGTATACCGGTAATCGCAATAGTCGATACCAACTGCGATCCCGACGATGCAGATTATATCATACCCGGCAACGATGACGCTATCCGTGCCGTTAAACTTATCGGCGGCGCACTTGCCGATGCTGTTATTGAGGGTAAGGGCGGAGAACAGCTCACCGATGTTGAGCCTGAAACCGCAGAAGCTCCCGCAGAGGAAGCAGAGGCTGAACAGGATGCTGCGGTAAACGAATAATACGCAGAAATCAAGTCTCAAACACAATAAACGATTTTTAAGGAGAATAAAAATGGCAGTAAGTGCAAAAGACGTTGCCGAGCTGAGAAAACAGACCGGTTGCGGCATGATGGATTGTAAGAACGCACTTGTAGAGGCTAACGGCAACTTTGAAGAGGCTACCAAAATCCTTCGCGAGAAGGGTATGGCTACCGCGGCAAAGAAGCAGAGCAGGATAGCCGCTGACGGTGTTGTTGATATAATGACGGTAGGTAATACCACGGCTATGGCGGAGATAAACTCCGAGACCGATTTTGCCGCTAAGAGCGACGCTTTCAAGGCTTTCACAAAGAAAATACTTGAAGTTATCATAAACGAGAGACCTGCAGATGTTGCAGACCTCATGACAAAGAAATTCGATGATGAAAAGACTGTTGACCTTGCTCTTCAGGAGCTCAGCGGTGCTATCATCCACGAGAAAATCAGCATTCGCCGTTTCGTTATTGTTGACGGAATTACGAGCACGTACATTCACGGCGCAGGTGCTACCGGTGTTGTCATTTCCTTTAAGGCAGATGACTCCGTCGCATCCAACCCCGAATTTGCCGACGTTAAGAAGAACGTAGCTCTCCAGGCTGCCGCTATGCCGTGCCTTTATCTCGACAAGGCGTCTGTTCCTGCTTCTGCAATCGAAGAGGAAAAAGAAGTGCTCAAGGCGCAGATTGCCAACGACCCGAAGATGGCATCAAAACCCCAAAAGGTTATCGACGGTATCGTCATGGGCAAACTCGGCAAGTTCTATGAGACCAACTGCCTTATGGAACAGGCATTCGTAAAGGATGATTCCATGAGCGTAGCGAAATATGTTGCTTCCGCGGCTAAGGCTATGGGCGGAAATGTTGAAGTTACCGGGTTCTATCGTTACGATAAGGGCGAGGGAATAGAAAAGAAAGAAGAAAACTTCGCTGACGAAATCGCAAAGATGGTTAATAACTGATTTTATCGTTTTTAAAAAAATAAAAAATCAAGGCTACACGGCCTTGATTTTTTTCGCAATAGTCGTTTTTCGTTATGCAGTAAAGGGTGAGAGTACATCGTCGTTTGTGCCGTAGAATATATCGTCGTGTCCCGAGAGCATGGCGCACAGTTTCTCAAAGTTCTCCCATCCATCCTCCTTAAGGTCACATTCATAGGAATGTCCCCATATGTAGAACATCTTAGGAGAAGCATCTGAACGAATGTTTATAAAATCGTGTGCAAGTTCAAATAAATTCTCATCCTGGAAATGTGCCGTGGGGTTGAAAGTCGGGAAATTATTTGGTATATCAAACGAGTGTGTGTTCGTAATAGTGCGTGCATATTTCAGTCCTGCTCTTTTTACAGCCGAATCCACTCTCTCATTCCATCCACCGCCCGGATATGCAAAAGTTTTTATATCAACACCGAACAAATAGTGTATGAGAGCACGGTCGCCCTGTATCTGTCGGTCAAGCTGATTATCGTCGCACCTGACAAGGTCCGCATGAGTTAAAGTGTGCCCGGCTATCTCGTGACCTGAAAAGGCTTTTGCACATTCTTTCGGTGTCATACGGACGACAGGGACATCCTCTCTCGGATACCATACACATTCGTTATAAAGCATACCCGCATTTATGTTGAACGTGCATTTAAGGTTATATTTATTGAGTATTTCAACAAGTTTTTTATCTTGAAGCACACCGTCGTCAAAACTGAACGTAAGCGCCTTTCTTTTATCCTGCCACATGTTTTGTTCCTCGTTTCGTGTGAAGTATCAAATATACTTTATCATCAAAATCGTATATTGTCAACTTTATATTTGACACAGAATACGTAATGTGATAATATATGTGTAAGACAGGGGGGTGAATGTGTGCCGCAGGTATTGTATGAAGACAAAAACATAATAGTGGTGAACAAACCCTTGGGTATGCTCTCCGAGGACGGAAACGGAAGAGAAAGTCTTGTTTCCGTCGTATGCGATTATATGAACGGTGAACCTGTATACATACTTCATCGGCTTGATTGCGGTGTAGGCGGTGCGGTCGCATTTGCAAAGAATAAAAAGGTTGCAGCGGAAATGTCATCCGTTATGGCAAATCACGGTTTTTATAAGGAATATCTTGCGGTTTTGCCCTATGCGCCTTCAAGCAAGCAAGGAGAACTATGCGACATGCTTTTTAAGGATTCCTCAAAAAACAAGGTGTTTGTAGTGAAAAGCATGCGAAAAGGTGCAAAAGAGGCTAAATTAAAATACGAAACAATAAAAAGCAGCCCGTCGGGACACGCTCTTGTCCGTGTGATGCCGTATACGGGAAGAACTCATCAGATACGAGTTCAGTTCGCCTCACGGAAGCTGCCGATTTTAGGAGACGGCAAATACGGCAGCCGTATAAAATGCGGTATCGCACTATTCTGCCACCGTCTGAAATTTGAGTACCCGAGCGGAAAAGTTATTGACGTATCGGTAAATCCGCCGTCGGTTTTCCCTTTCTCGGAATTTTATTATGTCGACATGTTAATTAACTGAAAACATCAAATACTTATACGCAGAGGTAATTTATGAATTTCAAAGAATTTGAAAAAACCGGAATTTTTGAGTTAGATATTGAAAATGCGCTTAAGTTATGCAAACAGAACGGCATAAGCAGTCTTGAATTTGATAAGGGCAAATATGTGTTTGACACAAAATACGTATCCGAGGGGATATACTGTATATCAAATCACGGCAGTAACGGATATAAAAAAGCCGCTTTTCTGTTGAAAAACATGAAGGATTTCACGATAGACGGAAACGGAAGCGAGTTCGTAACAGACGGTATAGCGTGCGGATTCATATTGGATAATTGTGAAAACGTGACGATAAAAAATCTATCATTTGATACAACTGTAAAATTTACCGCCTCAGGTGTCGTTACCGAAGTTAAAAATGATGGTTCTTTCATTGTGAAATTAAATATCAACGAGGAGTATTCCATTGTCGGCGGCAGACTGTGCTTTGGCAACGTTGAGCAAAGACATTCGTTTAACTTGGGTATTGTGGAACTGGACATGAAGAAACGTCGGTTTCTTGACGGAACAGGCGACTTTTGGTGTATCGGAAATAATCAATATGTGTTCGAGGAGCTTGGCAACGGAGAATTTCTGATAAAGGGACTTTCGCATGTTCCTGCGGCAGGAAACAGCATTGTTGTTCTGAGCTGCGGCGCCTCACGCCTTGCTCCCGCAATGTTTTGTGTATCATCAAAAAATCTGAATATCGAGAACTATACGGTTTACGGATGTATGGGTATGGGAATCATAGCACAGAAATGTGAGAATATAACAGTTGACCGTATGCGTACCTTGGATAAGCCGGGTGTGTGTTTTTCCGCTTCCGCAGATGCTACGCATTTTGTTGCGTGCAGAGGACTTATACACGTTAAGAACTGTTCTTTTGAGGCTCAACTTGATGATAGCTTTAACGTGCACGGAATATACAATAAAATACTGAAAAAAGGTTCTGATTATATTGTAGTAGGATATATACATCCCGACTCTACGGGTATAGACGTGTATGAAGCAGGCTCAAAGATTGAAGTAGCCGATAAAAAAACTTTGATACCGTATGCGGAATATGAAGTTAAAGAGGTAAGACGCCTTAACGGCAATTCCACCCTTCTTGTGCTCGATAAGGATACCGATATTATAAACACCGAAGACGTTATAGAAAATATTTCGTATTGTCCCGATGTTTTATTTGAAAACAATCGAGTTGCTTTTAATAGGGCAAGGGGAATGTTGCTTGCAAGCAGGGGAAAAACAATTATCAGGAATAATTACTTCGCAACTCCCGGACCTGCAATACTTTTTGAGAGTAACGGCACGTTCTGGTACGAAAGCGGAGGAACCCGTGATGTTGTTATTGAGAATAATGAGTTTTTCAACTGCTGTTACGGAAATTGGGGAAAGAATGTTATATGTGTATGCCATAGAGAGAAATACGAAGCAGGGAAGCACTATCATAAAAAAATCATAATAAGAAACAATGTTTTTGATTCGTGTATCGGAAACGCATACAGTATAAGTGGGAATGACGTGGAAACATTCGTTTTTGAAGATAACAAGATTTTCCCGTTAAATAACGGATAATCATAAAGCTTTTGTCAGGTGGCAAATAATTATATGTAAAATTGACAAAAACTATTGAAAAAAGAAAATATTCGGTGTATAATATATAAAAATATGAATTGACGTTGAAGAAAAAATATAGCATACGGGTTTATTCAGAGAGTCGGCGGCCGGTGCGAGCCGATTGTACCCATGCTTATCCGTTTTCCGAGTCGGTGGCGAGAGCCACGGGGTATGCCCTTTACAGCATAATTGAGTGACCGTTTTACGGTAATTTGGGTGGCAACACGGAGTTCTTCGTCCCATATAGGGTTGAGAACTCTTTTTTATTTTGACGCAATGATTGAAAATTAAAAATACATATAAAAGCTAAGGAGAAACAAAAATGCTTGATTTGAAATTCGTAAGGGAAAACCCCGACGTAGTAAAGCAGAACATTAAAAATAAGTTTCAGGATGCAAAGCTCCCTCTGGTCGATGAAGTTATTGCACTTGATGAAGAGAACAGAAAGCTGAAGCAGAATGCCGATGCTCTCCGTGCAAACAGGAACAAGGTGTCCAAAACCATAGGCATGCTTATGGGACAGGGCAAGCGTGAGGAAGCCGAGGAAGCAAAGAAGCTCGTAAACGAGCAGGCAGAAGAACTTGCGGCTTGCGAAAAGCGTGAGGCCGAGCTTGATGAAAAAATCAAGAAAATAATGATGACCATACCGAATATCATAGACCCGAGTGTTCCTATCGGTAAAGATGACAGCGAAAACGTTGAGGTAGAGCGTTTCGGCGAACCGAGAGTTCCGGATTTTGATATTCCTTATCATACTGAAATAATGGAGAGATTCTGCGGTATAGACCTTGATGCTGCTCACAGAGTGGCAGGCAACGGATTCTATTATCTCATGGGAGATATTGCCCGTGTTCATTCCGCAGTTCTGGCTTATGCACGCGATTTCATGATAAACCGCGGATTTACCTATTGCGTACCCCCGTTTATGATTCGTTCCAACGTTGTTACCGGTGTCATGAGTTTTGCAGAAATGGACGCTATGATGTATAAAATCGAGGGGGAGGACCTCTATCTCATAGGCACGAGTGAACATTCGATGATAGGTAAATTTATTGATCAGATAATCCCCGAGGAAGAGCTCCCGTACACTCTTACGAGCTATTCGCCTTGTTTCAGAAAAGAGAAGGGGGCACACGGTCTCGAGGAGAGAGGGGTATACAGAATACACCAGTTTGAGAAGCAGGAAATGATAGTTGTCTGCAAGCCCGAGGACAGCAAGATGTGGTTTGATAAGCTCTGGCAGAATACGGTTGACCTCTTCCGTTCGCTCGATATACCGGTAAGAACGCTTGAATGTTGTTCCGGTGACCTCGCCGATCTCAAAGTTAAGTCGGTGGACGTGGAGGCGTGGTCTCCGAGACAGAAGAAGTATTTTGAGGTAGGCAGCTGTTCTAATCTCGGCGATGCTCAGGCACGCCGCCTGCGCATCCGTGTAAACGGCAAGGACGGAAAGTACCTCGCGCATACCCTGAATAATACTGTTGTTGCGCCTCCGAGAATGCTTATCGCATTCCTTGAAAACAATCTCAACGAGGATGGAAGCGTTAATATCCCCGTAGCCCTTCGTCCATATATGGGCGGAACGGAAAAGCTTATCCCAAAGAAATAATACAAAATAAAAGAACACACATCACATAATAGTGTTGCGTGTTCTTTTTTGGCGCACCAAACGATATTGGCGTCATAACATTTTATCTCAATGATTTTCTTCAAACATACGCAGCCATTTGAGCAAACTTAGATAATACGGAGACAGCGGATTTTGCCGCTCTCTTTCCGCTTCGCGCGGCAATGGGTAGTCCGCCGGGAGCCTGCAACCATTGACCGGCGAGAATTATGTTTTTATAACCCGGAACAGTATTGCGTATCGATTTTGGTATTGATTTGCCTGTAACCGCGAAACTCATGAACGAGCCTGTTGGTGAGCCGAGATATTCACGGTAGGTTGAGGGCGTCCATGAATCTATTACGTCGAGTTTGCCTTGAAGCTCGGGGTAGTGTCTTTCTATCCTCGTCATAACGTCATATGCCAACGACATTTTCTTTTCGTAGTACATATCGGGATTGCTGTTTTTAAGCTCTATCCATTTACGGCAAGCCGGTTCGTGCTGGAAGAGCATCGCTTGTATTATACTTTTCCCTTTTGGAGAGAAGGACGGCTCATGAGAAAATTCGCGGATGGTAAGCCGTCTGAAAACACGGTTGTCGCATCTGTATTCATCTACGGGAAAAGCGACAGTCCCCTTAAACGGAAGTGAATCGCTATCTGCGGATATCGCGCAGTGATAAGCGGAAAAGACGGGGAACGCGTCCGGATTATCGTATTGCTCCTTAAGATTTTTGGGCATATTATCCGGTGAGAGAAAATCAAAGAAAACCTCTTTAGTATCGCACGCTGTTATTATCACGTCCCCCTTGTAGAATTCGCCGTCCGAGAGCGTTATGCCTATTGCCCGGTCGACATCGGTTATTATCTTATTTACCGTAGAATTTTTGTGAATAATGCCGCCCAGAGAGAGGTAACGCTCTTCAATGCGCTTAGCCGTTTTCAGAGACCCTTTCAGTGGTATTCCGCCGTTTTCCGATGAGAACGCAGCATAAGCCATAATAAGTCCGAGAGAGGAAAAATCACCGCCTATATAGTCGCATAGGGCGGAGCGTATAAGCTGATTTTCAAATCTTAAAGACAAATCATGCAATGAGCGTCTGCCGTATCTGAGAAGACTGTCGAGCATTCGTATTTTCCCGATAATACCTCCGCTGTCCTGCGTATCGGCATAAGCATCTACCGCGTCAAAAAAACTGTTGATTTCTTTCTTGTCGTTCGGTGACATGGAGAGCATTTCCGCTCTTGCTTTGTCTCTGTCGCGCCAAAAGGTTATTTTTTCGCCGTTTTCTCCTTCCGATGAGAAAAGAAAATCCGCCTGATATACATCCACATCATCTCCGAGAACGCCGAGCTCCTCCCACATTTTATAAAGAGAGGTTCCTTTTCTTGTACCGGTAAGCCAGTGGATGCAGTTATCTATATGATAACCGTCTCTGTCCCAGCCTGTCAGATTGCCCCCGACTTCATTGCTTTTCTCAAAAATTTCACTTTCGATACCCTCTTTTGCAAGGAAAATTCCCGCCGATAATCCCGAAACTCCTCCGCCGATTATAATTGCCTTCATTATTAGCCCGCCCTTTATTTTTTATAGTATTATCTTCTGTTTATTGATTTTTGACGGAGTTTTGACTTTTATTCACAAGAAATAAAAAAACTCACGGAAATAATCCGTGAGTTTTTTCTGTGAAAAACGATATATTTTGATTTGTTTATTCTTTTTCCTCATTTTCAATTTTCTCAACGAGTTCGCGGTTGAGATCGGGATAAGCGGAGAGCATAGGTTCAACAGACGCTCCGCCTTTTCTCGCAAAATAGTTCTTCGTTATCTTAACGGTGAGTCCGCTGAGTGCAACGAGAGCGATAAGGTTCGGCAGAGCCATAAGTGCGTTCGTCATATCGGATACGAGCCATACGAACTTAGAACCGAGAGTATCGCCGCCAAGCGTGGTTATGAGTGCCATAACAACGATGAGGGAGGTGAATACTATATTGAACACGAGCTTGCTCTTTGCCGATTTGAAAAGATACTGGCACGCTTTGCTTCCGTATACAGCCCACGCCAGTATCGTTGAAAAAGCAAAGAGAGGAAGTATTACGCTGAATGCTAACGTACCTATCTTGCCGAATACGTTGCCGAATGCCTGCATGGGGACGGACGAAACGACAGTATTCGGATTTGTCGTATCTATACCTGAGGTAAGAACAACCATAGCAGTGAGAGAGCAGATGACGAACGTATCGAGAAATACCTCAAATATACCCCAGGCACCCTGCTTTACGGGTTCTTTCTGGGTTGCTGTTGAGTGAGCGATAGTTGATGAACCAAGCCCCGCTTCGTTTGAGAATATACCGCGGGCAAAGCCGTATCTCATCGCTGACATGATGCCGTAACCGAGGAAGCCTCCGAGCATTGATTTTGCCGTGAAGGCGGAGGTGAATATGCTTCCGAGAGCGGCGGGAACGGCGGTTATATTGATTAATACGATAATTATGGCAAAGAGCATAAACAATACGGCCATAAAGGGTACTATCATAGAGGCGACTTTACCTATCCTCTTTATACCTCCGAGTATAACGAGAGCGGTAAGAAACGCTATTATTGCCGCCGTTACCATGGTCGGCATATTGAATGCGGTTTTCCAGGTTGTCTGTATAGTATCCGCCTGAACGGAGCTCATACCTACTGCGGCGAGCATCGTGAATGCGGCGAAAAGAGTTGCCAGCCATTTGAATTTTTTGCCCAGACCGTTTTCTATGTAGTACATAGGACCGCCGATATACTCTCCGTTTTCATCTTTTTTGCGGAAGAAAAGTCCGAGAGTTATCTCACAGTATTTGGTTACCATACCGAAAAATGCGGATACCCACATCCAGAATACGGCTCCGGGGCCTCCTGAGATTATAGCCGTGGTGACACCTACGATATTTCCTGTACCAACCGTTCCCGATACGGCTGTCGAGAATGCTTCAAACGGCGAAATTGCATTGGGATTCTCTTTGGTCTTTTTTTCTTTTTTCTTCATCTGACGGACGGAATCGACGATAGTGTTGTCAAGGCTGAATCCGAATTTCCTTACCTGCAGGAATCTGAGCGTAACGGTGAGCAGAATACCCGAGCCGAGTATCACAATCATCATCGGTATGCCCCAAAGGATTTTTCCGTCAATCCAGTTCAGTATATCATATATTTTCTGCATTACACAAAACCCCTTTCGTTCTGTAAATTTGAGAAGCCGACAAAAAAAGCCGCCCTGCTTGCAGATACTAAACGGCGGTAAACCGATAAAGTGTGCGAATATATACCTTATAGATATACATAGGACTGCACATACAGACGACTTGTAAGAAAAGACAAATGTATTTCTCCGTCCTTTTGCCTGAGATATCGCGATAAATCATCGCTTAAACCTTCGGCGTCCGTTTGGCAGGCTCTCTCCAGAGAATGTAATGATTAAAAAATACCTGCAAATTATAACATATTCTGACAGAAAAATCAATAGTTTTTAACAATTTATGAAAAATAATACATTTTGGAGGTTATTTATATTATTTTATTATATCAGCGAATTTCGCGCCTAAAAATTCTGCAAGTGCTTTGGGCGATATTATGATTTGCTTTCCTCTTTCTCCTGCGCTTACGTATATTTTTTCAAGGGACTTGGCATCGGAATAAATATAGGTGGGAAATGACTTTTTCATTCCTATCGGCGAGCATCCTCCCCTGATATATCCCGTTGTGGGAAGAAGCTCTTTCATTGGTATCATCTCCACGCTTTTGTGCGAAGACACGACGGCGCACTTTTTGAGGTTAAGTTCGTCGTCGGACGGTATGCAGAACACTTCATATTCACCGTTATCGGCACGGCATACGAGAGTTTTGTACATTATTTTGGGCGAAATGCCGAGCTCGTTTGCAATATGTACTCCGGAAAGATCGTTTTCGTCGACGGTATATTCTGCGGTTTCATACGGTATTTTAGCGGAGTTTAGCATGCGCATAGCGTTGGTCTTTTTTACTGACATTACATTTAACTCCTATTATAATTTAATTTTTCCACGGTTTATTTTTCTTTAGGCTTTATTTTTTCTTTGGTTCCGTCGGGACGCTGAATATAAGTGTTGTTAAGAACGTTTCTGAATTGAGAGTGGAACTCCGTTATATATTCCTTCCGCAGACGTTCTTGCTCCTCTTTTTCTTCTCTTGACAATTCACGCTCACGCTTGATTCGGGCAAGAGTGTTTATTCTGTCTATTTTGTTTTTTTCCATTTATAGGCTCTCCTGTATATGTATAAGATAAAACATAACTGACTATTAAATTATATATCCGAAAAACTCGTTTGTCAACCGAAAACCGTCTTGATTATATTCTGTATTTGTGCTAAAATATTATTTAACTTGTATATCATACCGACACAAGTAAAATGTAAAAAGGGTGTTGAACGGTTTTCTATGAAATACGATTATATACTATGGGACTTTAACGGTACGATTCTTGACGACGTTTCGATAGGCGTCGAGAGTATAAACGTGCTTCTGTCACGCAGGGGTATTCAACTTCTGAACAATGAGAGTTACCGTTCGGTTTTCACCTTTCCCGTTGAAGATTATTACAAAGCTATTGGTCTTGATGTTGTCAAGGAAGGCTTCGATTTGCTTGCTCACGAATGGGTGTCCGAATACAGAGCAAGAGAGAAAAACGCAAAGATGCGTCACGGAGTCATCGAGGCGATAAACTTTTTTGCGGATTTGAAAATACGCGAGGGAATACTCTCAGCTACCGAGATCTCAATGCTGAAAGAGCAGACGGATTTATTAGGTATAACCGGGATGTTTTTTGAAGTTTTCGGGTGCGACGACATATACGCAAAAAGCAAAAGCGAAATAGCGGTGAAATTTACGAGGGAACATAAATGCACGCCTCTGCTCATCGGCGATACGGTTCACGACGCTGAGGCTGCAAGGACAGCGGGGATGGACTGTGTACTGATTTCAGGAGGGCACCAGGACAAAAAGCGCCTGAATGAAACAGGCGTTCCCGTATTTGACGATTATGTCGAACTGTGCAATTATATTGTGAACGTAAAATAACGGATTCCGACGGTGGAAAAATTACCGTCATTCATGTGAAAAGAAAAAATTTCAGATTGGAGTGAGTTTATGGCTTTCGATGCAGGGCTTCTTTATGCCGTTGCGGCTGAAATTAACGAGAAGTGCCGTGAAGGCAAGGTTGAGCGCATATGTCAACCTGCAAAAGATGAAATAGACGTAATACTGCATAAGGGCAGAGAGAGCATAATTCTCGTCATTTCGGCGTCAAGCAATACGCCGAGGGTGACCATCACCTCTGAGAGCAAAGAAAATCCGATAGCGGCGCCGATGTTCTGCATGCTTCTTCGCAAGCATCTTTTAGGTGCAAAACTAAACAGATGTGAGATTGTAGGCTTTGACAGAGTGGCAAGGTTTGTTTTTTCCGCATACGACGAAATGGGCTTTCGGTGCGAAAAAACAATTGTAGCGGAGATTATGGGCAGATGCAGTAACGTAATAGTCGTCGGCGAAGATGAAAAGGTTATTGCCGCGATAAAAACCGTTGATTTTTCCGTTAGTTCAAAAAGACAGGTTCTCCCCGGTATGAAATATGAGCTACCGCCTGCGCAGGATAAGATAAATCCAATGGAATGTGATAGGGAGAGATTTTGCAATATAATGGCCGGTATGAGAGATTTCCCTGCCGACAAAGCAATACAGAGCCGTTTTCTCGGTATATCGACGCAAACTGCAAGGGAGATTGTTTACAGGGCCGGTGGGGATATTACGGTCACCGTGGGAGAAATATCGGATAATCTGTCTTGTGTTTTTTGCAGTTGGTTTTCTGCCCTGAAAGACGGCAGTGTTTTGCCGACGGTTATATTTTCAAAGGACGGTATCCCCCTCGAGTATTCATATCAGGACATAACTTATATGGGCAATACCGTTTCTCGAAAACACTACGAGTCTTTTGCCGATATGCTCGATGCGTTCTATACAGAGAGAGAAAGGGCAGAGAGAATAGCACATTCGGGTGCGGATATATCGGCAATAATAAACCACGCCGTATCGCGCCTGGAAAAGAAAATAGAGAAGCAGACATGCGAGCTTGCCGAGAGCGAGCGAAAGGATGAGTATAAGAGATACGGCGACCTGATAACGGCGAATATATATTCTATCAAGAGAGGTATGGAGTCTTTTTCTTGTATCGACTATTACTCCGACAAGTGTGAACAGATACGTATTCCGCTCGACAAACGCCTCACTCCTTCGCAGAATGCGCAGAAGATGTATAAGCTCTACAACAAGGCAAAGAATACTCAAAAATACGTTACAGAACAGATAAAAGAAGCGAGAGATGAGCTTGAATATCTAACGGGGGTAAAGGTTTTTTTGCAAAATGCGATGTGCGAAAACGACCTCGGAGAGATAAGGGAAGAGCTGTATTCCTCCGGCTACGGAAAAAAACTGAAAGCTTTCGCGTCAAAGAAAAACCAAAAGAAAAAATCTGCAATCACCGCGTATGTCACGAGCGGAGGCTATCGGCTTTTGTGCGGCAGAAACAATATTCAGAATGAATATATTACATTCAAGATGGCGGACAAGGGTGATTTGTGGTTCCATGTCAAGGGTAGGGCAGGCTCTCACGTAGTTTTGCTCTGCAACGGTGAGGAACCGAGCGAGAGGGACTATACGGAGGCGGCAGAGCTTGCAGCTTACTACTCTTCCGCAGAAAGAGGAGTTATGACCGAGGTCGATTATACCCGTGTCAAAAACGTGAAAAAGCCTCCTTCATCAAAACCCGGTTACGTTATATATCATACGAATTATTCCGCATACGTAATGCCAAAGCTTCCGAAAGACAATTCCGACGAAATAAACGAATGATAAAACGAATAGAGAATACTATAACCTATTTCGGAGAATTATATGGTAGATTTACTTGAACTTCAAAAAGATTTTATATTAAAGCATTTGCACACGGGAGATGTTGCGGTCGACTTTACCATGGGCAACGGAAACGATACGGAGTTTCTGTCAAAGACGGTAGGCGAGACGGGGCGTATATACGCCTTCGATATTCAGGAGGACGCGCTCATATCTACGCGTGAGCATCTTTTGAGTACGGATGCTCCCCAAAACTATATACTTATATGCGACTCGCATCACAAGGTTAAAGATTATGTGAAAGAACCGATAAAAGCAGGTATGTTCAATCTCGGTTATCTTCCCCGTTCAGGTCGTAAGAGCATCACCACAATGCGCAAGACTACGATGCCCGCAGTGGAGGCCGCCCTCGACCTTTTGTGCGATGACGGTATATTGCTCGTTGCCGTATATCCGGGGCACGAGGAGGGCAACCTCGAGGGCGAGATGCTTGCCGAGTATTTTGCAACACTGGACAGGCATAAAATATGCGCGAGTTGTTTTCGCATACTTAATTCGCCCACATCACCGTATTTTTACATAGCAGAAAAAAGATAAAACAAACACCCCCTCGGAGATATACCCGCAAGCTTAATGCTTTGGGAATATTCCGAGGGGGTGTTACTATAATACCTTAAACAATTGATATTTTATTCCGGAAGTTTTTCGACATATATCGGAGCATCATTGGGAATTACACCGTATATGTAGATAAAGTTGAATCCGTTATTGACGATTCCGGGCGCTGTCTTGAGTATGCGATTGCCCTGGCGTACCGTGACGGTGGAATTCGCGGTCCATTCAAGAGGAACTCTTAACTTTAGCGTCAGAGGATAATCAAACCTTGCATCAAGGTCGTTGGTCACGGTAAATGCCAGAGAGTCGTTACGCTTGTATATGAAACTTGCAGTGCTGGCTTTTTTCTCACGAGTATACTTGATTACGTCGTTATAGGTACCGAACCAGAAGGATGCCGCCTGCTCCTCGCTGAGCTTTTTGCAGTACTCTTCGAGCGCTTCACTCGTTATATCAACCCATCCTATAATGCCTTCGTCGTTAGTGCCTGCGCTGTGAGCTGTTTTGACTGTATCATTTTTCGGTATTATACCGTGCTGCAGAGGAATAAGCCATCCGTTATACCTTATAGCGTCGTTGAATATGCCGTTTTCCGAGGCATGCGAAGCATACTGTACGTTACCGTTGTTCACAAGATTGCACGAACCGAGGTAATAGAAGTCCTCTTCAGTAAATTTTTCGTCGTAAGGACGGTTCGTCTTCCATCCATCGGTCTGCTGATGTCCGTTACTTCCGACTCTGTCTGCGGCGAATATAGGGAACTTCATCTGAAGTCTGCGGTTGAGGATGTTGGCACCTGCACCCGGCGTGCAATATCCTACCGGAGCCGACAGTGTGCTTACCGATGTCAGTACGCCGTAGGAATATATCATACTGTTCATATGAGTTTTGAGCTCAGCCTGGTCGAGCATGGACTGAACGGTCTCGTTATATTCGTTTGCCTGACCTTCTGCTTGCCTTTGATAACCGGTGTAGTCATGGCTTCCGATATCTATGTACTCGGAATATTCACCGTTTGCGAGGTTATACCACCTTACCCATCTTTCGTTGTTTAGGGTAGTCGTTGAGTTTACCTGTATGACAAACGTTGCTTTTACGCCGTACTTTTTGAGTATTTCAGCGCAGATTTCCGCAGATGCAACGTCACCGTCATCAAACGTAAGCGAAATTGCAGCCTTCTTGTCGCCTTCATACTTCGTTATCGTAAGTCCGAAGGAGCCGGAGTTGATATCCGAGGTATCTTTGGACATATATTTGTCGTATGAAACGGTTGTTGCGGTAACACTTTCGGGTGTTGCAAGAGCATTATTAACTGCTTCACGTACTATTGCAAAGTTTGGTTTTGTCGTGAAGAGGCTCTCGTCATATATCGTCGACGACGGAGACTTGCCGGATACCTTTGAGACTATAAGAAGAGAAGAAATATAGTTTGCAATCTTCGTTGTCATCTCGGAACGGTAAGGAAATGCTTCTATCGCGTTTTCAACCGCAGTTGCCACGGGCATAATTCCAAATTTTGATGGATCTGCCGCTGATGTTGACGTCGATATACGGTTCATTATCGCGGTATATTCTGCTTCGTTGTCCGACTTAACGTTCGGATACTGAGGCATATAATAAATCTGTGCATCCGGGCAGTATGTAGATGCTTTATTTACTACCATTTTGAAGCTTTGAGCAACGTACGTACTCTCCATTATGACGTCGTACCAGTTTTCGCTTATGAGTATGATATCCCAGTCGGTCGATTGCAACGACTGCTGTATCGTCTGATTGTATGATACGTACGAATACTCGCCGAGATTATCCCGGGTTGAGTTTTTCTCACGGTAAATAAAATATAATTTTCTGTCGGTGCGCACACCGCCGTTTACACTGTACTCGATTTCGTTCATGGTTGCGCCGTAGAAGGTGTATGCACATCCGACCTTTACGTTTGCGTATCCCATATCGAGCGCCACTTTATCAACGTAGTTTACGCTGTCTGCCGCTTTGGCATCTCCGATAACGAGGACGTTGAGCGTGTCTGAGGGAAGATTTTTACCGTCGTTTATCGGTGTTACATCCATTCCGTTATCCTTATCATACCACTTATAAAACTTCATTACGGGGTCCTCGTCATCATCGTCTCCGGGATTCGGTTCGGGATTCGGTTCGGGATTTGGGTTGGGAGTCGGGTCAGGTTCGTTCCCTGTATCACTTGTGCCTGAGGAAGACGTCGCAGATGTACTCGATGAGCCGCCGTCGTCATCGCTGCCGTTGTCACAAGATGTAAGCACGATTGACGTCAGCATAAGCAACGCCAGCATAAGGCATAAAAACTTTTTCATTGCTTGTTCTCCTTAAAATAAATTTGCATGTACGATTGTATTTTTAATCATAGATTATAATAAATAATATCTTTCAAAAATAGTATAACATACGTAAAAATCAATTTCAATATTTAGGTTGTATTTTCGGCGCAATGCACAAAAAAACGTTTGGATAGCAGGCAATTTGCCCAAACAACCAAACGTTTGGCAATGATTTATTTTTCGGAATAAGCACGATAGAAGTCGCTGTAGATGCCACCTTTTGCGAGCAATTCGGAATGAGTACCGGTCTCCTCAATTCCCTTGTCGGTGAGGACCATTATTCTGTCTGCATTTATTATTGTTGTGAGACGGTGCGCTATCGTCAGCGTTGTTCTCCCGTTTGCCAGTCGTTCAAGAGATTTCTGTACCAGTCGTTCGCTCTCGTTATCGAGCGCGCTGGTTGCCTCGTCCAGGATGAGTATCGGAGGGTTTTTAAGAAATACTCTGGCAATTGATATACGTTGTTTCTGACCTCCGGAGAGCTTTACTCCCCGCTCTCCGACATACGTATCGTAGCCGTTCGGCATAGCGGTTATGAACTCGTCTGCGCCTGCGAGCTTCGCTGCATTTTTTATTTCTTCATCAGTTGCGTTTTCTTTTCCGTATGCTATGTTTTCACGTATGCTCCCGGAGAAAAGATAAACGTCCTGGGCCACAACTCCTACGTTATCGCGAAGAGATTTCAGCGTTACGTCGCGAACGTCGGTACCGTCTATTTTTACGCTTCCCGACGACACCTCGTAGAAACGTGGAATAAGCGAGCACAGCGTTGTTTTTCCTCCGCCTGACGGGCCTACAAGGGCAACGTTTTCACCCGCTTTGATTTCAAGGTTCAAATGACTTATTACGCATGGAGTATTATCGGAATACGAGAAGGAAACATCCGAGAATTCTATATTTCCTTTTACTTTTCCGATGTCATGAGCGGTTTTTGAATTCTGTATTGACGGTATAACGTCCATAACTTCCCCGAAACGTTCTATACCTGTCATACCGCGCTGAAACTGTTCGGTAAACTCAACGAGACGACGAATTGACGCTATGAGCATGGATACGAACATGAGGTAAGCGACGTAATCTGCGGCTTGAATTTTTTCTTTCATAAGGAATATGGCTCCCGCAACCACGACAACTATGTACATAAGTCCGTCGAAAAGTCGGGTACACGAATGAAAACCTCCCATTACGTGGTAGAGACGGTGGTTTATTTTCAGGAATTTTTCATTTCCCTGCCTGAATTTTTTCTCCTCGACCGACTCGTTCCCGAATGCTTTTACAACTCTTATTCCGAGCAGGCTGTCCTCAACGGAGGAGTTTATTTCACCTATTTGCCTGCGTGAATCTCTGAACGTCGCTTTCATCCTTTTCCTGAATACCGTGAGTGTTATTATCATAGCAGGAACGGTGGCGAAAACTATGAGGGTTAAGGGTATACTCATGGTGCAGAGTATGGAGAAAGACGCAATTATTTTTATCGTTGCTATGAAGAACTCCTCGGGACAATGATGCGCAAATTCCGTGACGTCGAAGAGGTCGCTCGTTATCCTTGACATAAGAGTGCCTATTTTTGTATTGTCATAATACGAGAACGAGAGGCGTTGCATTTGTGCGAACATGTCTCGTCTCATATCCGTTTCTATTTTTGCTCCCATTATGTGTCCCACGGAGGACATATAATAGTATGCCGCAGTATCTATTGCTTTGAGAATCAGATATAGGATACCGCATTTTATTATCAGTTCCGCAGTAAGTGATGAAACGTCGGACGTAGCCGCGGCGGTTATCTGTCGTACTATAACGGGCAGCACTACCTCGCATAACGTGGTGAGCGCAGCGCAGAACAAATCGAATGCCAGCGTTCTCCGATATTTCTTGTAATAGGGAAGAAAACGGCGAATCAACCCCATATTGCTTTTTTTCTTCATTTTCGAGCTTCCTTTTGCATAATATCCGCTATCTTATTATTTTTCTATTAATATTTTAGCATATTGCACGCCGTATTTCAATGAAAAAAAATATTTATATTCAAATAAAGTAAAATTTTCATATTTGCTATTGACAAAATTTTATTTAATGGTATACTTGTATACAAGAATACATCTCATGCAAGCAAAGAAGGGAGAAAGTATGATAGAAATATCTTCAAAAACGAATTTACTTGAGCAGAAGTCTTATAAATATACGCTTCAGGACGTAAAAGAACCCAATCTCTACCGTGACATTTATCCGTACGATGAGATTCCGAAGGTTCCGTTCAATCATCGCCGTGTTCCTGTCGGAATGCCCGAGAAAATATACATAACCGATACCACAATGCGTGACGGACAGCAGGCGGTAGAACCGTATACCGTTGAGGAGATAGTTGAACTCTACAAGCTTATGTCAAGACTCGGCGGACCTAACGGTATAATACGTCAGACGGAATTTTTCATATACAGCAAGAAAGACAGAGAGGCTGTCGAGAAGTGTCGTGAACTCGGACTTGAATTTCCGGAAATAACAACATGGATTCGCGCAAGTAAGCAGGATTTTCAGCTGGTAAAGGATATGGAGATAAAGGAAACCGGTATTCTTGTGAGTGCCTCCGATTATCACATATTCAAGAAACTGAACATGACCAGAAAAGAGGCGATGAACCTCTATCTTTCCACGGTTTACGAGGCGTTCGAGGCAGGAGTTCGACCGAGGTGTCATCTCGAGGACATAACACGTGCTGATTTTTACGGATTTGTCGTTCCTTTCGTCAACGAACTTCAGAAGATGTCACAGGACGCAAAAATTCCCGTTAAAATACGTGCCTGCGATACCATGGGATACGGTATACCGTATACCGAGGTTGCATTGCCGAGAAGTGTACCGGGAATAATCTACGGTCTGCAGCATTATTCCGATGTGCCGAGCGAGATGCTCGAGTGGCACGGACACAACGACTTCTACAAAGCCGTAACAAACGCATCTACCGCATGGCTATACGGAGCGGGTGCCGTCAACTGTTCGCTTCTCGGAATAGGAGAAAGAACCGGAAATATTCCTCTGGAGGCCATGGTGTTTGAGTATGCGTCTTTACGTGGAACTCTCGACGGAATGGATACCACGGCAATAACCGATATCGCAGAATTTTTCAAGAATAAAATCGGATATGAAATTCCGCCGATGACACCGTTCGTAGGTCGTAACTTCAACGTAACGAAAGCGGGTATACACGCCGACGGACTTCTCAAAGACGAGGAAATCTATAATATATTCAACACTAAAAAGATACTCAACAGAAGCGCCGGTGTTATGGTTACGAAAACATCCGGACTCGCAGGTATAGCTTATTGGATAAACGACCGCTACAACCTGAGCGGTGATAAGACGATAGATAAGAGAGACCCTATCGTACTGGCACTCAAAACCTGGATTGACGAAGAATACGACAACGGAAGGCAAAGCGCCATTACCGATGCCGAAATGGAAGAGAAGATAAGGGAAATATCAAACAAATTCTGAAGTCCGAAAGGAAAATCGGAATTATAATAACAATTCCGCAAAATGATTTATTACATCATAAAAGAATGCCGTATATTAAAATCGTTTCAGACAAAGAAAGCGTAGGGTGGATTATATGGATAAGAACGGTTCAATCGCAGATGAAGTGTTCGAGAGAATAGAGAGCGACATACTTACCGGTGTTTTTTCGCAAGGGGATATCATTTCCGAGCTTAAATTATGTTCGTTGCTCGGAGTGAGCCGTACTCCGGTAAGGGAAGCTCTTTTCCGTCTCAGACAGGAAGGACTGATTGAGGAGAGCGGAAAGGGAGCAACGGTTGTGGGCGTTACTCGTAAGGACGTTGCTGACATATACGACGTTCGAATCCGCCTGGAGGGTATGGCGAGTGCTAACTGCGCCGAGAACATAACGCCCGAAAAACTCGAAAATCTCAAAAACACTCTCGATTTACAATCTTTTTATGAAGAAAAGGGAAGCGCCGAGGGAGTCAGCAAGCTTGACAGCGAATTTCACCACTTAATCTATATGTACTCAGACAGCAAAATTCTCGAATCCATACTCGATGATTTGCATAGGAAAGCACAGCGATTCCGCCGACTGTCGGTTGAGAATACAAAGAGGGCTCATGCAGCCGTTCTCGAGCATATTGGTATTTATAACGCTATAGCAGACGGCAACTGCGAGCTCGCCGAGAAACTGACTGTCGAGCACATAAAAAATGCAAAAACAAATATACTGAATTCATTACCGCCGAATTATTGAGATGGCAATGCCACTCATTTGCGAAAATAATACACACAAGAGGTTTATTGATATGGGACTTACAATAGCGCAGAAAATAATAAAAGAGCATCTCTTATCAGGGGATATGACGCCCGGATCGGAGATAGCTCTCAGGATAGACCAGACTCTGACCCAGGACGCCACCGGTACTATGGCTTATCTTGAGTTTGAGGCAATAGGAATTCCACGTGTACGCACCAAACTTTCCGTTGCGTATATAGACCATAATACGCTTCAGTCGGGATTTGAAAACGCCGACGACCACAGATACATACAGACGGTTGCCAAAAAATACGGCATACGTTTTTCACGCCCGGGTAACGGCATATGCCATCAGGTTCACCTCGAACGTTTCGGAGTTCCCGGTATGACTCTTATCGGCTCAGACAGCCATACTCCCACGGGCGGCGGCATTGGTATGCTTGCAATGGGAGCAGGCGGACTTGACGTTGCGGTTGCGATGGGAGGCGGCGCATACTACATTACGATGCCAAAAATGATAAAGGTAAACCTCACGGGAAAACTCCGCCCGTGGGTCAGTGCAAAGGACGTAAGTCTTGAAATACTCCGTATACTCAGCGTAAAAGGCGGCGTCGGATATGTAATAGAATGGGGAGGAGAGGGTGTCAAAACCCTGAGCGTGCCGGAGAGAGCGACAATAACCAATATGGGTACCGAACTCGGGGCTACGACCTCCATATTCCCATCCGATGAGATAACGTATGAATTTCTTAAAGCACAGGGAAGGGAGGGAGACTATATACCTCTTTCCAGCGATGCCGATGCGGTATACGACAAAATTATAGATATAAATCTCTCGGAACTTGAGCCACTTCTTGCTTGTCCTCACAGTCCCGATAACATAAAGAAAGCAACGGAGCTCTCCGACGTGAAGGTCGACCAGGTATGTATAGGCTCCTGCACGAACTCGTCACTTCGAGATATGCTCCGCGTTGCGGCTATACTCAAAGGAAAGAAGATATCCGACAGCGTGAGTCTCTCCATATCTCCGGGTTCAAGACAGGTTCTTACCATGCTATCCGAGTGCGGCGCACTCTCCGATATGATTGAAGCCGGAGCGCGCGTGCTTGAATGTGCCTGCGGTCCCTGTATAGGCATGGGGTTTTCTCCGAATTCCGCAGGTGTGTCCCTGCGTACCTTTAACCGCAACTTTGAGGGGAGAAGCGGTACCCGTGATGCAAAAGTTTATCTTGTGTCACCCGAGCTTGCCGCGGCAAGTGCACTTACCGGCTACGTAACCGACCCGAGAACTCTGGGTGATTACCCAAAAATCAAAATGCCCGATAAATTCAAGGTAAACGACAGTGCGGTTATTCTTCCTGCAGATGAGGAGGAGGCAAAGAAGCTTGAAGTTCTTCGCGGACCAAACATTAAGCCCTTCCCGGATGCAAACATAGTTACCGATACCATAGATGCAAAACTTACGCTTAAGGTAGGCGATAATATTACTACCGACCATATAATGCCCGCAGGCTCAAAGATACTGCCGTACCGTTCCAATATCCCGTATCTTTCAAAATTCTGCTTTGCCGTATGCGATGAGAGCTTTTCCGAAAGGGCAAAGGACGCAGGCTCAACAATAATAGTGGGCGGTTCAAACTACGGTCAGGGGTCATCACGCGAGCACGCGGCTCTCGTTCCGCTTTATCTCGGTGTACGCGCAGTTGTGGCAAAGAGCTTTGCACGAATCCATGCCGCAAACCTCATAAATGCCGGAATCCTTCCGCTTACTTTTGAGAATGCGGACGACTATGATATTCTTTCTCAGGGCGACGAGCTTGAACTCTCCGACGTTTACGAAGGCATGAAGAACGGTAGAATCGTTCTCACCGATAAGACAGAAAACGTAAAGATAAATTTGATATGCAATTATACCGACAGACAGAGAGAAATACTTCTCGCAGGCGGATTGCTTAACTATACTAAGGCGATAAATAAGTCGGAATAAGTTGTTAAAAATCAAAGTACTCATAATATAATCTTGGAGAAAATAGAGAATGAAGAAAATTGAAATGAAAACACCGCTCGTCGAGATGGACGGCGATGAGATGACCAGAATACTCTGGAAAATGATAAAAGACGAGCTTATTCTGCCTTTTGTAGACTTGAAAACCGAATACTATGACCTCGGACTTCCCGAGCGTGAACGCACTAAGGATAAGGTTACGTTAGACAGCGCATACGCAGCGAAAAAATACGGAGTAGCTGTTAAGTGTGCGACAATTACGCCGAATAAGCAGAGAGTTGAGGAATACAATCTCTCTGAGATGTGGAAGAGCCCGAACGGCACTATAAGAGCAATAATGGACGGCACCGTGTTCCGCGCGCCTATACTCATCGATTCTATAAAACCCGTGGTACGCAACTGGAAAAAACCGATAACTATAGCCCGTCACGCATACGGAGACGTATATAAAGCGACGGAGTACAGAGTCCCTCAAAAGGGCAAGGCGGAGCTTTTGTTTACCGCAGAAAACCAAGAGGTGCTGTTCAGGGAGACGGTATACGACTTCGAATGTCCGGGCGTTCTTCAGTCGCAGTACAACAAGGATTCCTCTATAATTTCTTTTGCTCATTCATGCTTTAATTACGCCATAGAGACAAAGCAGGATTTATGGTTCTCGACAAAGGATACGATATCGAAGCAATACGATCAGACCTTCAAACTTATATTCGAGGATATATATAATAAGAATTACAAAGAAAAGTTTGAGAAACTCGGAATCACGTATTTCTATACCCTAATCGACGACGCCGTAGCACGTGTAATACGCAGTGAGGGTGGATATATATGGGCATGCAAAAACTATGACGGCGACGTTATGAGCGATATGGTTTCGACAGCATTCGGCTCTCTTGCAATGATGACGTCGGTGCTTGTTTCGCCCGACGGAAAATTCGAATACGAGGCGGCTCACGGCACTGTTACACGTCATTACTACCGCTATCTTAAAGGTGAGGAAACGTCTACAAACCCGATGGCTACCATATATGCATGGAGCGGTGCACTCAGAAAAAGAGGTGAGCTTGACGGTCTTGACGACCTTGTAAATTTTGCGGATAAGCTCGAGGAGTCGTGTATAGATACGCTCAACGACGGTATAATGACAAAGGATCTCTCCTCGCTTGTAACCGAGGGTACGAAGGTTACTACGGTAAATTCTGCCGGGTTCATAGGAGCCATCGCAAAAAGACTCGCAGACAAGCTCGCATAACTTTCAAACCCGATAATAATACTGTAAAGGCCCTGCACAATAACCGGAAAGTAAAATAAGACGGTTATCGTACAGGGCTTTTGTTTTATTTATATTAAAATTTCTGTAAAAATTATAATCTGAATGAATGAGGCAAAAGTTCAGATAACGTATATACTGTCGGATTTTCTTCATCATCCGAGAGCGTTATTACAGTAAAACCATCGTCGCAGAATTCCGACATGAACTGACGGCATACCCCGCAGGGGGTTATGGCTTTCACGGTATCGGCTTCCGCATCTGATCTTGATGCAAAGTTTTTCTTATCTATGCCAATTCCATTTCCTCCGACTACGGCTATTGCCGTAAAATCTTTTTCACCGTTTGCAATTGCGCAGGAGAAAGCTACACGTTCGGCGCATATGGTGGCGGAATATGATGAGTTTTCAATATTAAACCCGGTATATACGTTTCCGTTACGGCAAAGCAGAGCCGCTCCCACCTTGAAATGGGAATATTTTGCATATGCATGTATGCGTGCTCCTTTTGCCAATCCTATAAGTTTTTTCTGAATTTCAATTGTGAGCGCACCCTCGGCGATTATTTTTTCTTTTTTTGACATATTAATCTCCCATTATAATATCGGCAAAACTTTCACCCGGACAGTCGTAATCCACTCCTAAAAGCACGGCTATCGTTTTTGCAATATCCGAAAAGGTCTTTCTCGTGCCGAGGCTTTTACATCTTATGTCCTTCCCGAAAACAAGCAGGGGTACGTACTCACGAGTATGGTCTGTCGTTTTTGTAAAAGCAGGATCGCAACCGTGGTCTGCCGTTATGATGAGAATATCGTCCTTACGCATGTTGCCGAGAAAAGAAGGAAGATAACCATCGAATTCAGAGAGTGCACTCGCATATCCGTCAACGTCGCGTCTGTGGCCGTATATCATATCGAAATCAACAAGATTTGCAAAGCAAAGACCGCAGAAATCGGTTTTCTGCACCTCGCTCATTTTTTCCATTCCCTCGCTGTTTGAATGTGATGATATAGTATGCGTAATTCCTCTGGCAGCAAAAATATCGCTGATTTTTCCTATTGAAATAACGTCCATTCCTGCGGACTTTACGGCATCAAGTATCGTTTCCTTTGGCGGTTCTATGGAGAAATCTCGTCTGTTCGGCGTTCGATAATACTCCTTGCTTTTACCCTTAAACGGACGTGCTATTACACGCCCGACAGAGTTTTCTCCCGTAAGTATTTTTCTTGCTATACGGCAGTATTCGTATAGGGTGTCGAGGGGTACTATATCTTCGTGGGCGGCTATCTGAAATACGCTGTCCGCCGATGTGTAAACTATAAGGTCGCCGCTGTGTACATGCTCGTCGCCGTAATCGTTTATTACATTTGTGCCGGAGTAGGGTTTATTGCAGAGAATACCACGTCCGCATTCTTTTGAGAATTCATCGATAATTTCTTTCGGAAAACCATTCGGATAAGTCGGAAAAGGTTTCTCTGATATTACTCCCGATATTTCGAAGTGTCCTGTGGTTGTATCCTTGCCATATGATACTTCATGCATGCGCCCGTATGCTGCGGAAGGGGTATCGGTTTTCCCGAAAAATTCAAGTCCTTCAATGTTTCCTATACCTGCTCTTTTCAGATTAGGTATTGATAGTTTTTCAGAGGACGTAAGGCTTTTGAGCGTATTGGCTCCGAGGTCTCCGAACTTATCCGCGTCGGGAGCTTCTCCCGCCCCCACGCTGTCAAGAACGGTAAGAAAAATTCTCTTGATTTTCATTTTATCACCTTTTCTGGTTTTCGGTCAGAACACTTACAGATTTTCTGCAAAATATGCTGTGTCGAGAGCTAGCGTCATCATTTCGGAAAATGACGTTTCACGTTCGGAGGCAGGGAGGGATTCGCCTGTAAAGATACAATCGGAGACGGTACATATTGTGAGAGCGCGTTTTCCCGCTCTTGCCGCCGTCATATAGAGCCCTGCCGCCTCCATCTCAATGCCGAGAGCTCCCATCGATTTCCATTTTTCGTTTGCACGGCTTGCAGAATTGTAAAATCTGTCGCTGGATACAACGTTGCCTACGTGACTTACGATGTTCTTTCCGTCGGCAATTTTTTTCGCCAAAGACAGCAGAGAATAACTTGCTATCGGCGCAAAGGTACCGGGGAGTTCATATTGCTTTCCGAAGCTCGAATCTGTACATGCTCCCATGGCGAGTATTATATCACGCACCTTTACCGAGTCGGAGAGGCTACCTATTGAGCCCGCCCTTATTATATTTTCTACGCCGAAGAAGTTGTACAGCTCATACGAATAAATGCCTATTGACGGGATTCCCATTCCGCTAGCCATAACGCTGACGTCGACTCCTCTGTATTTACCCGTATATCCCTGAACGCCTCGCACGTTGTTAATAAGCTGCGCCTCTGCGAGAAAATTGTTTGCGATGAATTTTGCTCGTTTAGGGTCCCCCGGCATTATTACCGTCTTTGCAAACGCACCTTCTTTTGCTTCTATGTGTGGGGTAGGACAGTGTGACATAAATTCTTCCTCCGTATTGTTTTGTTTACGATTATTGCCGTTTTGAATTTGATAATTTAATTTTTTAGTTTCTTGACTTCTTTTACAACACGGCTCGTTCCGAGACGTGATGCGCCCAGGACTATGAATTTTTTTGCATCTTCAAGACTTGATATTCCGCCTGCGGCCTTTACTTTCAGTTTTCCCGAAACGTTATCTACCATGAGCTTCACCGCATCGAATGTAGCCCCCTGCTTTGAAAAGCCGGTAGAAGTTTTGATGTAGTCGGCGCCTGCTCTTTGAACCACCGAACATAGCTTCACTATTTCCTCGTTCGAGAGAAGACATGTTTCAATGATTACCTTCAATATTTTTCCCGTACATTGTGCCCTGACCGCCGATATTTCTTTTTCAACGAAGTCGTAGTCTCCGTCTTTGACTTTGCCGATGTTTATTACCATATCTATTTCATCAGCACCGTTGCTTACGGCATCGCGACATTCAAAGCACTTCACATCCGTCGTCTGATATCCGCACGGAAAACCTATTACGGTACATATCGGAATCATTCCCTTAGTATAATTCTTTGCCTCTCTGACGTATGAGGGGGGTATACATACCGATGCAGTATTGTATTTTATCGCATCGTCGCAAACGGCATAAATTTCCGACAGTGTTGCGTCGGGGGATAGCAGAGTATGGTCGCATTTACTCAATATTTCTTTTATTTTTTCTTTCTGCATAACAGATATTCCTTTATCTCCTTTTTTTCGTTAGGTATATCGCCGTCGATAATCGCCGTAAGCGCCGATGTGAGCGCATCCCCTATTTCTTTGCCTGAAAATCCGATTTCTTTTGCATCGTTTCCGTTGAAATTCATCTCGCCAAGAGACATACACGGCTTTTGTGATAAAATTTTTCTTGCGATTCCGATTATCTTGTCTATGTGGCAAAAACACGCCGAGAAGGTGTCCGTCAAATCGCCTGAGCCGGAGGCATCACCTGCCGTGGCAGAGCCCGCGGCCAAATCGTCGAAGGCGGTACCTGTTCCGGTCAAATCGGCCTTTTTTACAGCCATAATATCGAAGAACAAATCCTCACCGTACCTTAAGAGAGCACGTTTTACCGACTTTTCTTTCTCCTCGACTGTAACACCGTGATAACGGACGAGAGATACTACACGCTCCCGTGTCTTGTTGTCAAATTTAAGTCTTTTGCATATTTCATCGGTAATTTCGGCACCGATGCTCTCGTGTCCGTAGAAATGTCCGATGCCATTTTCATCGCTAAAATAACAACTCGGCTTTCCTATATCGTGTAATAGCACTGCGAACCTTAAGCACAAGTTTTCATCCGTGGCATTCAGGGCGTGCAGAGTATGTTCGAAAACATCGTATTTGTGGTGAGGGTTATGCTGTTCAAATCCGACCAAAGACTTTATTTCGGGTATGAAAACAGAAATTACGCTGTGATATTTCCGTAATATTTCAACTGCGTTTTCTCCGAGTAAGAGCTTTGAAAACTCTTCACGTATACGTTCTGAGGATATATGCGAGAGAAGATGTGCATGGCTTATCAGCGCATCTGACGTTGTCTTTTCAATATCAAAACCGAGCACTGAGGAAAAACGAAGAGCGCGGAGTATACGCAGAGCATCCTCCTCAAATCTTTTCTTTGCGTCTCCCACGGCACGAATGATTTTGTTTTTTATATCATCAATGCCGCCGAAAACATCTACGATTCCGACTCTCGGATTATATGCGAGTGCGTTAACCGTAAAGTCTCTGCGCGAGAGGTCTTCCGCAAGCTTTCTCGTGAATATGACTTCGGTCGGATGTCGCGAGTCGATATATTCCCCGTCTATGCGGTACGTTGTTATTTCTATCTGTTTTTCTTTAATGCTTTTATCGTTGAATATGACACTTACCGTGCCATGGCGTTCTCCTGTGGGAATTAGTCTCATATCGGAGAATACATTCTTTATTTCTTCGGGCGTTGCCGAGGTAGTAATATCGTAATCGTGTATTTTTCGTCCGCAGACGAAGTCGCGCACGCATCCTCCGACGGCATATGCTTCGTAACCGTAATTCTCGAGTCTTTCAATGATTTTAGTGACCTCGGGCGGAAGAGGCATATTCAATTTTTTATTCATAGCGCGTTACCCCCCAAAAAATCAAGAGAAGAATGTTTTGTGTTATCGATTCATATTAACAGAAGCAAATGTCGTATTTTTTACCACCAAAAAATAAAGGATTATCTAAAAGGAAGACTTATATCAATAAACAAATTCAACAAAAATAGCAATAACCGGATATTGAAAGACCCCGATAGGCGGATTTTATCAATTATTCAATTTATCTAATGATACCATATTTTCTCGTTTAAATCAATTGTTTTTCCTTTTTGATGCATGATAAAATTTGTCATCTTTGTTATTTGAATAACATTTTGCACAAGTTTTGTTGACTTTTGCATCAGAATAGCCTACAATGTATGTCGGTATGTTGTATTTTTGATTTTGAAAAGAGGAATTATGCAGTATTTCAGCGTAACACTTACACAGACTCTTATATTATTTGCCTTTATAATAACGGGTTTTGTTGTTCGAAGACTTAATATCGTCGGCGAAGGCTCTTACAGAATGCTCTCAAAATTGGAGGCGGATGTATTTATCCCAGTGCTGACGATAAATACGTTTATGAAACGTTTTACTATAGAGAACATATCTGATATGTATCATTACCTTATGGTATCTACGGCAGTTTTAAGTCTTGCAGTTCTTTTGGGTTTTGTATGCGCGAGGTTTTTCTCACGCGAGGCTTACGTACGCAGAATATACGTAATGGCACTTACAATAGCCAACTTCAGTTTTATGGGCAATGCAATTGTCCTCGGAGCATTTGGCGACGATATGCTCTTTAAGTATCTTATTTTCAGCGTGCCGATAAACATATTTACTTATACCGTAGGCATCGCACTTTTGAAACCGGATTTTAAGGTAGAGATAAAGGCCTTTATCAATCCTGTTATGATATCCATAATTATTGGTGCATTACTCGGGCTTACAGGTCTGGGCAGTCGTCTCCCGATATTTATAGAGGGGGCCGTATCCGCCGCTGCATCGTGTATGTCGCCGATAGCCATGATGCTCGCAGGTATTGCCGTTGCGGAATATAAAACAAAGGAGCTGTTGTCAAACAAAAGAGTTTATCTGTGTTCGGCGTTACGTTTATTCGTTATACCTACCGTTCTTGTACTCGCAACTAAGCTTATGGGGCTTGCTTTCCCCGTTCTTTCAGACAATGATACGGTTATAATGATTCTGTGCGCATATGCTATGCCGATAGGTCTTAATACGGTCGTGTATCCCGCGGCATACGGGGCCGACACGAAGCTCGGCGCTTCTATGGCGCTGATATCGCACACACTGTCCGTTATTTCGATTCCGCTTATGTTCATGCTTTTCCTTGTCTGAACACTTATAAAAAAAGCTATAAGCACATACCTGTTTTTGAGTATGCGTTCATAGCTTTTTTATATATTATTTCACATAGTCGTGTTCGCCGAATTTGTGAGAGTGGAGAAGCTGTTTATCTATTTCCGCATGCCTGCGATAATTTTCGGCAAGCTCAAGGTTCTTTTCGACTCCGAATCCGTTTTCATAGCATTTTGCCAAAGCGTATTCCGCAGGGGCATAGAGTTTTTCGGCAGAGTGAGTGTACATCTGGGCTGCGTATGAGAAGTCCTGAGTGGTACCGAAACCGTAGAAATAACATTCTCCCAGTCGGTACATAGCTTTTTCGTGTCCCTGCTGCGCCGCAAAACTAAACCATTTAACAGCATAGAAAGGATTTCCGGAGGTTCCCTTGCCGTACATATAGCATTTTCCGAGGCAATACTGCGCCTCCGCATATCCCTGTTCCGCCGAGGATGTATAATATTGTGCCGCCAGTTCGAAATCCTGACGCACGTTTTTTCCGTAGCAGTAAAAATCCCCGAGCTTATACTGTGCATGGGCGTTTCCCTGTTCTGCCGATTTTTTATAAAGTACGATCGCCTTATCGATATTTTGTTCCACGCCGTATCCGTTCTCGAAGCATTCTCCGAGATTATACTGCGCCTGTGCATCACCGTTTATTGCGGCCGCCTTGTACCAAACGAGAGCCCGCCTGTAGTCTACCTGGGCGCCGTGCCCGAAGAAATAACAGTCGCCGAGGTTACACTGCGCCCTTGGATTATTATGAGTTGCCGCCGTTTCAAAAAGACGCTTCGCCTCAATATAATCCTGATACATTCCGAGTCCCTGCGAGTTGCATTCGCCCAGAGCGTTCATCGCATCGTAACTGTCGTATTTTACCGCTGTATTGAATATTTCCGTTGCACGTACAAAATCCTGGTTAGTTCCTATGCCCTTGTAAAAACACATGCCGTATGCATATATTGCGGCAGGATAATTTTGTTTATATGCCGACTCGTAGCACGAGAGCGCCTTGATGGGGTTTTTCTCAATGCCCAGGCCGAGTTCATAGTATTTACCGAGACTGTATTGCGACGGGGCGTGGTTTTTCCTTGCCGCAGACTCGAACCACTCAAAGGCCGCTTTTCTGTCAGGCTTTGTGCCTATACCGTCAAAATTACAAACCCCGAGCAGATGCATCGCGGTTGTGTTACCCTTGTCTGCTGCCTTGGTATACCATTTCAATGCGATTTTTGAATTCGCTTTTATTCCGAGACCGAGATGATAGCAGAGAGCGGTGGCAAGCTGAGCATCCTGATTTCCCCTGTTCGCGGAGCGGGAAAAACTCAAAAAGGCTTCTTTGTAATCCTGCTTAGTTCCCTCTCCGTAAAAATAACAAATGGCGAGCATACATTGCGCGCGGTCGAACTTCGATTCGGCAGAGAGATAAAAATTATCAAACGCAAGCTTTGAATTTTCGTTGGTGCCTATTCCGAATTTATAACACATGCCGAGATTATATTGAGCAAATTTATTGCCGTAAGACGCAGATTCAGAATAGAGTGCAAAAGCTTTTTCTTCGTCCTTTTCAAGTCCGCAAAGGGCATGCTCTTTCATCCATCCGAGGGTAAGCTGAGCATGGTTGTCGCCTCCGAATGCGGATTTTTCGAGCCAGTATACGGCGGCATTTTCGTCCTTTTGTGTTCCCGATTCGTTGAGATAACATTTTGCGACAAAATACTGTGCGCTTATATTTCCTGCCTTTGCGGCAGTAAGAAAGAGCTTGAAAGCTCTCTCTTTATCCGTGACTCCGCCTATTCCTTCATAGTAACAGAGGGCGAGATTGTACTGCGCATCAATACAACCTTTTTCTGCCGCACGGGCAAAGTTTTCTCGTGCTTTTGCAGGGTTTATCTGACACCCTATTCCGCGAAGATACAAATCGCCCAGACCGTTTTCAGCAGGGGCATAGCCATGTTTGGCAGACCTGTAATAGTAGTTGAATACGGATGATGGTCCCTCGTCATTTGAGAGGCCGTTTTTGTATATATATCCGAGTTTATACTGCGCCGGGGCATAGTCTTGCTTTGCGGCAAGAAGGTAAAACTCAGTCGCCTTCTCAATGCTTTTCTGAACCGAAACGCCGTAGAAGAAACATTCGGCAAGTCGGTACTGCGCGATAGCATATCCGCCGTCAGCTGCGGATTTATACAGCGAGAGAGCCGTATTCATATCGACAACGGTGCCGAAACCGTTTAAGCAGCAGTTACCGAGAAGATAAGCCGCCTCCGGTATCGTGTCTGATATAAGAGTGAGATTTTTTACGGCTTCTTCGTAATTCCTGTTCGTTCCTGTGCCGAAGTAAAGACATTTGGAATAGAGAAGGATTGCAATCGGAATTCCGGACTCTTTCGCATGCTTGAATGTGTCGAATGCTTTCTTATCGTTTTTGCTGACGCCGTTGCCGGATTTGTAGCATATGCCGACTTCTATTTCCGAGCGTGTATGCCCGCTCTCTGCAGCATGCTTGAAATGTTCAAACGCTTTTTTGGCGTTTTTTCGCGTTCCCTTTCCGTCCATATAGCATTTTGCAAGCATGAATTCTGCATCGCCGAGCCCTCTTCTGGCAGCAGAGTAAAAATGTTCATACGCTTTTTCGGGGTCGGAGAGGGGATGAGTCTCATCGAGGTAATACAATCCGAGATTGTATTTCGCTTTTGCGTATCCCTTTTCTGCCGAATTTATGAAAAACTGCAGGGCTTTAGTCACGTCTTGATAGACCCCGTAACCGTTGAGGTAGCATAGTGCGAGAGCATTCTCCGCTGCGGGATAACCGTACTTTGCACTTTTTGCGTAGTACTGAAATGCCTTCTTTTCGTTTTGTTCACATCCGTTACCGTTCTCATATGCGCAACCCAGACAATAAAGCGATATTGCATCTCTTGACATATCAAGCCTTGACATAGAGGCGACGGCTGCTGTGAAAAGTTCATGTGCGCTTTTACCGTCGGGGGACGAATAAATGCCTTTTGCGTATAATTCCGCAAGACGATAGAGAGAGGGGGCATATCCGCCTCTGGCTGATTGCATAAACCATTTCTCTGCATTTTTGAAATCGTTTCCGTAGTCGTTTATGCCGACGTAGTATACGCCCAGCTCGTATTGAAGTCTTACCGAACCGTTCTCAGCCTCATTCAAAAGAGAAGGGAGGTTTTCCTCGGTTATTCTGTCAGGATACGACTTCTTTTTATCGTCGAATTTCTTTTTTTCAAACATATCGTAATAACCTCCCGAAAATCAGTTTTTTAATTAAGAAAACCATAAAAACGGTATAATTGCACTATCATGAGAGCGTGTTCAGCATACATCGAAAATATTTCCGCCGCACCGGCGTTTTATAGTGATGAGTGGACGGCGCAAATATTGCCGCCGCACCGTCATGAGAGTGAGGTGAGTGCATAGCAGCATTTCACTTGTAATTATATCATATATTTGTAGGATAATCAATATTTTTTGACCGAAAAAAGAACAGGGTATCCCCTGTTTTGATATTAATATTCTTTGATTTTTTTCATACATACGGAACAAATACAGAACATAGAATTAATTTCGGTAAATGAGCCGCATAGTTTGCAGGTACGACTTGCTCTTTCTATTATTATCTTTTCATTCTCCTCGTATAGTCTGAGACGACACGACTGATCTATACACAGCTTTTTACGCAAAGTCTTAGGTATGACTATTCTACCGAGGTTGTCTATCGTTCTGTCCGTTATATGCTGCATTTGGAAACTCCTTTCACGGCTATGGCGAATATATAATGCCGTTACAATTACTTTACATCTTTTGCCGTGTCAAAAAAATGAGAAAAATGTCGAAAAACAAAGTTTTCATGACAAAAAAGGAAACGGCGCGAGACCGTCTCCTGTTGAACGTTGCATTTTATGTATTTTGAGATTTGCACAATTTATTTAGTCAGACAGGAGCAAATCGAGTATTGCGTATATTTTGCTTTGTTTGCTTATCGGCAACGATTCGATTTTATCATACAGTCTTGATACGTGTGCTATTGAACTTTTCTTTATTACGGCGCAGAAAATATCGTCGGCGGAGCAGTCGAGGACCTCTGCTATTGCAATAAGCTTATCCGGCCTGGGAAAACTCTTTCCGCGTTCAATGTCGGAGAGATAGTTGTTCGAAATCCCGATAATTTCGGAGAACTTTTGTTGAGTGTAACCTTTTTCCTTACGGAGTTTCTGAATCTGAGCTCCTATTTTCCGATTTATGGTTTTTTCTGTCATTCTATCACCTATTAATAACTATAGCGATTTAATAACGACTTTTTCGTTAGTCTAAGTATATAATAATTTTCTTACATAATACACAAGCAAACAGCGAATATGTTCGCCAGATAAATGAATTTTCCTGAAATTTTTACAAAAAAACGACATTTTTCGACATTATGTGACAAACATGAATCTTGACAAACACATCTTACGGTGATAAAATTAAATGGTTATATTATATCTGCCCGTAGCCCAGCCGGATAGAGCGCGAGACTCCGACTCTCGAGGCCGCAGGTTCGAATCCTGTCGGGCAGGCCAAAAATAAAAGCCGATATTTTCGATGAATCGAAGACGTCGGCTTTTTAATTATCTTAAATATGTTTGACTTTTATTAAAACAAGATACGAAGTTGTTGATTAAATGTGCAAATCTTTTTTGCAGAATATTACCGTTCCGACTGAAAAAAGAGCAATGGCTCCGACAAATAAAACCGTCATTTTGATGATTGCGCCGATTTCTCCCGCAACAATACCGTTAGCATCAAAAAGGGTGAAAAATGTAAAATACTTTGCCATCTCTGCTTTTTTGCCTGCGTTTGCCAGCATTTGAAGCACATACATCAGCGCCGGAATTCCGGCTCCGAAGGCAATGCTGTATTTTGTGTCTGAAAAGATGCAGGATGAAAGGTAACAGATGCTTGCGATGAATAAATGAAGAGACAAAAGTGAAAGGTTCAGTTTCAGCAGCTGCGCAACAATCAATTCTCCCGGGAATCTTGTCTTTACAATAAGCAGTTCGATGCCTGTAGTATAAACGTCAATCAGAAATACTCCGCTCACTAATACGCTCAACTGCGTCAGCACGACCGTGATGCGTTTTACGGGAGCCGCCAAAAGTGTAACCATAGAGCCCGCATCTACGTATTTGGCAATTAAAGCGTTTGAACGCAGGATACAGAAAAGCATAGGGAAAACCAACAGAATAAATCCGTAAAGATAAGAAATCATAAATCCTATCAGACTTGTTGCACCGGCTCTCATGCCGACTGACGCCATGATTTGAGGCATTACTTCATAAAACTTATCAAGTGTCGCCATCATTTCAGGGTCGTACATACTTATAATAATCGCAACATACATCAAGATGACTGCGGCGAATATGATGAGGATTTTCAGGCTGCCTTTCATTTCCCGTTTATATAAGGTCGGACTTAACATTCTGCTCGCCTCCGTAATAATCCATAAAGATTTCTTCCAATGTCTGTTTCGCTGAAACAGTAACATTTTCCCCGTTGCATATGCCGCCAAAATCCTTTGCGAACGCCTGTGCCGTTTGCGGAGTATCTAAATGAACTGTATAGGTGCGCATGTGGCGTTTTCTGAGCGTTTCAACCGAATCCGACGTAACAATTTTCCCGTTTCGTATAATTCCGATACGGTCGCAGGTTCTCTCCACTTCTTCAAAGATATGACTTGAAAGCAGAATCGTTTTGCCTTTTTTCTTTTCTTCCGCTATCAATTCAACAAAACGGTTTTGCATCAGCGGGTCAAGACCGCTTGTCGGCTCATCCAAAATAAGAATATTCGGGTCATGCATGAAGGCTGCCGCAATTCCGAGCTTCTGCTTCATTCCCTTGCTCATTTTTTTGATTTTTCCCTTTGGGTCCAGTTCAAAACGCTCAAGCATTTCATGCATTCGGTTATCTTTGTCTAAACCGCGGTAGTCGGATATGAATTTGAGAAATTCTTTTCCGGTCATATCATCGAAAAAACTTATTTCGCCCGGGATATATCCAAGTGTTTTCTGAATTTCGTCACGATATTTCAGACAATCCATCCCGTTAATCTGACAACTTCCGCTATGTGGTTTGATAAAGCCCATCAGATGACGAATAGTGGTCGTTTTACCCGCTCCGTTCGGACCTAAAAAACCGAAAACCTCTCCTTCATTCACACTTAACGATACGCCAAAAATTCCTTTTCCCGAACCGTAATCTCTGGTAAGGCTCTGAACGTTGATTACACTCATCGGTATTTCCTCCAATTCATCGGACTGATTTGCCAATGCTTAATTATAACATAATACACTTGATTTTTCAATGCTTTTAGCATCATTTGCGTTTTCTGTATATAAAATCGCCCGAAAATCATTTAGCTGTTTATTTAGGGCATTATTGCAATATTTGTGTCGCGTTTCGTCTGCCTCACAGGATAAAAACGATAGCGACGAAAATATTAACAAAGAAACCGGGACTGACAATAATACGGAATATACAAATCCAAACATCGAACAAGAGAAAAGTACCGATACGAATGAAGATAATGAGTCCGAAAGCAATTCGTCTGTTTCTGTTCCGTCGTTGTTTGAAAAAACAATACTATTCGAATAAAATTACCATAAGCACATCCGAAAATGCAACGGAAAATATGCCGATTATCATATATCTTCACGTAGGAAGGTGTAAGGGGCAAAATCTTGAATTAATCACCTCCGGACGGACTCCCGCAATATCTTCGGACGGCAGGATAATGCCAAAAGCGTAGGTACCCATAAATGATGAGGAGAAATAAAAGCGGACGAGATAAATTCGGCTTTGCGGGGCATTTGTTTGAAAAAGGGCATTCCAATGTTTAGAATCCGGCGACAGGCCGGAAAAACCCGAAATGCATCTACAAAATTTCGAAAAACTTCAGAGTCGAAAAAAGCGGAGAAATCTCTCGAAATCTCCGCTTTTCTGGTTTTTTCGTGCCTGCATCTAAATCAGACACGCATCATGGCTGGGATAGCTGGACTCGAACCAGCGAATGCAGGAGTCAAAGTCCTGTGCCTTACCGACTTGGCGATATCCCATTATTTTGTTTTCGCATCGAATGTGTTTTACCAAATTCAACAGATTGTATTCTATCATACAATATCCCGTTTGTCAATGTTTTTAATTCATTATGTTTCTTTTTATTGACATTTTTGATTTAGGTGATATAATTATCAAGTGGCGGTTATTATCGGAATAATATATATTAGTGTGTAATATTTACCGTTTTAATAGTTTTCAATGTAAAACATTTGAGTTTTATTCATGCAGATGCTTTTAGCCGTCTGCTTTTTGTTGAGAGGTGATTTTCTGTGGAGTATTACAGCGTGATGCTGCCGCTTGCAATAGTTTTGGCACTTTCGAAAATATTTATCAAAATATGCCAGAGGTATGCCATTCCCGGAGTCATAGGAATGATAATGGCAGGGCTTATATTCGGTATAATCGGAAACGTGATGGGGCATAACGTCTTTTCCGATACTGCCATGGAGGGTATGGGATTTATCGCAAAGATTGGCGTTATCCTCATAATGTTTACTGCGGGACTCGATACGGATTTGCGCAAAATCAAATCGGTCGGGGGGCCTTCCGTTCTTATAACCCTTGCCGGCGTTGTGTTTCCGATGGGACTCGGATTTGTCGTTGCTACGCTTTTTAACGGTGGATTTTCCGGTCTTACAGGAGAGAGGGTTATCGAGAACCTGTTCTACGGAACCATTCTGACGGCGACCTCCGTCAGCGTTACGGTGGCAACCCTGAAAGAAATCGGCAAGCTTGACAGCAAGATAGGCACGACTATAATTTCCGCGGCTGTGCTTGACGATATCATCGGAGTTATCGTTATGTCCTTCGTTCTCGGCATGGGAAACTCGGGCGCGGGTTCGGGAGAAATCGTTAAGGTTGTCATTAAAACGGTTTTGTTCTTCATTGCAATAATAGCCTTTGGTATTTTATCGTATTATGTGTTTGAGAAGATAGAAAAGAAGTATCCTCATCACCGTCTTATACCTATATTCGGTATATCTTTGTGCTTTCTGTTCTCCTATGCGAGCGAGCGTTTCTTCGGAGTTGCGGATATAACGGGTGCGTTTGCCACGGGTCTTGTCCTCTCCAAAAATCCTGAGCATGACTATATCGAGAGAAAATCGGACGTTATGGGATATATGATTTTCACGCCGGTATTCTTTGCCAATATAGGCTTGACGATTAAAATAAGCGATATAAACCCTGATATTATAGGCTTCGGTATATGCTTTGTTATTGCCGGAATTGTCGGCAAGCTTGCCGGCTGCGGACTTATGTCCCGCGCATGCAAGTATTCAACGGTCGATTCTTTCCGTGTCGGACTCGGAATGATGGCTCGGGCCGAGGTTGCACTTATATGCACTCAAAAAGGTGTTGAAAGCGGTCTTGTCGATTCGTCTATCATGCCGTTTGTCGTACTTTTGATTATGGTGACAAGTTTTATTACACCTATGCTGCTTCGATTGACATATAAAAACGACGGTCTGATACCGCCTATTCAACCAGACTCCGTATCCAAATGCTCTTCACAGGCAAAATGATTGCATTTTGCGAGATAAGCTGACATTATAATGAAACTCCCGTATATTGTATTTTATTATGCGAAATAATGCTGTTAAGGTAAATTATTAAATAAGAAAAAAGTATTGAAAAAAGTAAATAAATATGTTATCCTTATAATATAAGGAAGTATATAAATTATGGAAAAAGCCGGGAAAACAAAAAAAACACGCAATTCAACCGATATATGCAGAATAGCGAGCCTCTCGGTTGACCACGATATTATATCGGAGGGGATTTACGTTTCACGTATTGACGGCGACGTTACAACATATGATTTGCGTACTCGCATACCGAACGGCGGCGATTATATGGATAACGTGACTATGCATACCGTCGAGCATATGTTTGCGACGTATATTCGCAACTCCGAGATTGCCTCAGACGTTATATACTTCGGTCCTATGGGTTGCCGTACGGGTTTTTATCTGCTTGTGCGCAACGCAGACAATAACAGGGTACTCGACGTAGTTGAAGAAACTCTTGAAAAGATTGTTAATCATACAGGAAAAGTTTTCGGTGCAACGCGCAAGGAGTGCGGAAACTTCCGCTCGTTGAATCTTGAAAAGGCAAAGATTGAGGCCCGACGCTATCTTGAAATCCTTAAAAAATCAAAAAACACTTTTGCGTATGGGGAGAACTTCAATTGATTGGAATTATAGTTGCTATGGACGTTGAAGTCGGCGCCCTGCGGGATATGATGACAGATAGAGTGGAAAAAACCGTTGCAGGCATGGTTTTTTCGTCAGGGAAGTTGTGCGGTCGTGACGTTGTGATGGCGAAGAGCGGTATAGGCAAGGTTTTCGCCGCAATGTGCACTCAGATAATGATACTTGAGTATTCGCCGGATATTATTATCAATTCAGGTGTGGCAGGAACTCTGACGGACAAGCTCTCTATAGGAGATATAGCGGTCGCAAATAGGTTTGTTCAGCATGATATGGACACATCTGCGATAGGCGACCCCAAAGGGCTCGTATCCGGGATTAACAGGATTTATTTTGATTCTGACGCATCGTCAGTTCAGACAATATGCGATATTGCAAAGAGACGCGGCTATACGTATGCTTGCGGAACCGTCGCCAGCGGAGACAGATTTGTGAATGATAAAGAGACAAAACGCTTTATTACCGATGAATTCTCGGCGATAGCCTGCGAGATGGAGGGCGGTGCAATAGCTCACGTATGCTATGTAAATAAAACTCCGTTTGCATCCATACGTGTAATATCGGATGATGCGGGAGGAGATAAGCCCACCGACTACAACACATTCGTAGAAGAGGCCGCCGATAAGAGCGTCTCTCTCGTATATGATTTTGTCAATATATACAAAACATCAATGTAATTCGTATGTTTCAGTATATCTTCCTCGTTATATTTTATACGATGCGCGTATTATTCGGTAAAAACAATATATAAATAAAATAAAAATTAAACGGAGGAAAAACTAATGGAAAAGAAAATTGCCAACTACACCTATGACACCACGCTTGCATCTGTTGTAAAAAAAGTTACTTTCGGAGCTTTCGGAGACACCGACGGTTATGAGGAAACTCTCTATGCCATGCCTGACGGAAAGCTGTTCCTTTATACAAACGGCGGTGTTGATTCAAAGCATCCGACAGAGAACATCAAGCGCATTTCCAAAAAAGAAGCAGAAAAGTTTATGTCCGAAAACTGATATCGGTTCGCATCTGCAAAAGGTTTGATTTTAACAACTACCATACTGCACTTGTTTTTGCAGTATGGTGATTGTTTTAATTGATGAAGGAAAAAGCGAAAGAATTTGCCTAAATAAGAATTATAAAATTGAAATCAATGCAAGAATTGCAACCGGAAGGTAATATATTATGGAAAACAAGATTTTTTCTGGAGATTCTTTTTTTACTGCGGCAGGAAATGTCGATACTATGTCGACGGAGCCTCTCTCCGTCGTATTTCTCGGAGGTTCGCTTACCTCCGGAGATATAGACTATGAGGGAACGTCTCTTACCGACTGGAACATGAAGTGGCCGAATACAGTGCTTAGATTCCTCAACGGACTTTTCCCGTCCAGAGAAATCACCGCACATAATGCAGGACTCGGAGGCACGGGTAGTCAGTACGGAGCTATGAGATTTGCCAAAGACGTGTTGGCATATAGTCCCGACCTTATATTTATAGAATTTTCCGTAAACGATATGCCAAACATACATCACGAGAGGTCTGTAAATCGTGAGGGATGTCTTTGGAGACAGAAATTTCTCGAAAACATCATACGTCAGGCAATGAATTGTGAGAAGGTGCCTGCTATCGTTTACGTTCATCTGCCCGTTCCCGCATTGATAGGCAGCGAAAGAAACCTTGCGCATCGTCTGAGCTGTGAGTTCAAAGAAGATATGCTCAGGTACTATGACATCGGCACTATCGACGTATACGACGTTATTTTGAACGAGTTCGAATGTCGCAAAAAGATGGATTCATCCCTTACCTTACAGGAGTTTTTGAAGCAGTATTATCACATGTATGATAGCGGAGTCTTCGACGTACATCCGCATGCATGGGGATATAAACTTTTCAACCTTGCGGTTGTAAATGCACTTATGAAAGAACCGCAGAAGTATCTTCGTCCTTTCAAAATGCGCAAAGACATATACTGCAAGGGTGAGGACGAAATCGTGAACCGTACGTTCAACTATATAAAATGCGGTGACGAAAGAATAAAGTATACCGGAGATTGGAAAATATATACTGCAGAGAATAAATTGGTAACCGATAATAGTTTTCTCGCCATTCCGGACGGAAAATACACCAACAACAACGATTTTCCCGACGGTATCGCTCAAGTATATATGCCGAAGGATGAAGCATCGTTTGAATTCGATACCGAAGCGGACGCCGTATGCTTCCCTCATGTATCATCTAAGCTCGGACTCGGTTCCACCATATATGCCGACGGAGAGAAGGTAGGAGAATTCACGTGTTTTTCCAACTATCAAGGAATGAATTATTCCGGTGATGAAATAAAACTTCCGAAAGGAAAAAAACACGTAAAAGTCAAGATAAATAATCCGACCGAGACGGCAACCGTATTCAGATATGGTTATGTTGTTGAAATTTTTGACAAATAATTGTACAGTATTGACAATTGACAAACATATGTTTGTATGATATACTTATTAAGTAAAGTAATGTAAAAATCATTATAGGTGTTATTTATTATTCTGCTTAAGGAGAAAAACAATGAAAAAAATTCAGTTTATTGCATTGCTCATGGCACTCCTCATGGCGTTCCTCTGCTTTGCGCTTGTATCATGTGATGATACACCGGATACCGATGGTCAGTCGACGACGTCTTCGGTAGAAGGCTCGGGCAGCGGTTCGTCATCGTCGTCATCATCATCTTCCTCATCGTCGTCGAATGCTATCGGGTATGATGGAGCACCCTTGGTCTGATCCGGTTGCAAAGATATTATATGGCAGGAAAACGTAAGGTTTTCCTGCCTTTTTCTCACGTTGTAAATAATCACAATCTATTGCGTAAACAGTATGTCGAAGAGTTTCGAACGGAGGATAAATCATCGGCATAGCCATGATACGTCGTATCCGAATTAACGTACGAGAGAAGACGACGGAGTTTAATATTGTTTTTTCTTCCAATGAAAAGGATTGGTACTTTGCTGTATACTGCAGATAGTGCAGCATGAAATCTTCCGCATATTGCGAGTTTTGCATGACTTATAAGATATAATATTTCATATACGGAGACTTTCTTCGGAATATAGCTGTTTTTTACGTGTGAGCAGATTTTTTTGCATATTTTCATATCCTTCTCGGGGAAGAGCGGAATGACTATTGATGACATACCCGTGGACTCCGATATATAGGCAATATCCCTGAGGTCCTCATCGCTTATGCTTCTTGCGGGACATATTACGACGTAATCATTATCAATTATGTTTTTTCCGTGTAAGATGGCAATATTCGAGAGCCTGTCTGTGAAGTATTCCATATCAGGCAGTCTTATTTCTTTCACTGCGTCCGACGAAAGAAATACGTTGTTTATATTTGAGAGCATAGTGGCTGCATTTCGGTCTCTTGGGGTACGCGTCATAACCGCATCGCATAGGCTCAGGGCCTTCGAGGCTATGGTATAAGCCCTCCTTCCGTACAGTTCTCCTATCCCCGAGGATGCACATAAGATGGTACACCCTGCGTGTTTTGCAAGGTTTAATATATATGAATAGTAGAGAAGAGAACGGTTGCTCGTCTGGTTCTGAAGAAGATTTCCGCCGCCGAGGATGAATATATCGGTTTTTAGCAGTGAGCGCCGTATTTTGAAAAAATCATATCTTTGTATCGTTTTTACCGGCAAAAAGGATGATATCTTTTTGCCCTTTTTGCATAGAATGGTAATGTCGTATATTCCACACTCTCTCAGCTTTTGCACTATTACATACATACTGGCATCATCGCCGAAGTTGCCGTAACCGTAGTATCCGCATATCAGCGCGCTTTTTTCCTTTTCGGAAGTGTCTGAATGAGAATGATTTGCGAGCGGAGACACTACGTGGGCGTATGCTTTTTCGGCATCGTCCGTCATTTTATCAACCGAAAAGTATCTCATAATAAATTCACGGTTTCTTATACCGCATATTTTCCTTTCGTCAGGAGTTTTGCGATATAGCTTCATGATATCGGCGTATAGCGAAGCCTCTGTTACCGGCGGCATTTTTCTGCAACAAAAATTCGTTTTTATATGTTTTTTTACATTTGTCGCTTCAAAAATCGAGCCGTATCCCTCATCTCCTGCGAGTACTACTTCACATTCGCATGACATAGCCTCAAGCGCAGTGCGTGATACCCCGACGAAAATATCGGCAAGATTAAGATACTCTTCTACTTTTGCGCTTGCTCCTACTGTTTTTACAAGTTCTCTTCCGACGTTTTTGTTTATTATTTCGGCTTGTTTTCGTATATAGGATAAATTTTCGCCGTCGCCGACAATGGTTATATGAGAATTATTTATTGATTTTGCAACTCTATTTGCTATTGCAAGAAGCGTATAAGCGCACATACTTCTGCCTTTGTCAAGCCTGCTTACGTGAACGATTTCAAATCCTACATTGTCATCGCACCTGAAACCGTCTCTGCGTAGAAAAATATCGGTGTCAACACCGTTTACCGTTACATCTATAGTATCCGGATATAAACCGTATGAGTCTATCAAATAATTCTTTATATCCGAACTTACCGCGAGCGTTCTTTTGCCCCAATACGATAACTGCTTATACGGGAATGAAAGACCGAACACCCAATGAGCTGTCGTTACCACGGGTATGTCGGTATGTGCTGAGTACGCTATGAATGACATTATGCGTGTATGAGAGTGAATAACTTCAATACCGTAGCTCATAACAGCCCGCTTCACAGTTCTTATTGCCGACAGAACATATAGGGGGTTGCGGTTAATTTTCTTTATCTTTATATGCTCTATTCCGTACTTTTTGAGCTCATTTTCATATATTCCTCCACTTGATATAACATACACCTCGTTTCCCCTGTGTGAGAGTTCCTTTGAAAGAGAAAGTACATGTGTCTCGGCACCGCCGATATTCAGGGCGTTTATCAGCATAAGTATCTTCACTGTTTTCTCCTTTATATTGCGAAAAAATCCGTCGTAAAACTTTCGTTTCCGACGGATTGATTATTGACCTGTACGGTCGTATTTATTCTTTGTTGGGCATCCTTTTTCAGACCATTGCGTCTACTGCGCTCTCGTCTTCTTTTGCAGCTACGAGCTGTACGTGATATGCATCTATGACCGCATTCTCGAGCTCAGCTCTGAACTGAGAATTAATCGGATGAACGATGTCCCTGTACGTTCCGTCCGGATTTTTCCTTGACGGCATTACAATGAAGAATCTGTCACGGGCATAAATAACCTTTATATCGTGTACGGCAAGAGCGTCGTCAAAGGTAACCGAAGCTATCGCTTTCATCGGGCCATCGTCGAAAAATTTTCTGATTTTAATGTCTGTGATTTGCATATTACTTGTCCTCTCTTTTAAAAATGCTGAAATGTTTTGATTTTGTATTAATATTATACTAAATGATTATGAAAAATATTCAAGCGATATTGATACATTTATAAAATAATCTTTTTACTTTTCTTTAACAGAATTTTGAATTTCTGTTAATGATTTGATGCTTTTTACAATAAAGAATCACATAAGGAGTGTATATGTCGATTTCTAATACTTTTCATACGTGCGAGCAGATTGCCGATGTAATAGGCAAAGGTGGGCGGCTGTATTTTTCCGGAATATGCGGAGTCGGTATGATGTCTCTGGCAATTCTTTTTCACCGTTTGGGATATGACGTTTGCGGTTATGACCGAAATCCGCACAATGCAGATAGGCTATCAGAAGAAGGTATAGAATTTTTTCCGAAGTGCACAGGTGAGAACGTACGTTGTGCTACGGCATTCGTTTATACAAACGCAATATCCGATAATGCCGAGGACTATGTTTTTGCCAAAAAGCACGGAATCTATTGCATATCACGGGCAAATCTTCTCGGCTATCTTACCACCTTCTACAAAACCTCGATAGCCGTATCCGGAGTGCACGGGAAAAGCACTGTTACCTCTATGATTGCCCATATACTGAAAGAAACGGGAAATAATCCTACGGCTGTTGTAGGTGCATCCGCATTTAACGGTTCGGGACTTCTTATAGGAAAAAGAGAATACCTTACGGTGGAAGCATGCGAATATATGAGGTCTTTTCTTGCTATTCCCGCGAGTTCTTCTGTTATAACGAATATTGAACTTGAGCATACCGATTGCTATAAAACACCTTCGGAAATAGAGGAAGCGTTTGCAAAATTTGCAAACTGCGACAGGACGGAATACGTAGTCGTAAATGCCGACGATAACGGAACGCAGAATATTCTGCCCATAATACATAACAAAACGGTACGCTGTTCCTTATACGACGATACGGTTGATTTTTATGCAAAAAACATTGAGTGTGTTGACGGTTCGTATCATTATGATTTATATCGTCGCGGAGAGTTCATTGTCTCCGTAGCACTTCGCCTTCCCGGAAGGCATAACGTATTGAATTCAATACAGGCTCTCGCCCTTTGCATATCCGAGGGGATATCTCCGATGGAAGCGACGGTGGCTATCGGTAGTTTTTTCGGCATCGGGCGCAGGCTCGAATATATGTTTGACGTCGGCGGAGCCAAAGTGTATAACGATTATGCACATCATCCCGCCGAAATACGAGCATCACTGTCTGCCCTGAAGGATTTGGGATTTTCGCGTACGGTATGTATTTTTCAACCTCATACGTACTCACGTACAGCATATTTTATCGACGCCATGGCAGACGCACTTTCACTCGCAGATGCGGTTATTCTCCTTGATATATATGCGGCACGGGAAAAGAACATTTATAAAGTTACGTCGAAAGACCTCAAAAACAGAATAGGCGAAAAAGCAGAATACGCAAGTAACTTTGATTCGGCAGCGCAAATGGCGATGAAGTTTTGCGATAAGGACACGGTAATAGTAGTTATGGGTGCCGGTGACATTGAAGAAATATTTTCGCGTATACCTCGTTGAAATATTCTTCAGGTAGTTTTATATCGGATTTGCATTATATGAAATAATAATACACTATTGAAATTATTTTTTGTTTGTGTTAAAATAAAACAAGCTCGAGCGCATACCCGTTAAAAAAGCCGTCGGCATCAGTAATGCAAACGGTTAAAGCATATTGTCGGCATAAAAAAACGGCAAACCCTGTCGGATTTGCCGAATGATGGAGCAGATGACGGGAATCGAACCCGCGTAATCGGCTTGGGAAGCGGATGCTCTGCCATTGAGCTACATCTGCAAAAATAGAAAGATATAAAAATGGAGCTGATGGAGGGACTCGAACCCTCGACCTATTGATTACGAATCAATTGCGCTACCAACTGCGCCACATCAGCATGAACGATATATATATTATCACGGAAAATCTGATTTGTCAAGAGGAATACTGCAAAAAAATGGACTTATGCAACCCTAAAATAATTAAAGAAGTAATGGCAGAATCGGGAATAACTTTTCGTCATGAGCTCGGTCAGAATTTCCTTATCGATTCATCCGTTCCGGAAAGAATATCGGAGGAATGTTCGGGCAATCCCGATGCCGTTATCCTCGAAATAGGCCCCGGAATCGGTTGCCTTACACGAGAACTGGCAGAGAGATATCATAAGGTAATAGCCGTAGAAATAGATACGGGGCTTATACCGGTGCTTAAAAGAACTGTCGGCGAATACGATAACGTTAAGGTTATAAACTCCGACATAATGAAAATCGATATAGCAAAGCTCATTCAAGAAGAGAGTGGAGGCAGAGAAGTATGCGTATGCGCTAACCTGCCGTACTACATAACCACTCCCATTATCATGAGACTGATTGAATGTGGTGCTCGGTTTTCGTCGATTACGGTTATGGTGCAGTCTGAGGTTGCCGACAGGCTCACCGCCACCGAAGAGGATAAAGAATACGGGGCCATAACCGTTTCGCTGAACTATTACGGAGAATGTGCAAGGTTGTTTTCCGTTCCCCGAGGATGCTTTATGCCAATTCCGAAAGTCAACTCGGCGGTCGTTAAAATCACTCTGTATCCCGAGAAAAAATACGTTCCGAAAAACGAGGCGTTGTTTTTCGGTATTGTGCGTGCCGCATTTGATATGAGAAGAAAGACCATGGTAAATGCTGTAAACATGAGATATCCGAGATATGAAAAGGAATATCTGTCATTTGTCCTCGATAAGCTGGGGATAAACGTAAACGTGAGAGGTGAAAAGCTCTCGGTTGCGGACTTCGTCGCTATATCTGATATATTAGCATGCGACGATTGACTATTATCAGAGTTTTCAGTCTGATTTTCACATATAGAAAAAACACACAACAGTACGGATTGGATATCACAATTCCGCAAGATGTGTGTTTTTTATACCTGTACGGTATAGTTTTTATTTTATTTCTACCGTTACGTGCTTACCGCAGTTGATTGCGGCGGCCTTCATGATAGAACGTATAGCCCTTGCTATTTTTCCGTGATGACCGATTACCATTCCGGTATCCGATTCGGCTACGGAAAGAGTGAGAGTTACATCGTTGCCGTCTACGGATTCCTCAACGGAAACCATATCCGGGTTGTCAACTATCGCACGGGCAATGTCAATAAGGACCTGTTTAAGTTCCATAGTTTACAATACCTGTTTCCTGTATCGGAAACATCCTTCCGAAAAAAATACGTTGCCGCTCGGCAGAGAATTATTTAATTATTTCGCTTTTTTTGAGCAGAGCCTTTACGGTATCGGTGGGCTGTGCGCCGTTCTTCATCCAGGTGGTTGCCTTCTCAGCGTCAATGTTGATAACTACGGGTTCCTTCATAGGATCGTAATAACCGATTTCCTCGATGAATCTTCCGTCTCTGGGATATCGGCCGTCGGCAACGACTACGCGGTAGAAAGGAGCCTTTTTTGCGCCCATTCTTCTGAGTCTGATTTTAACTGCCATTTTGTTTTCCTCCATAATGTGAAAATAGATAATTTATAAAAATCCGTTATCGGATATTTAACTCTTTTGTTTTGCTTTTACGTTTCAACGCGGAAAGGGCATTTTTCCCATCGGCATCATCCCGCCGAGTCCGCGGCGTTTTCCTCCGGAAGCGAACTGCTTCATCATTTTTTTCATCTGGTCGAATTGCTTGAGAAGTCTGTTTACTTCCTCAACCGATGTTCCGCTTCCCTTGGCTATTCTTTTTCTCCGTGAGCCGTTTATGATTTCAGGCTTCTCACGTTCTTTTGCCGTCATCGATAAGACTATTGCCTCGGTATGTTGCATTTGCTTTTCGTCAAATTTAACGTCTTTCATAGCACCCGAGCTCATGCCCGGAACCATTGCCAGGAGCTGTTCTATATTACCCATTTTTTTGAGTTGTTTTAGTTGCATGAGGAAGTCGTCGAGAGTGAATGTTGCCTCGCGTATTTTGCGCTCAAGCTCCTTCGCATTTTTCTCGTCGTATGCGGCTTCGGCTTTCTCTATAAGGGAAAGCACGTCTCCCATTCCGAGTATCCTTGACGCCAGTCTGTCCGGGTGGAAAAGCTCTATTGCATCGAGTTTCTCACCCGTGCCTATGAACTTTATCGGTTTTCCCGTAACGTATCTGACCGAGAGCGCAGCGCCTCCGCGCGTATCGCCGTCCATCTTCGTAAGCACGACGCCGGTTATATCAAGCAGGTCGTTAAAGGACTTAGAGACGTTCACGGCATCCTGTCCGAGCATTGCATCAATGACAAGCAGAATCTCGGTAGGTTCCGTTACGGATTTGATTTTTTTAAGCTCTGCCATCAGCTCTTCGTCGATGTGAAGACGGCCCGCGGTATCTATGAATACCATATCGTTGCCGTTCTTTTTTGCGTATTCTACTCCGGCTTTTGCTATCTCTACAGGCGAGATTTTGTTTCCCATGGAGAATACGGGAACGCCGACCGATTCACCTACTATTTTTAACTGGTCGATAGCGGCGGGTCGGTATACGTCGCAGGCCACGAGCAAGGGATTTTTCCCCTTCTTTTTATACATAGCCGCAATCTTTGCGGAGTGAGTCGTTTTTCCTGCGCCCTGCAGACCGACCATCATTATTACTGTCGGAGGCTTTGGATTTATTTCGAGCTTAGGCGATTCGTCACCCATAAGATGGATGAGCTCTTCGTTTACTATTTTAACTATTTGCTGGGCGGGCAGGAGGCTTTCCAGCACTTCCGCACCGACGGCTCTTTCCGTAACAGATTTAACGAAGTCTTTAACAACCTTGAAGTTAACATCCGCTTCGAGCAGGGCAAGTTTAATCTCACGCATGCCCTCACGCACGTCGGACTCGGACAGCTTACCTTTTCCGCGAAAACGCTTGAAAGCGTTTGAGAGCTTTTCGGTCAGACTCTGGAACATATGTTATCTCCTTGTTTGAATTTTCGTTTGAAATTTTATACCGTGAGCTTTTATTTGCTTTCCGTGAGTTTCGATGTCAAAGATGTGATTTCTTTGGCATATTCTCTGGTGTTTCGGTCGCTTGACTCCGAAAGATAATCGGCTATTTCGCCGAGCCTCTGCGCCACGCTATGTATTCTCTCAAACTGAGAGGCGAGTCCGAGGCGTTCTTCAAGGAACATCAGTTGTTCCTCACCCTTTTTAATTATATGGCGAACTCCTTGTCGGGAGATGCTTTCCGTCTGTGCAATTTCCGACAGAGAAAGGTCCTCGTCGTAGTATTGCTGCATTATATTCCGCGTATGTTCGTCAAGCACGACACCGTAAAAGTCGAGCAAAAAAACAAGGTTAAGATTTTTTTCAAACATACCGACCTCACATGCTGTAAAGCAAAATACTTTACAAGTATAACACTGTATTTTGAGTTTGTCAAGTATAAAACAAAATATTTTTAGAAAAATATTGAAAAAGGTATTGAAATTCGGAAAATTTTATGATAATATAATTAGCGTGTGAAATTTAAGCAGGCGCATACCCTCTCAGATGTGTCTGCATACCAAATAAAACAGGAGGTATTTGCTTTGCCGAATATCAAATCAGCTAAGAAGCGTGTTAAGGTTATCGAAACAAAGAGCCTTCGCAACCAGATGTTCAAGACCCAGCTCCGCAACGTCATGAAGAAGTACAATGCGGCTGTTGACGCCGGAGATAAAGAGACGGCCATGGAACTTTACAAGGTTGCGACCAAGAAGATAGACCAGGCAGTAAACCACGGTATTCTTCACAAGAACAACGCTGCACGTAAGAAGAGCACATTCACCATAAAGCTCAACAAAATGGCTTAATTTTTTCAATTATAACAAACGATTACACTGAGCAAGCTCCGCTCGGTGTTTTTCTTATTGCTATTTGCACAAAACCAAAGTTCCTTTTTTGTAACGTTTTCATAAAGTTTGAATATTTAGATAAAAAATCTGTACAAAACAGTAAAATTATGATATTATATAATTGCTTATTGTGACTATAAACGTGTTCTGCAATCCACAATTGCACAATGTACTAAGGCGTATATTTATGGAGGAATAAAATATATGAAAAAACATACACGAATATTAGCTTTCCTTGCGGCCGTATTGCTTGTTGTCTCATCTTTTCTTATGACGGCATGTAACGGTGACGGTGACGGTGACGATAGCGATGGCGATAAAAACAGCTCTGTAAGTTCGTCATCATCATCTTCGTCCGTATCTACTCAGAACGGAACGGAAGGTCTTAAGTACGAGCTTAACAGAAAAGGCGATGCCTATAAGCTGAAAGGAATTGAAAAAACAGCACAGGCAACGGATATTGTAATCCCCGATACATATGAGGGTCTGCCTGTTGAAAGCATGTCGGCATATGCCTTTAAGGATAATATCAATATCAAGTCTGTCACGGTAGGAAAAAACATAACGAAAATAAATATTTCGGCTTTCCAGAACTGCACGATGCTCGAAACCGTCAATATCGGTGATAACGTAACGGCAATAGGAGACGACTCGTTTTCGGGTTGTACTTCCCTTAAAAACGTGAATTTCAGCACAAGCGATAAACTTCAATCAATAGATTCAAGAGCTTTTCTCGGATGCACTGCCCTTGAACAGATTTCCATTCCCGATGAAGTTAAAACGCTCGGCGAAAAGGCTTTCGAAGGTTGCAGCGCGCTTACAGGAGTACATCTCGGAGACGGAATAACGAAAATCCCGAGTTATGCTTTCAACGAATGTACAAGTCTTAAAACCGTCAACTTGGACGCTGTTACGGAGTTCGGACTGTATGCCTTCAATAATTGTAAAAACCTGTGTAAGACGACAGGGGTGCTAACTATTTCATCCGAAACACAGACAATATCGGACTTCGCTTTTTACGGTTGCTCATCTATTGGAATTCTTGAATTGCCCGATAAGGCGATAACGGTAGGCGCATCTGCGTTCGAGCTTGCCACTTCACTCCGTGAAATACGCGGTCAAATAAAATTTTCAAAAAGTGGCACGCGTGTTTTTGCCGGGTGCACCTCACTGAAGAAAGTTGTTTTGTCATGTACTGTGGGCGGATATTCGTTTTCCGATTGCACAAATCTTCAATACGTCGAGATTGTCGACGGTGTAACTTCTATTTCATACAACGTTTTCGACAATTGCGTAAACCTTAATACAATTATTGTTCCGACAAGTATCAAAACTGTAGGAAACGCTTTTAACAAGTGTTCAAATCTCGTTATTTATTATAAAGGAACAGCGGAACAGTTCAATACGATAAACGATAACTGGAGAAACAGTTCAAGCCTCTATTTCTTCGGAGACGCACTGAAAACGCACAAGGACTGGGCAGATTCAAATCAGCGCTGGTATCCCGGTTGGGAAGAGATATGGATAGGTGCGCCGAGATATTATTACAGCGAGACGCAACCGGAAACAAACGAAATTTTCTGGTCTGATAACAACGGTTGCTCATATCAGACGAGGGTTTACGGTGTTACCGGCAACATTGCTCCGGCACCGAATAATACAAAGTGGGAAGACGTAAAGGACTGGCGACTTGAGACGGGCGCCTTCTGGCATTACGATATAGCAACCGGAAAGCCAACCCTTTGGTGACGGTAAACGATATCTATAAGAATTTTTATCATCTTTTGATTAATAAGGCGGTATTCTTACCGCCTTTTTTGAGTATAATTATCGACACGTTATGTTTTTCATATAAGAGAAAAAAGCATTTTAAAATATAAATAAAAAGTATTTGCAAAGGTATATACAAAAATAAAAAAATATGTTAAAATATATTAAGTAAATAAGTGAAGCGTTTTGCAGTTCAAACTCAAAGCAAATTCATGTAGGGCCTATGGAGCTTTTATGGAAGATATCAGAGGAAATTTCAAAGAAAACCCGAAGAGAAAAAAATCGGGAACAAACGTTAACCGAGGTGTTAAACGAGAGTTATGCGGCTCATCATATGAGGATAACTCCGTGTCAAATGAGGGAATAGTCAGCGGTCGAAATCCGGTAAAGGAGCTTCTTGCGTCCGAAAGAGATATTGACAAGGTATTCGTTCTGAGAGGAGAGAGAGACGGTTCGGCGGTTGTGCTGGTCGCAAAGGCAAAGGAGAGAAAAATCCCCGTAGTTGAGGTTGAAAAAACAAAGCTCGATTCCCTTTGCGGTCATAACAGGCATCAGGGTATTGTAGCTGTGGCGGCAGAGCGAAACTATTCTTCCCTCGATGATATATTCGCATACGCAGAAGAGAAGGGCGAAAGTCCGTTTATAGTGATATGTGACGGAGTAGAGGACCCGCATAATCTCGGTGCAGTCATCAGAAGTGCCGAATGTAGCGGAGTACACGGAGTGATAATACCGAAGAGGCGCTCTGTTGGTCTTACTTCCGTTGTCGCAAAAGCATCTGCCGGCGCCATAGAGCATATGCTCATAGCTAAGGTGACAAATATTGCGGAAACAATAGAGCTGCTTAAATCAAAAGGGGTGTGGACTTACTGTGCGGATATGGATGGACAGAATTGTTTTAATGTCGATTATTCCGGCGCATGCGCTCTTGTGCTCGGCAGCGAAGGTTTTGGAGTATCGAGGCTCGTGAAAGAAAAATGCGATTTTATCGTTTCAATTCCTATGTACGGTAAAGTAAATTCCCTCAACGTATCGAACGCCGGTGCGATTCTCATGACTGAAATCGCAAGGCAAAAACACACATAAGTTAAAACACAAACATATCGTTAAGGCGGTGGAGATTTCCCGTCTGCAGATTGAAACGGAGGTGATTTCATGTCGGAGAATAATACAGAACTGTCGGAACTTCTGGCGAAGTTGAGACAGAGTGTCCGGATGTATGACAGCACTAATGACAAATCTGACAAAGATGATAAAAATACCGAGAATGATGACGGTACGTACTCAGAAGAGGACAATGCCGCGTATAGCACGGAAAACGTCGGTTTCCCGGGCAATAATAACAAAACCGACGAGAACAGCTCGGAGAACGTAGACTTTTCCGACAATGCCGATGGAGCCGACAAGAGCAGTTCGGAGAACGTAGATTTTTCCGACACAGCCGACGTAGCCGACGAAAACAGCTCGGAGAACGTAGGCTTTTCCGACACAGCCGACGGAGCCGACGAGAACAGCTCGGAAAACGTCGTCGAAATCAATTCGGAGAATGATGCCGTAGTAGAAACAAAAGATGACAGCATATGTAATGTTCAATCAAATACGAAAACGAACGACGATGTGGTATTAAATTCGGCAAACAAAAATAATGTTACCTCAAATATCGAATACAGCGACGATTTTGCCCATAAGCTGGCGGACAAGCTCGCAGATATTCTCGAGGGCAGATTGTATGATAAAAACCACGAAAAGCAAAATATAAACGAAGTGTCGGAAAAAGTGCAGATTACTGACAAAGAGCCCAAAAACGACATTCCGATTGAAGAGAGCAGAAGTATAAAAAAGAGCGACGATTTACCTCGTTTCAAATATCGTGACGGACTTTTCGGAGAGGTGAAAACCGCAGCATCCGAATCGGATGATAAAAATAAAACCCGGGTGTTCGACGATGTTGATTCCGACCGCATCGGTATCGGTAATTCGTCTGAAAACAATATAAAATGCAGAGCGGACGAAATACCTCATATTACTTCAAAACCGAAGAATATGATAAAGGTATATTCGAGTAAGGATGAGCTAAACAATATTTTTTTCGGAGAGTTTACCCGGGAAAATAAAACGGCAACCTCATCCGCAAATATGGATGAAGATGATGACGATTTAATATACGCAACAAAGCGCTCTGATATGTATCGTTACAACAATGCTTCCGAAAAGGAATCAAAAGCAGACAGCGGCTATACGGAAGAGAATATCGCCTCCGATACGTCTATTCTGAAGGATGATTTAATTGACGCTGTTAACGATTACCGTAACAATGCCGATACATCTTATAATAACGGTGCGGATAATCCTATAAATGAAAAGTTATCAGATAAAAACTTTGCAGAATCAGACGATGCCGATTATATAGCGGCAAGCGACCGTGATAACATTGAATTCGGTATAGCAGTCCCCGAAAAGAAGATAACAGCAGATGAAATAGGCAACATATCGATGACGACGCAAAAAAGCGATAATCCACGTGACGATTCGCGCGTTAAGCCAAAAGGAAGAGAGTATAGTTCAAATTCGCAAAACATAGAGTTGTTTAATGAATTCAAACGGCAGAAAATTTCGGTTTGTGCAAGACTTTTTACTGCAATACTCTTTACCGTTGTGATGTTCTTTGAGGAAAATTTTGCAGTATTCGGAAAAACTCTCGGGCATACTTTTTCAACGGTGCTTGATATTTTGCTGATTGTTTTCATGGGAACCCTTGCCGTGACGGAGTTGAAAGACGGTATAACTCCGATAAAAAGAGGAAAGGCAAATCCTGCAACCGTTATATTCTTCGGTATTTCGGTTACGCTCGTTTATGATTTTATCATTCTTTTCTTTGCGAGCGAATATACGCTTATGTATGGACTTCCGATTGCGCTTGGAGTAGATTTGCTTATTCTCGGAACTCTTATGGAAGTATTCGGGACCGAATATTCGTTTTCCGTAGTCTCCTCCTCCGGCGATAAACTCGTGTGCGACATCTGTGATACTACCGAGAAGGAGAGGGAGTCCGGCTCGGGAGACCGCGCAGTGAGGATAAAGAAAACAGGCTTTGTTGACGGATTTATGAAAAACCGTAACAGACCGCCGCACGAGAGCGTATTTGACCTTGCAATCAGCGTTGCGTCATTCGTTTTATCCTTGGCGGCTGCGTGCGTATATGGTATTGTAAATTCGTTTACGGTTGAGAGTTTTATGTCTCTCTCCTCGCTTGCTTTCTCTTTGTTGCTCGCAACAGGGCTGATATGCTCACGTATATACTCGTTCTTTTGCATCTCGAAACGCGCGAGTGAAACGGGCAGTGCAATAATAGGAGACGGTGCGGTAAGCGAATATTCATCCGTCAAGGATATTTTCTTTGAGGACGTCGAGGCATTCCCATCTTCTCTTGTAAAGGTGGTAAAGATAAAACTCACTTCGGACAGCGTCCTGAATAAAGTCCTATATTACATGGCGGGTGCTTTCAGTTGCGTCGGAGGTCCTCTCGAGTCAGTATTCGGAGTTGCTTCCGGAGAACTCGGCACTCCACAGGATGTAACAATCACTGATATTTCGGATTTCGGGATAAGCGCATTTGTCGAAGGAATTAATATTTGCATCGGTAAAAAAGATTACCTGATTGATATGGGATACGTAATTCCCGATGACGGCGAGGACGAGAGAAGGACAAAAGCGGGTCCTGTAAGCATACTCTACGTTGCTTCGGACGGGAAATACAGCGGAAAATTCTATATTCAATACAGTTTTGACCGCAATTTCGCAAGAAGAGTTGCGGATATGAGCAAATACGGAATTAAAACTCATATACGCACCTTCGACCCAAATATAGACGATGATTTATTGAGAAAGACCATAAAATTAAGCAAACCGTCTATAAACGTAGTTAAGAAAAACAGAAGAGAAATGATGGATTTCGGCGCACCTAAAGTGGATAGTACACTCATAACAAGATATACAACGGCACAGCTGATTAAAATAATTATGCTGACAAAGAGGGCGAAAAGACTGTCGCTTCTTGCGGATGCAGTGAAGATTATCGCCATGTCGGGCGGTGTATGTATTGTTGCGGCTATCATTGGTTTTCCGATGCTGTCGGGGACGCTCTCGTCGGTGTACGCTTTCCTTTATCAATCGTTTTTCGGCCTGATTCTCGCTCTCACAACAAAACTTAAATTGAAGTGATAAACTCAAAGGAATAAATCAAATTATGATAGAGAATAATACTGCGGACAGTGCAACAGATTCGCAAGACACCGTAAATATGTCACAGATTCTTAAATCGGTTTCAAAGCCCGGAAGATATATCGGCGGAGAGTTTAATCAAATAATAAAGGACAAGTCCTCGGTTGACGTACGTTTTGCTTTTTGCTTTCCCGATACATATGAGATAGGAATGTCAAATCTCGGTGTGAGGATACTCTACGACTGTCTGAATTCCGTCGATAACGTATGGTGCGAGAGGGTTTATGCCCCTTGGATTGATATGGAGTCAAAGATGAGAGAGTATAACATACCTCTCACTGCAATGGAAAGCGGAGACAAACTGACTGAATTTGATTTCGTTGCTTTCACACTTCAGTATGAGCTATGCTATACTACTGCCCTCCATATGATAAAGATGACGGGGATACCACTCTTTTCATGCGACAGGAGGGAGGATGACCCCATAATTCTCGGAGGGGGACCGTGTTCGTATAATGCGGAGCCTGTTGCAGATTTCTTTGACGTATTCAGCATAGGAGAGGGTGAAGAAGCTCTGCCCGAGGCGTGCGCCTTATATTCCGAAATGAAAAAAAACGGTACGTATACACGTAAAGCATATCTTCATGAACTTGCAAAAATCGATGGATTTTACGTTCCGTCACTATATAAGGTATCTTATAACGCGGATAACACAATAGAGAAGTATACACCGTTATTTGACGATATACCCATAAAGATTAAAAAAAGAATAGTAGAGGATATGGATAAGTCCCGCTATCCCGAAAAATTCGTTATGCCTTATATCGAGACGGTGCATGACAGAATAGTACTTGAGGTATACCGCGGATGCATAAGGGGGTGCCGTTTCTGTCAGGCGGGAATGATATATCGCCCGATACGCGAAAAGTCGCCAAACGTATTGTGCAGACAGGCGAAATGCCTCTATGAGAATACCGGCTATGACGAAATATCCCTTATCGCTCTTAGTATAAGCGATTACTCAAAGCTTGACGAGCTCACGCTAAAAATGCTTGAATGGACAGATGAAGAAAAGGTAAATCTCTCGCTTCCTTCACTTCGTATAGACAGTTTTTCAAAGGAGCTTATGGACAGGGTGTCGGGGGTTCGTACCGGCGGACTTACATTTGCCCCCGAGGCAGGTACTCAGAGACTTCGTGACGTTATAAATAAAAACGTAACGGAGGAAGACTTGCTCCGTTCTGTAAATATTGCTTTCGAATCCGGTAAATCAAACGTAAAACTGTATTTTATGAACGGTCTGCCCACCGAAACTCTCGAGGATATATCGGGTATAGCAGAGCTGGCAAAGAAAGTCGTTGACGCTTATTATCAAAATCCGAAACGCAACAAATCGCGTGGTGTGTCCGTAACTATAAGCGTATCCTGCTTTGTACCGAAGCCTTTTACTCCGTTCCAATGGGAGGCACAGGACGATATAGATACGCTGATTGAAAAACAGAAGTATCTTCGCGATTGCATAACTGACAGAAAGATTACTTATAACTGGCATGAGGCGAAGGTATCTTTCCTTGAGACCGTTTTTGCACGCGGTGACAGACGCCTTTCTAAGGCTCTCAAAATTGCGGCTGACGAAAACATAATGTTCGATGCTTGGAATGAGTGCTTTGACTACGATCGTTGGATGGACATTTTCTCACGTGCAGGGATAGAACCGAAGTTTTACGCAAACAGAAAACTCGGTTTTGACGAGGTATTGCCGTGGGATATAATAGACTGCGGAGTCACAAAGGAATATCTTAAACGAGAGAGAGATAACGCTTATAATGAAAAAACAACGCCGAGTTGCGCACAGAACTGTAACGGTTGCGGAGCAAACAGGCTCGGAGGTAAAAACAGATGGTGCAAATAAAGCCGATATCGGACATTCTTCCGTCACCTAAGAACATACGAATAAAATTCCGTAAGGTCGGAAAGCTGCAATATATAGGACATCTCGACCTTGTCCGAACGATGACGCGTGCACTCCTGCGAGCACATATGCCGGTATGGTACAGCGAGGGGTTTAATCCACGTCCTAAACTCAATTTTGCAACACCGATGTCGGTCGGCGCGCAAAGTGAATACGAACTTCTTGATGTTCGTGTAAATCGCGAGGTTGAGCCGCAAGAGGTTGTCTTGACGCTTAACGAAAATCTCCCTTCGGAGCTGAAGATTCTTTCGGCTTATTACCCGAATACCCGATTCTCCGATATTGCATATTCTTCATATAAGATAATAATAGTTACGCAGGGGGCGACGCAGGCGCTTTCAGATATATGCGAGCGTTGTCTCAATTTAGTCCCGATAACCGTGTTCAAAAAGAGCAAAAGCGGTGACAGAGACGTAGATATATCCCCGTATATCTATAATGCAAAAGCGAAATTTACGGATGGAACCATTGTTATCGATTGTATTCTGAAAGCCGATAATGCGGATTTTCTTAACCCGGAATATCTGATAACTTATCTGAAACGTGAGGCGAATATACTTTCCGGTTCACCTCTTTTTGAACACTATGATATAATAAGAACCGGTTTGTATTTTGCGGATATGAAACCATTTGAATAATATCATTATATAATGTTTGAAACACTCAGTCCGCATAAATCTTTTACCGCTTTGATAGCCTCGTATGTTTTCATGGTGTATATACGGTACATTGCATAATCGTTACATTCGCAAGCACCTATCAAGGCAGCAAGGTTTTGGTTTATTTCAGTCAGCTTCCCGTGATTTACACAGAGGCTGATTTTTGTTTCGTCCTCGACCCATTTTTCTTTGACGGTTTTGAAATATTCGAGCTCATAGCTCATATCCGGCTTTTCATCACCGTTTTCCTCTGACGGAGCCTCTGCTATCATGTTGCAGTATTCCTCGCAGATATTTGAAGTAATTACGGAATCGGCGATTACGAATCCTATCATAAGCACTATGAATACGGTTGAAAAAATAAATGTTTTCATGATTTGCTTTTCTTCTTTTCTTTCTTAAATATGTCGCATTTTCCTGAGTCGTTAACCGTCATCAGAAAAACGTCTTTAATGGCAATATGTGTTTTGGATAGTTCTTCATTCAGCCAGTTTTCGTTTTTTCCGGAGATTTTCAGGTTTTTTTGATTTATAATGCCGTCTACGATTATAGGATGAGATATGCCGTTTTCTTCGCTTTTTATACCTTCGTCGAGTGGGGTCAGAGGCTGTTCTTCTTTTTTCAGTATGACCGATATGTTTCCGTTATGCTCTATAATTGCATAGTATACGTCAGATACCTCGGATACACCTTTCAGCCGCAATTCTCCCATCAGTTCCTCAACCGAAATTCTCATTTTAACAAGAGCACTTTCAATCAGCTTTCCTCGGTCTATCAGTATACAACACTTGCTCTCAAAGATTTTTTTGAGAATGGATGACTTGTTTTTCAGATAAGTCAATATCACTTCCATACATACTATAAATGATATCGGGATCATTGCGTACAGAATCGGTATGTCCGGATCGTCTATCGGGAGACAGGCGATTTCAGAGAGAAGAATTGTTGATACGAATTCCGATATATCGAGTTGTCCCACCTGACGCTTGCCGGATATTCGTATTACTATCATAAGAGAAAAGTAGATTATAAGTGTTCTTATTACCAGTGCGCCCATAAATAGCTCCTATTTTGTTTATAGTTTTTACGTAAAATCGCATTTTATTATAAAATCTTTACAAAAGCCCTTGACAAGGGCAAGAAGATGATATATACTATGAGAACACCGAATCGAAGCAGAAGGCGCCCCGAGCCGAACAAGAGGAAACGAAAGGGAGGCAAAAAGAGAAAAAATAACAATTGAGCAACTTTGAGGAAGAACAGAGGCAAAGAAGTTGCGAAAAAGTTAAAAAATATTAAAAAAAGGGGTTGACAAGCAAAGAAAAAGTGTGTATAATAAAAAAGTCGCAAGCCGAAAGGGCGTGAGACAATCGGTCATTGAAAATTGAA
>JAXEKG010000006.1:0-243129 GCA_034101145.1 Eubacteriales bacterium | reverse complement strand
CCTCTTGAATATTCTTTTCGTCCATTTTTTTATTCTCCCTTTAATTCAAAAATTTTTTTACTGATAGTGTAAGCCACATTTTTATATGCATTGGCGTATGTGGTATGAAATTGATAATCACTTTCGTCGCCACATTTTCGGGCTTGTAAGGCTCGTTTGTGTTCGTGTTCTTCATAGCCCGTAAATTCTTCTTGCAACTCGTCAAGGCTCTTAAAAAGCCATTGTTTCATTTGTTCTTTTGTCATTTATTCTTCTCCTAAAAAAGCGTTTAACAGCGAATTGCTTGGCTCGATATGGTCTATTTCTTCATGTTCCATAACAACTTTACGCAAGGCGTCAAGTTCGTTTACATATTCAACGTGTCCGTCCTTATAGTAAAAAGTTTCAATGCCGTTAAACTTTAATTTTATTTTTTGATTGTTTTCAAGTTTTTTTAATCGTTGGTTTAATTCTTTCATTCTTCCTCCGCTTGTTCTTCCAAAGCCTCAATACGTTTCACAATGTTTATAGCCTCAACGTATCGTAAGCCGTGCCTTAATAGTGCGTCTGACGCCGATACTTTAACCGTGCTTGACGTTTCCTTGTCCTCTATAATCTCGCATAAGGTATCAACCGCAAGCGTGAGTCGGGCTGACAAAGAGTCGCAAGCCTCCGTTAAAATGGTTTGTTTTGCGTCGGTATATTCTTTATTGAAAGCGTCATTCTTTAATCGCTGACGAATAGTCGCCTCCGAACATTGGGCAACCGCCGCCGCCTTTCTTATGCTTCCACACGATATTAAAGCGGCAAGAATGGTTTCATTTGATATTTTTTTCATAATACCCCCTTTATTTGTAGTAGTTTTTAATAGTTTTTGCAAAGTGTGCAAAATGTGTAAATTCTATGTAAAGTTATCTATTTTGTAAAGAATAAAGAACTCTACAAGAAAAATGCACAAATTGCACATTTTTACGTTTCTATGATTTCATATCCTTTTATTACGTTTCTTGTAGTTTGTCCGTTAATAGTTCCACTTGCGGAAAACATTCCACGATTTTTTAATTCGTCATAGAAATTTGTTTTGCTCAAAGCATTATAGCCATTATCCGAACACCAACACAAAAAGTGCTGATAAACGTCTTTTGCTGATATACTTTTATTTGACTTTTTCAAGCATTCGTCAATATAAATACCCACATTATCGGACTTTTTACAATAATCTTGCGTTGATTTCTTTACTTTTGGCGGTGGTATTGCTCCGCTTTTTCTAAACTTTTTCAAGCCCTCCAAACACCAATTAAAAATACCGCTGGTATTTTCGGGCGTTTTTAGTTTTGATTTTAGGCTTTTATCTTGTTCCCATTCTTCAAAGTGGCGGTCAAACGTTAAAACGTTTATACGTCCCGAATAAAAAAGAGTGGTGTCCGTAATTACGGGCAAATAGTTTGTATTGACAAACAACTTAAAATAGGGGAAAAATTCAAATTCACGTTCATAAAGGTTGCGTGCCGTGATTTTGTCATTTCCGATAAGCGTTTTCAATAAAGCACAGTCAAAATTCATATTTTTTGGTGGCTCGCTTGCATTTAGAAAGCGACAACCATTCAGCCGTGCAATATCGCCACTTGCTTGACGGGTATCTTTGTTTTGCCTTACAGCAAGGGTTTGCGGTTGTGTGTTCATTGCATAATCGCCAAACATAAAGGCAACGCTTTCAACAAGGGTTGATTTTCCGTTGCGTGTGGTTTTGCCGTATAATACCCACATAGTTTCAAGTGATGTGTCGGCGGTTAGGGCATAGCCTAAAATGCGTTGCAAATAGTCAATTTTTTCTTTGTCGCCTTGCATAATATCGTTTATAAATTTTTCCCACAGTTCCGAACGTGCTTTTGGGTTGTATTCAACGTTGGATATTTTTGAAAGCATATCCCTTGCGTTGTGTGGATAAAAAGTCAGGGTTTCTAAATTCAACGTGCCGTTTTGACAATTAAACAAGTTTTTGTTTTTGTCAAGGTCGGTGCTGTAAATAAAATTATTATCCCTTGCGTCTTTTGCAAGAACTTCTCGGAAACGATTTTGCCCGTATTTAGCAACTATTTTTTGATATTCCACACGTTGGCGTTCGTCTTTAATAGTGGTGCAATAAACAGTTAAAGCGTCCGAAAAGTCTTTTACTAAATGTAAGGTTTTTAAGCCTCCAACGTCGCTTTGCCACTCTTTACCATTCCAAACATACCATTCTTTTGCGGTTGCATTGTATTTTACGCAATTCCCGTATAATTCCGAAAACAGCCCCGAAAAGCCCTTGTCATTTAGTTCCCGTGTTGCGTGTGGCTGAATATCAAGCAACTTGTCCAACGTGTTTTTAAGCGTTTGCGTGTTTATATCCATTTTCCGTGCTTTCCTTGTTTAATTGTTCAATAAATAAAGGGTAATTTATAAGGCATTTTGTACCAACCATTATAAATGGAATTCGTCCTTGCTTTTGTAATAGACGCAAGGAATGCTCCGAAAGAATACCCGTTTGTGCTGTTTCCCTTATAGTCATAAATGTTTTATTTTTGTCCATTTTCCTCTTCCTTGTTTTTATTTGCGGCAATAAGTGCTTTTTTACGCCAATAGTTTTGGTTGTGTCTTTTAATGTTTTCTTTGTGCATTGCCCGCCATTGCTTATAATAGGCAAGTTTGCACGTTCTTTCTAACTCTTCAAGATTTTTTGTCTTTTCTTCCATAAATTCCTCCGATTTTATCTTTCTTTTCGCTTGACAATGTTAATTTTTATTGCTATAATAATTATAACGCAAGAGAAATAGAAAATCAAGCGAAAAAAGGCTTGCAAAAAAAGTGCAATGATGTTTAACAAAGAGGTGTAAAAAAATGAAAAAGGCAAGAATTACAAAGCAAGAACAAAATTATGGTTATGATAGCATTTTTCCAACAACATTTAGGAAATTGCTTGACGAAAGGGGAAAGACGCAAGAAGAACTCGCCGATTTTGTGGGCGTTTCTCGTCAAAGCATTGCTCAATGGAAAGACGGAAAAACAAAGCCCGACATTTTATATTTAACGAAAATTGCTAAATTCTTTGATGTGTCCGCTGATTATTTACTTGGTAGACAAAGGGCGGAAACAATGGATATAAGCCTTGCGGCGGCGTGTGAATATTTGGGTTTGTCGGTTAAGGCTGTTCAAAAATTAAGTTATTTATGCAATTATGATTTTGCGGAGATATTATTGACGGAAACGGGCTTTATTTCGTCTTTAATACATAAAATAGGGGCTTATGTGGAAACGTTAAAACCAACACACGAAAGCCGAATTGCAAGGCTTGAAAGTGAATTTTCGGGCTGTATATCCGAAAAGGACGCAACGAAATATCTTTGTGTAAATGAGTTAAGCAAGGTTTTAGAAAATTTAGAAGAGGGGCTGAAAAATGGCAACGATAGAAAAGAGAAATAAGACGTTTAGAATAACTGTTTCAATGGGGCTTGACGTAAACGGGCGAAAAATAAGAAAGACAACCACTTTCACACCGCCCGAAAACACCACGCCAAAGAAAGCGGAAAAATTGGCGGCGGCTTATGCTGTTGAATATGAAAGAAAATGTAGGGGCTACACGTCATTGAATGAAAATATGCGTTTTTCGGAAATGGTGGAATGGTTTATTGATAATTACGCTAAAAACAAGTTAAAGCCTATAACGGCTTATAATTATGAAAGTCAAATAAAAAACCACTTATTGCCCGAACTCGGAAACATAAAATTAAAGGACTTTACGCCTGCAAAAATCACACATTTTTTCAAAACTCGGACTTATGCTCCCGAAACGTGCCGTAAAATCTATATTATTTTGCAAAGTATTTTTGCCCGTGCGGTAGAACAAGGTTTTTTGCGTGAAACACCTTGCACAAAGGCTGTAATTCTTCCAAAGGCTGAAACAAAAGAAAAAAATCCATTCCTTAACGAAACGCAAGTTAAAGAATTGCTCCAAAGCGTGGAAAAGTATTCACAATTCAATACGATTATAAAGGTTTTACTTTATACGGGTATGCGTTCGGGGGAATGCTTGGCTTTACGTTGGAAAGACATTGACTTTGAAAATAAGACTATTCACATTGAAAACACTCTAACGGACGTTGGCGGCAAACATTGGTTGCAATCGCCTAAAACAAAAAATAGTAATCGTTATATAGGTTTATCCGATGTGTTGGCGAAAGTGTTGCTCGAACACAAGGAAATGCAAGCAAAGCAAATTCAAAAAGTCGGTGCAAGTTTTTCTCACAAAGAAATGGTTTTTACGTCGGAAACGGGAAATTTTCTTGATAGGTCGCAATTAAACACACAATTTAGACGTTTTGTCAAGAATAAAAGTTATTCGTTTGCAACACTTCACACTTTAAGACATTGCAACGCAACACTATTGATAAATAGCGGCGTTGACTTAAAAATTGTATCCGAATTGCTTGGTCATTCCGACGTTTCCACAACCGCAAATATATATGCGGATGTGTTGGATAGTGCGAAAGCGAGAGTTGCAGACTTGATTTCCTTAAAGTTGAGCGGATAAAAACAGTTGTAGTTTTCGTTTACTTGTGCTATAATAATATTGCAACACAATTTATTTCGCCAAGATAGCTACGTTTGTTCAAAACGTAGGCTTTGCTTGTCATATCTATCTTGGTGTGAATTGTGTTGCAACAATGAGCGGAACTGCGTTTTTGGTGCGTAGGTTCGCTACGCACTTTTTTATAAGCAATGAAAGGAGAATGAAAAATGAAAAGAATTTTAAGTATTGCATTAGTTATGCTTTTATTGTTGGTCGGTTTGGTAGGGTGTGGAACACAAGAGCCGCAAACCCCACAAGAGCCGCAAACCCCACAAGAGCCACAAACACCACAAACGCCACAAGAAGAAATAACGGCTGTTTCTGTGACAAAGAGTACTATGCGAATGGATTGGGGCGAATACTATGTGTTTTCAATATCTGGAAATGCTACAAATAATACCGATGAATACATATCACAAGTAGTTATCACTATTACTGTGTACGATGATGTGGACGTAGCAATGAAAAAAATAAGCACTACAATAAGCGGTTTAGACGCTAAGCAAACAAAAGAATATAATTGTTCATATAAAGTCTATAAAACACAAGGAAGAGTTCCAAAAAAAGCGGAAATAACAGACGTGAAGTATAGTTAAAAGAAAATAGTTTGTTTTATGGAGGTATTTGGTGTCCTTTTGGTGTCCAAAATTATAAAAAGGCAAAAAAACGGACACTACAAAACAAAACGATATTAAAAGCAAAGCCTTGTAAAACAAGGCGAAAACAAACGATTTCCAACGATACAAAACATTATTCTTATTTCTCAAAGAGATAATCGCTTTACGATTATTATACAGAAAACAACCGTCCGAAGACGGTTGTTTTTTTTTATTCGAATTCAACGAGAGCAAAGGTATTGTTTTCAAGTGATAAGGTAATCCCTTCGTTCGTTACTTTTACAACATCCGTGCTCGGCTCAGAACAGTGTACTTTGAGATATTTTATCTCTTCGTCGTTAAGGTGTCTTGGGTATTCTTTTCTGAGCGCTTCTTCATACGGCGCAGCACTGTGTGAGTCTATGCGCGAAATTTTGGCAGATTTCAGAGCCGTAAAGTTTATCGGGTTGACGGATACGTTTATTTTCGGCAGCTCATCCGTGAAATGTTCTGATGCATAAGAAAGAAGTATAACAGGTTTGTTATTCTTCATTGTTACCATGACCGCAAGTCCGTTTTCATATGTTTTTGCGCTTATGAGTTCGTCGCCAAGGTGCGAAGCAAGAGCATATGCATGGTAGATAGGCTTCGGTATACCGTTAAGGGTAAAGAAACCGCGAAAACCCGTAAACTCTTCTGTCATTTCGTGTTGTCCGGAGAGACATATCATCATCATATCCGGTGCGGTATTGGTTTCAATCATTTTTACAATCATTTTACCGTAATAAGCCGCGAATGCCGACGTCTCGCGCAGAAGAAAATCGGAACAGTCGTCACGGTTGCAGAAACCCTGTGTTGCCATACCCCATTCGTCTGTGATGATTTTTATCGGGTTTTTGCAGTGCGCACGTATCGTCTCATTGCACTTTTTCTGTATATCGATATTATTATCAACAGAGAAGGGCTTTGAGCCGCTTTTGAGTCCCTGAGACGTGGTGCCGTAGTTGTGTACGCAGGCAAAATGCAGGGGAAGTTGCATCTTTGCTACGTAGTCGAGAAATCCGCCGAGGAATTCCAGGTCCTGTGCAAGCGCCGGGCCTCCGATACACAGTTTTTCGGAAACACTCATAACGCCTCTTGCAAAAGAGCGATACAGCTTGCAGTATTCGTCAAGACGTTCCTTTCGTGAATTTGCGGAATTATCGAGATTTCTCATGAAAAATGCACCGACGTCAGGCTCATTGTAGCATTGCAAGTACCATTTCGACACGGTGTCAATACCGTATCTTTCTACAATATGTTCCGTATATTTACGGCAGATTTCCTCCCATTTACCATAGTCGTTAGGCTTTGATGCTATAATCATTTTTCCTTTATATCTTGTCTTGTTTTTGCTTACGTTGTTTACAAGATTGGGGTTATCGGCTATGCAGGGGGGTATAAAATTATAGGAAACGAGCAGATTGAATCCCTTTTTCATTAGGTAATCCATTCTTTCGTCGTTGAGCGTGAAGTCGTATTTAAGATTTCCGCACTCATCTTCCGTAACTATGTCCTCGAGCATAGCGTACATTCTGACGGTCCTTGCAACACCGTCCCTTGCAACGCTGTCAAGTATCTTGCGTCCCCAGTCATCCTCTATTGCGTCAGTAGGATGAAAGTGTATATGGTTCCAGAAATTGTTGAGTTTCGACGTAGACTTTGTCGTATTTTCAAATGAAATAATCTGCATACAGTTGTCCTCCGATATCATTTGGTATCTTTTTATTTTTGGTCATATGCGTTGCAGGCTTCTATTATTCCCTTCATATATCCGATTGCAAAATGTCTTCCCATTGCCTTATAGCCCATGCTGCCTTGAGTATCACATGGGAGAGAAGGTACGTGGTCTACCCTTATCGGTACGTTGATTCCAAGGCTTGTGTAGAGCCTCATTAACTTCGCCATGGGTAAATCCCCGTTGTCATGAAAGGTCTCACGGAAATCGTTGATTGAACCGCTGACGTTTCTAAAATGTATAAAAAAGATTTTGTCCGCGAGCCGCGGTATTGTTTCAAACAGATTTTCCCCCATTTCATAGAAATTCGCCTGGCACATGGTGACTCCGAGAAAATCGCTGGATACTATATTACGTACTGCTTTTTCTATGTTTTCGGTTGATATCATTATTCGTGAGATATCACCCATTTTTGCCAGCGGAGGGTCGTCCGGGTGAAGGGCCAACCGTATACCGTATTTTTCGGCATATGGAATAACCGCCTTTATGAAAAATGAATAATTGTTCCAGAGTTCTTCTTCGCTGATTTTTTCTTTAAGCGGTCGAAAGTCTTTTATATTAAAGCCGGTTACCTCAGCACCTCCTCTTTCGGGGTAGGCATCTCCCGTTCTGCACCAGCCCAGATAAGCCATGAAGTTAAAGCATATGGTGCGTATACCGAGCTTATCCATTATCGGAAGCATACGGATAACCTTGTCAATACATTCGTCGCGTTTTTCGTCGCCTGCTTTTATGTGGTCGTGAAGCGCGTTTGGCATAGGTTCAAGAACGAGAGGGGTAAAACCTGCCGATTTGTACCTATTATATACACTTTCCCAATGGGATTTGTCCGTTACGTCAAAATCCGCTGTTTCGGGTAGCCGTATCGTTGCATATTCGACACCGCATTGCTTTGCAACGTCCCACGTATCATCTTTTTCTGCTCTGAGGTAATCGGTTATTATCATTGCTTATACTCCTCCGAGAGTAAGGAATCCGCCGTCAACCGGTACGGTTATACCGGTAACGAAGGACGATGCATTGTCGTCGAGCAACCATAGAGCCGTTCCGACAAGGTCGGAGGCAGTTCCGAAACGTTTCATCGGCGTATGCGATATCACGCTCTCCCCTCTCTTTGTAAGTCCGTCTTCAACCGTTCCGAGATAAGTTTTGCTTCGTTCGTTCACGATAAAACCGGGTGCTATCGCATTTATTCTTACGCCTGTATCGGAGAAGTATGCGGCAAACGACTGCGTCATATTCACTACGGCGGCTTTGCTCATTGCATAAGCAAAACAGCGTGTCAGAGGACAGTAACTGTTCATTGACGCAAAGTTTATAATGCTTCCGCCTCCTATTTCAATCATCTGCTTTGCAAAAGCAAGGGTAGGATATACGCTTCCCATTGTATTGGTTTTGATTACGTTCTCGAATGCGTCCATATCGACGTTGTATAGTCCCCTCAAATCCTGCGGTCTTGTTTCTTCAAGCTCACGGCTGTCAAAAGAGGTAATCGATGGCATAGCCTTTACGTTATTTCCGCCTGCACCGTTTATCAGGTATTTTACGCATCCGAACTTGTGCTTAATTTCATCGGCAAGCGCATCTACACCCTTGCGATCGGTGACGTCACAGGTATATACGTATGCGTTGTTTTTGTTTTCGATTATTTCGTTTTGAGTTTTTCTCAGCTTCTCTTCGGTCCTGCCGACAAGGATTACGGTGATTCCTTTTTTTGCAATTGCTTTTGCAATTTCCGAACAAATAGTGCCCCCGGCACCGGTTACGACTGCAATAGATGATTTGTTTTCCATATTCTTTTCCTCTTTAATTCTTTTCGTTGCGACTTATTGATTATCGAATTATATAACTTTTTGCGTTTTCGTAGCACATCTTACGTGCGAGGGATTTAAGTGCCTCCTCGGATTTCGGAAGATTTCCGGATGCTGATTTTTCAGCAAGAAATTCTGAAAGCACCCTTCTGAAACAGTCGTGGCGGACAAATGACGCTACGCTTCTTGAATCGGTCACCATTCCGGGGAATACCGAGAGCGCACTGTACGCCATGACGTTTTCGAGGACTTCGGTTATACCGTACCTGTGGTCGTTCCACCACCATGCCGCACCGGCTACTACGGAGCCTCGGACACCGTCGATGCAATAGGAACCGGAGAGAGTTGCTATTTTTGCATTGTCGGCAGGGTTAAGATTGTATAGGATAATGCGAGGAAGACCGTATTCGCCGTTTTCCAGGTCCGAGATAATTGATGTAAGCGAATCTGTGTCCGTTGAGTTTCCGATTGTGGCATATCCTCCCGCGGGACCCGTAAGTTTTCTGAGCCTGTCCGAGGTGTATCGCTCGGCTCCTATATGGAGTTGCATTACCATTTTATATTTTGCATATATCTCACCGAGTCGGAAGAGTATATAAGATGATAAAACGGATTTGTCCGTTTTTGAAAGCAATTTACCGTTTATTTGTGACACGTACAGCTTTTCGACATCTTCGGTGCTCGTTTTACCTACTGAAATATACGGTGTATCCGAGTCGATTGCATGGTCTGCAAAAAGACAACCGACGGCATGAAAATCGGAAATCAACCTATCAAGAACTCCGAGGTAAGCGGCAAGTGAAGATATTTTCGTATGTGTCCTTTCTTCGAGCTGTTCAATCAGGTTTTTCTGCGGCAGAATAAGATTGTCGGCTCTGAGAGACGGATATAAGCCGTTCTTTCCGAACAGGGACAGATCATCCGTAATGGAAGCGCACGGAGAGGAATATTCAATATTGAATTTTTCGAGGATTGAGGCGACGCCGTTTTCGGAAAGATATTCATTTGTAAGTTTCCACAGCATATCGCATGTTTCTTCGGAGGGAATTATATCGCAGGAAAATATTTTTTTCAGCTCCAGTAGGGCAAAGTCGTAAACGGGCGTTCCCACTGCATCAGGAAAAACACTGCAGAAGGCACGGAATTTTTCTTCGTCATCACTGTCTCCGGTGATTAATTTCTCAGGAACACCGAGAATACGCATAATACGGTGCTTATAAGGGTCGCAGGATAACCACATCTGTGTTATATTGTCGTATTTGCGGTTTTTTGCAATATCCTCAACGTTTAAGTGATTGTGAAAATCTATTATAGGCAGAGAGGTAACTGATTCGTATATGCGTTTTGCAAATTTTTGAGAATCGACGGTATAGAACATATATAAATCCTCCTTGACTTTAATTTGATTATATGCTATAATGCGGTATATGTCAATCCCGTAAAAATACATAAAAATGCGATTTTTTTACATTTTTAATAATTGCAGAGGTGTTAAAAATGCTTGATGTCGGTTTATCAAAATCCGATGTATTTTATCCGGTTGTTTACCGGGTTACAAAGTTTAACTCCGATTCTATACAGAGAAACAAAACAAAAGAGAGAATAACCCGCTACTACGAGCTCGGCTTTTTTCTCTCTTCAAATGGTTCTTACCTTATAGATAATAAATGGCATGAACTTAATTATGCTGATGTGAGGTTCTGCAAACCCGGAACTACGGTAGCAAGCCAAGGTAATTTTGAGTGCTACACGATATATTTTGATATAAAAAAATGTAAAGGCAGTGCCGAAAAAATACTCGATGATATACCGCTTTTTTTTCATGCGGGCACGGAATTTGAGAAAACGTTTGAAAAAATATACAATATCCAAAAATCCGATAAAATTACAAAAAGTTTGTCGAGCAGCGCATCTCTTTCTTCCCTTATATGCGATATATTCGATATGCTTTTTATTAAAGAACATCTTCATGAATCGGTTAAAAAAAGCATAGATTATATGAATATTCATTATTCTCAGAATATACATCTTTATGACCTTGGAAATCTTACAGGGTATTCGCCTCTTCATTTTTGCCGACTGTTTAAGAATGATACGGGGAAGACTCCTCACGAATACTTGCTTTCACTTCGTATGAATTCGGCATCGGAAATGCTGCTCGGTACGGCAAAAACCATTTTTCAGATTGCCACGGAATGCGGCTTTCGATCCGAATCACATTTCAAAACACTCTTTAAGTCCTATTTCGGCATTACGCCGGGAGCATATAGGAAAAAGGGAGAGTGTTAAATTATTCATATGACTGTAAGTTAAACAACATATTGGGTATTGACTTCGGTTTTTTATTGTGTTAATATGGATAATGATTTAAGAAAGAAATCTGTAACTTCGTCGGAGTTTTTATATGAATACGGTTTTTAAGATAAATGATATTTGGAATAAGTTGTACATACACGGAAGAACAACGAAGAAAGAAGATTGCCTTGCGCTCGACTGGATTGCGAGCGGTTTTGACGTTGCTTTTTGCGGCAATCGCATTATGATATCTTTCGGGGCTTACGGAGACGACGTACCCGTATACGTTAAGGTAATTCTGGATGCTTGTGAGCATAAATTCTCAATATCCGACGGCAACGAAAGAATAGTTATCGAGAATCTTGATGATAAAGAACATTATCTGACTTTTCTCCGCGTCAGCGAAGTGCGAAACAAAAACATGATTGACGGTAGACTCCTTGTAGCTGATTTGGAAGTATGCGGTGAAAATCCGATGATATGCGAGAAGCCGTCTGCGCCGAATCTGCGTATGGCTTTTTTCGGTGATTCCATTACCTGCGGATACGGGGTCCTCGGTTCGCTATCGGACAAGGATATGCGTACCTGTGACGAGGACGCAACGCTCGCCTATGCTTATCTTACGGCGAAGCATTTTCACGCCGATTACAGAATATGTTCAATATCGGGACAGGGGATTGTCAAGGATTGCTGCGGGGCTGAGGGGCACCGTATACCTGCGTTTTTCGATGAGGTGTCGAGGGAAACACGTGTTCCGTACGACCATTCCGAATGGATTCCGCACGTAGTTGTGGTTAATGCGGGAACAAACGACAGAGGCGCAGGGCAAGTTACGTCTGAGGATTTTCTTACCGGTGCTAAAGCTTTTATCAACAGAATACGAACCGTTTACCCCGACGCATATATTGTCTGGATGTACGGTGTCATGAAACCCGACGACTACCGCATAGCTCTTTATGGATTAGAGAAAGAAATCAGGGAAACCGATAAAAAATTCTTCTATCTTTCCGTTGCTGCAATAGATGAATCCGAGTGCGGAACGCATGCTCATCCGAACGTCAAGGGGCAGAGAAGAGCCGCCGATACCCTCATAAAGTTCCTTTCGGACAAAAAAATCATAGAATAAAAACAGAGTGGCTGAGTCATAGCATTAACAAATTGTGAGAGTTATTTGCAGCCATAACAAAAAACCAAGCTCAAATCATATGATTTGTCTTGGTTTTTGTTGCTTTTGTATAGGGTGAAAATCAAATTTTCCAATTTGACTCAGCCCTTTTTTGTTTATGCTTTGCTGTTTTTTATACGGCAGGCTTTTTCGCTTTTGTAATTATTTCCGGGAAGGTTGTCTTTCCTTCTACATAGTCACGTGTAACGATAACCTTTTCAATATCGGCATTTGAAGGGATATCGTACATAGGTCCTATCATTATTCTTTCGATTACGGAACGCAAGCCTCTTGCACCGGTTTTATTTTGTATTGCAATGTCCGCTATTGCCTCGAAGGCATCGTCCTTTATTTCAAGTTCTATTCCGTCAAGGGCAAAGAGCTTGGTATACTGTTTATACAGCGAGTTTTTCGGCTCTTTCAGTATTCTGATCAGAGCGTCGCGGTCAAGCGAATCAAGAGTACATATTATCGGCAAACGACCGACAAGCTCCGGTATTATTCCGTATTTTACGATATCGTGCGAGGTGACGTCACGGTATACGCCGGATACGGCTTTTTCGGCCTCGCCTTTGATTTCACTGCCGAAGCCTATCGTATGCTTGCCCTTGCGGTTTTCGATAATCTTTTCGATGCCGTCAAATGCGCCGCCGCAGATGAAGAGAATATTCTCTGTATTTATCTGTATGAATTCCTGATTCGGGTGCTTACGGCCTCCCTGCGGTGGAACGTTGGATACTGTTCCTTCCAGAATTTTGAGCAGGGCCTGTTGTACTCCTTCTCCCGAGACGTCCCTTGTTATAGAACGGTTTTCACCTTTTCGCGATATTTTATCAATTTCGTCGATATATATTATTCCTTTTTCTGCGAGATTGATATCGTAGTCGGCTGCCTGAATGAGGCGCAGAAGTATGTTTTCTACGTCCTCGCCCACGTAACCCGCTTCGGTAAGCGTGGTTGCATCGGCAATTGCAAAAGGTACTTTAAGGCTTTTTGCAAGAGTCTGTGCGAGGTAGGTCTTGCCGACCCCCGTAGGTCCTAGGAGAAGTACGTTGCTTTTCTGAATCTCGACGTCTGACAGAGGAGCTTTATCGTTGTTATCTTCGCGGGAAAGTATGCGTTTGTAGTGATTATATACGGCGACGGAGAGTACCTTCTTCGCCTCGTCCTGTCCTATCACATATTTGTCGAGCATTTCCTTTATCTGAATCGGTTTTGGAAGAGTTTCGTATGAGAGAGCATCCCCTTTTTTACTTTCCTCAGGCTCGGTTCCGTCATGGTCGGCAAAGATGTTTTCGAGGTCGTTTTCTCCCGTCGAATTCATCTCGCTTTTCAGTATTTTGTCGTACATATACACGCACGTTTCGCAGATATATGCACCGTTCGGAGACGGGATGAGATATAGCACCTGCGTTTCGTCCATGCCGCAAAAGGAACACCGAGTTAAATTTTTATCGTTTGCCATTGATTTTTACCTTTCTTAAAAATGTCGCATAGGAGCAGAGAAGTGACATAAACAAAATCGGTCCCTTCTGCGCCGTATGCGACAGTCGGTTATTTTCAGTCTCTCTTATCAATCACACGGTCGATAAGTCCGTAATTCAGTGCTTCTTCGGCAGTGAGGAAGTTGTCTCTCTCAGTGTCTCTGTATACTTCTTCGAGTGGTTTGCCCGTTCTCTCGGAGAGTATTCTGTTGAGCTTTTCGCGTATTCTGATAATGTGGTCTGCATGGATTTTTATATCGGAGGCCTGCCCCTGCATACCGCCGAGCGGTTGATGAATCATTATTTCGCTGTTTGGCAGGGCAATTCTCTTACCCTTGGTACCGCAGGCGAGAAGAAATGCACCCATGCTTGCCGCCATGCCGATACATATTGTTGATACGTCGCACTTTATAAAATTCATCGTGTCGTATATAGCCATTCCGGATGATATTGAACCGCCGGGACTGTTAATATAAAAGGAAATATCTTTATCCGGGTCCTGCGCCTCGAGATAAAGCATCTGTGCTACTATGAGAGATGCGGTAGCATCGTTTACCTCGTCAGAGAGAAATATAATTCTGTCATTAAGAAGCCGTGAGTATATATCGTAGGAACGCTCACCATTTCCTGTTTGTTCAACAACCATTGGTACAAGTGTCGACATATTTACCTCCATACTGATTCTGTTTTATGTGTTATTATTTGATTTTAATTATATGCCGTGCTGTCTTTGATATGACATATATCGCTGACGGAATCGGCAAAAACCGCCCGACAATATGGCAGAGATATACGATGATAAAACCGCAACCGTACTGTCGGACGACAGACTTATATCGGATTTTTTGCGTTGCTTATTCTTCGGTCTTTGCCGCATCATCTGCCTTATCGGCGGTTTTCTTCGTTGCGGTTTTCTTTGCGGTTGTCTTTTTCTCGGTCTTTACCGCATCATCTGCCTTATCGGTGGTTTTCTTCGTTGCGGTTTTCTTTGCGGGAGTTTTTTTTGACTCTTCACCAATCTTTACGGTGGTGATAACCGCAGATGCCTTAACAACGTCCATAGCGCCCTTTACTTTGAGGTCTGCGGCTATATCCTCTCTTGCAACCATTTTCTTCACGTCGTCAAGAGGAGTGTTATACGCATCGGCGATTCTCTGATATTCCGCGTCGATATCTGCGTCGCTTACCTGTACGTTCTCGAGCTCTGCAATCTTTTCGAGAGCGAGACGGATTTTAACCTGCTTCTCGGCCTGAGGACGGAGCTGTTCTCTGAGAGTATCGAGAGTCATACCTGTATATTTGAAGTACTGAGAAAGGTCGAGACCCTGCATTCTGAGTCTGGAATCGTAATCTCTTACGTAGTTCTCGGTCTCGGCGGCAAACATAGCCTCGGGAATATCGGCAACGAGCTTTTCAATGAGAGCGTCGGCGAGCTTGTTTTCAACCTCGTAGTCGGCAGCCTTATCATTCTTCTCCTGGATTTTTGCCTTAACGTCGGCTTTATATTCATCGAGAGTATTGAATTCGGATACGTCAACGGCAAAATCGTCATCCAGTGCGGGAAGCTCGGTTGCTTTGATTGCATTAAGCTTGCACTTGAATACAGCAGGCTTTCCCGCAAGTTCCTTTGCATGATATTCGGCGGGGAAGGTTACGTTAACGTCAAATTCGTCACCTATATTCTTTCCTGCTACCTGCTCCTCAAATCCGGGGATAAACTGACCTGCGCCGAGCTTAAGGTCGTGCTTTTCTCCCTTTCCGCCATCAAAAGCAACGCCGTCGCAGAAACCTTCGTAATCAATGTTTGCGGTATCTCCGAGCTGTGCGGCTCTGTCGGTTATCTCAATGGTTCTCGCGTTACGCTCGCGGGTACGGTTGATTTCATCATCGACATCGGCGTCGGTAGCTTCCTTAACCGACTTTTCTACGGCGATACCTTTATAGTCTTTTATTTCGACTTCGGGCTTTACTGCAACCTTTGCGCTGAGTATGGGATATTCCTCAACGGAAACTATTTCAAACTCGGGTCTTCCTACAATTTCAAGGCCTGCTTCCTTTATTGCGGCGTCGAAAGCATCGGGAAGACAATCGTTTATTGCATCTTCATAGAAGACACCCTTTCCGTACATAGCTTCGATGACGTGCTTGGGAGCTTTTCCTTTTCTGAATCCCGGTACGTTCATATTCTTTACGTTCTTACGGTATGCTTTATCGACAGCGGCCGCAAAAACATCTTTTTCAACGGAAAATTCGATTTTATAGATGTTTTTTTCCGTTGCTTCCTTTTTAATAAGGGACATTGGTAATTCCTCCAAAAGTAAATATAATTATTATAAATATAACCTTTTGTATTATATTGCATTTATCGATAAAAGTCAAGGAATTTTTTGTGAATTGCAGGAAAAGATTTATTTAGATACCAAACGTAACTGAATTTTGTATTTTTATGTCGTTCTGCTATTGTTTATTTTATAAATCTGTTGTATAATAAAAAGAACAGCATTTATCAATACAGTATCAGTTAATCGGAGCTGTATGACCTGTGAGCTGACGATACCGGAGGTTTTTTGAAATGGAACACGAATTTGTCCTTAAAAGTCCTTTTAAGCCTACAGGGGATCAGCCGCAGGCGATAGAACGTCTCGTATCATCGATACAAAACGGGAACCGTATGCAGACGCTTCTCGGAGTGACCGGTTCCGGAAAAACGTTTACCATGGCGAATATAATTGAAAGATGCAAAAAGCCGACTCTCATTCTCGAGCCGAATAAAACGCTTGCGGCGCAGGTATGCTCTGAATTCCGTGAGTTTTTCCCCGACAGTGCCGTGGAATATTTTGTTTCCTATTATGATTATTATCAGCCGGAAGCTTATATACCCGGTAAGGATATGTATATAGAAAAAGATTCCATGGTGAATGATGAAATAGACAAGCTGCGTCACAGTGCCACCAGTGCGCTCTTTGAGAGACGTGACGTCATCATCGTTGCGAGTGTGTCATGCATATACAGTCTCGGAGACCCGCTCGAATACAGTACTCTTATAGCTTCCGTGCGCGTGGGGCAGGAGATTTCACGCGACGAGTTCGTACGAAAACTCGTATCCATCAGTTATGAGAGAAACGACATAAATTTTGTACGCGATAAATTCAGGATACGCGGTGACGTCGTCGAGGTTTTTCCGGCATCGTCCACCGACACCGCAATCAGAGTTGAATTTTTCGGAGATGAAGTCGACCGTATATCGGAGGTAAACGTAGTTACGGGCGAGGTAAAGAATTCTCTGACTTATGCGGCGATATATCCCGCGACACACTATGCCGTGTCGGACGACAGACGAGAGACGGCTCTGCGTAAAATAGAAGATGAAATGAAAGAGAGAGTCGAATTCTTCAAATCTCAGGGCAAGCTCATAGAGGCTCAGAGAATCGAGGAGAGAACGAAATACGACATTGAAATGCTTCGTGAGGTCGGATTCTGTTCGGGCGTCGAAAACTATTCCCGTGTTATGTCGGGAAGAGCACCTGGCTCGACTCCGTTTTGCCTGCTTGACTATTTCCCCAAGGACTATCTTATGTTTATCGATGAGTCACACGTTACCGTTCCCCAGCTTCGCGGTATGAGCGGAGGTGACAGTTCAAGAAAACATAATCTCGTTGAATACGGTTTTCGTCTTCCGTCGGCATATGACAACAGACCATTATATTTTGAAGAATTTGAGAAGAAGCTAAACCAGGTTGTCTTTGTCAGTGCGACGCCCGCCGTATACGAAAAGGAACACTCGTCGGAGATAGCAGAGCAGATAATACGTCCTACCGGTCTTGTAGATCCGAAAATCGAGGTAAGGCCTGTAAAGGGGCAGGTTGACGACCTCATATCCGAAATAAGAAAAACCGTATCAGACGGCGAGAAGGTTCTCGTAACCACCTTAACTACCAAAATGGCGGAGGATCTCACCGATTATCTGAAGAGTCAGGATATAAAAGTAAAATATATTCATCATAACGTCGAAACCATCGAGAGAATGGAAATAATCAGGGATTTGCGCCTTGGCGAATTCGATGTGCTGGTAGGTATAAATCTGTTGCGAGAGGGACTTGATATCCCCGAGGTATCTTTTATTGCAATACTTGACGCAGACAAAGAGGGTTTTTTGCGTAACGAAACGTCGCTCATCCAGACAATAGGACGTGCGGCAAGAAACGTAAACGGTCACGTAATAATGTATGCGGACACCGTAACACGCTCTATGCGTGCTGCTATCGACGAAACCGAGCGCAGGCGGAAGATTCAGACGGAATATAACGAGAAAAACGGCATAATTCCGACAAGTGTTAAGAAAAACGTACGTGACGTAATAGATATAGCCAGAAAAGACGATGTTGATGCCGTAACCGACACTGTCGGAAAAGGAAAGGGAAAAGGCCAAAAGAAAAAGCTCGACAAAAAGTCTAAAGAGATGCTTATCGCTTCACTCACGGCACAAATGCTCGATGCCTCAAAGCATCTTGAATTTGAGAGGGCGGCTTACCTGCGTGACAGAATAAAGGACATAAAGACCTCTGCCACGGTATCGGAAGAATAAGCTTTGGCAAATTAATCATAAAAGCAGGATATAAATAAAATGGCAGGTAAAATTATAATCAGAGGCGCACGCTCCAACAATCTGAAAAATATCTCACTTGATATACCGAGAGATAAACTTGTGGTTTTTACCGGACTCTCCGGATCGGGTAAATCCTCCCTGGCTTTCGACACAATATATGCGGAAGGACACAGAAGGTTCGTTGAATCGCTCTCTTCCTATGCGAGACAGTTTCTCGGTCAGCTTGACAAGCCGGATGTGGACGTTATAGAAGGACTTTCACCGGCAATAGCGATAGAACAGAAAACAACTTCCAAGAATCCTCGTTCTACCGTAGGTACGGTGGCGGAAATATACGATTATCTCAGGCTGTTATACGCCAGAGTCGGAATTCCGCACTGTCCCATATGCGGTAAGGAAATAAAGCCTCAGACCATAGATATGATCGTTGATAAAATACTGTCTTTGGAAGAGGGAACCAGATTTATGATTACCGCTCCCGTTGTGCGCAGAGAGAAGGGTACTCACGAAAAAATACTTGCGCAGGCGAGGAAAAGCGGATACGTGAGAGTCCGTGCGGATGGAATAATGTACGAACTCTCCGAGGATATAAAACTCGATAAAAACATTCGTCACAATGTTGATATAATTATCGACAGACTCGTTATGCGAGACGGTATCAGAGCACGTCTGGGCGATTCGGTTGAGAGTGCGGTTTCGCTCACTGACGGAAGAGTAGGAGTTATCACCGTCGACAGAGACGGAAACGAGGGTGAGGAGCTTCTTTTTTCGCTGAAATATGCCTGTGAAGAGCATCACATAAGTTACAGCGTTCTCGAGCCGAATATGTTCTCATTCAACAGTCCTTCGGGTGCCTGTCCCGAGTGCGCGGGAATCGGAGAGATGCGCATAATATCCACGGACAAACTCATACCGGATAAAACCTTATCGTTACGTGAAGGAGCCATTATCTGTAACGGATTCAAGACGATGACCGAGGAGAGCTGGACGGGACCTCTGGTTGCCAAAATGCTTGAGGAATTCGGACTTACCCTTGACAGCAGAATATGCGATTATTCCGACGATGCTATGCGCGTTCTGATGTACGGGCGCCCCGGAAAAAGCTATGACGTAGTCAGATATTTTGACAAAACGACAAAGCATCAGATAGCAACATGGGAAGGCGTCATTCCAACCATCGAACGAAGGATGCTTATGTTCGGTTCAGATGGATATGAAGAATTTGTCGATTATGCACCCTGTCCGAAATGCCACGGCAGAAGGCTCTCCGACGAGGTGCTTGCAGTAACTGTCGGCGGACTGAATATAGATGAGATATGTCATTTGCCCATTGACAAAATGCTCGATTTTGTGAACTCTCTCAAGCTAACGGAAACCGAGGAAAGAATAGCCAAGGAAATATTGAAAGAGATAAGAGCGAGGCTCTCGTTTTTGTGCAACGTAGGACTCGAATATCTTAATCTTGCCCGTAAAGCGGGGACTCTCTCCGGCGGTGAGGCACAGAGAATAAGGCTGGCAACCCAGATAGGTTCAGCGCTTGTAGGTGTGCTTTATGTTCTCGATGAACCGAGCATAGGATTGCATCAACGTGACAACGGAAAACTCATCGACGCACTGAAAAAACTCCGAGACGTAGGAAATACGGTAATAGTTGTAGAACACGACGAGGAGACTATGGCAAATGCCGATTACATCGTTGATATCGGTCCGGGAGCAGGGATTCACGGAGGAGAGGTTGTTGTCGCAGGGACTCCGGATGAGGTTGCAAGGTGTGAGAAGTCGATAACAGGAGATTACCTCTCGGGAAGAAAGAAAATTGCCGTTCCGTCGATAAGAAGAGCCGGCAACGGTAAATATATCGAAGTTATAGGAGCCGAGGAAAATAATCTTAAAAATATTGACGTTAAATTCCCGATTGGAAAATTTATTGCCGTCACCGGCGTTTCCGGATCGGGAAAGTCATCGCTTGTGAACGTGATTCTAAATCGTGCATTATCAAGGGAACTTAACCGTGCACGCACTTATCCGGGAAAATACAAGGAAATACGAGGTATTGAAAATCTCGATAAAGCAATAACCATCGACCAGACACCCATAGGACGCACTCCGCGTTCAAACCCTGCAACTTATACGGGGCTTTTCAACGATATCAGAAATCTTTTTGCAGGGACTAAGGATGCCAAAAGTCGCGGATATACCGCAGGGAGATTTTCCTTCAACGTAAAGGGCGGTAGATGCGAAGCGTGCGAGGGCGACGGTGTAAAGTTGATTGAAATGCATTTTTTGCCCGATGTTTACGTCAAATGCGATGTGTGTAAGGGAATGAGATATAACAGAGATACGCTTGACGTACGCTATAAGGGCAAGAATATATACGAGGTTCTCGAAATGTCCGTTGAGGAGGGGCTTGCTTTCTTTGACGGGATTCCGCAGATACAGAGAAAACTTCAAACGCTCTTTGACGTAGGACTCGGATATATAAAAATAGGTCAGTCATCCACGACGCTTTCAGGCGGAGAGGCGCAGAGAATAAAGCTCGCAACGGAACTTGCCAAGCGTTCGACGGGCAAAACCGTGTATATACTCGACGAGCCGACCACGGGATTGCATACGGCGGACGTTGCCAAGCTCATAGACATTCTGTCAAGGCTTGTTGATTCGGGAAATACGGTAATAGTTATAGAACACAATCTTGATATGATTAAAACAGCAGATTATATAATCGACCTCGGGCCCGAGGGAGGGGATAAGGGTGGAGAAGTCATTGCCTGCGGAACCCCAGAGGAGGTTGCAAAATCCGATAAATCATATACCGGTAAGTTCTTACGCGAAAAGCTCGGAATAATATAATAACAGCAAAGGATAATGAAAATGAAAGTAAGAATTAAAAAACTGGACACAAGAGCAATATTGCCGACCTACGGCTCACCCTTTTCCGCAGGTGCGGATTTGTATGCCGTTTCAGAAGAAAACGTCACGTTTCTCCCCGGGGAAACAAAATTTATTCATACCGGAATATCTATGGAGATTCCACAGGGATATGTCGGTCTTGTATATGCACGCAGCGGAATGGCGTGCAAAAGAGGACTGGCGCCGGCAAACAAGGTGGGAGTAATTGACGCGGATTATCGCGGAGAGATAATGGTTGCGCTTCATAATCATTCGGACTCTGAGCAGAGAATTGAGCCCGGGGAGAGAGTTGCGCAGATCGTAATAGCTCCTTTCATTACTGCCGAATTTGAGGAATGTGACGAGCTTTCGGATACTTTGCGAGGCGACGGAGGCTTCGGCTCAACAGGAAAAAGGTAAAAAATTATAAGCTTTAATTGTAAACATGAATTAACACTCGTATGTTGATGAAAAAGCAAATTAAACGTATTTTTATGAACATATTATTTCTTAATAGTTAATAAATTGTTAAATACAGCATCAATATCTTATTATTTTGAAAAATAATTGACTTAAAAGATATAATATGATAAAATCGATACAGCGATATAATACCTTTTTGACTTAATATTGAATTAAATTACGAGGTTTCACATGGAAGAAAAAAACGATTTGACATTTTCTGACCTTATCGGCATAGTCAAGAAGTTCTGGTTCATAATACTGATTTCTTGTCTCCTGTTTGGTGGGTTAGCATTTATTTTAACTAAGAAGCAAACGGAGAAGTATTCCTCCTCGGCGACTTTCTACATCATGGCAAAAAAAGATTTGAATCTTTCACTCGACAAGGATATTACGCTGACAAATGCGGTTACCCCCTGGATATCCAACTATATAACGAGTACTCTTGTCGTCGACGAGCTTAACCATAAGTACCTTGTAAAAATTAACGAAAAATACTCCGGTATTTCTACCGAATCGCTTCAGGAATCGATACGTTCCAGTATTTCGGATTATAAGGATATTGATTACAATAAGCAATTCAAACTCACCGTCACGACTTCTTCTCCCGAGCTTTGTCGCGATATAATACAAGCATATATCGATATGTTCAGGGATCCCGAACTTGCCATAGCCGATATTTCGGAATACGATATAAAGTGTGCCGACCAACCGGCTCTGGGCAACAAAGTTTCACCGTCAATGACGAGAAATCTCGCTATAGGAATAATCGTTGGCGCAATTCTCACGTATGTGATTCTTTTCATCAGATTTATAACGAACAACGTTATTTCTACCTCCGAGGACCTGAGCAAACGTTTCTCAAATATCCCGGTTCTGGCCGTTATACCGGAGATAAATCCGATTGAAAAAGATACCGACAACGGAAAAAGCTCAACACAGAAAAAATCTTCCGCAAAAAAGAAAACGGAGGTGAATCGGTAATGGCAAACGTTTCGGAAAACAACAATAATTCATCCAGGCTTCTCTCTGATTCAAGCGCTTTCGGAGTAAAGGAAGCATACAATACGGCGCGCACTAACATAATGTATCTGAATAATACGGTGAAGTGCCCCGTATACGGCATAACCAGCGCCGTCCCCAACGAAGGTAAATCTCTTACGTCATCAAATATTGCGGTATCGTTTGCAAAACTCGGCAAAAAGGTTCTTTTGATAGACTGTGATATGCGATCTGCAACACAGGCAAACACTTTTTCAACAAAGATAAAGGTCGGGCTTTCAGAATATTTATCGGGCATACATTCCGAACCTGTTATTCAGAAGGTTAAACAGGAGAATCTTTTCCTGATCATAGCCGGCAAGAGACCGCCTAACCCCTCCGAACTTCTCAATAATCAAAGAATGGTGGATCTTCTAAAAACGGCAAGGGAAGAGTACGATTACGTATTCCTTGATTTTCCGCCGATTACGGTCGTTTCGGATGCAAGTGCATTGGCGGAAAAGGTGGACGGATATATATTCGTTGTGGAATCTAATTATTCCGACGCAAGATTCGTTGCAAAGGCGATAAGTATGCTTAAAAACGTTAATGCTAAAATAGCGGGCTTTGTTCTCAACGGAGTAAATCCGAAGGGCGGAATTAATCATTATTATTCTGCTAAGCGATACAGCTACGGAAAGTATAACAAATACGGAAGTTACGGCCTGTATGGCGATGATTACGATAAGAATTGAGCGAGGCTTCTGGGTATGGAAATAATTGATTTTCATTCTCACATACTTCCCTCGGTCGATCACGGATCGGACGGAATCGTGACTACGATATCTCAACTCGAAAAAATGAGTGAAGCAGGTGTTTCTGCCGCAGTTGCAACACCCCATTTCTACGCATACAACGATTCACTCAGCCATTTTATTTCCAAAAGAGATAAAGGCGAGAAGGAGCTCTCCGAAAACACGACGGGAAAATATCCGAAAATTTTCGTCGGTGCGGAGGTTTTGGTTTGTCCCGGACTTTACCGATTCGACGGGCTTGACGAATTGTGCATACGCGGAACAAAAACGATAATGTTGGAGATGCCCACGAACAGTTGGACCGCAGAGATAATCGATGCCGTCCATGGAGTGTCCGAGAGTGGATATAACGTTGTGCTTGCTCATATCGACAGATATAAGCGTGATATGGCGGATAAGATGATTCGTCTCGGTTATAACGTTCAGCTTAATGCCGATTCAATGAACGGTTTTTTTCTTAAAAGAAGACTTCGTCGATATGCGCTTTCCGGTCAGGTCGTTGCCGTTGGCAGCGATATACATATGAGAGACAGCTACGAGCCTTTCCTCAAAGCAATGGCACAAAAAGGATTTGACATACCGCAGATAATGGAAAAGTCAAAGGTTTTGCTCTCCGGTGCAATCAGTTTATAATACACGACAGTACCATATTAAAAAAGCTGTAATTACTTTTGCAAAATGCAAATCTGTAATTACAGCTTTTTTTCGTATTGATTCTAAGGATATATTATTCTCGGTACGAAATTTATATAGTCAGCGGATATAAGGATGTAGCTGACGCCGTTAAACTCAAAGTAGGGTTCCGCGCTATACGAGGCGTGAACATGACCGAAATAACAGCGTTTTACGTCGTATTCTTCGATTATTGACGTAAACTGTTTGATAGCACAGTCGTTCCATATCGGAGGAAAATGAAGGAAAACCAGTATCTCTTTTTCCGGGTTTGTCTCCTTAAGCTTTTTCGCAGCGTCAAGCCCGAGCTTGAGACGTGCGCTTTCTCGGTTGATTAGCTTTTCATAATCGCTGTTCTCGGGGATTTTAGCATTTTCCATATCCGGGAACCATCCACGCGTTCCCGTGATTATGAAATCTTCCGTGACTTTTGCCTCATTATAAAGAAAAGAGATTGTGTCAAAGTGATTTTCCTCAATAAAACGATTCATTTTCGACATAGTGGACCACCAATAATCGTGGTTTCCCTTGCCGAGAATTTTTTTCCCGGGCAGAGCGTTTATGAAAGAAAAATCAGATATACATTCGTCAAGCGACGTTGCCCATGAAATATCGCCGGGTATTATAACGGTATCGTCATCGTTTATTATTTTCGACCAGTTATTCTTGATTTTATTTTCATAATCCTGCCACCGACTGCCGAAAACCTCCATTGACTTTTTCTCACGACAAGCTGTGGCCAGATGAAGATCCGCCATAACGTAAACTGACATTTGTGTTCTCCGATTTTTGATTGAAATTGTATTTGCGTTGTGTTTTTTCTTTGTATATAAAATGCTCTTCCGGATACAATAATAATTGCGGATGGAAATCTAACATATCCGCAATCATAATTGAGGAGCAAAAAAATGAGCAAAGAAATAAAGGGCATCGTATGCGATGTTTGCAATTGCAGCTATCACGGCGAGGGTAACTGCTGTCACGCAGGGCAGATAGAAGTCGGTCCGTCAAACGCCTGCTGCATCAGCGAGACGGCATGTGCAACCTTCAAGCCTAAAGACGAGCAGTAATCAGCTTTTTGCAAATTCAATGACGGATGCATCCATTTCGCTTTTGTCGATTGTCTCGGTGAATCTTACGGTTCGCTCTGCAATATCGGCGAGCGGTGCGGGTACATCCGTTTTCGTTTTTGCAGACAAAACCGAGAGCGCACCGAGATCATCGGTCTCTGCGTCCGGATAGAGAGAAAGAAGAACGTCGTGGGCAAATTTATACGGACTCGCCGTAGAGGCGAGAATTATGCAGTTTGAATTGTCTGTGTTGCTCTGAATATACTTTTCGCATGCATTAAATCCGACGGCAGTATGCGGGTCGATAAGATAGCCGTATCTTGAGTGAACCTCGGATATAGTCTCCTTCGTTTCCTTTTCGCTTGCAAAGAATCCGACAAATTCCTTGCGTATTTTTGCAAAGTCCTCTTTTTCAAGTACATATTTACCGTGCACGGAAAGCTCCGACATATATTTGGCTGTTTTCATCGGACCGGAGATGAGGTAGAGAAGTCGTTCAAGATTGCTTGATATGAGGATATCCATAGACGGTGATATAGTGGTATGGAACTTACGGTTTCTGTCATATACCCCTGTGCTTAAAAATTCGGTGAGCACGTTATTGGAGTTAGAGGCACATATGAATTTTCCCAGCGGAAGGCCCATTTGTTTTGCAATATAAGCTGCAAAAATATTACCGAAATTTCCTGTCGGAACGCATACGTCAACTTTACTGCCGTATTCTATTCTTCCGCACTTTACGAGGTCGCAATACGCGGATACGTAATAGGCAATCTGCGGAGCGAGACGTCCCCAGTTTATCGAATTTGCACTCGAAAGAAATACGTTATATCCGTTTAGAGTTTCACGTATTTTTTCATCTGAGAAAATGCGTTTTACACCGCTCTGAGCATCATCGAAGTTTCCATCTATTGCATATACGCATACGTTATCGCCCGTCTGCGTTGCCATTTGAAGCTTCTGAACGCGGCTGACTCCGTTCTGCGGATAAAAAACCATGATTTTAATTTTATCTATGTTTTTGTAGCCTTCGAGGGCGGCTTTTCCCGTGTCGCCTGAGGTTGCAACCAGAATAAGAGCGGTGCGGTCCTCATTGTTTTTCTTGAGAGCGCGGGATAGCAGGCGAGGCATTATCTGGAGCGCCATATCCTTAAAAGCGCATGTGGGACCGTGCCATAGTTCAAGGGCGTATATACGGTTGTCAACAGAATGAATCGGTGCAACGTCAGGACCGAACGAATCAGGGCAATAGGCCTCCTTGCAGTCGGAGAGCAACTCGTCGTATGTGTAGTCCGACAGAAACTTCGACAGAATATACGCGGCTCTGGTCGGGTAATCATAGTCTGTCAATCGTATTACTTCATCTTTGGAGAGATACGGTATACTCTCCGGCATATATAATCCTCCGTCATCAGAAAGCCCCTTTTTTATGGCCTCCGATGCGGTGATTTTTTCTCCTTCATGGCTTCTTGTGCTTTGGTACAGCATTTGTTTTCTCCGTTTTTTGATTTATTATGTTATAAATTAAAGATTGAAACTTATGTTTTTATCAAAAAAACTCTTTGCATTTGAATAAAAAACCTTGTCAATGAGTTTTTCCGAATAATTTAATTTTGCGAGAGACTCTGCAAGATTTACGAGTTTTCCTGCGTTTTCAAGTCCTCGTGGTGCATATGTAATTCCGTCAAAATCACATCCGAGGCAAACTAAGTCCTCTCCTCCGAGAGACATATAATGCTCAATATGGCGTATAACGTCGTTTATCTTTGCATCTCTAAATTCGGATACGTGTTCCGCTGCCATGCATATACCCACTATTCCTTTGAGATTTTTTATTATTTCAAACTGACTGTCGAATAGATTTCTTGGGTGAGGGCATATTGCATAGGAATCTGAGTGAGATGCAATAATAGGGCGTTTCATAGAGCATGATATATCCGCAATATCATAGAAGGTTTTCTCCGAGGCATGTGATACATCGGGTATTATGCCTGTTTCATGGCACTTTTTTATCACCTGTTTTCCGAACGGCGTAAGTCCGAGAGAAACGTCGTATGCGCCGCCTACACAAGATGTGCCTCGCCACACTGCGGTCAGAATACGAACTCCGGAAGTGTAGAGAACTCGCAGTCTGTCGAGAGAACCGGATAAAATGCGTGCATCCTCTACCGCAATAGCGTATTTTATCTTTGACTTTGGATAATCCTCCATGTTTTTCAGAAAATAATCACGGCTTTTAATAAATATGCGAAAACACTCGTCATCACTGTACTCATCATCGCTCCAGAATGCGAATACTGCGGTATAACCACTGTATTTTTTTATTTTCCCGTAAGATAATGCAAGTTCTTCGGATGAGAAAGATAATTTATTTTTATACATCCTGTATGCGGTGTCGCAGTGCAAATCGAATATCCGCAGCATAAAATACCTCCGTTTTCGGACAAATTATATAAAGTATTTTATGCAAAAAAAGCCGATGGAATGAAAGATATATCGGATATTTTCAGATATTTTTCCGTTTTTTCAAGCATTACTTCCATTATTGCGTAAGAATAACTCTCGGTGTAATGGACTTTTCTGTATACGTTAGCTGCAGAGATGATGTTTTTTCGTTGTGCATGCTTTACCGCGTCGCGTGGAGGGCGGTAATACTGTGACTGAGGATTTGCGGATCTCGTTTTTACCTCTACGAAATAAACCTTGCGTTTCTTTCTTGCTATTATATCAATCTCGTGATTAAAGGGTTTATAATTCCTTTTAAGAATTTTATAGCCGTGCCTTTGCAGATATTTTGACGCAACATCCTCGCCTATGTTGCCGATTTCCTTATTGCTTGCGGTTATCGGTATTTTAAGTAATTTCGGAAACATTGCAAAAAATCTGCATTTAATCATCTGTAAGCGCGTCATGGCTCGCTTTTGTCTTCCGAAAGAAATTTAAGAAAACTCCTTCGGTGTATTTCACAGGGGCCGTATTTTCTGAGAAGGTCCATGTGCTCCTTGGTACAGTATCCCTTATGCTTCGCAAAATCGTATTGAGGATATTTTTTCGCATCCTCAAGACAAATCCGGTCCCGAGTAACCTTGGCAAGGATGCTTGCCGCGGCTATGGATGCTGATACGGAATCGCCTTTTACAATAGCTTTTGCAGGTATATCGTATCCGCGTATTACGTTTCCGTCTACCAAGGCAAAATCGGCTTTTATCGGCAGATTGTCAATGGCGCGATGCATGGCGAGCATTGTCGCGTTTAGTATGTTATATTCGTCAATTTCCGGTGGTGAAGCCGAGCCGATACCGTATGCAAGTGCGTTTTCTTTTATTATATCGAAGAGTGCGTCCCTCTTCTTTTCGGTCAGTTTTTTGGAGTCATTGAGCCCTTCTATGTAAAGACCGCACGGCAAAATCACTGCCGCCGCAACCACGGGCCCCGAGAGAGGTCCTCTGCCTGCCTCATCGACTCCGCATATATGCTTGTATCCCTCGTCCGTATAATGGATTTCATACGTATAATCGGGCATATTTACCTCCTGTTTAACTACGTAGGGATTTTATGTCATCGAGGGTAATGCGACCGATTACGCCTCCCCTGAATTCATCGAGGATGGTTTGCGCGGTACGAAGTTCGTTTATTACTCCGCCACGCATCAAAAATCCTCTCTTTTCTCCTATCATATTGAATATGTCATAGCCGTCCCTCTCGGAGATTTCATCCCCGCAAAGCTTGTATCTGTCGCAAAGAAGAGCAGGATATCGGTCTCTGAGTCTTTCGCAGAGCAACATCGCTATTTCTTCTATGTTGAGCACGGCGTCCTTTATTGCACCCGTAATCGCGAGGTTTTCTCCTATCGTTTTGTCTCCGAACTTGGGCCAGAGAACACCCGGCATATCGAGCAGGTCGAGACCGAACGATGTGCTTATCCATTGTTTACTCGTCGTAACCCCCGGTCTGTCCTCAACCTTTGCCCTCTTTGCTTCGGCAAGGCGGTTTATAAGCGAGGATTTGCCGACGTTAGGTATGCCGACAATCATGGCTCGAAGGTGTCTGCCGCTCATTCCCTTTGAGTTGTATCTCTCTACCTTTTCAGAGAGAACAGCTCTTATTGTATCGGGGATTTTATCGATTCCCTGACCGGATATACAGTCAATTCGCAGTGTGCTTTCTCCGTTCTTTTCGAAGCGCCTGCACCATTCGTCGGTAGCACGGGAGTCCGAAAGAGAGGACTTGTTCAATACGGTAAGAACAGGCTTTCCGTTTGCTATTTTTTTGATTTCCGGATTACGTGAAGAATAGGGTATGCGCGCATCGAGAACCTCGATGAGTATATCTACATCGGAAAGACATTCTGCCATCAGTCGGCGCGTTTTCGCCATGTGTCCCGGAAACCAGTTTATATCCGTTTTTACAAAGCCTTTTTCGCTTATCGGTTTTTCTTTCATTTTATAACTCCGTTTTGCTGTGCGTCGTTTCTTGTGTGCCGATTAAATATCAACCGTAAACGGAACCGAATTTATCGAGGGGTAGTATACGGAAGAGAACGCGCCCAACAACACAATCCTCGTCAATGCAACCGAAATTACGGCTGTCAAGCGAATAGTCTCTGTGATCGCCCATGACAAACAGCTTTCCGTCTGGTACGGTCAACTCTATCGGCTTATGATAGTCGGTGTCGCTGAAATATACATAATCCTCTTTCAGAAACACATCGTTCACCGTTACTCTGCCGTCGACAACCTTTATCCTGTCGCCTCCGACTGCGATTATCCTTTTCACGAGAGCCTGACCATCGTCTATCTTTGTGTCCTGAAACACAATTATATCTCCGCGCTTCGGAGTATACAAAAGGTTGCTTATAATGAGAGTGTCGTTTTCTTCAAGGGTTTTACTCATTGAGGAATGTTGAACTACTGCGGGGCGGAAAAGAAAAGTGGTTATAAGAATCACAAAGCAGAGAACGTATACTATCATTTCAAGAAAGTCAAAAGTACCTGATATTGCATTGCTTTTTTGCGGTTGTATCTGAATGTTATCCTTGCCGTTCTGATTATTTTCCGTATTTTCCATAAAAATCTCCGAAGCGGTGAAATACCCGGGCTGAAATCACTTTATCCCGATGTTTTCGCTATGTTATTTTTTCTCATTGCAATCCGGGTATTCGTCTTTAACCTTACAAAATATCCGAAGAGCAACAAAAAGACATTCTGAAATATATTTTAGCATATTTATTATAAATTTACAATATAAAAATAAAATAATATTAATAAATAATTGAAATGCTTCAAAAAATAAAAGTTTTTCTCAAAAACGTATTGACAAAGCAAAAAAGTTGTGTTATTATCTATGAGTACAAGAGATGCGGGTGTTGTTCAATGGTAGAATTCCAGCCTTCCAAGCTGGCTGCGTGGGTTCGATTCCCATCACCCGCTCCATTTTTTTGCGCTAGTAGCTCAGTGGATAGAGTGCCCGGCTACGAACCGGTAGGTCGAGGGTTCGAATCCCCCCTGGCGCGCCAAACAGTCTGTCATAAAGACAGGCTGTTTTTTTATGCAAATTTTTTGAATGTTATTACAATTAAAAGCACCCGAAGTGAAATCAGGTGCTTTTTATTTTGAGATATAGGATATTCATCTGAATCGGTTTGTGTATTGTGTCTCGGAAGAATTGTTTTCAGAGTCGGAATCTGAGTGTGTTGATCCAATATCGGTTTTGTTTGTTTTTGCAGAGGTCGAAACGGAAGCTTTGAGAGAAGTTTGGCGCGGAGTACCTGTTTTTGCTTTCGAATCTGTTTTCAATATTTTGCGTTTAATCAGCAAGCATATGGTATATATGGCAAAGTATAAAAGAGTCAGGAGTAAAACAATAACGAGAATTCTTGCGGGGGTCGGAGAGGTTATTTTCCCCGCAGTAACAAAAACCAGAAAGAAAGAGAGAACAATAACACAGTAGTTTATGGCAGTCTTTACAAATCTGTTGAGACTGTCTATTTTGAATATCTCGAGGGAGAGCGAGATGATAAACGAGGAGAGGAGAACCAGCAGGCTCTCCTTAAAATTCATTCCGGCAGAGAGATTAAAGCCCCCCGCAAAGGCGAGAAGAGAAAGATACAGGATTGTAAAAAGTATTGATGTGCGTGAAAAAACAGAGCCTAAAACCTGCAGAACATAAGCGTTTTTGTCGTCGTGTTTTCTGTTATCAGACATAAATCACATCACACCTTCCATCGTGTTTTATCATAAGTTCGGTTTATTGACCGATTTAAAATTCAAAACAATAAAATAATGATACCATATGAAATAAAATATTTCAAGTCCTTTTTGTTAATATGAATATGATTTCAGTGCTTGTTGGGCAGACCTTCGGTGTTTGTTTCTAAGTTCGTCTGTTTTCAGTATATGCGACGTTCAATCCGGACAGCTTGATGGAACCTTTACGGTTATTGCTTTCATGTTTTTACTGTTGGCGTCGTAAGTTACTTTTGACCTGTATTTTGCAAGGAAAACGGTTATCTCATACATGTCGGTCCATATCTGATTAACTCCGTCCTTCTGTGATGGGTCAAATATTATTTCAAGGCCCCAGTGCAGATGTACGGTTTTGATATTGTTTTTATCTTCCTTTGTGCTGTAGCCTGTCCTGCCCATATAACCTATTACCTCGCCTGCATGCACAATCTGTCCTTCACATATATCGGCGTAAGGGTGTCCGCTGCGCAAATGTGCATAGTAGTAATATCGCTTGTTATCGAAAGAGCGAATCCCGATTCTCCAACCGCCGTAAGGATTCCATCCGAGAGCCTCCACGTATCCGCTCTCCGTGGCTATGACGGGAGTGCCGAGAGACCCCATAAGGTCGTGACCGAGATGAACTCTCCTGTATCCGAACGAACGTGCTCTGCCGAAGTCGTCGCAGTGTCCGTATGAATACCCTGCGGCTATCGGGGAATATACGCATACTCCGTATTTTTTTTCGGATGCTCCGCTTTCATTCTCTTCTGTATATTCACCAAGAAATCCGCCGAGCACCGCACCATATGCTTTAACGTAATACTCATATAGTTTTTTATTTGTAGCAAGGTCGGATATTGCTGTATTTTCTGCTTTTTCCGTAACCGCATCAAGGTCGCTTTTTTTGTATTTTTTGAAATCGCCTCCGTATTTCTGACCAAGATAAGCGAGCAGTTCTATCCAGCTGAAATGCTTTTCTTTTCCGTATGTTTTTATATCAATATTTGCACAATCTGACATAGCGGCAGCATTTGGGGTAAAATCTATATATTTGATATAAGACTTTGTTTTTTCTTCGCTTTTTTTCTCATTTTTTTCACTGTTTTCATCGCCATTTGTCGCATTTTCATTATTTGAAACAACGGCGTAATCCGTTTTGTCTGTTGAATATTCTTCATTACGGTTTTCACTGTACCTACGTATATCTTGCGTATCGATGCCCGATATCGGTATCGTCAGAATAAATGCTGCATTCACCGCGAGCGTAAGGCACAGTATTGTCCTTATTGTCTTTGACATATATGTTAATATCTCCTTTTTATTCGGGTTTGTATGCTTTAGAAAAATGGTTTTTTATTTACACTTTTCGATTTTTTTCAAAAAACAGCACTATAAAAATATTTTACTTAATTCCACGTAAAATATCCTCGGAAATAAGTTGACAAGCAGGAAAAATGTATGTATAATATTATTTAACGCAAATATATTTATTTTTAATATGCATTTCAATTTATAAGGATTCAGACACATGAACAGAAGAGAAGCAAGAGACGCGGCATTTTCCATTATTTTCGAAAGGTCTTTTAACCGCGAGGAACCGATTGAGGATTTTTACAAATCTGCAATTGAAAGCAGGGAAATAGATGACGATTCATACCTTCGTCGGGTTGTTTTCGGAACCGACGAAAAAATCGAGGAACTTGATGCGGTCGCCGACAAGTATTTTCATAATTGGAAGCGCAACAGAATTTCAAACGTATGTGCGGCGATACTGCGTCTGGCTACTTACGAGATACTTTTTATGGATAAAATACCCTCGGTCGTCAGTATCAACGAGGCAATAGAATTATCTAAAAAATATGACGACGACAAGGCGAAAAATTTCATAAACGGTGTGCTTAACTCAATCGCAGCCGAAAAAACAAAAGAGTCAACCATCCAAAATGATGGCAAAGCAACGTCGGAGACTGAATGATTATGAGCGATGAGATAGTCGTCGGCATTGATACCAGCAATTATACTACTTCCTTTGGGATAGTCGGACTCGACGGAGAAGTCAGGGCAAATATTAAAATACCTCTCGACGTTGCGGCGGGAGAGAGAGGTCTGCGTCAGTCGGATGCTCTTTTCAATCACACACGGAATATCCCTGAAATCATGCAACTGGCATCGGATATAACGTCAGGAAAAAAAATACTTGCCGTCGGTGTTTCTGAAAAACCCAGAAATGCGGAAGGCTCTTATATGCCTTGTTTTCTTGCCGGCGTTTCTGCCGCATCCTCAATGGCTATACCGAATGATATACCTTTGTATCGTTTTTCTCATCAGTGCGGACATATCATGGCTGCGCTGTATTCCGCCAATGCAATGCATCTGAAAAAAGAAAAATTCGCCGCCTATCACGTTTCGGGCGGAACAACCGAGCTTCTTTCGGTAGCTCCTTCCGATAACGGTTTTTCGACACAAAAGGTTGGAGGAACGCTCGACCTCAACGCAGGTCAGGTAATTGACAGAGTGGGCGTTATGCTCGGCTTTAAGTTCCCGTGCGGTGCTACGGTGGAGAAAACGGCGCTGAAATACGGCGGAAAAGAAAAGATAAATCCAAGGGTGTGCGTAAATGGTACATGGGCGAATTTTTCGGGGCTTGAAAACATGGCAAAAAAGCTGATTTCGGACGGGAAAGACGCATCATACGTTTCGGCGTTCGTCATTGCGTTTATTGAGAAAACTCTTGACAAAATGACTGATAATTTTTTATTTGAAAACGGAAAAATTCCTCTGGTGTTTGCCGGCGGTGTTATGAGCAATTCGGTAATAAGAAAGCAGCTGTCGGAAAAATACGGTGCATATTTTGCCATGCCGGAGTTTTCATCGGACAATGCGGTAGGCACCGCCCTTCTGGCTCTCATGAAATTTAAGGAGAACTGAACACGGCGTCCCGGTACAAAATCAACGATTTTTTGAAGAGAGGAGAGAGGATGGAAACTGAGAAAATTGGTTTTTCAACAGACATTGGCGCGGGAAACCTCAATGAAATAATTACCGTGGGCGACCTTAACCGAACGGTTAAGTATTTGATAGACGGATGTGACTCGCTCTTTTCCGTTGCGGTAATCGGGGAAATATCAAATTTTAAGGCTCATGGCTCCGGACATTTTTATTTCTCTCTCAAGGACCAAAAAAGTTCTGTTAAATGCGTTATGTTTCGCTCGTATGCACAGAAGCTTTCGTTCTTACCGCGCGACGGAATGAAAATCATCGTATACGGAAGAGTGTCCGTATATGAAGCAAGCGGAGAGTATCAGATATACGTTAACTCTGTCGTCCGTGACGGGGAGGGGGAGCTGTACGTAAAGCTCGAGGAACTCAAAAAGAAGCTGTCTTCACATGGGCTATTTGACGAGCTGCACAAAAAGCGAATACCTTACTTTCCATCTTTGATAGGAGTCGTCACATCCTCGACAGGTGCGGTTATTCACGATATTGTTAACGTTATACGCAGAAGATGCCCCGGGGTAAAAATACTTCTTTACCCTGCGAAGGTTCAGGGGGAGGGAGCAGCACGGTCCGTTATATCGGGAATAAAGTTTTTCCACGAATATTCACAGAGACCGGATGTTCTGATTATCGGACGAGGCGGAGGTTCCATTGAGGATTTGTGGGCATTCAACGACGAGGAGCTTGCGTATTGCATATATAATTCTGAAATTCCGATAATATCGGCGGTCGGACATCAAACCGACTTCACGATTGCGGATTTCGTTGCGGACAGGCGGGCTCCAACCCCGAGTGCAGCCGCGGAGCTGGCAGTTCCGAGCCTTGATGAAATGAGAGACGAAATAAAACGCAGCTGCGAGAGATTGCATATGCGTATGAATGCAATTATCAGCAAAAACAGAGAACGTGTGAGCAGACTGTCGGAACGCAGAATTTTATCGGAGCCTACACGCTTTTTCGAAAACGCCAGGATGAATATTTCACACCGTGAAGAAAGACTTCTGACGGCTATCAAAGCCTTTTCGGACAAAAAGCAGGCAAGGCTGTCTTTGCTCTCGGGTAAACTGGATGCGCTAAGTCCTCTGTCCTCCTTGAAGCGTGGCTATTCTGTGGTGGTTGATAAAAACGGTAAGCGAGTAAATGCTTACAACGCAGAGCCCGGGCAGATAATCAGAGCCGTGCAGTGCGACGGTGAGATTTATTCAGAGGTAAAATATACGATAAAAAATCCCGGTTAGCGGGGCATAATCGGTTTTACGGTCGTAACAAATAATAACGGAGATATAAAATGAGCATAAACGAAAACAAAACGTTTGAAGAGTCGGTAAAGAGACTCGATGAAATAGTAAATATCCTTGACGGAGGAGATGCAACCCTCGATAAAGCTCTCGAACTCTTTGCGGAAGGAACCTCTCTTGTATCCAAATGCAACGGTATGCTCGATGAGGCGGAGCTTAAGGTAAAGAAACTCACATTCGGGATGAACGGAGAGGCTGCTGAAGAGGATTTTATTGTAAAAGAGGACGGCAGCGGAAATGTTTAAGAGTGATGACAGACAATACGAGCCAAAGCTCGTTACCGCGGTTGACCTTGCGGAAAAACTGCACGAATGTGCCCGAAAAACAGAAGAGAGAATATATAAATATCTCGAATGTAAAGACGATGATATAAAGACGGTATACGACGCAATGAAATACAGCATTTCGGCGGGCGGAAAAAGGATACGTCCGTATCTCGTATGCGAATTTTCCCGTATTCTCGGCGGAGATGAGGATGTTGCACTCGACTTTGCGGCGGCAATAGAAATGCTTCATACCTATTCGCTCATACACGACGATTTACCTTGCATGGATAACGATGACTACAGACGCGGAAAGCCTACCAACCATAAGGTTTTCGGCGTTGACGTTGCAACTCTTGCGGGCGACGGGCTGCTCACCATGTCCTTTTTCGCTCTCTCATCAGCAAATACCTCGCCTTCTGTAATAAAGGAGGCTGTAAAGACTCTCTCTTTCAATGCGGGAGCAGAGGGCATGATCGGCGGACAGATAATAGATATGATGGCAGAGGGAAAGAAGAGTGACAGCACAGGCATCTCAGACGCGCATTTTGACGGCAATGGCGAAAACCCTCCGATAGACTATGATACGCTGATAAAATTGCAAAACAAGAAAACCGGAGCACTTATGCGTGCGGCGGTATCTCTTGGCTGTATAGCGGCAGGAGCCGATAAGGAAATTCTTGATATTTCCCTCGAATATGCGGACAACGTCGGTCTTTGCTTCCAGATTGTTGATGATGTTCTTGACAAAAAAGGCGACTTTTCCGCTCTCGGTAAAAATATCGGAAGCGACCGAGAGAACGGTAAAACAACGTTTCTTTCGTTTATGAATGAGGATAAGGCGATGAAATATGCGTCCGAGCTTACCGACAGAGCAGTCGGCGCGGCCATGAAACTCGAAAATTCTCAAAACCTTATATCCCTCGCAAGAGTTCTTCTGACAAGAAATAAATAAACGTACGTGAATAGGGAACAAACGGGAATACAAAATGAGACTTGACGTATATTTAACGGACAGAGGTTATGTTAAGAGCAGAACTTCGGCACAGAGACTTATCGAGGGCGGATATGTTTCGGTAGACGGAAAAGTGATAGTGAAATCCTCGTATCAGACGGAGGAAAGCGCCGCTGTTTCCGTGTTTGACAATACCGAATACGTAAGTCGCGGCGGTTATAAGCTGATGGGGGCAATAGATGCTTTCGGTATAGAGGTAAAAGACAAAGTTGCCGTAGATATCGGGGCATCGAGCGGTGGCTTTACCGATTGCCTTCTTCAAAACGGAGCTAAATTCGTTTATGCAATAGATTCGGGAAAGGGACAGCTCGCCGAAAAAATATCATCTGATGCACGTGTCGAAAGCCGTGAGAGCGTAAACGCAAGATATATATCGAAAAACGATTTTGACCGTAAAATCGACATCGCCGTTATGGACGTATCGTTTATATCGCAGACGCTGATACTTCCCGCTGTTTTTGATATTCTGGAAACGGGCGGAGAGCTGGTGTCCCTTATAAAACCGCAGTTTGAGGTCGGCAGGGGCGGCGTCGGAAAAAACGGCATCGTAAAAGATGAAAAAAACCGTGTTATGGCTAAAAATAAAGTATGCCAATTTGCAAAAGAACTCGGTTTTGACTTAATCGGAATAACCGAATCGCCGATAAAGGGCGGAGACGGAAACACGGAATATCTTGCATATTTCAAAAAAACTGAAATTATCGGTTTGCGATACTGAAACACGGAATATCTTGCTTATTTCAAAAAAACTGAAATTATCGGTTTGCGATACGGTAACAGATATCGCTTATGACTATAATTCGTAACAGAGAGGAAGTTTTGATACGATGAAACATATATCGAGAATAGCCGTCATCCCGAATCCGTCGCGTGACGCAGGATATGCCGTAACGCGCAACGTATGCCGTATTCTTTCGGACAACGGTGCAACGGTGTATATGCCTTTGTTTACTGCCGATGCAGAGAACCTTGTGGGCGTTACTTTCTTTGACGAAGGCACTTTTCCGTCTGACTCCGAGCTTATAATAGTTATAGGAGGTGACGGCTCCGTGCTTGATGCGGGAAGATATGCGATTGAATACGATATACCGATTTTGGGTATTAACAGAGGTCACCTCGGATACCTCACTCAGCTTGAGGAGTCGGATATCGCACTTCTGTCGAGACTTTTCACAGGTGAATACGATATCAGCGAGAGCCTGTTGCTTTCGGGAGAGACTGTACGCCAAGATAAGAAAACAAAGCTTCCGTATGCTATGAACGATATGGTTTTCACGCACGGGAAAATAGGACAGATGATAGAATATGAAATAAGTGACGGGGGCAGAAGCTCGCTTTTGTACTCTTCAGATTCTCTCGTTATTTCGACTCCGAAAGGCTCCACGGGATATTCAATGTCGGGAGGCGGCCCCGTTCTTGATGCTCAGATTGGAGCAATATGCGTGACTCCGATAGCTGCCCATTCCTTTTTCGGGCGCTCAATGGTGTTCGGTGACGATAAGAAAATAAAGGTGAAAAACGTAAGCGACAGGGGTGCGAATATTTTCGTTATGGCTGACGGCCGCAGTATTTGCGAACTATGTCCCGGCGAATACATCGTTGTATTTGCATCAGAGAAAAAAATTAAATTTTTATCTTTTGACGGTTTCGGAACACTTGATAAACTGTGCCGAAAAATGAAAATGACAAACGCAAAGTATAATTGAAAAACCTTTTGCAGATATATCACATAATACAATACTTAAAATGAGGGTACATACGTGAAAAACATACGACAGGAAAAAATTCTCGAGCTTATAGAAAAATACGAAATAGAAACGCAGGAGGAGCTTGTTGAGAGGCTAAACGACGCCGGTATAAATGCGGCTCAGGCTACGGTATCACGAGATATCAAAAATCTCAATCTCGTCAAAATAGTCGGAAACCACGGTCAATACAAGTATTCGGCAAACGTGAGCGGAAACGTACATCCGATAAACTACAACAAGGGACTTGCAGACGCGATACTGAATATCGACTATGCGCAGAACATAGTTGTTGTCAAAACGATACCCGGCATGGCAAATCCCGTGGCGGCATATATAGATTCACTTAAAATGTCCGATACTCTCGGCTCGGTTGCGGGCGACGACAACGTTATCATCGTCACGAGGAGCGAGAGGGTAGCGGCAATGTTCAACGACAGGATGAAAAAGTTACTGCAAACCATATGAAAAACGAGGTTATTTGATATGCTGTTATCATTGCATATAGAAAACATAGCGGTAATAAAAAACATAAATATTGATTTTCCCGTCGGTTTTTCGGCTTTGACGGGCGAGACGGGAGCAGGAAAATCTATTATAATAGACAGCATTAACCTTCTTATGGGAGCAAAGGCCGATCGTTCTCTTATCCGTGACGGGGAGAGACGAGCATGCGTTGCAGGGCTCTTCGGCGAATTTTCGGAAACGGTTACGCGTAGAATTACCGCGCTCGGTCTGACACCGGACGAGGAGGGAAAACTCCTTGTTTACAGGGCGTTTGACGCAGACGGACATTCCGTAATTAAAATCAACGGACAGGCTGTGGGCATATCCGTTTTGCGTGACACGGCAAAACTGCTCATTGCCGTTCAAGGACAGAATGAGAGTCAGTCGCTTGTATCAAAAAACACGCATACAGAACTACTCGACAGATATGCACATAACGAAGAGCTTCTCTCGGAATATTCTTTGCATTATTCAACGCTTCTTTCACAGAGAAAACAGCTCTCCGATATGGATAAGGAAGCCGAGGAGAAGGATAGTCTGATTGATATACTTAAATTTCAGATAAGCGAAATCGAAAACGTAAAGCCCAAGGAGGGCGAGGAAGAACTTTTGAACTCCCGCCTTTCAAAACTGATTAACATTGAAAAGATAGCAAAGCAATCCTCCTTTGTGTACCGTGCGCTGAAAGGAGGAGAAAAAGCAAACGCGATTTATATAATAGACAGATGTATTGCCTCTCTTGAAACCCTCTCGGATATAATTCCGGATTCTTCCGAGCTTGCCGAGGCGCTTTCCGATTGCAGGCAGAAGCTCGACGACGTGGCTGAGGATGTACACGGATATACCGACGGAATAGAAGGCGACCCCACACAACTTATTGATAAAATACAGTCGAGGCTCGAGAGCCTGTCGCGCCTGAAGAGAAAGTACGGCGATACCGCAACGGATATTCTTGCTTTTCACGCAAAAGCAAAGGAGAAGTTATCCATGCTTCAACACTCCGATGAGAGACGACAGGATTTGCTCTCGGAAATCGCCGAGACGGAAAAGTATCTTGTCGACTGCGCAAAAAGACTGTCGGAGAGCAGAAAAAAGGCCGCAAAGCAACTTGAAGAGAAGGTATGCGAATCACTTGCTTTTCTGGATATGCCCAAGGTGAGTTTCATCGCTTCTGTGACGCCGAGAGGAAACGCCGATGGCTTGACATTTGACAGATACGGTGCGGACGACGTTAATTTCCTTATATCAGCAAACGCAGGAATGATGCCTATGCCTCTTGATAAAATCGCCAGCGGAGGAGAGCTGTCCAGAATAATGCTGTCCGTAAAGAATGTTATGGCGGAGAGCGATGAGATTCCCACGGTAATATACGATGAAATAGATGCCGGTGTGTCGGGTAAAACCGCTCGTAAAATCGGTATAATGCTAAAGAAATGTGCCGCTGCTTCGCAAGTAATATGCGTTACACATTCGGCACAGATAGCCTCCCTCGCAAATACGCATTTCCTTATATCAAAGTCAAACGACGATGACATTGCAAGCACTGCGGTAACGGAACTTGACAGGAGCGGAAGAATAGACGAGCTGTCACGTATCATCGGGGGAATAAGCGTCACCGACTCACAAAGAATGGCGGCTATCGACATGATGCTCGGAAGCGACGTAGAAATGACGCTCTGATTTTCATTGCATATAATCTGAAACACCGGATACACCTCGAGCGCATAATAATATAATATGTCGGTCTTAATTTGAATTTATCGAAGTTTAACGGCGACCGTAAAACTGCCGACAGTTTCAATTATATCGTATATTATTTAATTTATCGGGGGTAAAATGGAGTTCAGATCATTTATATCCGATTTGTCAGAATTAAAGCGCCGCGGTACGGTGGAGTATTCACTCAATTATCCATTTTCCAGAATATGTACTCTGAGGATGGGAGGAGACATACCCTGCCTTATATATCCGAAAAGCGAAGACGCTTTTATAGAAGTTATCCGAATATGCTCAGATAATTCATTAAAGTACCGAGTAATAGGTAATGCGTCGAACATCATACCCCCCGACAAGGTCAGCATACCTGTAATAATATCATCCCGAAGAATGAAGGGTATATGCAGAAAAAACGCATGCAGTCTGAGCGTGAATGCGGGCGAGCAGATAAACTCTCTTATCGGTTATTGTATGAAAAACTCCTTGTCCGGTATGGAAATGCTCTACGGTATACCTGCAACCGTCGGAGGCGCCGCAGTTATGAATGCGGGGGCGTTCGGAGAATCAATATCCGACTCCATATACAATATACGGTGCTATGATACAAAGCTTTGCAGAACTGTAGACATATCCGCATCCGACGCATCCTATTCATATCGCAAAAGTATCTTTACGGATAGCAAAAGGTATATTATCCTTTGCGTAGATTTGGAGTTTACATATGATGGCGGCGTGCGTGAGCGGGCGGAAACGGCGAAGAGAAACAAATACAGAACTCAGCCGACGTCAGAGAGAAGTGCGGGAAGCGTATTCCGCAGAAGTGAGATATATCCTCCTCCCGCATACCTGATAGACCGTGCAGGTCTTAAAGGTTTTGAAATAGGGGACGCTGCGATATCCGAAAAGCATGCGGGTTTTATGATAAACAGAGGAAATGCGAAAGAGACGGATTTCCGCGAGCTTATTGAGTATACCAAACGGGTTGTTTTAGAGAAGTTTTCGGCAGAGCTGATATGCGAGACGGAATTTCTCGGAGATAATAATATTTGACTTAAAAGTTTTTTGGAGGTGTTTGAGTTGTCTTTTTCAAGCGACGTTAAGGATATGATCATGTCCGATATATCAAACGACAAATGTTGCAGAAAAGCACTTATACTCGGAATCATCACGGCAAGAGGAAGAGTATGCGACCAAAAGAACGTTGAGATAACCATTGACGGTGACGAGGTTCTTTACCGTACCATCGCTCTCGTGCACGAAATATACGGCAAGGTTCCGCAATATACAAGGCGAAATAGGTGCAAAAGCGGATATACCGTTAACTTTTCTTCTTCATCGGCGTCCGCGTATATAAACTCGCTTGAAGCACTCGGACGAATAGATCTCTCCGAAATATGCAAATGCAAATCATGCAAAAAGCACTTTATAGCAGGTATCTTTCTCTCATCGGGCAAGCTGTCGGACCCCGCAAAAAGCTATTATCTGGAGCTCTCGGTTTTAGACTCACGAATAGATACCGTATCCGATTTTATGGCAAAGCTCTCGCTTGATTTCAAAGTTTGTAAAAGATATGAAAAAAAATATCTTTATATGAAAAACGGCAACACGATAGCGGATTTCTTTGCCCTGACAGAGGTTAACGGAACGATATTTTCACTTCTTAACTCAAAAATCGAAAAGCAGATGCGCTCATATGCGAACAGGGTGGCAAACTGTGAGGCCAACAATATAGCAAAATCGGTTACGGCTTCCGCAAGGCAGACTCAGCTTATCGAGGAGCTTGAAAAGAGGGACATGCTCTCTTCGCTTCCCGACGAGCTTATTTGGGTAGCTAAGCTGCGAATAAACAACCGTGAGCTTTCGCTGTCTCAACTATCGGCAATTGCCGTCCCCGCGGTTTCAAAGTCGGGCCTTTCACACAGACTCTCGCGTCTGACGGAATATGCAAAAAAACTGCTGGGCTGCGATGATGACGGTAATGATACAAAAATATAGATTTTTGCAGATATTTCTGATTATCATAAGCAAAGGTGCAAAAAATAAACAAATATAATATTCAATACGGCGTATAATGCGTCAAATAAAAATGCGACAAACGTCTGACGTTGTCGGGAAGGGGGTGATGATATGGCTTTCGTTCATCTTCACAATCATACGGAATACAGTCTTTTGGACGGTGCGTGCCGAATTGAGGAATTGGTAAGAGCAGCGAGCGAATCAGGACAAAAAGCTCTTGCAATAACGGATCACGGCGTAATGTACGGTGCAGTCGAATTCTATCGCAAATGCAAAGAATACGGTATAAAACCTATAATAGGGTGCGAGGTATACGTAGCGCGCAGAAGCAGATTCGACAAGGACGGAAAGAAAGACCTATCGGGTTATCACCTCATTCTGTTGTGTAAAAATGAAACAGGCTATAAAAATCTTATATCTCTCGTATCATCTTCTTACACTGATGGGTTTTACGGTAAGCCGAGAATAGACATCGAGCTTTTATCATCACATTCCGAGGGACTTATAGCACTCTCCGCGTGTCTTGCGGGTGCGATACCGCAGATGATTTTGTCGGGTATGTTTGACGAGGCTGAGAAATATGCTCTCGTTATGAAAGAGATTTTCGGCAATGACTTTTTTCTCGAAATTCAGAATCACGGGCTTGACGCGGAGAAACAGGTAGCAGGCGTCATTCGTGATATGAGTGAGAAGCTCGGCATACCAATGGTTGCGACCAACGACGTTCATTACGTCAGACGTTCTGATGCCGATATTCATAAAGTGCTGTTATGCATACAGACAAACTCGGCTGTCGGAGAGGAGGCTTCCTTCGGATTTTCCGGCAGTGAGTATTATTACAAAACAGAGGCGGAGATGAGAAATCTCTTTGCCGATTATCCGTTATCCTGTGACAATACGGTAAAGATTGCCGATATGTGCAACTTCGACTTTGAATTCGGGAAAACGCATCTCCCGTCTTTTGTGCCTGATAACGGTGAAAGCTGTCGCGAATACCTGCGCTCGCTCACATATTCGGGATTTAATAAAAAGGTTGCTGCGGGGCTTATATATTTCGATAAAATACAAAGAAGCGTTTATATCGACAGGATTGAATATGAGTTGTCTGTTATAGACAAGATGGGATTTAACGACTATTTTCTCATAGTCCGAGACTTTGTAGGATATGCAAAGGACAATAAAATCCCCGTAGGGCCCGGAAGAGGCTCCGGTGCCGGCAGTTTTGTCGCTTATTGCATAGGTATAACCGATATTGACTCAATAAAATATGACCTTCTTTTCGAGAGATTTCTGAATCCGGAGAGGGTGTCTCTGCCCGACTTCGATATTGATTTCTGCTACAACCGAAGAGACGAGGTTATAGAGTACGTAAAACGTAAATACGGAAAGGACCATGTGGCGCAGATTGTGACGTTCGGTACGATGGCGGCCAGAGGTGCGATACGAGACGTGGGACGTGCCCTCGGTATGCCGTATTCCGAGGTCGATAAAATAGCAAAGCTGATACCGCGAGATATAAATGCAACGCTGAAATCCGCTCTGAAAAGCAAGTCCCTGTCGGAGCTCTACGATTCCGACGAAAACGTAAAGAAACTCGTTGATACCGCAATGAAGCTTGAGGGGATGCCCAGAAACGCGTCCACTCATGCCGCAGGCGTAGTCATAACCGAAAGGCCCACGCGCGAATACGTCCCCGTATCGATGAACGGTGATAATATAGTTACTCAATACGATATGACTACAGATGCGGACTTGGGACTCGTGAAATTCGATTTTCTTGCGCTTCGTAACCTTACGATTATAAACGATGCGGTAAAACTCATAAAAAAGAAAAACCCGAACTTTGAAATAGAGAAGATTGATACGGAAAACCCTGCCGTATACGATATGATTTCTTCAGGATATACCTGCGGTGTCTTTCAGCTCGAAAAACGAGGCATGACGAATATGCTCATGCGACTGAAACCCGAGAGATTCGATGATATAATTGCGGCGATAGCGCTTTACCGCCCGGGTCCTATGGACAATATACCTACCTATATCGCAAGACGTCACGGTAAGGAAAAAATCGTATACGACACAGATATGCTTGCCCCGATACTTTCTCCTACGTACGGATGCATCGTATATCAGGAGCAGGTAATGGAGATATTCAGGCGTCTTGCGGGGTATTCCTTTGCACGTGCCGATATTGTCAGACGCGCCATGGCAAAAAAGAAAACCGACGTAATGATGCGCGAGCGAGAGGAATTCATTTCGGGTGCGGCAAATAACGGAATAAGCGAGAGCGTCGCAAACAAAATATTCGACGATATGGCGAGCTTTGCAAAATATGCGTTTAATAAGTCGCATGCTGCCGCATATGCCTTGGTTTCATTCAGAACGGCATATCTTAAGGCAAATTATCCCGGTGAATATATGGCATCTCTTCTTACCAGTGTTCTCGGCGATACGGTTAAAGTGAACGAATATATATCCGAATGCTCAAGACTGAAAATACGTGTTCTTCCTCCGGATATAAACGAGAGCTTTTCAGATTTTACCGTATCTGAGGGGGGAGCTATACGTTTCGGACTTCTTGCAATAAAAAACGTCGGGAAGCAGTTTATCGACGAGGTGATATCGGAGAGGTCATATGCAAAATTTGCCGACTTTGAGGATTTTATAACGAGGATATCCATTCGTGAAATAAACAGAAAACAGATAGAGTCACTGATAAAGAGCGGAGCACTCGATTCTCTCGGAGTATATCGCAGCAGGCTTCTCGCTTCGTATGAATTGCTCATTGATGAGGTGCAACAGCGCAATCGCTCGAACATCGGCGGACAAATCGACATATTCTCCATGGGTGGAAAGGATAAAATAGAGAAAAAAGGTTTTGAATATCCGAATTTACCCGAGTTTCCGTTTTCGGAGCTTATGCGTTTTGAGAAAGAGAGCACGGGAATGTATTTTTCCGGGCATCTTCTCGATGAGTATTCTGAATATATTTCTCTGTTGCAACCGGATAAAATATCTGATATAATAAGCATATCGGATGAATCTGACGGCGATAATCTGCAGGACAATTCTTCGGGCTACACGTCGGATTTTTCCGAATACGGTAAAGGTTTTTCCTACGACAACGATAAAAAAAGCATCGAAAACGGACGTTATCACGATAAAAGCGAGGTATCTGTAATCGGTTTCATAACCGCACGGAGCGTTAAACGAACGAAGAACGGTGCGGATATGTGCTTTATAACAGTAGAGGATACCGATGCAGAAGCCGAGGTCGTTGTTTTCCCGAGGCAATACGAAAAGTATGCATCGCAGATCTTTGTCGGAAACGCCGTCTGCGTTAAAGGAACTCTGTCGGTCGGTGAGGAGGAAAAAACCAAGATCCTCGCATCATATATCGAGTCGGCGAGAAAAAACGGTACTGAAAAGAATAATGCTCTCGGAAGCAATCCTACTACCGGTAACAATACAAAAGATGACGGCGAAAAAACACTTTATATTAAGGTTCCGTCAACCGAAAATCGTATATGTGATATTTTACTTGAGTTTTTTTCATCTCACAAGGGAAAAAACCGACTTATGTTCTACGATACGAAAAACAAAAAATATTTTAAGGTAAATATATCCGGTGTAGACGTCTCAAATAAAACAATAGACGAAATAAGCAGGATAGTCGGCAGTGATAATGTTGTGGTAAAGTGAGGAATGTTTTATGAATTTTGCTAATATTATTTTTGATTTGATTTTGTTATCGCTTATGGTGTTTTTCATCATACGTGGGTATAAAACGGGGCTTATCAGCACCGCATTCCGTCCGAAGCGTATATATGCGTTTATTTTTGCGTATAAATTCTATCAGAAGCTGAGCGATAAAATATGTGAGACGTACGTTATGCCATACGTGAGCACGCAGGTCGACAAGATGGTCGAGAATGCGCTTGCGGGGAAGGATGTAACGGCACAGGGTCTGGTTGATTCCATTCCGGACTTTGTCAAGAAAATAGCGGAGTTCTTCGGACTTAACCTTAACGAATTCGCGCAGAACGCAGTTAACGGAGCCGGCAATGCAGTGAGCGAATTTATTACTTCCATAGCCGGATTTGTTTCCAACATAATATCTGTAATTATTTCATTCTTTATTATTTATTTTATCTCCAAAATAGCACTTTGTATTGCCGAGGCAATACTCAACAAAATCTTTAAGATGAAAATGCTTAATATTGTAAACAAAATAGGCGGTCTTGTATTCGGTGTAGTATCCGCATATCTTTTCGGCGTTATATTCGCTATGATATTTGCATATGGCATCGGCGCATTGGCTGAGAGCGGAAAAGTAGCGTTTCTCACCTCGTTTAATGCCGATACAACGTGGATAATCAGATTTATGCTGAAAATAAGTCCTCTAAGATGGTTTGCGTGAGTTTTGTACCGGACAACGGACGTTTGTTTTTGATACATAACTCATACTTCCATTAATAAGATTTTCGGTTTACCTGTTTGTACGGGTAAACTTTACCATGGTTCAGAGGTATATATATGAATTTTGAAAGTTGTTCCAGATGCCATAAAAGAATGGCTACCGTTTTCGTTACCAGACTCGAAAACGGCGAAATGAAAAACGAGGGTCTGTGCCTCAAATGTGCAAAAGAACTCGGGATAAAACCCGTCACGGATATGCTTGATAAGCTCGGAATACAGGGAGAGGAGCTTGACGAGACACTTGACAGCTGCGAGGATGCGCTCGCGGAATTTACATCGGGTGTCGATGAAGATGCCGAGAATGAAGAGAACATTGACGGTGTTAAGAATACGCCGCAAGCTTCATCGGATAAGGCAGACACAGAAGCCCCCGCAGAAGGACCGAATTCCGACGGTAAAAGCAAATCCGGCGCGGCAAAAAAAATGCCGGGCGATATTCCCATGCCTTTCCCATTCGGAAATATAATACCGAATCTGTTTGCAAATGCTATGCGCACGGGCGGCGGCGAGGCGTCGAAGGAAAATTCCGATGAGAAGCCGGCACAAAAAAATGAAAAGTATAAGTTCTTATCGACCTTTTGCGACAATCTGACAGAAAAGGCGGCCGCGGGAAAACTCGACAGAATAATAGGCAGAGACAGGGAGCTTGAGCGTGTTATACAGATTCTTTGCCGCAGGCAGAAAAACAATCCCTGTCTTGTCGGAGAGCCGGGAGTCGGAAAAACGGCAATAGCGGAGGCTCTCGCGCAGAGAATTGCAGACGGATGTGTGCCTTATGCACTAAAAAACAAGGAGATTTTTCAGCTTGATTTGCCGGCTATGATAGCAGGTACGCAGTATCGCGGTCAGTTTGAAAAGCGGTTTACAGGGCTTATATCCGAGATAAAAAAGCATAAGAATGCAATACTCGTTATTGATGAAATACACAATATCATCGGCGCAGGCGGAAACAGCGAGGGCTCGATGGATGCGGCAAACATGATAAAACCCGCTCTTTCAAGAGGAGAGATACAGGTTATCGGTGCAACCACACTCGACGAATATCGCAGATATATAGAAAAAGACGGCGCGCTCGAGAGAAGATTTCAGCCTGTAACGGTAAACGAACCCTCTCTTGAGGACAGCGTAAAAATGATATCCAATATAAAGAAATATTACGAGGATTTTCACGGAATTAAAATTCCCGATAATATAGTTTATAATGCAGTCGTTCTTTCGGAAAGATATATAACAGACCGTTTTCTGCCCGATAAGGCCATAGACCTCATAGATGAGGCAGCGTCTCATAAAGCCATAAATTCCCCTTGCATAGCCGAAAGAAAAAAGGCGGAGGAGGAAATGACTGCACTCGGCAAGGAAAAAGCTGATGCGGAGAACCTTTCGGATGAGAACGAGGAGAAATACAAGCGCCTTGCCGATATAAAGGTAAGAGAGCTCAAGCTGCTTGAAAAACAGGAGAAAATCGAGAAGGAATGTGAGGCTCTTTCCCTGGGCGTTACAGACCTTGCCGACGTTATCGAAATATGGACCGGTATACCCGCCTCATCAATTACCGAGAGTGAATTCGAACAGTTAAGCAGTCTTGAAAGCAGATTATCACAGCACCTGGTCGGACAGGAAGAAGCGGTAAAAGCAGTAGCACGAGCGATAAGACGCAAGCGTTCCGGGGTATCGGCCAAGAGAAAGCCCGTATCATTCCTTTTTGCAGGACCTACGGGAGTAGGTAAAACAGAACTCGCAAAGACACTCGCAAACGAACTGTTCAAGACACCCGACAGCCTTATAAGAATAGATATGAGCGAGTATGCGGATAAATGGAATACGTCACGCTTTACGGGTTCGGCTCCCGGATACGTTGGCTATGATGAGGGTGGACAGCTCACGGAAAAGGTACGTCGTCACCCTTATTCCATAATACTTTTCGACGAAATAGATAAGGCACATCCAGACGTTCTCGATATTCTTCTTCAGGTTCTCGACGACGGTCGTATGACGGACGGTAAGGGAAAGGTTGTTAACTTTGAAAATTCCGTTATTATCATGACGACTAATGCAGGTGCGGGAAAGAGCGTTTCAATCGCGGGTTTTTCACATACCGAGGATGAGCAGAATAAGGAAAAGACGGAAAAAGCAATATCCAAATTCCTGAAACCGGAATTTATTAACCGTATAGACGAGATAATAACATTCAGGGCACTGTCGCGCGATGATTTCTCGAATATTGCGGAAATCATGCTCTCTGAGTTATCAAAGACACTCGCCGACAGGGGTATAACTCTGAAATATACAGACGAGGTTAAGAAAAAGGTTGCATACGACTCATACTCCGAAAAATTCGGCGCAAGAAACATGCGCAGATATATTCAGTCAAATCTTGAGGACGTTATAGCCGATAGAATAATTCAGAACTATAAGAGCGGAACCGTCGGAATTTCAATATCCGTAAAAGACGGTGAGTTTGCTGTATCGGCAATTTAGCAGAAAACGGTATACGGTACCGGCATTGGAAATGTGACATACCGTGAAATGTATTGTTGATAATATTAATTATTATCCGTTGGTGTTATAACATGGAAAACAAATATCTTATAAAAAGCTCTGATGAGATAGCCCGTGAATTCTCGACTGACCTCCAAAACGGTCTTTCGATGAAAGAGGCAAAAAGGCGTCTTGCGCGCAGCGGACCGAATATAACGTATTCCTTCGCTCCGAGGAGAGCATCTGAACGTTTCCGACGCATAATGCTCGGAATATATTTTGTCGCGATGTATTTTCTGTCGGTGCTGATGTTCGTTTTTGCGGATATGAGGACGGCTATTACTTCGCTTTTGCTTCTCACGGTATATCTTATTCTTGTTACAACTACTTGTATTTTTTCAAGAAGAACAATAATGCGCTCTATTTCCCGTTCAGTTCCGTCGGTAAAAACGATACGAGACGGGATACATATGGCGGTAAGACCGGAGGATCTTGTTATCGGTGACCTTATTTGCCTCAGGGTAGGTGACGTATGTCCTGCCGACGTTGCCGTTATATCGGGAAAGGTCTATGCGCTTGAGGGCAATATAACAGGTAACAGAGAAACCAAAAAAAGATATTCGAGCAAACAGTTTTCCGTCGGGGAATATAACAATATGGTGTTCGCCACCTCCGTTATAAAAGGAGGGGAATGTCGTGCGATTGTTACGGCGGTCGGAAAAGAGTGCGAGGCCGTGAAACGCGGTAAAGCCGAGGTAAGCGCAGACGTAGGGAACCTGAGATGCGCAAAGAGCATAGAGTCCTTTGCCACGAAGCTGTTTTCGGCATCCGCAGCAGTTGCCGTAATCTCCGTTCTGCTCATGTTTATATTCGGAATATCAAAAGAAAATAAACTGTTTGAAATATTTTCCTCAATTGCGTTTTTGTGCGGAATGTTAAATGGATTCTCATTTATTTGCACGGAAATTACCATATGTGTGAGAATACGATACGCCAAGAAAAACGACGGTGAATTGGTATTCATTACAAATCCCGAGGCGATAGAAAAACTCTCGGAAACAGACTGCATTGTTACGGATGCCGATATGCTTTTTACAGATGACATAATAGAAATTGTGGCAGTCTCAGCGACCGGGCATACCTACGGATGCGGCGAGAAAATAGAGAACAACGATACTGCACTTTTTCTGCGTTCGGTTGCGGTTGCGGAGAGTGCGGCGAGTCTTAATCCTTTTGAAAAGAAAAAACCTGTTTTTTCAATATCGCCGTATTCAAAGGCGGTATACGACTATGCATGCAGAGCGGCCGGGGAAAGCAGATTCCGTCTCGGGTACAAGCGAAGTGCCGGTTTTGATTCTCCATTCGATATATCCGTCATTCTCGGACGGGAAAAATTTGCAATCATACGCGGACCGTTCGAGGATATATTATCGGCATCGGATACCGTGATATGCGGAAAAACGCCGAAGCTGCTCGACCATAAGGGAAGAAGTGAGCTTCGGACCATTGCGGGGAGAATGACCGCATCCGGGTACGGGGTTTATGCATACGCACGACGTATTTATACCGACGAGGAAGTGAACTCGCAGACCTTTCCGATAGAGCATTTACAGTTCTACGGATTTATAGCATATAAAAAGACGATTTCCCCATATGCGGACAAGTTCTTTTCGTTCTGCATTGACAATCGCATAAGACCGCTTATTATGGTCGACAATGCAAAATATATGATAAGAGAACTGAAAGAAAAGTGCAAAAGCCTTGCAGATACACGTTTTTGCACGGGTTCCATGATATCGGATTTTGAGACGATGAAGAGTGCGGCGGAAACGTACGATTTCTTTTTAGCTCTTTCAGATACCCAGAAAAATGACCTTATGATAGTCTTAAAACGCAATAAATACAGAATCTGCCTTTATACCTCAAGTTTTTCCAATCTGCCTCTGGCGGTATATGCTGACACGGTAGTTTCTGACATCGATGACTACGATATGCTATGCGACGTTTCACGTCCGCAGATACGGAGAAATTATTCCTCCGAAAATATCAGGTGCGGTGCCGTCTCTCAGATTTCAGACGCACTTGTCGGAGGGGCTCTTGCGTGTTCGTCGGCGGTGCATATGGCGAAGAGAATATACAAACAGCTCGAAATAATGGTGAAGTATCTTACGGATACTCTCGTCATGCGTTCTGTTTTACTTATTGCTTTCGCCGTGCTCGGTTTATGCGCTCTCACTCCTGCTCAGATGCTTATGCTGAATATTTATTCCGATTTATTCGGAGTTATATGCATTGCCTGTCTTTGTAAACGCGTCAACGACTGCGTGATTACGGATTTCTCAAGGTCGTTTTATCAAAGAATACTGAAAAGCCGGTTACCGTCCCTCGCATTCTGTCTTGCGGCTTTCGTGATGGCGTTGCTCGCACGCTTATCCGTGGGTTCGATTACGACTCAGACTGTCTCCTCTGCCGTATTTACTGCACTCATTCTCATATCTCCGATATCTCTTTCTTTTGTATCGAAGAGCTTGTTTGCCGGTGCATCCACCGTATATTTATTCTTCGGAATATGCTTTATTTTCCTCTCCGGAGCAATTCCTTCGGTATTCGGCGGTTTAGGCGTAACTGCATACGGTACGTCATTTCTCTTTTCGTTGATACCGATAGGCACATATATTTTCGCTTATATAGTTTATAATGCTTTCTTAAGTAAGAATCATAAAAGCAATTAATTAAAGAAGTATAAGGAGAAATTTCAAAATGTCAGAATGTACGCATGATTGCAGTTCATGTAAGGAAAACTGCCCGTCAAAAGATAAGCACGATAAAAGCGCTTTTCTTGCCCCTCAGAACGCGCTCAGCAACGTAAAGCACGTAATAGGCGTAGTGTCGGGCAAAGGCGGAGTCGGTAAATCAATAGTTACCTCAATGCTTGCAGTAATAATGAGGCGCAGGGGCTATAAAACTGCTATTCTCGATGCCGATATCACAGGTCCGTCAATTCCTCGAGGATTCGGACTGAAACCCGCATCCGTAACAGGTGATGAGAACGGTATGTTTCCTCCGAAAACAAGAACGGGAATAGAGGTTATGTCGCTTAATCTGCTTGTTGAGGAAGAAGAAAAACCCGTAGTATGGCGCGGACCCGTTATAGCCGGAACGGTAAAACAGTTCTGGAGCGAGGTTGTATGGAACGATGTGGATTATATGTTTGTCGATATGCCTCCCGGAACAGGCGACGTTCCGCTTACCGTATTTCAGAGCCTGCCTCTCGACGGCATCGTGATTGTTGCAAGTCCTCAGGAGCTTGTATCCATGATAGTTGCAAAGGCCATGAATATGGCAAAGCTGATGGACATAAAAGTATTCGGTCTTATAGAGAATATGAGTTATTTCAAATGTCCTGACTGCGGTCGCGAATATAAAATATTCGGAGAGAGCAACATAGACGCCCTTGCAAATGAATACGGTGTCCCTCTTCTTGCAAAAATACCGATTGACCCTGAACTGACGAAGGCGGTTGACCGTGGCGTTATTGAACTTTTCGAGGGAGATTTCCTCGAATCTGCCGCAGATATTATTGAAAAGCAAGCAGAAGTCAAATCGAATTAAAAAAATACCGCTTGCCCAAATATGTTTTGATTGAGAATCTTAAACTCGGCTTTTTTACAAGCCGAGTTTTTTGCCCATGCAAAACAATTTTTGATGAATAAAAATTCAGCTCTTAGAGTCGTGGATAAACAAAACCATGCGCTTCGTGTGTGTATTATTTCCGACATCGTGTATAATGACGGAAAAAAGAGAAAAAACAATGGACCAAATCAAAATCTGCAAATTTACAGCAGAAATGAGGAAACAACAAAACTCAACAAAGTAGCTTGCCGATGCATTTTTCATCAGCAATAAGACTGTTTCGAAAAGGGAGTGCTAAAAAGGCCTTCCGGAGTTTTCTCTTATGATGCCGTTATGCGAGGTATTGCAAATAACTGTCAATGACCTGCTTAAAACTCTTTTTTGGCTGACAATTGTGTAAAAACATTTTCCGAATTATAAAAATATTTTGAGATAAGTTGTGTGTTTTTCGACGCAAAAGCAAAAGGCTGACGAAGATTTCGTCAGCCTTTTCTCTATATAATAAATACTTATGGAACTGCACTTGTTATCCTCTGTTTTTTCGATTTATTCTCAGTTTTCGAGTTGGCGACTGAGGAATCCTGCGGCAGTCTGGATTAGCTTTATCTCCATATCGTCGGATATTTTATTGTATCCGTCTTCACCCTCGTGCATTACCGAGAGTACGCACCCTATAATATCACCCTCGCTTATTATAGGCATGGCACAGCTGACGTAATGAGAACCACCGTCGGCGGTAACGTATATTTTTTCGTTTCCGCGTCTGTAGGTATATAGGCTCCTGCCTTCTATAATGTTTTCAAGACCTTCCGATATTGATTTATCCATATATTCTTTTCTCGGCACTCCGCTTGCGGCTATTACTGCGTCACGGTCGCATATTATAACCGCCATCGAACAGATTTTTTGCAGGGTGTCGGCATATTGTGCGGCAAATGACTGAAGCTCGCCTATCGGGGAATATTTCTTAAATATAACCTCCCCCTCGCGGTCTGTATATATTTCGAGTGGATCCCCCTCACGTATTCTCATTGTTCGTCTGATTTCCTTGGGTATAACGACGCGTCCGAGGTCGTCTATTCTTCTGACTATTCCTGTTGCTTTCATTTATATACATCTCCTTAAACATATACTTGAAATTACATACTTGCTATGTTATTGTTTGTAAAAAACGCAGAATTATACATTTATATATCATCCGCATTTTACCGAAATTTTCAACTGCCGTTTTGTGTTAATAACCTTGACATATAAATATAAATATGTTAATATATAAATAATATTTAAGTATCAATTTTTCGGATTTGCCGGCATATAATTTAATATTTCGGTGCAATATGGCATGATACAAACCGGATATCGAAGCGGGAAAATCCCAAGAACCCATGATATAAAAATTGTTTTAACTGATTTCAACGGAGGTTTCTATGTATTCTGGATTTATTAAGAGAACGTTGGATTTAATACTGTCGCTGACGGCAATTATCGTTTTGCTTCCGCTTCTCTTGATATTAACTGCTCTCGGCGCTGTTGCAATGTCGGGAAATCCGTTTTTTATACAAATGCGCCCGGGAAGAACAGATAAAAAGACGGGAAACGAAAGAATATTCCGGTTAATAAAATTCAGAACAATGTCTAACCGTAAGGACCAATACGGAAGTCTTCTTTCTGACGAGGAGCGTCTGAACGGTTACGGTAAATTTCTGAGAAGCACGTCGCTCGACGAACTGCCGTCGTTGATAAACATACTTATCGGTGATATGTCAATAGTATGGCCCAGACCGCAACTTGTACGAGATATGATTTTTATGACGGATGAGCAGAGAAGAAGACATACGGTACGTCCGGGTCTTACCGGTCTTGCTCAGGTTAACGGCAGAAATAATATTACGTGGGAACAAAAATTCGATTACGATTTGCAATACATAGACAGAGGTATCACCTTTATCGGAGATTTGAAAATAATCTTAAAGACATTAATCAAGGTTGTAAAGAGAAGCGACGTCGTTCGAGAGGGGACGGTCTCTGACATGGACTATGGCGATTGGCTTATGCTCGAAGGTAAAATCGATAAAGCTACATACGATGAGAATATGGCGAAGGCAAAAGAACTTGTTTGAGGCACGGTTAATCTTAGTTTTGAAATTTTTATATAAAATAAAAGGAGTATAGCATGTCTGGGTTAGTATCAATAATAATGCCGTCGTATAATACCGGAAGATTTATAAGGGAATCCATAGACTCAGTTATAAATCAGACATATAAGAATTGGGAACTCCTTATTGTTGATGACTGTTCAACCGATGATACCGACGAAGCGGTTTCATCATTTGACGACGCGAGAATAAGGTATTTGAAAAATGAAAAAAACAGCGGAGCTGCAGTGTCTCGGAATTACGCCATCAGAGAAGCAAAAGGCGAATGGATTGCCTTTCTGGATTCAGATGATATATGGGTTCCGGAAAAGCTGGAAAAACAACTTAAATTTATGGCGGATAACGGATTGTTTTTCTCTTATACGAATTACGAAAAAATTGACGAGGACGGCAAGCCTCTGAACATATACGTTTCAGGTCCCGATATAATCAATCGGAAAAAGATATACAGATATGATTACGTCGGACATCTTACCATGATGTATAATGCAAAGCATTTCGGTTTAATACAAATTAAAGATATAAAAAAGAACAACGACTATGCCATTGAACTTATGTTGTTTCAGAAAACCGATGCTGTTTGCCGATTACTTGATGAAAATCTTGCAAAGTACAGAATCAGAAGTAAGAGTATAAGCCACGATAAATTGAGCAAAAAGCTGAAGAGTCACTATGACTTATTCCGTTATTGTGACGAGAAATCCGCACCGATTGCTTTTCTGTACGCTTGCAGAAATATGTGGTACGGCTTTTGGAAGAAGAGAAAATATGAAAAGAGGCATTTCGGAGGCAAATGAACGACGATATAAAGATAGTTAAGCTCAAGGGCGGTCTCGGCAACCAGATGTTTCAGTATGCTTTTGCCAAACTTATCGAGAAGAGAACCGGGAAAAAAGTATATCTCGATTATTCGGCATACAATTCACTGAAAAACGATAATATAAGAGTCCCAAGGATAGAAAAGTTTGCCATTACTTTGGAAAGCGCCGACCGCGAAGTATTGAAGAGAGTGTGCAGATTGAGGCACAAGGGTAACTCTCGGTCGTTCGGATACAAAGTCGGTATCTTTCTCGAGGGGAAGATAAACCCCCGTTACTTCATCGAGCCTGACAGAGCGTTTATTGAGCCAAACGATATTATCGGTAAGACTTATTTTGACGGTTATTGGCAATCGTGGCGTTATATTGAAGAAGTTAAGGATGAAATATTCAGAGAGTATATACCCAAAAGTCCCATAAGCGAGAAAACCGCAAAAACAAAAACCGTTATGGAGAACGAAAACTCTGTATTCGTCGGCGTTCGCAGGGGAGATTATCTCAAGGAATTTTCACATTACTCAGCCTTTGATTCTTCATATTACGAAAGAGCAATGCAGTATATTGACGAACATGTTAAGAACCCAGTTTATTACGTCTTTTCGAACGACATCGAATGGTGCAAGGAAAATATCAATTGGGGCGAACACACCGTGAAATTCAGAGAGCCTGAATTTCAGGTTAACGATTTTGAAGAGTTTATTCTTATGTCCTCATGTAAGCATGCCATAATAGTCAACAGTACATATAACTGGTGGGGAGCATACATGATAAAGTACCCCGAAAAAATTGTTTTAGCCCCTTCAAAATGGTTTTTTGACAATAGTCCTATAGATATCATTCCTCCGGAGTGGATAAAGATATGATGAAAAAAATATTGCATAGGATAATTCGAATTTTTACTTTCAGAGCAGGCGTGTATTGCTCGTACGGTAAGGGCAGTAAATTCAACCGAGGTTTTTTTGCCGATGAGAAAACAAACATAGGTAAGTTCTGCTATTTCGGAAGATATACAACGATTACGGACTCCGTGATAGGAAACTACTGTTCGGTAGCCTCATTTGTAACAATCGGTCCCGGTGAACACGATTTATCTAAGGTTACCACCTCTGAAAGAATTAATGCGATGTTTGACGACCATAAATCTATGACAGGAAAGAAGGTTGCTATCGGAAACGATGTCTGGATAGGGGTTAATGCAACGGTCCTTCGCGGTGTTACGATAGGAGACGGAGCTGTTATAGCTGCGGGAGCTGTAGTAACCAAGGACGTGCCTCCATACGCAATAGTCGGCGGCGTTCCTGCAAGAATAATAAAATACAGATTTGATTCATCAGATATCGAAAAAATAAAAGCGTCGGAATGGTGGAACAAGGACCCCGACGCAGCGTTTCGGACAATCAAAAATATCGATGAGGACGTTAAAAAATGAAGTATTGCTTTATTTCTTCTCAATTTCCGAACCTCGACGACATGGATAACAACCATGCAACTCCGTTTTTGTACAATTATGCAAAGTATTTGACGGAACTCGGCAATGAAGTAACGGTCATTCATTGCATGAGAGAGTATCCCAAGATTTTTTCATTCCTTGCGAAATTTCTTAAGAAAATCGGAATACATCGCCTTGACAAATATTTATTCAACGTGAATATGTGTTCGGATAAGGAATACGTTTTTGACGGCATTCGAATATTTCGTTTTACATATAAGAAGTACATACCTCATTCTTCTGCCGCACGCAGTCAGATAAATAAATTATACGGTAAAGTTATTAAATCAGATGCGGCCTGCGGATGCGACGTTATAATCAGCGATTTTCTGGACCCATCGCTTCCCATTGCCTCAAAACTCAAAAAGAAGTATTCAAAAAAAGTCGGTCAGGTTATACACGTTACCGATTACTCATTCTTGAAAAAGATGAAGCCGCTGCTTTCCTATGTTGATTTCTGGCTTTTCAGGGCAAAGTCACAATATGATACCGTATCGCAATACGTGAGGGTAGACAGACAGTTTATTATGCCCTCCGGAATAGAGGAAGAGGTTTTGCCGAAGGAGCCTGTTTTCAGAAGCAAGGTAAAGAATTTGCTGTTCGTCGGCAGGATAGAAAAAGACAAGGGTATAGATACGATACTTACGGCACTCTCAAAACTGCCCGAAAACCGGTTTTTTCTTACAGTCGTCGGTGACGGAAGTGAGACTTATAACTACAAACAAATGGCTCGTAGCCTGGGAATCGATGACTGTATACGTTTTATCGGTAAGGTACCTCACAGTGATGTATTCGGCTATATGCAAAAGAGCGACGCTCTCATAATGATAAGTCACGAGACCTTCGGTATGGTGTACGTGGAGGCGATGTCTCAGGGATGTATACCTATAGGTGCGTCGGGTGAAGGAATAGACGGTATTGTCAAAGACGGAGAAAACGGATTTCTCTGTCCTCTCAAGGACTCGCAGGCTCTGGCAGATAAGCTGTCATATATATCAGAGATTGACTGTACCGAGATATCAAGGGCAGCATACGCTACAGCTTGTGAAATGACAAATAAAAATCTTGCCGAAAAATTTGACGGGTATATTAAGAGTTATGAAATTTAAAAACAAATCAAGGGACGATGTTTTAAGCATATTCATAGTTGCCTATATTATAATGAGTGCATTTAACGGAATGGCGAAAGCACTCTTTAACGAAGGGGCAACTATACTGAAGCTGATAAGGCTTATGATATATGCCGTACTTGCGCTTTTGCTGCTTTGGTCGTTGATGAAAATGAAAATAAAGCAACTGTGCGTTTTTTGCGGTGTAGAGCTGCTCATGTTTTTTCCATATCTTTTCTCGATTTTTATCGGCGTGAGTAACGGAGTTTTACTTTCATGGATGTTTACCTCAATTACCGTATGTGCTCCAATGCTGGTATTCGCAATTATGATTGAAGATACGGAAATATTGTACAGAAGGTTGATAAACATTTCCTTCATTGTCCTTATATTGCTTACAGTGCAATCTATAGCGGGAAAAAGCAATGAATTCTACGATATGTCTTTTTCATATTCCATTCTCTTTATATGTATGCTTCATCTTATATGTATGCTTCATCTGAATAACTTTGTAAGGACAAAAAAGCCTCTGTACTGTATTGCATTCTTAGCAGAACTTGTTCTTATGATTATATACGGGTCGAGAGGCGGACTGGTTTGTTTCCTGGTTTTTGTATTGTTCCTTATCGTATACGGCAATATAAAAACAATCAAAAAAGTCATGTTGATTTTTGCCATAGCCTTGATATCTGCAATGCTTGTGCTTCTGGTGATGCAGTATAAGGATGCGATATATTCGTATTTGCTCTCACACGGACTTTCCAGCAGAACTTTGAACCTTATATTCAATGATGAGTTTTTTTCACACGATTCGGGCAGAAGTCTTATTTGGAAAGAAACGTTACGCCTTATTGACCAAAAACCGATTTTCGGTTGGGGTATTTCAGGGGCGTCGAATCTATTGGGTAAAGACGCTGTATATCCTCATCAGGTATTTCTTGATTTTATGCTCACGTTTGGAATACCTTTTGGCGTTATTCTCGGAGTTTTGTTTATAATAATACCTTTTTACAGTGTGATAAAGGCAAAAAATTCAAAGAACAAAGATATTATCATCATTCTCATCAGTTTGTCAATCGTTATGCTCATGTTTTCGGGCACGGTATTTACAAACTATTATTACAGCCTGTTGCTCGGTCTTTGCCTTAAAGAGTTGAAGGAAAGAAAAAATGGCATCTAACGTTAAAAAGAATATTCTGTTTCAGTCCATATATCAGATTTCCGCATTGATTATTCCTTTTATTACCGCACCTTATATTTCGAGAGTTTTGGGTGCGGACCAGTCGGGAGTCTATGCGTATACTTACTCAATAGTGCATTATTTTATGATGTTTGCCATGCTCGGAATCGATTATCACGGCAACCGTTCAATCGCAGCTGTCAGAGACGATAGAGAGAAGCTCAATCGCGTATTCTCGGAAATTCTGCTGGTCCATTTGCTGTTTGCGTCTGTCGTTTTAATCTCGTATATTGCATTTTGCTTCACATTTGGCGGAATATACAGAACGCTGTTTCTTATTCAGTCATTATGCATAATAGGAGAGCTTCTTAACATAAACTGGCTTTTTGCCGGACTGGGTGAATTCAGAATAACGGTTATACGCAACATGATAGTGAGGTTGCTTACCGTACTCGCAATATTTATTTTTGTAAAATCGAAAGATGACCTTGCCATATATATACTGATTCTTTCTCTGGGTACTGCCGTGAGTACATCGGCAGTATGGGCAGTAAGGTCGAAATACGTCAGTATAGTAAAGGTGTCAATCAAGGAATCGTTTAAGCATGTGAAACCGCTGTTTGTGCTATACATAGCTATAATGGCGAGCAGCCTTATGCGTCTTATTGATAAAACCATGCTCGGTTCGATGAATATGATGTCGGAACTCGGAAATTACGAATATGCGGAAAAAATACTGAAAATGCCGCTTTCCGTTATTTCTGCAATCGGCGTTGTTATGATGTCGAGTTCATCTAACTTTATCGCAAAGAATGAGACGGATAAGGTAAAGAAAACTATATCCAAAACTTCGGAAATGGTTACGATTTTCTGTTCATTGGTAATATGGGGGATGTTAGCTTACGGAATCGAATTTTCCGTTGTTTATCTCGGCGGCGAATACGTTCTTGCCGGTCAGCTGCTTATGATATTGGCAATAAGCCTACTGTTCAGCTCATGGAATGATATTTTCCGTACACAGTTTTATATTCCGAGGAAAAAGGATTCATTTTATATAATAGCCATTGTATCGGCATCGGTATTGAATGTAGCCCTGAATTCCTTCCTTATACCCTTATACGGGGCAAAGGGTGCAGGAGTCGCCACAGTGATATCTAGCATGCTTGTCACGATGCTTGAAATCATTTTCGCGCGCAAAGGCATTGACACGAAAACATTGCTTTTAAGATGCCTTCCTACGATTTTCATAGGCGCGGTGCCTTATGCGCTCTCTTTTATATGGGACAATATTTTGCCGTCTACAGGTCTTATCTGGCTTATCCTGAAAATCTTAATATTTACATTTGAATTCGGTTGCCTGTTCGTTCTGTATCTTGCATTAACCAAGCAACTCGCTTTTGCAAAACGTATCCTGAAGAGAGGACGCTCATGAAAAAGAATTTTTACGTTAAATACATTCATTTGCTTTACGGACATGATACAAAGTTCTCGGGTTCTTTGGTTAAAATGATAAACGACCCTGAAAACGGGTTTGATACCTCCGAACATTTGTTTATAACACGGTATAAAAACGTATATGACGAATTATGCAAATACGACAACGTTATGCTCGACGAATATAAGGGAAATTTTTACCGTAAGTATTACCGTCATTGTCATTTAATGATATCCCACGGCGGTGAAGGGTGGAGGAGGGATCTGCTGACTCCGAGAAGAATAAAGAAAAAGATTGTGCACCGTTACTGGGGTGGCTCACGTATAACCGGGATTGCGACTGATAATATGAACTTTATCCGTAAGATAAAAGTTAAAATCCGCAGGTTTTTATTCAAAAAAAATTACGAGTCGTATGCCGCAATAGGCGTTGCCAATAATACGGATATTCTCGATTTGTCCAGAATACTCAAAGGCGTCAAATATTATCAACTATCGTATGTATCAGGAGCACATAACGATATTTTGAATCGGGTTTTCAGCGAGATGAAAGAGCGTCAAAACGAAGGAAAGAAAAAAGTTTTGCTCGGGCATCGCGGAACATCCGAGAATAATCACATAGAGCTTCTGAAAAAGCTGAAGGTATATGACCCGGAGAAATTTGAGATATACGTTCTCCTTTCATACGGCGATAAAGAGTATATTGATAAAGTAAAGAAATTTATCGAAGATGAGAATTATTCTAATGTAACCGTCATTGATAAATTCATGCAGTTTGAAGACTTTGCAAGATTTTTGTCGTGCATGGATATAGCAATATTTGACGGTACGACCTCATATGCACTTGGAAATATATCGATAATGTTGTATTTCAAAAAGATAATATATCTTAACTCCGATGGTATAATATGCAAGGCGTTTGACGGCGAGAACAGTCCTCACAGACTTACTTCAGACATAGGTAAAATTACGTTTGAACAGTTTATTGAACCTATAAAATATCCCGATGATTTTTCGTCAGCTCTTATTCCCGACGATATAAAGACACGCACTGACAAATGGAAAAAAATGCTTGCCGACTTCGACTGAATCCGGCCTATAAATAAAAAGATAAAAACAGCATTATGACGGCATATCTTTGGATTATCGAAAATCATGATGCTGTTTTCTTCAATATTTAAGCGTTATTATAGATATTCATTATTTATCTATTGCTTTTTTTATGTGCTTGTTGTAAAATATTAAAATAAATGAGACTGTTATATGATGCACCGATACCAAACACACGCGGGTATTTTTTATTCTGTCCGGCAGGGATTTACCGCATATATAGCATAACGAGTAAAGAGGATTAAAATGGAAAAGACTTATTATTCATACGGCAGGGTACATTTTACGTGTATAAATACCGGAAATAAATTCAAGGCAGATTATCTATCCGTGAATTTCCGTATACCCCTGACTGATAAGTCGTATTTATATTCTATGATACCGCCTATACTCAATTCCGGTTCCGAAAGTTATCCTACGCAGACGGATATATGCAGAAAACTCGAAAATCTTTACGGGGCGGATATCATAATGCGCAATCTCAAGCGGGGAAACGAGCATATAATCGGCTTCGCCGTTGATATACTTTCAAACGAATATACTAACGGTGAGGACAACCTTAAAAACTGCATGATGCTTCTATACGATATTTTGTTTTCTCCTTTAACCGAGGGGGGAGCTTTCAAAGAAGAATACGTCAGCAGGGAAAAGCGACTTCAGGTCGAGAAAATACGTGCCGTTATAAACGATAAAGCATCGCTTGCCAAGCAAAAATGTATTGAGTATATGTGCGAGGGTGAGACGTACGGAAGAAGCCTTATAGGAAACGAAGAGCAGGTTAGCGCACTCACCGGTCGGGAAATATATTCGGCGTATATTCATATGCTTTCCGAATGTAAGCTTGAAATATATTACGTCGGAGGCGAATCCGATGAGGACATATGCAGATATGCAATGATGATTTCGGAGCGTATTGAAGAATATAAAAACGAGAGTGCTGCGAGCTTTGCCGATTTAATAAATGCAAACGTTATAAATTCAAAGGACTTGTCTTATGTACGTCGTTACTCGGAGAAATGGGATATGGTACAGGGCAAGCTTTCGCTTGGATACAGACTCACATCCGAGAAAAACAGCGACAGAGCCGCGATGAACGTTTTTATGAACGTTTTGGCATACTCGCCCATATCCAAGCTGTTTATGAACGTGCGCGAAAAACTGTCACTTTGCTATTACATACGTGCATCGGTGGATATCAAAGCCGGAATTATGATAATATCGAGCGGGCTTGCAAATGAAAATTTCGACAAAGCCATCGATGCGATAAAGAAACAGATAAACGATATAGCCCGCAAAAATGTAACGGAAGAAGAACTCGCTTCCGCAAAAAAATCGGCGATAGGCGAGCTTAATTCCATATACGACAGTACGGTAGCTATTGAGAGCTACGAGCTTGCATCTACACTTTCCGGCAAGGGATACTCTCCGTATGAAATGGCAAAACTGATAGAGGCTGTATCACTTGACGAGATATCCGAATGTGCAAAGGGACTGCTCCTCGATACTGTTTTCACGGCAGAGGGAGAGAATAACGTAAATGAAATCGGGGAGTTTTATGATGAGTGAGAATTATACGGTTGAATCCGATGGTATCTTTGAGCTTCAGGAGATAAAATGCGAAAAGATAGGAGAAAGATATTTTCGCTTTAAGCACAAAAGCGGGCTCAGAGTAATTGTTTATCCCAAAAAATTTTCTACTTATTACGCATCGCTTTGCGTGCGGTTCGGTTCCGATGATGAGCACGTTTGTCGGATAAATGAGGAAAAAGAATCTTTTTCTGATGGCATCGCTCATTTTCTCGAGCATAAGCTGTTCGAAAAATCGGGCGGAGGGGACGCTTTTGAGGATTTTGCCGCCCTGGGCGGCAACGGTAATGCTTATACAACCAAAGACTATACGTCATATCTTTTTTCCTGTACGGAGAATTTTAATGAAAATTTAGAGGTTTTGCTTTCTTTTGTATTATCCCCGTATTTTACCGATGAAAACGTCAAAAAAGAAGTAGGTATAATTGCCGAGGAAATAAAAATGTATGACGACAATCCTTCGAGTCGTCTGTATCACGATATGCTTTCCTGCCTTTACAAGGATAACCCCGTAAAAAAGAATATATGCGGAAGCATCGAATCGATAAATAAAATAACACCGAAAATGCTGTATGAATGTTACCATACGTTTTACAAACATTCGAATATGTATCTTGTTGTTTGCGGAGATACTACTGCAAACTCCGTGGCACAAACGATAAATGCAGTATTTGATGCAAAAAATAAGGAAAACGAAGTTGCCGAGGAATTATCTTCATACGAATTCGTAAAAGCAAATGTATCCGAACTGCCACTGCCTTATATTACCGAAAGCAAAACGGTTATGGATATATCTATTCCGTCGGTCGTTATAGCATTTAAGTGTGACGGCACACTTACGGCTCACGAGAAAGAGAAGAGAACGGTTGCGTATAATATTCTGTCTGATATGCTCTTCGGCAAATCAAGCGATTTTTATTATAAAATGTATTGCGACGGTCTTACCGACGGAGGAATATATCTGGAATATGAATACGGTTGTGATTTTGCTTACTCATCAATAGCTTTGGTAACAAAAAAACCAAATGAGGCTATAGACAGTATTCGTAAATACCTTGAAAAGCAGAGACGAGAACCCATAGGTAAGCGAGAATTTGAACGTATAAAGAAAACCGCATGGGCGGAATATATACGTGACTTCGACAGCACGGAAGAAATAGCAGAGTCCGTTGTTTCCTCGGAGGCATACGGATTATCTGTTTTTGACGAAGTTGCACTCATCGATGAAATGAATTATGATTATATTCTGAAAATCATAAACGAGGATATCAAAGAAGACAGAATGACGGTGAGCATTCTATTGCCGAAAGGAGAATCAAAATGCTGAGAATTTCCACAATATCATTTCCCGGTCTCGGAATAGGCGAGTTTAATCTTGACAGCGTTGCCTTTAAGGTTGGCTCCCTTACCGTTGCATGGTACGGAATAATCTTGACGCTCGGTATTATCGGCGCTATAGCGTATCTGGTATACAGGCGCAAATACTGCAATATGTCTCTCGATGATATAATAGATTTTGCGCTTGTCGTTGTTCCCATGGGCATACTCGGCGGAAGACTTTATTACGTTCTTACAAGCCTTGAAAAGTATCATTCCTTTTATGACGTGATAGCGATATGGAACGGCGGACTTGCAATATACGGCGCAATAATCGGCGGTGCCACCGGTGTTATCCTTATGTGCTATATTAAGAAAAGAAATTTTTTTGCAATAGCAGACTGTATATGCCCCGGTGTGCTTATCGGACAGATACTCGGGCGATGGGGTAATTTCTTTAACGGAGAAGCGTTCGGATATGAGACGGACATATTCTGCCGTATGGGCGTCAGAAATTCCTTGACCTACGGGCAGACGATGTACGTACATCCTACCTTTCTATATGAATCTCTTTGGAATCTTCTCGGTCTTGTGCTGATAAATCTGTTTTTTAAGCATAAAAAATATAATGGACAGATTTTCTTTATGTGTTTTGCCTGGTATGGTTTCGGCAGAATGTTCATAGAAGGATTACGTGCAGACAGCCTGTATATTTTCGGTAGCATAAGGATTTCTCAGTTAGTAGGCGGTATATGCTTTGTCGTGTTCGGCGGACTTTTGTTATACAATCTGATTCGTGAAAAAATGAAAAATAAGAAATCCGATTGTTAATAAAATTAAGATTTTACAAAATATAGCAAGGAGAAAATAAATGACCATACTTGACGGAAAAGCAGTGTCTGCGGCAGAGCGTGAACAAATAAAGACGGAAACGGCGAAAATTATAAAGAATACGGGGATTATCCCATGTCTTGCGGTAATAATAGTAGGACAAGACCCCGCCTCTCAGGTATACGTACGCAACAAACACCGAGCATGCGGTGAGGTAGGAATCAAATCCATCGTCACAGAGCTTCCCGAAAATACAACTCAGGAAGAGCTTTTGTCAATAATCGACGGATTGAACGCCGACGATACGGTACACGGGATATTAGTTCAGCTTCCTCTTCCTCAACATATTAATGAAAAAAAGGTTATAGACCGTATACTGCCGGAAAAGGATGTTGACGCATTTAACCCGGTAAACGTGGGAAAGATAATGATAGGTGATTTCGATTTTCTCCCGTGTACGCCCGCCGGGGTTATGAAGATACTCGAGCATTACAATATAGACGTATCAGGAAAAAGATGCGTCATAATCGGCAGGAGCAATACTGTCGGAAAACCTCAGGCAATGCTTATGCTTCATAAGAACGCGACCGTAACAATATGTCATTCGAGGACTAAGGATTTGTCGTCCATAACAAAAGAGGCTGATATACTCGTCGCCGCCATAGGGCGCATGGGCTTTGTCGGCGCAGATATGGTAAAGGACGGTGCCGTAGTAATCGACGTAGGTATAAACAGGGGAGAGGACGGAAAACTCCATGGAGACGTTGATTTTGAGGCTGTAAATGATAAAGTATCCGCAATAACACCCGTTCCCGGAGGCGTAGGCCCTATGACAATAACTATGCTTTTGCGCAATACTCTCACCGCGGCAAAGCGTTTTGCAGAAAAAACGATTAAAACTTAACGAAATTATGCAAAATAAGTTAAAACAGTAAATTATTCAAATTTCACATGTAAATTATACTTTTTCTCTTGACAAGAGGAAATAATTATTGTATAATCTATATGAATTTTGATTATAAGAAAGTCTCTTTGTGGATAGCGAAGGGAGGGAAATATATGGCAGAAGTTAGAGTTAAGGAAAACGAGTCTCTTGACAGCGCACTCCGTCGTTTTAAGCGTCAGTGCTCCAAGTCAGGTATACTCGCAGAGCTCCGTAAGAGAGAACATTATGAAAAACCCAGCGTTAAGCGTAAGAAAAAGTCTGAGGCTGCAAGAAAGCGTAAGTATAAGTAATTTACAAAGCACCACATCATTTTTCTGATGTGGTCTTTTGCTTTTTCGGGAAAAGCCTATTTATATACCCGGCGTTAAAGTATACAATGACGGCAAAAGCAAAAAAGAAGGGGGGTAGCTCTGACGGAAAAAAGATTTTTGACTATACAGGTCAGGGTATCTGTTGTTAATAAATACGGAACCACCGAGACCGACGGCAAGACCAAATATACCGTAAACATCGGATACACCGATAAGCCGCTCCCCGGAACGAGCGAACCCATTAAGGCATACATCTACGGTATAAAATATCCGGTGAAACGCTTCACGGGAATCATTATCGGATATGGTAAGCGAAAAGACGGCAATGATTTTATCATCGTTGCCGATAACAAAACAATTGCTTACGATGTAAATATTATTCCGTTCGTAAAACGATACGAGGGCGATGACTTCACTCTTTTTTCCGCATATGAGAAATCGTGCGGTGCGATGATTTTCCGTCGCTTCAACAACGAAATCAGATTTCTTATTGTAAAACAACGCCTGTCAAATTCATGGAGTTTTCCCAAGGGACATATTGTTTTCGGAGAAAGCGAGCATGATACGGCAAAACGAGAAATCATGGAAGAGGTCGGAATAAAAGTTTCTTTCATACCGGATTTTCGAGTGGAGCAATATTACCATATAAAGCCCAGCACGGTGAAGAAAGTCGTTATTTTTCTCGCAAAGACGAACGACGAAATTAAAATCGACAATAATGAAATAATTGCATATGCCTGGACGGACGAGCATTCCATAGGGCAGTATATGCATAAAAAAGATGCGCTCTCACTTGTTAAAAAAGCTAAGAATCACATTGTTAAGTATAAATTGTATTAAAAAGGACGGATTACCGTCCTTTTTTATAACAACCAACTAGGTGCGAATATATTTATGCGTCAAAGGTTAAATTGGCAGACTATCAGTATTTGCCTTTTTTAAACTGAACCGATGGAGGATAGCCAAAGTGATTTTTGAATGCGACTGCAAAATTCTTAGAGTCGGTAAAGCCTACTTTTTCTGCAACGATACCTACCGGATAACAACCTGTATTTAAGAGAGATTTTGCATGCTCCAGTCTATAATCTGACAAATAACACTTCGGCGATATTCCGACCTCACGCCAGAAAAGCTTGCGAAACCAGGTTACGCTCATATTTGCTGTTTTGGCAAGCTTTTCCACGTTCAAGGACGAATCAGGGTAATTGGATGCTATATAATCAACAATCGATACTATGACAGGATTTTTTAATTTTGGATTTGATTCGGTATGGACGGCTTCGAAAATCTCGTAGAGTAATGCGGAGGCTCGATAACGATACCCGGTTTTCTTTGTCTGCCATGCATAGAGTGCCGATTCAAATAAAGGAAAGAGTCGTTCAAAATCCGCGTTATGAATAACTTCAAAGTCATAGGATATAAAATTTGTTATATTGAAATGAAAAACAATCATACAGTCATGCTTTGCAATTCGCGTATACGGTGTATTAGCAGGGAAAAAGGCAAGGTCGTGCTTATTCAGACTCACGCTTTTGTTTTTAAAACGTATTATGGCATCGCCGTCTATTCTTAAGGATAATGCGCAGAAGGCTCTTTTATGTATGTGGCTTTTTGTCGGGTTCTTATCGTCGATAAAAAGTACATCAAGCAATTGGAAATTAAGATTGTCTTTATTGAAAATCATTTTTTTACCTCTGTAATATAATATCACAGAATGTTTCGAAAATCAAACCTTTTTTTTCGAAAATACGGTTTAATATATGAAAAATCAGTGTTATACTTTATTATAGTATAACTGATTTACTGTATGGAGGACATAAATATGTCAAGAAGAGATACGGCCCTGGCATATTTTAACGAGCAAAAAGAGTTTACCGATATTCGCATAAAATCCGGTATTGAATTGTACCGCAAGGGTGAGATGAATATAACACTTAAAAACCCCGATCTTAGTATCACCAAAGATGAGATAACGGTCGAGATAGAACAAATTAATCATGAATTCAAATTCGGTGCTAACATTTTTATGCTTGATGAATTCGAATGTACAGAAAAAAATGAGATTTATCGTACTAAATTTCCCGAATTATTCAACCTTGCAACCGTTCCTTTTTACTGGAACGCTCTGGAACCGGTTGAGGGCGAACTTCGTTTTTCAAAAGATTCTCCGAAAATATATCGGCGACCTGCTCCGGATCTCTGCATTGAATATTGTAAAGAGAAGGGAATAGAACCCAAATGTCATTGTTTGAATTATGATAACTTCAACCCGCAGTGGCTTAACGGAGCGACCGTTTCGGAACATAAAACCAAACTGGAACGTCGCTTTCGCGAAATTTCAGAGAGATACGCAAGGGACATTCCGAGCTTTGAGGTGACGAACGAAACCTTTCAGGGCGGTCATTCAAAATTTTACCTGGAAGATGATTATCTTGAATGGAGCTATAAAACCGCCGACCGATACTTTCCGAATAATCATCTTATAATAAACGATGACCATACCGCATGGTGGCCGTCTAACTATACGAACCGCAGTGCATATTTCATGCAGATAGAACGACTGCTCAGAAACGGAATTACTCATCTTGACGCTATCGGTATACAGTTTCACAGTTTTTTCTCTCTAAACGATGAACGCTGGCATGCCGCTCAAAAGTACAATCCGATTACTCTATACAAGCTTCTTGACTTGTATGGTCGTTTCGGAATACCGGAACAGATTACCGAGATGACTATACCGGCATATGGCGATGACGAAGAGAATGAGAGTGTTCAGGCGGAGCTTATCAGAAATATTTATTCGGTTTTCTTCAGTCATCCGGCTATGGAGGCAATTATATACTGGAATTTAGTCGACGGATATGCCGGCGGTGCTCGGCAAGGTGATATGAGTGTCGGTGAAAACGTATATTACGGCGGACTTCTGCGCTTTGACATGAGTGAAAAACCGGCATATATAGCTTTGCGTCACCTTATAAACGAAGAATGGCACACAAAAGAAACCATACGTGCAATCGACGGTAAGCTTAATTTCCGCGGTTTCTATGGGGACTACAAGTTAAAAATATATATGGGAAATAAGATTTTTGAAAAGAGTTGCCGACTTTCCAAAAATGCGAAGAATGATATTAGCATTATTCTCTGAAAAAAACATAAGCTATTATAAAACGACATGATTCATTTCATGTCGTTTTTGATTTTCTGTAAAATCATAATATGAAATTTTTTCATTGACTTTATTACCGAATACGGGAAAAAATAAAATCGGAGGTATTATAATATGAAAAAAATTATATATTTTTTAGTTGCGTTGATGATAGTAGCAGCACTTTTGCCGTCATCGGTTATAGGTGCTTATGCCGACGGCAGAGAAAGCTGGTACGTAAAGCGCAACTGTGAGCATAGACAGCCATCACTTGATGCAGAAATGAAATTTATTGAGGGCAAAAACACATACTACGTCGATAAAAATCATGGCGATGAAGCTAATGAAAAGGTTATATATCTTACCTTTGACGCCGGGTATGAAAACGGGAATATTGAGAAGATACTCAATATTATGAAGGAAGAAAACGTTAAGGGAACTTTTTTTATCCTTGAGCACCTTATAAGTGCAAATACCGCCCTTGTGAAAAGAATGGCAGATGAGGGCCATGTTGTAGCAAATCACACGATGAATCATAAGGATATGAGCACTCTTTCGTATGATGAATTCTGCAAAGAGCTTTCCGGTCTTGAATGTCTGTACAGAGAGAAAATCGGCGCAGAAATGCAAAAATTCTACCGTCCTCCTCAGGGAGTTTTTAATTCCCAGAACCTCGAGTGGGCGTCAGCACTTGGATATAAAACCATTCTGTGGAGCTTTGCTTATGCAGATTGGGATAACAACAAACAACCGTCTGAGGAAAAAGCAATGAAGCTTATACGAGATAACCTCCATAACGGGGAAATAATGCTATTGCATCCGACGTCGGATACAAATGCAAAAATATTACAAACACTTATACGGGAGCTGAAAGAGAGCGGATATTCGTTTTATACGGTTGATAGGCTCTGAAAAAACCGGGAAGAAGGAAAATAACTGTGCCTTCTGTCCCGGTATTTGTAATTTATTGATATATTTTGTACTTCAAACGGAGGTTATCGGATATCATTGCTATAAATTCACTGTTGGTAGGCTTTCCTCTGGAATTCTGTATTGTATAACCGAAATATGAATTCAGAGTGTCTATATCGCCTCTGTCCCATGCTACCTCAATTGCATGGCGTATGGCGCGCTCCACTCTTGACGTTGTGGTGGAGTATTTTTTGGCAACGGACGGATAGAGAATTTTTGTAACGGAGTTGATAAGCTCGCTGTCTTTTATAGTCATAAGAATTGCGGTTCTCAGGTACTGGTAACCTTTGATATGTGCAGGTACACCTATCTGATGAATTATTTTCGTAACCTGAGTCTCCATGTTTTCGCCGTCAGAATTAGTATCTGACGGTTTTTTCGAATTACTGCTGAGTCTGTCGATGTGGTCTACGAGATTACCTATATCAAGCGGTTTATAAAGACATACGTCAGCGCCAGCATTGGTAGCGTCGACGAATACCGAGGGATTGGACACCATTGAAGTGGCTATAAAGGATGGTTTTGTGTCCGGAGCATAATTGAGCATAAGCGCCTGACGTATGAGTGATATACCGTCAATTTTTGAGAGCCAGATATCGGTTATTACGACGTCCGGATGAATACGTGCGATTTTATTGAGCGCATCTTCACCGTTGTAAGCCTCATCTGCGTATCGGAAGCCTATCCGTACAAGCGTATCGCGAAGCTCCTTTCTTGCTGTTGCGTTTTCGTCTGCTATGAGTATTTTTGTGTTATAATCCAATTTCTACATCCTCCTGTTTGGAAATATATGGTTTTTCTGACGTATAAATTTTAGCATAATTTTCCATATTTTGCAATAGGTAATAAGTGGAAAAAATGCACGAAATTTCCGAAAAAATATTGTTGAGTATTACCAATAAGAGGAAAAATCAATAGGATAATATAAGTTTTTGTATTTTTTGATAGCTAATAAATGAGTGAAAAATACACTATGTCTTATAAAATTACCGAAAAACAATAGATTTCTTTTCTTTCGACTTAAAACATCGTTTTAGCACATAAAAAAACAATAAATGCGCTTATTATCCCGGATACGAGCTTACACACAAGATACCGTCTCATTCGTATTTTTAGAGGTGCGGTGAAAACACAAGTCTGAAAAAATACAGACATTCCGGAAAATGATAGCGCGAAGGATAGGAGAGGCAGTTTGATACTCAGAGGCAAGATGGTGTTTTGAGTTATTATCTGAGACGCAGTTCCTATTTCGAGAAATGAAGCAATAAGGGATATTATAACGGTATTTTTAATGAATAAATTACATATACGGCAAATAAGCGAAAAGATTATAATAAAGGCGCATAGATATACGGTATTCTCGGCACCTCGTTTAACGGAATCTACAAAAGAGGATTTACACGATTTTGAGTCTTTATCCGTTTCTTTTATATATATGATACCGTGGTTTGTTCCACGCTCGAAAAATCCTATAAGTACGGCAGAGAGAGTTTGAATTAGGAAGAGAATGACTCCGATTTTCACGCGTCCGAGCATAGTGGCACCTACACTGCCTATTACAAAAGCGGGAGAAGTATTATTTACGTAAGGAAGAAGTCTCTCGCATTCTTCTTTGGTCAGTGCACCGCTCTCGTAAAGAGAGGCACATATTTTTCCACCGACAGGAAAACCGCATATCAGGCCCAAAACGAATGCGCATACGCCCATCGGGCTTATTCCGAAAACGGCGGAAAAAGGTATGCCCAATTTTCTTGCCATATACACCATATCGCTTCTGTTAATCATTATGTCGGAAAGAATCATAAAAGGAAATAGCGACGGAACTATCGAAGATGCGCAAAGAGCGAGCGCGGCACGAACGGCGGAACCAACCGCATTTATATTTATAAGAAGAATTATCGCAGCTAAAAGACATAAAACGAATGTAATGCGACCGACGTAGTCGCTTTTTGAATCTTCAATCATTATATTTAACCTCAAAACATATTTATATAAATAAAGAGAAAAATATGAGGTTGAATATGAAAATATTTGGAAAAAAACACGAAAAAATGAATTCCGATAACGAAAAAAGAAATTCGATAAGCAAAAAAAGAGCATATTACAATGCCCAAAAACCTACTGCCGGGTCCTCCGGTATCGAAATATTTATGAACAGAGACGGTACGGCACATACCGCAATAATATGTGGTGCAAAATCATTTATAAATTATCTGCCCGAACTTATCACTGTAAATTTAGGAAAAAATAATATAGATATAGTTGGCTCTGAACTTGAATGTTCTACATTTTGCGGTGGATGTGTTGAACTTTTCGGCATTATTGAAGAAATAAAATTCAAATAGGGTGATGGTAAAATGAAACTTTTCGATTTTTTGTTTTCCTACGTGAAACTGAGGATGAATAAAAAACTGAAACGTGCCTTCTATAATTTTGCACTTAACGAGGATGCGGATACGTGGGCACCCGTTTGCGATGGTGAGGATTTCAGCGTTTGCATAGGGCGAAAACATCTTGATTCGGTCAGACGGCGGTTTGGAGATGATGTGGTATGCTGTGAAAAGGGAGCGTTATCTCTGATAAAAAAACTAATTCCGCGCTTCGGAATACTTATAGGTATTGTTGCCTTTATCCTGATATTGCATTTTTCTTCAACTCATTTGTGGGATATACGTATATCGGGAAATATCCAGACGGATGACGATGAGATAGTAAAGCGTCTCGGCGAACTCGGTGTAAATGTCGGAAGCGATATAGATGAAATAGATACGGACAAAGTAACGGTAGATTTTCTTAACTCCTTTAACAATATATCATATATGACTCTCAACATACGAGGAAACGTAGCATATGTAAACGTGATAGAATCAATGTTGAACAATTCAGACGAGGATAATAATAATCAGGCTTTTCACGGTGAAAACATTATCGCAGCTTCTGACGCAATAATAGAAGATATAACGGTGATTTCCGGAAGGGGCGAGGTCGTGCGCGGAAATATAGTAAAGAAAGGGGATTTACTGATAAGCGGTGCTGTCGGAGGTCTTAATTCAACGAAGATTTGCGATGCAAACGGAGAGGTTCTGGGTAGGGTAAAACACGAGTTTTACGTAGAGGTACCCATTTATTTGACGGAGAAAAGCTACGGTAAGGAAAAAACTACTGATTTTTCGGTAGATTTTTTTGATTTTTCATTAAATATTTTGAAATTAAGTGGAAATTTACCTGACTTTTATGATACAATAGAATATAAAGAACAATTGTCCGTGTTCGGTATAGTGAATCTTCCCATATTTGTGAGGAAAAAGACGGTTTTGCCGTATACGGAAGATAAAATACAACTAACTGAAGAAGAGGCGGTAAGAGTTGCATACAGACGGCTCTCCGCAGAAGTCGCAGCTTCGCTCTCGGGGTCCATGCTCGTGAGCAAGACAACAGAGGGATTCTTTGAGGGCGATAAATTCGTTCTGCGCTCCGAGGTAATATGTATCGAGAATATCGGCGTCAAATCACCGATAGAGGTGCAGTAAAATATGCCGCTGCGGCATAATTAAATCAATAAAAACCATGACAAAAATATAAGGGAGAAGTAAATGACGGAAAAAATCGTTATGACTGATTCAAGCGCTATGACATCGGCGATATTCGGTGCCTTTGACTCTAATATCAAAAAGATAGAGGAAAGGCTCGGCGTACGTATTTCGAACAGGCGCAACAGCTCCGATTCTTCTACCGGTGATGCGGTAACGGTATCGGGGGATGACCCGGTAAAGGTGGAGAGAGCCGCAAAGATACTGGAATATCTGAAAAAAATAGCAGGTAACTCAAACACCGTCGGCGAGCAGGCAGTCGACTACGTTATAGATACGATAACCGACAACAGAGAGGAGGATCTCACTGCTATTACCGAGAATGCGGTCCTTATAACGATGAAGGGAAAGCCGATAAAGCCGAAAACGGCAGGACAGAAAGCGTATATTGATGCCATAAAGTCAAATACCATAGTATTCGGAATAGGACCTGCAGGAACGGGGAAAACCTTCCTCGCCGTAGCTATGGCGGTTGAGGCGCTCAAAAATAAACAGGTATCAAGAATAATACTCACCCGTCCTGCGGTTGAGGCAGGAGAAAGGCTCGGTTTTTTACCGGGAGACCTGCAAAGTAAAATAGACCCGTATCTTCGTCCTCTTAACGATGCCTTGTATGAGATGCTGGGAGCAGAGAATTATCAGCGACATATCGAGAGAAATACGATAGAGATAGCCCCTCTCGCTTATATGAGAGGACGCACTTTAGACGATTCCTTTATAATTTTGGACGAGGCACAGAATACCACTTCGGAACAGATGAAGATGTTTCTGACCAGACTCGGATATAATTCTAAAGCAGTCGTAACGGGCGACCCGACTCAGACGGACTTGCCTTTCGGAAAAAAGAGCGGTCTTACCGTTGCTGTGAAGATTCTCTCATCGATTGAAGGAATAGCAATCAATAAATTCAGCGAAAGGGACGTTGTACGCCATAGACTCGTGCAGAAAATCATTAAGGCGTATGATAAATACGATGCCCAGAATTCGGATAACTCCGCACGCAAGCAAAAATACCGTATCTCAAAATCCGAATAAATTTCGAACATAATATAAGGCAGAACATAAAATGTAGCCTGAGCCACAATAAATATGCAATATGCCGGAGGATGAAAAAATGAGTAGAATTGTAAGGCATTACAACAACGATAAAAGATATCTTCGAATATATTTCAGCGACGAAGGCGACGTCAGCACCGACTATAAACTGAAAATGACAGTACGCCGTGCCATTGCGGCAACTCTTGAATATGAGAAGATAATAAGGGATGCAGAGGTTTCGGTTACATTTTGCGACCGCGACTACATTCACTCACTCAATCTTGAATATCGAGGAGTTGACAGAGATACGGATGTTCTCTCGTTTCCTCTCAACAATGATATCGACGTGGATAGCGACGACGTTCCCATGCTGCCTCTCGGAGATATAGTTATATGTTTGGATAAGGCTGCACAGCAGGCATGCGAGCTTGAACACGGTTTTCTCAGAGAGGTTGCATTCCTTGCCATACATTCAACCCTGCATTTGCTCGGATACGACCATGAACGCTCCGAAGAAGACGACAGGGATATGTGCAGGCGTCAGAAGGAAATAGTCGATTCTTTGAAGATAGAAGAAAAATGCGACAACGCATACTGCGATGAAGCCACCGATACGAAAAAAACGGAGATATAAGATGAGAAAAACAGCTTTTATAGCGATAGTCGGCAGACCTAACGTGGGGAAAAGCACACTTCTTAATTCCATTTTAGGCGAGAAAATTGCAATCGTATCCAAGAAACCGCAGACTACGCGAAACCGTATAACGGGTATTCATACCGTTGGTGAAGAGCAGTTTGTATTTCTCGATACCCCCGGAATACATAAACCGCGCACCAAGCTCGGAGATTTTATGGTAAAAACCGCATCCGACACTCTCGGAGACGCTGACGCTGCCATACTCGTAGCAGAGCCAAGGGAGAATGTAGGAGATATAGAGAAAAACGTAATTGACCGAATAAAGACTATGGGAATCGGCTCAATTCTCGTTATAAATAAAACCGATGCCGTAACTGCTCAGAACGTCGCAAAAACAATTGAGGCTTACAGTGAATATCACGATTTCGACGCGGTTATTCCAACGGCTGCAAAGAACGGTAAAAACGTCGATATCGTCGTCTCGGAATGTCGCAGATATCTCTCTGAGAGCGATTGGTTTTTCCCGGACGACATAGTGACGGACCAGCCCGAAAGAATGATAGTTGCCGAGGTTATAAGAGAAAAGATACTCCGTACTCTCAATGAAGAAATACCTCACGGAACAGCAGTTGTTATCGAGGACTTCAAGGAAGAATCCGGTATGATAAGAATACGTGCGGAGATTTTTTGTGAGAAAAACTCACATAAGGGCATTATCATAGGCAAAAACGGTGCAACCTTAAAGCAGATCGGAACATATGCGCGCGAGGATCTCGAAAAATTCTTCGGATGTAAGGTGTTTATTGATTTGTGGGTTAAAATAAAAGAAAATTGGCGTGACAGTGATTTTATCCTTCAGAACTTCGGATATAAGGAATAACCGACAAAAAGGACAAAAAGTATTATGTTGACCGAAATACGCGGTGTAATAATAAAAGAAACATACGTAAGCGAGTCGGACAAGCTCCTCACGGTTTTTACCGAAAACGGTACCGTGAACGCAATGGCAAAGGGAGTTCGAACCATTAAAAATAAAAATATGTCCGCATGTCAGCTTTTTTGCTATTCCTCACTTGTCCTCTATTCAAAGGGCGGTTATTATTGGATTAAGGAATCCTCGCTCATAGAAAACTTCTTTAACATACGTACTTCCCTTGAAAAAACGGCGGTGGCATCGTATATTTGCGAGGTTGCGGATTATACGGCTACCGAGGAGCCCTCTGAGGAATATCTTTCCCTTATTCTCAATTGTCTTTATGCGCTTTCAACGGATAAATACTCTTACGCCTTGGTAAAAGCCGTGTTTGAGATGAGAGTATGCGCAATACTCGGCTTCACCCCGGATATAGATGCCTGCCGTCTGTGCGGGAAAAATGCGGATGAATATACGCTGGACATTATGAACGGAAATCTTCTTTGCCGTAACTGCAAAAATAATCCGTCGCTTGAATATTTCCGGCAAGATGACCAAGGATATGAGTACGATGAATATAACCCCGGATACCGAAGTCCAATTGTAAATATAAGCGAAAGCACCAGAAGAGCTATGAAATACGTTATATATTGCCCGATACGTAATATACTTTCCTTTTCACTCGCAGAGGATGACGAACGAAATTTTAATATTGCATGTGAGACGTATATGTTAAATCATGTAGATCATAAATTCAAGTCCCTTGAATTCTACAGCCAAATAACTAAAATATAAGTCCACGCAAGGAGTATAAATTTGTTTTCCGAGAAATCACTCACAGTTCTTGAATTCGATAAGGTAAAAGAAAAGCTCGCAGAACATGCGCCTACCGACGGCGCGCGCATGCGTGCTCTTTCACTTATGCCTGCATGCGAATATGATGAGGTCGTAAGAAGACAGGAAAAAACGGAGGCGGCAAAGCGTTTGTTGTCCTCAAAAGGGTTTCCGCATTTCGGTGGAAAAGAGAGCGTTGCGGATAGCGCTGAAAGGGCAATGAAGGGCGCGTCTCTTTCAACCTCGGAGCTGCTCGACATAGCGTCTCTTCTGTTCTCCGTACGTTCAACCCTCGACTATATCCATACAGATAAGCCTTACGTAACCGTACTTGACCCGATATTCGAGCGTCTTGTACCAAACAGAAATCTGGAAGAAAAGATTCGCCGTACTATTATTTCCGAAGATATAATAGCGGATGAGGCCACCCCCGAGCTGTCCGACATACGAAAAAAAATACGTGCGGAAAACAATAAAATCAAAGATACACTGCAGAATTATATGGGTGGAGAGAGACTTAAATATCTGCAGGAGAATATAGTCACAATGCGTGACGGCAGGTATGTTATTCCCGTAAAAGCCGAGTATCGTTCCGAGGTAAAGGGACTTCTTCACGATACTTCCGCATCCGGTGCCACTCTTTTCGTTGAGCCCATTGCGGTGGTAGAGGCTAACAATCGCCTTAAATTGCTGTACAATAAAGAAAAAGCGGAAATAGACAGAATACTATGGGATTTGTCTTCCCTTTGTGCGGATTTCGGAAATCAGATAATTCTCAATTACGAAACAATTACCGAGCTTGCGTTTTGGTTTACGTGCGCTTCTTACGCGGTTGAAATACGTGCGAACTTCGCAAATATTGCCAAAGAGAGAAAAATTCGTTTAATACGTGCGCGCCACCCTCTTATAGCCAAGGAACGAGTGGTTCCCATCGATGTTTCTCTTGGCGTTGATTTTGATACAATGATAATAACGGGACCGAATACGGGCGGAAAGACCGTTACGCTGAAAACGCTCGGTCTGTTCGTGATAATGGCGCAGGCGGGACTTCAGATACCTGCGGACGAGAGTTCCGAGATAGGTATTTTTTCGGGAGTTCTTGCCGATATAGGAGACGAGCAGAGTATTGCCGCTTCGCTGTCTACCTTTTCCTCGCATATGGTTAATATAGTCACGATTTTATCTCGCATAGATGCCGATACGCTCGTCCTTTTCGACGAACTCGGCGCGGGTACAGACCCGATAGAGGGTGCAGCGCTCGCCGTTTCCATAATCGAATACGTAAGACGTGCAGGCGCACTATCCGCCTCGACAACGCATTATGCAGAGCTGAAAGCATATGCCATCGATACAGAATCAGTCGAGAATGCTTCCTGCGAGTTTGATGTAGATACCCTCGCCCCCACATATAGACTTATTGTAGGTGCTCCCGGTAAATCCAACGCTTTCGCAATTTCCGAGAAACTCGGACTGCCCTCAGACATAGTCAATCGTGCGAAATTCCTCGTTTCATCCGACAATAAAAATTTCGAAAATGTAATCGAAAAACTCGAAAACAGTCGCGCACAAATGGAAAAAGACAGACAAAAGGCAGAAAAAATCAGAGAGGAACTCGAGGAATTCAAGCGAAATGAAGAAAAACGACTTGAGCAAAAGGTAGCAGAATCTGAAAAAGAGATAGAAAAATCAAGGCAGAAGGCAAAAGAGCTATACGACAGTGCACGTGCTACAAGCGACTACGTATTAAAAGAACTTGACAAGCTGAAAAAGCAAAAAGAGCAGTCAGACTTTGCGCGTGCCTTCAACGAGGCGAAGAACGATATACGCAACAGACTGCGTGACGGTCTTGATTTTTATGATCGTACCGCTCCGAAAGAAATAGGACTCGACGACGATTACGTTCTTCCCAGACCTCTTAAAGTAGGTGACAGCGTCTATATACGCGGTATCGGCAAGACGGGAAACGTTACCGCACTTTCAGATTCAAAGGGATTTATAACGGTAAAAGCCGGAATTATAACCGCAAAGGTAAAAGAAAACGAACTTATGCTATCCGACGACGTTGATTTGAATGAAAAGAATTCCAAAGTCGGCACTCAAGGAAGAATCGGAAAAGTCAAACTGTCGTCAAAAAGCAGAAACATCGGCTCTTCTACTCTGAATGCTTCCTCCAAAAGTACATTTACACCGGAACTGGATTTACGTGGAATGTATGCCGATGACGCATGGTTCGCTACCGATAAATTCCTCGATAATGCTGTTCTGTCCGGTGTCGGGGAGGTCAGGATAATACACGGTAAGGGAACCGGTGTTTTGCGCCGTGCCATTCAGGAAAACCTTAAACTTGATACAAGAGTAAAATCATTCCGAAACGGAGTTTTCGGTGAAGGCGACCTCGGTGTCACAATAGTTACCCTCAAATAATAAAATTGCCTCAGAGCCTTCTTCCGACAGTTGCCTGAGTCACATCAATACAATTAAATCAATAGGTATACAATAAGTAAAAACAAGGAAACCTGACATGTTTTTAATAATAGATTCAACCAATGCAAATTCAATACCATTCCGCAGGAAATTTTATAATGCAGGCAGCTTTGCTATGTTTGCAACTCCGAAAAATTATGCGGCAATCCTTTCACGGTACGATTTTTGGGCAATTATTTTTCCAAATCCCGAAAACATCCCATGTATTAATGAATTTACGATAAAAATTTCGGATAAGTATAAAAAACCTGTGATATTTTTTAATAATAATGACAGTCGCAAAGTAATGTTCAATTATCTTGTCTATAACGGGTATGTGGCAAAGGTTATAAAAACTCCGATAGTGCCACGTAAAATGATTGATGCGGTTCTGGATATTGCTGCTGAAAATGGATACGGTTACGCTTATGCAAAAACGGCAGCATGCGTAAGATATAATCGTGCTTTTCCGAGAAATACGGTTAAGATATTTTCTCAGGAAATAAAGTTAGACCATACGGAGTATTCAATTTTGCATTATCTCGTACACAAATACCCTGAGTTAACTCCCGCCGATGAGATTCTGAACGTTGCTTTCCGTCCCGGCACAAAAGCCGCTCACAACAACGTTGCGACACAAATATCGAAGATAAACGCAAAACTTATGCCACTGTGCGGATATCGGTTGATATCATGTACATATAAAAAGGGATATGTTCTGAAAAGTAAAAATGACATTCAGCTGACTGATTTCTCTGATTTCAGAACACATAAAAATAATATCGGTGCCGTCAGCACCGATATGCAGCCATAACATTTTCGGAATATAAAGGAGAAAAGCTTTAAGTCATGAATATACTGATAAACGGTGCATCGCGTGGAATAGGTGCCGCTATGGTACGCGCTTTTTGTGAACGCGGAGATACCGTAGCTTTTACTTATTCTTCTTCTGAGTCTGCGGCAAGAGAATTGTCGGAGGAGAGCGGCGCGCTTTCAATAAAGGCAGATTGCCGTTCTGACGAAGAGGTAAAAACGGCAGTTAAAAAAGCGAATGAATTTTTCTGCGGAAGCGCCGATGTTTTCATCAATAACGCGGGGATAGCAAAAAGCTCTCTTTTTACCGATATGAGTTATTCGGATTTTCGTGATATTTTCGACGTTAACGTTGACGGGGCTTTTCGTTTCACTCAGAGAATTCTGCCTGATATGATAAAAAAACAAAAAGGGCGAATAATTTTCATAACTTCCATGTGGGGAACAGTCGGCGCATCGTGCGAGGTTGCGTATTCTGCATCTAAATCAGCTCTCGTAGGAATGGCAAAATCACTCGCAAAAGAACTCGGTCCCTCCGGGATTACCGTAAACTGTATAGCGCCCGGGCTGATTGATACGGATATGAATGCCCATCTTTCTCCCAAAGACATATCCGAACTTTGCGATGATACCCCCCTCGGACGCATCGGAATACCGAGCGAAGTTGCAAAAGCGGCTTTATTCATCGCCTCAGATTCCGCTTCTTTTATAACCGGTGACGTGCTTAACGTAAGTGGCGGATATATCACTTAGTATTATCGGAAAAGGTTTGTTTTAAGATTCGACAGGAAAAAACGCTAAAATATTTATTTTTCTCTTGCTTTTTCAGTTGTTTTCTGATATACTTAACTCGTCAGCGGAGAAATCCGCATGCGCTTCGGTTATACGGCGGAGTCATACTATCCGGGGAGGTAGTGGCACTCTGTACCTGAAATCCACTGTAGCAGGGGTGAATTCCGCTTTTGAGGGATGTCACTGTGCGGTCTTGCGCCGTGCTTTTCTGTGTTGAAGAATGGGTCTTACGCAATAAGAGGCTGTGAACCATGTCAGATGAGGAATCAAGCAGCATTAAGCGGTTTATCTTATGTGCCGTGAGGTTGCCTGTTCGGAGCAGAGGGTGCGGTTAACGCGTGTAGAGATATTCTCGATTTTGCGGTGTATGGCTCTGTCGGATAGTCGAAGCGGTAATATGAGTGCCGTTCCTACGAATTCGTCGGGCTTCGGCGCTTCTTTTTTAATAAATTAGACAGGAAAGGACGTGCGATTATGTATAAGGCACTGTACAGAAAGTGGAGACCTGCTGATTTTGACAGCGTATGCGGTCAGGAGCATATAACCGATATACTAAAGTATCAGGTCAAGAATCAAAAAACATCGCATGCATATCTTTTCTGCGGTTCTCGCGGAACGGGAAAGACGAGTTGTGCCAAGATACTTGCAAAAGCCGTTAACTGCGAGTCGCCCGAAAACGGTAATCCATGTAACAAATGTGCCGCATGCCGAAGTATAGATTCAGGTACCGCTACCGACGTTATTGAAATGGACGCGGCGAGCAATACGGGCGTGGACAACGTACGCGATATAAAAGATGAGATAGTTTTTTCTCCGGCAGAGTTGAAATACAGAGTGTATATCATCGATGAGGTACACATGATGAGTACGAGCGCATTCAACGCTCTTCTCAAAACACTTGAGGAGCCGCCTGCGCACGTTATATTCATTCTGGCTACCACCGAACTTCATAAATTGCCGAGCACGATAATTTCGCGTTGTCAGAGATTTGATTTTAAGAGACTTTCTTCTCACGTAATAGTTTCAAGACTTCAGACCATTGCAAAGGCCGAGAATATTGACCTTGAAGAGGACGGAGCAACGCTTATAGCGAGAATGGCTGCCGGAGGCATGCGCGATGCGGTAAGCCTGCTTGAACTATGTGCCGGCACACATAAAAAAATCGATTATAAGCTCGTTTTCGAAACTCTCGGATCGGGGAACCGTAAGGAGTGTTCAGACCTTATACGTGCCATACTGAAATCAGATTACAATACCATATACGGTACCGTGTCGGATATTGTTATGAATTCACGCGATATATCGGTATTTTTCGGGGAACTGCTTGATTTTTACCGTGATCTGATTATAGTCAAAACAACGGATAAGGCTAAGGAATATCTCGAACTTACCGACGTTGAGTTTGATGATTTATCTGATATAGCATCACTTTTCGGCACGGAGAAACTCGCTTATCAGTCCTCAATTATTGAATCAGCGCTTACGGATATGCAGAAACAGGGATTGTCAAAACGCACTGTTGCCGAGATTTCTCTTATGCGTATGTGCGAGCCGCAGTTGTCTCATTCCTATGACAGTTTACTTGCGAGAATTTCCGCACTTGAGGATGAAGTGACAAAAATCAAGTCCGGAATCCTATCGTCATATGCGCAAATTAACAATGAAAATTTAATAAAAAATCAGGAAAAATCCTCGGCAGAATACAACAAGACTACGAACGCCGAGAATGCCGTAATCGATGCGGGCAATGGAAACATATCAGGAGAAATAAACTTCGATAATTCAGATTCCTCTCGCAGCGCTGACATGACGGTATCATCCCCAAAGGAACTTATGTATTGGCAGGATGCGATAGAGAAAATATCTTCATCAAAGCCGAGCCTCGGTGGATGTCTGAATTCATCATCTGCGTATAAAGATGCAGACGGACGGTTTTCTATAGTACTTACGTCGCGTTTCTACGCTTCCATGGTATCTAAGAGAGAGTCCATTGCACTTATAGCCGCGGTTATATCCGAATTCGAGGGTAGAGCCATATCTGTCGCGGACGTTATTATTAAGTCTCAGGAAGGTACAAAAAAAGCCGATTTTCAGTCTGAGCTTGGATTTTAACCGTCAATTACAAAGTACATTATAAAATTATATATAATTATGACAAGGAGTTTGATAATATGAACGTAAGATTGCCGAAGAGCGGACCCGGAAATACGGCAAATATGCTGAAACAGGTTCAGAAAATGCAGGAGGATATGGCAAAACTGCAAACTGAGCTTGAAGCAAAGGAATATGAGGTTTCCGCAGGCGGCGGAATGGTTAACGTAAGAATAAACGGAAAGAAAGAAATACTTTCCATAGATATAAAACCGGAAATCGTAGATCCCGATGATATAGAAACGCTCAGCGACATAATCGTTGCCGGAGTTAATCAGGCAATTAAAAAGGTTGACGAGGTATCCGGTGAGGAAATGTCAAAGATAACCGGGCAGATGAATATTCCCGGTATACCCGGACTTTTCTGATATGGCAGAATATATTTTACCACTTCAAAAACTCATCGAACAGTTTCGCAAACTGCCGGGTATAGGAGCAAAAACGGCGGCAAGGCTCGCTTTTTCCGTCCTTGAATTATCTGACGAAGAGGCTGATGAATTCGCAAATGCGGTTTCCGGCGCCAAGAGAAACATACATAAGTGTCGCATTTGCTCTAATATATCTGAGGACGAGCTTTGTCCCATTTGTTCGGATACTACTCGTGATGGGAGCGTTATATGCGTCATAGAAGATGCGCGTGACGTTTTCGCTTTCGAAAAGGTGCGCGACTATAACGGTCTGTACCATATACTCGGCGGTTGTCTTTCTCCGATAAGCGGAGTCGGCCCCGATGATTTGAATATAAAACAGCTTCTGCAAAGGCTCGCAGACGGCACTGTGAAAGAGGTTATAATTGCCACCAATCCTACAGTTGAGGGGGAGGCAACCGCAATGTATCTTGCACGTCTTATAGCTCCTATAGGAGTTAAAGTAAGCCGTCTGGCATATGGTGTTCCTGTAGGAGGTGACCTTGAATATGCCGACGAGGTTACTCTTCACAGAGCTATCGAGGGCAGACGAAGCATGATATGAAACGGGAAAATTAACCAAAAGTGAATAAAAGAAAACCTCCGTGCCGATAATATCGTGAAAGCAATGGAGGTTTTTATATGAAGAGACTGTTTTTATACATGATTACGGTGCTTATCTGCGTGACTCTCGTAGCGGTTTTTCCCGTTTCCGGAGAAGATGAACTATATGGGGGAGTTATCAGACTGCACATACTCGCAAATTCGGACAGCGAACAGGACCAGGCCCTTAAGCTCCGTGTGCGTGATTACGTGCTTGAAAACTACGGTAACACCGTGTATTCTTACAGGGACGTTGACGACGCTATGGAGAAAACCGCCGAGGAACTCGACAGTATCGCGGATATGTGCGAGAAATTCATATCATCCTGCGGATATTCATATCCCGTTAAGGTTACCTTATGCCGCGAATACTATCCGACAAGACATTACGAGGGATTTGCATTTCCTGCAGGTGAGTATAATTCCCTGAAAATAATAATCGGCAGCGGGGAAGGACATAACTGGTGGTGCGTTCTTTTTCCGCCTATGTGCTCGGAGAGTGCAGTCGGAGAAGCTATCGACTATTCCGACGTGTCTGTCGGTCTTACCAAAGAGCAGTACGAAATAATAAGCGAAGGTGACAAAAAGCATACAAGATACGCCGTTCGTTTCAAGATTTTAGAGGCGCTTGAGAGTGTCGGTAGATTAAGTGGCAAATAGCAGTTTTCCGCAGTACATCAAAAAACAGAAAAAATTTCAAAAATCTATTGATTTTTTCAATGGAATATGATAAAATTGTTAGGCATGCGTATGAAATATGCGTATTTTTATCAAAGAACAGTCCTCTGCGTTGCTCTGCACGAATGTTCTGTATTTAAGGAGGAGCCAAAATGACGAAAATCGAGGCTTTTGTAAGCGAGCAGATTAAGAATGAAGTTCCCGAATTTAACGTAGGAGATACTGTTAAGGTCTTCAACAAAATCAAAGAGGGAAACAGAGAAAGAGTACAGCTTTTTGAGGGTACCGTTATTGCAAAGCGCGGTGGCGGAATCTCCGAGACGTTTACTGTAAGACGTATATCTTACGGTTGCGGTGTCGAAAAAACTTTCCCCATTCATTCTCCCAATGTTGAGAAGGTTCAGGTTGTCCGCGTAGGTAAAGTACGCCGCGCGAAACTTCACTATCTTCGTGACAGAGTCGGTAAGAGTGCGAAGGTTAAAGAGCAGATTTAATCTATCTTACCAAAGAATAATAAGAGTGGTTAGAGCCACTCTTATTTTTTTATATTGAAACTCATAATAAGACATAAAAAGTACCTTTAACATAATATAATTCTATATAAGCAAATCGAAACGGCGAGTATAGCTATGCGTGACGGAATCAGTAAAATCATGGAGGTTGTAAATGAGGGTACTATATGCAGACGTTCTGTTTTTAATAAACTTCTGTATGGATTTTTTCTCACTGTACCTCACCGCAAAAATTCTGAGGATGAGATACAAGATTTATTTTATGATTCTCGCCTGCACCATAGCAGGGGTATATTCGGTTATATCTGTCATATATTCCGGAAACGGGATTTTCGGATATATAATAGATTTTCTTGCGGCATTTGTCATAACTTACGTAGCGTTTTTCGGAATTAAAAACCTTAGAACCTATATGAAAATAACGGCCGTTTTCTATTTGACGTCTTTTTTGCTCGGCGGAATCATAACAGTATTGTATCGGCTTCTGAATGAGGTAGTCAAGAGCGGAAATATAAGCGAACCTGACGGAGTGCTCAAAGCGATAATATTTATTTTACTGGGTGCGATAAGCGCAGTTTGCATAAATATATCAAACAGAATCCTTCACGATGCGATAAAAGCTCGTAGTGTATCGCTGAAGCTTACGATAGATTCAAAAAAGACAACGGTAGAAGCTCTCGTTGACAGTGGAAATTTTCTGCGGGACCCTATAAGCGGAAAACAGGTTATTGTAGTATCTATGCAGGCGGTGGAACAAATGCTTCCCTTTGATATACGCAGAATAATCAAAAGCGACTGTTTTGACGTTTCCGATATTTCACCCGGAAGTGCAAAAAGAATCAGACTTATCCCTGCACGTGGTATAGGAGGTACAAAAACCTACATAGGAATAAGCCCTGACGAAATCGAGGTTTTGGAGGGGAACAAAAAGGCGTATACAATAAATGCGCTCATTGCCGTTGACCGCGGCGAGAAATATCAGTTTGCAGGTTACGGCGGTGTCGTACCGTCAACGCTTATTTGCGGTTGACGCGTAATATTTAATGCAATATTTGTAATATTTTTTTGGAGGATATATGTATGATTATCATTGAAGCTATGTCGTCTCTGTGGAACAAGATTGTTAATTTCTTCGGAAAAATTAAACGAAAATTATTAAAAAAGCGAGTTAATTTTGGGCAGATATATTATATAAACGGCTCCGACGTTCTGCCTGAGCCACTCACAAAAGAAGAGGAAGCAGAGATTCTTTCCTCTGAAAACATCACAGAATATCAGAGAAACCTTCTGATAGAACATAATCTTCGCCTTGTTGTTTATATTGCAAAGAAGTTCGAGAACACGGGAATAAATATCGAAGATTTAATTTCAATAGGCACCGTCGGACTTATGAAGGCAATAAACACTTTCCGTTACGACAGGAACATAAAGCTGGCAACTTATGCTTCGCGTTGCATAGAAAACGAAATTCTGATGTATATCAGGAAAAATAATATTCAGAAGAAAGAAATCTCTATCGACGAACCGCTTAACGTTGATTGGGACGGCAACGTACTGCTGTTATCGGATATTCTCGGCAGTGATGCGGACGCGGTATGCCGTGGTATAGAGGAAGACGAAGAGAAGAAGATAGTGCGTGCATCTATCGATTCGCTTAAAAAGAGAGAAAAAATAATAATTCAACTGCGCTTCGGAATGCTTGATGGGAAAGAGAGAACGCAGAAAGAGGTTGCCGATATGCTCGGAATCTCTCAGTCCTACATATCACGCCTCGAGAAGAAAATAATTAATCGTCTGAGAAAGGAAATGTCCGGGAAAATCTGATGCAGGAATATCTTAACACAATTTGCTTATAATATATCAATAAATATATTGAAATATTTTTTAGAAAAGTATTGCAAAAACGAAAAATATATGATATAATGAATTGTAATTGAAATAAGCAAGGGGTGTTAAAGATGAAACAGGGAATACATCCGGATTATAAGGAAGCAACAATTAAGTGTGCTTGCGGTGCCAGCGTCGTTACCCGTTCCGTAAAGGGCGATATAAACGTGGAAATATGCTCAAAGTGCCATCCTTTCTTTACCGGTAAGCAGAAGTTCGTAGATGCCGGCGGACGCGTAGATAAGTTCAAGAAGCGTCTCGCAGCTACAAAATAATTAAGAACGGCGTGAAATTTCACGCCTTTTTCCTTATTATCATCGTCTCGGTTATTATGCAATTCTTCGCTTGCCGAGACGTATTTTACATTTTTCAATATTACATGGGAGTAAATATGTCGGATAACACTAAGTATACGAGAGCCGTCGCGGTAGGAATAGTCAGAGACAACTCCAAGGTTGATGAGTGTAGCCGTTCTATGGAGGAGCTCTCGCGTCTGATAGATACGGCAGGCGGCGAATGTGTCTACAAGATGATACAGATAAAAAGTGCATATGACCCCGCAACGTGCATCGGAAGCGGAAAGGTAGATGAGCTTTCTCGGATTTGCCGGGACAATTCAGCATCGCTCGTTGTTTTTGACAATGAATTATCTCCGTCGCAGATAAGAAATCTCGAGGATAGAATAGGTAATGACGTAAGCGTTATTGACAGGAGTATGCTTATCCTCGATATATTTGCCCTGCATGCCGAGAGCGGCGAAGGAAAACTGCAGGTTGAACTTGCGCAATTAAAATATACCGCGCCAAGACTTATCGGAAAAGGAGAATCCTTGTCCAGACAAGAGGGAAGAATAGGCACCAGAGGCCCCGGAGAATCCAAGCTGGAAAGTGACAGACGACACCTCAAAAGGCGAATAGCGTCTCTTGAAAACGAACTGTCGGAGATGGAAAAGAACAGGGCGACAATGCGTTCGGCTCGTGATAGAAGCTCAATTACAAAGGTTGCTATAGTAGGCTACACAAATGCAGGAAAATCAACTCTGCTAAACAGACTAACCGATGCAGGAGTTCTGGTCGAGGATAAACTGTTTGCAACGCTTGATCCGACAACAAGGCGGCTTGACTTGCCTGACGGAGAGTGCGTACTTCTTACAGATACTGTAGGCTTTATAAGAAATCTTCCGCATCACCTGATAAAGGCATTCAAATCAACTCTTGATGAAGCAGTGTATTCCGACGTTATCCTTATCGTGGCTGATGCGACGGACCCGGACGTTGAGGACGAGCTGAGAGTTACAAGAGAGCTTCTGCTTTCTTTGGGTGCATCGGGAAAACCTACTCTTATAGCGTATAACAAATGCGAAGAGTCGGATATACGTATTTTTTCCAATGAGTGTGATAAAGAGAATGGTGGAAAAGACGATATTGTCGATACCATATCAATATCAGCTAAAAACGGAAAAAACATTGACCTTTTGCTTGAAAAACTCAGCAGTATTGTAAAAAGACAGAAAAAACGCGTTATAATGCTTTTTCCGTATGATAGGCAGTCGGAGTTAAACCGACTGTATTCCGTTGCAACGGTGGATACGGTCGAATATCAGGAAGAAGGCGTCCGTGTCATCGCCGTAATGGATAAAAAATATATAAATCAATATAAAAATTTTATACAAAATAATGATATAATTTCGGGCAGAACAAACAATAAAACAGAATTATATGGTATAACCGAAAACAACGGAGATAACAGCTGCAATGAATGATTATATTACCGTTAATGGCGCGGCAGAGGCGAGCCTAACTGAGAAAAAATCGGTTTTTATCGCTAATATTTCCCCGGTAACAACCGATGAAGACGCAGTCGCTTTCATAAATGCCGTGAAACGTAAATATCCCGATGCAAAGCATAATGTATACGCATACGTTTTACGTGACGGCTCATCAACCAGATACAGTGATGACAGGGAACCGTCGGGTACAGCAGGCATGCCCGTGCTGGACACAATCAGAAAAAGCGGTATTACAGATACGGCAATTGTAGTGACAAGATATTTCGGCGGTATACTTCTCGGTACGGGAGGTCTTGTGCGTGCATATTCAGCCGCAGCAAAAAAAGCTATCGAGGCCGCACATATATGCAAGCGTGAGATTTATGCCGAGTACAGCGTGCAAAGTACGTATACCGATTATCAGAAGATTCTGCCGATTATTTCAGACAACAGAATTAAAATAAGCGATACCACCTTCTCAGACAGCGTAAGGCTGGTTATTTCTTTTCCGAAAACAAAAGAATCAGATATTGTTTCTAAGATTAAAGAAACTACGTTCGGTCGTTCCCTTCCTCTCAAAATCTCAGAAAAGTACGATTTCTCCGAAGTTTAAGTGTTTTAACGGAAAACGTACTTTTACCCACTTAATATTCTTAGAAGCGTATTCGTTAACAGCCGAAAATATTTTTATTTTTCATGAGTAATAAAAGTATTTTCGACTATTTTTGCGTATATTATTATTTGCAGAATTGATTTTTACAATATTCGGTGCGAGCTACCGCGAACAATACAGAAAGGAGATAAGAAATGAAAGACGTACGGCAGATGTTCCTTGACCGAGAGACAGAATCGCTCTCAAAGTATGCCTTCCGAACCTCGGATACACGAGGCAGAGATAATCCATGTGTTCCGGACAACGTGCGTACGGAATTTCAGAGGGACCGCGACAGAATAATACATTCTAAGTCTTTCCGCAGGCTGATGCATAAAACTCAGGTTTTCTTTTCTCCAAAGGATGAACATTACAGGACCCGCATGACTCATACTCTTGAAGTCACGCAGATTGCCCGCATAATGGCCAGGGGGCTTATGCTTAACGAGGACTTGACGGAGGCCGCCGCCCTCGGACACGATCTCGGACATACTCCCTTCGGTCATGCGGGCGAGGAAGCAATGCGCAAATGTTTCGACCCAAAATTCGCGCATTATAAGCAGAGCATACGTGTTGTGGATATTCTTGAAAACAACGGTGAGGGACTTAACCTTACCTATGAAGTTAAGGATGCAATACTAAATCATACGGGTTCTAATATGGCGTCAACGCTCGAGGGCGTACTTGTCAAATTCGCAGACCGCATAGCATATATAAACCACGATATCGACGATGCTATACGGGCGGGGATACTCTCGGATAACGATATACCTAAATATATCAGAGAAACGCTCGGTGATACTCACAGTAAGAGAATAAACACTCTTGTACTATCCGTGATAGACAACAGCTTCGATAAGCCGACAATACAAATGTCCGACGAAGTCGGAGAGGCGATGACAGAACTCAGAAGCTTTCTTTTCCGTAACGTGTACGAGGATTCGGCGGCAAAAGCCGAGGAGTCAAAAGCGCAGAATATGCTTATTTCCCTTTTTGAATACTATTCGGAGAATCCTCATGATATGCCGTCGCTTTACCATGACAGAATATCGGTTGACGGAGTAGGAAGATGTGTATGCGACTATATCTCCGGTATGACAGACCGTTTTGCGATAGATACGTTCTGCCGTCTGTTCGTTCCCAAGGGCTGGGAGGTATGACGTGATATGATATCAAAACAGGTAATAGACGATATACTCGCCAGAACCGATATACAAGGGCTTATATCTCCGTACGTAACGTTGAAAAGAACGGGCTCTAATCTTTCGGGACTGTGTCCGTTCCACAGCGAAAAAACGCCGTCATTTACCGTTTATCCGTCAGACAACAGTTTTTATTGTTTCGGATGCGGGGTCGGTGGAAATGCGATAACGTTTGTAAAAAAGATTGAAAACCTTGACTTTGAAGATGCGGTAGAATTCCTTGCAAAGAGAGTCGGCGTAACAGTCACCCGCGAAGGAGATTTATCATATGAAGTCAAAAGATATGACAAAAAGCGATTTTACGCAATGAATGCGGATGCGGCGAGGTTCTTTAACCGTGAGCTCTATAAAAATACAACCGGCTCAAGACGTGCTCTCGAGTATCTTACCGAAAAAAGACAGTTGTCCGACGCGACGATAAAGCATTTCGGACTGGGATATGCTCCGGAGGGTTTCGGAGCTCTTGCCGAGCATTTGCGTTCTCTCGGATATACCGAGGAGGAGATGACTGTCGGTTATCTTTGCGGAAAGACGAAAAACGGTAATCTCTTCGATTATTTCAGAGGGCGAGTTATGTTTCCTATTATCGACGTCTCGGGGAACGTAATAGCGTTCGGCGGTCGCGTACTCGACGATTCTAAGCCGAAGTATATAAACTCATCTGATACCCCGGTTTTCAATAAAAAACGCAATCTTTTCGCACTCAATTATGCCAGACATACATGCACGGAATCGCTGATTCTGTGCGAGGGATATATGGATGTCATTGCGCTTCACGCCGCAGATTTTACAAATGCGGTGGCAACCCTGGGAACTGCGATAACGCCGGAGCAGGCTCGCTTGATGAAACGCTATACTAAAAAAGTTATAATTTCTTATGATTCGGACACGGCGGGACGTACTGCCGCGGACAAGGCCACAAGGTTGCTGGAAGAAGCCGGCGTTGAGGTAAAACTCCTCAAAATGCCGACAGAATCCGGCGCAAAAGACCCGGACGAATACATAAGAAAATACGGTAAGGACAAGTTCAAAGCGGTCCTTGATGAGAGCAGGACAAAGTTCAACTACTATTTTGAGCGTTCTCTCTCTCTTCACGATATCAGCATTATCTCCGAAAAGATAAAAGTCCTGGGAGAGATGTGCGATCTTATATCGGGGTACTATTCGGCTGCGGAGCGTGACGTTTACATTACGGCCGTAGCAGATAGGCTCGGGGTTGATAAATCGAGTGTTGAAGCCGACGTAAGAAAAAAAATATACCGTGATGCCAAAGAAAACAGGCAGAAAATCTCAGAGGCAGAGCGTAACCGATTTCTCGGAATAGGGGACAAAGTAAATGTTGACTATGCAAAGGCGCCTGCGATAGCTAAAATAGAGGAAAATGTTTTGGGGCTTTTGCTTCTTTACGAGAATCACCGAAAACGGGTTTTCGAGAAAAAATCACCAAAGCTTTCCCAAGATGATTTCTTCACGGAGTTTGCCAAAAAGGTTTTCGGTTTTATGGAAAGCAACTATGACAGCGATGATTTTGACATGCTTGACAGTTTCTTCACGCCTGAAGAGGTTGGCAGAATTACAAAAATCAAGCGAGACAGAATGATTCTAACCGATAACGGCGACGACGAGTTCGACAATTGTGTCGCCACGCTGAAATCCATGCTGGAGAAAAAGAGAGCAGAGAGTCAGAGAATTACCAAGAACGGACTCGATGATTATCTTGCCGAACTCAGAAAATCAAAGACGACAAAAGCAGATTAAATAAATAAAAAATGGCTTTTCGATGGAAGCTATATTAGCTTACCGAATAACCGGATAGCAGAAAGAATAAAAGACAGGTAGGTATAGATATGACAAATGACGGAAAAATAGACGTTAATGAACTTGTTGAAAGAGATAAAGGGGAAAACGGGTTTACTAACAGCGATATAATGAAGGCTCTTGAAGATATCGATTACGATATCGAGCAAATGGAAAAAATATACGAGAACCTTGACGGCGGTAATGCGAGTAGTGAAGACTACGACGATGAGGGCCTCGGCGACGCAGAACACGTAGAAGACCTCTATGACGCGCCGGAAAAGGTGGATCATATCTTTGCACAGGAAGGAGTCGCCGTTGATGATCCTGTCAGAATGTACCTTAAAGAAATAGGAAAAATTCCGCTGCTCTCATCAGAGAGAGAGGCATATCTGGCAGAAAGAATATCAGATGGCGATGAAAAGGCAAAGGACGAGCTGGTCGAAGCGAATCTTCGTCTCGTCGTCAGTATAGCAAAGCGTCACGTAAATAAAGGTATGTATTTCCTCGACCTGATTCAGGAGGGCAACCTGGGTCTGATGAAGGCGGTGGAAAAATTCGACTATCATAAGGGATATAAGTTTTCAACCTACGCTACATGGTGGATAAGGCAGGCTATTACGCGTGCTATCGCCGATCAGGCAAGAACGATACGTATACCTGTACACATGGTGGAGACAATTCATAAGGTATCGCGCACCGCGCGCCAGCTCCTGCAGGATCTCGGCCGTGAACCTACCACGGATGAGATAGCGCAGCAGCTCGGAATGACTGCAGATAAAGTCCGGGAAATAATGAAGATAGCTCAGGACCCTGTATCTCTTGAAACGCCGATAGGAGAAGAAGAGGACAGTCATCTCGGAGATTTCGTCGAGGATAACGACTCTCCGGCTCCGTCAGAGACAACCTCACAGTCACTTCTTCGTGAACAGCTTCTTACGGTGCTCGATACTTTGACTCCAAGGGAATCAAAGGTACTGAAACTCCGATTCGGACTTGAGGACGGAAGGCAAAGAACGCTTGAGGAGGTCGGAAAGACCTTTGATATAACGCGTGAACGCATACGCCAGATAGAAGCAAAGGCGCTTCGCAAGCTCCGCCATCCCAGCCGTTCAAAACCGCTGAAGGATTATCTGGATTCGTGACTTAAACATTTTATACGGCGAAAAATAGTCAAATTGCACAAAAACACATAACTTTTTTATATATATACGCTATATGCGCAGTTATTGACATTTTCGTTATTATGGTGTACAATATATATTAAGTTATTTTAGGAGAAATACAATGAAAAAAAGATTACTGTCACTGCTTTTCGTCGCCCTAACAATAGCGTTGTGTTTTGCGCTCGCTTCATGTAGTGATTCCGAAGACGAATCGCAGGTAGATACATCATCGAGAACGCCCGTATCTCTAAACTTTTACATAATCACCGACTCCTATACAACGGAAGCGGGAGTTAAGGATATGCAGGAAAAATTTAACGAGTGGACGGAATCAAACTTTTCCACACACGTTGAATTCACTATGGTAACGGCAGATCAGTACGAGACGGTTCTCACAGATAAGATAGCGTCTGTTGCGTCGGCTCCGTCACAGACCGTATCTCAGAAAACCGAATATTATGTAGACGATAGCGGAATGACGAGGATAAAATATCCCGATATAACAAGCGACCAGCTTGACATCGTTCTCATAACGAGCAGAGAAATGCTCCTCAATCAGTATATGAACCTCCAGCCGATGGACCAGCTCATTCGTGATAAGTATCCGAGCCTTGAGGCATATTACAACAACAATGTTATCAAGCTCTCTAAGCTTAATAATGCCATCTATGCAATACCCAATAATAACGTATACGGTGAATATACCTATATGATTATCAACAAAGAGATTGCTGATGCGGTATACAACTCGCAGCCCGCTGAAACTCTTGATCTTTCGAAGAAGGACAACGGAACGCTCTATGACGGCACCACAGCGAGCAACGCAAATAATATATATTACGATTATGACAGTTTTTCCAAGCTATTAGGCAAGATTACCGATTATAATGCGGCTCAGACTGCACTTGATCCTTCGTTCAAGCCCATAGCGCCTCTTAAAGAATACTTTGAATACCCGTCTCTTGTTTATTATTCCGAGAGCGGAAGCAAGAGCGCAGTAGCACACGATACGAGAACTCCCGGTGTTCAGTTCCTGTTCAATAATGAGTCGTACAAGAATTATGCTAAATTTATTACGGAAGCAAAGGCTATAGGGTACTACGACGAGAGTGTAAATTCCAAATATGCAATGGAAATCGTCACGGGAGACTATTCCTTAAGATATAAGTATTCTAACAATGACTATATAGTAAAAGTGCTTTCCGCACCGTCCGTTACTATCGACGACGTATGCTCTTCTATGTTTGCGGTAACCAAATATACCAAGAATTTCGATAGGTCAATGGAAATCATAAATGCTCTCAGCACAAATAAGGAACTCCATAATATATTGTTGTACGGCAAACCCGGAACTCATTATGAGATAACTTCTTCAGAAGTTGTAAGCCTTCTGCCGGGTTATGACGGAAGCAAATACAGAATGGACATTAAGTATACGGGAAACTATTTTCTCACGTATGAGTGCCCCGATATCGGACTTCGCTCCGACGTCTATAATACCGGAAAAGATTTCATAGAATTCGGCAAGGCACAAAACACAGAGCTTGTTGTTTCATACTCCAAGAACTGGTATGATATACTTCTCAAATATGAGAGTCACAGTATAAGAATACCCGGTTATAACGGATACGATTCCTCCAAAAATGAGGACCTCAGTCCGTATCCGAAGCTTTCCGACCTTATTACGTATGCTAACAATACGTTGCTTGCTGACTTCCATGACAGAATCAATGCGGCAACCACACCATCGGAAATTGATACGATATTCAACGAATATGCGGTAATTCTGAACAATAATTCAAGAATACTGTATGGATTCTCAGGAAATGTTAAATCCTTCCTCGATGCATATTCGCCGGTATAATCAGAGAATAAAAGAAAACAGGACCGAGCAAAGGCTCCTTCTCATAAGGAAGTTTACTCGTAAGGTACAGAATTTGCCGCGCTGTAAACAAATAGTAACCCCTGACAGATTTTGAAAGGTCTGTCAGGGGTTACTTTATTCTGTTCGACAAATTGGAATTTGTCAACCAGCTATGTAGCTGATTTGTTATCTTCTGAGTACCACAAATATACAGAATACACGAACATAACAATCAAACCAAATATCAAAATAAGATTCAGTTTGATTACAAACATTGATAAGAGCGTGTTTATTAATCCATGGAAAACATTGCAGGCAAAAACACATTGTGTGCTTTTATAAAGTGCAGCCAAAAAGAAGCTTAATAACACACCCAATATCAAAAAGAAAGGAAATGCCATGTTTTGCTGAGAGGAACCCTCTACAAACCAAAGTGGAATATGCCAAATTCCCCATACTGTACCAGTAATCACAGTTGCGATTGGAAATGGAAACTTTTTTTCCAATATCGGCTGCATGGTACCACGCCACCCCAATTCTTCTTCGCCACCATATACAAACACAGCCTGAAGAAAAACAATCGGTATTAAGTACCATGGCAATGCCGCGTTAAATTCCATTGACGAAATACCGATTACTGCTATTGCCATAGCAGCCAATATACCAAAATAAAACATTGTTTTTCTTTTATACTTGAAAACAAATCTAACAGCAGCCTTAAAAGTAAGTTTTTCTTCCAACACACACAAAGATGCTATTGTGGGACCGAATCCACCTATAATATGTAGCATTGTGCCTATCGGATGTGTGAAAGATATGAGGCATAATTTTGTAAAAATGGCCAGCGAACCCCATGCTAAACCTGTAATGAAAAATGTTATTAATAAAAATTTACGCAAACGCTTCATTTCCATTTTGTATACACCCGCCGTCAAATTCTTATTTATCTCTCTGTTTTATCGCGCCATTTTCGCCTTTGTATTACAAAGGCATAGGGCAAAGCCCACACCCCTAAGGTTGCGCGCATTCTAAGGCTCCCTCCGGGAGGGAGCTCCCGACGGAGTCGGGTGAGGGAGAGTGCGTTACCATGAAGTTAGTACAAACCTAAAATCACGCAGGCTCCTTCCACCGCTATCGCGGTCCCCCTCCCTCTCGGAGGGAGGCTTTTTGTTGATCCCATTATATCACAAATCGGCAGAGAAAACAAGTCCTTTGCCGATATTTATATGTGTATCCGTAGGGGAGACCTGCGGTCTCCCGCGGGCGAACACAGTTCGCCCCTACCGTGTTCCGAAAACATCCTTATGAGAACGCTCCTAATCAGTCCTGTTTTTTATTTCAGGCATCGTTATTTCCGTCAATCGGGTTTCCGTCCTCATCATAATACGGGTCAATCATTACTTCTTTCATCTTAAAATATGCCGCATAACATTTCATGAAAGAAACGAGCGAGAACAACAGCAACAGGGGAAGTGCAATTCCCAGAGGCACGAGTATTCCGCCTGTTCCGAAGAGAAGCAAGAACTCTGCAAGTACCAGCAGTATAATTCCTATCAAAGCAACTATGTTTCTCTTAATTCCGAGTATTACGAATATTAACGAGTTTTTGAGTATTTTTCCGATTCCGAGATCGAATGTCACCATTTGCAGATATATATAAAACCTCATTACTATATATATAACAGAGAAAACGATGGTGAGAAAGAACATTGTAGAGAGATAATAGTTAGATGCATTCAGATAAAGATAAATTATATTAAATGGAATAAGAGCAAGTATAAGAGCGTCAAAGATTCCGAATATAAAAGCCTGTTTGAAATTCCTTTTTACTGCATATTTGAAGTCTTCCCAAATAAAAATGGGTTCGCCTTTTGCCATATTTCGCAGGATATATGTTGTTCCTACATTTACTATACCGAATGTGAATATAACGAGTGCGGAGAGCCCGAAGAATACATATGACATGGCAGTCATAGCGGACGTTTCACTCTGGATACCATACAAAGCATAATTTATCATGGCGGACGGCGTTACCGCAGATGCTCCGGTGGCTGTCATAAATCCGTTCAATGATGCGAAAACATCACTGTAGGGTGTCAAAAATGATATTTTGAAGAGCCCTGACAATGCGATAATGGCAAAGAACAGCGGAAAATTTCCAAGAACCATGATGAGATTTACGTATACAAGTGAACGAAGATTCCGTTTTACTTTAATGAAAAATCCTTTAATATCGTGTCCTTTGTATTCATCTTCCGGCATAACGTCGGGACGTTCCTTTTTTGAACGGTTGAAGATTGAGCGTTTATTCTTCTTTTTTGAGGCTGCAAGCTCTGCTTGCTCAGCAGCCTCTATATCGTCAAGATTCAAGTCATTTACCTCTTTTTTATTATTTATTTCAGCTTGTTATGAAAAACGTTGAGCATGCGTAATAATATAGTAGTAGTTTATCACATTTTCATTTATATTGCAATACAAAAGAGAATTATTTGAAATAAATTAATATACTTTTTATATACCATTAAAAATACTTGAAAAATAAACATAAGTATGATAATATACATTTGTACTGTTTCAGTAATATGATAAACGAAACCGATAGGAGGAAAAATGAAGAAAGAAGATGTAATTTCCGTTTTCAAAAATCCTCCCAGAATAGAGACACCGCGCCTGATACTCAGAAAGATTTCACCAGGTGATTACAAAGATATGTATGAATACTCATCTTCATCTAAAGTGACAAAATATCTTTTATGGCGCAGGCATCCTAACATAAATTATACTCGGGAATATGCAAAATATCTTATGGATAAATATAGCGAGGGTGTCTTTTATGACTGGGCAATAGAACTTAAAGAAAATCATAAGATGATTGGTACAGTAGGTTTTTCATCGTTTGATTTTGAGACGGACAGTGCAGAAATAGGTTACGTTCTCGCTCCCGACTATCAACACGAAGGATATGCCACAGAGGCTGCAATGCGGGTTATAGAATTTGGCTTTTCATACCTTCACGCCGATAAAATATATGCGAGATATATGTACCGTAATCATGCGAGCAGGAGAGTTATGGACAGATGCGGTATGCGTCCCGAGAGAATAGAGAAACATGCGGTGAAACGAGGCATACACTATACAGATGTTATTGTCTGCTCAATATTATCATCTGAATTTTATAATAAACGACTGTAATTATTTTTCAGTCGTTTTTTCTTCTCGAGGCGTGATATGTAGGACTGAGAGATTCCGAGCATATCGGCAACCTCTTTCTTTGTTCTCTTTATGCGTTTAGGTAACTTATAACTATAAACAGAATGGCAATTAATCCGTTTAATAAGATATAAAATATGCGTTTTTCCGTGATAATTCTCTATGAGATCGAATAAATATGTTGTGTATAAATATTTTTGAGGTGCTGTTATGAAAAAAAATTTATTTAGAATATGCTTATCTTTTTTGTGCGTTTTACTTTCTGTCTGTGCAATTGCGCCCACTGTTTTTGTGTTTGCCGAGGGTGAAAGCTCCGAGGCAGAATCAGTGGAAAACACGCTTGATACGGCGTTGTATACACCCGAAGTAACGGCCCCTGCCGCAATCCTTATGGATAGTACGACAGGCAATGTGCTTTACGAAAAAAATGCGGATACACCTCTGCCCCCCGCGTCAGTTACTAAAGTAATGACGTTACTCCTTGTTATGGAGGCGATTGAAAGCGGGAAAATCAAACTCGACGATATGGTACCCGTAAGCTCACATGCGGCTAATATGGGAGGCTCTCAGATATATCTGGAAGAAGGAGAGGAGATGTCTGTTGAGGATATGGTAAAGAGCGTTGTAATCGCAAGTGCAAACGATGCGGCAGCCGCTCTTGCCGAATATGTAGCAGGAAGTGAAGACGCCTTTGTTGCCCTTATGAATAAGCGCGCAAAAGAGCTGGGCATGAACAATACTAACTTTGAGAACACCAACGGACTTGACGATACCGTAGTGAACCATACGATAAGTGCAAGAGATATTGCCATTATGTCTCGTGAACTAATCAAATACGATACAATCCTCAAATACAGCTCTACCTGGATGGATTCCGTAAGAGGCGGCGCGTTCGGCCTTACAAACACCAATCGCCTCGTACGTTTCTACGACGGTGCAACAGGACTTAAAACCGGCTCAACAGCAAAAGCAAAGTTCTGCATAAGCGCAACCGCAAAACGCGGTGATTTACATCTCATTGCCGTTATTATGGGTGCTGATACAAGAGACATTCGTAATGAAGAGGCAAAGAAACTGCTCGACTACGGTTTCTCCAATTTTGCCTTATATACAGATAAATTTACAGAAGCACAGAATGTCAATGTGATAGGTGGCGTATCCGAAACGTGCAAGGTCGGCTACGATGATTTTTATCGTATTGTCGATAAGGGCAACGAAGAAAAAACAGAACGAATAGTGGAAATAACCTCTCCGATAGCAGCACCCATAAAAGCAGGAGATGAGGTTGGAAAAATCATTTATAAGGTAAACGGAGAAGTTATCGGCGAAAACAAAATATATGCCCTCGAAGACGTAGATAAAATATCTTTTCCCAAACTTCTTGGAAGAATGCTTGAAATGTTTTTGCTCAGAAGATAAAATCATATAATTGCCGATATTTTATCGAAAAAAGTGGAAAAATCTATTGAAAATCAAACAAACATATAATATAATATTATCGATATAGGGAGTTTTTCGGTTTTCTGCGCAATATGCCGAAAGATGTATAAAAATCATAAACCAAAGGCACGTCAGTATGCCCGGCGGTTTTGGAGGTAAAAATGACAATAAAACTTAACGACAGATTTCTTCATGGTTTTGTTTCTGATGAAGAAATAAAGAATATCAGCGATTCCGCGGCACTGGCTTACAATACTGTGAAAAGCAAAAGCGGCGCCGGCAGAGATTTTCTCGGCTGGGTTGATCTTCCCGTTGATTACGACAAGGAAGAGTTTTCCCGTATAAAGGCGGCTGCCGAGAGAATTAAAAAGAACTGCGACGTGCTCATTGTTATAGGAATAGGCGGCTCTTATCTCGGAGCTCGCGCCGCTATCGAATTTGTAAAATCCCCCATCTACAACAATCTCAAAAAAGATACTCCGGATATTTATTTTGCCGGAAATAACATAAGCTCAACAGCCTTATCCGAGCTCGTGTCAATCTGCGAGGGCAGAGACGTATGCGTAAACGTAATCAGTAAATCCGGAACGACAACGGAGCCGGCAATAGCTTTTCGCGTATTCTGTGATATGCTTATTAATAAGTATGGAGAAGAAGGCGCAAAAGAGCGTATTTTCGTTACAACCGATAGGGCAAAAGGAACTCTGAAGAACTTTGCAGACAAAAAAGGATATGAGACGTTCGTCGTCCCCGACGACGTCGGAGGGAGATATTCTGTTCTTACCGCTGTCGGTCTGCTCCCTATCGCATGTGCCGGTATAGACATTGACGAAATGATGAAGGGCGCCGCAGACGCCAGAGCAGATTATTCCTGTTCCGATGCGGAGAAGAATGACGCAGTTAAATATGCGGCAATCAGAAACATTCTTTACCGCAAAGGAAAAACAACCGAGATTCTCGTAGGATACGAGCCTTACATGGTTATGCTTAACGAATGGTGGAAGCAGCTCTTCGGTGAGAGCGAGGGCAAGGATAACAGAGGCCTTTTCCCGGCGTCGGTAGTATTCTCAACCGACCTTCATTCTCTCGGTCAGTATATTCAAGAGGGGCAGAGAAACCTCTTCGAAACGGTCATAAGTATAGAGAATAACGGAGCTTCATTCGTGATTCCGTACAGCGAGAGCAACGTCGACGGTCTCAACTTCCTCGCAGGTAAGGAGCTTGACCACGTCAACAAAACGGCTATGCTGGCAACTTTGTTTGCGCATACCGACGGCGGAGTTCCGAACGTAAAGCTTGAAGTCTCAGATCGCAGCGCATATTCATTCGGTTATCTTGTGTATTTCTTTGAACTTGCGTGCGCAGTATCCGGTTATATACTTGCAGTAAATCCTTTCAATCAGCCCGGTGTTGAAGCGTATAAGAAAAATATGTTCGCCCTGCTTGGCAAAGCAGGATATGACAAAGAACGCGAAGCTCTCCTGGCAAGAATGAAATGATTATTTTGCTTGACAATAATAACAAAACGGGTTATCCTTTCGATAGCCTGTTTTTTCTTCACAGCAAGTTTACAATATCATTATAAAAACTGTAATGAAAAGTATTGCAATTATCCCCTTTTTCGTGTATAATGTATTTAAGGAAGAGGTTGTATTAAACACAGTAAATTGATTTGCTATTTTACTGACGGTTTTCGACCAAAGCCAATTTTCATCACGGAGGAATTAAATATGTTAAAACTCATCGTCGGCGTAAAAGGTACAGGAAAAACAAAGACCCTGATTGAGCGCGTCAATAATGCCGCAGCTGCAAGTTCGGGGTCTGTTGTTTGTATAGAGTACGGTGCAAAGCTCAACTTTGATATTACTCACAGAGCAAGACTCGTTGATGCCAAATCATTCTACGTTTGCGGAGGCAAAGCTCTGTACGGTTTCATCTCCGGTATGTACGCAAGCAATCACGATATAACAGATATATACATAGATTCTGCTCTCAAAATATGCAATAATGACTTAAAGGAATTTGAGGAATTTGTCCTCGCAACCGATAAAATCGTTTCTTCAGCGAGGATTAGATGTGAAATGACAGTTTCCGCAAAGGTAGAGGATCTTCCCGAAAGCCTTCACGCATTTATTGAGGTTCACTGACTCTGTACGCGTATAAAGACTGCAGAACAATATTTTTTCCAATGCATAATATATTATCGAGGTACCGTCCGTGTATCTCGATAATTTATTTCATAGGAGAAAACCAAATGACAGATAACAGAAACCCTTCGCAGGCACTTCCGTCCTCGTGCAAGGAAACGATTTGTATAGATACTCTTCGTGTTCTCGATTCATGCAGAGACCGAGACTGTAACGAGGATGTAAGAGTATATCTTACACCGGAAGGGCAGGAAATAATAAATAACGCTGTATCAGTGCGAGTTAAAAAAGCCGAGATACTCTGGGCTTACGTCGGCGTAAATCCCATAGCGTTCAACGACGGATTTTATCAGGTTAATATTCGCTTCTTTATAAAACTCGAATGCGAAGCTTGCATCGGAGCCGGAAGAGCACAGGAATTTTGCGGACTCTCTGTTGTAGATAAGAGCGTAGTCCTCTATGGTGCTAAAGGAAACGTAAACATATTCAGAAGCAATCCGGATAACGACTGCACGTGTCCGACCTTTGACCCTGATAATGCCACAACGAATCTTCCAATAGGCATTGTGGAGACTGTTGACCCGATAGTGCTTTCGGCAAGAATCTCTCCGCGTTCCTGCGGTTGCGGATGCGTATGCTGCAGCTGTTCGGAGATACCGGGTTGCGTTCAGTCCTGTTTCGGAAACAGACTCTCTGATATGAACGACAACGGTAACGTTCTTCTCGTTACTCTCGGAATATTCTCGATAGTCAGAATAGAACGTCCTGCACAGTTTCTTATAAATGCGACAGATTATTGCGTTCCCGACAAGGTATGTCGTTCAACGTCGGAGGACCCGTGTTCGCTCTTCAAGAATATGTCCTTTCCGATAGATGAATTCTGTCCTGCATCAGCACCCCAGAATCAGGGAATGACAAATAACGGAGGTTGCGGTTGCCATAAATAATGCAGTTTTGAATGGTTATCATAGAAAAGAGAAGTTCCGCCGACAATAAATACACTGTTTGCCGTATAATAACCCGGATAAAATGCATGCTTAAAAAGCTATTTAGTTCAGTGAATCCGCACGATTTTTTCGGCGGATTCTTTTTTTTGTTAAAAAACCTATCATATTTAATAAAATATATTGTATTTTCATCTGTGATATGTTAGAATATATTTGAAATGTAATGACAATTCAAAAATATTTGTGCAGGTGTATAGTAATGGCTAAATATCGCGTAATTTATAACCCTAATGCCGGTAATGGAAACGGAAAAGAAGTAATAGGAAAACTCGGAGAAACTATGAAAGGGGACGAACTTTCCTTTTATAATATTCTTGAAATAGATAGCTATAAGGATTTTTTTGCCGGAATAACACAAAATGAAAGTATAATTCTTTCCGGCGGTGACGGAACCATAAATCGCTTTATTAATGATACAAAAGAACTCGATATAAAGAATGATATATATTATTTCGGCAGTGGGAACGGCAACGATTTTCTCCATGATATAGGACATGAACCGGGTTCTATGCCTGTTAAGATAAACGAGTACATAAAGAATCTTCCGACTGTTATAGTAAAGGGCAGAGAATACAGCTTCATAAACGGTATAGGATACGGAATAGACGGTTATTGCTGCGAGGTCGGAGACAAACTACGTTCCGAGGGAAAAGAAGTAAACTATACGGCGATTGCAATAAAAGGACTTTTATTCCACTACAAACCGACAAATGCCATAATAACGGTTGACGGTGTAACTCGCACTTATAAGAAGGTATGGTTAGCTCCTACGATGCACGGAAGGTTTTACGGTGGAGGAATGATGCCCACCCCCGCGCAGGACAGAATGGGTGATGAGAACGTAAACTCCGTCATGGTTTATTTCGGAGTAGGGAAGCTCAAAGCACTTATGGTATTCCCATCTATTTTCAAAGGTGAACATGTAAACAAGACCAATATGGTAAACGTCTTTGCCGGTAAGGAAATAACCGTTAAGTTCGACCGACCGGTGGCTCTGCAGATTGACGGAGAAACTATTCTCAACGTTACCGAGTACACGGTGAAAGCAAATCCGCTGGCTGATAGAATTGTAAAATCCACAGAAAAAACAGTAGCCGAAGTATAATGTCGAAAATAAGGATACAGTATTTGTATCCTTATTTTTTTCTGTAAAATGTGAGCGAGGCTTGCTACCCCTTGCGATGACCATTTTTAACCCCCGACTTACTATAAGTCGAGGGTTTTTATTTGCAGAAAAATAAGAATGAAAAAATACAACCAAAAAGCAAACGGAGAAGCAAAAGCAGCAGTCTGCTGTACATCGTGAGGTTGTACAGGCTCTCAATTATACAAAATGCAAATTTTGTATAATTGAGAGAAGTAAAAAGGAGAAAAATACGGCTTTTTCATTTTTTATCAAAAAGATTGTAAATCAATTCTGTTGCAGATAATTCGTATTTGGGATTAACACCTACATAAAATGTATGTTTTTCCGCGCCGAAATCCGCAAAAATTGCATCAATACCGTTTTGGGCAAAAGCGGACAGTGTTCTGCAGAGTCCCCAAAAGCCATTTTCGCATATAACTACAATAATACACAATTCCTGTTTATTGTCGGATTTTAATATTGTTTTGCTTGATGAGGGAATAAATTCAATATTTTTCCCTATTTTTTTATTATATTTGTTTATTGCGGTTTTTTCTATGAAATAGGAACTTTTCGACGAAATTTTGAAACTGTTGTCGGATGTGGTGTCAGATATCAATGTACCTGAATTATGTGGGTCTGTCGAGTTTAGAATATTTATCGGAATATCCTTGTATATAAGAGGAAAAACGGTATCCTCATGAAGAACACCTGCACCCATATGCGACAGCTCTCGCATCTGCGAGTACGTCATATGAGATATTTTCTTAGGATTTGAAATCAATAAGGGATTTGCACTCAAACATCCGTTGACATCGGTAAAATTTTCGTAGATATCGGCATCAAGCGCAGCTGCCACTATTGCACCTGTTATATCGGAACCCCCTCTGTCAAACACGTGTATTTTACCGTCTTCCGATGAACCGTAAAATCCCGGAAAAACAGCTTTTTTATGACCGTATACAGCCTCTTTTATTGCACAGAGGCTTTCTCTCATCTTGACTTGACCGTTATTATCGAACAGAATACATTTATCTGTATCTATGAAATCATATCCGATATAATCGGAAATTATTATTGCATTGAGAAATTCGCCTCGGCTTATTATATAATCATACGAACACTCGTTAAGTACACGTTTCTCTATTTCCGACAGGTACAATGTGATATCAATAGAGACGCCGAGCATCTTTGCAATATTCTCAAATCTGTCGCATATCGCGTTAAAAGTACCGAAAAAATCCTTCCCTGCTCTTCTCTCATTATATACAGACAGCAGCATATCGGTAATTTTCACGTCGTGCATAAAACGTTTTCCGGGCGCCGACACTATGACGTATCTTCTCTCTACATCACTGTAAATTATTTTTTCAGCATCTTTTATTTTTTCGGCGCAGGACAGTGAAGTGCCGCCGAATTTCAGAACTTTCATTTTTTCACACTCCTATCAAATCTCCTGTTTACAGTATATGATAAAGCGGGAAAAATGAAAACGAAAAGGCTGTCTCAAGTGTGAGCTTGAGACAGCCTGATAATTCTGAAAAATGATAATTATACTTCGGGTATCGGAGGCGTGACTCCTGTTCCCTTAAGGGATTCGAGAATATCTTTAAGAGATTCAAAAGAAGTACCCGTAACTATTTCCTGAAGCTTATCGTTATATTCTTCATCCTGCACAATACTTGTAAGAACCTCCTGCTCGGTGAGGGGTTCGCTTCCTTCGGCAACGGGATTCTCTTCTTTGTATTTTGCGGCAAGGTCCATAACGTCAACTACGGTTTCAAGATCATTTGAAACACTCTCAGCATTTGCGTTAGATACCGTAGTGAGTATGTTGTCAACGACTTCCTTAACTTCTGAATCCTCGCTGAGAGCATCAGAGAGGTTTATACCCATGAACTCTTCTCCGTTTTTAAGCTTAGTTGCGGCATCTGATAATACTTCGGAGAGAACCTGAGAGGCTATTTCTGATTCTCCAATCTGTGATACGAGTTGCTTTATATCGGAAATATCAGTTGTCTTTATATTGCTTATGTCTATTGACGACAGCTTCATGAGTGATGCGAGAGACGGGAGGACGTTTTCACGCAAGTCGTTGAAGAAGTAAACTTCTTTAGCGTTATCCCCGGTACCAATCGTTACCTTTGAGAGACGGTCGAATACTTTAAGACAGAGATTCGAGAGTTTTGTCTTTTCATAAAGCTTCATTGCAGTTGCTTCATGAACTTCAGGTATAAATTTATCGCTTGACTCAGTTACCGTCTGAATAGCCTCAATATCGGAGAAACTGTCACTCTTCAAGACTTCTGTAGACTGTTCGCAGAAATTCAGAATACCTATTACCGGAACCATTATAACCGTAAGGCAGACAACTCCCTGAACGAAACCGAATACGGCTCCGAGGAATCTGAACTTGCACTTCCCTTTCGGCGTACGAAGGAATACCAGAGATACGATGAAAAATACAAACCACAGAACAAACTTAGCTACAAAGAATAAGACAATAAACAATATCTCGGATATAAGAACCTTCGGAACAGCGACGATTATGTCGAGGAACGACGGGCTGGCTTCTAATATCGACTTCATCTGTTCGTTCTGTTGCATCACTTCTATCATATAATCTTTAATAGTAAGAGTGGATGCCTGCATTGCGGCATTTTTAGTGATATTTCCTATTGTGCTTACCTGGATGTCCAAAAGCGCCGTAGCTATACGAGGAGCGGCTATAATAGCTATAACGAAGGCGAGCAACACGGTGACGAGACGTGCTACCGAACGTTTTGCTCCTCTTTTTAACCCGAGAAGCGCACCTATAACCGGTAAAATAAACATTGCGATGGTGAGAATGGTTGATATAGACATAAATGTACCTCCTGTACGTGAAAACCATACGCGCGATTTTGTCTGATACGCAAAACTAAGACACATGCTATGTATGTTATATGTCTCAATGTATTGTGATGTTAAATGAAGTAAAAGAAAGTATACAATATATTTTTGTGTATCCTTGTACATAATTATATCATAATCAGAAAATATGTCAATATTTTTTCTGAAAAGACTTGATTTTTCGATAAACATATGATATACTTATCAAGGTTTTGGAGAGATGGCCGAGTTGGTCTAAGGCGCACGACTGGAAATCGTGTAACCCATAACAAGGTTCAAGGGTTCGAATCCCTTTCTCTCCGCCAAAAAAAGCGCACTTAGGTGCGCTTTTTTCAAATATTATGATTTTCTTTTGAGGAGGTTTGCGAATGATTGCCGAGTTTGCAGAATTATTTTCTCCGGCCTTTCCTATCGGAGAAAAGAGTATATCTCTTGCTCAAGAAATGGAAGCTTCAAAGGTAAAGCGTCTTATCGCAGTAAATGAGTTCATTCATGAGGATACGAGTACAGGTATTTTCTTGATGCGACAAAATAGCCGTATGCGCGAGCTTGCAGAAGCGTTACCGAATATGAAAATGAGAATTATTCCCACTCCGTGTGTTCGTATTTCGCGCGGTGTTTCACATACCTCCGATCTTCATAAACTAACGCTCAACAAAACCGGATATATTTTGACATCACCGCCGTACGGAGGCTTCTCCGATGAAATTATGCTTGAATACAGAAATCTGATTATTAATGAAAAATTAGTTCCTGTGATTATGTATTTTGAAAGGTGCGTTGCAGGATACGACGATTATAATCTCAATAGAATCATCGGTATATCTTCCGCTGTGTTTCAGATAAGCGGCAGAGCTCTTGTTGACGTAAAACTCAGAAAAACGGTCGAGAGTTTATTGGAAGATAACCGAACTGTTATTATTTCAGATAACCGCGTATTTGATAAAAAGAAAAAGAAATTCTCTCTAACGGCGCCGTCACGCAAACTATATGAATATCTTATCGTAAAAAATAATTCTTTTTATCTGAAAATATTTTGATACCTTTGGGTTTTACCCCGTGATTCTGTTTTTTCTTCGCATTTCCTTTTCGCTTTGATATTTTCTCCTTGTTGCTTCTCCGCCACGCAGGTGACGTTCTTCCTTGTTTTTTGCGAGAACCTTGCTTACCTCATCGTATAATCCGGGATTAAAAGTTTTAAGTTTTGTCGTCACATCCTTATGTACGGTACTTTTGCTTATAAGGAAATTTGCGGCTGTTGCACGTACCGTTGCACCCGTCTCGATTATGTAGCGCGCGAAAATCTCACATCTCTCCGAATTGTTATACAGCATATATCCCTCCGATAATATAACTTTCACAATAATATATGAAAGGATACGCTCTAAAATGCAAAAAGAAGAACTCAAATTTGAAAATTCTACTATTCTTGAAGGCATGACCTCGATTTCTTCCCTTATTGAGGCCAAGGAACTCAAAATCAATGACAGAAAAATATACAGAATTTATTACGACGTTGAGAGAAAAGAAAAGCTGGACAGAAAGATATCTTATTTACGAAGAAAAAGCGTTGAAATTGGATTTGAAATAATAGAGACAGATGCGGACTTTATTAACAGTCGTTGTATAGGTAACTCGCACGGAGGGATAATTGCCGAGTGTTCTCTGCGCACAATACCGAGTATTTTGGGGAGTGATACTGTCAAAAACGGGTTTTACGTAATGATACAGGGCGTAGAGGACCCATACAATTTCGGATATGCCTTACGTTCTTTGTATGCGTGCGGATGTGACGGAGTGATACTGCCTGAAAGAAACTGGATGGGAGCGGCAGGTGTGGTTGCGCGTTCTTCCGCAGGAGCATCTGAGCTTATGAGTGTTTTTATTTCGGAGGCGGGCGAATGTGCAGATTATTTCTCAGCAAAAGGATACAAAATAGTTGCCGCAGACGAGCGTGGTGAAAAATTTCTCCACGATGCCGACCTTTGTCGCCCGATTCTCCTCATAATCGGCGGTGAGAAACGTGGAATTTCGAGAGCATTGCTTGAAAAATGCAATGAATTCGTAAAGATAAATTACGGCAGAAGATTTGATGCTTCTCTTTCGGCAGCTTCAGCCGCAACGATACTCGGATATGAGGTAATGATTAAAAATCTTTGATTATTACTAAAAAACCGATAGCGGACTTTGTTTAATCCTCTATCGGTTTTTATTATTTTACATATTATTAATCGGGATATCCGTCAGGATTTTGCTTCTGCCATCTTGCGGAATCCTCGCACATACGGGCAAGGTCGCGCTCGGCATGCCAACCGAGTAATTCTGCAGCCTTTGTGGGGTCGGCATAACATTCGGCAATGTCACCTGCTCTTCTCGGAGCAATCTTATAATTAACCTTGGCGCCGTATGCTTTTTCAAATGCATGAACTATTTCAAGCACCGAATAACCGTTACCGGTACCTACGTTAATATAGTCTATACCGTGCCTTTTCTTTGCGTAATCAATTGCTTTCAGATGAGCGATGGCGAGGTCTACTACGTGAATGTAGTCGCGCACACCGGTTCCGTCCTTGGTGGGATAATCGTTTCCGAATACACTGAGGCACGTAAGCTTACCCGCAGCAACCTTAGCAACGTAAGGAAGAAGATTATTCGGTATTCCTCTGGGGTCTTCACCGATGAGTCCGCTTTCGTGCGCTCCGATAGGATTAAAATAACGAAGCATGACCGCACTCATATCGGGGTTTGCATTGCATACGTCCGCTATAATTCTCTCTATCATGAGCTTTGTTTCGCCGTACGGGTTAGTTGTAGAAAGAGGAAAGTCCTCTCGAATAGGAACGCTCTTGGGTACGCCGTATACTGTTGCGGACGAACTGAATACTATGTTGTTTACCTTATGGCTAATCATTGAACTCAAAAGATTAAAGGTACCCGTAAGATTATTATGATAGTATTTGAGCGGAAGAGCTACGCTTTCTCCCACAGCTTTCAGACCTGCGAAGTGAATAACCGAGTCGAATGAATGTTTATCAAACACCTCATCAAGTTTATCGGCATCAAGCAAATCTACCCGGTAGAATGTAGGTCTTTTTCCCGTAATCTTCTCTATGCGGTCGAGAACACATTCCTTGCTGTTATAAAGATTATCAACTATAACAACATCCTCGCCATTTTTGAGAAGCTCTACTACGGTGTGAGAGCCGATATATCCGGTACCTCCGGTTACAAGTATAGCCATATTGGTTATCTCCTTTGTTAATTTCATATAATAAAAACAAAAAGGCAGAAAAAACTGCCTTTTTATATGAATCAGTCAGCAGTTACTACGCTAACATTTTTCTTGTCTTTTGTGACGTGCGAGAACTTAACTACACCGTCGGTGAGAGCATAAAGAGTATCATCGGTGCCGCGTCCTACGTTTTTGCCGGGAGCGATTTTGATACCGCGCTGTCTCACGATAATGTTGCCGGCTACTACAGACTGACCGTCTGCCTTTTTAACTCCGAGACGTTTAGACTCACTGTCTCTGCCGTTCTTTGTTGAACCGACACCCTTTTTATGTGCAAAAAATTGCAAACTGAGTTTCAACATTTTACCTACCTCCATTAAATATTACGGACGAAATCCGTTTCAGATTATCCGCTCGTCTTTTTCCTCGACGGTTAAGTATTCGTAATACTCCTCCGTGAGTTCGGTGAGCTGATAGAAATACGCTTCTATAAGACCCGATACCGCAAATCGCTTTTTTTCATCTTCCTCGAATTCGGGGAGAGCGCCTTTGGCGATAAGCTTGATGTCGGCTGTTTTCTCGTCTATAACGTATTCAACGTCCGACGCATAGGAAATCTCTATTGCATTTATTATTAGCATTGTCATTGAGGATAGAGCCGCACAGAGTATATCGTCTCCCGATTCTCCGTATCCTGTATGCCCGACCTCTTGAAATGCATAGAATTTACCGTCGGTCTTATAAAAAACAACCTTTGTCATACATTAACCTTCGATTTTTGCTATCTGAATCTTGGTATAAGCCTGTCTGTGACCGATTTTCTTCTTCTCGTTCTTCTTCGACTTATACTTGATAACGTAGATTTTTTTGGACTTACCTGATTTAACTACGTTTGCGGTAACTGCAGCGCCGTTTACGTACGGTGCGCCGACAGTGAAGGATTCGCCGGAAGATACTGCGAGAACCTTATCAAACTTGACTTCTTCTCCGTCGGAAACACCGAGCTTCTCAACGAAAATAACGTCTCCTTCCGATACCTTGTACTGCTTTCCGCCTGTTTCGAAAATTGCAAACATGAAAAAGCACCTCTCTTTCATCAAAACTCGCTGCGTAAGGTGGCATAATATGCGCTTATAACCTTATACATGCGTCGCGAATTATTATAACACATATAAAAACGGCTTGTCAAGACCTTTTTGGATTTTTTTGCTTCGGTCTTGGCAAAACCGTTATCGGAATTATCACTTAACTACGATGTTTATTATTTTGTTGGGAACAACGATTTCCTTTACTGTTGTTTTGCCGTCAAGCAGCTTTGCAAATCTTTCGTCCGCACGTACCGCGGATATTGCGCTCTCTCTGTCGCAATTGAACGGAAGCATTACAGTTCCCTTCAGCTTTCCGCATATCTGAACGGCAAATTCAACCGTGCTGTCGATTGTTTTGCTCTCATCGTAATCAGGCCACTTGGAGAGCGAAATGAATCCCTTTTCTCCCAGACCTTCCCACATCTCCTCTGCGATATGAGGTGAGAATGGGGATAGGAGCTTTAAGAATACTTTAAGCTCATCGACGGTGAGCGTTCCCACGTTGTAAACCTCGTTGATATAGCTCATCATAGCCGCAACGGCAGTGTTGAATTTCATTGCCTCGATATCGGAGCTGACCTTCTTTATGAGCTTATGCGTGGAGGATGAGAGCGATGGGGTTTCTCCGCTACCCTTCGCAATGGCAGAGAGGTCTGCTACGCGCTCAAGAAATCTCTTGCATCCTTTAACGCCGTTTTCTGACCACGGAGCTGCCTGCTCGTAATCTCCCATAAAGAGTATATAGAGTCTGAGGACGTCCGCTCCGTACGTTTCCACGACCTCGAGCGGGTCGATAACGTTTCCTTTTGACTTTGACATTTTTTCTCCGTCTGAACCGAGGATAAGCCCCTGTGCTGTTCTCTTTGCATAAGGCTCCGAGGTGGGAACAACGCCTATATCATATAGGAACTTGTGCCAGAATCTTGAGTATATAAGGTGACGGGTAACGTGCTCCATCCCTCCGTTATACCAGTCAACGGGGAGCCAATATTTGAGTTTTTCGGGGTCCGCAATGGCATTTTCGTTATGAGGGTCGATATAGCGAAGGAAATACCACGATGAGCCTGCCCACTGGGGCATTGTATCCGTTTCTCTGCGTGCTTTGCCGCCGCATTTCGGGCAGGTACAGTTAACGAAGCTATCTATCTTTGCAAGGGGACTCTCTCCTCCCTCACCGGGTGCAAAATCCTTGACCTCGGGAAGCAGAAGAGGGAGCTGCTCGTACGGAATCGGAACCATACCGCACTTATCACAATATACGATAGGAATAGGCTCGCCCCAATATCTCTGACGGTTGAACGCCCAGTCCTTCATTTTGTACTGAACGCCCTCTTCTCCGATGCCCTTTTCTTCAAGCACTTTTATGACTTTCTCGATGGCGGTCTTTTTATCCTTTACCCCGTTGAGAAAATCGGAATTTATCATCTCACCGTCACCGATATATGCCTCGTTCTCTCCACTCTCTCCTTTGATTACGGGTATTATATCTATTCCGAACTTCTTTGCAAAATCATAGTCACGCTGGTCGTGGGCGGGCACGGCCATGATTGCTCCGGTACCGTAGCCCATCATTACATAGTCGGAAATATATATCGGTATTTCCTTTCCGTTTATGGGGTTTATTGCCACAATACCGTCTATTTTAACGCCGGTTTTATCTTTTACAAGTTGCGTACGCTCAAATTCGGTTTTTTTAGCGCAAATATCGCGATATTCTGATATTGCATCGAAATTCTGTATTTTTTCCTTGTATTTGTCTATTATCGGATGCTCGGGTGCCATGACCATGAACGTTACGCCGAAGAGCGTGTCGGGTCTTGTGGTATATATTTTCAGCTTTTCGTCTGTTCCCTTAATTTCAAAATCAACGAATGCTCCCTTTGATTTACCTATCCAGTTAACCTGCTGTAGCTTTACGTTAGGAAGATAATCTACATCTTTAAGCCCCTCGAGAAGCCTGTCCGCATATGCAGTTATGCGCAGATACCAAACGTCCTTGGATTTCTGGATAATTTCGCTCTTGCATATATCGCAATGACCGCCCTGTGAGTCCTCGTTGGAAAGAACAACCTTACAGCTCGGACAGTAGTTTACGAGGGTTTTGTCACGGAACGCGAGCCCCTTCTCGTACATTTTGAGAAATATCCACTGAGTCCATTTATAATAGTCAACCTCGGTCGTATCTATAACTCTGGACCAATCGAAAGAAAAGCCTACACGGTGCAACTGATTAGAAAATTTCGCGATATTCATATCGGTTACTTTTCTCGGATGTATGCCCGTTTTTATTGCATAGTTTTCCGTCGGAAGTCCGTATGCGTCGAATCCTATCGGAAAGAGTACGTTATACCCCTGCATTCTTCTCTTTCGCGAAACAACCTCAAGGCCGGAATAAGCCTTTATGTGACCGACGTGCATTCCTGCGCCGCTTGGATATGGAAATTCTACAAGACCGTAAAATTTCGGAAGCGTAAAATCGTCCTTAGCCTCAAAAGCATGGGCGTCATCCCATCTTTTCTGCCATTTCTCTTCGATTGATTTGAAATCGTATTTCATAAAATGCCCTCTATATATGTAAAAATTGTTATACTTCTATCTTAAAAATTTTAATGTTGAACTGAGAAAAATTTGAGTTATAAGTTCGCTGTCTACGGATTTTCAGTATTAACATGAGTAAATATGCTATTAATCATTTATTGTCGGTAGGTTTTTCCGTGTTAAGCGCGGAGGAAAGCTCGCGGTTAAGCTCGTTCTCGACGTCGGAGAGGTCTATTTTTTCGGAGCACAGTCGCTCGAGATTATAGAAAGAACGTGAATCTCTTCCGAAAATATGGACGATGATATTGCCGTAGTCAAGGAGTATCCATTCTCCTCCGTCGCGCCCCTCTACGTGATTCGGAGGATATTTTGCTTCGGAGGACTTGTCAGAGAGGTCGTCGGCGAGTGACTTTACGTGAGTGCTTGAACGCCCTGTTGCAATAATATAATAATCTGTTATCACCGTTGTGTCCGTAACGTTAAAAAGAGATACGTCGATACCCTTATCGGCCATAAGGACTTTTGCGAGCTGCTTTGCGATCTCTTCGTTCGTTTTGTTTTTTAATTCCGGGATTTTTATATCCATGATTTATCCTCCGCACTTTATCGTGATTTTCGGAACGTCGTTTTCGGAGTAAGTTTTCAGTTCAAACGAACCGTTGTTATATATATCCGAGAACGCGTCGTTATCGTTGCAAATAAAAACTCTGTTTTTATCAAATTCAATTGTTCTGCCGTTGTTTATATATGAATATATAGCGTTTTCGGCAGTTTTTTTGTTAATTATATAGTACCATTCTCCGCCTTTCGGGTCCTTTGCCGCATCTCCGGGAACTGTAAACGATATAATCGAAACGCCGTTGTTTTTAGCCGCGGAGTACATTCTGAAAATATCGGTAACGGAAGCGTTCGTATTTATATCTTTTGCGATTATTGCCGCAATCTTGATTTTGTCATGCGTTTTATCGGTCATAAGCTTGCTCATAAGAGCATTTATGAATATTTTCTGCGCATCAAGTCTGCCGAGGTCGCCTCTAATATAGGATTTCCGGAACCTTACAAATTCAAGCGCTTTCTTCCCGTTGAGGGTCTGCGTACCCGCTTTTATATCTATATGCAAATTCTGCTCATCGTCATCGTATTTCATATCAAACGGTACGTCAACTGTAACCCCGCCTACGGCATCTACCATATCGGAAAGCTGTGAAATCGTTACCGCCGCATAACAATCAATAGGTATTCCGAAGTTGTCCGATACAAATTCGGACAGTTTGCCAAGAGCCGTGCTCTTATCTCTCCCATTGCCGAGATAATGAGAGAAAAGACTGTTGATTTTTTTATTCTCACCGTTAAAACACACGTATGTGTCGCGCGGTATCTGCATGAAAGTAATACGGTTTTCAATCTCGTTATATGAGACAAGAATCAGAACGTCGGTATTCTCAGCAACGTTATCAAAGCCTGCTATCAGGCAGTTAAATGCCTTATTGTTATCGGCACTTGCTCGCTTTGCCGGAGTTTCGCCGTAATCTTCAATATAAGCATCAAAATAAGCTTCGTTATTCCCGCTTTCCGGATAATTCGAAGATGATATATGGTTTTCAGATAGCAAACGCATCATAAAGGTTGCAGAGAGTATGGGTAACATAAGGATTATCGTAATTAATATTATAGCCTTTTTCATCTCGGAAAACAGCCCCCGACAATTAAATATTTTATTTAGGTTGTCCCGGGAAATATACGGCTATACCATCAGACGTGGTCTGCGGTTGCGGCAAGTTTTTCTATAAAAGAATTCCTTGCCTCGAATGTATTTATATGTATATATGCGTTTGATTCCAGCAGTTCTATTATTGTATAATTGAGAGATTCAAGAATGATAGCATATAAAATCGTTACATAATCGTTGGCAGAAGAATTTTTAATGCTGTTAAAAAACTTTTCTCTGAGCAATTGGCAAAATTCGTACTTTCTCGTATCTTCTATATAATCGGCAAGGTAGAGGAGCATATCAAAGAGACTCATATTCTTGCTTGCCGTTGAATGAACCGATATTGCCTTTATTATATCCGAGGTTACAAATTCAGAATAATTCACCTTGCTTATCAGCGCGCCGATAGTCTGATGAAGGGTTTTCGGAGATTTTTTATCATCGTCTGAGAGCAAAAGATTGTACTTCCCAGCAAGAGATATATTATCTCCGTATGTATTCTCTTTTCCTATATCGTGCAGAAGAGCCGCGGCGCGGAGCTCAAATATCCTGGTCGGCATATAAATCTTTCCGAGCTCGATAACAGCTCGCTCAACGCCCTTTGTGTGATTATATCGGAAATCGGATAACTCATCTCGCACTCTTCTGTCAAGTATGGAAAGCGCATTTTCATCGAGAATCATCGGTAGAGTCCCCTTTCGTTTATATAATTCATAACTTTATCAGGCAAAAACGAGCTTTCATGGGAGTAGCGAATCTGTTCTCTGACTTCGCTTGACGAAATCTCAAGAATCGAGGTATCGAGGGAAAAAATTCTTGCGTTGAATTGCCTTATATACTGTATACGTTTTTCCTCGATGCGTTCGGCCATAGTTTTATCGTTTTCCCTTCTGATATATATTATATTCGATAGGGCAAATATTTTATTCGGTTCATGCCAACTGTCAAGCGTGAGAAACATATCGGTTCCGACGAGAAGAAAAATTTCATTTTCGTTATTTTTCAACTCCGAGAGAGTATCGGATGTATAACTCAAACCTTTACGTCTGATTTCAATATCACTTACCTCTGCATTAGGTATATCCGAAAAAGCGATTTTGCACATTTCATATCTCTGCTCGGGCGATGCGTCACCTGAAAGCAATTTATGCGGAGGAATATACGTGGGTATTATCAGCAATTTGTCAAGCTTAAAATCTACGACAAAACGCATGGCAGCCCCAACGTGTCCGTTATGCGGCGGTGAAAAAGTCCCTCCGAATACGCCAAGTCTCATTCTAACTATACCTCACAAAAGCTCTATCTTGGGCTTTTTTGTCGATTTTTTATATAGAACGAATTTATTTCCCGTGCAGCAAACGGTATCTGAACCCGTTTTTTCGGAAATTTCCTCGGCTGCATCCTTTGCCGTATATCCGCTGTTCTCGAGCACTTTTGCTTTTATCAGTTCTCGTGCTTCGAGTGCGTTTGATATCTGGCGGCAGACTTCGTCGGTTATACCGCCTTTTCCTATCTGAAATATCGTATCTTCTTTTATTGCGAGTGAACGAAGATACGCTCTGTTCTTACTTGTAAGCATTTTTATTACCGTTAAACCGATGATTCGGTTGTTTCATTCATTAATTTTTTATTATATTCCGTTATAAAATCGGGCAATTTTTCGCATAAGAGCTTTATTGCATTTCCTCTGTGGCTGATTGCATTTTTCTCATCATGTGAAAGCTGGCCGAAGGTTTTTGAATACTCGGGGACTAAAAACAGAGGGTCGTAACCGAATCCGCTGCTTCCGATAACCCTGTCTGCTATAATTCCGTGACATTCTCCCCTTACCGTAAATTCATCTCCGAATGGAGAGACTGCGGCGATGGCGCATACGAATTTTGCGCTTCTTTCGGCTGACGGTACGCCTTTCAGTTCTGAGAGCAATTTTTCATTGTTGGCGGTGTCGTTATGCCCTTCTTTGGCGTACCGTGCGGAATAAACACCGGGCGCACCGTCAAGGTAATCAACAGATAGCCCCGAGTCGTCGGCAATGCACAAATAACCGAGCGAAGCGCCTGTGCGTGCTTTTATAAGCGCATTGCCTTCAAAGGTATCCGAATTCTCATCTATATCTTTCGAAAAATCAATATCCTTCAGCGATATAAAATCAATATTTGAAAATTCCTTTGAATAAGCGGAAAGTATTTCCGAGAATTCTCTGACTTTATTCTTGTTTGCGGTAGCTATCAGTATTTTCATATGACCTGTTTCCTTGGATAAAAGAATATATTACTCTTCAAAAAGTGCATTTACGAATTCCTCGGAATTAAAAGGCTCCATGTCGTCAATTTGCTCTCCTACACCTACGAATTTTACCGGTATGTCAAGCTCTTTCTTGATTGAGAGAACAATTCCGCCTTTTGCCGTTCCATCGAGTTTTGTAAGTATCAGTCCCGTTATATTTGCGGCCTCTTTGAATTCTCGAGCCTGATTTATTGCATTTTGTCCCGTAGTAGCATCGAGCACAAGGAGCGTTTCTATTGATGAATCGGGAAGCTCTCTGTTTATAACGCGATTGATTTTTGCAAGCTCATCCATAAGATTTTTCTTATTGTGGAGTCTGCCCGCCGTATCGACTATAAGAACATCTGCTCCGCGACTCTTAGAGGCATTTATGGCATCATATACGACCGATGCCGGGTCTGCACCCTCTCCTTGTCTTATCATATCAACGCCCGCACGGTCGCACCATACCCCGAGCTGTTCTGCGGCAGCCGCGCGGAAAGTATCTGCAGCAGCAACGATAACCTTATTTTTTTTCTTCTTCAACTGATATGCAATTTTGCCTATAGATGTGGTTTTTCCTACACCGTTGACACCGATAACGAGAATAACCGACGGCTTTGCGTCCAGGTGCAGCTCTTCCCCCTCTCCGATAAGCTCGGAAATCATGGAGTAAAGCTCACGCTTGACGTCGTCGTTGTTTTTGATTTTGTTATCCTTGACTTTAGTTCTTAAATTATCAAGTATTTCCTCAGTGGCCGAGACTCCTACGTCGGCGGATATAAGCAATTCCTCAAGTTCGTCGAAGAAATCTTCGTCTATTCTGACAAACATTTTAAGAAGTCCGTCTATCTTACCGAACAGTGCATTTTTTGTTTTAGCAAGTCCTCTTTTGAGTTTCTCAAAGAACGCCATCCAATAACTCCTTATTTTTACTTTCTATTTCATTTACGTTTACGGATATCACCTTAGATATACCCTGTTGCGGCATGGTAACTCCGTAGAGTCTGTCACCTATCTCCATCGTTCCGCGTCTGTGAGTGATAAGCACGAACTGCGTCTCCGATGAGAATTTCTTTATGTATTCACCGAAACGGAATACATTGACTTCATCGAGAGCCGCCTCTATTTCGTCAAGAATACAGAAAGGTGTCGGATTTACCTTCAGTATTGCAAAGAAAAGCGCAATAGCTACGAACGCCTGCTCGCCTCCCGAAAGAAGAGACAGATTCTTTATTATTTTACCGGGAGGAGCCGCCTTTATCTCAATACCGCTGGTTAGTACGTTATCAGGGTCAACGAGAGAAAGCTCTCCTGTTCCTCCACCGAAAAGCTCAGAGAAAGTCACTCCGAAATTCTTGTTTATTTCCGTAAATGCGGTCACAAACTTGATTTTCATTTCCTCCTCGATTTTTGTTACTATTTGCGTTAAATCATCCTTTGATTTATTGAGATCGTCAAGCTGTGCGGTGAGCTCGTCATATCTTACCTTCAGTTCCTTATATTCTTCTTCCGCTGTCGGATTGATATCTCCGAGGGCTCGTATTGAGGCTTTGGCCGATGACTGTGCGGAAACAACTTCCGAGCGATTTTCTTTTGTAACCGGGGGATAATTGAGCCTTATCGCTTCATCGTAGGTTATTCCGTGTTCCTCTATCAGCTTATCACCGAGCTTATCGCTGTCATCCTTGAGTTTTTGGAGCCTTGTCTCTGAATTCATAAGATTCTTGAGCGTCAGCTCCTGTTTATCACGCTTCTCTTTGAGCTGATTCTTTATCTCAAGCTGACGTTTTTCGTATTCGTTGTTGCCGGTCTGAATACCGCTCTTTCGCTGCTCGCATTTGTTAATTTCTTCGCGTATTTTATCGCATTTATCAACGTTCTCGCGAAGATGCTTTTCATATTCTCCGTTTCCGTTTTCAAACGACTCTATTTTAAGAATATATTCAGCTTTTTTATTTGTGTAGTCACGGAGCATGGAATTAAGGTTGGCGATAAACAGTTCCTTATTCTGGATATCACGGCGTATTTCTGCCATTCTTACGCTGAGTTCGCCCGCAACGGTGTTTTTCACATCACGTTCTTCAATGAGCTTTCCACGTTCTTTTTCGACATCGAGACGCTGAGAACGGATAAGCTCAATCTCCGTCTCAATATCCTTAAACATTTCGCCGAGAGTATATATTTCCGAGTCACAACGCCTACCGTTCTTCTCTATATTGTCATATTCGTTTGTGAGCTGTGCCAGCAGACTTTCCTTTGCTTCAAGTCTGGCCTTTGCCTGGTCAACAGAAGCAAACTGCGTACGCGAGAGGGTGAGCATAAGTTGCTTTTCCTGCTCGAGGTCTTTGCCGTTGGATACGGTTGCCTTAATTTCATCATCAAGCTCTTTTATTTCATTCTGTTTTTCCGTGATGCTCTTCTGTATTTCCTCTGCGTCGTCAAACATTTTTTCTATCTGCGAACTTCTGGAAAGTATTCTTGAATCGTTGCGAACAGAACCGCCTGTAAATGAACCTCCGGCATTTATTAGCTGTCCGTCGAGAGTCACGATTTTTACACGGTATTGCAGGTTTTTTGCCGCGTTTGCCGCATTATCGAGATTGTCAAAAACTACTGTACGGGTGAGGAGCCATCCTACTATTTCACGGAACTCGCCGTCACACTCAACGAGCGTATCAGCCCTGCCGATAAAGCCCTGCATAGTGGAAGAACGGCGAATCTCCTCCGTCTCAGTCTGCGATTTTATGGCGCTGACGGGATAGAAGGTCGCACGGCCCGCTTTGGCCTCCTTGAGCGCACGTATAGCCGCCTTTGACGTCTGTTCCGTATCGACGACTATATGCTGAATATTTGCACCGAGCGCGGTTTCTATTGCTGTGACATATTCGGGATTCATCGATATGAGTTTCGAGAGAGGACCGTAAATCTTTCCGACACCTTTAAGTTTGTTTTCGGAATAGCTCTTCATGATATAGCGGACGCTGTCGCTGTATCCCTCAAGATGTTCTTCCATTTGTTTTAAGGTGTTTGCTTTTTGAAGGAGTGTGGAACGTGAAAGTCTGAGCTCTGCGAGGTTGTCCTCCATAAGCGCTTTTTCTTCTTCTGACTTTTCCTTCTTTTGCGTATTTTCTACTATCCTGGATTCGATTTCATCTATCTTCGCCTTAAAGCCTGCGGCACGTTTTTCGTTCAGGCTCGCTTCTTCAGCAAGGGATTTGCGCTCATCTTTGATTTTCTCAATCTCTTCGCCCAAGGTTCGCTGTTTGTCGGCATCCGTATCTTTATTGCTTTTAAGAACATCTATTCTTATATGCAAGTCGGTTGATTTTTTCTGTGCATCCGTGAGCCTTCCCAGAGTCTCGGAAAGCACCTTGTCACAGTCGGCAATTTGCGCTGTAAGTGACATCTGTTCCGCAGTGCGTTCGTTATAATTTTTCTGCGCCTGCGACAGCTGTGACTTCATTTCGTGCATTTCGTTGCCATGGCTTGAAAGCTCGCGGTTCGTATTTTTAATATTTTCTTCGAGTTCAAGTACAGAGGCGCGATACTCGTCGGCTTTATCCGATGCGTGCTGGTGCTCGTTTACCGAGAGCTTGTATTCTCCTTCAAGGTCGGAAAGCTCTTTCTGATATTCCTTTATTCGGTCAAATATTTCCTCGGATTCAATTCTGTTTTTCTGGAGCTGGTCATGAAGTCTGTCGCTCTGTGCTTCGAGAGAATTTACCGCCTCGCATACGAGGTCGTGTTCGTTGGCGGCAAGACGGTGTACCTCATCCGCCCTTACGATATCCTCACGCAGTTTCTGAGTATCAAAAAGCCAGAGAGATACGTCGGCCTGTTTCTTTTTTTCAAGCAAATCCTTATATTTTCTCGCTTTTTCAGCCGCTTTTTCAAGAGGACCTATACGACTATCGAGTTCGAGCCATATATCTTTAATACGCAACATATTTGCGTTGGTATCTTCGAGTTTGCGTTCCGCTTCCTGCTTTTTATAGCGGTACTTAGATATTCCTGCGGCTTCCTCGAAAATATTTCTTCGGTCCTCGCTTTTTTTGGAAATCATTTCGGCTACTTTTCCCTGTCCTATTATTGAGTAGCCCTCACGGCCTATACCCGTGTTCATAAAAAGCTCGTGAATATCACGAAGTCTTACGGGTTTCTTATTTATCAGATACTCGCTGTCGCCTGCACGGTAGTAACGGCGTGTTACGGTTATCTCATCATATGGTGAATCGATTTTATGCTCTTCATCGGTGTTATCAAAAGTAACGGATACCTCGGCAAAGCCCATAGGACGACGGTCCTTGGCTCCCCCGAATATTACGTCTTCCATTTTTGTGCCACGGATATTACGGCTCGATATTTCTCCGAGGACCCATCTCATTGCATCGGATATATTTGATTTACCGCTTCCGTTAGGACCAACTACGACGGTTGCTCCGCGCTCGAATTTAAGAACTGTTTTGTCAGGGAATGATTTGAAGCCGTGAAGCTCCAATGATTTTAGATACATATCTTTCTCCTTACAGCGTCATTGCCTTTATCGGCTGTAATATTTTTGTGATTTAATAGTTTTTGAAAACTAATCTGCCTTATATTATCCTGCTGATTTTATTGATAAATTACACAATCGAAATGTTTATACTATACGATTTCATATCTTTTTCCGAAAATTTTACGTTACGAAATCCGAAATTATCCATAAGAAATTTTTTGTTTGATTTATTCTGACCGCATACCTTGGAGATGCATCCACGAGGAATTGAAATTATAAGCGTTTTGTTCTCAGTATCGGTTATTTCGGTTCCTGATAGCTTTTCGATAAGTAAATCGCGGTATATCTCGTTCTCACATAACTCGCATATTGACTCATGATTCGGTCCTGCAAAATAAGTTTTATCCGATATAAGATTCTCCGATGAACACAGACCGACGCGGATAATATTGACGCCACTCTCTATAAATACCTTCATGACGTTTTTTGTACGTGTGATTGCATCATTTAACGAAAGAGGTATGTATTCTCCTCGTTTCGTCATTTCGCATAGTTCGGAATCACGGAACACAACCGTCGGATATATTCTCGCACCGCCCGCTCCCACCTCTGATATGAAACGAGCTGTTTCGAGCTCGCTCTTTACAGTCGCTCCGGGAAGTCCTATCATCATTTGACCAACCAGAGAAAATCCGGATGAGAGAATCATCTCGCATGCTGTTTTCTCGTCAGCGAAAGTGTGTCCTCTCTCGCAAGCTGAAAGTACGTCGTCGTCCGAGCTCTGAAGCCCGAGTTCTATTGTTTTTACTCCGTATTTTTTGAGTGTTGTCAGTATTTTACCGTTTATGTAATCGGGGCGTGTAGAACATCTTATAGAAGATACCCTGCCGTCGGACACATATTTATATGCGATTCTCAGCAATTCCTCCATAAGGTCAAAGTCTATTCCGGTGAAAGAACCTCCGAAATACGCAATTTCCGCCTCTGTTTTATCCGTATCAACGGTTTTCAGTGCTGATTCTATTTCCTTCTGCACTTCGTCAAGCGCGAAACTCTTCTTGCCTGAAATACTTCGCTGGTTACAGAACACGCACGTGTGAGGACAACCGAGGTGCGGTATAAATATAGGTATATTAACGTGCTTTTTCATTTTTTCCGTAAAAACCGAAAAGAATCAAAGCCTGCTTTGCGGCTTGATTTTCTGCTTCCTTTTTCGTCTTTCCGACTCCTGTTCCTATTACATTGCTGTTGAGCATGGCATTAACGACGAAAACATTTGAATTATCGTTCAGAGTACGTCGGTCCGTAAGCTTATACAAAAGCTTTTCTTCTCCATCCTGCTCGACAATCTTCTGAAGCTCTGTTTTATAGTCTCCGTCCCGATAGTCGAAGCATAGGGATAGTTCATCATCCATCATTTTCAGAAAAACACCGGCAACAGTATTGAGATTAAGCCCGCAATCAATGTAGACTGCCGCAATCAGAGCCTCGGTAACGTCTGCAAGAATCGATTTTTTGTATCTGCCACCGCTATTCTTCTCCCCATGTCCTAAAAGTATATACTCGCCAAGTCCGTATTTCTCTGCAACTTTTGCTAATGCGTTCTCGCAAACGAGGTGCTTTCGGGCCTCTGAGAGTTGTCCCTCTGTTTTGTCGGGATAACGGAAGAAGAGATATTCGCTGACTATTGATTGAAGTACGGCATCTCCGAGAAATTCGAGCCTCTCATATGATTCCATTCGGGTTTTCGCTTCGTTAGCATATGAAGAATGTGTAAATGCCGTTGATAATAACAGTTTATCTTTGAAACGATAAGATAGCAGATTTTCAAGTTTTTCCGTATATGCAGTATCTTTCATTTTATCAATCGTGCTTCAATTTTCTTGACTTTTTTATCTTTTTCGGTTTATCTGTTTCTGCTGTTTTAACGCTCTCAGAGGAAATTTCCGTGGATATGACGGTATTTTCTGTTTTATTCATATAGGCAGCGTTTTCCGTTTTACTCTCGTTATTTGAGTTTGCAGGCATAGCCTCTTTTGCTTTTTCCGGTGTTGTGATACCGTTTTTTTCAAGCTCGCGTTCTTCGGCACGACGCTTTTCAAATTCAACAGAATACTTGGCAATTTCTATGTTTATGCCCGTATTTATAAACTCGATTGCCTGTTTTACCGCATTTTTGATTGCGCGTGCATCGCTGGAGCCGTGAGCCTTGATAACCGGCTTTGATATTCCGAGCAGCGGCGCGCCTCCGTATTCGGAAGCGTCAAATTTCTTCTTGATATTCTTTACCTGCCCCTTAAGAGCAAGTGCGGAAATCTTAGTCAGTGTGTTTGCCATAAAGAGCGATTTCATGGTTTTGAGCATGAATTTGCCCATGCCTTCAACAAGTTTAAGTAGTATGTTTCCTGTAAATCCGTCCGTTATGAGAACGTCGCACGCCCCGAGAGGAACGGTCTTTCCCTCGATATTTCCAACGAAGTTTATATCGTCAATTGCCGAAAGGCGCTTATAAGTTTCAACCTGAAGAGGAAGCCCCTTATTATATTCGGTTCCGTTGTTGAGCTGTCCGACTCTCGGCGATTCTATGCCGAATATCTTTTGCATGTATATCGAACCCATTTTTGCGAACTGCTCCATGTTTTCATCGGTAACAACGAGGTTTGCCCCCGAATCCATGAGAAGTGTCGGAGTTTCCAGAGGAAGCACGGTTGCTATAGCCGCTCTCTGTATGCCGCGTATTCTGCGCACGATGAGCGTCGCTCCGGCTATAAGTGCGCCTGTATTTCCCGCACTTACAAATGCATCTCCCTCTCCCTTTTCGAGCATACGAAGTCCGACGCTCATTGAGGAATTGTTTTTTTCACGTACAACGCACAGCGGCTTGTCTTCCATGTATATAACGTCATCGGCGTGAACTATTGTAACGGTGGAAAGGTCGAGCTTTTCGTTCTCCGCGGTCTGCTTTATTATGTTTTCATCTCCGACTATAACGATATCGCACGCGGAAAACTCCGCGGCGGCAAGCAAAGCCCCGTTTATAAGCTCCGACGGAGCGTTATCGCCGCTCATAACATCGATTATTATTCTCATATGTTTTCTCCTTTCGGATTTTTGCCCTTTTTAAATTCAGAATCTTCAAAAAGTATATAATTATTTTTATCGTTTTGTTTATATGATTACTACAGTAAACAAGCTTCAGAACGATATGGTATCTATTATATTCAAAGAACGCTTCGCTATTTCTTCGTTTTTGGCTTTCTTTCCACCCTTGACTTTATAATCGAGCGGTTCAACTATGCCGAAATTTGCGTTCATGGGCTGAAATGCTGCTGCCGAGCCGTAAGCCACGTAATGTGCGAGTGCACCTATAACAGTTTTTCTGTCAAAAACAAAACTGTTCTCACCGAGAGCTCTTCGAGCGGCGTTCACTCCTGCGACAAATCCGGACGACGCCGATTCTATATAACCCTCCACGCCGGTCATCTGACCTGCAAAAAACAGGTTTTGATTCTTTTTAACCGAATAATCAGGCATCAGAAAGTTAGGTGAATCCAAATAAGTGTTGCGATGCATAACGCCGTATCTTAAAAACTGCGCATTCTCGAGTCCGGGTATCATACGGAATACGCGTCTTTGTTCAGGGAACGTAAGGTGCGTCTGGAATCCGACTATATTAAACATCGTGCCTTCGTTATTCTCTTTTCTGAGTTGCACGGTTGCGTATGCGTCATTACCGGTATCCGGACACGGTAGTCCGACGGGTTTCATCGGACCGAAACGTAGTGTATCATATCCGCGTTTTGCCATTACCTCAACAGGCATACATCCTTCAAAAACTGTCAAATCCTTCTGAGACTTCGAATCAAATTCTTTAAGCTCGGCCTCTTTTGCAGAAATAAGAGCATGATAGAAGGCATCGTACTCCTCTTTTGTCATAGGACAGTTCAGATAATCGGAGCCCTCTCCCTTTCCATATCGTGAAGCAAAGAATGCACGCGACATATCAACACTTGAAAAATCAATAATCGGAGCCGCTGCATCGTAGAAGTGAAGCTGACAGTTATCGGTAAGACGGCTGATTTCTTCGGCAAGTGAATCCGACGTAAGCGGACCGGTTGCTATAACCGTTATACCTTCTGTAGGTATTTTTGTCGCCTCGTCCTCGATTATTTCGATATTCGGGTTTTCTTTTATGCGGTCGGTTATATATTCCGAGAAAGCCTCTCTATCGACGGCAAGCGAACTTCCGGCGGGAACCTTAGTTGCATATGCCGCGTTCATTATAAGCGAATCCATGCGTAGCATCTCTTCCTTCAAGAGCCCTATTGCGTTGGAAAGCTCGTTTGAACGCAGTGAATTTGAGCATACAAGCTCCGCAAATCCATCAAAGTGATGCGCCGGCGTGAATTTTTTCGGTTTCATTTCAATGAGACGGACATGACAACCTTTTTTTGTCGCTTGATATGCCGCCTCACATCCGGCAAGCCCCGCACCTATTACGGTAAGTGTTGTGTTATTTTTTTTAGTCATTGTTTTTTAGTTCATATGGTTCGGTATACTGACACCCGGTGTTTTTGCAAACGAGAGCCTTTCGTGTTTTTTTATAGAAAAGCATTCCGCCGCAATCAGGACATTTATTGTTCGTCGGCATATCCCAGCTTGAAAAATCACATTCGGGATACTTTTCACAGGTATAAAGGTCGGAGTTTCTGCCTACTCTGGCTAGAATATTTGAACCGCATTTCGGACATTTAACACCTATATCCCTGGTAACCGGCTTCGTAAATTTACAGGATGGATAGTTGGAACATGCGTAGAAATCTCCGTATTTTCCATGTCTTATATATACGTCTCCTCCGCATTTCTCGCATTTGAAATCGGCAAGTTTCAATTCCTCCGTCTTTTTCTCCTGCGGTTTGCCGTTCTTATCTATCGTCACGGTATTTCTGCAGCTCGGATAGTTTGAGCAGGCAAGAAAGCGGCCGAATTTTCCGTTTTTATATACCATCTTACTTCCGCATTTATCGCAGGTATATTCGGATTCTTCAATGAGCTTGGTGCTCTCTACATGAGAGACGTTTTTCTCGGCGCTGTCAAGTTCTTTCTTAAAACTGCTATAGAAATCGGTAAGAACTTCTTTCATTGTTGCATTACCGTTTTCTATTTCATCGAGCTTGTTCTCCATTGACGCTGTAAATTCATAATCGACAATCTCGGGGAAACTCTCTGTCATTATCTTGTTTGTCATTTCGCCCAGAGGAGTCGTTATGAGCGAGCGGCCCTCGAACCTCACGTAATCTCTCGCCACTATCGTCGTTATAATTGGCGTATAGGTGCTCGGACGGCCTATACCGTTTTCCTCAAGGAATTTTATCAGTGAGGCTTCCGTGTATCTTGCGGGCGGTTCTGTGAAATGCTGTTCGCTTACGGTCTTTCTGAGATTAAGCTTCTCACCTTCTTTTAGTGCGGGAAGACCTGACAAACTGTCGTCCTCGTTCTCCGTATCCGACGAATTATCGTAAAGCGCCATATACCCGGAAAACTTTACTTTGTCGCAGGATGCACGGAACAGATGTGAGCGACACTCAATTTCAACGGACGTTGAATCTATAATTGCCGATGACATCTGACTGGCAATGAAACGGTCCCACACAAGCTTGTAGAGCTTATACTGATCTGCCGTAAGATATTTTTTTACCTTATCGGGTGAATATTTGATATTTGACGGTCTTATTGCTTCGTGAGCATCCTGTGCTCCCTGCTTGGACTTATATTTTCGGGCTACGTTGGGAACAAATTCATCTCCGTATTCCGATTTAATATACGAAAGAGCCGCACTTTGAGCAACATCGGAAATCCTGAGCGAGTCTGTACGCATATAGGTTATAAGGCCCTGAATTCCGTCGGCGCCGATATAAACTCCCTCGTAAAGCTCCTGAGCAATCTTCATGATTTTATATGACTGAAATCCGAGGTGTTTTGAGGCTTCCTGCTGCATAGTAGAGGTTGTAAAGGGAGGAGCCGGAGACTTTATCTTCTGTACATTTTTGACCGAAGATACAAGTAGCGGTCCACCCTTTACATCATCGTGTATTTCCATAGCTTTTTCCTTGGAAATAACACGATACTTCTTTTCCTCTCTGTCAAAGTATTTTACTGAGAATACTTCTCCGTTTTCATTTGCGAGAGAGAGAGTTATCGTATAATACTCCGTAGGTACAAAGTTACGAATTTCTTCTTCTCTTTGAGCGATTATTCTGGTGGCGACGGACTGAACGCGGCCTGCGGAAAGTCTGCCCTTTATGTTTTTCCAGAGAAAGGGACTGATTTGATATCCGACTATTCTGTCGAGTATTCTTCTCGTTTGCTGTGCGTTTACAAGGTTTATGTCGATTTTTCGAGGTTTCTTTATTGACTCTTTTATTGCGTTTTTCGTTATTTCATTAAAGGTTACTCTGCACATTGAATCTTCGGGTATTCCGAGTGCTGTGGCAAGATGCCAGGATATCGCTTCTCCCTCACGGTCCGGGTCCGTTGCAAGGAATACCTTGTTTGCACTCTTCGCTTCCTTTTTCAGTTCGCCGATAAGGTCGCCTTTGCCTCGGATGTTAATATAATGCGGCTCAAATCCGTTTTCTATATCCACTCCGAGACTGCTTTTCGGCAGGTCACGTACATGTCCTTTCGATGCGATAACCTTATAGTTGTTTCCGAGATATCCTTTTATTGTGCTTGCTTTTGCCGGGGACTCAACGATTACCAGATTTGCCATTCGTTTTCCTTTCAATCCTTTATCGGATTTTACTTCAATATTCGGTATTTATAATTATGGTTTTCAAACCGCGGTTATTGCGGAATGAGAATAAACGGGTGTGCTTATATTCATTTCAGAGTTTTCTTGCAATCTTTCCGTCGGGAAGAGTCTCAATATAACCCGAAATTTCAAGCAGTGTCAGGCTTGTCATCATATCGGAAACGGACACGGTATTGTCTGCCAGTTCTTCCGGCAGCATCGGAGTCTTTGACACTTTCTTATATATTTTAAGGGCTGTCGGTCCAATCGCCTTTATTTTCTTTAAGACGCTTTCTTCGGATGTTGTGCAATCACTCGCCCTTTCTTGTTTGTTTGCAATATTTATATTAATCACATCGTCATAATCTTCGGTCGATTGTTTTTTATTATTATTTTTGGAAAAAACGTTTTGAAGCCAGTTTTTCTTTTTATTTCTTTTGACGGACGGAAAAGCATCATTGAAAATCTCGGAGTTCAATTTCATACCTATTCCGTATTCCGAAAATAAACCTGCGACCGAGACTTTCTTTTTATTTTCAATCATTGCAAGATTTACGACAGAATAGTACTCTTTTTCAAAGTCGGTAAGAATGTCGTATGCGGAATCTATCGGAATTGCACCTTTGCGTATTAGTTCGAGTGGTAATTCGTGGTTCGGTTCGGTAATATCAGACGGAACAGTATATACAGGCTTGCCTGATGCGAGCGCATATTCGGCAGTTATCGCGGTGCCTCCCGAAATTGTCCCTTCAATAACAAGAGTCGCATCCGCCATCGCAGGGAAAAACCTGTTTCTTTCTCTGAAATTCAGTCTGTCAATTTGAGTGTTCGGAGGATATTCACTGATTATTGCGCCTTTTGAGCCTATAATCCGTTCTCTTAGCTTACTGTGCGTTTTCGGATATACTACGTCAACTCCGCATGCCATAATTGCCGCAGTCGTCCCTCCGACCGCAATAGCCGCAGCAGAGGCGACGGCATCTATTCCGAGTGCAAGTCCGCTGAGTATAATCGCACCTGCGGCAGAGAGTGAGGAGGTAATTTCCGCACATACGGTTGCGCCGTACGGTGACATCTCTCTGGGTCCTACGACAGATATAACGAGTCTGCCGTTAAAATCGGGAAAATTACCTTTACAATACAGAACGGCAGGCGGATTTTCGGAAGCGCGAAGAGATTTCGGATATTTTTGCGAATCATACGTTATAATGCTTATGTCGGAATCAAAACAACTATACATTATTTTTTCTGCATCCGACAAATCTTTGTCCGAGAGAGCTTCTGCTTCGGAATCTGAAAGAATACCGGTCGCAACGAGAGATTCCTTTTCGGCGGCGTAAACGCTACGTGTATCGGCAAAAATCTTCATAAGTCTGCCACAGAGGTTCTCTGTAGGTTTCTGCTTCAAAGATAGCCATATTGCATATATAGAATCGTTCTCCAAAAGCAATCACCCGTTTTCCGTAAAATTTCAGACTTCAATTATTTTTGCGCATACATAATTATTGCGGCAGCAACAGATGCATTCAATGATTCTACCCCGCCTTTTATAGGTATATATAAGCTTCTATCGCAGGCGGAAGAAATATCCTTGGGTATTCCGTGTCCTTCATTGCCTATTATCACAATATCGGACGTCAAAAGAGATATAGAATCAAGAGATACCGCATTATCCGTTAACTCCGCCGCAAAAATACGTCTGCCCGATTTTTTGAGTGACGCAACGGTACCCGAAAAGTCAGATACCTCGATTAGTTCGACGCGGAAGAGACTTCCCATGGCGGCACGTACCGTTTTGGTATTAAAAACGTCTGCACACCCTGAGCTCATAATAATTCTTTCTGCGCCGAGCGCCGCTGCCGAACGAATAACGGAGCCAAGATTACCCGGGTCCTGCATATCGTAGAGCATCAGTGATTTTTTGGCTTTGTCCGATAATTTTTCTTCATCTTTAATATTTATTATATTATATTTTTTATAATTGTCAAGATATTTTATTACCGTTATTATTCCCTGAGGAGCCTTTTCGGTTGAAATTTTGGAAAAGCAGTCGTCTGAAACGGTGTATACAGGCGTCTTAGCGTAACGGAAATCCCTTATTCCGTATATCATATCCGAAAAATCTTTTTTCTTACTCTCGGCAATATATACTGCGCAAATATCAACATTGCAGTCAACCGCCTCAATAAACAGTTTCTTACCCTCGGCAATAAAGGTGCAGTAAAGGTCCCTGTATTTTTTATCGTGCAACAGGGCGGTATTTATCACGTTTCTATTGCTTTTTGACGTTATTACTTCATCAAAAAAAACCATATATACTCCTTTTACAGAACAATTTCCGATGAATATTAAAAAATAATGTTTTTGTATTATAATATCATTCGTTAAAATAATAAATTTTTTCTGCCCCGTATTATTGTATGATATTTCATTAAATTTAAAATTATTTTTTTGGTTAACTAAGTGTAAAAAATAACGTATTTCTATGTTTTTATGTTTGAAAATACGGCGTCAAACTATTGAAAATCAAACGAAAACAAAAAATAAAACCCGAATATTTCGGGTTTAAATTTGAATTAAAGTGCTGCTTTTGCCTTCGCTGCAAGCTCCGCAAATGCGTTCTTATCGGAAACAGCTATCTCCGAAAGCATCTTGCGGTTGAGGTCAATACCTGCTTTTTTAAGTCCGTGCATAAGAGTGGAATAGTTCATTCCGCAAACCTTAGCCTGTGCGGATATTCTGGTAATCCAGAGAGAACGGAAATCTCTCTTCTTCATTTTACGTCCGGCGAAAGCATAGTTACCGCTCTTAAGAACAGCCTGCTTTGCCATCTTGAAGTGCTTGCTCTTTGCGCCCCAATAGCCTTTTGCCGCCTTAAGGGTGCTCTTTCTTCTCTTGCGCGTCATCATAGCGCCTTTTATTCTTGCCATTTTATCTAATCCTCCAAATTTCTACAAATCGTCTCAATATTATTTCTGAATAAGTGTTCTGATTGCCGGGGCCATTGATTCGCTGAGGTAATCGCACTTACGCAGACCTCTCTTGCGTTTGGAGGTCTTGTTGCCGAGATTGTGACGGTGATTTGCGTGATTCATTTTTACTTTTCCACTTCCGGTAAGAGAAAATCTCTTTGCGGATGCTTTATGTGTCTTGATTTTTCCCATTGTGATTCTCCTTTTAACATTTTGGCTTACGCCGAATTTATCATACAAATTCGTTTAAGAATGTATAAACTTTTGTGGGCACTTATATTATTTTTTTACGGGGGACAGCACCACCGATGCGATACGTCCTTCCGTTACGGGCGGTTTATCGGCACTTCCGAATTCCTTGCAGGCATCCATAAACTTCGAAAGAACGGAATATCCTATCTCTGGATGTGCCATCTCTCTTCCCTTGAAGCGAACGACAGCGCGGACTTTATCTCCGCCCTGTAGAAACTTAGTCGCCTGACTTACCCTCGTCTCAAAATCGTGAACGTCGATTCTGCATGAGAGCTGAATTTCTTTTACCTTTATTGCCTGGCGGTTTTTCTTGGCTTCCTTTTCCTTTTTTATACGGTCGAAGCAATATTTACCGTAGTTCATCGCCTTGCATACGGGCGGTGTTGCATTAGTAGCCATAAGGACGAGGTCAAGATCTCTCGAGTATGCGTATTCTTTTGCATCGGAGAGCGTCATAACACCGAGCTGTTCGCCCGACTCTCCAATCATTCTTACTTCCTTTGCCTTTATCTCATCGTTTATCGGCAAATCTTTACCGTTTGTTGCGCTAATAGCCGTATACCTCCGCAAAAAAATAAAATGCGTACAGAAAAACCGTACACATCAGCATGAGCCGACCGAATTATCGATCGAATCAGTATTTACCGTACGCGCTCCTGCGGCACGGTGAGAACGGAAATTCTGCTTTGTTTTTATGACCTCTCGGTCTTAACGCAAATATACTAACATAATATTTTTCGTTTGTCAATACTTTTTCGGTATTTTTTTGTTTGGTTTTCTGAATTTCCCGGAAATATGAGTAAAAATATTTTTAAATTCGTCCCTTATTCAAATCCGCTGCAATTTTAACAAAATTTTCCCGGAAAAATTGTGAAAAATTCCATATTTACAAAACCCACCGTTTGTTGTATAATTGTTCTCACGTAACACAGGCTGTGCGAGGGACAAAGTATCAATCTCATGATACTATCCGATGCCCCCGCCATGCTTGTGGTTTTTATTTTATAACAATACTTTGTCCTCAGAGGCGGTAAAAACAGAGTGCAAATAATAAATAATTTATTAAATTATTAATTTTCTATGGAAAATACGCCGAAACTGTGTTATACTGAATTATTATAACGCATTTGCATGATTATCGCAACGATACTTCAAAAATATATAACTAATACACTGAAAAAGGAATATAATATGGCAAACACCGAAAAGAAAGACATTTATTCGCCGAGCGAAAACGCAGATTGCAAATCCGGCGTAGTGACTGAAAGCATTTTAAGCGAAGAAGAAAACAACAGTTTTAGGGCATCGGCAGTTGAAGATACGACCGTTTCCGAGACTGACGAATCGTTAACCGAAACAGCCGAGGAAGCCGATACGAAAAAAAACAGTGACGCCGTAAAAGACACTCAGTCAAAACATACCGTCACCATGCCTATGATAGCACTGCGGGGTACCGTAGCGTTCCCGTCAATCAGAATCGAAACGGCAATGACGCGTATTTTCAGCATAAAGGCTGTCGACGTCGCTATGCAGAACGACGGCGAGATTTTTCTCGTTGCGCAAAAAAACATTGAGGCCGACACTCCGAAAATGTCTGATTTATATAAAATCGGTACTGTCTGCAAGGTGAAGAACATAAGTCGTTCGAGCGACGGCTCAGATACCCTTAACATATGTTTTGACGGACTTTACAAAGCAAAGCTTAACTCCGTAGCATATACAGACGGTTATTTCCGAGCAGGCATAGAGCCTTGTGAAGACCTTCAGGGTTCTTTTGACGATGAAGAAATGATAGCGCTAATGCAGACCATAGGAAGTACCGTCGGCGAGCTGCGCAGTTACGTAAAAAACATAGGCGCTGATTTTGCAAAAGGAGCGTCAAGACTTCAGACGCCGTCTTCTTTTGCCGATTATGTTGCCTCCGGAGTTCTCGTGAGTTACGTTTCAAAACAAAAAATTCTCGAGAGCCAACAGCCTGCAACCAAAATGAGAAAGCTTGCAGTTTTCCTTGAAGAGGAATTGCAGATAGCAGAGAGCGAATATCGAATACATAAAAAAGTTAAAGATACCGTCGACAAGCAACACAAGGAATTCTATCTTCGCGAGCAGATGAAGGCGATACAAGACGAACTCGGGGATGACGGCGATGACATCAGCGAGCTTTCCGCTCAGATTGAGGCGGCAAAACTGCCTAAGGAAGTTAAGGAAAAGCTGGAAAAAGAACTTAATCGTTTGTCTAAAACGCCGTACGGAGCCGCCGAGAGTACCGTGCTTCGAAATTATATTGAAACCTGTCTTGAAATACCTTTTACTAAAGAAAGCCACGAAAAAACCGACGTTAAGTATGCAGAAAAGATACTCGACCGAGACCATGACGGAATGAATAAGGTAAAAGAACGTATACTTGAATATGTAGCCGTAAGGAGTATATCTGAAGATATCAGTGAACAGATTATTTGTCTTGTAGGTGCGCCCGGAGTCGGAAAAACCTCGGTTGCAAAATCCATAGCGTCTGCCCTCGGAAGAAAATACGTACGTGTTTCCCTCGGTGGAATACGGGATGAGGCAGATATAAGAGGACACAGAAAAACCTACGTAGGAGCAATGCCCGGCAGAATCATTGAAGCACTGATAAAGGTAAAGGTGCGCAACCCCGTCATACTTCTCGATGAAATTGACAAGGTCACACGTGATGCTCACGGAGACCCGGCATCCGCACTGCTCGAGGTGCTCGACCCCGAGCAAAATAAGTATTTCCGCGACCATTTCGTTGAGATGCCCGTAGATTTATCCGATTGCGTGTTTATTGCCACCGCAAACGGATATGACGGCATCCCCGAACCGCTCATAGACCGTATGGAGATAATTGAGATTCCGTCATATTCCAGAGAGGAAAAGCTCAATATTGCGAAAAATCACCTTATACCCAAGCAGATGAAAACTCATGCAATGACGAAGAAAAACATAGTCTTTGACGATTCCGCAATATTTGAAATAATAGATCATTATACGAGAGAGGCGGGCGTAAGAAATCTTGAACGTGTGCTCGCTCAAGTCATAAGAAAAACCGTCGTAAAAATAGTAAACGGTGAAAAAGGACTTCATCGGATAACAGATGAAACCGTTAGAGAAACGTTAAAATCCCATCGTATTGAGACTGAAAAAATCGATGACACCGACCTTATAGGTGTGGTAAACGGACTCGCATATACTCAGGCGGGCGGAGATTTGCTTAAAATCGAAACCGTGACCATGCCGGGCACGGGAAAACTGGAAATAACGGGTTCCCTCGGAGACGTCATGACGGAATCGGCAAGGCTCGCATACAGTTACGTTCGTTCTATATCGGACAATACCGTGATAGACCCTATGTTTTACTCAAAGCGCGACGTTCATATACACTGCCCGGAGGGCGCAGTTCCGAAAGACGGTCCCTCGGCAGGCGTTACGCTTATGTGTTCCATAACTTCCGCACTCTCCGGTATTCCCGTACGTTCCGACGTTGCAATGACGGGTGAGCTCTCTCTGACCGGAAGGGTTCTGCCCATCGGCGGCTTGCGTGAAAAGACCATGGCGGCATATGCGGCGGGAGTCAAAACCGTGCTGATTCCGAAGAAAAATGAAAGCGATCTTGCCGAGATAGACCCTATAGTCCGTGGAAGTCTAAATTTTGTTCTCTGCTCTACGGCGGACGAGGTACTCAGGCAAGCTCTCTCAGATTACGATGCTCTTTTTTCCAAAAACGATACCAAGATAGTTCACGAAACTGCAAAAATAAATCAGGTAGTCGGGAATATCTGTATTGGGGCACAGCAGGCAGACAACCGTTCAATAAGCGCAAACGTCTGAATTTTCCCTGCGAACTCCGATGAGTTAAAACCGAAAGATAAAAACAACATGAAAATTAATACGAATAACGTAAAGCTCACTATGAGCGCGGGTATCACAAAGCAGTTTCCGATGGACCGCATACCGCAAATAGCCTTCTCCGGCCGTTCAAACGTCGGAAAAAGCTCTCTCATAAACACTATGCTTTCCCGCAAAGCTCTTGCGAGGGTCAGCGCAAATCCGGGAAAAACCATAACGATAAATTTTTATAATATTGATGGCAGTTTGTATTTTGCAGACCTTCCGGGTTACGGATATGCGAGACGCTCCAAGGAAGGCAAAGCGGTCTGGTCCGAGCTCACCGATTCATACTTTTCAAAAAACGACAACATAGATTCGGTAAAACTCGTATGTCAGCTTATCGACGTAAGGATAGGTCCTACCGACGATGATATTATGATGATAAATTTTCTTATCGATATGAAAATTCCGTTCATTGTTGTAGCAACAAAATCCGACAAATTAAGTAAAACCGCACTTGCCGCACGAATTGATGAAATAAAAAATGAGTTTTTTCTCGGAACGGGGATAGATATAATTCCGTTTTCTTCCGTTACAGCGGATGGCAGAGACAGACTCTGGAGAGAAATTTTTGCCTGTATCGAACAAAGGTAAAATCTTCTCTTTTACAGCATATAAACCGAAAGGAAAATTCATTTTATGAATCCACAAATATCCGTATACTACAATTCAATTCCTAAGGTGATAAACTATATACTGCTGATTCCCGTAGCACTGTTCGCGCTTTCCATTCACGAATACGCACACGGATATACGGCAAACAAACTCGGAGACCCCACTGCCAAGCTTTGCGGCAGACTTACCGTAAATCCGCTTGCACATCTTGATATTATAGGTACTGTCTGTATGATTTTCTTTCACGTCGGATGGGCAAGGCCCGTGCCTATTGACGTCCGATATTTTCGTAATCCGAAACGAGATATGGCATTGACGGCGATAGCGGGTCCTGCAGTGAACATACTGCTCTCTTTTGTCTGCGTTCCTATATTTCTTTTGGTTGCACGCCTGACTTCTGCCGCGGTTTTAGCCCCGTTTTTTGCAAAATTCTTTGCATTTTTTCTCTATTTTATATTGCTTATGCACATATTGAATCTCGGCCTCGGTATATTCAACCTGATTCCTATACCGCCTCTTGACGGTTCCAGAGCACTTTTATCATTTATGCCGACAAAGTGGTATTTTCAGATAATGCGATATGAACGTTTTATCGCACTTCTTATGATAATACTTCTCTGTTTTACTCCGTTTTCATCGATTATTTCATATGTGATAGGAAAAGTCTCGGGGCTTATGTTTGCTCTGTTTTCGTTTATTCTTTAACATGTTACCCTTTATCAAACTATATAATAAGTCTTCGCGGAGAACGATATGAAAGAAGAAATCAAATATAAGCTCGACGAATTTGAAGGCCCTCTCGACCTTCTGCTTACGCTCATCGAGAAGAACAAAATGAATATAGCTGATATACCGATAGCCGAGATATGCGATCAATACATGGCGTATATTTCCGAGGCGCAGCGGCTCGACCTCGACCTGGCAAGTGATTTTATCGTTATGGCAAGCCATCTTATGCTGATGAAGAGTAAAACGCTTCTTCCTCAGGATAAAGAAGAGGTAAATCAGATGAAGGAAGAGCTGCAGGACACCCTGGCCCTCTACAAGCAAGCAAAACTTGCCGCGGAAGAGTTAAAACCTCTGTGGGCTCAGTTCTCGGGCAGAATGATAAAGGAAGAGGATGAAATACCTCCGGAAAAAGGAGCTATACTCGGTCTTGACCCGCAATTACTCTCCCGCGCGATGAATTCAATGATAAGTCGTTTCAAACTCAATGAAGAATCCCCGACGATGATAACCCCACTTATCAAGAACAAAGTATATTCCGTCGAGGAAAGAATAGAAAGAACGTTGAAAACGCTTACCGAGAGGGGTGAATCCTCTCTGTTCTATCTGGTACGAAATTCCGAATCCCGAGCGGAAATGATAGCATATTTTATGGGAATTCTCGAGCTTGTAAAGTTGAGAAGAATACTGATACGCTCGGAATGTCCCGAGGGAGAGAGGGACGAGCTCGGGCTTCGAATTACTTTTGTAATAAACGAGGAATACGTTCCCGAGGAAAACGAAAGCAAAAGCGAGTTCGAGAACGACGACCCAAAAACAGAAAATGGCGAAAACGAGGAAAGTGACAATGCAGACGGAAATGATAAACGGTAAGGACAATGCCATAACGAAAATGAAATCTACAGAAAACGACACGGCGATGAATACGACGAGCACGGCTCCAACGTCCGGTGAGGACGCAGAAATAAAGAATACCGAATTCTCCGATTCATCTCAGAAGAGCGAAACCATAGAGCTTCCCGATTCCGAGCTTCCGGACCCCGAGCTATATGCAGAAGAAATAATAGAGGCGGTGCTTTTTGCGGCAGGACACCCCGTAAAATTCACTGCTATTGCTTCTCTTCTTGACGTCACGCCAGAGGTAGCAAAGGAAAAGGTAACTTCATATGCGAAAAGATACAATAGGGCAAGCTCACTCTCCAGAGGTGTGATTTTAATAGTACTTGACGACTGTTGTCAGCTGTGTACCAAGCAGGAATATATGCCTTACATACGTGCCGCCCTCGGAATAAGAAGAAACGGTAACCTATCCGCATCTTCCATAGAAACGTTGGCGATAATAGCATATAATCAGCCTATAACGCGTTCCTACATAGATATGATAAGAAAGGTTGACAGCAGCTATGCAGTATCATCGCTTCTCGACCGCGGACTAATAGAAAGCAAAGGCAGACTCGATGCCCCCGGACGCCCTATGCTATACGGAACGACGCCTGATTTTCTGCGTTCATTCGGGCTTAATTCACTCTCAGAACTACCGAGCATTATGAGCGAGGAATCGGCGGAAATGTTTGAGAGAATGAAAAATCAGCTTGCCCTCGATATGGATGTTGATAAAAATCAGATTGCGTTCGATATTGAAAACAATAATGAAAATATCGACAGTTCTGACGCGGACGAAGAGAATGAGCACGCCTGAAACAATCAAATAATAAACGGGAGGAGATTTTATGACGGCAACAGTGATAATAATTTCAGTAGTACTAATTGCGCTTATACTGTCATTTTTCCTTCTCTCACGAATAAGAATCAGAGTCGTATATGACGGCGACATAAAAGTTACCTCAAGATATATTTTCATAAAAAAGCAAGTATATCCGAAGAATGAAAAAATCAAAATATCGGACTATAAATATAAAAAGTATCAAAAACGTCTTGCAAAAAAACGAAAGCAAGAGCTTAAAGAGGTAAAGAAAGTCGATAATGAAATAGTAAAGCAAACTTCAACGGAAAAATCCAATCCCGAAAAAATTATTAAAAACATTAAACTTTTGCTATGGATTGTAAAAAAGGTGTATCGCCGTTTCCTTCGTGCTCTTCGAATAGATGTAAATCATATCAATATAACGGTTGCATCCGACAATGCCGCAAAAACGGCAATAACGTACGGCGCAGTATATCAGGGAGTAGAATACTTGCTTGCATTTATTGACGAAAACGTAAAAGTACGGCAAAAATACAGCGAAGATATTTTGATTGACACCGACTACTTGTCGGACAAATCCAAATGCGATATAAACCTCGTTTTCAGCGTAAGCGCCGCAAGAATGCTTGACATTACGTTTGTTTTGGCGTATAATTATATTAAATGTAAGCTCCACGGAAAAAACAACGAATAAAAAGTATATAAAAAGATAATGACGGGAGAAAACAAAATGGAAAATCAATTCAGCGATATAATAGGAACATCTCTTGAAAAAATAAAAGAATTTGCCGATGCGGAAACGGTAATAGGAGAACCCATATCAACTCCTAACGGAACAACCGTCATACCTGTCTCCAAGGTATCTATGGGTTTTGCATCCGGAGGTATAGGGGCAAAGGAAAAAGAGAATAAGGAAAAAGGAAAAGAGCCCAGAATCGGTGGCGGCGGAGGAACAGGCGTTACCGTGACGCCTATAGCTTTCCTCGTTATTTCTCCGAGCGGAAAGGTCGACCTTTTGTCTGTTTCAACTCCCGCAAACGAAGGAACGATAGATAAAATAACGTCGATTATCGAGCGTTCCCCCGATATACTCGAAAGAATTAAAAAGGTATTTTCTTCAGACAAAAAGAAGAAAAAGGTAAAAGTCGAGAATAAAACCGAAGCCGCCGACGACTCCGAGCAGGAAATCGAAGTAGAGATTGTCGAGCAAAAATAAAAATCCGGACAAATTTTTTTTACGACGATAACCACTGTATTTTACAGAATGTCTTGTATTTGCCATGGCATATCAAGAATATTTTCACCCGATACGGCAGAGATTACAGAAGAGAAAAAATTTTTTACTGTAAGTCAAAAGGAGGGTGAAAATTGAAGAAAACCTGTGCGTTTACAGTTGCTCTGCTCCTTCTGTTATCCGCTTTTCCGATATACGTTTATGCGGACAGAAGTGAAGATGAAATAAAGATAAGCGCTGACTGTGCAACTCTTTATTCCTATGATACTAAAGATTTTATATATAACAAAAATTCAGATATCAAACATTCTATGGCGAGTACGACAAAAATAATGACTGCTCTCATAGCCATAGAGAATTCCTCGATTGAGGATGTGATTACCGTAGATTCCCGAGCCGTAGGTATAGAGGGGTCCTCCGTTTATCTTAAAGCAGGAGAAAAAATAAGCATGGAGAATCTTCTCTATGCTCTTTTACTTCAGAGTGCAAACGATGCGGCGGCAGCAATCGCCTATGATATTGCGGGCGGTATCGAACCTTTCGCAGATATGATGAACAGAAGGGCTAAGGAGATTGGAGCCGATAACACTTATTTTACAAATCCGCACGGACTCGATGACGAAAACCATTATACAACCGCAAAGGACCTCGCTATTATTGCGGCAACGGCACTCTCTGATGAAACGTTCCGTAATATCGTATCATGCCGGCAAAAAACGATAACCTCCGATGACGGAGATACCATAAGGGTTCTTGTTAATCACAACAAAATGCTGAGGATTTACGACGGTGCCTTCGGTGTAAAAACGGGATATACCAAAAAAACCGGCAGATGTCTTGTTTCTTGCGCTGAAAGAGACGGCGTGACTCTTATTTGCGTAACGCTCGATGCACCAAGTGATTGGAACGACCATGCAAAATTGCTTGACTACGGCTTCTCCGTTCTTGTTCCGTTGAAAATCGCCGATGTCGGTGAAATACGTTTTGACGTATCCGTACTCAACGGAGATACGTCGCAAGTCTCGGTTGTCAACTCTGATATACTAACTGTTGTGGTTCCAAAGGATGATGAGGAAATCACGATAAAAACCGATATAAACAAAACGTTGATTGCTCCTATCAAAAAAGGAGACGTGCTGGGTAAACTCAACGTTTATAAAAACGGAAAACTGTGTGCTTCTTCGGCTCTTATCGCTGAACACGATGTGAACGCAAAAGAATAAATCGCTTTATAAATTATACAAAGGAATTTTTTATGAACGAAGTCAGACTTCAGAAGTTTTTTACCGATGCGGGTGTTATGTCTCGCAGAGCCGCCGAGAAGGAAATCGAGAGCGGAAACGTCAAGGTTAACGGCAGAGTTGCCGAGATAGGAATGAAAATCGATCCGAACAAGGACATAGTTACCTTCAACGGTAAAAGAATCAGCGAGAAAAACTGTAACTACCACTATATAATAGTAAATAAGCCTCGCGGATATATATGCACTATGAATGACCCTCAGGGGCGTAAATGTGTCACCGAGCTTGTGAGCGACTATCCGTTCCGCGTTTATCCCGTCGGCAGGCTCGATATGATATCGGAAGGAATACTCCTGATGACCGACGACGGCGACCTCGCCAACAAGATGACTCACCCATCTCACTCAATACCGAAAATCTACCGTGTAAAGGTAGCGGGTGAAGTCAGCGAATCGCAGTATAATACTCTCACTTCTCCTATGATTATTGACGGATATAAAATCCGCCCCGTTGAAGTTGAAATAACGTCTGCCGATGAAAGCGGTACCGTCATGAAAATGACTCTGAAAGAAGGCCGTAACAGACAGATAAGAAAAATGTGCGAAGCAGTCGGCCTCACCGTAAAAAGACTTAACCGTGTCAGTATCGGAACGCTCAAGCTCAACAACCTTCGCTCTGGAACCTGGAGGGAGCTTAATGAGGATGAGGTCAAATACCTCAAAAACAACGTAAAATGAGGATGTGTCCGTATGCTTGAAATAAAACCCATACAATCAAAAGAAATTCAAAAAGAGCTCGCCGAGAACAGCGGCACGGAATTTATACCTGATGCATTTGCGTATTCGGCATACGAAGGGGACAAGTTCCTCGGAATGTCGCAGTTTACCATAAACGAAGGGTATGCATATATAATAAATATATCTTATGCTGATGGGACGCAGGATGAAGAGGCGATGTTCATTATGGGCAGGGCGGTTCTCAATTTTCTCGACCTATGCAACGTAAGCGTATGTAAAATAAGCGATACGGCCGCGACTGAAACGCTGATACGCAAAATAGGATTCAAGAAGGGTGACGACGGACATTTTCTTCCCCTTACAATCACGGGAATGTTCGATGCAAAATGTCATCCGAACAAATAAAACGCAAAAAGTTAAGGATACGATAAATCTACATCGTATCCTTTTTATATATCCGTAAACAGTCAAATATACAAGCCGCAAAAGCATATTATTATCATAAGAACAAAAATATGAAGTTTCGGAGTAATAATATGAATCACTTATCAGGCAGATTTGACTTTATATGTTTTCTTTTGGGGGTCGGAACGGCACAGAGCTTCCCTCCTCCGTTGTCGTCAAAGGAAGAGATTGAACTTTTCAAGCAAAAGGATAAAAAAAACGCACAGGCACGCAACAAGCTCATCGAACACAATCTACGCCTTGTCGCTCATATCGTACGCAAATATTATACCTCGTATCAAAATCCCGATGAGCTGATATCAATAGGCAGCCTCGGACTGGTTAAGGCAATCGACTCCTACAAAATAGACGCCGGAACCAAATTTGCAACCTATGCGGCAAAATGTATACAGAATGAAATACTGATGTTCTTTCGCTCTCAGAAAAAATGTTCCTGTGAAGTTTCGATAAACGAAACGATAGATATTGACCGAGACGGTAATCCCCTTACTTACAGCGATATCATAAGCGTTGACGATACCATAGCGGAGGATTTAGATCTGAAAATACATTCTGAAAAAGCGCTTAATCTTATAAAAAACGTATTGACACCCCGGGAAAGACAAATAATAGTTTTGCGCTACGGTCTATGCTCTGAAAGAGCTTATACACAAAAAAGTGTTGCCAAAATACTGAAAATATCACGCTCGTACGTAAGCAGAATTGAGAAAAAGGCACTTGAAAAGCTAAAAGAACATTTCGAAGATGCAAACGGAAATAACTGACATTTCAGGAAATAATATATACACTTCACGCAGTATCAAAAATACGATTAAGGAATAATTGAGCCGTATATGAGAAAAATATATACATAACGGTTCGCCGTTTAATAACCGAAAGGGGATTTTCGTATAATGATACTTGACAGGATTGCGCTTATAATTTCCATAATAGGCGCGCTTAACTGGGGAAGCATAGGTCTCTTCTCCTTTGATATTGTTGCATGGATATGCGGCGGCGCAGGCACGATGGTGGCGAGAATAATATATACCGTAGTTGCTCTTGCCGGTGTATGGTGTATATCTCTGCTCTTCCGTCCGAGGGAAGAATACAATCATAGCGATGCAAAATCAAATATGCAAAAATAATTTTTAAGGAACAATCCGACGGTTTTCGGCAGAACGGCATTATGCTGTATCTGATGATAAACTCTCGGATTTTCTTTTCACGATTGATATACGTTTTGCATAAAATGATATAAAAACAAAAATTAAAAAAAATGATTAAACCCGTCTGAAAACGGGCAAAAATATGAGTAATGAAAACAAAGGGAGATATAAAAATGCTTAACATACGCAGAGGCGATATATATTACGCCGATTTGAGCCCCGTAGTAGGCAGCGAACAGGGAGGATTACGCCCGGTACTTATAGTTCAGAATGACGTCGGAAACAGATACAGTCCTACGGTTATAGCCGCGGCAATAACAAGCAAGCTCGACAAGGCTCGCCTCCCGACCCACATCGACGTATACGCGGATGAGGTAGGACTTAACAAGGACTCGGTAATTCTTTTGGAGCAAATACGCACCCTCGATAAAAAAAGGCTTAAGGAGAAGATGGGACATCTCGACGACGGCTCGATGAGAGCTGTTAATTCCGCAATAGCCGTGAGCTTCGGACTCGCCGAGACAGACGTTTCTGCCATAACCGCAACTCCGCAACTCACAAACGCTAACGCAGGTAAAACTCTTGCAGCAAATTCAATAGTGACGGAGACTGATTTTCCGATAAACATCAATACTGTCAGCGGAAGCGTATCGTAACGATAATACAATTGAACTTTCCCTTAAAATAACGTATACGTATTGATTTTATTGCAATGGAATGATATAATATTTTACATGCAGAATATGGTTTGAGAACAAACGTTTTGCTATAATGAAAATATATCATTCCTTTTTTCTTTATCAGTTAATATTTTCATTTTCGGATTATAATATTGATGTGAGGATAATATGAAATATACGGAAGAGTCAAGGATAACGTTTCACCGTGCGGATATTAACAGAATCGCACGTGCATCCGCGATACTTGAATGTATGCAGGATGCGTCAAATTCCCAGATGGAAATATACGGTCCGACGATCGAAGAGCTTTTTCAAAAAGGGCTTTCTTTCATTCTCAGCAGAATAACGATAGAATATATAAAGCCGATTAAACTATACGAAAAGGTGGTAACCCGGACGTGGCCGAACGAGAGCCACGGATATATATTCAACCGTACCTTCACCGTATCTCATAACGAAGAGATAGTTGCAAGAGCGCAATCGGTGTGGGCTCTTTTGGACAATAACAATCACAGAATAGCAAAGGTTTCGGAACTACCTATCAACATATCGTGTGACGCCCCCCTTCCCAATGACTTCAGCATACGTCCATACATACCGAATCCCGAAAAACTTGCTTTTCTCGGCACTCACACCGTCACGTATTCGGATTCCGATAAAAATATGCATATGAATAATACAAAGTATCCCGACTTCATTTGTAATTTCGCCATGATGAAAGGAAGGCGTATGAAAAAGCTGTCGATAAACTTCATAGGCGAGGCACCTTTGGGAGATACGATTAGCGCTTACGGATATTTTGACGGCGATACACTTTATTTCCGTTCTATCAGGGGTGACGGAAAACAAAACATTGACGCTATTGCCGAGTTTACCGATATAGAGACGGATTTACTGTGAAAAATTAAAGGACTGACAAAAATCAGTCCTTTTTTAGTTGTTTTAATACGTATTATCTTACTGCAAAGTATATGAATACGAAAAGTCCTATGGCTATACGGTACCAGCCAAACACTTCGAAACTGTGACGTTTTACAAAATCCATAAGGAACTTTATGGCTATGAGTGATACGACGAAAGCTACAATGCAACCTATAAGAAGGAGAATTATTTCATTTCCCGTAACTCCGAAGCCCTCAACTCCCTCAAAACTTTTTATTGCATACTTCCCTGTTTTCAGCAGCGATACTCCGAACATAATCGGTATTGACATAAAGAATGAGAACTCAGCAGATGCGGTCCGTGATACACCCAGAGACATTCCGCCGAGTATGGTGGAGCCGGAACGCGAGGTTCCCGGTATTATCGAGAGAACCTGAAAAAAACCGATTTTCAGTGCGGTAAACCATGATATATCGTCAACGCTGACGAATTTGTCCGATTTTCCCTTTCTGATTCGTTCGATTACGATGAAAAGAATACCGTAAACTATGAGAGCCGTGGCAACCACATAGCACTTTATGCCTCCGCCTATGAGCTTCTCATCGAGCCAATCGTCGAGAAGCACACCGAAAATTCCGGCAGGTATTATTCCGATAAGAACTTTACCCCACAGATTCCACGTTGATTTTTTCTCCTCATCCGTTTTCTTGCCCGAAAAAGGATTCAGTCTTGAAAAATAGTAAAATATAACCGCAAGTATTGCACCGAGCTGAATTACGTACAAAAATACGGGATAGAAATTCTCGCTCATATTGTCAATCTTCAAAAAATCCTCTACGAGAATCATATGCCCGGTACTGCTGACGGGAAGCCATTCTGTTATTCCCTCAACAATTCCTATCAGAATCACTTTCAGAATGTCAAAAAACATATTTTATTCCTCCATATCCGATGAACGGATAATATCTCCGGTATTAACCGAAAAAGGCATTTCCATATAAAAATCCATTTGAGGATGAGGTACTGCATCGATTTTTTTACCGCTCGTGTCAAGAAGCGATTTGACAGTGAATTTCATACCCAATCTGCCCGGCGAAAGCAATTCTACAGTATCTCCCACTGAAAACTTATTTTTCTGCCTGCATAGCGCAAGAGCTGTCTCATTATTATATTCGAGAACAGTTGCCAGATATGCTTTTTCCTTTGCATATCCTGTGCTTTTGCAGGTATTTGCATTTTTATTTGAATCGGAAAAATAGTATCCGCTGCCGTATTCCCTGTGGCTGACGCTGTCAAGTTCGCGTAACCATAGCGGATTTACCTCTGTATTTCCGCAAAGACAGGCGTCCAGAGCCATACGATATACGTTTGTAGTGCAGGCAACGTAGTATGCGCTTTTCATTCTTCCTTCTATCTTGAAACTGTCAATTCCTGCGTCAACAAGGAGCGGTATGTATTCGACCGTTCGTGTATCTCTGCTCGACATTATGAATGTCTCGCCGTTTATCTCCGTTATAGGGATATTGACGTCGGGGCGTTTCTGCTCCGTGATTTCATATTCCGAAATTCGTCTGCCGCCGTCAAATTCAGCTTCTCCGTTGAGTTTTAACGATTCGTCGACGCCTCTGATTTTATAATTCCAGCGGCACGGTTGAGTGCACGCACCTCTGTTCGCATCTCTGCCGGTAAAGAAACCGGAAAGCAGGCAGCGCCCGCTGTATGATATGCACATTGAACCGTGGATGAAAGCTTCAAGCTCAAGCTCATCGGGTATATTGCGCCTTATCTCTTTAATCTCATCAAGGGTAAGTTCACGTGCGAGAACGACGCGCTTTGCGCCCAATCCATACCAAGCTCGGCAATCGGCTGAGCTGACCGCATTAGCCTGAGTGGAAATATGTATTTCCGCATCGGGGATTATCTCTTTTACGGTATTAAGCACGCCGATATCCGCTATAATAAAAGCATCGATGCCGAAATCTTTTATCTTTTCAAGGGTGGTACGCAGTTCGGGATACTCGTTTTCTCTGGGCATTGTGTTGAGAGTCAGATACACACGCACTCCGCGAGAATGAGCATATTCTACCGCCAAGGCAAGCTCCTCCTCCGAGAAGTTATCCGCCGCACAGCGCATTCCAAATCTTTTAAGTGAGAGATATACCGCATCGGCACCGTATAAAATCGCCGTCTTCAGCTTCTCAAAATTTCCGGCAGGAGACAAAAGCTCCGGTCTTTTTCTATTGTTCAAATTTTCACCTCGGTTTAGCAATCAAGTTGATTTCCCAGGCGGGGAAACAGTTATATTTTCTTAAATAAAAATCATAATTTTGGCATATATTTTTGAGCAGAATCGGAATCGAAAATAAATCCTCACTTCTGTGATAAACAGATACGGAGAGGGTTGGTCTTAACCTTTTTATAGTATCCAGGGAACCCATTACAGCCTTGTATTCCGCACCTTCAACATCGTATTTTATAAATATGTCTGCATCGTCATTAATATCCTTTGCAATTCCGTCGAGCGTTATGGAATTAACGGATATATCCGTATGTTCATATGAGGCGTTGCTTGCGGATGAATTGCGGTTACCCGACGATGAAAAACCAAGTACTCCGTCAGTATCCCATACGGCGGCGTTTATACATCTGACTTTTGTGCGTTTTTCTTCATCTGCATATTTAAGCAACCTCTTATAGGTCTTTTTGTCTGCTTCGACTGCGATAACGCATTTTGGATTTTTTGCGATGTCAAGATATTCCTTTACCGTATCTCCGTTATAAGCTCCGAGGTCGATGTACGAGTCAATGTCGGAGGTTCCGATAAGTCGGCTTATCTGTTCTCTGTCATCACAAATATCCGAAAGATACCCGTATCTTCCGCTCAGTTTATATTTAACAATACCTGCAAATACTTTTTTTGAGCGCTCATCGGAGAGCATATCGAGTACCGATAACAGCGCATCGTAGTTTTTTCTGTAAAAAGAAACGTCGAAATATTCTTCACCAACAACAGGCATATCGGGAATATATACGTCGTACTTTTCCGACATATCCGATATTTTATCTATCATATTACGAAAGCGGGAGGCAAAAGCAACTACGATAACGAAATTGCCGTCGCCGTACTTATCGCAGATTTCCGAGAAACGCATAACCCTTTTTCCGTGAAAGGTCTGCCCTCTCACAAATTCATCTGAGGCGAATATGTCGGAATATGATATCCCGAGCTTCTCAAAACGCAAAATCAGCTTGTCAGCACCGTTTCCCATTCCGTATATCACGATAGGTCTGTTCTCGCAACAGAGATACTGCCATACGTCGCAGACGCTGTCAGGTGTCGGAATTAAACTATTTGTATCTGTATGCATCAGTCCATTTTTTCGGAGAGTTGCTTTCCGCCGAGAATGTGGAAGTGCATATGCTTAACGCTTTGACAGCCGAATTCTCCAATATTACTTACGATTCTGTACCCGTTTGCAAGTCCCTCTGCTTTTGCAATTTTCGGTATACATTCAAATATTTTTGCGACTGTTATGCTGTTTTCGGAGTTGATTTCATCCACGGATGATATGTGTTGCTTGGGTATAACGAGTATGTGTATGGGTGCCTGCGGATTTATATCGCGAAATGCGTATACAAAGTCATCCTCGTATACTTTTGCCGAGGGGATATCCCCCGAGATTATTTTACAAAAAAGACAGTCCATTTATTTTCTCCCTTTGAATATAGAATTTTTATATCGGCTGTTCGCTTACCCTTGCAAATACCGAAATGTCCTCAGTGAGAGGCGTTCCGCTCGGAGCTACGCGGCGTTTTCTGTATTTTGCCGCAATATCTTTGACGTTATCGCGTACTTCGCACATGAACGTAAGCTTTTGCTTTGCAGTCTGTGTAAATATCAGGTTGCCCATAGACGTTCTCGTGCTTTTTATGGGTATAAGGTCGGTGCTTATAACCGCAGCCTTGTTTGCATTATTGACGATAATAACGTCTTTCGGCTTATCCTCGTATACGGCGCCGACAACTGGAGAGGCAGAAGAGAAAGCCGCAACCAGCTTCTTTCTGTTACCTTTCGTTTCGTAGTTCTTCATTGAAATTCTTACTCCCTTACCGTTTTCAAAAGCAAGAACAACAAAGTGATTCTCCTCGAATGAGCGTATCATCTTGCACAGTATTGGTTTTTCACCGTCGTCCATATTGAGTTTGGCGGGAATATAATCACCGAGGGCAGACGCCTTGCATTGGTCAAAATCGGCTACCTTTGCACGGTATAGCTGTGCTTTATCCGTAAAGAATATAACGTCTCCGGTATTATCGGTATCCTCATCGTAGACGACGTAGTCGCCCTCTTTAAGCTTCTGTTCATCGTTTCCGCGTAGTGATTGCTTCGTTATCTTTTTGAAGTATCCTTCCCTCGTCATTATGAGTTTTACGTTATAGTTTTCTGCGAATAACTCTTCCTTGGCAATATCGGTAATTTCATCGGATGAAATAATCTCGGTTTTTCTCGGTTTACCGTACGTTTTTTTAATGTTTTCAAGTTGTTCGATGATTTTTTCTTTGAGCTTGATATCGTCATGCATAAGCTCTTCGAGGGACGCAATCTCCTTTTGAAGGTCCTCTATTTCACTCACGCGGTTCAATATATACTCACGGTTTAAGTGACGCAGTTTTATTTCAGCCACATATTCCGCCTGATTCTGAGTAAGAGAGTATTCCCTCATAAGGTTCGGTACAACGTCACATTCCTTCTCGGTCGAACGGATAATGCGTATTGCTTTATCAATGTCAATGAGAATAGCGGCAAGGCCTTTGAGAAGCTCAAGCTTATCTCTCTTCTTTCCAAGATCGAATTCCGTCTCGCGGCGCAGACAGTTCATTCTGAATTTTATCCATTCCGAAAGAATTTCAATAACACCCATCTGCCTCGGAGAACCGTTAACAAGTATATTGAAATTGCAGTCGAAACCGTCCTCAAGAGTCGTCAGTTTATAGAGCTTCGCCATAACCTTGTCGGGGTCCGCTCCCCTTTTGAGGTCGAGCGTAAGTCTGAAGCCCGTCAGGTCGATGGCATCACGCAGGTCAACGATATCCTTCATCTTTCCCTCTTTGATGAGGTCGGTTATCTTTTTCATGATAACCTCAATAGATGTCGAATAAGGTATTTCGAGTATATCTATGCAGTTGTTTTCCTTGTCGTACTTATACTTTGCGCGTACACGAACAGAACCGATTCCCGTAGAATATATCTCGGTCATTCTGTCTTTATCGTAGATAAGAAGTCCGCCACCGGGAAAATCCGGTGCTTTGATGAGATTCATTATTCTCTCTAAAGAGGTATTCGGATTTCTGAGAAGAGCGATTGTTCCGTTACATATTTCCACAAGATTAAAGGAGCATATAGAGCACGCCATACCAACGGCAATACCGAGGTTGGGCGATACGAGTATGTTAGGAAACGTTGTCGGAAGAAGCGAGGGTTCGGTCTTTGTATTATCATAGTTCGGAACCATATCCACGGCGTTCTTATCAATTCCCGAAAAAAGCTCGGTGCAGAATTTATCAAGCTTTACTTCCGTATAACGCGATGCCGCAAAAGCCATGTCGCGGCTGTACTGTTTACCGAAGCTTCCCTTTGAATCTATGAAAGGATGCAAAAGCGCCTCGTTTCCGCGTGTAAGTCTGACGAGAGTTTCATATATTGCCATATCTCCGTGAGGGTTATACTGCATTGTCTGACCGACCACGTTCGAGCTTTTTTGCCTTGGCCCGTTCAGAAGTCCCATTTTATACATTGTATAAAGAAGTTTTCTGTGAGAGGGCTTAAAGCCGTCAATGTCGGGAATAGCACGTGAAATGATAACACTCATAACGTACGGCATATAGTTTTTCTCTATAGTCTCGGTTATGGGCTGATAGGTTATCTCTGCTTCCTTTTCTTCCTCTATCGGTGCAATACTTTTCTTCTTTGCCATTTATATCTTACCTTACTTTAATTATGAGTGATTTATATTATCATACTTTAACTATTTTGAATGCAGAGGCGCGAATCATACGATTGTATAACGCCATGCCTATACCGGAGAGCGACGGGAGAGGCGCATATATAGCATCGGGAGACAACTTGTCCGCCTCACGCAAATAGTAAAACAGAAGATGAGCCTCACTTAGTTCGTCACCCGAGCGTCCGAGTCTGAACAAATGGTCTTTTGGCACGGAACCCGATAATTCGGATGCCTCATTGTCAAAACACAGAACGCATATATTGTCTTTTTGCTCTTTAAGAAATTTCAGTCTGTCATCCTCGGTGCCGTCGAGAAGGTACAGAGGGCTCTTTGGTGCATAATGCTTGTATTTCATACCCGGAGAAAGAACCTTCTCTCCTTCCTTGAGGGCATGAAGAACCGCATCCGCCACGTTTACCCTATCCGTTATTGTGCGTAAATCTTCAAGAGTTACGGCTCCTGGACGCAGAAGGGTGAGTGAATCGTCGTCCTCAAGCTTTACTATCGTTGATTCAACTCCTATATCGGAATGACCTCCGTCGATTATCATATCCACTCTGCCCCTCATATCGTCGATAACGTGTTTCCCGCACGTCGGAGATGGACTTCCCGACAGATTTGCGGATGGTGCCGCAATAGGAACACCCGATTCTTTAATAAGCGCATGAGCTATCGGATTTACAGGACATCGCACCGCTACGGTCGGAAGAGACGCTCTGACAGTACTTGCAACGTTTTCACGCGACGGCATAACCACGGTTATAGGGCCGGGCATAAATTTCTCTGCGAGTCTGTAATATATATCTCTTGTATATGTATATTTATCGGCATCCGACGGTTCTGCAATATGAATGATTAAGGGGTTGTCCGACGGTCTGCCCTTTGCCGCATATATTTTATCTGCCGCGGTCGGGTTTGTTGCATCGCCGCCAAGACCGTATACCGTTTCAGTAGGAAAAACCACAAGACCGCCGCTGCGAATAATTTTTCCCGCCTCTTTCAGCTTTTTTGCAGCATACGAATCATCGAGCGACGATATTTTAACAATTTCGGTATTCATTGATTTTCTTCACCGTCTTCCCGATTAAGTCTTTGTGCATTATAGTGGTCCCGAAGAGCGTCGGTAATATCCTCGATATTGCCGTTCAGAAAAGAATCAAGGGAATATATTGTTTTACCTATTCGGTGGTCGGTTACTCTTCCCTGCGGATAGTTATAGGTGCGTATGCGCTCGCTTCTGTCACCTGTACCGACCTGATTTTTTCTCTCCGATGAGATTTTATCGTTCTTTTCTTTTTCTTTTATATCGAACAGACGCGTTCGAAGGAGTTTCATCGCCTTGTCCTTATTCTTGAACTGACTTCTCTCCTCCTGACATTCTATAACAATACCGGTAGGTAAATGTGTAAGTCTGATTGCAGACTCGGTCTTATTTATATGCTGACCGCCTGCACCGCTGCTCTTACAGCTTTCAATTTTTATATCCTCAGGTCGTATTTCAACCTCAACATCCTCTGCTTCGGGAAGCACTGCAACCGTTGCGGTAGAGGTCTGTATTCTACCCTGTGCCTCCGTCTCGGGAACACGCTGTACACGGTGAACACCGCTCTCATATTTCAGTTTTGAATAGGCACCGTCGCCGATAACCGAAAAACAGATTTCCTTGAAACCGCCAAGCTCGGTCTCATTCTCCGACATTACCTCAATTCCGAAGCCGGCTCTCTGCGCATACATAGAATACATACGGTACAGTACACCTGCAAAAAGCGCGGCTTCCTCTCCTCCTGCGCCCGCACGTATTTCCATTATAACGTTTTTCTCGTCGTTTGGCTCCTTCGGCATCATTTTGAGAGCAATATCCGCACTGAGCCGCTCGACGTCGTCGCTCAAGCTCTTTATTTCGGCAAGAATCATATCGCGCATTTCTCTGTCCTGATTCTCGTCGAGCATCTGACGAGACTCGTCAAGTTCTCGCAACGTGCGTTTATAATCACGTATCGCTGATACAATGGGAGAAAGGTTTTTATATTCCTTTATCAGTTTAGAATATTTTTCCTTGTCCGAAATTATTTCGGGGATTGAAAGCTGTGTCTCGATAAAACTGAATTTATCTTCAATGGCGTTTAGTTTATCAATCATATCGTTAAGTTTTATTTACAGAAAGCGAGGAATGCCTTATAGGTTGAATACAAGTCAGCCTTTGATATAACCTCATACGGAGCATGCATGGATATTACGGGAACTCCTATATCTACGGTATCTATATTAAGGTTTGCAATATACATGGCGACGGTTCCGCCTCCGCCTATATCAACTTTTCCGAGCTCCGAGGTCTGCCATACGACGCCGGCATCGTTAAAGAGCTTCCTTACGTATCCGACGAACTCGGCAGATGCGTCGCTTGTGCCGGATTTACCTCTTGAGCCCGTGTATTTCGACATGGTTGCACCATACGAGAGCATCGCGCTGTTCTTCTTCTCATATACTTCCGCAAAGTTCGGGTCATATGCGGCATTTACGTCTGCGGACAGACATTTTGAATTTGCACGTACCGAAACGGGGTTTTTACCGAGGGCGAGTGAAATCTGTTCTATCATATCGCAGAGCAGCCTTGACTGCATACCCGTGTTGCCCTCACTGCCTATCTCTTCCTTATCGGCAAGAATTGTGAGAACGGTATGAGAATCGCTGTCGCTGTCAAAAAGAGCTGTCATGGCAGGATATGCGCATACTCTGTCATCGTGACCGTATGAGCCTACCAGAGCCCTGTCAAAACCTATATCCCTTGCCTTAAAGGCGGGAACGGCACTTATCTCGGCGCTCACGAAATCATCCTCCGTGATGCCGTACTTGTCATTAAGAATACGAATGACGGTAAACTTTATTTTGTTTTCTATTTTCTCGTCATTTATCGGCATGGCACCGACGAGGATATTGAGATTTTCACCCGGTATCGCTTTTGCCATTGTCTCCTGCATCTGATTCTGCGCAAGATGGGGCAAGAGGTCGTTTATATAAAAGACCGGGTCGTTTTCATCTTCTCCAATCTTAATATCAACAGAAGTTCCGTCGGCACGGACAATAACTCCGTGAAGAGCAAGGGGAAGCGCCGTCCACTGATATTTTTTGATACCGCCGTAATAATGTGTTTTGAAGAATGCCATCGAGCTGTCCTCGTAAACGGGATTCTGCTTCAAATCTATTCTCGGAGAATCAATATGCGCGGCTATTATGCGAACTCCGTCCTTCTCTATATCTTCTTTACCTATTTTGAAAAGATATACGCTCTTGCCTCGGTTATTGTAATATTTTTTATCTCCGAAAGAGAGCTTATCCCCGAATTTATACTCAGAATATCCGAGACTCACAGCACGGGATATTGCATACTTGACCGCTTCTCTCTCGGTTTTCGACTCGTTGAGAAAACTCTTGTACCCCTCGGCATAGTTAAAGATATCCTTTATTTCGCTCTCAGATGAAATCTCGAAGATATTTTTTTTCTTTGTCATAAGTGTTTTTTCGATTTCTTGGTTTTTGTTCAACTCTTCCATTTTATTTTCTCCATATCGTAAATTTTACTGTATTTATCAGCGCATCTGCGTATTTTTTTTATATATTCGGCACTTTCTTCGAAAGGTATATCCCACTTGTCATCGTCTACGTTTATTTTTCCATCGGAAAGCCACTCGGTAACCCTTTGCGGGCCTGCATTGTATGCAAGTATGGCGTATTCCCAGCATCCGAAACTCTCATATTGCATCGAAAGATACAGAACGCCGTACTTTATGTTTATTTGCGTATTGAACATATCCGAATCGGAAACAGATTCCGATAAAAGCTCGGAAATCTCGCCAAACGTCTTTGGCATAATCTGCATAATCCCGCAAGCTCCCGCCGAGGAGACAGCATCACTATCGAAATCGCTCTCAACCTTCATCGTAGCGTATATCAATGCCTGAGGCACTCCGTATTCCGCACAATACTCGGTTACGTATTCAGAAAATCTTTTCGGATATACGTATTTTTGTATCTTCTTTCCGAAATAAAAGCATAAAAACAGAATTTCCGCCAGCAAAGAAAAAATTACTGTATATGAAACAATTTTACCAATATAAGAACGGCGATTTTTGCTGTTATTTTCATCGTTATTTGTATCGTCGAAGCAACAGAAATCCCGGGAGTTATGCTTCATACCCTATCACCGTAGCATATTTTATCTATAACCGCGTCCGTATTGTCGGCGAGTGAAAGTACGTCGGAATCGTTTTCTATAACGAAGTCGGCGTTTTTGCGGTAAAAATCGTTATCCTTTTGAGATGAGAGGCGTGCTAACGCTTCTTCTCTTGATATGCAGTCTCTCTCGGTTATTCTGTTAATCCTCACGTCAACCGGGGCGCATACGGCAACTATTACGTCACATTCACTGTCAAAGCCGGATTCAAACAACAGAGGTGCATCAACCACGATAAAATCATCGCCTCTCTGCTCGGCAACAGATATTCTCTTTCGTATCTCGGAAAGAATATATTTATGAGTTATTTGATTTAACAGTTTCAGTTTTTCTTTGTCCCCAAAAACCGTTTTTGCAAGGGTGCGTCTGTCCAGCATACCGTTGCAGATAACCTTATCGCCGAACGCTTTTGCGATTTCATCAAGACATGGAGACGCATTGGCGGTAATTTCACGATATACAAGGTCGGCATCAATGCACTCAATGCCTCGCTCTCCAAAAAATTTGCACACCGTACCTTTTCCGCTGCCGCTTGCTCCGCAAAGACCGATAACAGTCATATAAATTCCTCCGGACCGTATCGGACAGATTTCAACCGCTATTCATGCATCAGAGTGAACTCTTATCCGATATAATAATATATGTATATGTCCGTATATATAAATATATACTTGATTATACAATAAGAAAGCGTCATTGTCAATATTTCTACCGCAATCGATATTATTGTTGCCTAAACAATCAAAATTCAATATAAAAGTGTCCCCGATTATAAAAATGCATAGAATGAAAACAGATATATTTTAATTCAATAAACACAATGAGCGATAATGCGTTATATCAATTATGCAATACTTAAAAGGAGATTATTATGGCAGATAAGACAAGACGCGAATTTTTCCTCGCATCAAACAGCCGATACGGTTTCTTATCATATTACGATTACGAATTCAACTCTCTCGATTACGATCATCTTTTTATAATAAAAGGCGGCTCCGGCACCGGAAAAAGCTATCTGATGAAATACCTCGCAGGAATATGTGAGCAAAACGGCATAGAAGTTGAATACATATATTGCTCTTCGGACCCCACGTCCCTGGACGGAGCAATATTCAAAAAAAACGGTAAAAAGGTCGGAATACTTGACGGCACCGCACCTCATACCAGATGTACCGACTATCCCGGCATAATCGATGAAATAATAAATCTCGGAGTATTCTGGGATACAGATATGCTGAAAGAAAGAAAGACATCGATACTTCAGCTGATTGAAGAAAAGAAAGAGTGTTTTTCGAATGCATATTCATATCTGAAAATAGCGGGTGAAGCCGACGCCGCACGGGCAAACGTCGTGGCAGAATGTATCGACATGGATAAAATGCAAGCCCAGATCCGCAGATGCGTCAGCATAGGAAAACCGGAAAAAAATCCGAGGGAAAACGTCCGTCTGATAAGTGCGAAAAGCATGCTCGGATACTACCGCTTTCCAACATGTGAAAGAATGGCAAAGGATTTGTGGTATGTAACCAACGATTACTCTTCTGCCAGATTTTATCTATCGGAACTTGCAAGTTTCTTAAGAAAATCTAAACAGGATTTTACGTATATACCATCTGTAGAGAGCAAAAATATATGTGAAGGAATTTATATTGAAAATACAAAAACCGCATATCTTTGCGAGCCTAAGAAAACGCCTCTCGGAGTATGTCCGAAGAAGATAAATATGAAGCGTTTTCTGTACAGCGACATGATTTCCATGGTTAAAAGTGATATTAAAATGCTTGACGCGGAGAAAAGAAAACTTGATGAGCGGGCGATTGAATGTCTGCGCCACGCTGGTGAAATTCACTTTCAGCTTGAGAGCTTATATTCTGCTGCCATGGACTTTACCGCAAAGGAAAATTACAGCAAACAAATAGCAAAAAAAATACTCTCCTTTTTAGAATAATATTTATCAGACACCGCTTTGAATATTGTCTTAGCCTCTCTATATTATTGACAAAACGTTGTCTTTTATGCTATGATAATATGGAAGAGATATACCGACCGTCCTTGAAAAACAAAAAGGGATATAGGGCTAAATGGCTCTTATATCCCAATTTGATTATTATTTGAGGCGAGATGCGATTTCAGCAGTATCCTTCGCTATAACAAGCTCCTCGTTTGTAGGTATGAGGTATACGAGCACCTTTGAGTTATCACTCGAAAGGCGTGTTGTTGAGATAGGGCGCGGAACGTTTGCGTTGACTTCACGGTCAAGCTCTATACCGAGGAATTCTAATCCTTCGAGGCATTTTTCACGTATTTGCGGTGTGTTCTCACCGATTCCGGCAGTAAATACGACTGCGTCAAGTCCGCCCATGGCGGCTGCATACGCGCCGATATACTTCTTTATCTGATAACAGAGGATATCGACTGCAAGCTTGCACCTCTCATCTCCCTCTTTAATACCTGCGAATATATCACGGCAATCAGACTTTCCCACGGAAATACCGAAGAAGCCCGATTTTTTGTTAAGCATCTCGTTTGCCTGCTTTGTAGTCATATTTTCCTTTTCCATAATAAACGGAACGATAGCAGGATCAACAGAACCGCTTCTTGTACCCATCATAAGACCGTCAAGAGGAGTAAATCCCATGGTGGTATCTATAACTTTTCCGTTTTTTACTGCGGATATGGACGAGCCGTTTCCGAGGTGACAGGTAATTATCCTTGTTTCCTTCATCGGCTTATCAAAGAGTTTGAGCATTTCTCCGCTGACGTATCTGTGAGACGTACCATGAAATCCGTATCTGCGAACACCGTATTTTTCGTAATACTCATACGGTACCGGATAGATATATGCCTCGGGTGGCATGGTCTGATGGAACGCCGTATCGAATACGAGCACCTGCGGAACACCCGGCATTGCCGCAATGCAACCTCTTATACCCATTATTGCAGGGGGAGTATGCAACGGAGCGATATCGGTACAAAGCTCGAGCTTCTCCATTACATCGTCGTCTACAAGCACGGATTTTGTAAAATACGGTCCTCCGTGTACAACACGGTGTCCTACCGCCTCAATCTCCTTCATTGACGATATGATTCCGACTTTTTTATCGGTGAGAGCGGCAATAACGTTTTTTACCGCATCCTCATGATTTTTCATCTCTGTTTTGAGTACGAAATCCTCTCTGCCGGGAACCTTATGTGTGAGAAGGCCGTCGATTCCTATTCTCTCGCAGTTTCCCTTTGCTCTTACGATACCGCTCTCAGTATCGAAAAGCTGATATTTGAGAGAACTGCTGCCGGCGTTGACTACAAGTACATTCATTTATATTTCCTCCAAAATTTTCATAAATGTTAAGTTAAGTATATTATATACTATTTTACAAAAATTTCAATAGCAATCGGCACCGTATTTTGAATTTTGTTCATTTATCAAAAGGAGATGTATATCATTTATGGCAACCGTCGCGATAATATGCGAATACAATCCGTTTCATAACGGTCATAAGAGACAAATAGATGAGATATACCGTATTTTCGGTGAAGAATCAACTATAATTGCCATCATGAGCGGTAACTATACTCAGAGAGGCGAATGTGCTGTACTTGATAAATACACGCGTGCAAAGATTGCGATTGAGTGCGGTATATCTCTCGTTTTGGAGATACCGTATCCGTTTTCAGCTTCAAGTGCGGAAATATTCGCCGATGCCGGGGTCCGCATCGCAGATTCGCTCGGATGCGTTGATTATCTTTGCTTCGGAAGCGAGTGCGGAAGTATTGACCTGCTTTCTTCGGCTGCCAAAAACGAACTTAATTCAACGTTCCTTTCACAACTTTCGCAAAACCTTAAAAACAGGGATAACGAGAACCTCGGATATGCCCAAGTTTTTGAAAAAACATATAAATCTGTGTTTACAAACGAGGAAAATTTTGATATAATAAAGGGAGCGAATGACATTCTTGCGGTTGAGTACATAAAAGCTCTTATTCGTATACAGTCAAATATCGTTCCTTACCCGATTAAACGTGTTGGTGCGGAATATAACGATGAGGAGCTTGTTCAGCATGACAAACTCTTTGCTGATATTGCCTCAGCTACGGCGCTCAGAGGTGCTCTAAAACGTCAAAAGGACATTCTGCCCTATATGCCGGAGTTTTCACATAAAATTCTGTGCGAAGCAAACGGTGACGGGCGGCTCGCCTTTATTGAAAAATGCTATCCTATCATATGTGCAACCCTGCGTCTTACTCAGTCAGACAGGATTTCTTCTTGTGCATACGTCGATGACGGATTGGCTTTCAGACTGATGCGTGCGGCGGGGAAAGCAACCACATACGATGAGTTCATGCGTCTCTCGGCAACAAAAAAATATACGAATGCAAGGCTCAGACGAGCAATTCTTGCGATTCTGACGCAAACGAAGAAATCGGACGTTAAATCCTTTGTGCCTTATACGACACTTCTTGCCGCCGATGCCAAGGGGCTCTCCATTCTCTCTTTGATACGGAAGAAAAAACGCATATGCATACTCACAAAACCTGCAGATTATTCCAAAAAAAACGCCGAGGTTATTGAGGCGGCAAAACTCAACAACCGAGCAGATTCGATATATTCTCTCTTCACCGACAGAGTATCACCCTCATTCGAGTTTATTCTCTCATCACCATATATCAAAAAAAGTTAAAACAACACGTGTTTTTAATAATTCGAAGATTGTCGAAGCCCTTGACCTCCGGGCTTTCGTCTGATATTATTGAAAACAGGCAAGAAAGGATTTTCTATGATAAACGCAAACGGTATTAAAGGAAAGTTCGTTACATACAAAGGACTTCCTCTCGTTCGACACGAAAATGAGATATATTACGGAGATTTATCGGACAAGTATCATCTCCTTATGCTCATCATGAAGAATGAGAAAAGCGACAAATTCGGAATCGAGATTCCGAGCAAAATTATGATTCAGGTTCTCTCAAAGGACGGAACGGAAATCAAAAATCAAAAGGTTGTAAACTCAATATCCGAGGCATTTGAATTCGGATGCCCGTGGCTTGAAAGAGCCAATAGAGACTGAAGACCCATATCGGTGACTTCAAAAAGTCTGCAACACGGTAAAACACCTCGGCTATGACGTTTTTCAAAAATAAGATGCAGAGCAAAAAGCTCGGGAGGTATGCAGCTTCATATGAAAAATACGGCTATTATTGCGAAATTCAAAACTATTCTCAAAAATTCAAGAATACCGCTCATCATTATTCTTATTGTGATGTCAATGATGACGGTATCGTGTAATTATTCCTCTCTCGCACTTACGGGCATATCGGCAGAGGACGGCTCGGACAACAGAACGCAGGCAGGCTCAAACGATACGCCGGCGTCGACAGAACCGCAGAATACAGAGACATTTTATAATTATCTCACGGGACTTACAACTTCGGAAATCAATTCCAAGCGCCGTCCCGTTTCCTTTTGCACCGAGAACTCATCAGAACACATACCCTTCGGGCTGAAATATGCCGATGTTTTGATAGAAGCCCCGAGCGCTGAGGACAAAACCTCAATGTGTGTCATTACTACCGATTACGAGAGTGCTCATAGGATAGGCGCTATATCATCCATGCCCTCATGTCTCTCCGATATATCCTCCTCCCTCGAAGCCATAAAGATATATTCCGGCACAACAGGATACACGCTGACGGAAGAAAAATGCGCACTCGATGCCTTATCCTGCAGCAGTCCCGTATTCTTCCGTGATAATACGGTAAATTGTGCGGATAATCTTATGGCGGACGGCTCTAAAATACCCGAGACACTCGCAGGACTCGGATACGGTGATGCTATGTCGGATTCGTATACGTTGCCGTATATTATAGATGATAACAGTGTTTATGAAAAATATAATGCCGCAAAATATATTACGATACCGTATTGGAACTCTCTCTCGGTAAACTTTTCATACGACAGTCAGACCAAAAAATATATCCGAATGCAAAACGCGAAAATATATCGGGATGCCGATAATACCGAGCTCACCTACAGAACGGTATTAGTTCTCTTCTGCGATACTACAACAGTATCTACGCATAACGGTTCTTCCATTTCGCTCGATATGAAAAACGGAGGAGAGGGCTATGCAATCTTCGACGGAAAAGCAGTACAGTTAAACTGGAAACGCGACGAAGTCGGGCACTTTATATTATCGGATGCTTTCGGCGCGGAGCTTAAAATACCGTCGGGAAACATCTATATCGGCCTTCTGCAAGTCTCAAACAAAAAAGATTTGGTTATAGGAAATTGATTCATAAAACAAAAAAGGTTGAGTTTAGGTCTGCACTTTGTTTTGGAAATATTCTGTTTCCGCTTGCGGAATGCGTCTGTTCAAGACGCAAAGAATATTTCAAAACGGCGTAAATTGAACTTCAATTTACCGCTAATTGTGCACGCCGTTTTCTCAGCCTTTTTACTTTTACAATATAAAAACAGTCTGCAACGATTAAATTGCAGGCTGTTTTATCGATAATCAGTCCTTGCAGGAAATCTTTTCTCCGCAGGCAGGACAGATAAAATCATTTTCATCAATGGAGTCGTCAAAGCAGACGGTCTCTCCGCATGAGGGACAGGTAACCTCATATACATTACCATCATCGCACTCACAATCACAGTCGCAATCGCAATCGTCACATTCGCAATCGCAATCACAATCGTCGTCATCACAGAGTAATTCCTCAACGTCTCCGAGGTCCTCGTCTATCTCCTCGATATAGTCACGCAGGGTCTGATTCTCCTCTTCAAGGTCTGCAATGGAGTCCGCCATGTCTGAAATAAGCTTAATCATTTCGCTTATGAGCTTGCCCTCCGGCTTTGTCGTATCAAGGTTGAGTCCTTCGGAAAGTCCTTTGATGTATGCCGCATTTTCGGTAATTGTCATAATATATCCCTCTTTTCTTTGTTTGTTTAACCGAATTATTCCACATTCGGGTGGAGATTATGCACGCTCGAGATATTCCCCGGTTCTTGTATCTATTCTTACAACATCGCCTGTATTGATAAATACGGGAACTCTGATAGTAGCACCCGTCTCAACGGTTGCAATCTTCGTTACGTTTGTTGCCGTATCTCCGCGAACACCCGGTTCGGTATCGGTTATTTCAAGTTCGACGAAGAAAGGAGGTTCAACCGCAAATACGTTACCCTTGTAGGAAACTATTTTGCACACGGTGTTTTCCTTTACGAACTTAAAGTTGTCCCCGAGCTTATCCTCATTAAGAGGAATCTGGTCGTACGTCTCCATATCCATGAAATAATAGAGGCCGTCATCGGAGTAAAGATACTGCATATCCTTACGCTCAACGTATGCGTTCTCAAATTTTTCAGTCGGGTTAAATGTACGTTCTACAACCGCACCGGTTATTACGTTTCTTATTTTCGTTCTTACAAAAGCGGCTCCTTTACCGGGTTTTACATGCTGAAATTCTATAATCTGCATTACCTGACCGTCCATCTCGAAGGTCATACCGTTTCTGAAATCACCTGCTGTAACCATATTACACCTTAATCTAAAAAGCGGTTAAAAAAGTATTGTCGAAAGAGGTAACCCCATACAGCCGCTACTCCATGGCTCTCTCTGTGGCAAAAAGCCGTATAACATATTTATTTTACTATATTAACCGGCATTTTGCAATAGGAAAAATAAAAAATATTGAAAAAAATCGAAAAAAAGACCAAAATAGGTAATCAATAAATCTCTATCAGTTCCTTCGTGCTTTTTGTAAAATCAATAATTCCGTCGTCGGTTACCGCTACCATGTCCTCTATCCGGCATCCCATATCGCCCTCGATATATATCCCAGGCTCGACTGTTACGACGTTGCCCTCGGTAAGTATAACGTTTTTGGCCATTGGTGAGAGATTGGGCTTTTCGTGTATATACATTCCGACACCGTGTCCGAGACTGTGTCCGAATCTTCCCTCGTATCCTGCTCCGTATATAATATCACGGGCTATTCTGTCGGCCTCCTTACCGCATACTCCGGATTTTATAAAACCGAGAGCAGCGCTCTGTGCGGAAAGTACGGTGTTATATATCTTTTTGATTCTTTCATCCGCCTTGCCGATACAGACTGTGCGTGTCATATCGGAACAATAACCATCATACTTTGCACCGAAATCCATTGTCAGAAAGCCTCTTTCGATTGGCAAATTCCTCGGTTTTCCGTGCGGAAGTGCGCTTGCACCGCCTGATACGGCAATTGTCTCAAAAGCCATCCCCTCCGCGCCGTTTTTACGCATAAAATAATCAAGCTCCAAGGCTATTTCGGATTCCGTAACTCCCTCTTTGATATATGATAAAATATGGGAAAATGCCGAATCCGTTATTTGCTGTGCAATTGAAATTTTCATAAGCTCATCTGAAGTTTTGACTGCCCTGATATCCTCGAATAAAGAACCTATCGCAAAGAGACGACAGCCCGAAAATTTTTCTTTTAACTGCATAACCGTGGCGTATTGCAAAGAACTTTCAAATGCGATGGTAGCTCCGACGGCATCGCCCAAGATTTCCTTAATAAAGTCAAAGCGTGAAGACGGCATCACAACTTCAAAATCATCGGATACGTTCTTTTTTGCATCTTCAAAATATCGGAAGTCCGTTATCAGATATGCGTGATTCTCCGTTATAAGCAACATCCCGTCGGAAAATTTGAACGATGAAAAATACCTTTGATTTACTTCATCGAAAATTAACGTTGCGGTGATTTTATTATCGCGCATGTAGTCTCTCAGGTAAGCGAGCTTATGCTTTTTCATCATTTTCTCCATTTGTTATGAAAATTTATTTCTGCCCTAAATTAAATTCCGTTTTTAGTTGAAAATTAAATGGAAAACGGTGATTTTTGCATAGTTTTCACGCAAAAATACACCGCAAAATTCATTTTGCAACAGACGTATAGTACTTCTTCATTGCGAGAGCGTCTTCCGATTGTGTACCTGCCGATTCGCAAATAACGGTAGGTGAAAGACCGTTTTCAACAATCGTCTCAATCAAGGGTTCAAATGCAGGACCGTATGTTTCATCTGCAAAAGTCAAATGCTTTTTCTCCCCCGATGACGTCCATTCTATTTTTGAAAAATGACAGTGAAGATTCTTCGCCTTCTCGTCGTCAAGTCCGCAGGCTATCTTATCGAAAACGCGGAAATAATCGTCGGATTCGGTAAAGAGTCCTCCGAGATTGCGTGCGTTCATATGTCCGAAATCCACTACCGGAACAAGTCTGCTTCGGTCGATTTTGCAGAGTTCTATTACCTCGTCGAGCGTTCCGAGCTGATTTATTTTACCCATGGTTTCAAGGCCTATTTTTATGCCGTTGTCAGGCAGCTCTTCAAGAGTCCTGTATATTGTATCGGACGCGAGTCTCATCGCCTCTTCGCGCGATATTTTCGCGGCACTTCCGGAATGTACGACAATGGTTTTTGCGCCGAGAAGCTCTGCGGCTCTCAGACTGTCGCGAATATACTCGATGCTTTTTAGCCTTTTCTCCTCGTCCGTACCTGAAAGTGAAATAAAATACGGAGTATGAAAACTCATTTTTATACCGCATGCACGCGCCGCATCTCCTATCGCGGAGAGCACACTCTCCCCTGCTCTTATGCCATTGCCTGCTTCGAATTCATATGCGTCAAGCCCCACCGACGAAAGCCATGCCGGAGCATCTTTTGTTGATTTCCCTCCCTGAGCGTAAAAGCTCTCACTGTTTCCCCCAGGTCCGAACAATGCGCTCTTCTGCATTTTTTATATCATCACCCTTGCATTTATAGTATTTTCTGATTATCGGTTTTTCAAGCATCCTTTTGAATCTGAAAAAAAGATTTTTCTTATCGTTTATCGGAGGCACGAGATACGTGTGTATTTTCTGTCTTTTCCCCGCCCAGACATCGGTCAGGACCTGGTCTCCGATGATGGCTGTTCTTTCTCTGGGCTCACCCATGAGTTTGATTGCGGCTTTCATGTTTTTGCCGAGAGGCTTTTTACTGTCGGGAAAGAACGGTGTATCGAGAGTTCTGCTGAAAAGCTCTACTCTGTCTCCGTGATTATTTGAAACAAATGCGGTTTTAATACCTTTTTCATGTAGTGAGACGAAATACTTTTTAACGTTTTCATTCGGCTCCGCTTCTTCGTATGGTGCAAGCGTGTTGTCAATATCGAATATAACCGCATAAATGCCGTCACGCAAAAGAACGTCCGCATCTATTTCAGAATAGGACGTATATATTTTGTCAGGCATAAAATATTTTTTCATTCTTGATTACTCTGTTTTTATTTTATCGTGTGTCATTATCTTAACTTTATATTTTTTTAAAATCCATGCCAATTCAGTGACTTTTTCTCGCTACGAGAAAGAAATCGATACAGTTGCAACAGATTAATTGCATTTGTTAACCTTGGTGCGGATTTGAATAGAAAAAGAGTGTCCGTAAATCCGTTATGAACACCCGATATGGTGCGGATGACAGGACTTGAACCTGCAAGGTTGCCCACCGGATCCTAAGTCCGGCGTGTTTGCCAATTTCACCACATCCGCATATACCTTAATATTTATGTTATCATAAAGGATGATTGTTGTCAATAACTCATGCCGTAAAATACAATCTTTAAGTATATTTTTGTTCAATGCCGCTATTTGGAAAAGTCAATTCCGTTTATAATTATAAAAACCGGAAAAACGGTTTTATGCGAATTCCCGGTTTATATTATTTTTATAAAACTGGAATATCAGAGTTTGTTAAAGACTTTTGTTCCGCATTTTTTGAGCCATATATAAAGTCCCACGCAAGCTCCGAGCGTCAGAAGTGTCATTATCAACAGATAGAAAAATCCGCCGATTAACCACGAAAAAACAAAGTAAAGTCCGATAAAAGCCGCAGAGTATAACCATGCGCCGAACATTGAAATCGCGGTTGCCAAGCTCTGCTTTATGGGTACTACCTCGTTTACCCACGAGAGGTTCGTGAACCGAACTCCGGTGCATATACCTATGAGGGAAAAGAACACGGCAGAAATGATACTCATCAGCAAAACAAAGACACCGTATGCTCCGCCCAAAACTATCCATACACACACGGAACAGAAAAGCACACCGGGAATGGTGATAATCAATTGAAGAGATAACTTCGCCAATAAAATCTGCCACGAAGTTACCGGCAGTGATTTCACAATCCACAGGTTTTTGCCCTCAAGAGAAACGGATGGTGCCGCAGTAAGATTCATTGAGGCAACAAAAAGTATCATTCCTATAGCAAGCACATACAGCAATGCGCTATTCTCCGGGATACCTTCAGAAAACAGTGATATGAGTCTTTGTCCGCTGACCAGGATGAATATTCCTGCAACAGGGAGTATCAACGTCGACAGACCGCAGTTGAGCATATAGTTCGGACTCGATGTGAAGCGTTTGAACTCTTTCCCGAGAAGAGCGGAAAAAGTGCTTTTTGTGCGGACCGATTTTTCCTTATATTGAGCCTTTGAAACTCCAAAGGTCGCAGTAGTAATCTTAAGAAAAGTTTTTGACAGAACAAGCCAGGTAAGGAAGAAAGCCGCTGCAATAAGCGCCGTTACGATGAGCATTTTCAGCCATTCACCTGCGCCGACGCAACCGAATACGTAAAGCGGATATGCGGAAGCCTTGATTGAGCTTCCGTACGTCTCGACGTTCTCTATAAGCCCCTCGATAACATCGCCTGCTTTAAAGCATACAAAATAATAAAGACCGAATCCCGCAAGAGAGACAATAACGGTAATAAAACTTTTATTCTTAAGTTTTGAGGAAACCTTTGCTACCACCCATCCGAGAAGACATGAAAGAATCATCACGATAATCGACACGTCGAATACAATAAGGAGCCCTCCGAAAAATTTTGCGAACGTAAACGGAGCAAAAATCCAATATACAACAACAGCGGGCAGAAGCACGGCGGCGGAATATATAAGCCCCATCAGATATACGCCGAGGAGACGAGAAATCATTATATCTCTGACACGTATGGGCATAGCAAGCAGTGTATCGTTATCTTTCGCCAGATAAAGTCCCGAATATGTCGAAAATACCGAGCCGAATACACCTAAAAGTATTGCAATAATGCCGAAGAGTGCAAAATACAACCAATCAAGAGACATGCTTACCATAGCATGGCAAAGCACTACCGAGAGAAGTGTAAACATTCCTCCGATGATACCGACCATAAGAAATACGTAAAGCAGTATGAGAGTTACGATAGATTTTTTGGAGCGGGGTGCGTTTTTCTTTTCGTTATAGAAATAACTGCGGAAAATCTCCATAAACTGCTTTTTGAGCAGCGTTTTAATCATCCTTGCCACCTTCAAGCTCGAGGAATACCTCTTCGAGGGTGTCGTCACCCTTGACTTCCTCCATGCTTCCGGAGCGTATGAGCTTTCCTTTACGAATTATTGCGACCTTATCGCAGAGCTTCTCCGCTACTTCGAGGACATGAGTCGAGAAGAATATTGCGCCGCCCTTGTCGCACATCTCTCTCATCATTTCTTTGAGAATATGCGCTGCCTTCGGGTCCAGACCAACGAAGGGCTCATCCATGATAATAAGCTTCGGCTCATGTATCCATGCGGATATTATGGCAAGCTTCTGCTTCATACCGTGAGAATATGCGCCTATCGGTTGAGCGAGGTCGGATGTGATTTCAAACGCATCGGCATATTTGCGTATACGCTCCTCCCTTTCCTTCGCTCCGACGCCGAAAATATCCGCGATAAAGTTAAGATATCTAATTCCGGTCATAAAATCGTACAGATCCGGGTTATCCGGTATATATGCAATTCTCTTTTTACATTCCAAAGGATTCTCCCTGATTGAAATGCCGTCAACCATGATTTCACCCGAATCAAAGTCCATAATACCTACGACGGCTTTTAAGGTAGTGGTTTTTCCTGCTCCGTTATGACCGATAAAGCCGTAAATCTCTCCCGGTTTTATATGGAGCGAGAGGTCATCAACCGCATGCTTATCCCCGTAGTTTTTTGTGAGATGCTCAATTTTCAGCATATTACTCTCCTTATTCTATTTGATTTGTTAAAAGAATCCATTAAAAAGTATATCATAACCATAATAAGAAATCAACATACATATTTAAAGTTTCGAGAGGACTTCTCCTATATCTCGCATTACGTAGGTAGGTCTTATACCGTATTTTTCTATATCTTCCGTCACGCCCTCGCCCGATAGAACGAAAACAGTGTCTGTTTCAGCATTTACCCCTGCGGCAATATCGGTATAGAGTCTGTCGCCTATTATTACCGTTTCATCGGCAGAACACGAGCACTTTTCCATCGACTCCAATATCATCTCGGGTTCCGGTTTTCCTATAAATTTCGGGAGCCTGCCCGTTGCGTTAAAGAGCATCTGTGCGACGGAACCGCAGTCCGGGACGTATCCGAATTCCGTCGGACATACAAGGTCCGGGTTGGTTGCGATATAATCGATTTCTTTGTTAATGAGAAGCCTTGACGCTATCATAAGTTTTTCATAAGTAAGTTCGGTATCATATCCCATAACAAAGCATTTTATCCCCTCTTTCGGTTTAACTGTTACGTTAAGACCATATGCGCGCAGCTCATCAACAAACGTATGTGTTCCGCTCGCATATATAAGAGATTCTCCATACTGTTTTTTCAAATACGTAATCGTTGCGTTAGTTGACGTAAAAAAATCTTCTTCGCATGCGTCGATACCCATTTTTGCAAGTTTTTTAACGTAGGCGGAGGCACTCTTCGACGAGTTGTTTGTAAGGAAAAGATATTTTGCCCCTATTATTCTTATGCGTGAGAGAAATTCGCGTGTCTTATCAAAAATCCTGTTTCCGAGGTAGAGCGTGCCGTCCATGTCGAGAAGGAAAAGTTTTTTATTACAAAGCTTCATGACAATATACCAACCTATTCTTATTCTGCACCGTAAGTATATCATTATTTTTGCAATCGTACAATCTCTTTTGGATTTTTTGAGTATTTTTTTGCAAAAAACTTGCATTTTCCGTAAACTATGTTAAAATAAATCCATAAAAAAATAAGAAAGAGAGGGATTTGCTTGAACATATCTTACAGACGGCTTTACGCATTACTTAAAAGCAAACGACTCAATATGGAAAAGCTCTCCCGTGCCGCTTCTCTGACAAAAGCCGATATTTATCTTATTGAAAACGGAAAAGCGCTTGAGCCTGACACACTTATGAAGATATGCAATATTCTTAGCTGCAAAATAACAGATATTCTTGAAACTAAAAAGGAGGATGATTCGGTATGTACTGTTTTGACGTAAAAAAAGCAACTGAAGAATGTATAGAATGGATAAAAAATTGGTTTGATAAGAACGGACGTGGATGTAACGCCGTTGTCGGAATATCGGGAGGCAAGGACAGCTCCGTCTGCGCTGCTCTGTGCGTTAAAGCACTCGGTAAAGACCGCGTCATAGGAGTTATGATGCCCTGCGGAGAGCAGTCTGACATAGATTGCGCTATAGACTTATGCAATCATCTCGGCATTAAAAACTACACGGTAAACATTAAAGAAGCAAGAGACGGTCTCTACCGTGCGATAGGCGATAAATTAGAACTTACCGACCAGACTAAATTCAATATGCCTGCGAGAATCAGAATGACGACGCTCTATGCAGTATCGCAGTCGTCGAACGGCAGAGTTGCCAACACGTGCAACCTCTCCGAGGACTGGGTGGGATATTCGACAAGATACGGAGATGCGGCAGGTGATTTCAGCCCGATTTCGTCGTTCACGGTAACCGAAGTACGCGCAATCGGTGCATATCTCGGTCTGCCCGAAAAGCTTGTGAAAAAGCCTCCGCAGGACGGTCTGTGCGGTAAAACGGACGAGGACAACCTCGGCTTTACCTATGATACTCTCGATAAATATATAAGAGAGGGCATAGAACCCGACAGCGCAACGAAAGAAAGAATCGACCGTATGCACAGGCAGAATCTTTTCAAACTCCGTTATATGGATTGCTTTGTTTTCAAAGGATAAATCGCCGTCAAAAAAAGCTGTAAATCACAATCGGACTTTTCCGAAAATGCGGTTTACGGCTTTTTAACTTCTGAGTAATTTTATTCTTTCTTTGTAATCGGGCATATATTTCTCTATCAGGGCATAAAACTGTTTTTTATGATTTTTGTGTTTTATATGAGCGAGCTCGTGCAGCACTACGTAATCAATTGCTTCCTTCGGATAAAACATAAGATAAACGCTCAAACGTATTTTATTGTCCGCAGAACAACTGCCAAAACGCTTTTTTGCAACGGAGACTGAGATTTTTTTGGGATAAAGAGAGGTCAAATCAGAAAAATACTCTATCCTCTCGTTAAAATAAACGAGAGCTTCTCTCTTAATTTTTTTCATCTCATCGGGCGAGAGATTAGGGGTTTTATTTTCTCTTACGGTTGCGCGTTCCAAGGCCTTTTCAATCCATGCGGAATGTTCCCGCACAAATTTATCAATAACGGCAAGTGAGGTTTTCATCGGCGCACGAACTATAACTTCTTTTTGGCTTTTTACCTCGATACACATGCTTCTGCGAGATGAACGGACAAGAGTTACATTATCAATTGAAAACTCATCTGTATTCTTCATAATTAATCCCTCGCTTTTTTCTTATATTAGTTTACCATCAAAATCAAAAAAACTCAATACTTTGTCATCATTTGGAGTAAATATTAATAAAAAAGCCTTGATTTTAATATTATCGGATGATATAATTCTATTATCTTTGCGATAAATGAGGGCAAATATATGTCAAACACTTTTATACCAAAAGGTTATAAATCGCTCCTTAACGTAAGGCAGACGGAAATAGCGATAAAAAAGGTTAAGGATTTTTTTCAGAGAGATTTGTCGATAATGCTCAACCTTACCCGTGTATCGGCGCCTGTATTCGTGGACTCAACGAGCGGACTTAACGATAATCTCAACGGTGTTGAGCGACCTGTATCGTTCGATATTTTCTCGGGTGAACGTCTGGAAATAGTTCATTCTCTCGCAAAATGGAAGCGTATGGCACTCAAGGACTACGGTTTCAACGTCGGAGAGGGTATTTATACGGATATGAACGCCATCCGCAGAGACGAGGATACGGACAATTTACATTCAATGTTCGTAGATCAATGGGACTGGGAAAAAATTATAACTAAGGAAGAGCGCACCGAAAAAACTCTGAAAGAAACGGTAAAAAATATATATCAGGCTCTTAAACATACCGAAAACTACATAGCGGACGACTATAATTTCATTGAGAGACTTTTGCCGAAGGATATATTTTTCATAACTACTCAGGAGCTTGAAGATATGTATCCGGGTCTTACGCCGAAAGAAAGAGAGTATCGTATAGCAAAAGATAAGGGCGCGGTTTTCCTTATGAAAATCGGAGGAAAGTTGAAAAGCGGTATTCCGCATGACGGACGAGCCCCCGACTACGACGACTGGGAGCTTAACGGAGATATAATCGTTTATTACCCGGTACTAGACATTCCATTTGAGCTTTCGTCAATGGGTATACGAGTCGATGAAAAAGCAATGAGACGTCAGTTAAAACTCGCAGGATGTGAAGATAGAGAAAAGCTCCCATTCCATCGCGCTCTGCTCTCGGGCGAGTTACCGTATACGATAGGAGGAGGTATAGGGCAGTCTCGCCTATGCATGTTCTTCTTAAGAAAAGCACATATCGGAGAGGTTCAGTCATCCTTCTGGTCGCAACAAACGCACAAGCTCTGCGATGATATGGGTGTCAAACTGCTCTGATATATCGGACAGCACGAGATACCTCATTGCCGACAGATAATGTGTTTTCCCGTTTTTAACGAAAAATATATAACATTACGTGAGTTCGTAACCATCCTCACGAAAAACAAAACTAAGGAGTAAAATTTAATATGTATTCAAAGAAATTACGTTTCATCACCGAATCTGCGCTTATAGCGGCACTTTACACTGTTCTCACCTATCTAACCTCCATTCTCGGACTTGCGAGCGGTGTGATACAGGTCCGTTTTTCCGAGGCGCTCATAGCGCTTTCCTGCTTCACCCCGTCAGCTATTCCGGGACTGTTTATCGGTTGCCTGATTTCCAATGCCGTTACGGGGGCGGTTATATGGGACGTAATCTTCGGTTCCCTTGCCACTCTCATCGGCGCAACGTTCGGTTTTCTTCTCAGAAAATATCCGTACTTAGTACCTGTTCCTACGGTTATTTCAAATGCCGTCATCGTACCGCTCGTACTCAAATATGCCTACGGAATAGAGGGGAGCCTTTGGTATTTCGCATTTACGGTAGGTGTAGGCGAGTTAATTTCCGCATGGATTTTAGGTTCGCTTCTATATCTTCTGTTAAAGAAATACGAAAAAGTCCTTTTCAATAATCCGAATCGGAAATAATGTCTATTAAGTAAAAGGGCTGAGTCAAATAAAAATTATTGCTACACATAAAGCAAAAATCACTCGCTGTCAATAAAAGATAGCGGGTGATTTTTGTATATGGTGAAGGTCAATTTGAAAATTTGCAAAACTTGACTCAATACATTTTTATTTTTTTGTTTTTCTGCCGCGCTTTTTATCGCTTTCGGCATCGAATATTATTTCGTGGGAATATTCGTCTGTGGAATAGGTTTTTTCTTCATTTTCGTTATCGTCGTCAATATACTCTTCTTTTTCGGATTCCGAAGTTTCATTTTGATTCTCAGCGCATTGATTTTCCTCATCCTTTGCGGTTGCATTGAACTGTCTTCCGTCGGGGGTTTTGCTTATTCCTACAAAATGCCCCTGCTCGATATCATCGGCAAAGAAAGAGGCATTGCTGTTGTCTGAATACTTGCCTTTCGCGTCGCGGAAAACATACTGTGCATCTGTTATATATATCTGCTTTGGGAAATCACGGTTCTCAACCCGAATGAGTGAAATCTGCTCTATATTTTCGTCCAAAGATTCTTCGGTGGCGATGCCGTGTCTTGCCTTATCGTATTCGACGCATACGTGACATGAACATTTTTGCGTCGGAACCGTACCTTTTTTATAATACCCTGCCCTTTCTCTGTTGCCACGCGCATCAAGCTGACATGCATCTGACGGAAGCATACCCGAATCGCAACAGTATATATGGGTTTGGACGCCACCGGCTATAGTGAAATTTTTCGGCTCATCGGATGAACTGATATATTTGAAATGAAGTTTATGCATAATATCATCCCATATTTTCAGATGCGATGACGTTATTACGGGGCGTCCCGATTCCTCGAAGCCGCACCATATTCCCGCACATATATACGGCGTATAGCCAACGAAATATTTATCGTAGCTGTTTCCGCTTGTGCCTGTTTTTCCTGCGGTGTCTATAACGTTTTTAAGAGTTATCTGCTTTGCGGTACCGAAGTCTACGACGCCCTCGAGCATTTTTGTCATTACAGTTGCCGTCTCATCTGAAAAAACGCGAATATCCTCATTGTTGTTTATAAGAAGTGCCTTTCCCTTATTGTCGTACACGGCAAGATAAGAACGGCTCTTATGGTGGTTGCCCGTGAGGAGAGCATCGTATGCTCCCGTCGTTTCCCGCAGCGTTGCTCCGTATGTGAGCTGACCAAAAGCGAGGGGGGATACAGACATATCGCTGACTCTGTTTCCGTCAGAGTCATATCCGCTTCTTACAATTGAAGAGAATCCTAACTTTTCCGTAAGATAATTATATGCTCTCTCTGCTCCTACCAGATTGAAAACACGCATTGCAACGGTATTTTTAGAATATTTTAGTGCAGTAGCAACATCGGTAAGTCCGACGTAAACGTCGGGTGAATTTCTCGGCCATGCACGCTCTCCATAGAATTCGAGCGGAACGTCGTCAAACACGGTACTCCAGGTAATCAGGTTTTCCTCTATGGCAGGTCCGTATACCGAGAGCGGTTTTATGGCTGAGCCTATCGGTCTTTTTGCTTCTGTGGCATAATTAAGAATACGGTTGGCATTCTTATCCCCCTGAGCCCCTGCAACACCCAGAACAGCGCCGTTATACGGGTTTATCACTATCATCGAGTATTTAAGGGTATCGTTTTTCGCAGCGTCGGGAAAGTGAGACAAATCGGAAAAATAATCGTCAAGAGTATTTTGAACGTCTCTGTCCATCAGCGTATAAATTTTCAGCCCGCCGGAATAGACCAACTTTGTTGCTGTTTCGCTGTTTATATCCAGCTTTTCTGACAAATCCGATATAACGTCGTCTATAACCATATCTGTATACCATGAATTTGTGCGTACGCTTTCCTCTTTATCCGAGATAACCGCACAGACGTTTTCCGATATGGCGGAATTATATTCTTCATCATTTATATAACCGTATTTTTTCATTTCGGCGAGTATTATATCACGTCTCTCTTTGTTGTTTTCCGGATGCTTAATAAGATCGTATTTTGAAGGTGAATTTGTAATCGCCGCAAGCGATGCACACTCGGCAAGTGAGAGCTCCGATACGTCACGGTTAAAGTATTTATTTGCGGCAGAGCCGACGCCTGCGCACCCCTGTGAAAGAGGAACTATGTTAAGATATAATTCAAGTATATCGTCTTTTGTGTAATTTTTTTCTATTTCGAGCGCGCGCAATATTTCGTTTGCTTTTCTCCTTGCGCTGATTTCATTATCGGAGGATATGTTTTTAATAAGCTGCTGCGTAATGGTCGAGCCGCCGAATCGGCTGTCAAAATGAAGAAAATAGTTGGCGGCGGCTTTCACTGTTCTTAAAACGTCAACACCTTTATGCTCATAGAAACGGTGGTCCTCAATGGCTATAAAGGCGTTTTTCATGTTATCGGGTATCTGAGAAGAAGAAATCCATATTGAATTCTCGCTGTCGTAGGCTCTTTCATCCTCCATTTCAACAGCTCTGTATACGCCAAAGGCGTCCGCTCCTTTTGCGCTGTCGTAATAAAACCGAGTTGTTTTCGACCCTTTTGCCATTTCAAAAAGCTCACGGTCCTTATCAAAATCTATATCCGCCGAAAGTTTTTTATATATAAAAACAGCCGATACGGTAAGCAATATCAAAGATACCGCTCCGCTAATCAAAAAAAACCTGAGTACTCTGAAAAGAATACCTTTTTTCTTTTTTGCCATAATAACAAAAAAGTCCGCAAAAGCGAACCTTATCTCCTCGCTTACTGATAATTTTGCTGTTATTATTATCTGCAGGCAAGAAAAAATTATTTAGAGGCAAAATATAAAATATATGGAACAAAAAATTTCATTTTATAAACTAAAATCAAACAATGCCGTCATACGTCACAAATGATAGGTATAGTCCGCATGCGGGAACGGTATCACCTGCAAGGGAACGGTCCTTCTTTTCAATAATCTCTCTGACGTACTCGGGTGAAAATCTACCGCGTCCCACGGCAAAAAGAGTTCCGACGATGATTCTGACCATATTATAAAGAAATCCGTCGGCGGATATTCTTATTATAATTTCGCATCCCGTCTTTTCAACGGTAAGAGACAGAACGGTACGCACACAGTCGCAAATCTTCGACCCCTTCGCCATAAATGAAGTAAAATCGTGTTTTCCGATTATATACTTTGCCGCCTCGTTCATTCTGCATATTGCGCTGTCGTTCAGGATGATTCCCGTATTCCATACCCTGTTATTAAGAAAAGGGTCGGGAATTTTTGCGTTGTATATGCGATATAAGTACTCCTTGCTTTTCACGGAGTATCGGGGGTGGAAGTGGGAGGGAACCTCAATAGCATCATAAACGGACAAATCGGAGGGAAGATACGGAAAAACAGCCTGTGGCAGTTTGTTCGGTGCGATATGCGGGGCGTTATCGGAAGTGGGCTCTACCGTAGCACAGAAACAAAGAGCATGAACTCCGCTGTCTGTTCTGCTGCATCCGGTTATTTTTGTTTCACAGCCGAACAATGAGGAAAAAGCCTCGGTAAGAGTCCCCTGCACCGTCCTTTTACCGTTCTGCACCTGAAAACCGTAAAAACCGTCGCCTACATATTTAATTTTAGTAAGATACTTCATACCGTTTACGTTTCCTTATACAGTTTGCATGTATTTAATCAAATAGAATACCCGAAATTAACAAACTTGTTTATCAATACAACTCCGCATATCAATGCTGCGATAATCAAAAATCCGATAAAGTCACGGACAGCAAAGTGCAGTTTATACAACTTCGTTGCGCCCTTTCCGCTGCGGTAACATCTACATTCCATTGCGATTGACAAATCCCCCGCTCTATTGAACGATGATACGAAAAGAGGAACGAGAACGGGAATGAGTGCTTTTGCTTTTTTGATAAGTCCCCCGCCGGCAAAATCTGCACCGCGGGCTTTTTGGGCGTTCATGATTTTATCCGTTTCTTCAACCAGAACGGGTATGAAACGGAGAGCTATCGTCATCATCATAGCAAAATCGTGAACCGGAACCTTTATAAGCTTCAGAGGCGAGAGCAGGCTCTCTATTGCCGCCGTAAGAGAAAACGGTGAGGTCGTATAAGTGAGCAGAACGCTCGTTCCTATTATAAGAATTATTACTCTGAGAGCCATAAGAAGAGAACGGTATATTCCCGTTTTATAGATCTTTATAACCCAGAAAGATACGAGCGGCTCTCCCTCGCCCTTGGTCCAGATGAGGTTGAGTATCATGGTAAATATCAAAATATATATTATAGGTCGTATTCCTCTGAGAATAACTCTCAATGATATTCTGCTGACAAATATGAGCATTAAAGAAAAAACCGAGAGCAAAGCGAAGGAAAAGACGCTTTTCGCCATAAAAATAGCCACGATATATGCAATTGATATTATTAGCTTCGCACGTGGGTCAAGCTTGTGTATAAACGAATTTCCCGGGAAAAACTGACCTAATGTTATATCTTTTATCATTTTTCGGTACCCCCGGAAGCTATGCGCTTAACAATTGAGTCAAGCACGCCGTCTACGGTATAGAGGGTTCCCGAGAGATTGTATCCGCGCGCGTTCACTTTGTTTGCTATATGTGCGATTTTTGGTATATCGAGTCCTACCTTTTCAATATCCGAGGATGAAGAAAATATTTCGTCTACTGTACCTGTACGATATATCTTTGAGCCGTTCATAACGACTATATTATCGCAATAAAGCGCCATGTCTTCCATACTGTGACTGACGAGTATCATTGTTATCCCGGACTTTTTCTGATATTCGCAAAGACCGCCGAGAATCTCGCGTCTGCCCCTCGGGTCAAGTCCTGCGGCAGGTTCGTCAAGCACGAGAACCTCGGGCCTCATGGCGAGTACCCCTGCAATAGCAACTCTGCGCTTTTGTCCTCCCGAGAGCTCAAACGGAGACTTATCCATTATATCCGAAGGGAGCTTTACGAATTCAGCCGCCTGCTCCGTTCTCATTCGTATCTCCTCATCGGAGAGTTTCATATTGCGCGGCGCGAAGCCTATGTCCGAGCGCACCGTCTCATCAAAAAGCTGATACTCGGGATACTGCATTACGAGTCCGACTCGAAAACGCACGCCTGTTATTTCCTTCGGTTTTTCCCATATATTACATCCGTCGAGCAGGACTTCTCCGCTATCGGGTTTAATAAGTCCGTCGAGCATTTGCACGAGAGTCGATTTCCCCGAGCCGGTATGCCCTATAAGTCCCGTAACCTTTCCACTTTCAAATCCGACGCTCACGTCGGTGAGTGCGCAAGTTTCAAAAGGTGTATTTTTACCGTATACGTACGATATATTTTTCAGTTCCAGTTTATACATTTTTCTTTTTCCCGTCTTCAGAATCTATAAGCCTTGATATTATTTCAACGCATTCATCGGGATCGATACAATCGGTCGGCACGTCGTAGCCGAGAGAATGAAGTTTATATAAAAGCTCCGTGCATTGCGGTGTTTCGAGCCCTGCCGCAGCGAGCTCGTCGATGCGTGAAAAAACTTCCCCGGGCGTCCCCTGCAAATATAGTTTACCGTCGTTGATAACTATGACGCGTTTTGCCCGTGCCGCCTCATCCATATAGTGAGTTATGTTGATAACGGTTATACCCTCCTCGCGGTTGAGCTTTTCCATTGCCGCTATTACTTCTTTTCTTCCGAGAGGGTCCAGCATGGCCGTTGACTCGTCGAAAATTATGCACATAGGCTTCATCGCTATAACACCCGCAATAGCGATACGTTGCTTTTGCCCTCCCGAAAGAGCTGTCGTAGAGCGTTTCTGCGCACCGTCCATCCCGACGGTTTTAAGAGCATTGTCAACACGCGTTCGAAGCTCGGGCATAGGAACCCCGAGATTCTCCGGTCCAAACGCCACGTCCTCCTCAACGATGGTAGCAACAAGTTGATTATCGGGATTCTGAAAAATCATCCCGACCTTTTTTCTTATATTATACACGTCGTCTTCGGTAAGATTATCACTTGCCTTTACGGTTTTTCCGTCAACGGTAAGAGTACCCGAGCCCGGCATAAGTATAAGGTTAAAAAGCTTTGCAAGAGTAGATTTTCCCGAACCGTTATGCCCGAGTACAGCAACATACTCTCCTTTTTTAATATCTATATTTATATCGGAGACTGCCGGTATGGCAAGGTTGTCCGAGTCGATATTCTTATAAGTAAAGGATAGAGCCTCTGTCGAAATGATGCTGTTTTGGCTTTTTGAATTGTAGTTTTCTGTTTTCATCGTTTTTCTGTTATTTATACAAGTTTGATTTTGGCAAGTCAATATCCGAAAAAGAGTCTTACACTGTTTCCGCACGGAAGGACGTAGGTGCTGTTCTCGGTAGGAATCCCTATTTCGTCTGCCTGCGAGCGGACGTTGTATTTTTCTCCTATTCTCAAATCGGTTATGTATTTCATTGTCGATGCATTAAGCCCGGTTGTATATGAATTCAGGAGAAAAAACAGAGGTTTATCTGACAAAAGATTTGATACCAAAGCAACGAAAGAGTCAATATCCTTCTCTATCTTCCATTCCTCTCCAGTGGGTCCGCGTCCGTATGAGGGAGGGTCCATAATTATAGCGTCATATTTATTTTTACGACGTATTTCCCTCTCGACGAATTTTCTGCAATCATCAACAATGAAGCGCACGGGTCTGTCCGCAAGGCCCGAGAGCGCGAGATTTTCCTTTGCGGCAGAGACCATGTTTTTTGCCGCATCTACGTGACATACCGACGCCCCTGCAGCTGCAGCCGCAACGGTAGCGCAACCTGTATAGGCAAAGAGATTGAGAACTTTTATCTCTCTGTCGGCATTTTTAATAATATTGAAGAACCAGTCCCAGTTTGTCGCCTGCTCCGGGAATATGCCCGTATGCTTAAATCCCATAGGCTTCACCCGGAAGGTAAAATCACGATAGTTTACCGTCCATTTTTCGGGAAGTTTATTTTCCGACCAGGCACCTCCGCCGGAACGGGAACGCTTATAGCTTGCGTCCGCATGCCTCCACAAGGGGTTTTTCTTCTCTGTGTTCCATATAACCTGCGGATCGGGACGTATGAGAGTATATTTACCCCATCTTTCGAGTTTCTCACCGCATGAAGAATCAATGAGCTTATAGTCAATCCAATTATCGGCTGTCCACATAATTTACTGTTAACCTTATCTTTGCTTACTTAATATATTGCGAAAGCAACGACGATGAGCTTTGTGCATGGCAGAGGGCTATCGCTATTGCATCTGCTGTATCGTCCGGCTTCGGCGGTTTTGGAAGCTTCAGAATGCTTGTAACCATGGAAATCACCTGTTTTTTGTCTGCAAGTCCATAGCCTACAACTGCTTGTTTTACCTGCAGAGGCGTATATTCGCTGATTTTTATTCCGTTGGTTTTTGCGGAAAGGAGGATGACTCCGCGCGCTTCGGCAACCGATATTCCCGTGGTAGTGTTGGTGTTGAAAAACAACTCCTCTATTGCCATTTCATCAGGTTTATATTTCAGGATTATTCTGTTCATATCCTCGAATATCATGGATAACCTATCTTCAACAGGAGTGTGCGCAGGGGTGTTTATCGAACCGTATGCAACCGGCAATACTCTTCCCTTTTCCTTGCATACAATGCCCCAGCCGACTATCGCAAGCCCCGGATCTATTCCGAGAATAATCATAAAGGCACCCCTTTCATTCTTAAATCAAAGCAAAACAATACATTACCGTATAAGTATAGCATAAAAATATCAATATGTCAAAGAAAATAAAATTATATTTACAATTATATAAAAATATGTTACAATAACATATATAGGATAATTATTTATAATTTTAGAGAGGAAATGCACCGTTCCATTTCATGAGCAAGCGGAATCTATGCAGAAAAGAAAATGAGTATATTAAAGTTTTACGTAAACGATACGCTTGAGTTAAAAAAACCGCATCCGTGCGGTAACAAGCTTTTTTTGGTACTTTTCTGCGGGAGCGATGTGAAAATAAGGTGTAAAAAATGCGGGCGGGACCTCACGCTTGAAAGAATAAAACTCGAAAAAATGATAAAAAAGGTTATATCGGAAAATGAAGATTAAGGAATACTCAAAAAGAATTGTATTTTCCCGTCCCTTTGCGGCTTTTTTGCTCGCAACCCTTTCCATGACGTGTATATATGCCTTCGTCAACGTATATCCGTTCGGCAAAAGCTCCGTTCTCCTATATGATCTCAATGCACAGTACGTATACTTCTTCGAGGCCCTGCGTAACACGATATACGGAGAGGGGGCGTTTTTGTATACTTTTTCACGCTCGCTCGGCGGAGAGTTCGGCGGCATCTACGCCTACTATCTCGCAAGTCCTCTGTCATATATCGTTGCCCTCTTTCCGAAAAAATATATTATAGATGCGGTCTTTGTAATTTTGCTTCTCAAAACGGGTTTGTGCGCCATGTGCTTTTCCATTCTTCTTGCAAAACGCACGAGATTACCGTATCTTGCAAATATAATGCTCTCCTTAACGTATGCCCTCTCTTCCTTTTCTGTCGTCCTCCAACATAATACGATGTGGGGTGACGGAATGTATATGCTCCCCATACTGATTCTCGGACTATCCTCTCTCGTATGCGACAAAAAATATAAACTGTATACGCTCTCCCTCGCATACACGGTTATATGCAACTATTACATCGGGTATATGTGTTGCATTTTTGTGTTTATTTATTTCTTTTGGCTTTGCATATCGGAGAGCGGAAACGACGGTTTTTTCAAGAGAACAAAATGCTTTTTCTCCCGTCTGTTCCGTGTAGGCGTTTTTTCGCTGATAGGAATCGGTATTGCAACGGTAATTCTGATACCTGCATATTACTCTTTGACGTTCGGCAAGACTACCTTTACAAACCCGTCATACGATTTCCGTATGAAAATAAATCCTCTGCTTCTGATTTTCAAGTCTGCAATAACGTCGTACGATACCATACAGGGTAACGGACTTCCGTTTATATGGTGTTCGACGTCCGCGTTCTTTCTCGTGCCGTTTTACTTCGCCGACAAAAAAATCAGAATAAGGGAGAAAGTCGCATCCGCATGTGTTATTGCAGTTCTCCTTTTCAGTATGTGTTTTGACCCCGTTGACATGTTCTGGCACGGGCTGCAGGGGCCTAACTGTCTCAACTTCCGCTATGCTTTTACGTTTATATTTTTTATCCTGTTTTTGTCGGCAAAAGGAATTCTCAATATCAAAGACCGTAGCCCCATATACGTTTCCTCGGTATTTACGGTTTTGTGTTCTGTTTTTACAGTTGCGAAAATACTTTTGAAGGATAAGTTTCCGCTGTGGATTCTTTTGGTTCAACTCGCATTTCTTCTCGTATGGTTTATTCTCTACCTGCTTTTGTCTCTCAGGATAAAGAAAATACGCAGATTTTTCCTTTATATTTTTTCACTGATGACCGTCGCAGAGCTTATTTTTGCAGGATGTTTTAACATCTATTCGCTAAAACACGACGTTGGCGGTTCCAGCCGTGCATCCTATATAGGATATTTTGAAAAGTGGGAAGGCGCTGACGATTTCATCCATTGGAAAGCACAGAGCGACTTTTTCAGAACAGAAAAAATAGGCTACCGTACTGTCAACGACTCCTACGCACAAGGATATTACGGACTAAGCGGCTCTACCTCAACACTTAACCGTCAGACTCTTGACTTACTCAATTCTCTGGGAATAACGACCAGGGAGCATTGGAGTAAATACACGTCATCCATGGCACCCACCGATTCTTTTTTGGGTGTGAAATACCTTATGATGAGTACAAGCGAACGTACAGACGTGCCTTCACATTATATTCCCGTATATCGGGACGAATATAAAACCATATACGAAAACCCATATTCCTTCCCTCTTGCATTCCCCGTGTCAGACTTAATAGAAGATACGGAGCTTATATACGGCGGATATGTTACGGACAACCTGAACATTCTGTTTTCCGCCATAGCAAACAGCAATGCAAAAGTATTCAAGAACGTAAATAATTACAGTATTCGCTACGAGGACTGTACCAAGCCGTCAAATTACCCGTGCGACAGATATATTCCGCGAGCAGGCAAGACGGGAAAATTGATATACACCGTAACCATACCGGAAAGCGGAGAGGCTTATCTTTACTTCCGCGCGCAAAGCAATAAAATAGAGGCAACCGTATATATCAACGACGAGGAATTCTCGAAAATAAATACAAATGAAAACGATGCTCTTATTCCTGTAAAAGGCTTTGTCGGCGAGAAAAAAGAGATAAAGCTTGAATTCGAGCTTCCCATATCCATAAGCTTTATCTCACCTGATTTATATACGGTAAACTACGGTTTTCTATCAAAGGTTGCGCAAAATGTAAGAGAACAGGGTCTCAGAATCACCGACTTTACCGAGGACCGCATTGAGGGAAAAATAACAGTCAAATCCCCGACAAAAATTCTTACTACTATCCCGTATGACGAGGGCTGGCATCTTATAATAGACGGCAAAGAAGCTGAAATATATAAAGAACTCGACTCGCTTATCGCCTTTAACATGGAAGAAGGAGAACACACCGTAACGCTGACCTATTTCCCGAGATGCTATAAATACGGCATCGCCATATCCTTGACATGCACTGCCCTCTTTGCTATAATTATCGTCAGCGGGAACGTTATAAAAAGAGTCAATAGAAAACATGAAAGGAAAGTCGATATATAAATATGTTTTATCATATATGCGGTGAGCTTGTTATATGCGAATCATACTTCTCCGTTATTGATTGCGGAGGTGTAGGCTACAAACTCACAACGAGTCTTAATACATCGGACTTTTTATCCGGAAAACTCGGAGAAAAGGTAAAGCTCTACACCCATTTTGCAGTACGAGAAGACGCACTTGAACTTTTCGGTTTTGCATCTGAAGAGGAGCTTGATACGTTCAGACTTTTAACATCGGTCTCGGGTGTAGGACCCAAGGCTGCTATCTCGGTGCTTTCCGTCCTGACGCCAAGCAAACTCTCGCTCGCCGTATGTACCGAGGATACACGAACAATAGCAAAAGCCCCCGGAGTCGGCGGCAAAACGGCTGCAAGAATAGTGCTTGAGCTCAAGGACAAGATATCCGCAGTCGCTTCGCCCGAAAAGGGCTTTGGGAAACCCTCAGGACAGAAATCCTTACCGAAACAATCCGAGAAACTCTCGGAAGCAACAGACGCGCTCATGGCTCTCGGATATAACCGTTCACAGATTCTGGATGCACTCTCGGGTATGGATATTTCCGAACTTCCGCTCGAAAAGGTAATAACCGCCGCGCTTAAAAAGCTGGCCAGATAACGGAGGATAAACTATGGATACGGAATTTGATTTTGAAAACCGAATACTGTCGACGGAATATACTCCGCAGGACTCAGATACAGAAGTCACCCTACGTCCTCAAAGACTCGATGATTACGTCGGACAGGAAAAAATCAAAGAAAACCTTAAAATTTATATAGAATCCGCTAAAAAGCGCGGTGACGTACTCGACCACGTACTTCTCTACGGCCCTCCGGGGCTCGGAAAAACGACGCTCTCCAATATCATCGCAAACGAGCTCGGAGTAAACATCAGGACTACATCGGGACCGGCAATTGAAAAACAGGGAGACCTCGCCGCAATACTAACGAATCTATCCGACGGAGACGTACTCTTCATAGATGAAATCCATCGTCTGTCACGTTCGATAGAAGAGATTCTCTACCCTGCCATGGAGGATTTCGCCCTTGATATCATAATCGGAAAAGGACCAAGCGCAAAAAGCATTCGTCTCCCTATCCCGAAGTTTACGCTGATAGGAGCAACCACACGTGCAGGACAGCTCACAACCCCTTTGCGAGACCGTTTCGGGGTTATGCTTAAGCTCGATTTGTACACAAAAGACGAACTCATCTCCATAATAAAACGAAGCGCATCAATACTCGATTTACCTATAACTGATGACGGTGCCGCTGAAATAGCGTCACGCTCACGAGGTACTCCGCGTATAGCAAACAGACTGCTTAAGCGCATACGCGATTTTGCTCTTGTAAAAGGCGACGGACGCATCACTCCGGAAATCGCAAAAATGTCCCTTAAAATGCTTGAAATTGATGAACTCGGTCTTGATAATACCGACAGAAGAATACTTGAATCAATTATTAAATATTACGGCGGAGGTCCTGTCGGACTTGAAACTCTCGCCGCAACTACGGGTGAAGAAGCCGTGACGATTGAAGACCTGTACGAACCATATCTTCTTCAGATAGGTTTCATGTCAAGAACTCCGAGAGGCAGATGCGTAACTCACCTCGCCTATGAACATCTGAAAATTCCGTTCAATATACAGAACGGCGTCGCACGTCAGATATCCATAACCGATTCGATAAGTGACGACGGAAACTGAAAAAAACCGCAGAATACATGGAAAAGCCCGTGTATGATTGCGGTTTTCTTTTATTTTGGCGATGATTACATAATATTAAATCAAAAATCAGAGAATATAGTAAAGTGTGGCGAACAAAGCGGAGCCGAGCATCAGAGCTGCCAGCACAAAAGCTATTATTCTGCCTACAATATTGCAATTCTTCTTTTTGGATTTTTTGTTCATATTAACACCTATACGAGATTGTAGCCACCAAGGCTTTTCATTGCAAATTTCGATACGTTTTTAATAGATGGCGCGATTCTCTTCGGCAATATTTTGAGAACTTCTGAAAGTCCGAGAGCAACTGCCTCGGGTGCATTCGGAAAAACATATGTATCGACGCCGGTTATACCTGCTATTATTTTTGCAAGGCCGCTGAGCATGCTTCCTCCGCCGTACAGCAATATACCGTGTGAGAAAACTTCATTGACGTACTGAGTGGGTATACGGGCTATCGTCGCACATATCGCCTCCAAAAGAGCTGCGGTAGGTTCCTCAAGCGCTATAAACATTTCGTCACTTGCCAATCTCACGGCGGAAAATGCACCGTCATCGCTTCTTTTTGCTCTGACCTCAACATTTCTTGTGGGAGAATCGTCGCCCCATACGGTTCCTATTCTTTTTTTGATATTCTCAGCGGTAAACGAAGAGACGCGCAAATTATGTTTTGTATAAATATACTCTGAAATAGCACTGTCGAATCCATCGCCCGCAGTATCTATCGACGTACTGTAAACGATGTTTCCACGACATACTATCATTATGCTTGTCTTCGATGCTCCGATATCCAGAGCCATATACGAGCTTGTAATATCCATTTCGCTTGCGATGAGGGCGGCAAGCGGCGAATAGATAAGATATGCCTCCGCAATGCCTGCTTGAGCCGCCGCCTCGACGAGGGCGCTCTCCTCCATTACGGTCATATCGCAAGGAACGGAAAAAAGCACACGCGACGGCACGGTTTCCCTACCGCATACGTCGCTGACGGAAAGCGATATCAATTTCTGCGCACGGTCAAGGTGAGCTGAAATGCCCCCTTTTACAGGACGTTCAAGAATAAACTCCGAAGGAGATTGAGTATATCTTTTCAAAGCATCTGTGCCGAAGCCTACGAGTCTGCCGTTTGAACGCTGTGCAAGCATTACGGACGGAAGAGTTTCCAATATACCCTTTTCGGGCGCCGATATTACAATATTTGCGGATCCGAGGTCAATACCAAGCTCCCTGTACATAACAAACTCCTCTCTTTCAAAATATCTCTTATATGTGTGCAATGCAAGAAGCATTACGGCCGCACGGGCGCGCGGGGATACCAAGTGTGCAATGCAAGCATTACGGCCGCACGAGCGTGCGGGAATACCAAGTGTGTAATGCAAGCATTACGACCGCACGAGCGTGCGGGAATACCAAGTGTGCAATGCAAGCATTACGGCCGCACGGGCGTGCTAGTGCGGCGGGTGCATAGCACAAAAGATTGCGCAGCAATATTTTCTGTGTATATTATAACACAAGCAAAAACGTTTGCTTGCAAGGACGTTTTTGCGCCGTCGCTTCAATTACACGGCCGCACGAGCGTGCGAGTGCGGCGGGTGCGTAGCACAAAAGATTGCGCAGCAATATTTTCTGTGTATATTATATAACATCAAACATAAAAAATCAACAATTATTTTAACATTTTAATTCACGCATATCGGTTGACAAGTTCCAACGGATATGATATACTGTTTCAGTAATATAATTTAATATATCAAATACAGTTACGGGAAGGTGATTTTCATGGACGCGGGCGATAGTAAAATACCCTTATGCATAACAAAAAAATACAGTGCCTGCATCCGCAGAATCCTCTGACCCGGATAGCTTTCCCATACGGGTTTCCCTTTCTGTTTGCGTATGCAGACGGAAAGGACTTTTTTTATGGAAGAAACAGAAATCAAAGAACTCGACGATATATTGAAAAGTGCAGGTGCGGAATCAGTTGCCGGCGCGCTTGCCGGATATACAACGATAGATATTGCAAATTACATTCTCTCTAAAAATGATGTCGACGCCGTCGCAATATTCCGTGCTTTACCAAGTGAAATTTCGGCAGACGTATACGCTTGTCTCGGAGCGGAAATGCAGTCGAAAATTTCAGTGGCAATGTCCCCTACCGAAAACAATGAAATTAACAAACTGCTTGAAAATCCTATAATCGAATCAGATGAAAACGAAAAAAACAGTTCAAACGTCGAGGATTGCGATAAATCTCCGGTAGACGAGAAAACCTTTGAATTTCTCGAAAGTCTCATTGACGACGGTAAATTTGCTCAACTCCGTCATGAGCTGATAGATATGAATGAGGCAGATATTGCGGACTTTATTCTCACCCTCGATGATGAAGAAGCTGTAGTGGTATTCCGTATTCTGCCGAAAGACATATCCGCGGACGTTTTCGCCTATCTTGACTCGGATATACAGACGAAAATTGCGGTTGCAATGACCGATACCGAGCTTTACAGACTTATAGACGAGCTTTTTATAGACGATACGGTTGACTTTCTCGAGGAAGTTCCGGCAAATGTGGTTTCTCGTGTACTGAAGGTTGCCGACAAAGAGAAGCGAAATATGATAAACCGCTTTCTCAACTATCCTGAGAATTCCGCGGGCTCGATTATGACCAATGAAATGGTTGTTCTGCACACCAAGCTCACGGTAGACCAGGCAATCGAACAGATACGCAAAACAGGTATTGACAAAGAGACCATATACCAATGTTATTGCATAGATAACGGCAGGCATCTCGTAGGCACCGTGGGACTTAACGACTTGCTTTTCAACGAAAGCTACAAGCTTATATCCGATATTATGGATACCGAAAAGCAACTTATATACGTTGAAACAACTGACGACCAGGAAAAAGTCGCGGAAATTGCGAAGAAATACGACCTGCTCAGCGTACCTGTTGTCGACAGCGAAAACAGACTGGTCGGTATAGTCACCATCGACGATATCGTTGATATTATTGAAGATGAAAACACGGAGGACTTCGAGCGAATGGCTCTGCTCCGTCCATCAGACGACACATATCTTCACACCAGCGTTTTCAAACTTACGAAAAACCGAATAGTATGGCTCCTAATACTCATGGTATCGGCAACTTTTACGGGCAAAATAATTGAGAGTTTTGAATCAAAGCTTGCACTTTTTGCAGGTCTTACCGCATGTATTCCCATGATTATGGATACAGGCGGAAATTCCGGAAATCAGTCATCGACGCTTACAATACGCGGACTTGCACTGGGCGAGATACGAATACGGGACTACTATCGCGTCGTGTTCAAAGAATTCCGGGTAAGTATGTTATGCGGTGTTATTCTCTCCATTGCGAACTTCGGACGTATGTGCCTTCTCGGAGTGATAGACGGCTCGCTTACCGCTGACAGAATACCTCTGTATTTTGTAGTATCACTCTCGATTTTGTTTACAGTAGTGATAGCCAAGCTTATCGGCTGTTCACTGCCGATTTTTGCGAAGCTGTGCCACCTCGACCCGGCGCTTATGGCAGGTCCGATGCTTACCACCATTGTTGATGCCATTTCACTGCTGCTTTATTTCAAAATAGCAAGCGTCGTTCTTTTCTGATGTATTTTATTTTGCAAATAAAACCGACTTACCGAAAGCGTGATGCTGTTATCGGAGAAATCAACACAAACCGAATAGAACAAGAAAACTCCATCATAGACAAAAGTCTGTGGTGGGGTTTCTTATTGGTGCACTTGTCAAAATATATGCAGGGAAACGAAAAAACAAACTTACGATAACTATGACCTAACTCTCTCTTTGGCATTCTTGGGGTCTACAATGAAGAATGATAATGCTTACAGTAGTTGTAAAAATAACCGCCTCGGCATTTTTTGTAAATTTCGTAGTGAAATTTAAAAATTTTTTAATTTGCGATAAAAACTTTCCTTCGCCGATTATTTAAGTGAAAGGGTCCAAGAGAAGGGCTCAACGAAAGGAGAATTTATCATGAAAAAACTTTTAGTCGCACTTACACTTATGCTCGCTGTGCTGACGGCCTGTCTGGTCGGATGCGTAATAGTACCGATAACGGTGATTCGGATGCCGACGCACTCAAAGCAAATGCAGCAGCGGTATTCACACTTGACGTCAACCCCGGTGTCCGTATATATGTAATCGTTGCATGTCTTTCAACAAACGAGGATGCCAAAGCAATCCTTGCAGGCTTGAAGCTCGAGTGCGTAGATATGAATACTGCGCTCACCGCAATCGTCGGCTCAATGTATATGAACGGTTATCTTACCGAGGACTCCAACTCCATTCTGATCAGTGTTAACGGGAAGGATGAAGAAACGACCGATATACTCCTCTCCGATATCACCTCAAAAATCAATACAGTATTTGAAAATTCGGGACTTGAATGCTCCATCATAGCGCAAAGCGTTAAGGTCGACGACGACCTCAAGCATAGAGCGCAGGAAAACGGTGTTTCGGTCGGCAAAATGCACCTCGTGGATAAAATGGTCGGCGAAATGGATGATTTCTGTGCCGAGGATGCTCCTGATCTTGCCGATATGTCCATCAAGGAGTTGAATCTGATATATTCCTCAAGACCAAATAAGGGTGACGAAAACGATCCCTTCAAGAAGGACATTTCATCGGGTGAGGTTGGTGGATTTATAAAGCAGGACGATGCTCTGACATTGCTCCTTGAAGAAATCGAGCTTGATAAGGCCGATATCAAATGGTATTGGGTACAGGTAAAGCTGCACAACAGAAAGATGGTATATTCCGTATATATCCGTGTAAAGGACGATGCCACCACATATGAGTTTGAGGTGGACTGCCGGACAGGTGAGGTAGTCAAAATAGACAACAGTATGCCGAATATCAAGTTCCCCGGCATTAATGGCGGTGCTCCTCAAGCGGGAACACTCCCCGGTACGCAGGAGAAAAACGACCAAGGTATCGCAGACTCCTGGAAGGATATCGATATTCCAAACTCATTGCCGACCAACAGAGGCGATAATACGCCTCAATAATATATACACGGTCGATGAAACCGAAAAAGCAACACAATCTGATAATACAGCGAAACCGGGCGAGACGGTTTCAAGATATAATACTGCAATTAAGAGGTCCGGAAACGATAATCCGGATCTTTTTTATCGGGTTGAGTCAAAAGCATTTCAGAAAATCGATAGCTCAGCTATATGATACGTGATGAAGGATATTTGGCAAGGGTACACAACTCAGAACAGATAAACAAACCCGGAAGACTATAAGCCTTCCGGGTAATGCCGAAACCTATTTCTCCGCTAAGAACATGAGAGAAAAATCTGTCGGTTATTTTTTAATTTTATTTTTCTTTATTTCCGTCATCGGTACTGTCGTCGTTGTTCATACCGTTTTTCCCCTGTAGATTATCGGTTAAGCCACGCTGACGGTTCTGTATCTCCTGAGCGCGGTTCTCCATCATACGCTCGATTCTCTCGTCGAGTTTTGCTGCGTCTGCATTCTCCTCGTCGCTCTTTCTTTTTCTCTCATCATATATGACCGATAGTTCTTCAATTGTATAATTTCCGCTCATCGCCATATCGAATATATCTCCGTCCATATACTCATATTTAAGAAGATAATTCGCGACAAATTCGAGTTTATCCATATGCTCTTTGAGATATTCGCGGCATCTGTCGTGCGCCTGCGATATAATTCTGCGAACCTCATCGTCGATTTCGGAAGCAGTCTTTTCGGAATAATTCTTAGCCGAATTGAAATCTCTGCCAAGGAACACCTCGCTGTCGCTGTGTTCCGAACCCCAGAGCACAGTACCGAGCATATCGCTCATTCCGTAACGCATTACCATATTACGCGCGAGCTTCGTTGCCTGCTGTATATCGTTCGATGCACCCGTGGATATATCGTCCATGGTAAGCTCCTCGGCAACACGGCCACCGAGGTCTACGACTATTCTGTCGAGCATTTCATTTCTTGACGAAGTCATCTTATCCTGCTCGGGAACCATCAGCGTTACTCCGCCTGCCTGCCCGGCAGGAATTATGGTTATATGCTTAACGGGGTCTGCATGAGGCGCATAGTATGCCGCAATTGCGTGACCTGCCTCGTGGAATGCAGTGAGCTTATTGTCGTGTTCCGTGCGAATCTTCGATTTTTTCTGAGGTCCGAGAATAACCTTCATATAGGAATCCTCTATATCTTTCATACCTATGAGGTTTTTCTTTCTCTTTGCTGCGAGAAGTGCCGCCTCATTCATCAGGTTGGCAAGATCGGCTCCCGTAAAGCCCACGGTTGTCTGAGCTATCTTATGCAGGTCTACACTGCCCTCGATGGGTTTGTTCCTTATATGAACCTTCAGTATTTCTTCACGGCCCTTTATGTCCGGATAATTTACAGTAATCTGCCTGTCGAATCTTCCCGGACGCAGTAGCGCCGGGTCGAGAACGTCGGGACGGTTGGTCGCCGCGATAACTATTATGCCTTCATGACCTCCGAATCCGTCCATCTCAACGAGAAGCTGGTTCAGAGTCTGTTCTCTTTCGTCATGACCTCCGCCAAGACCGGTGCCCCTCTGACGTCCGACGGCATCTATTTCATCTATAAATATTATACTGGCAGTATTTTTTCTTGCCGTGTCGAAGAGATCACGTACTCTCGAAGCACCGACGCCGACGTACATTTCCACAAAGTCGGAACCGGATATCGAATAGAACGGAACTCCCGCTTCTCCGGCAACGGCTTTTGCAAGCAGGGTTTTACCTGTACCCGGAGGGCCCACAAGAAGAACGCCGTGCGGTATTTTTGCGCCCAGACGAGTGAATTTTGACGGGTCTTTCAGAAATTCGACTATTTCCTCAAGCTCCTCCTTTTCCTCTTCCGCACCTGCTACGTCAGCGAATTTAACAGCGTTTTTATCGTTCTGAGGAGTTTTTGTATGCGCACGAGAGAAGGAATTCATTTTTCCTCCCTTGCCCGTCGCCTGATTCATCATATAAATCCAAAATACGATGATTACTATAAAAATGATTATATACGGAATATACTGAACTATTACCGGGGTGTTTTTGGGAGGAGTGAAATCAAATTTTTCGAGAACTCCTTCCTTCTGAAGCTCCAGCGCCTTATCGGACAAATATTTGAGCTGCTCCGAATTACCTATTCTGTACGAATACGTTTTTTTCTGATAATTGCCGTTTGTATCCGTCGCAAACACCAGATTACCATTCTCATCCTTCATGTCGGTACCGTCAGAATTTTTGGCAATTATTTTTGCCTCGAATGCGAGATTACCATCGTTGTCAAGCTCAAATCTCGTTACCTGTTTGTTTTCAAACATATCAACGACGTCGCTCCACAGGATTTTATCCGTCTTGTTTAACGAGTCATATAAGATAACCGAGCCTATAATGAGGAAAAGTGCTATCAATAAATAAATGACAACGTTTTTGAACTTAAAATTTGACTTCATTATATATTAAACCTTTCAGATTATACAGTTGAATTATTTACTGTATGATAATTATCCGTTATTTATTTTTTCATATGCCTCGGGGCGAAGTATTCCTATAAAAGGAAGGGTGCGGTACTTTTCGTCAAAGTCAAGTCCGTATCCGACGACGAACTCGTCAGGTATCTCCGCTCCGCTGTAATCTGCATTGAAATCAACTTCACGGCGTGACGGTTTATCGAGGAGCGTGCAGGTCTTTACACTGTGTGCGCCCTTACGTTTAAGATAATCAACAAGATAAGAAAGAGTCCTTCCGCTGTCTATGATATCCTCAACGATTATTATATCGCATTTGTCTATATCCTTGCGTTGAAGGTCGAGATGTATATTTATGTTTCCGGTAGTTGTTGTACCCGAACCGTATGAAGAAACTTTCATAAAATCTATTTCAACGGGTGTCTGAAGTTTTCTCATAAGCTCACCCATGAAAACGACCGAGCCTTTCAGTATTGCAAGGAGAATTACTCTGTTGCCTTCATCGACGTTTGAATAGTCGCAGTCTATCTTTTTTGCAACCTCGGTTGTTATTTTGTCAAGCTCCTCGGCGCTTATCATTACCTTGAGAATATCGTCTATCTCTCTATTCATTTTTTCCTCCATTGGCGCAAAAATATGCGTATATTTTATTCTTGTTACTGTTTTTTTTCAAATCGTCGCGGATACCTACCGACGGAATCCACGCGATACCGTTGCTGTCATATATAATCGGCAATATTTTTCGCTGATTCAACGGAATCTTTTTATCATTAAAGAGTTTTTTTACCTTGTGAGTCATATTGCCCGTTCGAAATGAATCTTTGGGCTTTCTGCTCCTTGCACCCAGGATTAGATTCATTGTATCAAAACTTAAAACCGCTTGTATAAATAATTTGTAAACATTTTTAGCGTTTTCGGCAAATTCCGGATTTGGCTTGTCAAAAAGGTAAATTTCTCCTCCAGTAGCCTCAATTGGATTGCGTCCGAGGCTTATCGGGATGTCATACTCAACATTGTCAACATCGCTCTGATGAGAGTAAAAACCGCAAATACCGCGCTCGCATCTGAATACTGCATCCGGTACACTTATCGAAAAATTTACCTTATCTCCGCACACTGCGTTACGAATGGCATCGATATGCTTTTTTTCAATATGATTTTCATCTAAGTGTATTGCACGGCAATACATGTACGTAACTACTCGGAAAAACAACGCAGGATGAATGTTGCGAAGAACTTCGCGCTCAGATACCGAAGTAATACCGTTATCTTCTATAATTTTTCTGCATTGAGAATCCATATACGAACAATCGAGTGCTATATTATTGCACATCTTGCTTACGGCCGTCTCGGCGTTCTGATTTATACGACGCATAAGAGGCATTATTTCCGAACGAATATAGTTTCGAGTGTATCGAGTATCGGAATTTGTAGAATCGTTTGCATATTCGCATCCGATTTTTTGAACGGCGGCAAGTATTTCCGACTTTGGCGCATATATCAGCGGCCTCAATATATTTTTTCTTACCGGAGGTATTCCGCACATGGCTCTTGCTCCCCCGCCTCTGAGCATATTGAAAATCACCGTCTCTGCGTTATCTGATGAATTATGGGCGGTAACAATACAGGATATATCATCACGTTGCGACAGAATATCGAAAAAAGCAGAGTATCGGGCCTTTCTTGCACATTCCTCAAGCCCTTCTCCCGTCTTTTTTGCAAGAGTGGGGACGTCTATTATTTTCGCTGTGAATTCCACGCCGAGTTTCTCTGCGCTTCTGCGGCAGAGCTCCATGTCACCGTTGGCTTCCTCGCCGCGTATACAATGGTTTATGTGTACGGCAAGCAACTTTATCCCATACTTATCCGAGAGCATACTCATAAGGTTGAGCAACAACATGGAATCCGCGCCGCCCGAAAAAGCTATCATAACACCGAAGCGAAAATACTCCGACATTGAAAAATCCCGTACGGCCTCGTTGAAATGTAAAACAACATTGGAAATCTCATGCGGAAATCTCTGTGCATCAATGAACATTTCCCTATCGGAAATCATCTGTTAGGCTCCTCCAAGGTATTGTCGAGCGAGCGGAATTTTGTAAACTGCTTCATCCAGCCTACCTTTATATTACCGACCGAACCGTGTCTGTTCTTTGCGACTATTACCTCTGCGGTATTTGCCCCTTGAGCGGAGTTTTGATTCTCCTCGGTTTTATAATATTCGTCGCGGTAAAGGAACATAACTATATCCGCATCCTGCTCTATCGCGCCGGAATCACGAAGATCGGAAAGCATAGGACGCTTATCGGTTCTGGATTCGGGACCACGGGAGAGCTGAGCACAGCATATGATAGGCACTCCGAGTTCCTTTGCCATTATTTTAAGATTTCTCGATATATCCCCGACTTCCTGAACACGGTTTTCCATCTTTTTGCCGCTCTGCATAAGTCCGAGATAATCTATAACAACAAGACCCAAATTTTTAACACGGCGAAGCTTTGATTTCATTTCCGTTACAGAAAGGCCCGACGTATCGTCTATAAGTATATTTGTGGCTGATACTCTCGCCGCCGCATCGGCAAGTCTCGGCCATGCGTCCGCAGGTATTTCACCGCTTCGCATAGCGTAACTGTCCACAAGCGCTTCGCTCGCAAGTATTCTCGTTACGAGCTGTTCTCCGCTCATTTCCAGTGAAAATACGCACACGGCCTTTTCAGGCATCGATTTAGCGGCGTTTGTTGCGATATTCATGGCAAAACTCGTTTTACCCATGGCAGGACGAGCACCGATAAGAACGAGATCTCCTTTTCCCATCTGAACAAGAACGCGATCGATATCGGAGAAGCCCGTGCGTACACCGCTTATCTGATTTTTGTTTTCGCTGAGTGTTTCAAGCTCGGAATACACGTTAGCTATAATATCGCGAACGTGACGAAGGTCGTGTCTTTGTCTCTTGTCCGCTATATCGAATATCATCTGTTCCGCAAAATTAAGGGTATCGTCTGCACTATCTTCCTCGGAATATGCCAGCTCGGTAATTTTACCGCACGCCTCGATGATACGACGTAAAACCGACTTTTCCTTTACTATTGCGGCATAATCTTTTATATTCGAAGAAGTCGGTACCGACTGAGCAAGCACCTTTATGAAATTGACACCGTTTTCCTCATCATATCTTCCGCTTTTTACGAGCGTATCTACGAGAGTCACCGTATCAATTTCCTTGCTTTTTGTGAACATTTCGAGCATAGCTGCATATATGCGGGCATTATCCTCGTTTTTGAAATCATCGGGAGATATCACACCGATGATTTTTGATATGCTCTCCGGGTCAATAAGCACGGAGCCTATAACGGCGTTTTCCGCCTCAATTGATGCGGGCATCTGCCTGGTTAAATCTCCGTTAAGTATTCCCGTATACGATGAGTTGATACTGCCGTTATTCACTGACATACCACAACCTTGAACGTGCCGCAGATTTCGGCATAAAGCTTCGCCTCAACGGTATATGTTCCGTGCGCCTTGATAGCCTCTGTTAAATTCATCTTTCTTCTGTCGACGGTTATTGAAAAGTCCTTTTCAAGAGCCTCGGCAATATCCTTTGCCGTCACAGCGCCGTAAAGCTTTCCGTCTGCACCGGATGTTGCCTTAATTTTAACAGTTATTTCCGAGAGGCGTTCTGCGAGGGCTTTTGCTGCCTTACGCTCCTCATCGATTTTGAACTGTTTTGCCTCGTTTTTACCTTTAAGGTCGTTCTGAGCCTTTGCGTCGGCTAGGATTGCGAGTTTTTTGGGAAACAGATAATTGCGTGCGTATCCGTCGGATACGTCTATTATCTGATCCTTCTTCCCCTGTCCTTTTACGTCGGAAAGCAAAATTACTTTCATGTTTTAATCTCCTTTTCCTGTCTTTACTTTGTGTTGTATTAACGCTTTAACGTGTTAAAATAATCGTCTATGGCGTCTTTTAACATTACCATGGCGCCTGCAATTGTTTTACCGTCTATCTGTGCGCCCGCAACGTCAAAATGTCCTCCGCCGTGAAGCCTCTCAAGTATAAGTTGTACGTTTATCGTCCCGTCGGAACGTGCGGAAATGTGAACCTGATTCTCCACTTTTACAAGAACGAACGTGGCGTTCACATCCTTCAAATCAAGAAGCTTATCGGCTGCCTTAGATGCCGAAATACGATAACTCTGGTCATGTATTCCCTCGCAATACGATATTACGAGTCGTCTCGAAACAAGAGTATCGTCTTCCTCGGAAATCGGAATGTTGCGTTCGATAATTTCCATATTTGAGCTGAACTGAGCCTCTCTTGCAATGTCGTCTACGCTATCCTTGAAAAGCTCGTTTGCCTCGATTGGATTTGCGCCCTCGGCACGTAAAAACGTTGCAGCCGAGAACGTTCTTATACCGGTATTTCTCGTGAACTGCTTAGTATCCAGAAGAATGCCTGCGAGAAGAAGCTCCGCCTCTTCTTTCAGAATCTTACTCGTCACCGAACGTGTCTCCAGTATCTCGGACACAAGCTCGGATGCGGAAGAAGCCGACGGCTCGATATAGGTAAGCTTCGGTTCTTTGTCGTAGTCGGAAACCTTTATGTGATGGTCTATAATCGCTATGTCCGATACATTTTTTACTATATCGGAATGTTCAACGTGAGCATAATTGTTTACGTCGGTAATTATGAGAAGCGTACCCGATTTTATCTTCTCCATTCCGTCGGCACCCTCAATGAAAATATTGCGGTACTCCGGTATATCCGAGAGCTTTGCAAAACAAGATGCAAGATTTTTATCGTTTTTATTAACAATGATATGAGGAGTAACTCCGCACATCATGCAGAAACGCGCCATTCCGACGGTTGAAGCGAAAGAGTCAAAATCTCCGAATCTATGTCCCATAATAAGAACGTTTTCCGCTCTTGAAATAAGTGAGGAGAGTTCTCTGGCAACAAGTGTGGTGCGGACATTGGAACGTTTATATACGGACTTTGTACGGCCACCGTAAAACTCGGTTCCGCTCTCACGTCTGAGAACCGCCTGGTCACCTCCGCGCTGAAGCGCAGTATCCAGAGCAAACTGTGCATATTTCATTACGTCGGAAACGGTATCTCCTATACAGGATACTCCCATAGATATCGTCATCGGTATATAATCTCCGACGAACTGCTCCCTTACCTTATCGAGAATTGCAAAATTATTTTTTATACCGCGTTCCGTCATGTTCTTGACGCTGCATATGATAAGAAATTTATCCTTACCGTAGGATTTGATAATACCGTCGAGCGAATCCGCCCATTCAGTTATTTTCGAATCTATGTCGGCTATTATTTTAATGAAATTGTCTTGAAAATACTGTGACATTTCGTCATAACTGTCTATCATCGCAACGGCAACCGCAATTCTGTCATCGCGTATCTTATTACGAAGATATTCGAGCTCGGTCATATCGTAAAGAATTACGAAAACGTATTCTGTTCCGTCAACCTCAGTATTTATGCTGTAAGCCGAAAAGCTCTTCTCTCCCATCAGGACGGGGATATGATTTTCCTCCGAAAATTCACCAAGAGATTTCCCTGTCAGCTGTTCAATATTCATACCCTTGGTAACGTGCTGAACGGAGACCGCCGTATCAAAATGCTCGTTACACCATATAACCGAACCGTTCTGGGTACAGAGGACTACCGGATTCTGCATTTTTAGAACTACACCGCCGAGTTTGCTTGAAAACAGCTTATCGATGGTTTCTGACGAAACCACCGTCTCGTTTGTCTTTCTGTAAACGGCAAAAGCAAATACGGCAACAAGGTATACGAAAACAGTCATAAGAGCGAGATAAACCACCGGCATTTCGGTAAATTCGCAAAGCAACGCAAATATAAGCATGCATATACATGCGAAAATTATGCCGGTTAAGAAGTTTATATCGCCTGCCTGCCATCTCTTGTTTTTCATATTATCCTCCGATGCGGTCAATTCAACCGCCGACTGAAAGTTTCCGATACCTGATTATATGCCGAGTACAGAAAATGCTAATATTTTACTATTTATATAGTATAGCAGAAAGATTTTGATTTGTAAATACATATTTAGTAAATAAAATGTACGTCAAGAAAAATAACTTGCAAATTGCGTTTTTTTGTAGTAAGATATAATGATAGATACAAAAGTTTGTCTGTGATGCTTATGAGAGGAGTTTTTCGTATATGATAAGTCTTGATTCACCCGTTACGGAAGTCTCCGGCATAGGGCCTGCCCGTGCAGGCGCGCTCAAAAAACTCGGAATTTCGAGCATAGGCGACCTTCTCTATCACTTTCCGAGAACGTATCAGAACAGAGGGTTAACAATACCGCTGGCGGAAAGCAGCGAGGGGTATGCAGCTTCTTTTATACTCCGGGTCTCAACCAATCCCAAAAACGCTACGCTTCGCCGACGTATGACGATTACTAAATTCAAAGCATGTGATGAGTTCGGAACAGAGGCGGAAATTATTTATTTCAATCAGCCGTATCTTCAGCGCACGTTCAGCGTCGGCGCCGAATTCCGATTTTACGGTAAGGTCGAGAAAAAAGGAAGAAAATACACTCTCTCCTCGCCCGAATACGAGGCTATTACAGACAGTGGAAAAATGCGTGATTTTGTGCCGATATACCCCTTGACGGCACAAATAAATGAAAAAGCCATGAGACGTATGATATGCGATGCTCTGGCAGAGACAATGCCGTATATCAACGACCCGATGCCCGAACAAATCAAGAAAAAGTATTCTCTTCCGTCTCTCCAATACGCTCTTGCAAACGTTCATTTGCCGAGTGACGAAAGCTCTCTGAAAAGAGCACTGAGACGTCTTTGCTTTGATGAATTTTTCTACTTTTCGGTAGGGATAAATCTGAGCAGAAGAAAAAACCGTGACAGACTCGCGCCGTCAATCAAAAATATAGATATAACCGATTTTTTATCCCGATTGCCATATGAGCTTACCGGTGCGCAAAAACGCTCTATAGGTGAAATATTATCGGACATGCACGGAGACGGAAGTCCTCTTGTTCCGAAGATGAACAGAATACTCACCGGAGACGTCGGATGCGGTAAAACCGTTTGTGCAGCGGCGGCTGTATACGCAACGGTGAAAAGCGGTTTTCAGGCAGCTCTCATGGCGCCCACCGAGATACTTGCAATACAGCATTACCGGGATTTCGAAAAGATGTTTTCCGGTATGGGAATACGGGTTCTCTTACTCACCGGCTCTCTTTCTCCTGCCCAAAAACGAAAAGCACAGGCAATTATTTCCTCAGGTGAAGCAGATGCGGTTATCGGAACTCACGCACTTATATCAGGCAAAGTATCATTCTCAAATCTTGCCCTTACCATAACGGATGAGCAACATAGATTCGGAGTTGCGGAACGTGCGCGTCTGGACGGAAAAAGCGAATCATCGCATACTCTCGTGATGAGCGCAACCCCTATCCCGCGTACCCTTGCTCTTACCATATACGGTGACCTCTCGATATCAAAAATCGATGAAATGCCTGCCGGCAGACAACGTACAGACACCTTTGCCCTTGACGGAAGCTATCGTGAAAGGGTTTACAGCTTTATCCGAAAGCAGATAGACGACGGCGGACAGGTTTACGTTGTCTGCCCCGCCATAGAAGAAAATGAGAATGAATGTGAGGATGACACTTCCGCACATGACAACGAAAACTCATACGAGAGCGGCATAGTCGATACCTTTACAATCGACGAACTTTTCCACTCGAATAATCAAAAGGACACAACAACCACTACTCTGAAAACCGTATCCCGTTATTCAGAGGAACTGAAAAGTATTTTCCCCGATTACCGTATAGCCGTGATGCACGGAAAAATGAAACAATCGGAAAAAGACAATATAATGAAATCCTTTATTGACGGATACACGGATATCCTGGTTTCGACAACGGTTATAGAAGTCGGTGTGAACGTACCGAATGCCTGCCTTATGCTCGTCGAAAATGCGGAAAGATTCGGACTGTCACAGCTTCATCAGCTGCGCGGACGTGTCGGCAGGGGAAGCAGAAAATCATACTGCATCCTTCTCTCCGATTCAAAATCCCCGAGTGCACTCGACAGGCTCAGAACGATGGCAAAAACATATGACGGATATAGAATTGCGGAAGAGGATCTTAGGCAGAGGGGACCGGGGGATTTCTTCCTTTCGGCACAGGGAACGACTCTGCGTCAGAGCGGCGGTTTTTCTTTCAAGCTCGGTATGGTGAGCGACATGACGGTAGCGAGCGAGGCTTTCCGTGCGGCACGCGACACGGTGGAAGACGGAATACCGGACTCGGTACTCCGTGAAACCGAGAGACTTTTCCGCATAGAGGAAAATACCGTATCCTGACAAAAACAATCATTCGTAAAACATAATTATTATTCCGCTTTGGAGGGATTATATATGGCAAATCAGCCTTTGGCAGACAGAATGCGTCCTACGAGTTTCGACCTGATGGTGGGGCAAAAGCACCTCGTCGGAGAGCATGGCGTACTGCGCAAAATGACAGATGCCGGCAGAATAACGAATATGATATTCGGCGGGCCTCCCGGCACGGGAAAAACCACTGCCGCAAACATTATCGCAAAGTCATCGGGCATGCAGTTATACAAACTTAACGCAACCACGGCATCACTGTCGGATATAAAGGAAATAGCACAACAAACCTCAAACGTCTTCGGAGCGGGAGGCATACTTCTCTATCTTGACGAAATTCAATACTTCAACAAAAAACAACAGCAATCGCTTCTCGAGTACATAGAGGACGGCAGAATAACTCTTATCGCCTCAACAACGGAAAATCCGCGTTTCTGCGTATATAGCGCAATACTGTCCCGAAGCGCTGTATTCGAATTCAAGCCTGTGTCTGCTCAGGAAATTCAAACAGCGGTTAACCGGGCTATGTCCGTGCTGAACGAAAACGTGACGGAACGCAAAACTCTGTCGGAAAAAGCCGCCAAAATGATATCTGAAATATGCTCGGGCGACGTTCGCAAAGCGCTCGTGATACTTGAAAACGCATACTGTGTGGCAGAGGAAGAAATCACGACCGAAACGGTAAAAGACGTCTGCTCCTCTGCGGTATCGAACTTTGACTCAGACGGCGACGTTCACTACAACCTTTTGTCGGCGTTGCAAAAATCCATACGCGGCTCAGACCCTGACGCGGCAATCTTCTATCTTGCAAAGCTGCTGGACGGCGGGGACATACTTTCGGTATGCAGACGCCTCCAAGTCATAGCCTCCGAAGACATCGGTCTTGCTTACCCAATGGCGGCGGCAATAGTGCGTGCATGCACCGAGAGCGCAAAGGAGCTCGGCTTGCCGGAGGCGGCAATTCCTCTTTCAAACGCAACGATAATGCTTGCCACGGCACCGAAATCAAATTCCGCATACAAAGCTTATGCGGCGGCATCCGACGACGTACGCCGAGGTCTCGGAAACGATATTCCGAAAATACTCCGCTCCCCATTGTTTGAGGGATATAAATATCCCCACGATTATACGGGACATTGGGTAAAACAGCAGTACCTGCCGAGCGATATATCAGGTAAGCATTATTACTTTTACGGAGACAACAAAACCGAAAATGCCGCAAAGGCATATTTCGACGCAATAAAGAAAAACTCCGAAAAATAAACACGCGGCGTCTGTTCTTTTATAATAATTGAATTACATAGCGCAAATATTGACATTTTTTTCATTATGTGTTATCCTAATACGGTATTATTGACGTTTTAAGGTTATTTGATTAAAGACTGTAAAAACCAAGAAAAACATAAAAAGGTATCATATCCGAAATGCTTCATCACTTCATCATCAACCCCGCCGCCGGAAAAGGAACGCAGGTAGAATCACTGAAAAAAGAAATACAGACAGTATGCGAAACGAACGCCATTCTCTACGATATATACGTAACAAAAAAGCCTCTGGACGCAACGGAATATACGAGAAAATGTCTTTCGGATGACATAAACGAGATACATCGCTTTTACGCATGCGGCGGTGACGGAACGCTTAGTGAAATACTCAACGGTACAAGCCTCTCTCCCAAAGCGGAAATAGCGTTGATTCCGATAGGAACCGGAAACGATTTCTGCCGTAATTTTGACAATAACGAATATTTTCTTGATATAAAAAGACAGTTAGACGGTTCTCCGAGAAAAATCGATGCTATAACCTACAACGGAAAATACTGTGCAAATATGATAAACATAGGTTTTGATTGCGACGTTGTTAAGCATGCGACAAAAATCAAAAAACATATGTGGATTCCCAACGAGCTTTCCTATGCGTTAAGTGTAGTCATTAATCTTTTTAGGAAATTCGGCAAAAAAATGCGCATAGAATTTGAAGACGGAACCGTTATCGATAAATCGCTTCTTCTCACCGCAATAGCAAACGGACAGTATTGCGGAGGAGGATATGATGCGGCGCCGAAAGCCATGGTAAACGACGGTATCATTGATATGTGCGTGATACGGAAGTTGAAAAGAATCACCTTTCTGTCTCTGGTATCAAAATACCGTGCAGGCACGCATCTCGAATCCAAAAAGGCTCAAAAATACATATCCTATTATCGCAGAAATTCAATTAAATTTCACTTTGACAAGGAAACCGATGTTTGCATAGACGGTGAAATAGAAAAATTCATCGACCTTAATATCGGAATAATTAAAGAGGCATTCAACTTCTCTATACCGAGCGGATGCGCAATGCTCGAAAAAACCGATTTTCACGCTGCTATTCACACAACAGATAAATAATACATATCCGATGTTTGCAGAACATCATATGTCAAATACAATCATCCCTGAAATATATGCTACCGAGGAAATCCAATGAATCAATTCAGTAAAAGACCATTCTCGCTTATTCTGCTGTTTTTCAGCATTGCATCATTTGTCTCAACAGCCCTCGGTGGAACGGACGTATTCTACTTATCCGTTTCACTTTTTCTTTTGTCTGTATTTACAATTTTAATCGGTGTGATAACGATTATAAACAAAAACCATACCAAGACCGATAACTGTAAAACAAATCGCACAACGTATATCATAACGTTCGCTATATGTGTTCTTTCCGCTTCTCTTGCGTTCTCTCTATCCTATATAAGATTGTTTCGGACAAATGAAGACATTTTTGCTGATAATTCACATATAACCGCAAGAATAGATTCAGTTTTGTATTCCGATAAAAGAAATACTTCACTTGCGATTACCATTTCATCTATAAACGGCAAGAGAACCGATGCAAATGTAATCATGGAACTTGACGGCACGGATTCCCTCTCATCCGGCGACACTATTGAGGCAACCGCAAATATACGAAAATTTCTTGACAATAACAGAGGCTTTGACGAAAACTCATATTATTTGCCGCGCGGATATGTCGGATATGCTTATGAAATAGAAAACTTAAGTATAATAGAAAGTACCGGAAACGGCTACAACGATATAATATCGACCTTGCGTGAAAAATTTGCGGGCAAAATCAAAGAACGTGTTCCCGGCGAAAGCGGAAACATGATGTGTGCTCTTCTGCTCGGTGAAAGCAGAATGCTCTCACACGAAACCAAACTTGCGTTCAGCCGCACCGGATTATCGCACGCTCTCGCTTTGAGCGGTATGCATCTATCGGTTCTCGCCGCTATGCTGTCATTCGTTCTGAAAAAGTTTCGTGTTAACCGTTTCGCCTCTGTTTTCATTCTTCTCTTCTTCGTATCGTCTTACGTACTTCTCACAGGAGCTTCCCCGTCCATTTTACGAGCTGCGATAATGAATTCGCTCGTTGGACTTGCCTTTATCCTCGGTCGGCCATATGATAACGTCACCGCGCTTTTCGTCTCTGTTGCACTCATTCTTCTTTTTCGTCCGTATGCGGCGTATGACGTGGGACTTATGCTGTCTGCGCTCTCAACGTTTGGAATTATTACGGCATGTGATTTTATCCGATATAAGAATAAAAATACCGAAGAGCACGGCGACTTTGAGTTTTCAAATCAAAAGAACACGCAGAGAAAAACCACGATTCTTTCCGAATATATGGTTGTTCGTATTGCCAAGGAAATATTAAAATATGTTTTTTATTCTTTCATCCTTACGATGGGCGCACTGATATTCACTATGCCGATCATATGTATATATTTCGGATATTTCTCCCTGGCTGCTCTTCCTTCAAATCTCATATTTGCCCCGCTCATTGAAGTGTATCTCTATTTTTCGGTTATAACGTTAATTTTCCCAATACCTGCATGGGTATCCGGTGTTTTCTCCTCATCAGGCAATTTTATTTTATCGTCCATAAAGAAAATATCGGATATGAGAAACGTATGTATAAGCATTTCACATCCGATAATCAAAACAGCAATCGCATTATTCTCGATAATAATAGTGGTACTTGTATTCCGCAAGCTGCGAAAAAGAGCCGTCATAATATCGCTTATTACGTCTTTGACGGCATTGTGCGTGGTGCTCACCTCCGTAACAATAAGCGAGAAAATACATCCGTATGAATACTTCTCCGACGACCTTAAAAATGAACATCTTACCATAAAGTATAAAGGAGCGGGTTATATAATCGATTTTTCACGACCGTCTATCTATCAAGCCTCAACAATAGTATCGGAAATGTCGGATTGTGAAATTACGGATATAGAAGCAATATTTGTAACCGCATATTACAGCAAGACCGCCGATATGATAAATCGCATATCCCGCAGAATCAAAGTGTATTCAGTATATTTTCCTTCACCCAAAAGTGATCGTGACAAGAGATATCTGGAAACGGCAATTGATACTCTGCGTGACTCCGATATCGTAATAAATACATACGATACGGAGCGCGAAATACAGTTTGGAGAAATGCGGTTTATGTTCATACCGTCGCAGATATCGGAAAACAATATCAATAGCACGGCAGGCTCGTTCCACGCAGTATACAAGGACTGCGTTTATTCCTACCTTCTGAAGGATAGGCTGTCTCACGAAAAACAAGAATTCATGTTAAAAAACAGCGATACGGTCATATTCGGTGGATGCGACGGCGATGAAGGCGTTATAAATCTTACGGAATATACAGACCTTCCCGACAAAATATTTTTAAGTTCAGGATACGACTGTATATTGCCCTCGGGCTATGACGGAGAAATCAACGTCGGAAATACAAAAATATATTTTGAGTAAAAATTATATAAAAAGGGCTGAGTCATGGCTTTAACAAATTGTTAACGTTATGTGCAGCCATAACAAAAAACCAAGACAAATCATTTGTCTTGGTTTTTGTTGCTTTTATGTGGGGTAAAAATCAAATTTTCAATTTGACTCTGCCATTTTATTTGTTTTGATTTATACGTTAAAGCGGAAAAGAACGACGTCTCCGTCCTCTATCACATAGTCCTTCCCCTCACTTCTGAGAAGTCCTTTTTCCTTCACGCTATTCATGTTGCCTTCTCGTATAAGGTCGTCGAATGAAACTATCTCGGCACGTATGAAACCACGCTCGAAATCGCTGTGAATCTTTCCTGCCGCCTGCGGCGCCTTCGTTCCCTTTTTAATAGTCCATGCACGCACCTCCTTCGGTCCTGCCGTAAGATAGCTTATGAGTCCGAGAAGAGAGTAACTTGCTTTAATAAGTTTGTCCAGACCGCTCTCCTCTATTCCGAGCTCGGAAAGAAATTCTTTCTTCTCTTCTCCTTCAAGCGATGCCAGCTCCGCCTCGATCTGTGCGCAGACCGCTATTATGCCTGCTCCTTCGCTGTGTGCATATTCCTTAAGCGCTTTATAATTCTGATTATTTTCATAACCTCCGGAAACTTCATCCTCGGCTATATTGGCAACGTATATTATCGGTTTCAAAGACAAAAGACGCACGTCGGATATGAGTCCCTCCTCGTCTTCGGTCATGGGCACGCTTCTTGCGCTTTTGCCGTTTTCAAGTGCCTCATATATTCTCTCGAGCAAATCAAGCTCCGAAAGAAGCGACTTGTCATTCTTTGCATTCTTACGAACACGGTCAAGCCTTTTTTCGACGATTTCAAGGTCTGAAAGAATAAGCTCGAGGTTGATAGTCTCGACGTCCCGAAGCGCATTGATATTTCCGTCAACGTGAATAATGTTTGAGTCCTCGAAACAACGTACTACGTGAACTATGGCGTCAACCTCTCTTATATTTGAGAGAAATTTATTTCCGAGTCCCTCGCCCTTAGATGCGCCCTTTACAAGTCCTGCAATATCGACGAACTCTATTACCGCAGGAGTATATTTTTCGGGTGAATACATCTCTGCAAGAGCGTCAAGTCTCTTATCCGGTACCGTAACGATACCTACGTTTGGGTCTATTGTGCAAAACGGATAATTTGCCGATTGGGCACCGGCATTGGTAAGTGCGTTAAAAAGTGTGCTTTTTCCTACGTTTGGTAAACCGACGATTCCGAGTTTCATTTTAGTCTACGTCCTTATATTATTATCTTCATATGTAAAGATGCGAATAAAAACTTCGCATAACAAAATTGAGTATATCATATTTTTGCTCGTAAGTCTACCCTTTTTAAGAAAAAAGCCATACAATATTTTTTTCTGTACCGATGCTCTTCAAAAGAATACGAAGTCTACAAAATTTACATTTTATTCACATATTGAAGTGCACGGCATGATATAATGTGAACATAGACAATAATTTAACAAAATTCATAATTGGAGGTTAATACAATGGATACAACGCTTCTTGTTATAGACGACGACGTTAACATCTGCGAAATGCTTCAGCTTTATTTTGAAAAGGAAAACTACCGTGTAAAAACGGCAAATAACGGCATTGACGGCGTTACTGCATTCAAGACCTATAACCCTGACCTGGTTCTTCTCGACCTGATGATGCCGGGCAAGGACGGATGGCAAGTATGTAAGGAAATCCGCGCTGTATCTTCAAAGCCGATAATAATGATAACGGCAAAGGGAGAAACCTTCGATAAGGTACTCGGACTTGAACTCGGAGCCGACGACTTCGTTGTAAAGCCCTTTGATATGAAGGAGCTTTCGGCAAGAATAAAGGCTGTTCTTCGTCGCTACAATGCACACAGCAAAACAAACGACGAAGAAGTCATAAAATTTGATAATATCGAAATAAGTCTTCAAAAATACGAGCTTAAAATAAAGGGTAAACCTATAGATATCCCCCCTAAAGAGCTTGAACTTCTTTATTTTCTTGCATCCAACTGTAACCGCGTCTTTACGCGTGATCAGCTCCTGGACAAGGTATGGGGATTTGACTATCTGGGCGATTCGAGAACTGTTGACGTACATGTAAAACGTCTGCGTGAGAAGCTTGAAGGTGTCTCGGACAAATGGGTGCTTAAAACCGTATGGGGCGTCGGATACAAATTCGAACTTCTTCAATAACAAGTATTAAAGCAAAAAGCAGGAATTACATCCTATCGGAATAATTCCTGCTTTTTTGTTGGTTTGTTTCGGTATACAATTTGGATTATCTGAATGAATCAAAGGTTCATTTCTTTTTTGTGCTTCTCTACTATTCTGTGTATTCTTCCCGACTGGTCGAGCAGACCGCTGATAGTCTCGTCGTGGTTGAGGGTATCTATGATATATGCTACGTATTTGCACATATTTACTTCAGTATACCATTCACGTTTTAGAAGCTCGGGCGTGCGATAAATAAGGTTTGTAGTGAAAATCTGTGTGAACAGCCCGTCCGCATACGCTTTATCCATAACGTCGAGTCCGTTGCAGAAGAGTCCGAAGGTTGCAAATACGAATATTCTCCTTGCGCCCTTTGATTTGAGCTGTTCGGCAACGTCGATGATTGATTCACCGGATGAAATCATATCGTCGACTATTATAACGTCCATGCCGGTAAGATCTTTTCCGAGGTATTCGTGAGCTTCAATCGGGTTCTTGCCGTTTATTATAATCGAGTAATTACGACGCTTGTAGAACATACCAAGATCTATTCCGAGCATTGAGGAATAATACATACACTTGGACATACCTCCCTCATCGGGTGATATAATCATTATTTCGTCCGCATTGAATGTAACGTCGGGATACTTTCTTATCATTGCCTTAATCATCTGATAACTCGAACGAACGTTATCAAAACCGCCGAGAGGTATTGCATTCTGAACTCTCGGGTCGTGAGCATCGAAAGTAATGAAGTTCGTAACACCCATATTGAAGAGCTCCTGAAGAGCAATGGCACAGTCAAGTGACTCTCTGGAAGAACGCTTATGCTGTCTGCCCTCATAGAGCATGGGCATAATTACGGATATTCTTCTCGCCTTTCCTCCGATGGCGCCTATAACTCTCTTCAAATCCTGAAAATGATCGTCCGGACTCATAGGAACGGTCATACCGTACATATTGTAAGTAACACCGTGATTGAAAACATCGCTGACGATATACACATCGTGCCCGCGCAAAGACTCACGAATGAGTCCTTTTCCTTCTCCGCTGCCGAATCTCGGGCAGTCTGCCTCGACGAGGAAGGTAGAATCGCTCTGTTCGTCATGTCTGCGCCATTCCTTCAAATATGCATCAACCTGACCTACAAAATCCTCGCACCCCTTCATTCCGACAACGCTCAAATCTCCGTACAATGACTCTTTCATACAAACCTCTTTATAAATATTAAATTTTTATACACATATTATTATAAACTCAGTCATAATGAATGTCAAGTTTTTGAAGTAAAAAAGCGAATTTTGTCATATTCAACAACTGAAGAAGCGGTGCATATAATATATTGACGGCAATTTGACAACGAAAGGAGACAGGATGAGTCCAACAAGCAATTCAAATAATAGAATAACAGACTACAATTACTCAAATGAGGGGTTCCTCGTCGTAAAAGTCTATACGGCATCTGGCTTTATCCCGATTGACGGAGCAAAGGTAAACGTTTCCGGTTCTGATGAACAAAACTCTGATTTTGAAGTGATTATGGCAACAAACAACTCCGGTTCAACAGACACCATAATCTTACCTGCGCCGTCCCCTGCGCTCTCTCTGTCTTCGACCTCCGTGCGTCCGTACGCCACGTATTCAATCGAGATAGAAAAAGAAAACTTTTTTACACATATGGATTTCAATGTAGCGATATTCAGCGGAATAACGTCGATACAGTCGGTATATCTGATACCGAAGGCAATGTATCGCCCCGAGGAAAACAAACCCAATGACATACTGATTAATACAGAGACGGAAGAACCGTTTTGAGGTGAAAAATGCCGATACAACCGATAATACCTCTTTATATAACAGTGCACCTGGGCGCACCGAATGAGGATGCTCAAAACGTAACGGTGAGTTTTCCCGATTACATAAAAAATGTGGCATCCAGCGAAATATTTCCTACATGGCCGACATCCGCCGTTGTAGCGAATATAAGGGCTCAGATTTCATTTGCTCTCAACCGTGTTTATACGGAATACTACAGAAACCGCGGTTACGATTTTGACATTACCAACAGCACGGCGTACGATCAGTCTTTTGTGTTCGGCAGAGAGATATTCGAGAATATATCTAAAATCGTTGATGAAATTTTCAACAGTTATATTCGTCGAACGGGATATATCGAACCTCTCTTTGCCGCTTATTGCGACGGTATTGAAGTTACCTGTGACGGACTTTCTCAATGGGGCTCGGTAGAGCTCGCTCAAGACGGATACAACGCATATGAAATCCTGAAATATTATTACGGAGACGACATTGAAATTGTGAGCGATGTACCTGTAGGAAAAGTAGAAGAAAGCGCTCCTCGGGTACCGTTACGCCTCAACAGCGTAGGACCTGACGTTCAGCAAGTACAGGTACGCCTCAACAGGATTTCAAGGAATTTCAGCGCTATTCCCAAAATATATCCGACGGACGGTATTTTCGACGAGTCAACAGAGCGAGCGGTGAGAATATTCCAGTCGGTATTCGATTTAACCTCTGACGGCATAGTAGGTCCGGCCACCTGGTATAAAATCAATTACATCTATAACGGTGTCAAACAGCTTAATTCTCTTAATTCCGAGGGCCTTACCCTATCGGAAGTATCAACACAGTATCCCGAAGTTTTGCGACGTGGCGACAGCGGATTTGAAGTCACTATTATTCAGTATTATTTATCCTATCTGTCGGAATTTATCGCTACGATACCCAAGGTTGCAATAGACGGTTCGTTCGGTATAGCCACGGAAAATGCGGTTAAAGTTTTCCAGCAGACATACGGTCTTCCTGCAGACGGAATAGTAGGTGAGGTCACGTGGGATAAGTTATATAACGTATATCTCGGTATTATCAATACAATTACGATAGAATACAGTGAGGGAGTAACCATTCCCTACCCCGGAAGAATTTTGCGAATAGGCTTCGAAGGTAACGATGTGAGAGTTTTGCAGGAATATCTGAGATACATATCCAACACGTACACGGAAATACCGAGCGTTACCGTAGACGGAGTATTCGGATTTGGAACGCAGGCGGCCGTCAAAGCGTTTCAGAATCTCTTCAAAATATCCGGAGCCGCAGGTGTCGTAAACGCCACAACGTGGAATGCAATAGCAAACGTATACGATGATTTATATGTCGGGAACATGGCATCCGAGGGGCAATACCCCGGATACCCTATCTCGTAAATCGACCTTTTGAATTCTTTATCTTTTATTCTCGAACAAGTCAACAATCGGAGGCCATATGTATCCCATAAACGAATATTCCGCAGCAGTAAAGCAGCTTCAGACATATCTGCTCACAATATCATACCGTGATGAAATACCTTATATGCCGCATATAAGCATCGACGGTATTTACGGTGAAAACACGAGAACAGCTGTAATGGATTTCCAGAAAAAATATGGAATTCCCGCTACGGGAATTGTGAACTACGAAACCTGGCAAGCAATATATTCGGTATATAAATACGGAAAAAAATACCCATGAAAAAATTGTTTGATATAAATGAGAAAATGGCTTAAAACGCCTGTATCAAGGACATAATCATTATAGGTTATGTCCTTTTTTCTCAAACGAGGAAAGAAAATCAGACCGTAAAAATATACATTAAGTATAGCAAGAAATCGGAGGCAACAAGGTGACAAATCATTTTACCAAAGCAGCCCAGAATGCTCTCAACTTTGCTCTTCTGAACGCAAGCGATATGGGACACACTTATATCGGCAGCGAACACATTCTTCTCGGACTTGCGGAAGAAAAAAGCGGAATAGCTGCAAAAGTACTTGAAGGAAAAGGAATTACCCGGGAAAAGATATACGAAATAATATCTTCAAGTGCCGGAATAGGCGTAAAAACAAACGTTTCCCCGTCGGATTTTACACCTCGGGCAAAAAAGATAATTGAGTATTCAGACTATTATTCAAAGCAGGGTGCGGGGGGTAATATAGGAACCGAGCATATTCTGCTCGCCATGTCGGACGAAAAAGACTGCGTCGCCATGAAAATACTCTCATCCATCGGAATCGGTGCGCAGGAGATAAAAAGCGATATACTCTCGATTATAGGAGATAACGGAAAAAACGATAAGAACAAAACCTTGACAAGGCAAGTATCACTTCAACGTGAGAAATCTGCCTCCGTGCTTTCCGGGTACGGTCGTGATCTTACGCAACTCGCCAAAGCCAAAAAAACAGAGCCGGTTATAGGAAGAGATGAGGAAACTCTGAGGGTATTGCAGATTCTTTCAAGAAAGAGCAAAAACAATCCATGTCTTATAGGCGAACCCGGCGTAGGGAAAACGGCAATAGTCGAGGGTCTTGCCGCACGAATAGCAGACGGATGCGTTCCGAGCGCTCTTAAAAACAAAACAATCTTTTCGCTCGACCTTTCTCTTGTAATTGCCGGAGCTAAATACCGCGGTGAATTTGAGGAGAGAATGAAAAACGTAATGGAGGAGGTTTCACGCAACGACTCCGTTATACTCTTCATAGATGAAATCCATACGATTATAGGTGCGGGGGCGGCTGAAGGCGCCGTTGACGCCGCAAATATCCTCAAGCCCGCCCTTGCGAGGGGGGAAATACAGGTAATAGGTGCTACTACGGTTGCCGAATACCGCAAAAAAATCGAAAAGGACAGCGCGCTCGAAAGAAGATTTCAATCCGTATATGTCAAGGAGCCCAGCGAAGAGGAAACGAAGCGCATACTGATAGGAATCAGACCACGATATGAAAAACATCACGGTGTAAGCATACCGGATAACGTGATAGACTCAGCCGTTTCTCTTTCGTGCAGATATATTACAGACAGATATCTGCCGGACAAAGCGATAGATTTGCTCGACGAAGCATGCGCGCTTGTGAAAATTCGCGACTGCGAAGCACCGGGCGAATTTGAAACCCTGAAAAACGAACTGACAATAGTAAAATCCGATAAAGAAAAAGCAATTATTACCCAGGACTTCTCCCTTGCCGCCGCTCTTCATTCAAAGGAACAGGCTCTTGAAGAAAAGCTGTCCCAAGACCGCATGAAATGGGAAAAGGAACTTGAGAAAAACTACGTGGCGGTAACCGAAGAAGATATAGCAACCGTTGTAAACGAATGGACCGGCATACCCGTAAAAAATCTGACGGAGGATGAGGCCGACAGACTATCTCACCTTGATGAAAGATTGAAATCGAAGATAATCGGTCAGGATGATGCCGTCACAGCCGTGGCAACCGCCATAAGACGAAGTCGTCTGGGTCTTAAGGACCCGAGAAGACCGATAGGTTCCTTTCTCTTTCTCGGTCCTACGGGAGTCGGAAAAACAGAGCTCGCACGCCTGCTTGCCACGGAGCTTTTCGGTTCCGAAACTTCCCTGATAAGAATAGATATGAGTGAGTTTATGGAAAAACACAGCGTATCAAAGCTCATCGGCTCTCCCCCGGGATACGTCGGCTATGAGGAGGGCGGTTATTTGACGGAAAAGGTAAAACGCCGTCCGTATTCGCTCATTTTGCTCGACGAAATAGAAAAAGCTCATCCCGACGTATTCAATATACTTCTCCAGATACTTGATGACGGCACTCTCACTGATTCATCGGGGACACACGTAAGTTTCAAAAATACCGTAATAATAATGACGTCAAACGTCGGTGCATCTCAGATAGCAGACAAAAACCCCCTCGGCTTCTCTGCTTTTTCGGAAAACGTTCAGAAAAAGAACGACGAAAGCTTTGTAATGTCAGAGCTTAAAAAATCGTTCAGTCCCGAGTTTCTGAACAGAATTGACGATACGGTTGTTTTCCGTCGATTGAGTGAGGATGATATACAAAAAATAGCCGCCATAATGCTGGAGGAGACAAAGGCAAGAATATCGCACGTAGGCATTATCCTCGATTTTGACTCATCTGCCATAAACCTGATATGCAAGAACGGATATAACAAAACCTACGGCGCTCGTCACCTAAGGCGAACAATAACTCATATGGTTGAAAATGCCTTGAGTGAAATAATACTGTCAAAGAAGATTGAGCCGCCTTGCAGTCTCGAGGTTACGGAAAAGGACGGAAGGCTGTCTTTTTTCAAAAAAAGCGAAGAGCACGACGAGGATAATAATCTCAAGAAGGTAACGGTATAGTACTTTGCCGCAAAGCAGGCATTGCAAAACATAAATCTCACTTGCAATGTCTGCAATGCCGCAATTGTACTGAAAAGGTTTTATGCTTATGCTAACGTAGAAATCGGCAAGCACTTTTTAATATGTATGCGTTAAAAATATTATAATAATTAAATTTATTTTTCAAAAACCCTTGACAAATATGTATTTACATGGTAAAATTAAGTCACCTCTGTCGGAGGTCTTTTTTTTGCGTGCTTTTCTTATGGGACGGACAGGCACATTCTCCGACATTGAGGGAGGTACAACGGCGATATCGCCGATTACAATGGGCGTAAGTCCAAATTCTATCAGGAGGTGCCGATATAAATGAGAGTCAAAATTACACTCGCTTGCTCCGAATGTAAGCAAAGAAATTATGACACAACAAAAAACAAAAAAAATGATCCGGACAGAATTGAAATGAATAAATTCTGCCGTTTCTGCCGCAAACACACTTTGCACAAAGAAACAAAGTAATTTTGAGAGGTAAACAATATGGCAGAAAATCAGACTAACTCTACCGCTAAAGCAAAAGAGTCTAAAAAGAAAGACAAGAAGCCGAACTTCTTTGTCCGCCTGGGCAGACGCATAGCAAAGTTCTGTCGTGAGTCGTGGAGCGAACTAAAAAAGGTTGTCTGGATGTCGGGTAAGGAACTTCGTAAGAGCACTCTGCTCGTCGTAGTTTCCGTCATCATACTCAGCGCCGCTATCGCCCTTATCGATTACGCATTCACCGTAGCAATTCAGGGAATTGCAGGACTGCCTATTTTCAACGCCTGATTAAGGAAACAACGCTATGAGTAATATCAATGAAATGAACCTCGGTCCCAGATGGTATGTTGCGCACACTTATTCAGGATATGAAAACAAGGTAAAGGATAACATTGAGAAAATTGTCGAGAACCGCGGACTCGGACATCTCATATACGACGTCCGTATTCCTACCGAAATCTCCGTTGTCACAAACGATAAGGGAGAAACCAAGGAAGTCGAGACGAAAATATTCCCGTGTTACGTACTTGTCAAGATGACGATGACAGACGAGAGCTGGCACGTTGTAAGAAACATTACAGGTGTTACGGGCTTTGTAGGTCCCGGATCGGAACCGGTTCCGCTGACAGATGAAGAGGTTGAGTCATTCAACATCGAGACTCATTCCGATGAACTTAATTTCAAGGTGGGAGATACGGTATCCGTTATTTCCGGCGCGTTCGAAGGCTTTGAAGGTAAAGTTCAGGAAATCAGTGAAGACAAGAAGGAAGTTACTGTTCTCGTCTCCACTCAAAGACGCGAATTTCCCATTATCGTTGAGGCGAAGGACGTTCGCGCAGCAGAATAAGACAATTGCCGTCTTTTTCTGTGTGGGAGGGAGAAAAATTTTTGAATTCTCCCGAATTTTCACCACATTTGGAGGTTAATTATTATGGCAAAGAAAATCACAGGTTTCATTAAATTACAGATTCCTGCCGGAAAGGCTACTCCCCAGCCGCCTATCGGACCCGCTCTCGGTCAGTACGGCGTATCAATCCCTAACTTCACAAAAGAATTCAATGAAAGAACGAAAAACGACATGGGTCTTATTATCCCTGTTGTAATCACAGTATACGCAGACCGTTCTTTCACGTTCGTTACAAAGACTCCTCCCGCTCCCGTTCTTATCAAGAAGGCTTGCGGAATCGAGACTGCATCCGCTGCCCCCAACAAAACGAAGGTTGCCAAGATAACCAAAGAGCAGGTTCGTAAAATTGCAGAACAAAAGATGCCCGACCTCAACGCCGCTTCCGTTGAAGCCGCTATGAGCATGATTGCAGGAACCGCTCGTTCCATGGGCATAACCGTTGTTGACTAAGGTTGGAGGTAGATAAAAATGAAAATGGGAAAGAAATATAAAGAAAGCATTGCTTTAATCGAAAAAACAAAGCTTTATGACCCGGCTGAGGCACTCTCAATCGTATGTCAGACAGCAAAAGCTAAATTTGATGAGACCGTTGAAATACACGTTCGTCTCGGTGTTGACTCACGTCATGCAGACCAGCAGGTACGTGGCGCAATCGTTCTCCCGAACGGAACAGGTAAAACCGTAAAGACTCTCGTATTTGCAAGAGGAGATAAGGCAAAGGCTGCTCTTGATGCAGGTGCTGATTACGTCGGTGCAGAAGAGCTTGTTACTAAGATTACTGCCGAAAACTGGTTCGACTACGACGTAGTTATCGCAACTCCCGACATGATGGGTGTTATCGGAAGACTCGGTAAGGTTCTCGGTCCCAAGGGACTTATGCCTAACCCGAAAGCAGGTACCGTTACTATGGACGTTGCCCGTGCCGTTAACGAAGCCAAAGCAGGTAAAATCGAGTATCGTCTCGACAAGACCAATATAATCCACTGCCCTATCGGTAAAGCATCCTTCGGCGCAGAAAAGCTCACTCAGAACTTCGACGCACTTATGGGCGCAATCATAAAGGCAAGACCTGCTTCCGCAAAAGGTCAGTATATAAAGAGCTGTGTCCTCGCTTCAACGATGGGCCCCGGCGTTAAGATTAACGCGGCTAAGCTCGGCTGATAATATAAAATAAGAGAAGAATATTGAGTCGCAAGGCCATGTTATTCTTCTCTTTTCTATGTTTTGTATAAATTAAGCGTATACGTTATTTTAATCACGTATACGCTTTTTACATTAATCATATTCTCCGAAATGCTCTGACTTCAGCTTTCTGCCCATGATGGCGGCGATTTCCGCGGCAGGCTCTGCCCCCTCGAAAAGCACGCGATATACACTATCTACGATCGGCATCTCGATGCCTCTCTTTTTCGCATCCTCGTGAACGGACATACAGCTGTGAATACCCTCTACGGTTGCCGTATTTCCTTCTATCGCCTTTGCGGAATTCATTTTACCGATTTTAAGTCCCGCTTGGTAGTTTCTTGAATGAGGAGAAAAACATGTTACAATCAAGTCTCCCACGCCCGTAAGCCCGAAGAACGTATCCTTTTTACCGCCAAGAGATACACCGTACTGTATCATCTCCCGCAGTCCCCTGGTTATGAGAGCCGCCTTTGCATTATCTCCATATCCCTGTCCGTCGAGAATACCCGAGGCTATTGCTATTACGTTTTTTATAGCAACTCCGTACTCTGCTCCTATTTCATCATCGGTGACGTAAACGCGCAGATATCCGTTTGAAAAAATATGTTGTACCTTAATTGCGAGCGACTCGTCAACCGAGACGGCGGAGACCGCCGTTAACTGTCTGAGTATAACCTCCTCGGCATGGCTGGGTCCTATTATAGAACAAAGACCTGCGTACTCGGTATCTGCGAAGCATGAGCGTATCGTCTCCGATATTCTTCGGTTTGTGGTCCAGTCAAAACCCTTAGCGGCATTCACGACGATTGTATTCGGTTTAATATATGGCTTAACCGAATTGAGCGCAGAGGTTATAAACTGTGTGGGAACAACAACCAAAACGAGATCGTTGTATTCTCCTACTTCCGATACGTCGAGGGTTGCGCGTAAATTTTCGTTGATTACGGTATCGCCGAAATACTTCGAGTTTTTGTGATTTTGATTTATATCTTCTATTTCATTGCGGTCAACTCCGTATACTATAACGTCGTTACCGTTATCAGCGAGAACTTGAGAGAGCGCAGTGCCCCAGCTTCCGCTGCCGAGAACAGAAATCTTCATTATACCTTATCCTTTCCGAAGTCAAGCGTTATACATTCAACAGTGGGCTCCATCTGTATGAGTTTAATCCCTGCGGCGCGTAACATGCGCTTCGATGCCATCGTACTTTCCGTTTTTGCATATTTGTCGGAGAGATAAACAATCTCCTTTATTCCGCTCTGAATAATCGCCTTTGCACACTCGTTACACGGGAAAAGCGCAACGTATATTTTCGCGCCGTTCAGATTTTTACCCGTTGCATTGAGTATTGCGTTGAGCTCTGCGTGAACGACGAACGGATATTTGGTATCGGCGAATTCGCCGTTTCTTTCCCACGGAAATTCATCATCTGAACAACCGTACGGAAAGCCGTTATAGCCGGTTGAAAGTATCTTGTTATCCTTGTCAACGATGCATGCGCCGACCTGAGTGCTCGGGTCCTTGCTTCTCTTTGCTGCAAGAAGAGCGACGCCCATGAAATACTCATCCCAATTTATGTAGTTTTCTCTCTTCAAAAGGTTATCCTCCGAAATTCAAAAGGTTTATGAACAAGCCACCCTGTACCGTTCTTGCACGGAAAGACTTACACTTGATTCTATCTGTATCGTAATAATCCATAAATGCCACTCTGTCGGGAGTATCGTTGAGCATATTCCATATCCCATCCGATACCGTACGGAGGTATTCTTTATCTTTCGTCATAACCGTTGTCCACATCATCCAGTTGGTCGTGGTGCTTTTGCTGCGAGAGTCGAGCGGTATTCCGTACTTTTCAGCCTTTTTCTTATAGAATTCCACTTCATCATTATACACCGAATTGCTGAAAAGGTCAAGACCGAAAAATCTGTCCCATACTATATTATATTTCAAACTGTACGTGCCGCTCATATCGAACGCAAGTCGGTAATGGTCCCCATCACGAGCGTCCGTCTCCCACCTTGTTGCATATTCGCGGGCTATTGCCATATACTTTTCCGAGTTTTCTTTGTCAAAGCACTTTTCAAGCATCATTGCATACGCGCCGACCGCGACTATTGCCTTTATTGAAAGATTGCTGTTTTGAGCAAGATGTCCGGCAAAGTCGTCTGTGCAAAGCTGATTTTCCGGATTATATCCGTATTCAACAAGGTAGCGTGCCCACTTTTCAAGAATACTTTTATGTTCTTCAAAATAAGAATAATCATTTTTGACAAAGCATGCGGCAGCGACACATATGATAATGTTTCCGCACTCCTCTACGGGCATCTGCAGCTCAAGTTTTCTCTCCTCTGCCGTAAGGCCATACCCGTACACCTGTCCCGTAGCGAGGGGGTATGTACCCACGTCGTGAGGGGCGAAATCATATATCCAATCCTTACTTTTTGCAAATCTGAATATGGGATTGAGCATTGCAAAAACGAGGTCAGGATTATAGCGGAGAAAAAACGGCATCGACGGATATGTTACGTCGAGCGTTCCGATGCATCCGTTGCTTCCGCATTCCTTTGAGAATAACTGTGTCTCACCGTTAAAATATGTGAGCTTATGTCCCGCAATAGTCTGCCTGTATGCAAGCGCGAGTATATCGGCGTATTTTGCTCCGCCGACTCTTTTTGCCTCCCTAACGAGAGAATTGTCAAATCGGTCGGCTCTCCTCTTGATTTTTTCAAAATCTTTAAGGGCTTTTTTGCATATCTTGTCAAAGGTATCTCCGTCTTTTTTATAATATGCGTCTATTTTATCTCCGAAATAATCTATGGAATGTATATCATCGTATGCCACGCATATGAAGTCTTTGACGCTTTCTGTATCCGTAACCGTGTATTCGCCGATAAGACCTATGGACGGATATGCGTTGTTGGCAAGGTATTCTCCATCATCAAGGTCATCACGCACGCAACCGCACTTCTCAAAGCGGAAGTTGGTCATATCACGGAGAACGGGTGTAAGTCCCCTTGAAAATATATGTAAATATCCCCAATCAATGTTATAAGCGTCTCCGCTGCGTGCGAGAACATCACGCTCCCCCCTGCCGCAAAATGCTCCGTGGTCATATTTCTTCATGGTTATAGTTTGGTCAGGGTCGAATTCGGGGCGATTTATCGCTATGTTTCCGTTAAGATAAAAGGAGAGTTTTATTTCATGCTCTTCTCCGTCAACGCTCTCAACCGTATATGATATATAGGATACGGGGCGCGACATCAGTTTCAAATCATCGGGAAAAAGCGGCGTCATAAATTCAAGAGTAAGCCTTATTTTCTCATTCTCGAAAACGTAAACCGTCGTTGTAGGTCTGACGTTTACGCTTTTTTGCGGAATCGCCTGCGGTTCTTCCTGATAAAGACCGTCGCAATAGAGTTTTCCCATGAATTTATACATTTTACCGTCAATATGAACGGTACCGTACATATTCTGTCTCTCACCCGACCAATGCCTTGTAACGTCATCATAAAGATTGTCGCACGGCGACCATATCGAAAAGTGTGGGTCGACGGTAATCAGAGGTACCGCAGGATATCTGAGTTTTTTCATAAAACCTCCATAATACTCATTACAAATACGGTTTAACGGATGCGTAAAGTCTTTCCGTATAGGTTGCAAATCCGATGTCGTTCGGATGCAGACCGTCCGGCGAATAGCATGCGGGGTCATGCGGTACAAGATTAATCCCATCAATAAAAATCACGTTTTGGAACTGTCGTGCAATCCCCTCAATACATTCAGAAACCCACTCAAATGGTTTTTCGCATTTTTTCACTCTGCTTTTATCCCCTCTCCATATTGGTGATATAGCAAAGATTTTTGCTGTCGGATAAGTTTCTGAAATATTACGGTAAAACGCATATGCTTTTTCTCTCAGAACGTCGGATGAGCGCCGAGTAAAATCGTTTGTTCCATATGCAACCGTAATTATGTCCGGTTCGAAATCAGAATCTGCTTTCAAGGCCAGTGCCGGTTGAAATACCTCTCCCCCTATGCCTTTATTCCTTGCATCGGCATTAAGCAAACCGGCAAGCCCGGTTGCATACGTATGCGACGGATACAGCGCATCGTATCCCTGCGTGATAGAATCACCGAAAAGCAGCATTTTCCGGCTCATCGGTATCGGCTCAAGCAGCGAACCGTCATCAAGCTCCAATTCCTTTAAGGTTGCCGACACAAGCTGCGGAAAGTATATGCAAACCCTTTTGATTCCTTCTCCGAGGTCAACAGTTCCCGCAAATTCTCCGATACCTTTTTCATCGGAGCCGATATGCGAGATTATCTCTTTGTCCGCTTCAATATCAAGAAAAGCAAATCTGCGTGAGGATGCTATCGTATTGTTTATTGAAATCCTTAACGTTCGGCTATCTGTCTTGAAGGCGAGACTTATACCGGACGTAGCCAAGGCTTTCAAATAGAAATCTTCGGGAGAATTTTCTCGGTAATACTCTTCCTGCTCCTCGGTGAAACGATGAAACCTAAATCCGTTCTTTTCTTCCGTCACGCGCTCTGCGCCATGCACTATTTCGCGCAACTGTTTTTCCTGTATTTTCATTTTTAATCTCCCTTTTCAAATACATTATACATCCGATATATAATTATTTCAAGGAGTGTAATAGAAAAACTGATATAAATCAAATCTGACCGAGAATCCAATTATCGAGAAAAGTCATTTGTTCTTCGGTATGAAACCAATGTTCGCCGCCCTTCATAACCGTAATCGGTGCGCCGATACTGTCGGCAAATTCCGTTATAGTATCCATAGATGTCAGATTGTCTTTTTCTCCATATAGAATACGGGTCGGAACCCTCCATAAAATAGGATTTTTGCGAACATAACACAGATAATCCCATGACAGTACTTCACCGAAATCTGTAGGAATCTCTCGCTGAGCACAAAGGTCGTTCTCGGTGACGTGTGCCCATATCATCATATCTAAAATCAGTTTCTCCATATTTACTATCGGAGAAATAAAAAGTGCTTTATTCACGTTTTTTTCGGAAAGTGTATGCATAGAGAAAAATGCACCTATACTGTTGGCAATAAGGGTGATAGAATCACAATCTTCTCTTTTCTTATCAAAATAGGCAGGAAATTCTATCATAGCTTCCCGCGGGTTTTGTGCCTTATAGTCAAAACCGACAACATGCGCATCGGGAAAAAGCAGTTTATAATGCTCTGCCTCATCAGCACTTCCTCCCTTACCATGCACATATATTACCGTCTCTTTCATCATATGTCCTGTTCATTTGTTGACGCCGTTTTCTGCGATGATGTTTTTGTCGGAATAGCCGATAAACAACGCCGAACGCGATTAATGATTTTAACGTAGTCAGGATTATAATAATAGTATCACATCTTTATATTTTTGTAAAGTAAATAACTCAAAAAAAGAAGCAATAACGCAAAAAAGAAAATATGCAAAGAAAATCGTAAAAAACACTTGCAAATGAAAAAATAATATGCTATACTTTAACGGTAGCGTTCAAAACTCCACAATTCAATACGGAGAGATATCGAAGTGGTTATAACGGCCCTGACTCGAAATCAGGTGTACAGCAATGTACCGAGGGTTCGAATCCCTCTCTCTCCGCCAGACCTGTCCTTCGTGACAGGTTTTTTGTATTCAGATTAATCATGGTGACAACGTAGTGAAAGACATCCATATGGGATGTCAGAGCCGCAAAGGACCTCGTTTTGGATTACCATGAGACTGAAAACCTCTTTATCGTATGAGACAAACGGTATTATGCGTCCTTTTTTATTCAAAATGCCGATTCAATGTATTAAACACCTGATTTACTATAATTTTATCTTCTTTACAGGACAAGAGTATAAAACACTTTTTCCGGGTTACAGTTCCTTTGGTGAGTAAAAGAATATGTCAAAAACTGCCGCGCAAATCATCCCGCCAATATTTCTAAATGTCCGTTGTATTTTTAAGCTCCGACGGAAGCATACCGGTATATTTTTTTACAGTATGGGAAAAAGTTGCTTCGGAATCGTATCCTGCCGCTTCTGCGGCTTCTCCGACGCTCTTTCCGTTTTTTATCAAAGAAATTGCCCTGTTCAACCTGTAGTTTTTTATGTACTGATACGGCGATATGTGCATATTCTTTTTGAAGAGCTTTATAAAATAGCCGTAATCAAGGTTTACATACCCGGCAACATCACTTACGCTTATTTTACTGAACATATTCTTTTGCATAAAGGCAAGGGCTTCAAGAATGCGGGTATCGCTCAAAAACGTCAGACTGTCGCTGACCTTCATTAAAAGAAAAATAAGGCTTGCCAAATATGCTTTTGAAGGTTCATAAAATTCGTTTCTTTTCCGTTCGGAAAACATGGATTTATTTTCGGCTATATATATCAGCGCGTCCGCTGTTGCGCGGATCAGTCCGTTGAAGTCCTTAGGCACCTCTATTATTTCATCGGAGGAACAGGTATTAAGGTAAAAATCGAAAAAGGTGTGATCGACAACGCACTCATCCTCCGCCTTTATATTAAATTCAATGTTGCGGGGAAACAGATATATGTTTCCGGGCGTTATAGGCAGCGTTCGGTTTCCCATATAAAAGGAGGCGCGGCCGGAATGTATAAAATAAACTCGGTTTACACCTATTCTTTTATCGATCGTCCAGGTTTTTCCTCTTAAGGCACGGCCGTATACTATTATTGAAATACCGTTTATAATATCTTCAAACATCTTTTCACTTCCGTTTCATCAACCGTAATCAGTATAACACATTAAAAATAAAAATTCACTATTTTTTTCATATAACACAATTTTGAATAAAAAACAAGCTAATATGAACATTGAACCGAAAAACGTTTTCATTTAAAATATTTTTATAAAAAAACAACAGATTGAAAGGACTGATATAAAATGGACAGCAAAAAATGGTTTAAGGATGCGCAATTCGGAATGATGATTCATTTCGGACTGTATTCCCTGCTCGGAGGTGAGTGGAACGGAAAAAGAACAGATAAGATAGGCGAATGGGCGCAGTCATATTTTCGCATACCAAACAATGAATATCACAAGCTTGCACAGGTATTTAATCCAATATATTTTAATGCCGAAGAATGGGTAAGGCATGCACAAAGCGCCGGAATGAAATATTTTGTAATAACGGCCAAGCACCATGAAGGGTTCTCCCTTTTTAAATCCGAGGTAAGCAAATTTAACGCGGTAGATGCCACTCCTTTCGGCAGGGACATAATTGCGGAGCTTGCAGAAGCCTGCTATAAGCTGAATATGAAATTCGGGCTTTATTATTCTCAGGCTATAGATTGGTCGCATCCCGACGGCGCCCCCACGAAAAAGTGCGCACTCAACTGCGGTGTTATGGAATGGTCAAACGTTTGGGATTTCCCCGATATTGAACACAAAAATTATATGAATTGCTACAATGAAAAAATAAAGCCTCAGGTTAAGGAAATCCTCACAAAATACGGAGATTTATGCCTTATATGGTTTGACACCCCATCCGGAATACCAAACGAGTGCAGTCTGGAGCTTTATAATATGGTTAAAAAGTATCAGCCTAACTGCCTTATAAATTCAAGAATAGGTGCCGAGGGCTGCAAGTACGATTACAAGTCCTCCAGGGACAATGAAATTCCCACTGACGACAAACACGGTATTCTTTATGAAACCTGTGCAACTCTGAATGATACATGGGGATATAAAAGCTTTGATAACAATTGGAAGTCGGCTGAAGAGGTTATAAAGACCAAAAATCATTTGAAAAACCTCGGTGCAAATTATCTGCTGAACGTTGGCCCCGACTGGTTGGGACGGTTTCCGGCAAAATCTGTGGAGATACTTAACGAAGTCGGAAGGCTGGATAAATAATTTCGCGAAAGGCTACAGAACTACGAAAAGCTGTAATCTGATAAACCCGGAGGACGTTTAACGGTTTTTTCAATTCCTTCGGGATATACGTGCATCGATTCCGGCCTTATTTTCGTTATAAGCCTTCATGTACAGCTCTCTTATGTCTTTTGTCTTTTGTTGAATTACATTTAAGCGGATTAATTATAACATTATGCATTCTAAGCGTCAAATTCATTTGAGATAATGCAAAAAACTCAAGTAAAAAGTAATAAATCACAGCTATTTATCCTTGATGTTCTGTAAATCGGGGGTTGATTTTTTGTGAACAGTATGTTAAAATGTATTTTGTTGTTTTATTATTATAATTTATCTATTTGAACAGATTTTTTATTTATGCTTATTTGAAAGGAAAACTCACAATGGAAAAAGTTCAATTGCTTATAGCAATGATTGTTTATATGCTCATTGTTATAGGAATCGGCATTTATTTTGCGAGACGCTCGCAGAAAAGCTCGGAAAACTATTTTCTCGGAGGACGCTCGCTCGGCCCGTGGGTAACCGCAATGAGTGCAGAAGCCTCCGATATGAGTGGATGGCTCCTTATGGGACTGCCGGGTGTTGCATACTGGTGCGGTATCGCCGATGCTATGTGGACGGCTATCGGACTTGCCGTAGGTACATATATTAACTGGCTCATCGTATCGAAGAGACTTCGTTCTTATTCGGTAGTTTCGGGCAATTCGATAACGGTACCGGATTTTTTGAGCAACCGCTTCCATGAAAAAAAGAAGGTTATCCTCGGAATTTCCGCAGGATTCATTGTAATATTCTTCACTGTATATGCGGCAAGCTGTTTTGTAACATGCGGAAAACTCTTCTCAGACCTCTTCGGATTTTCCTATCATTCGATGATGATCGTCGGTGCGGTATTCGTTCTCATTTATACGATACTCGGCGGTTTCCTTGCAGAGAGCGTTTCCGACTTCATGCAGGCAATAGTAATGATAATCGCGTTGGTAGGTGTCCTCGGCTTCGGAATTTTTAAAGCAGGAGGTATCGGAAACGTTATTGAAAATGCAAAGGCAATACCGGGGTATTTCTCGCTTGTAAATACTGCAACTCCTACGGTCGATGCAAATGGCGTTCAGCTAATCGAGAATTCCGCCCCCGTATTCGGCTCGGCTTCAAAGTACGGTCTTCTCACCATACTCTCCACACTCTCGTGGGGGCTCGGATATTTCGGTATGCCTCAGGTTCTTCTTCGCTTCATGGCTATCTCCAAGAGCGATGAGCTTAAGCGTTCGAGAAGAATAGCTACCGTATGGGTGCTTATTTCGCTCTTTGCCGCCGTTTCCATAGGTGTTCTCGGAAGATATATTCTCGGGACCGATGCGGAACTCGTAACGGCGAGCAGTGCCGAAAACGTATTTGTTCATCTGGCAAAGCTTATGTTCCATCCTTTAATCGCAGGCATTGTTATGGCAGGAATTCTGGCGGCAACGATCAGCTCCTCTGATTCATATCTCCTTATAGCGGCATCGGCAGTATCGAAAAACGTATATGCCGGTATTGTAAAGAAGAAGGCAAGCGATAAACAGATTATGATTCTCTCAAGAATAATTCTCGTTCTTATTACAATCGTGGGTGTAATCATTGCATGGAAGGAAAACAGCGTTATATTCGAGATAGTATCCTTCGCATGGTCGGGCTTCGGCGCAACATTCGGTCCTATCATTCTCTTCTCTTTATTCTGGAAGAGAACGAACAGAGCCGGTGCAATTGCAGGCGTGCTCTCGGGCGGTATATCCGTATTCATATGGAAGCTCGCCCTTAAACCACGCGGCGGTATATTCGGAATATACGAGCTTATGCCCGCGTTCATCATATCCTGCATTTTCATAGTTGCAGTATCTCTTCTTACCGAAAAGCCAAGCGAAGAGATAGAGCGCGAGTTCGAAACGGCAAGGAATTTCAAGGAAACCGAGATAGCCGGATAAACCTTAACCGATTCATAAACTATAAAAAATGTAAATTATCGAAAAAAATTCAAAAAAACTATTGACAAATGAAAACAGTTTGTGTATACTAACCGTATAAACCGATGAGAAAGAGTAGTAATGCTACCAAGGCTTATCACAGAGAGCGGCAGGCGGTGCGATTGCCGTATGAGTTGTAGTATGAATGGACTTTCAAGGGCGAACCGAAAATTACAGTAGGCTTCGACGTTGCTCGCGTTACTGAGACGGCATATATTTGTATGCTTAAGGGGCTTTTGCTCGAATATGGGTGGCACCGCGGATATTTAGTTTATTCGTCCCATGTATCGTAAGATACGTGGGGCTTTTTGTTTATTTTATCACAAAATTCGGTAAGGAGGTTTTCCCGTGAATTTATACAGACGATGGCGACTTTTCCGGTCGCATAACGAATGTTTTAATACGTTTTTTTGCAGACACACGGTTATGAAAACCGCCTGTCAAGACACTCATTACTTAATACTTAATAACAAATCGATATAAACCGAAAAGAGGTATAATAAAATGAAAAAAATAATTTCCTTACTTATGATAGCAATAATGCTCGTATCCTCCGTCCTTGCCCTTGCATCCTGCAGCGACGAGGAGACAACCTACACAATTGGCATCTGCAACTACGTTGACGACGCCTCGCTCAATCAGATTGTAGCAAACATAAGAGCCGAGCTTTCCGAAATCGAAAAGAGCGAAAACGTTACATTCAAAATAAAGTACGATAACTGCAACGCAGACCCCAACACGCTCACTCAGATAATAGCGAACTTCATCGCCGACGGTGTAGACCTTATGATCGGCGTGGCGACGCCTGTTGCAATCGCAATGCAGACGGCAACTGAAGATAATAAAATACCCGTTGTATTCTCCGCCGTCTCCGACCCGGTATCCGCAAAACTCGTAGAATCTCTTCAGGCACCGGGTGCAAACATAACCGGAACATCAGATTATCTGGATACCGAAAAGGTGCTCGACCTCATATTTGCACAGAATCCCGACGCAAGCAAAATAGGACTTCTCTATGACGTAGGTCAGGACTCCTCGACAACTCCGATAGCGACGGCAAAAGCATATCTTGACAGAAAAGGCGTTGCTTACGTTGAAAAAACGGGAACCAACAACGACGAAATTGCACTCGCTGCAGACGCTCTTATCAGCGAAAACGTTGACGCTATCTTCACTCCAACCGATAATACGGTAATGACAGCGGAGCTCTCGATATACGAAAAGTTCATCAATGCGAAAATCCCCCACTATACAGGCGCTGATTCCTTTGCGCTTAACGGTGCTTTCCTCGGTTACGGTGTTGACTATGCAAATCTCGGTGTTAAGACCGCGGATATGGCTGCCGATATACTTCTGAATAAAAAAGACCCGGCGACTGTACCCGTTATGACCTTCGATAACGGAACCGCAACCATAAACACCGAAACCTGCACGGCTCTCGGGCTTGATTTCGAAGCTCTCAAAACTCTCTTTGCCCCTTATTGCACAAAGATAAACGGTATTACAACTGCCGAAGAATTTAAAAATTGAGCCGCTGCCGGTTTTGCAAAACCGTGCAAAACATAAAATATGGCAGTGATCCGTTGCACGGAAACGTTATACTTTCATAATCAAAAGGAGAATACAATGTCTTTTGCAAATATGCTCGGACTGGGACAGACGGCTTTTGAGCTTGGACTGATTAGCTCGCTCACGGTTCTCGCGCTTTTTCTCAGTTATTCAATGCTCAACGTCTGCGACCTGTCCACGGACGGCAGCTTCACTCTCGGTGCAACTGTAGGTGCCATGGTAGCCCTCGCAGGGCATCCGTATATGTCTATCATAGCTGCCATGTGCGCAGGCATGATATCAGGTCTTGTAGTTGCTTTTCTGCAAACGAAAATGGGTATAGACAGCCTTCTGGCGGGAATTATAGTGAATACGGGACTTTATTCCATTAATATTGCCGTGATGAAGAATTCATCAATAGTAAATCTGAATAAAAGTGAGACGATTTTCACAAAATTCAAAAGTCTGCTCCAAAACACCCCATTTGCTTCCTTATACAAAATTCTCATAGCGGTGTTCTTCGTGGCTCTGGCGGTAGTTTTTCTCTCTCTGTTTTTGAAAACACGTCTCGGGCTTGCAATAAGGGCTACGGGAAACAACCGGGATATGGTATGTGCCTCATCGATAAACCCGGCTTTCACAACCATGGTCGGGCTGGCTCTTGCCAACGTAATGACAGCTCTCTCCGGTTGCCTGCTCGCACAATCTCAGAAATCAGCAAACATTGATATAGGAACGGGAATGGTTACAATAGCTCTCGCTTCCCTTCTTATAGGGCGTACGTTCTTTGCAAACAGAAGTATCCCCGTACGTGCAATCGGCTCGGTCGTCGGTGCTATAATCTTCCGTCTCGTTTATACGATAGCTCTCAGGCTTCATATGCCTGCGTCAATGCTCAAGCTCGTCTCGTCGGTGATAGTAATCATCGCTATCGCCGGTCCGTATCTTAAAAAACAGGCACCGACAATGATGCGCCGTTTCGGTATGCAAAGAAGAAACAACGGTGAAGGAGATGGCAAAAATGCTTGATATAAACAATATAAGCAAAACCTTTAACCCCGGCACCGTGAATTCAAAAACCGTTTTCTCTGACTTTTCCTTCCACGTAGCAGACGGAGATTTTATAACGATAATAGGCTCTAACGGTGCAGGGAAATCCACCATGCTGAACGCCATAGCGGGAGATTTCTATACCGACAGCGGCAGTATCGTTCTTGACGGACGTGATATTACACTACTCCCTTCCTACAAGCGCGCAAAGGAAATAGGCCGACTTTTTCAGGACCCGATGAGAGGAACGGCTCCCGATATGAGCATTGAGGAAAATCTTTCTCTCTGCACGGGAAAAGGCGGATGGCTCTCTTCCGTCAGCCGTTCCGACAAGGAAATGTTCAAGGAAAAACTCGCAGAACTTGATATGGGACTCGAAAACCGCATGAAACAGCCTGTCGGACTTCTCTCGGGCGGACAGAGGCAGGCTCTCACCCTTCTTATGGCGACTCTGGTAACTCCGAAAATACTCATGCTTGACGAACATACGGCGGCTCTCGACCCAAAAACGGCGGATAAGGTGCTGGAAATAACGAAAAAAATCATTGATGAAAGAAAAATCACCGCCCTTATGGTAACACACAACATGTCGCAGGCACTAAACCTCGGCAACAGAACCATAATGATGGACGCGGGCAAAATCGTGCTCGACGTTTCCGGAGAGGAGCGAAAAAACCTCACCGTCCACGACCTGCTCGCAAAATTTGCCGAAAATACAGGCAAGAAAATCGAATCCGACAGAATACTTTTGTCTGATTCGGAAAAATAGAATACCAATGCCGGGAAATAAACTCTCGGCATTTTTCTTTATTCTTTTGCCTTCTATATTGAAAACGGCTCTGCTTTATGATAGAATTATAATGAAAAAAGAAATATTTACGTTTTTCCGTTACTACTCATATTGTAAAAACCGTCAACTATATAAAGGCAGGAAACGAGCGAAATGAAAATTGCCAAGAACATAAAAGACAAAATCAAAATGTCCGTAACAGATATCCTGGGAAAGAAAGGTCCGATGTCGCGCGCTTCTCTTACGTCGGAAGTGCTCTTGGATTTTTCATTAACCGACAAGGAACTGAAAGACAAGAGTGCAGACGGTAAATACTTCACCATTCTCAGTTACATAGGAACAACCATAAATGAAATGGCGTCCTTACGTGATATAAAACTCGAGGGCGATATGTACTCCCTTGCCAAGGAAGAGCTTGTAATAGTGAAGGACTCGCAGTGCCGCTCCCAGATTATGAAACTGCTGGCAAAAGCTCCCGTGAGCAAGCATGAAATTTTCACGACACTCGAAAAGCTCTTCGGAACCTATAAAACGTATTCGAGACGAGACGATAATGAACTCCGCAGTATTTGCGGAAGAATAATATCAGAAATGTCTGCGGAGGGGAAAATTTATTTGTCAGATGACGGAAGATACCATATAAACGATGCTTTGCCCTGCTGTGCAACTCCTCTCGTCGAAGGACTCTTTGAGGACGTTTTCTTTGAGCGGCTCCACTCCCTCGGAGGAAAATTCTTCGAGATTTTTCTATGTGGGCTTCTCGAAAAGTATTTTACGATAACCGGGCGTGACGTTCGTTTTTGCGAGACGACGGGAGGCTCCGATGACGGTGGCGTAGATATTGTTATAAACACGAAGGATGAACTCGGTTTTTGCGAAAACATAATGGTTCAGGCGAAGTGCCGAGCAAAAATACAGGTAACGGAAAAAGAAATCAGAGAATTCTACGGTGCCGTAAATGCAAAGGACGGAACACGCGGAATCTTCGCTACAACCTCAACGTTCCATCCTAATGCCGAAAAGCTTATTGATTCTATAACCAATCTTGTAGGTATAGACCGTAAAAAACTGTTCGAGCTCGTAAAAATCACGGAATACGGTATTCATATAACGCGAGGACTCTATACCTTCGACGCTGCTATTTTCGGATAAATAAAGGGCTGAATCAAATTAAAATTTTTTCTTACTCCCTTCTTAAAAAATCACCCGCTGTCAATAAAAGACAGCGGGTGATTTTTGTATAGGGTGACGGTCAATTTGAAAATTTATCCAAGCCTGACTCAGCCCTTTTGTATTTTTTGTTTTCTATCAGAATATAGCAACAACGGCTCCGTTGTACTTCTCTGCTATGAAATTCTTAATCTTTTCGGTCTTGAGTGCTTCTACAAGTGCCTTTATTTTCTCAGAATCCTTGTTCTTTTCTCTTACTGCAATGATGTTGGCATAGGTCTGAGCCGCGTCACCGCTTGCATCCTCTTTTGCAAGAGCGTCGGCGATTTTAAGGCCTGCGGCTATTGCATAGTTACCGTTGATAACGGCGATTGTTCCGTCGTTCGAATTGCTTAGCTGTGAGGTGATCGTATCTGCCTGTACGGGAGTAATCTGATAGTTGTGATTGTTCTCAACTATATCAAGCGTTGTTACGTCGTCGGTAGCTTTAACACCGTCCTTAAGCTTTATGAGACCTTCCTGAGCGAGGAGGAAGAGGGCTCTGGTCTGGTTGGAGCCGTCTGTCGGAATGATTATCGTTGCACCGTCAGCGAGCGCGGAAAGCTGCGTGATTCCCTTGCCGTAAATGCCGAACGGCTCATAGTGAATAGCGGCAACGGATACGAGGTCCTGATTGTTCTCCTTGTTGAACCAATCCAGATAAGGCTTGTGCTGGAAATAGTTTGCATCAAGGCTTCCGTCATAAACGCCGTTGTTGGGAAGAACATAGTCGTCATAAATCTTAATTTCGAGGGTGTATCCTTTTTCCTTAAGGATATCTTTTGCCTGCTCGAGAATTTCGGCATGAGGTGCGGAGCTTGCTCCTACAACGATTGTCTTGCTGTCGCTGCATGATGCGAGCGAAAGAAGGGCACCGAGCGTGAGTGAAAGTGCGAGTATGAGTGTTACAATTTTTTTCATGATAAAATTCTCCTTTTGTTTTGATTTTTTATTTTAATTTTGTTTTTACATATTTTTAATTGTAAGATGCTTTAATTAATTCTCTTATCGATTCTCTTTGCAAGGTGCATACCGACTTCCTGTATAATCTGCACGATTATAACCGTAATAATTACACAGAACCAGACGATATCGCCTTTAAGCCTCTGATGCCCCCATACTATTGCGACTGCACCGAGACCACCGCCTCCTATCGTCGCCGCCATTGCGGAATAACTGAGGACGGTTACGGTGGATATTACCCCACCGACTATGAGGGAGGGCAGCGCCTCCGGTATAAGAACCTTATATATTATCCGGAAAGATGAAGCGCCCATGGCCTGAGCCGCTTCGATAACCCCGGCGTTGACTTCCTTTATCGAGGATTCTACCATTCTGGCTATATACGGTGCGGCTGCAATAACGAGCATTACAATCATTGCTCCGTTGCCAAGGCTTGTGCCTACAATCAATTTTGCAACGGGTAGCATCGCCACCATGAGTATAATGAACGGAATGCTTCGGAATATATTTACGATAAATCCGATGAGCTTGCTCAGCCATTTTACGGGATGTATTCCGTTCTCATCCGTTACGCAAAGCAGAACTCCGAGAGGAAGTCCGATTACGTACGCTATCACGGTTGAAATAAACGTCAGGTAAATCGTTTCGAATGCTGCAAGAGCAAACGTGCCGTTACTCCAGAGTTGCTTGAACAGTTCCGATATCATACCCCCGCCTCCTTTGTGAATTCAACGTTTTTCGATTTGAGCCATATACATATACGCTCGAGCATTTTCTTGTCGTCAGGGAGCTGTATGAGCATCTGACCGTATTCTTTATCATCTATCGTTTTTGTATCGGCGAAAAGGATATTTACAGGAGCCTGACATTCGAGAATCATTGAGGAAATGAGCGGCTCGTACGCGGAATTTCCGTTGAATACCAAGCGGAGTTTGACACCGCTGATGCTTTGCGGTTCACGCGACGTTTTCGGAAGAATCAATTCTTTTGCTATATCGGATTTCGGATTTGCAAATATTTCGCTGACTTCTCCGACCTCCGCAATACGGCTGTTGTCGATTACGGCAACCTTGTTGCATATCTGGTCTATAACGCTCATCTGATGTGTTATTATTACAACCGTGACTCCGAGCTTCTCGTTGATTTCCTGTATCAGATTCAGTATCGACAGCGTCGTATTGGGGTCGAGAGCACTCGTTGCTTCATCACAAAGCAGGTATTTCGGATCTGTCGCAAGGGCTCTGGCTATTGCCACACGCTGCTTCTGTCCGCCCGAGAGCTGTGACGGATATGCGTTCCATCTGTCGTCAAGCCCTACGAGCTTCAGCATCTCGTGTGCCTTTTCCCTTGCCTCAGCCTTGGGAACCCCTGCAATTTCAAGAGGAAAACATACGTTTGAAAGCAGATTTCTCTGTTCGAGAAGATTGTATCCCTGGAATATCATTCCTATCTGCTGTCGCTGTTTCAAAAGTTCTTTTTTTGTAAGCTTCGTTATATCATTGCCGTCGATTATGACCTCACCGTCGTCAGGTATGCACAGAAGATTAATACAACGCACCAGCGTGCTTTTTCCTGCGCCGGATAAACCTATGATACCGAATATGTCGCCGTCGTCGATTCTAAGGTTTATATCTCTGAGAGCATCGACGTCGCCGGTATTTGAGTGGAAGGTCTTTGTCAGGTTCTTGATTTCTATCATTGTAAACGCCTTTCCGTTATTGTTATCAAACAAAAAGTCCTTAAGCCTAAGCTTAAGGACGTAAAATACGTGTTACCACCTTAATTTATTATCGTCTCACGAACGATAACCTCACAAAGTTCTGACAAACTTCTGCGCATTAACGGGCGCCCCCGTCACAGCCTGGCGAAAAACGCTTCGGTGTGCGGCTCCAAGACCATGTTCAACCGACCTTACGTATCTCCCTCACAGCTAACGGGAAACTCTCTGAAACGCTATCTTCGATCTACTCTTCTTTTCGTTGCCTTTCAAATATGGACTCATTATAACCTACATTTTTCGAATTGTCAATAGGTTTTTTGAAATTTTTTCGATTTTTTCGTAAAAATATCAAATATTCAAAAAGTAATCCATAACAGATATTTTCATAGAAAAAACGGCGTTCACAAAAATTTCGTGAACGCCATATGTATTTTTTATTTAGTTTTCTTTCATTGTCAGGCAGACGGAGTTAAATCTTGATAATTCTCGGGTAATTTTATTTCAGATTTACCGACATTGAATACTTCACAACCGCTGCTACCGTCCTCTGTAGTAAATCTCAAACGTACTAATGCACCGTTTTCAAACTCTATTTCTACGTTATAAATTGTAGCGTGTAAAGTATCGGATTTGTCCAAAGAGGCGGCCTTATATATACCATTCTCATAGGTAAAAGAAGAACGATCGTCCTTGAAGTAAGTCAGAACTTCGGCAAACATAGAAGGCGAAGAATAATCTGAAACGGTTTTTTCCTGTTTTACCCAGCTACCGTTAAAATTGTTGTAAGAATAGTATTTGTCTCCTTCCTTAACATATATCAGAGAATACTCATCATCAGTTTGCATTCTTGTGGTTCCGTCGAATAAATACGTCATTTCATGTCCCGGATTTTGCAATTTCATAGAGAAATTATCGGTACCTTCCAAAAGTCTTGTCCACTCTTCGGCGGTAACTTCCTTAACCGGTGCAGGCGCGTTTACAGTTACCGAGCAACTCGCACTCTTGCCGTCGGCAGTTGCAGTTATTGTTGCCGAGCCTTCCGCCACGGCGGTAACTTTACCGTTATCAACGGTGGCAACGGCTGTATTGTCGGACGACCATGTAACGGTTTTATTCGTAGCATTGTCGGGCATAACGGTTGCCGTGAGCGTTTCTTCTCCGCCGATATCAAGAGTAAGCTCCGTTTTGTTCAGAGTTACACTCTCCACCGCGACCGTGCTGTTGCAAGCGGCAAGCGCGAATATACAAGACATAACGCATAAGAGCACTACGAATACAGATAAAAGCCTTCTTCCCATAAAACATCCTCCTTGAGGCTTGTAGTAAAAGTGTACTTTTACTACAATTTTTTATTTTATGTGTTCTTATATTGCGTTTTTGCCGTGTTTTCGCTATCCTTATAGAAAAAACATAAGGAGAGATTTATTATGATTTACGCATACGCACGGGTATCGGCAAAGGACCAGAACCTTGACAGGCAACTTTCTGCGTTCTATGAGTTCGGCATAGAAAAAAGCAGCGTTTTCTCCGAAAAGAAAAGCGGCAGGAATTTTGAACGCAAAGCATATCAATGCCTGTTAAAGAAACTGAAAGCAGGCGACCTGCTCGTTATAAAATCTATTGATAGCCTCGGTCGCAATTACAGTCAGATCATCGAAGAATGGAACAAAATAACCAACGTCATCGGCGCGGATATTCTGGTTTTAGACATGCCGCTTCTGGATACCCGCACAAAAGCCGATACGCTGGTAGGCAGGTTCATTTCGGACGTTGTTTTGCAGGTATTATCTTTCGTAGCCGAGAACGAACGGGAAAATATAAAGGCGCGCCAAGCCGAAGGAATCAGGATAGCAAAAGAAAAGGGCGTCCGTTTCGGGCGTCCTTCTTTCGTTTATACAGAAAGTTTTTTATCCGTTGCAAACGATTATCTCTGCAAACGCATAAAATTGAGAACCGCTTTGCAATTGCTGAACATTGAACAAAGCAATTTTTACTATCACATACGGAAAATAAAAACAATAACCCGTAATACAAAATGAGTGTTGTAGGTTCAAGACCTGTTTTTCCACGGAAACGCCGAAAGGCAACTGTTAAATTTCAAGGTTTTCCGATTATAAAATATAGTAATAAAAAAGCACAAGATACAACTATCTTGTGCTTTTTGTCGGTGAGCTTTTTATACACCGGGTATGGTGGAGACAACAAGACTCGAACTTGTGACCCCTTGCATGTCAAGCAAGTACTCTAACCAACTGAGCTATGCCTCCTCAAATGCGATTAAAATCTGCGTTAAATATATAAAAAATCCGGGCAAGTCGTCAATCGCTATATTATTAAACCATAAAAATTCGGTTTTGTCAAGAAAAATATTCAAAAAAACTTATTTTTATATAGTTGCTGTTTTCAAAGCATTATATCTTGAAAACAGCAAAATCCCCGATGAAAAGTAATTTCATCGGGGCAGTTCTTATTTTGATTATTATTTCTTGAAATAACGGTTGAGAAGTCCCTCGAAAGCCTTGCCGTGGCGAGCCTCGTCACGAGCCATTTCGTGAACGGTATCGTGAATAGCGTCGAGATTCTGCTCCTTTGCGAGTTTTGCGAGTTCTACCTTACCGAGGGTTGCGCCATTCTCTGCCGCAACTCTGAGCTCAAGGTTTTTCTTTGTGGAATCGGTTACAACCTCACCGAGAAGCTCTGCAAACTTTGCCGCATGCTCTGCCTCTTCCCATGCCGCTTTCTCGTAGTAAGAACCTACCTCGGGATATCCTTCTCTGTAAGCTACTCTTGCCATTGCAAGATACATGCCTACCTCGGAGCATTCACCGTTGAAGTTCATACGAAGTCCCTCGATGATTTTGGGGTCAACGTTTTTTGCAACGCCGACTACATGCTCAGCAGCCCAACTCATTCCTCCTTCTTCAACATTAAACGAAGAACCGGGTGCGTGACATATAGGGCACTCTACCGGAGGCTCATTTCCTTCGTAAACATAACCGCAGATGGGGCAAACATACTTTTTCATAATCTTTTCTCCTTATTGTTTTATTATTTTATGTTAATTTTGCGATTTCAATCATTTTAACGTAATCCTGCAGAAAACACATTCTTTCTTTTATTTATTTTATCCGAATTTTTTTACCGTACTACTGTTTTTTATTTTTTCTTTCGTCTATACGTTTAACGCAGTTTTTACAAAGCCCGTAATAAACAGTGCGTTCTTCCTCAACGGAAAAACCGTTCAGCTCGGGCGGATATTCGACGCTATTAGCATTTGAAACATCGAAAATAGCACCGCAACCGTTGCAAACAAAATGTGAATGCGGAAAAGTGAATCCGTCGTAAAAAAGGCATTTGTCAGATGTTTCAACAGTAAATATTTCTCCACTCTGCACAAGATTGCCGAGGTTACGGTAGACGGTTCCGAGACTTATATTCGATATTTTCTCCCTCACCTTATCATATACCTGAGTAGCGGTGAGATGAGAACGTTCCGAGCGTAAGGCGGCCAGAACTTCTTCTCTCTGTCTTGTGTTTCTCATATGTTTTCCTTATTAGTAATAATTACTATTATCAATATACAATATATTATTCCTTTTGTCAAGAGTTTTCTCGTTTTTTTATAAAAATTTTTGAGAAGTAGATATTATTTATATTTTACTTTTCAAAATTTAATATACGGTGAACAATATTTGAAGTAATTCAAAAAAATTCAAAATACCTCTTGACAAATAATACTATGCGTCATATAATATTGGATGTAAGGAGGTATAAGATGGATATTCAGCTGAAAAGAGGTTTTCTTGATGTATGTGTTCTCGCGGCAATCAAGGACCAAGATTCATACGGCTATAAGATAATAAAAGATATGAAGCCGTTTGTTGAGTTGTCGGAATCAACTCTCTATCCGATTTTGAGGCGTCTGGAATCGGCGGATATGCTCAGCGTAAAGAATGTCGAGCACAACGGCAGGCTGCGCAAATACTATCACATAACCGATAAAGGACTTTTACGTATTGAGAGCTTCAAAAAAGATTTTGACGAGATTTTTTCAATTTACAAATTTGTAGTGAGAGGAAAAGAACAAAATGACTAAAAATGAATTTATTTCTGCACTGCGTGAAAAACTTAAGGGTTATCCGAAAGAGGATATCGAACGCTCGGCAGAATATTACTGTGAAATAATTGACGACCGCATTGAGGACGGAATGAGCGAGGAAGATGCGGTATCAGAGATAGGTTCGGTAAATGATGCAGCCGCGCAGGCTGTATCGGGTATCTCTCTTCCAAAAATAATTAAAGAAAGAATATCTCCGAGCCATGAGCTTCGTATATGGGAGATTATTCTCATAGCACTCGGTTCACCGATATGGTTCTCGCTTTGCATTGCTGCCATCTGCGTGTTTTTTTCGGTTTATGCAGTGATATGGAGTTTGGTTATTGCCATGTTTGCAACCGAGCTTGCGCTCGTAGTTTCGGTACCTGCCTGCATTGTAGCCGCATTCGGATATCTTATATCCGGAACGGGAATGGGTTGTGTGCTGTCGATAGGAATTGCTCTTTTATGCGCCGGCATTGCGGTTGTGCTGTTTATTGCAAATTTATATATCGTAAAGACGACTCTTCGAATGAGCAAAAGATTCCTCAACACCGTCAAAAGCTTTTTTGTAAGAAAGGATGAAGTAAAATGAGAAAAACTAAAATTGCTCTTATAACAGCCTCTATACTTATAATTGCAGGAATTATAATGGTATTCTCTGCTTTGGCAATATCGAAATTCGACGTATCTGCCTTTTCGTCAGAAAAATATACGAATATAACACACGATATCGAGGTGGATTTTTCAGATTTGAAAATAGACGTAGCTTCCGCAAAAGTAACGATTATTCCGACCGACGGAAAAGCAAAAGTTGTATGTAGTGAGAGTGACAAAACGACGTTTGAAGTAACAACCGATGGCTCTACCCTGTCTGTAACTCAGAAAAACACGGGCAAATGGTATGAGTGCATAGGCATATTCGGCATCGAGGCAAAGGTAAGCATTTATCTTCCCGCAAAAACATACGGCGAACTAACCGTAACGACCGCAAGCGGAGATATAGAATGTGAGGGCAACGTTTCTTTTGAAAAAGCCGGCGTGGTATCGTCAAGCGGTGAGATAAGCTTTACCGATTGCAGTATAGGAGAACTCTCTATTGTTACGACAAGCGGAGACGTCGAGATGGAGAGAACGAAAGCAAGCACGGTTAACATAGTCACGTCAAGCGGTGAAATTTCGCTGGATAATATTGGCGAAAGCGACAAAATCATCCTTGAAAGCACAAGCGGAAATATCGAGCTCGACCATACGACAAGCAACTCGGTGACGGTAGGTTCGCAGAGCGGAGAGTTGAATGCCGATTCAATGATAGTTCATGGAAAACTTGATATATCCACAAACAGCGGCGACGTGGAGCTTGAGTCCTGTGATGCTGACGAAATTGAGATAAACACCACAAGCGGTGAAATTAAAGGTTCTCTTATGACAGAAAAAATCTTTGTTACGGAAACAACGAGCGGAAGTATTAAAGTCCCGGCATCACGCACGGGAGGTATATGCAAAATCAAAACAGTCAGCGGAGACGTAAAGATTATTATAAAGGCGATGTGAAAATTGAAGTGAACCCCAAATAGTTCACAGAAAAGAAAAAGGCGCAAACACCTCTTATGGTATAATGGTACCATAGGAGGTGTTTTGTTATGGCAAAGAAAGGACAAAAGTTTAAGAGTTATTCAGAAGCAACTAAAGCAGAGG
>JAXEKG010000010.1:0-25181 GCA_034101145.1 Eubacteriales bacterium | reverse complement strand
GTAAACGAGGAGCAATTGGTTGCAAAAACGTCATACGAAGCAATAGAGGATTTTTACTCCGATATAGCGGATTACGGTGAATGGACGTGGGATAAATTCCTTGGTATATGCAATGCGGCATATAACGATACGCCGAACAGCGAACAGGGCACCGATGACGAGGATGAGCTCGGAGCTGTCTTTATGGCAAACTCCTCGGGAGGTCTGCAGGCAGGAACCTGTATGGTTCTCGCATACGGCACATCCATAAACCTTATTGACTATAATACCGCAACCAACGAATATGAGTATAACAGCACGGCTATAACGGGTACTTGGGATACTTACATTAAAAAGGTAAAGGACGTTTTGAATTCCAAGGGCGTTCTTAAATATGTTTCCGTTACGGAAAGCACGAATGATATAAGAAATATTTTTGCAAAGGGTAAGACAGTATTTTCAAGCAACCTCTATATCTTCGACCTGGAGGGCGATATTCTTTCCGGCCTGAAGAAATGCCCGATACCGTATCCGAAGCTGTATGAGACCGACGATTACGTATGCCGTGTCTACGATAATGCCAATTCAGGCGCAATATTTAAGTCCACAAGGAACTTCACCGAGGTCAGTGCATTCTGGCAGTATGCAAACATAAAGAGCGAAGCCGTAAGAAATAAGTACTATAATGACGGTCTTAAGCTCAAATATGAGACGGGTACCGGCACAAAGAAGATGCTCGATCTCCTTTATGATAAGCTTACTATTGATCCTACTCAGCAATTTGATCAATCGATAAAGGTAACGGGCGAAAAGCTGTCAAGCAGTCTCTTCTCGATTTTGGGTAGCGTTATAAGCGGATCAAAAGAAACTGCCAGCTCATGGGAAGAAATAAAGAACCAGAAAGTAAACGGACTTAAACAGCTTAACGATCAGTACAAAGCACTGTCCGAATAACAAAAACATAACCGCACAGGCAAACGCCATGTGCGGTTTTTAATTACGTTATCAAATTGGTTTGTCAAGCAGTTTTTCGAGTGCGGCGAGTTTTACGGTGCAGGCGAGAATATTCGATGCGATAGTCAGCTCTTCGCATGGCGGATATGAAGGAGCAAGACGCAGATTCGTATCATACGGGTCAATTCCGTATGGGAAATCGGCACCTACCGTTGTAAGTGTAACGCCGGCTTCTTTTGCAAGCTCGTATACTCTTTTTGCGCAACCACTCATTACGTCAAGGCTTATGAAGTATCCTCCGCGGGGATTTGTCCATTCGGCAATACCCTTGCCGTCAAGCTCACGTGAGAGTGCTCCGAGCATAATGTCAAAACGCTTGCGCAATAGCTGTGCATGCAATTTCATATGCTCCATAACACCCGCCTTATTTTTAAGAAATTCAACATGGCGAAGCTGGTTTAACTTATCGGGGCCTATGGTCTGAGTCATTATAATGGGTTTTATTTGTTTTAAGTTGTTTTCGCTCGCCGCCATCATTGCGATGCCGGAGCCGGGGAAAGTAATCTTAGAGGAAGAGGTAAAATAAAAAATTCTGTCCTCATTTCCGTACTTTTTTGCTTGAGCAAATATATCGTCGAGATGGTCGCTTTCGTTTCCGAGATCGTGGATGATGTATGCATTATCCCACATGATACGGAAATCGGGAGCGCCCGTTTTCATCTTTGCAAGTCGGTGAACAACTTCATCGGAGTAGGTAATACCCGTGGGGTTAGAGTATTTAGGCACGCACCAGATTCCCTTCACCTGAGGGTCGAGCGCATATTTTTCCACTTCATCCATATCGGGGCCGTCTTTGCGCATATGTACGAGGATAAGCTCAAAACCGAGAGACTCGGTAACTGCGAAATGTCTGTCATAACCCGGGGCAGGACATAGAAATTTGATTTTTTCCTCCCGACACCAAGGACGCTCCGAACCGTAAACTCCGTAGAGCATTGCACGGGTAAGGGTATCATACATCATATTGAGACTCGAATTTCCCCCGACTATTATGTTATCTGCGGGGATGCCCGTTATATCGGACCACATATTTTTTATCTCGGGCAAACCGAACGCTATACCGTAGTTGCGACAGTCAAAGCCGTCACGGCTCATACAGTCTGAGTCGGTGCGTTGCTTTGATAGGAGACCGAGGCTTATATCAAGCTGTTCTTTGGATGGTTTTCCGCGTGATATATCAAGAGAAAGTCCCATAGACTTGTAGTTTTCGTATTCTGCTTTAACCTTCGAATATTCTAAGGAAAGCTCTTCTTTGTTCATTTCTGTGTATTTCATAGTTTCTCCGGTAACAAGTATTCCGCATTTGGGCTTACCGATGACGGTAATGCAGCGGTTTTACGGCAATCGTTTGTTTAAGACGTATGTTTATTTGAATTTAATGCGAGTCAGAATAAACATTTTACCGCATGACTATTAAATTATATACTGTTTTGCATAATAATGCAATAGATTTTTCAAAAAAATGTGTATTTATATTTACATAATATGAATTTTGAATAATTTTTATATCTTTATTTCATTATATTCCTAAAAAACTAAAAATGACATCAAATGATGTTGACAATTACCAAGGTCTGATATATAATAATTGAGTATATGTGTTATTAATTAAACTATTTTATTTCAGGAGCGTAATATGGCACAGGATAAGAAGATGGTGGAGGCGATAACGCCTATGAGCGTTGATTTCGCTCAATGGTACACCGATATATGTAAAAAAGCAGACCTTATCGATTATTCCAGCGTTAAAGGTTGTATGATAATTCGCCCTTACGGATATGCAATATGGGAAAATATGCAACACATTCTCGATACGAAATTCAAGGAACTCGGACACGAGAACGTATATATGCCGATGTTTATACCCGAAACCTTGCTTGAAAAAGAAAAGGATCACGTTGAGGGCTTTGCACCCGAGGTTGCGTGGGTAACCATGGGCGGAAACGAGAAGCTCACAGAGAGACTCTGCGTTCGTCCGACGTCGGAGACGCTGTTCTGCGAGCATTACGCAAACATAATAAAATCATACCGAGATCTGCCTAAACTGTATAACCAGTGGTGCAGTGTTGTAAGATGGGAAAAAACAACACGTCCTTTCCTGCGCTCCAGAGAGTTCCTCTGGCAGGAAGGCCATACCATGCATGCAACCGCGGAGGAAGCGCGTGAGGAAACCTTACGTATGCTCAACGTATATGCCAAATTCCATGAGCAGGACCTCGCGATTCCCGTTATAGAGGGCTGCAAAACACCGAGCGACAAGTTTGCGGGAGCAGAGGACACCTATGCGATAGAGGCACTTATGCATGACGGAAAATGCTTGCAGGCAGCTACCTCGCATTACTTCGGAGACGGTTTTGCAAAAGCGTTTGACATAAAGTATACTACCAAGGAAAATACTCTTGCATATCCTCATCAGACTTCGTGGGGATGCACGACGAGAATGATAGGCGGAGTTATAATGACTCACGGAGATGACAACGGTCTTGTTCTTCCGCCTGCAATAGCCCCTATACAGGTTATTATTGTTCCTGTAGCACAGCACAAGGAGGGGGTTCTCGATGCGGCATACAAGCTGCGTGACGTACTTCTTTCTGCAGATATACGCGTTAAGGTTGACGACTCCGAGCAGTCGCCCGGATGGAAATTTGCGGAATACGAGATGAAGGGCGTTCCCGTCCGTATAGAGATTGGACCTCGAGATATTGAAGCGGGACAATGCGTGGTCGCTATGCGCTACAATATGGAAAAGACCTCCGTATCTCTTGACGGAATAGTAGATACGATAAAAGCAAAACTCGTGGAAGCAAGAGACGGAATGTATAAAAAAGCTCTCGAAAACCGCGAGCGCAGAACATACGACTGTACGACTATCGACGAAATTAACGAAGCTCTATCCAAGGGCGACGGTTTCATCCGTGCCATGTGGTGCGGTGAGGAGACCTGCGAGGACGAGGTAAAAGCAAAAACGGGAGCAGGCTCACGCTGTATTCCTCTTGTGCAGGAGAGAATTTCCGACAGATGCGTATGCTGCGGAAAGCCCGCAAAAAGCCTTGTATATTGGGGCAAGGCTTATTGACAGCTACATTATTGAAAAAACAGCCGAAGCATATCGGCTGTTTTTATTTTAGTCAGAACTGTAAATCACCCCAGGAGAACGTGGTAGGGGTACCTACTTCTTGAAGGCCTGAAAAGTTGCGTTGACGTAATATTTCATATGTTGCTATGGCGACTGAGTTTGAGAGATTTAGACTGCGCAGATGGGGGAGCATCGGGATTCGCACTGTAGTGTCGGGGTTCCTTGCAAGTATGTACTCAGGCAGTCCCTTCGTTTCTCTGCCAAACATTATAAAGACACGATGAGGATAGTTTATCTCCGTATATGCTCTGGGGGCTTTAGTGGAAAAAAAGAAGATAGTTTCTCCTCGGTTTTTCTCGAAAAACTCGTCCTCGTTTTCATAATACGTTATGTCCAACAGGTCCCAATAATCAAGACCTGCACGTTTCATTTTCTTGTCGTCAATTTCAAAACCAAGCGGTTTTATCAAGTGGAGCGCGGCTCCCGTTGCGGCGCAGGTACGTGCTATGTTTCCGGTATTCTGGGGAATTTCGGGACAGTGAAGTACAATGTTTATATCTTTCATATCTGACGGCTCCATGGATGCTTTTATACTTTTTATGACCGTTGTCATGCTTATATTTTATACCTAACGGCAAAAAAGTCAAGTGGGAGTCAAAAATTTACGAGCTATTATAAGATATCCTGCGAGATTGTGAATATTGAAAAGTAGATACCGAAACGAATGTAAATATAATAAATAACATTATAAAATGATATTATATACAATAAATATTTACATTTTTTTATTGTAATGAGAAACATTATATGGTAAAATATTCGTGTATGATATATGAACAACCGAAAGACGGACTTAGTTGATTTTGTCTTACCGTACTTCGGATTTATATTACGGTTCAATTATGTTGATTTAAGGTGGATAACTATGGGACTTTTTTCTGCTGTTTTCGGAACTTACAGCGAGAGACAAATAAAGAAAATACGCAAAACGGTTGACAGAATCGAGGCTCTCGATGATGAGTATTCGGCTCTTGACGACGATACGCTTGCGGGGAAAACCGCAATTTTTAAGGAGAGACTCGCAAACGGTGAAACACTCGATGACATACTTCCGGAGGCTTTTGCAACGGCAAGGGAGGCGGCAAAGAGAGTGCTCGGCAAGAAACCGTTTCGTGTGCAGCTCATGGGAGGAATACTTCTTCATCAGGGCAGAATAGCCGAGATGAAGACGGGAGAAGGAAAAACACTTGTCGCGACTCTTCCCGCTTACCTGAACGCTCTCTCCGGCGAGGGTGTGCATATCGTAACCGTAAACGACTATCTCGCACGCCGTGACAGCGAAGAGATGGGCAGAGTATATTCATTCCTCGGACTTACAACCGGTCTTATCGTACCCGGACAAAGCAATGAGGAAAAGCACAAAGCATATGACGCCGACATAACATATGCAACAAATAACGAACTCGGATTCGATTATCTGCGTGACAATATGGTACTGTATCGTCGTGATATGGTGCAGAGAGGGCACAGTTTCGCCATCGTGGACGAGGTTGACTCTATACTTATCGATGAAGCGAGAACGCCTCTTATCATATCGGGACAGGGCGATGAGTCGAGCGAGCTTTATGAGAGAGCCGAGCGGCTGGTCCGTGGTATGAGTCGCAAGGTTATCAAAGAGATGGACGAAAAAGAGGATCATGACGACGTAGCGGAGGACTATATCGTTGACGAGAAGAGCAGACAGGCCGTTCTCACCGCTAACGGAATTGCAAAGGCGGAGAAGTTTTTCGGTGTGGAGAATCTTTCAGACCCTGAAAACTCCTCTTTGTATCACTATATTGAAAACGCCATACGTGCCCACGGCGTTATGAAAAACGAGGTCGACTACGTCGTCAAGGACGGACAGGTCATCATTGTTGATACGTTCACCGGGCGACTTATGTTCGGACGCAGGTATTCAAACGGACTTCACCAGGCGATAGAGGCGAAAGAGGGCGTTAAGATTGAAAAAGAGTCAAAAACTCTCGCAACAATCACCTTCCAGAACTATTTCAGAATGTACAAGAAGCTATCCGGTATGACGGGAACGGCACTAACGGAGCAGGATGAATTTCGTGAGATATACCGTCTGGATGTAGTTGAAGTGCCGACCAACAAACCGATGATAAGAAAGGACTACGGTGATAACGTATATATCACTCGTAAGGCAAAACTCGCTGCTGTCGTTGAGCAGATAGCCGAGTGCCACGAAAAGGGGCAGCCCGTCCTTGTAGGTACGGTGTCGATAGATAAGTCGGAAGAGCTTTCTAAAATGCTCAAAGCAAAGGGAATTCCTCACAATGTCCTTAATGCAAAGCACCATGACAGGGAGGCTGAGATAGTCGCCCAGGCGGGAAAACCCGGAGCAGTTACCATAGCCACTAATATGGCAGGACGAGGAACCGATATTATGCTCGGCGGTAATGCCGAATATATGGCGAAGGCGCAGATGAAAAAAATGGGCTTCTCCGACGAGCTTATTGCTCAGGCAAACGGATTTTCACACACGGAAGATGAAGAAATTCTTAGTGCAAGAGATACTTTCAATAAACTTTACGAGAAGTATAAGGAAGAAATAGCGCCTATGGCAGAAGAGGTGAGAAATGCCGGAGGTCTCTTCATTCTCGGAACAGAGAGACATGAGAGCAGAAGAATAGATAATCAGCTCAGAGGAAGAAGCGGACGGCAGGGCGACCCCGGAGAATCTCGTTTCTATCTTTCCCTCGAGGACGACCTTATACGTCTTTTCGGCGGAGACAGAATAGGAATGATGGCTGCACGTTTCAATCTTGATCCGAATTCCTGCATACGCTCGTCACTGCTCACGAAAAGCATAGAGACGGCGCAGAAGAGAATAGAGTCAAATAACTTCGGCAGAAGAAAGAACGTTCTCTCCTACGATGACGTAATGAACCATCAGAGAAATATCATATACGGGCAGAGACGAGAGGTTATCGACGGCAAGGACCTCACAGACAAGATGCATGAAATGATACGGTCTTTTGTCAGTGACAGCGTAGATGCATTTATGTCCTCCGGTGATGAAGAGTGGGATATTTCTGCAATAAAAGCGCATTTCGGATATGTTTTCTCGGATGGCGAGCTAAATGACTGTCGGGGGATTTCTCGCGACAAAATAAAGGATAAACTTACAGCCGTGGCAGAGGATATATATAAATCCAAGGATGCCATATTCGGCGAGGTCGGCGCAGACATGAGAGAAATCGAGCGCGTAATACTTTTGCGCAACGTCGACAGGGCATGGATGGAGCAGATAGACGCTATGGACGACCTCAAGGGCTCCATAGGACTTAATTCATATGCGCAGAGGGACCCTATAAACGAATACCGTATAGTGGGTGCTCAGATGTTTGAACAGATGACGGAGGATATACGCGACAATACCGTGCGCGCGCTCATGAACGTAAGACCTCAGGCAAGGCCAATAGAGCGTGTAGCAGTTGCGAAACCGACAGTTGAGGGCTTTTCGGACGGAAAACCCGTGAAAAAAAAGCCTACCGTAAAGAAGCAAAAGGTCGGCAGAAACGACCCGTGCCCCTGCGGGTCAGGCAAAAAATACAAAAACTGTTGTCTTTTGAAAGAAAAAGATAATATGTGATTTCATTAAAACCGTTTGGCAGGGCTGCGGTGGCTTTCGTGCGAACACGATATTTATCGTGCAGAGGAGAATTTATGGGATTCGGAACACTGTTCGTCGGCTATATCATAGGTATAAACTTCGTATCCAAGCAGGGTATATTTTGGTTTATATCATCTTTGATTATGCTTTTCGCACTGACGAAACTCTATGAATATAACAAATGGTTCAGGTATTCTTTGGTTACCTGCGCTGTTATGAGTGTGCTGTCTATGGCGGCCGCCGTCTTTGAAGTGCTTGCAATTTTCGGAAGAGAGTATACGACCGTTATAATGTGGTTTGTTACAGTGCAGCCGATGTTTACCGCAGTATTTACGTATTTTCTTCTCTCTGGCATTATCGATATTGCAAAAGAGACCGGGGCTGCGAATATATTTCAGAGAGCCTTCGTGCAGCGTTTCTTCCTCTTTGTATTCTATATTCCGTTCATTTTCATGAATTTTTCTAACGATTTTCTGACTCCGAGCCAAACTGCGGCTAAAGTAGTCACCGTAATTTATATTATAATGTGCGTTTTTGGCGTAATTTATATCGCAATAAATGCAAAACTGATTTTCTCATGCTATATGTGGATTTATATTCCGGAGGATGAGAATACGGAAGAGACTGTCGCTCACCCCGAGAAAGATAAAACAAGCGTTACGTCCAAGAGGAATAATATCCGAAAAGAGTTAAAGAACAAAAAAGGAGATGGGAAGAAGTGAGAGCTTACAGCAGAATAAACGTCAAATTCGCTTTCATCATCTTTGCGGCATTAACGCTTGCTAATCCTTTTTCGGGTCTTTTAGACGTTCTGCCGGACTTTATAGGATATGCAATACTGTTTTTTATTCTGAATGATATATCTGATATATATCCGTATTTTGACGAGGTAAAGAACAATTCACGCAAGCTTATGTGGATAAGCGTATCGAAAATTCCTTTCATAATTCTTATGGGTTGGATAGAGGAGAAGCATTCAAGCGAAACCTCGCTTCTCGCCGTTATAATGATTATGTATACGGTGTGTGAACTAATATTTATAATACCCTCGCTTATATCATTGTACCGAGCGCTGTCCTACGTTGAGGACAGGGAAGTGCCGAATCTCGCCTCATCCGTTGAAGGCGGAAAAGACAAAAAAAAGCAACTGTGCGTTCTTTCAATCGTTTTCTTTTCGCTTCGGTCGGTTATGGCACTATTGCCGGAGCTTTTGCTCATTCCCGTATCAGAGACCAACGGTCACTTTGCGGCGCAGTACGAGGGTATAGCAGTTGCAATATCGATGATTGCCGTGGGGCTTCTCGCCATCGTATGGCTTATATTTTTCATTCTTTATGCTTACAGCTTGAAAAAGAATGACACGTTCATTTCCGCTGTTGAAAAAAGAATGAACGAGGCGGACGATAAACTTAAAAAAAAGAGACGAGTTTCCTCTATATTTATGGTTCTCAATCTTTCGGCTATTGCCGTAGGATTCAGCATAGACCTTATATTTGATAATGTCAATATACTTCCCGATGTGCTGAGTGCATGTATATTTTTGTTTGCCTGCGTTCTGCTGGTTAAGTTTTTCGGCAGGCGTAAGTCGAGAACACTTTTCGCCACGGGTATTCTGTATGTTCTTTTATCATCGCTTTCTTATTACGTGACCTCGGATTTTTTCTCGAAATTCGATTATTCCGCTATATCAAAAATCGATGCCGCAGAGCAGGCATACGTTAGGGTAATAATTTTTTCGGTATTTGAAAATATTTCTTTTGTGATTTTTATGAGTTTCTTTTCGGTGTTTATATACAGAATTGCAAAAGAGAACACGGTATGCGAATATAACGACCGTGCCACCGAGGCCATACGGCAGACTCTCAAAAAACGCAGCATAGTATTCTTTGTTCTTTCGGTTTTGTGTGCGGCAACTTCGATGCTGTACGTTATTTTTATGGCATTCACGAAAACAGTACCAGCCGATTCCGCATATATTCCGGGAGGAAAGGTGGTTCTGCCGCTTTTCGGAGGCTTTTGGATGGTGCCTGTGCTATGTTCTCTTGCGTGGCTTGTATACAGTATGGTCTTTTTCGGATATATAAAAGACGAAATAGCAAACAAATACAGCGAATAGTATGATATGGCGCCGCGTTTACAGGCAAATCAAGCGTAATTACCGGGAAATCTATTGACTTTTCGGTAATTTTTCGTTATTATAGAGAAAAACAATTTTAAGAGGTGGATTTATGGCATACTATTACGAAGAAGCATCACATACTTTCAGTGAATATTTGCTTGTACCGGGGTATTCGGATTCAAACTGTATTCCCGCAAACGTTTCACTCAAAACTCCTCTTGTAAAGTTCAAACGAGGTGAGACGCCCGAGCTTTCTATGAATATACCGCTCGTCAGCGCAATCATGCAGTCGGTATCAGACGACAGAATGGCGATAGCTCTTGCAAAAGAGGGCGGAGTTTCCTTTATCTACGGCTCGCAGACGATTGAGTCGGAGGCGGAAATGGTGCGCCGTGTCAAATCATATAAAGCAGGATTCGTTAAATCAGCCTCAAATTTAAGTCCTGACAAGACACTCGCCGATATACTTGCCCTCAAGGAGAAAAACGGCTTTTCAACCGTCGCCATTACAGACGACGGAACGAGCAACGGAAAGCTCCTCGGCATAGTTACTGGACGTGATTACAGAGTGAGTCGTATGTCTCCGAACGAAAAAATATATACTTTTATGACACCCAGAGAAAAACTCATAGTGGCTCCCGACGGAACGTCGCTCAAAGAATGTAATAATATCATTTGGGACCATAAACTCAACTCTCTGCCGATAGTTGATGCAGATGACAGACTCGTGGCTTTCGTTTTCAGAAAAGACTATGAGAGTCATAAGGAAAACCCGAATGAGCTTCTCGACGAGCATAAACGCTACATTGTCGGCGCAGGTATCAATACACGTGACTACAAAGAGAGGGTCCCGGCTTTGGTTGATGCAGGAGCTGACGTGCTTTGCATAGATTCAAGCGAGGGCTTCTCCGAATGGCAGAAGAGAACTCTTGAATGGATACGTTCGGTGTATGGCAATAAGGTAAAGGTCGGCGCGGGAAACGTCGTTGATGCGGACGGCTTCCGTTTCCTTGCAGAGGCGGGCGCAGACTTCGTGAAGATAGGCATAGGAGGAGGCTCCATATGTATCACCAGAGAAACAAAAGGTATAGGGCGTGGACAGGCAACGGCAGTTATTGACGTTGCACGTGCCCGTGACGAATATTTCAAGGAAACGGGAATATACGTTCCGATTTGCTCCGACGGCGGTATAGTTCACGACTATCACATAACTCTCGCACTTGCAATGGGATGTGACTTCTGCATGCTCGGAAGATACTTCTCACGCTTCGACGAAAGCCCTACAAGTAAGGTGATGATAAACGGTACGTATATGAAAGAGTACTGGGGCGAGGGCTCGGCAAGGGCTCGCAACTGGCAGAGATACGATCTGGGCGGAGCGCAGAAGCTGTCGTTCGTTGAAGGTGTTGACTGTTATGTTCCGTACGCAGGCTCGCTTCACGACAACGTCATGACGACACTCTCGAAGGTACGTTCCACAATGTGCAATTGCGGAGCGCTCAACATTGAAGAGCTGCAAAAAAAGGCTAAGCTCACCCTGGTAAGCGCAACTTCGATAGTTGAGGGCGGCGCGCACGACGTTCTCGTTAAAAACGATTATCAGAATAAATAGTTGTATTTAATAATAAAACGGTATTCCCCTGATGTCTGTCAGCATATTTTGCGACAGGGGAATACCGTTTTCGTTTTACTTGTTTTGGATTTTTGATATGTCAAATCCGATGCCTGAAAGAAGAGTTATCATATCCTCGGAAGGGGGGGCGTTCAAAAGCAGGTGTTCTCGGTTCTGAGGATGTCGGAATTCAAGGCTCATTGCATGCAGGGCCTGCCGTGAAATTCGTGGGTCAGAGTCACCGTAAAGCGTATCCCCGACAATAGGGTGTCCTATATACGAAAAATGAACACGGAGCTGGTGCGTTCTTCCGGTTATGGGATATGCGAGAACAACGCATAAGCCGTTAGAGCTGAATACAACCCGATACCTTGTAATTGCAAGGTCTGCGTTTTCATTTTGGCAACAGACCTCGCGTTCTATTATACTGTCTCCCTTACGTTGTATATACGTTTTGATTTCTCCGCGCATCTTGTCGGGGCAGCCGCGGAGAACTGCTATATAAGTTTTTTTCATCTCGTGATTCTGAATGGATTTCGACATAAGATACGAGCTTATGCGGTCCTTGGCGGTGAGGACTATTCCGCTCGTGTCTTTATCCAAACGGTTGACGGCACGGAATACGTATTCCGGATTCTTCCTTTTCATATATTCCGTAACGGAGTTTGACAGGGCGTCACCACGGTGAAGATGGGATTCGTGCGTCGGTATATGAGGCGGTTTGTTTATCGCGAGAATGTAATCGTCCTCGTATATTATATTGGGGAGGATAGGAGATTTAGTATTTACTTTATCTGACATGATATCGATATTTGATACAGCGGATTCGGCAATTTTTTTATCCGGTAGATATTCGATACGCGACGGCGTCTTTTTGCAGCTGAACTCGTTTATTTCAAGGACGTCTCCGCACTCAAGCGTTGCTCTCACCGTAGCTCTTTCTCCGTTTTTCATAATTCCGAATTCATCTTTTTTCAGGGATGAGAGCATTTTTGCGGATATACCGATTTTTTGTCTTAAAAAGTCTTTTATGTTCGTTAGTTTTTCTATAGTATATTTCATTTGGTTTTCCTCTAAAGGCATTAGTGCTCGGTTGAGTATTATCACCGAGAAATCAATTAAAACGGATTTATGCAAAAAATGACGAAAAAAATAAAAAATGTATTGTAAAACGGATTTTACTATGATAAAATAATAATCGCTTGGCGTTTTTATTCTCAAATGCCTTATAAACTTTTTTTGGAGATACGATATGTGGTTCATTTTTGCGATTCTGGCACTTCTTTGTTGGAGCGGCTCTGATATTTTCAGTAAAGTCGGTACAGAACAAAAAGATAAATACAGTCATTGGAAGATGGTTATTGCCGTGGGCACGGTGATGGGTATTCATGCCGGAATATCGCTTATTTTCTTGGATGTCAGCATTTCATTCACTGATATTCTTACATACCTTCCCGTTTCTGCCCTCTATATTCTGTCAATGGTTATAGGATATGCCGGACTTCGTTATATAGAACTCTCGGTTTCATCGCCTATATGCAATTCATCCGGGGCTATAGCGGCTATTCTGTGCTTCTTTATACTCAAGCAGGAGATTGACGTTCTGACTGTTATCGGCATAGTTTTGGTATGTTCCGGTGTTATAGCTCTTGGAGTTGTAGAGGCAAAGGAAGATGATGCGGCACGCGAGCTCAGACAGCATAATGCAAACAGAAAATATTCAAAGAGCGCATTGGCACTGATACTCCCCGTGCTTTACTGCATAATTGATGCGGCAGGTACTTTCGGCGACGCCGTCGTACTTGACGAGGGATTTAAGTACGCTCTCGACGAAAACGTTGCGAACACGGCATATGAGCTTACTTTTCTCTTTATGGCTGTCGTTGCTTTCATTTACGTCGTTGTCATTAAAAGACAAAAGCTCAGTTTTGCAAGCGGTAAATTTAAGGGAGCGGCTGCGATATGCGAAACCGCAGGACAGTTTGCATACGTATACGCATTGGGCTCATATGCAGTCGGCGCGGCACCGATTATATCAGCCTACTGTGTCGTATCGGCGGTATGGGGACGCATCTTCCTGAAGGAAAAGCTCTCGTTCAAACATTACGTAGTAATATCCATAGTTGTTATCGGTATTATACTCATGGGCGTCGCAGAGGGAATTTCCGGAGATGCCTGATGATAAACGGGGCTTCTTATATATTCTGAGATGCACCGACAACAGCCTTTATACGGGTATAACCACCGACCCGAAAAGAAGAATAACCGAACACCGGAATAAAAATCAAAAGTGCGCTAAATATATGAGGGGGCATACCTTACTTTGTGTTGAGGCGCTCTTCTCGTTTAACGATATGAGAACGGCTGCCTCCGTCGAATACAAAATTAAGCAACTGAAAAAATCAGATAAGGAACGTCTGCTGTCGGGGGATTTTTATCCTGATTTCCTCGTTGATGCGGTTCGGGAAAAAACAGACGGTATTCTGTGATTATACTATAAAGGCATTAATGGTTTTCTCGTCCTCAATTTGTAATTTTATCATATAATGCTCTTGCTGTCAAATATCAATGCTGTCATCAAAGAACAGCAAAGCGGAAAAGTTCTCAAAGACCAACGAACGGTTTGCGGGAACTTTTTTTATCGGGCAAAAGCAAATATACCAAGCCTTCTCTCTCGGGAGAAGGCTTTTTGAAAATTATCGTAAATCTTATCCGACGATGTCAGATACGGAAATTTTCTCGTAACGGTAGGGTTATCTCTTATCTGTCAATCCGAGAATATAATCCGTTGAAGTATTATAATACTTGGCAAGTTGTATCAACACGGCGATGGGTAACTGTCTTTGTCCGTTTTCATATTGTGAATAGGTGTTTTGCTTTATGTGCAGGAAATCGGCAAGATTGCTTTGCGTAAGGTTGGAATCTTCTCTCAAATCTTTTAATCTCATATGATATCTCTTTCGTTTTTCTATAATAAAATTATAAAAATAATTCAAAAACCATTGATAATTATCTCAAATTGTAATTTGTTTGATTTTATTTCCATCATTTGTAAACCAAATCCATATATCGTATAAAACAATTATGGTATTGTGCCGAAAATCAAAAATCAGCGGTTGTTTTATTTTTCATCGTATTTTGATTTAATTCTTATGGTTTTAATTTCCATCTATATTTTTGTAATATAGGCTAACAATAATAGCAGAGTGAGCGAGAAAATCAGCCAAGTACAATCGGATTTACCCGGACACTCGAAAATATAGATTAAATAAACGGGAGAAACTCTAATGGCTAAGAGTAAAGTAATCGTTCCTGAAGCTAAGGCTGCACTTGACCAGTTCAAGATGGAAGCTGCAAGCGAGGTCGGCGTAAATCTTTCTAACAGCTACAACGGCGATATAACTGCCCGTCAGGCAGGTTCCGTCGGTGGTCAGATGGTTAAAAAGATGATTGAGAAATACGAGAACGACATTAAGAATTCCAAATAATTCTTGTTCTCGCATTGCCGCAGTGGTTATCACTGCGGTTTTTTATTTAGCTTTTTTATGAAAATCTTGACATGCGCGCATGCATATGATAATATATTTCTGTAAATAAAGTGTATACTTTGCGGTTTTTGTGCCGTGAGAATTATACACAAACAGGCAGTCATTAACATGTGACCTGCGGTATATATCAGCAGGTAATATGCTGATAACGGCAGGTGTTTTGGAGGACAAAAAATGAAAATAGCAGTCGCAGGAACAGGATACGTCGGTTTGTCAATATCAGTGCTTCTTTCGCAGCACAATAAGGTTACGGCGGTTGACATTATACCCGAAAAAGTTAAAATGATAAATGAGCGTAAATCTCCGATTCAGGATGATTATATCGAAAAGTATCTTGCAGAAGAAGAGCTGGACCTTACGGCAACACTCGACGCAGAGTCGGCGTACAGGGATGCGGATTTCGTTGTTATCGCCGCTCCTACCAACTATGACAGTCAGAAAAATTTTTTTGATACGTCTGCCGTTGAGTCGGTTATAAAGCTTGTTATGGAATGTAACCCGAACGCCATAATGGTTATTAAGTCAACGGTTCCTGTCGGATTTACCGAATCGGTGAGAAAAAAATATCATTGCGATAACATTATTTTCAGTCCGGAATTTCTCAGAGAATCAAAGGCGCTTTACGATAATTTGTATCCGAGCAGAATTATTGTCGGAACGGATAAGAACGATAAAAGACTTCTTGATGCGGCAAACGCTTTTGCAAAGCTTTTGTCCGATGGGGCCATAAAGAAGAATATAGATGTTCTTATCATGGGCTCAACAGAGGCAGAGGCTGTTAAACTGTTTGCCAACACATATCTTGCCCTCAGAGTTTCCTACTTCAACGAGCTTGATACCTATGCCGAGATAAAAGGCTTGAATACAAAGGATATTATTGACGGAGTGTGTCTTGATCCGCGTATAGGCAATCATTATAACAATCCTTCTTTCGGATACGGCGGATACTGCCTCCCGAAGGATACCAAGCAGCTGCTTGCGAATTATTCGGATGTTCCTCAGAATATGATGTCGGCAATTGTAGATTCTAACCGTACACGCAAGGATTTCATAGCCGACAGAGTTCTTCGTATGGCGGGATATTACGGATACGACGTTGATAACGAGTATGATGCATCGAAGGAGATGCCTGTTACGATAGGTGTTTACCGCCTTACGATGAAGTCAAATTCGGATAATTTCCGTCAGTCATCTATTCAGGGCGTTATGAAACGTATCAAATCCAAGGGAGCAAAAGTCATTATATACGAGCCAACACTCTCAGACGGTGAAACGTTCTTCGGCAGCGAGGTGGTGAACGACCTTGAAAAATTCAAAAATATGTGCAATGCGATAATCGCAAACAGATATGATAGCTGTCTTGACGACGTTGAGAACAAGGTTTATACAAGAGATATTTTCAGAAGAGATTGACCGCTTATGCACTCGGAGTATATGGTGGCATCAACAAGTGCTTTTTGTCGTTCGGCACACCGATTTCATCCGCGTAATTTCAGAGGTATATAATGGGAAGAATAAACGTTACAAAATCGTCGATGCCCTCATGGGAGGAATATTGTGACGAAATAAAACCGATATGGGATACGGTTCACCTCACGAATATGGGTCCCATACATAACAGGCTTAAAGAAAAGGTCGGAGAATACCTGAAGGCAGAGAACACAGAGCTTTTTGTAAACGGTCATCTCGCTCTGTATTGCGCCATAAAGGTGCTCGGACTCAAGGGGGAAATAATCACTACCCCGTTTACGTTTGCATCAACCACAAACGCCATTGTGCAGGCAGGATGCGTACCTGTATTTTGCGATGTGAAAGCTGATTATACAATCGACGAAAACAAAATTGAAAGTCTTATTACGGATAAAACCGTTGCCATTCTCGGGGTGCACGTTTACGGAAATATCTGTAACGTCGACGCTATTGACAAAATCGCGACGAAACACGGGCTTAAAGTTATATACGATGCGGCGCATGCATTCGGGGTTGAATATAACGGCAGGGGTATAGGCACGTACGGAGATATGTCGATGTTTTCTTTTCATGCAACAAAGGTTTTCCACACTATAGAGGGCGGATGCCTTACGTACAAGGATTCATCACTTACAAAAAAAATCGAAAAGATGCGCAACTTCGGTGTGAACGGCGAAGAACTCGACTGCTTCGGAACAAATGCGAAAATGAATGAATTTCAGGCGGCGATGGGCTTATGCAATATGCGCCATCTTGAAGACGAACTGAAGCTCAGACAAGCCGTTTATGAAAAATATACAGAGCTTCTCTCTGATATTGACGGAATAACGTTGCTCAGAATTTTCGGTAAAATCAAACAGAATTATGCTTATTATCCGATACTTATCGATAAAGAAAAGTTCGGTTACGACCGAGACGAAGCAGCAAACGAACTTGCAAAAAACGATATATTCGCAAGAAAATATTTTTATCCGCTGACTTCGGAGAATAGAGAGTTTACGACGTGTGAGACGGTCAATACCCCTATGGCAAAGTACTATTCCGAAAATGTTCTGTGTCTGCCTATGTACGCACACCTTGACATTTCCGACGTGGTACGTATTTGTAAGGTCATATCCCAAATGAGAAAATGAACTAATACATAAAAGCATCAAAGACACAAATAACAAGGAGAAAAACATGAAGGGAATTATTCTTGCAGGCGGAAAAGGAACAAGACTGTATCCCATGACAAAAGCGGTGTCAAAACAGTTGCTCCCGATTTACGATAAGCCGCTTATATATTATCCTCTGTCGGTGCTTTTGCTCGCAGGGATTAAGGATATACTCATTATATCTACGCCCGATGACGTTGATAACTACGAGAAACTGCTCGGTGACGGCGAAAGACTGGGTGTTAATATTCAATACAGGGTTCAGGTCTCTCCGCGCGGTCTTGCGGATGCATTTATAATCGGCGAGGACTTTATCGGCGACGATAACGTATGTCTCATACTCGGAGATAACGTATTCTACGGACAGGACCTTACAAGAATCCTTAAACGAGCTATGGCAAGAGAAACCGGAGCCACTATTTTCGGTTATCCCGTAAAGGACCCTACGTCCTTCGGAGTGGTGGAATTCAACTCCGAGCATAAGGTTGTGTCTATTGAGGAAAAGCCCCAGAAGCCAAAGAGCAACTATGCGGTTCCGGGACTTTATTTTTACGATAACAGGGTAGTAGATATTGCGAAATCCGTAAAACCGTCGGCACGCGGAGAGATAGAGATAACCGCGATAAACAATGCTTATCTTGAGGCAGGACAGCTTCACGTAGAGATTCTCGGACGCGGTATGGCATGGCTCGATACGGGAACTCCGGAAGGTATGCTGAAAGCGGCGGAATACGTAGAGGCTGTGCAGGACCGACAGGGCTTTTACGTATCATGTATTGAAGAAATCGCATGGAGACGCGGATTTATTACGACAGAGAAGCTTGCCGAAATCGGCGAGAGTCTGAAAATGACGGAATACGGTCAATATCTTTTGAGTATTTCAAGGGAGAAACGCTGATATGAAAACAATTCTTGTGACAGGCGGAGCCGGTTTTATCGGCTCGAATTTCGTATATCTTTTGCTTGAGGAAAGACCGCAATACAGGGTTGTTTGCGTAGACGCTATTACATATGCCGCAAATATTCATACGCTTGCCGATGCGATGAAGAATCCCAACTTTGTTTTCTATAAGGAAGATATCCGAAACCGCGAGGGGATTTTTGCCATATTTGAAAAAGAGCATCCGGATATTGTGGTTAATTTTGCCGCAGAGAGCCACGTTGACCGTTCTATAGAGAACCCCGGAATATTCCTTGAAACAAACATTCTCGGCACGCAGGTAATGATGGACGCATGCCGTAAATACGGTATAAATAGATTCCATCAGGTCGGTACCGACGAGGTATACGGCGATCTTCCTCTCGACAGGCCGGAGCTGTTTTTCCATGAGGATACGCCCATCCATACGTCGAGCCCGTACAGTACCTCCAAGGCAGCTGCCGATTTGCTTGCACTCGCTTATTACAGAACGTACGGACTCCCGGTAACGGTGAGCCGTTGTTCAAACAATTACGGTCCTTATCAGTTTCCGGAGAAGCTTATACCGCTTATGATTAACAACGCCTCTCACGACAAGGCGCTGCCTGTTTACGGAAAGGGGTTGAACGTACGTGATTGGTTGTACGTGAAAGACCATTGTTACGGAATTCTCGCCGTTCTCGAAAAAGGAAAAGTCGGCGAAGTATATAATCTGGGCGGACATAACGAGAAAGCAAATATAGAAATAGTTAAAATAATCCTAAAAGAACTCGGAAAGCCCGAATCGCTCATCACTTTTGTTGCCGACAGAAAAGGGCATGACCAAAGATATGCGATTGCTCCCGACAAGGCGATGCGCGAACTCGGCTGGCAGCCTACAACCATGTTTGCCGACGGCATTAAGCTTACCATTCAATGGTATAAAGACCATATGGACTGGATGGAAGAATGTACATCGGGTGAGTATATGAAATACTATGAGCAGATGTATGCAGACAGAGAGTAACGATATTCAAATCCTGAGAAATAACATTTATAAAACAAATCGAATTTGCAACGTGGTCCGGAGGGATGGAGAATGAATGTGTTATTGACTTCCGTTGGAAGAAGAGCATATATGGTTAAGTATTTCAAAGAAGCACTTGGTAAAGATGGCGAAGTGCATGTATGTAATTCAGATAGTAAATCAATTGCGTTCAAATATGCAGATAGAAAAGTGGTTGCGCCGTTAATTTATGACGAGAATTATATTCCTTTTTTGCTGAATTACTGTAAAGATAATTCGATAAATATCCTAATCTCTTTATTCGATATAGATTTGCTTATGCTCGCAAAGCACAAAAAACAATTCGAAGAAATCGGGACAAAAGTAATTGTCTCTGATTTACGTGTCGTTGAAATCTGTAATGATAAGTGGAAGACATATCAGTTTCTTAAGGAAAATGGTTTTCATGCGCCTGAATCATTTTTGAACCTGAGTGAAGTGATTTCAACAATAGCTTTGGGTAAGCTGAGTTACCCGATTGTAGTTAAACCCCGATATGGATGCGGTTCGATTTCGGTTGCAATCGCTTATGATGAAGAAGATCTGCGTTATTTGACAAAAAAAGCAAACAAGGATATTGCCAATTCTTATCTGAAATATGAATCCACAGTAACAGAGGATAAAGTTATTTATCAGGAGTGCTTAAGAGGACAGGAATACGGTGCGGATATTATCAATGATCTGAATGGAAAAAACCGGAACGTGATTGTCAGAAAAAAACTGGCAATGCGTTCAGGTGAAACAGATATCGCCGAATTAGTTGAGGAACCGATTATTCACAAGGAACTTGAGAAGTTAGGAAACATTACCGGACATATTGCGAATATGGATTGCGACGTTTTTCTTATTGATGGAGTTCCCTATATTCTTGAAATGAATGCACGATTCGGCGGGGGATATCCGTTCTCGCATATGGGAGGATGTAATCTGCCCAAAGCAATTGTGGAATGGGTGAAGGGAAAAAAAGTAAATAAAGATTTGATTTCTTCAAAAACAGGTATTACCGGATTTAAGGAAATCTATATCACTGAGTTGTAATCCGGCAGAGAGGAGGACGGAAATGTACGAAACACCTATCATAAAAATTAAAAATGATAAAAATGAGTTATATGTGAAGCGCGATGATTTACTTCCGTTCTCTTTCGGTGGAAACAAGGTCAGAATTGCCCTTGAGTTTCTGGAAGATATGCACAATCAGGGAAAAAATTGTATTATTGGATATGGGAACGCAAGATCTAATCTGAGCCGAGCTCTTGCTAACCTTTGTTGTCAGCAAGGTATTCCATGCCACATTATTTCACCGGCTGATGAAGACGGAACAAGAATTGATACGTTTAACAGCAGAATGGTCCAATCATTCGACGCGATATTTCATTATTGTACAAAAACAAGTGTAAAAGATACTGTTGAATCTGTCATGAAAGAGCTTCGGGATAAGGGATTGAAGCCTTATTACATTTATGGTGATTCAACAGGTAAAGGTAATGAACATACGCCATTAAAAGCATACGCAGAAGTTTATAAAGAAATCGAAGGACAATATGATTACATCTTTTTGGCTACCGGAACCGGTATGACTCAAGGCGGATTGCTTGCAGGCAAGGCTAAGAATGGCGGAAAAGAGAATATTATCGGTATTTCTGTTGCCAGAACCTCCGCTCATGAAACAGAGGTTTTGCATAATACATTATCAGCCTACAGTGAAAGGGTTGAGAAAATTGATATTCCGGAAATTACGGTTATTGATGATTATCTTTGCGGCGGTTATGGGAAGTATGATAGAAATATTGAAAAAGTAATCTCAACTCAGATGAAGCAATACGGAATGCCGCTTGATCCTACATATACAGGCAAGGCATTTTACGGTATGCTGGATTATCTAAGGAAGAATGATATATCCGGTAAAAAGGTGTTGTTTATTCACACCGGCGGCACGCCTCTTTACTTTGACTATCTGGAGGGCCTGCGTTTTTCTGAGGTCCGGGATAAGAGAGAAATAACTAAGGCGATCATCGGGCTTGAAAACAATCTTTTACCGTCGCTTAGTCAAAGACATATAAATCTGCAGGAATACGCAGACAAATTAAGTAGATTCGGTAGAGTATGGTGTCATTATGATCATGGAAATCCGGTATCGATTATTGCAGGATATTTTAATGACACTCAAGAACACACTGCATATTTATCCATGCTGGCAGTTGATGAAAACTATCGCGGAAGGCACCTTGCATCATCGTTGCTGTCAGAGTTTGAAGAATATGCACTTGATACTGGAATGGAAAAAATAAAACTTGAGGTAAGAAAAAATAACGCCGCTGCGCAAGCGTTGTATAACAAGTTTGGGTACACAATAATCGGTGATGCATCTGACACTTCTTACTATATGGTTAAATGGTTAAGCCCCTCAAAAGCCGGGGGGATAAATGAACTACTGCATTTCCTGATTAGAGTAGATCGCTTGTTCCCGGTATTTTTGTCGGAGAAGGAAAGATTATGCGATTTGGAAAGGAAATTCAGCAATTTCGGAACCTTGGGTATTGTTAGGCAAAATGGAAAAATTGTTTCATTGTGTGCGGGTTATGCTAATGATTATTTGAATAGACTGGCGTATATTTCGGTTGTTGCCTCACTACCGGAATACTCAGGAAAAGGGTATGGAAAGATTGCTGTTCAAGAGTTTATTGAAAAAGCAAAAAGCGCAGGGATGAAAGCCGTTCATCTTTATGCAGTTAAAGAGAATACTCCGGCTATTAAAATGTATGAAAGACTTGGTTTTGTTGATTATGTGGTGGAGAATGAACCAAGACCGAAAGACAGACATCTTATCTTGTATTTGTGATTGTGTTTTCTATACCAGCGTCGTTTAATTGTAGTTATTAATTAATCCGAACCGTAAAAATATCACGAACTGAATTCTATTTTTCTCAACTACGGCGGGGATGGAACTCAATACGTTTTCTTTTACCGTCGGACTTAAATCGCCGACATTATGGCGGTCTCAATACCCCTTGCCAACACAACAATAGGTATGTCAATGGTTGCAAAGTATAAATTCAGCGATTACTTTAAGTATGAAGGTCGTTTACGATTTTGTCTTTGCTTTTGCTTATGTTAGCTGTTCCTAAAAAACAAACGGATGCTCTTGTGAGCATCCGTTTGTTTCGTAATGTGCGACACTTGACAAAACCGACAAAATATAGTATCATGTGCTTGATTCTTCTATTGCGAGGAAATTTTTAATGAAAAAGAAAAATCAACCGAAGATTTGTTTTATCAGCTCGTCAGGCGGACATTTTTCCGAGCTCAATAAATTCAAGAATATTGCGGACGCCAATAACAGTTTTCTCGTGGTTGAAAAGACTGAGAATTTTACCACCGATTTTTGTAAAAAGGTTTATTATATTCCGGAAACCAATAGGAAGGAAAAATTTTTTATTATCCGTTTTCTGTTTCTGTGCATAAGAGAACTCTTCATATATATAAAAGAGAGACCGGATTTTGTTATGACTGCCGGTGCGCTCGCTTCTTATCCTATGGCGAGAATTGCAAGGTTTTTCGGGAAGAAGGTCATTTATATTGAGTCATACGCACGAGTAAACGATCTTTCCCTTACCGGCAAAAAAATGTACGGTATTGCGGATTTGTTTTTGGTTCAGTGGCCGCCACTTGCCGAAAAATATGAAAAAGCCGAGTATCACGGCTCGATTTTCGGAGGTGAAATCAAATGATTTTTGTATCTTTGGGCACACAGAAATTTCAGCTCAACAGACTTTTGCGTGAAATAGACGAACTTATCGAGGATAATACGATAAAGGAGCCTGTTTTTGCACAGCTCGGAAACTCGACTTACATACCGAAAAAATTTCAATATGAGAGGTTTTTGTCACAACATGACTTTCACATGAAAATAAACGAGTGTTCCGTTCTCATAACTCACGGAGGAGTCGGCTCGATACATAACGGACTGAAATTAAATAAAAAGGTTATAGTTTATCCGAGACTGGCAAAATACGGTGAACACGTAGACGATCATCAGACTGAAATTGCTGAAAAATACGATGAATATGGGTATTGTCTCAGCGTTTTTGGCAAACGTACACTCAAGGAATGTCTTGAACGTATTCCGGATTTTGAGTCGTCCTATGTCAGTCACGATACTTTTTCTCAGATGTTAGACTGTATAAACAACTATATTGAAAAAAATAAAAAGAAATAATATGGTTAATCAAACGAAAACGTGCGAAAGGCAGTTGCCCTTAGGGAGTTAACTTGAAGTTTATAAAACTCGACTCACAAAAGTCGAGTTTTTTTCAACTCAAAGCAGCTTGAATTATACATACTTTTGATATAATAACTCATCTATAAATAAGAGTTTATCGGAGTATGCAGTGAGTTTACTTGCAAGCGGAGCTTCATTAATAACCGTTGCACTTACAACACTTATGGTCAATGCAAGACATATATTTTACGGGATTTCAATGATTGATAGGTATAAGAATACCGGAAAAAGAAAAGCGTATCTGATCTTTGCGCTTACTGATGAAACATATTCTTTGTTGTGTAATGATAATCCTGACATACCGGCTGAAGAAAAAAAGAATTATTACTTTTTTGTATCGCTCTTTAATCATATATATTGGATTACAGGCTCGGTGTCGGGTGCAATAGTAGGGTCCCTTGTTGAATTCAACAGTAAAGGTATTGATTTTGTATTGACAGCGCTCTTTATTACCATATTTCTTGAACAGTGGCTTACCACAAAGAAACACTCTCCCGCTATCATTGGTGTTGTAGTTTCTGCGGTTTGCTTGGTTTTATTCGGCACTGAAAGCTTTTTGATTCCTTCCATGCTCGTTATTTTGCTTTTGCTTTCTCTTTACAAGGAGGGAACCACAAATGACTGATTTACATACTTGGCTTACTATTGCCGTGATTTCCTTGGTAACGGTTGCAATTCGTTTTTTGCCATTTGTGATATTTAACGGAAAGCGAAAAACACCAAGAATAATCGAAAAACTCAGCAAAATCCTTCCGTGCGCCGCTATTGGAATGTTGGTCGTTTATTGCTTCAAAGATTTAAGTTTTGCCGATACCGCAGGTTATTTGCCTGCCATTATTGCAAGCTTGGTCGTAGGTATTCTTTATGTATGGAAAAGAAATACATTAGTAAGTATTATTTGCGGAACGGTAAGCTATATGATGTTAGTACAGTTTATATTTTGATTAAACAAAGACGTGTACCAACAAACAAATTCCAATTTGTCGATTATTTGTATTTTGTAGAAAATACCTTCAAAAGTATAGCACATAATACTTCGCAAGTAAGTATGAATTTTTTCGAAAAAAAGTAAAGGATAGCAAAATTTTGCTATCCTTATTATAATGTCTTAAAAAAACCTAAGAGTGATGCACTAAAGCACACTTTTTGTTTTTCTATATTATAGTTTAAAATTAAGTGCAAAAACCTCGAAAAAGTTAAAAAATATTGAAAAAAGGGGTTGACAAGCAAAGAAAAAGTGTGTATAATAAAAAAGTCGCAAGCCGAAAGGGCGTGAGACAATCGGTC
>JAXEKG010000005.1:0-19527 GCA_034101145.1 Eubacteriales bacterium | reverse complement strand
GGATGGATTTCTGGTATCAGAATTTCTCAAAGCCGAAGATCAGGCAGACGACAATGGAGTGCTATGAAAACAGAATATACAACCACATCATTCCCGAAATCGGGAAAATACCGCTGTGTAAGCTGACGCAGAACGATCTGCAACAATTCTACGCGAGGCTGAAGAAAGGGGGCAGACGCAGACTTGTAGATTGTTACGGCGAGGGCTTGTCCGACAGAATGGTGCGCTCCTGCCATACCACCTGCCGAACGGCACTTGAAAAGGCAGTGACGGAAGGCCTAATCACAACCAATCCTGCAATCGGTTGCAGACTGCCGCCCAAAAAGGCAAAAGAAATGCAGGTGTTGACGCAAGATGAGATAAAAAGATTTCTGATCCAAGCTCACGAGGAAGGATATTACGAATTCTTCCTTCTCGAGCTGACTACGGGTATGCGCCGTGGGGAGATACTCGGTCTTCAATGGAAAGATGTAAACCTTGATACAGGCGAGCTTCACATCAGGCGTCAAGTGGTAAAGAAAGGGGCGCAAACGTTGATCTCCAAGCCCAAGACCAAATCTTCGATCCGAACGATACTTCTGCCGCCCGGCATGGTAGAAATTCTTGCGGAGCTTAAGAAAAACGCCACCTGTGATTGGGTATTTCCATCACCCGTGAAGGAAGGCGAACCGAGAAATCCCGATTCACTCTATGGAAGATTTCAAAAGATATTGAAGCGAGCGCAATGCAAGAAAGTCCGCTTCCACGATCTGCGCCACACCTTCGCTACAATGGCACTCGAAAACAGTATGGATATTAAAACGCTCTCCGCTATGATAGGACACATCAGCGCCGAGACCACACTCAACATTTATAGTCATATCACCGACACCATGCAGAAGCAGGCAGCGGTCAAAATCGACCGAGAGATCGGCGGTACAGACGCGCAGATGCCCGAACCGGAGCTACCCAAGGCAAGTGAACAGGCACAGGCAATTGCCACACCGGAGCCGAAATTTGAGCCCTGCAAGGGCAAGATACGCAAGAGTGGCACGGGGTGCGTCTATCAGATCAACGACACCCTTTGGGAAGGAAGCTTCTATCCGAGGATGCCCGATGGCAAACGAAAGAAATTCAACGTCTACGCCAAGACGAGAGAAGAATGTGAGGCTTCTCTTGCCAAAATGATTGAAAAAAAGAAAGCAGATATATCCGCCGAAAAATCGAAAACGACAAGCGCATAAACGCCGCAAAGGGCTGACCGAACAACGGTCAGCCCTCAAAAATTGGGGTGCTGAAAACAAAGAAAAAGGCTTCGGGAATTGCTTCCCAAAGCCAAATGGTCGGAGCGACAGGACTCAAACCTGCGGCCTGATGGTCCCAAACCACCCGCGCTATCAACTGCGCCACGCCCCGATATATTAAATTATACCACAAACACTTTGTTTTTGCAAGTGGTCAAATCTGTGGTCAAAACATTTTGTTGGTGTTTTTTTGAAAAAGGTGACACCCGAAAAAGTGAGTGTTTTCAAGGGTTTTCAGCGTTTTAGAAAACTCACGGCAGGAAACTGCCTGCATGCTCCCAAACCAGGCGCGCTACCAACTGCGCTACATCCCGAAAGGCATATTGCAAGGCATGTTATAAAACCTTATGTTACAACACAAATATTATAGCAAAAAGTCAAAGTGTTGTCAAGATAAATAAGTGAAAAAGAGTTGCAGAGCAGAGTGAGGTACGAAACGACAAAAACAGGGGCGAATAATCCGACAATAATGGTTTTTTAATTCAATCTTTTATAATATGAATGAATGGGACAAAACTAAAATGCTTTTCCATAAAAGCTGAAATTTTGCCGATAAAGAAACCGTTTAAAAATGCACATATGACAGTGCCGAGCTTTACGCCTTCAAAATGCCACATTCCGAAAAATGCAAATGACATTATAACCGCGATAACACAACTGCATATATCATACAATGTTTTGAACTTTGATATACCTAGTCCGAAATGTGACGGCACTTCCTTACAGATTAATTCATATACTTCACCTGGAATATACGTGTGAATCATAAAAGCTACTCCGAGAGAACATAAGAGAAGCCCTATGATATACATAGGTATTCGTGCGAAAAGCTGTTCTTTTGGAATCACCGATACTGCCATCATGGCGAAGTCAAGAAGAAATCCGTAAATTACCGCACTGGCAAATGAAAAAACATACGATATACGGAAACGCCGCAGGACAGCTATCATTATAATAAGAAGAAGAGCCTGAAAAATATATTCAGCCATACCAAAGGTGAGAAAAGAGAAGTAGGTTGATAACTTGGCGTAAAGTATGTATGCCGGGGCAACCACCATTGAAAGCCCGAAATTTGCTCTCTCCATAAATGCACATCCGAAGGCAAGGGATATCATACCGAAAACATATGAAAGTTCAGATGGAAAATTTATTCTTTTTAATTTGCAATCACTCATATTTATACTCCGGATAATACCCTCTCAGGACATCGATGCATATTATATCATATGTTTATGGCAAAATCAACATTGCGACGACATAAACAGCTGTTTTTCAACAAAAAATTTTTCTTCTGTATATAGACAAAATACTGTTTTGTACAACATGCACAAAAACAGCATAAAAGGTAATTTTTTCCGAATTTAGGAGTAATCTCTAAAATTCCTTATTTTTCGGCAGATAAAACGCATTTTCCGATATTTTTAACTTTTAATGTTTTCGTGTCTTTATAAAAAAATAACCAAAATCACAATATATTGTATTAAAACCTTGACATCAATACAATATATTGATATAATAAATACATCGGTTGCTAACAACAACATGTCAGTACAATTCAGAAACAGGAGGTATCGTCAGAATGAAAATCATAAAGCGTAACGGTTCGGAAGTGACTTTTGACCCCCAAAAAATCGTTATCGCGGTAACAAAAGCAAATGAGAGCGTAGTACCGAGCGAGCGTATGAGCGCCGTACAGATAAAGCGTATAGCAGAGGATGTCGAGAGCGCGGCATCGAATATGAACAGAGCCCTCAACGTTGAGGAAATTCAGGATATGGTGGAAGACCAGATAATGAATCAGCGTGCCTTTGAGGTTGCCAGACGGTATATCACATACCGCTACAACAGAGCTCTTATAAGAAAATCGAATACGACTGATGAGCAGATACTCAGTCTTATCGAATGTAATAACGAGGAAGTAAAGCAGGAGAATTCAAATAAGAATCCGACCGTAAACAGCGTTCAGCGTGACTATATGGCAGGAGAAGTGAGCAAAGATATTACGAGAAGAATATTGCTCCCCGCCGATATCGTAGCCGCACACGATCAGGGGCTTATACATTTCCACGACGCCGACTATTTTGCACAGCATATGCACAACTGTGACCTTGTGAACCTTGAGGATATGCTTCAGAACGGAACGGTTATCAGCGGAACTCTTATAGAGAAGCCGCACAGTTTCTCTACTGCCTGCAATATAGCAACTCAGATAATAGCACAGGTAGCATCTTGCCAGTACGGAGGACAGAGCATAAGCCTTACGCATCTTGCTCCGTTCGTTGATATCAGCCGCAAGAAAATACGTGCAGAAGTTGCACAGGAGCTCAAAAACTTATCGGAGAACTTTACCGAGGAGCAGGTAAATGAGATTGCGGAGAGCCGTGTTCTCGACGAAATACGCCGCGGAGTGCAGACCATTCAGTATCAGGTTGTAACACTCATGACTACAAACGGACAGGCACCCTTTGTCACCGTATTCATGTATCTTAACGAAGCGAAGAACGAGAGAGAAAAGGCAGACCTCGCCCTCATTATAGAGGAGACGCTCAGACAGAGATACAAAGGTGTCAAAAACGAAAAGGGCGTATGGGTAACACCTGCATTCCCGAAGCTTATATACGTACTTGAAGAGGATAATATTCACGAAGGCGATAAGTATTATTACCTTACAAAGCTCGCTGCAAAATGCACTGCAAAGAGGCTTGTGCCGGACTATATTTCCGAGAAAATAATGCTCAAAAACAAGGTTGATAAGGCAGGAAACGGCCATTGCTATACGTGTATGGGATGTCGTAGTTTCCTTACGCCTTATATCGATGAGGATGGTAATCCGAAATATTACGGTAGATTCAATCAAGGCGTAGTTACAGTAAACCTCGTTGATATAGGTCTTTCCGCAGAGAAGGACATGGATAAGTTCTGGAAGATTTTCGATGAACGTATGGATTTGTGTCACAGAGCACTTCAGTGTCGTCACGAAAGACTCACCGGAACGCTCTCCGATGCGGCTCCTATTCTTTGGCAGCACGGAGCGCTTCTCAGACTTAAAAAGGGTGAAACTATTGATAAATATCTGCACGGCGGATATTCTACACTCTCGCTGGGATATGCCGGACTTTGGGAATGTGTATACAGCCTTATCGGCAAAAAGCTGACCGAACCCGACGGAGAAGCTCTCGGACTCGAAATAATGAAGAAACTCAACGAGTATACCGCAAAGTGGAAGGCTGAGGAGAACATAGACTATTCTCTTTACGGAACACCGCTTGAAAGCACGACGTATAAATTTGCAAAGTGTCTGCAGAAACGATTCGGAATAGTTAAGGGTGTAACTGACAGAAATTATATAACTAACAGCTATCATGTACACGTTACGGAGAATATCGATGCATTCGAGAAGCTTGCGCTTGAATCAAAGTTCCAGGCACTTTCGCCCGGAGGAGCAATATCCTACGTAGAGGTACCCGATATGCAGAACAATCTGGACGCGGTACTTTCCGTTATGAAATTCATCTATGATAACATCATGTATGCTGAGCTGAATACGAAGAGCGATTACTGTCAGGTATGCGGCTACGACGGAGAAATTCAGATAAAAGAAGATGACGGTAAGCTCGTTTGGGAGTGTCCGAATTGCGGTAACCGAGACCAAAGCAAAATGAACGTTGCAAGACGCACATGCGGATATATAGGCACTCAGTTCTGGAATCAGGGCAGAACCCAGGAAATCAAGGAAAGAGTATTGCACCTGTAATAAAAGACCGCGAACCGTCTCGCAGGGGCGGTTCGCTTTTTATATGGCTTATGAAAAGTGCTTCCGAAAATAAAAACACGGTGAAAATATGAATTACGCTACAATAAAAAAGAACGATATTGCAAACGGTCCGGGAGTTAGAGTCTCGCTTTTTGTCAGCGGTTGCCGTCATCACTGTAAGGGATGCTTTAACTACGAGGCATGGGACTTCGGTTACGGTAAACCCTTTGATAAAAGCACCGAGGATGAAATAATTACGGCCCTCGACCATGATTATATTGAAGGTCTGTCGCTTCTCGGCGGAGAACCGTTTGAACCGGAAAACCAAAAGGGGCTTCTGTCACTCGTTAAACGAGTCAGAAAAGAATTGCCGGAAAAAACCGTATGGTGCTATACGGGTTTTGATTTCGAAAAGGATTTATTGCCTGCAAAAGTAGGAGACCCTGATGTGGAAAGAGAACTTTTATCAAATATAGACGTGCTTGTTGACGGTAAGTTTATAGAGGAAGAAAAGGATATAACGCTGATTTTCAGAGGCTCAGCCAATCAAAGAATTATTGACGTTGCACAGTCGATAAAAAACGGAAAAGCCGTCATGCTACCGGGTGTGTGGAAACGTAAAACAGGTATACACGACATAAGCGAGGTATGATTTATGAATTACAAATCAAACGTCGAAGCCGAGCAATCAACGAACAAAACCGTTAATCAAAATCATATCGCCGTAAAACCGGGAAAATACAGACACTTCAAGGGGAATGAATATGAGGTGCTGTATATTGCAAAAAACTCGGAAACTCTTGAGGAATTTGTGGTTTACCGCGCACTGTACGGCGATAGGGAAGTATGGATTCGCCCTGCATATATGTGGGACGAGGCGGTTGAAAGAGACGGTAAAAGCTACCGTAGATTTACCTATATCGGAGACTGAAAACCAACGGAGAATAATATGCCGGAGAAGCCAATTAACAAAAACGACGATAAAAACGTAAATGAAAAGAAAAATCTCAAAAAAATTGAGCCGGACAAAGTTGATAGAAAAATAAATATTATCAGAAACAAAATTTTATTCTACAACACTCCGGCGCAGCCTGCGGAACCGAGTTCTGATTTACTCTCTCAAATGGAAAACAGTCTGACCTATCCTGCCTTTGTCACAGAAGCCGTATGTGCAAGAGAAATCGGAGTTGATCAGGATATATTCATAATGAAAATGTCCGGGACGACCATAAGTTTTTTCGACTCTGTAATATCAAGAAAATACGATCCGTATGAAATTGACGAGATAGATTTTTTCTCGGGTAAATCAGTTAAGGTAAGAAGATACAACGTGGTAATCGTGGACTACACGTCTTGCTCTATGAAACGTAATGAGGCGGTGTATTCCGGAGAACCGGCGCTTCTCATTCAGCGAAAGGTAGATATTCTCGCCGGTATATCACACGATTCCGAATATTCGATAGATAATGTTGAGGAAACCAACAGTATCATATTGCCCGATACGGAAAAAGAAAATTAACAAAAAAAGACATAGGTTTTTGAGAATCTATGTCTTTTTATATTCTGAATAATTATTTGAAAGATAAAAATCAAACGGTATTTATTCCGCAACAGGCAAGAAGAATTTTATATAACTTTAGCTCGTAATCGTAGTCAAAATCATTTGTTTTTTCATTTCTGATTATTCTTGCAAAATCAAGCATCATTTCATCATATCTGTTAACCGGTTCAGACTTTGTTTCGGGTGCGCGGTATTTCCAATCTTTTCCGAGTTCTTCATTTGTAAATCTCTCTAAAGTGAATAAATTTCCCGTAGAGTCGTATTCTTCCAGAGGGTTTATTTCGATAGTACCCTTTGAACCGCAAATCACAAGCTGTCTGCGCAAAAAACCACCTAGCTCCGCCGCGCAGGTTTTGGCAAACGACACACCGTTTTTATACTTTAAGAGAACAAAGCCATAGTCTTCACTGTCCGTTCCGTCTATGCGGGTTTTTGAATTCATTGGGATTATTTTTTCCGGCTCGCCCATTATTTGAAAGATGATATCAACCAGATGACACCCGAGAAAGAACATCATTCCGCCGGGTAAATTGGAAAGCCACTGTCTTTTTTCTGCTGTATGCCAGCAGTCCATATGTGCTTCAACGCAGTAGACGTCTCCGATTTCTCCCGATTTAGCCTTTTTGATTGCCTCTGATATGGTTCTGTTATACCTGTACATATATCCGAGATGAAAAACAATATTTTCGTTTTTTACATAGTTTATCAGAGATTCAAATTCGGATAGCTCAAATCCTCCGGGCTTGTCCATATGAACTGCGAGTCTTTTTTTTGCGGCGAGCATGGCGTATTTTGTCAGGTCCTTTTCTGCCGTTTCAATAACTGCTGCCTCAAGCCCCGGTATGTTAAGGGCATCCTCAACGGACATAACGGGGATTTTGTTTCTTAATGAATTAATCAACGGTTGGAACTCTCGTTCCTCCGACTCGGTTGTAGCTAAAGCCATGAATTCGAAAGTATCTGAGTTCTTAAGCAGATTCGTTCGGATAGGGTTTGCATGGTCGTGCGTCATCCCTATTTGAATTACCTTTATTTTCTTCATTGTTAAGTTTGCGTCCTTATGTATTTATGATTGAAAAGATTAATTACGGTTTGTGGAACATCAGAATACTTTAGCATTCTCGTTCATCGCTTTGTTTGAAAAATCAAAATCAATTACCTTAACACCCGTAAAATTAATTTACGTGTATTCGTACAAGTTTTCTGATACTTCCGGGGAACATCCCGAACGGTGTACGAACACCGTGGGTTCGTCTATTTCAGGGACTTGTCAGTGTCAAATCCGCATAAGTGTGGTATGGATTTGATTCCAATTTTGGAGCATACGGAGTGAAAACCGAACCCCGACATCGGGGTATGAAGTTTGGCATAGCACTGCGCGTCTCCGAAAATTGGGAGCGGCAACTTGCCGCTGGTGGACCCGACGGGAATCGAACCCGTGTCCGAAAATCTCTTAATACAACCTTCTTCGTGGGCAGTCTGTATTTTGTTTCTCCTGCAAAGACACGCCTACAGACAGGCTTGCTTCGCAGCAGTCGTTTTGTGCATGGTCGATACAACGACGACTCTCGACTCATGTTCACTGCTTAAATGACGCGCAATCTCCGATTGCAGTACTTCGGAGAGGCGCGGGCGGTACTTTGACCGCAGCACTGCTAATTTACAACTCCGAGGAGAAGTAAATTAAGCAGCCATAGCAACTTTATTGTTGTCGTTTATATTTAAGTTTGACCATTATACGGGATTAGTCAGCCCGCCACGCTTATCATATCTTAAAATCCCCGTCGAAACCATTACGGGCCCATTTTAATAGGTATAGCAGATTTTGTTTACATTTACGCACAAGGCGTAACGTCAATCGTATTTACCTCCCTTTTTTATTCGTTCAATATCACGTTCGGCAGATTTTTTTGCCTCGCTGTCGCGCTTATCATAGAGTTTTTTACCTTTGCACAATCCGATTTCAACCTTAACCTTTGAGGCAGAGAAGTACAGAGACAACGGTATGAGGGTATATCCGTCCCGAGATACCATGCCGAAGAGCTTATTTATTTCTCTTTTGTGCATGAGAAGCTTTCTTTCACGCAAGGGGTCGCGATTAAAAATATTTCCTTTCTCATACGGACTTATGTGTATTCCCAGGGCAAAAAGCTCACCATCCCTGAAAGAACAGAAGGAATCCTTCAGATTGACTGTTCCTGCCCTCAGAGACTTTACCTCCGTGCCGAAAAGCTCAATACCCGCCTCATAGCTTTCCTCAACGAAATAGTCGTGGCGTGCCTTACGATTAACCGTTATTATCCTTGTCGGTTTTTTTTCGGACATTTTATCACCCCACGTTTTCTTCTCGTATATCATTCTTATGAAATCAAACGACTTTAGATAATTATACTATATATAAATAAAAAAATCAATACGATAAGCAAAGCAATATTCGACATTTTTTGGTGCTCGCGTCTACATTTTACGGATAGTATATTTATATTTGCAATTTTATGTTAAGTTTTATCGATTTTCGAGAGAATTTCCGTTATTTCGTATACGTAAGAGGTATGAAAATCGCCGTTTGAATAATCCGAATAAAACGATAGACAGTGTCGGTCTGCAAATCCTGCTGCTGTTATTTCACTGCTGTATATCTTTTTGCCTATTATAACGAGATTGGCTTCTTCAAAATAAACCGCGCCGTCAGGATGATGAATCGGGGTAAGACCGCAGGCGGAGATTTTATCTGTGTCGCGTCCGCTTTTGCTGCCGCACAAGGAGAAAATCTTTTTTACATCACAATCTTTTAGAGGGCTTTCGCATCCGCCAAAGAAAGAAAACGTTGCATAGTCGCTTTTTTCTGCAAAAGCATGAGTATATCTGCTGTGTCTTATATAAGCCGTTAATACCGCCTTATTCCATAGGGTGCCGAGGGTTCCCCATGATGCCGTCATGGTGTTGAATTCACATCCGTCCCCTGCCGTTATCAGCATTTTATCGGTGCCTATTTTTGTGAAAGGATTTATTTTGAAATCTTTCGTATCTATGCGTTCAAACATCAAAAACACCTCCGAAAATCTTATATTATATTGTATAGTATCATGTTACTTTGTTAAATAACCGCATATCGATTATAATCCAAAGGCGGATATGAGAGCGATTCGTTTTGTTGAATACTTATATGCAAGCTCAAAGTCACGCAGTTCACGATAACATATTTCAAGATCGCTGTAAATTCTGAAGAGTATATATGAGCGGATGCTTTTTATCCCTTTGGCGTCGTCAAGCGCAGAGAGTATTTTCGCAGCTTCGGTATAATCACCGCTTTTCATTTTCAACCTTGATTTTGCTATATCGGAGAGTATCTCGTCTTTGTAATCATATTTTGTGTCGTCAATCAGGTAATGATATATCTCGGAATAGGAGCTCTCCTCGCGGTATTTAAGATAGAGTTCGTCGTCAAGCTCGAGTCTTGGGGATTGCATATTCTCTGCGATGGCAGAGATAAGCGTGATTTTCGACATAAGAGACGAGGTCGGATAAATCGTATTTTCGGCATATTCCGCAGCGTGTCTGAACATCTCGACAGCTTTGTTCGGATATCCGTTATTAAGCTCCGTCTCTCCACAATGAAAATAACATTCGGCAAGAATGAGTTTTATTTCATCATCATATGTCAGGTTCATTTTGGTGCAGAGAATAATACAGCTTTCGTATTTTTTCTCGGCAAACAGTTTTTTTATTTTCTGTATATTTTCTAATTTTCTGTAATCATCCTCACCTATATCCGACAGAAGGTATCCGCATGAGAGTCCCAGTGTTTTCGCTATATAATTTATCGTTTCCAAAGAAGGGTTCGCATGCCCTGTTTCAATTTGGCTGAGCATATTGCGCGTTATCCTGTCACCGCAGAGCTGCGATTGCGTCATGTGTTTTTCTTTTCTTGCTTTTTTGATTTTTTCACCGAGAGTCATTTTTATTCTTTCTCACTTGAATTTTTATTTTCGTATTAAAGAATACGTTTATAATTTTATGGTATATTTACTTTTAATGCAATAGTTTGTAAATAAAATTTACATTTTAGTTATTTTTACTTATCAAAAAATATCTTTTTCGCTGATATCGTCGGTAAGTCGCGTTATATTGACGTATGTGCTCGGTACTTTGCCGACTATTATCGTTTCCGCTATGGGAATCGAATGGCTGACGGTGAATTCCTTTTTCCCCGACGGCATAAGCGCGAACATATCCATTTCTATATCGAGCGTAAGTCGGTGTAGTGTCTGGTTTACTCCACACGAAACAAAAGAAGAACCTATATGCGCCCTTGCCGTTCGGGCAACGGTGATTTTAACGGTTAGGTCCGGGCCCATCCCCGAATTCAAATCACTTCCGAATACGGAGCCGAGAGGAAGTCTTTCGGTAAACGTTCCGACATTGTCAAGCGAATTCAGAAGTCCCGTCATTACCGACGCCAAAGTGTAGTTCAGCTTCGCCGTATTTGATGATACGCTACTGACGTTTCCGGAGGAATCATAGTTAATTTTAATAAAATCCGAATAAACAGACGGATTTGCTTCCATATGTTGAGTAATCACGGAGAGAAGTATTGAATACGTATCGTTTTGTACCTTCACCTTTGCAAGAGACACTATAGTAGGATAAAAGGCACAGTTAAGGCAGAGAATAACTGCCGTTATGATGGATACGATGATTATTATAAAAAAGAGAGCTGACCTGCTTAAGCGGTTTTCTTTATGAGAACAGCCATCGTTATTCCGATACGCTTTGTTATTCTTTCTTTTTGATTTATCCAGACGAAAAGAACCGTACATATGTAAACGATACCTCCGATAGTATATAACCCCGACAATATTATATGCAAGTATCGGCGGTTGTGTTAATTTACACGTAAAAAGCCCGACTCAGTCGTCGGGCATTATTTTTTTCTTGATTCTTACATCGGCAAGAGGATTATCGTTTATTGCTTTCGACATATTTTCATCGCTTATATGCGTGTATATCTGAGTGGTATTGAGCTGCGCATGTCCGAGAATATCTTTGAGGACTCTCACGTCCACCTTTCCACTCTGATACATGAGGGTTGCGGCTGTATGGCGCAGCTTGTGTACAGAAAACCGCTTGTATTCGAGGCCTGCGAGTTTAAGATATTTATATACCATCCATTGAACGGTTTTGTTGCTTATTCTGTTGTTCCTTGAACTCAAAAATAATGCGTTGGTATGGACCTTGTCCGGCGTTTTGTCACTTCTCTCGGAAATGTAGTCGTACATGGCCTCTCTGCAGGCATTGTTGAGGTAAACTATCCTTTCCTTGTTTCCTTTACCGATAACACGCAGACTCCTGAATTCGGGGTCGATATCATTAAGGTCTATTCCGACAAGCTCGGATAGTCGCATACCGCAGTTAAGAAAAAGCGTGATTATTGCAAAGTCTCTCGCTACGGTTTTTGATTCTCCGTCATTTTTAACGACCGAGAGAAGAGAGAGGCTCTCTTCAAGAGTAAGAAACTTCGGTAGAGACTGATGCTTTTTTGCAGAGGTAAGGTCGTCCGTGGGGTTTACCTCGATTGCGTGTTTACGAACTTTAAGATACTTGAAGAAAGTTTTCAGTGAGGAGAGCTTGCGCGAACGCGACGCCCAGTCGTTTCCTCTCCCTTGCTTCGCGTAAAGGAGAAATTCGTTTATTGTTATCGGTTTAATTCTTCTGATATATTCTTCGTTTATATGAGATATATCTATTTTAGTGAAATCTGGAGAATTCAGCGGTATATTCAGCCTTAAAGCCTCCGTATATCTGAAAAACGTGCGAAGGTCAAGAATGTATTCGGAAACCGTTTTTTCCGAAAGTCCGTCAACGGCAATTTTGAGCGCGGCATATTCACGCAGAATTTCGGGCAACGCATCCATTTCGTTTTTCGGTAACAGTGCTGCCATTGCTTTTTGTCCTCTTTGATAAAGATAATTCTTTGAAACGTACATCAGATTATACAAAATTGCATCTCATTATAATTATTATACAAAATTCAAAAAATATTTAGTGGATAAAATGTAAACTTTTTTTGATACGTCTTGTTTTTTTGGGGCAGTACGGATAAAATTAAATATATTGTTATAGGTGGATGTATGAAATTTATAAAAGATAATTCATATTTGATTTTCAAGCTTGCAATAAATCAACTCGGAATGGCGGTTTTCGGGCTTGTTCTTGCTCTTGCGGCAAATAAGTATCCGTCAGTTCTTTTGTTAGTCAGCTTTTTTGCGGTTGCCTTCTATATGGTGCTTATCTACACTATGATGTGGGAAGTAGGCTCAAAGGACGGAATAAGGAATAAATCAAGAGGGGTAAAGTGCGATACCTTCAAGGCAACAAAAATCACCCTTATTGCAAATTCTTTTAACATAGCGGTCTTTCTTCTTATTCTTATCGGTCGAATAATCATGGGTGACGGTTCAGGATACTCGGGACTCTACAACGTTGCGGTAGCCATCGGCGGTTTTGCCGAAGCGATGTATCTGGGCATTGTTAACAACGTGGTCGCATTATTTGCAAATGCAAAATATACTGCAACGGCAGTTATGTATTTTATAATAATTATTCCGTCGTTGGTATCCGCAACTCTTGCGTATCTTCTCGGGTACAATGACAAAAGGATTTTTCCTCATAAAAAGAGAGAAAAATAAAATCAAAATTAATCTTGAAAAATTCAGATGAATATAAGGCTGTTGCCCTCCATATACTTGATTTAAGCATCGGTATATCGGAGGGCTTTTTATGCGTGATAAATTTATAAGAAGGAACGTTATATTGTTATTGGCACTTATATCGGTGCTTTGTCTCGTTTTGCGCTTTGCAACCGATATAAAAGCCGTTTCGACAATCGGTGAGAATAACAACGTTTCGGAATATACCGTGATAATAGATGCCGGTCACGGCGGAGAGGACTGCGGTGCCATAGGTACTAACGGAGTATACGAGAAAGACATAAATTTTTCCGTTGCGTGCAATCTTCGCGATATGCTCACTCTCGCAGGAGTAAAGGTTATAATGACGAGAACAGAGGATAAATTGCTTTATACGGAAGCTCAGAATATAAAAGGACAGAGAAAGATGTACGACCTGCGCAACAGACTAACGGTATCAAATGACAATCCGGACGCACTGTTCGTCAGTATTCACATGAACAATTTTTCTTCACCATCCTGTCACGGGCTTCAGGTATATTATTCAAAAAATACACAAGGCAGCAAAAAACTCGCCGAATATATACAGAATTCCGTATGCGAAAATATTCAGACCGATAACAAAAGGAAAATAAAGGCGGCATCAAGTGACATATATCTTCTTGACCGCGCAAAAAGCGATTCCGTACTTGTTGAATGCGGTTTTCTGTCAAATCCTGATGAGTGTGAAAAACTTTGTGATAAAGATTATCAAAGAAAGTTGTCTTTTTCGCTTTTTTGTGGTATTATTGAATTTATAGAGAACGACGGCAATCAGAAAACGGAATAATTGCGGCCGAGAAACATCTAAGGAGACTTACAGACGTGAAAACACCGAAGAATATATATATATGCAGTGAATGTGGATATGAGAGCTCCAAGTGGCTCGGCAAATGCCCTGACTGCGGTTCATGGAACAGTTTCGAGGAGGGGGCGTCTCAAAACGTTTCCGGTACGTCCAAAAACGTTTTGATTTCAAACGTTGATGCAAGGTCTGAAAAAATCGATGAAATAGTAATTCCCGAGTATATGCGTTTCAAAACCGGAATGAGCGAGCTTGACAGGGTTCTCGGCGGAGGTCTTGTCAGCGGTTCCGTCGTTCTGCTCAGCGGAGAGCCCGGTATAGGAAAATCCACCCTTCTTCTTCAGATATGCCACAGTTTAGCGAAAAGCTGCAAGGTGCTTTATATTTCGGGAGAGGAATCAAAGGGGCAAATAAAGCTCCGCGCGGACAGGCTTGGTGCAAAGGGAGAGGGAATAAATCTACTGTGCGCAACAAACCTTGAAGCGATAATTAACGAATGTAACAGACAGAAACCTGACGTAGTCATCGTCGACTCTATACAGACAATGTATTCGGAACGTCAGAATTCAACCCCCGGTACCGTGACTCAGGTCAGGGATTGCAGCATGGCATACATAAACTTTGCAAAAAACAGCGGGGCTGCGGTTTTTCTGGTCGGACACGTCAATAAAGAGGGAGGAATATCCGGCCCGAAAATCCTTGAGCATATGGTAGACGCAGTCTTGTATTTTGAGGGTGAGCGCAGGCTTTCGTACAGAATAATACGCGCCATTAAGAACAGATACGGCTCAACGAACGAAATAGGCGTGTTCGAGATGGGGGATCGTGGTCTGTCCGAGGTACCCAACCCTTCTCAGATGATAATGGACGGAAGACCGAAAAACGCAAGCGGAAGTTGTGCGGGATGTATGATAGAAGGCAGCCGTCCCATAATATGCGAAATTCAGACTCTGGTATCACAGACAACTTTCCCTCAGCCCAAGAGAACTTCGGACGGATTCGACTATAACAGAATGTGTCTGCTTATCGCCGTGCTCGAAAAGCGACTCGGGCTTAAATTCTCGCAGAATGACGTGTATCTTAATATAGCAGGCGGGATGAAGCTGGACGAGCCTGCGGGCGATCTTGCTGTTGCAATAGCCCTTATATCCGGCATAACGGACAGGGTAGTGCCGGAGACGCTTATTGCCTTCGGCGAGGTCGGCCTTGCGGGTGAGGTGCGTTCCGTTTCTCATATCGAATACAGGGTTAAAGAAGCATCAAGACTGGGATTTACCAAAATACTTATACCAAAGAGAAATGCCACCCAAAATTTCAAAGTTCCGAGCGGCGTTGAGGTTATAGGCATAGACGGAATATACGGCGCACTCTCTCATATGATAAAAAAGAATGAGACATATCGGTAATGACAAAAAACGATAAAGGTTTTGAAAAAACATACAAAAGCCCGAAGAAGGAAAAACAACGTGATATAAACCCGTTTGAAAACACGGATTCAAACAAGAGATATTATACCTATGATTATTATCTTCGGAAAAAATACGGTTGTAAATGTGCGAAGATAACTCTCGACGCAGGTTTTTCCTGCCCAAACATAGACGGTACCGTATCTTGCGGCGGATGTATTTATTGCTCGGGGAGAGGCAGCGGAGATTTTACGTTTGCCCCATCGCTTTCGATATCGGAGCAGTTTGAAAATCAAAAAAGTATAATATCGAAGAAGTGGCATAACGTAAAATACATACCCTATCTTCAGGCTCATACGAACACTTATGCGCCGACAGATACTCTTCGCCGTGTATACGGCGAGATACTGTCTCTTCCCGATACGGTTGGATTTAATATAGCCACGCGCGCTGACTGTATATCCGACGAATGTCTTGATTTGCTCTCCGAGGTTGCCGAAGTGACCGACCTTACGGTCGAACTCGGGCTTCAAAGCATATACGACGATACTGCGAGACTGATTAACAGGGGACACAGTTATGCCGATTTTCTCAGATGCTATAACCGTTTGAGGGAGAAAAACGATAAGATAGGTATATGCGTACATATAATAAACGGTTTACCCGGCGAAAGCTGCGAAATGATGATAGAAACCGCAAAAAACGTGGCTTTTCTGCGCCCCGAACAGATAAAGATACATTTGCTTTACGTGCTTTCGGGAACTCCCATGGAGAGAATGTATCTTGACGGTCAGTACGAGCCGATGGCTCTTGACGAGTACGTTGATACGGTTGTAAAACAGCTTGAATATATACATAAGGATACCGTAATAGGCAGAATAACAGGGGACGCTCCCGAGGGTGAACTCGTAGCTCCGTTGTATTCGAGAAAAAAGCTCGTGGTAATGAACGAAATCGATAAGGCGTTGTTTGCTCGTAGGACCTATCAGGGCAGGCTTTTTCGTGAGTGAAAACGTTTTTTATTATTGACTTTTCAAAAATTATGTGTTAGAATATTTGAAAAATACCACAGAAAGAGCATAATGTGTAGAATATCTTTACGATTAACAGTTTGAGACTGAACAGTAAGATTGTACAAATGAAAAGTTCATGATATTTTGCGGTGTTTAACCGAAAGAGGTACTGTAATGTCTGATACAGATAAGTCGAAATCTTTTTATGCAAATCCCGATATCGACAGCGTTACTTCGGAATGCGAAGCCGGTGGTGACGTTGTTGTGGATACAACGACACTTTATGAAAGCGACTGCGAGGTAAGCGCGATTGAGCCTCAGAGCAAAAAAGAGCGCAAAAGACTGCAAAAACAGCTCAAAAAGAAAAGAAAACAAGAGAAAAAAGACGCCAAACTCTTAAAGAAAAATCATAAGCCTTACTATAAACGCAGGTGGAGAATAGGGGACCGCAGAGACGGAAGACGTCTGCGTTCGATAACTCCGATGGCAAAAATGATACCTTACATAATGAAGGTCAGAGCGGATGCGCAAAATCATTTTGAAGACGAAATAGATATAACCAATATCGAAAAATACCTTAACAAAAAACATGAACAAGGATACAAAACGCTCTCTCTTCTTCATGTTCTCTTGGCGAGTTACGTGCGCTGCATAGCTCAAAGACCCGGTATCAACAGATTCTGCGCAGGTCAGAAAATTTATGCACGCAATAACATAGAGTGCGTAATGAGCGTCAAAAAAGAGATGAAAATCGATTCTCCTGATACAATGATAAAGGTTGAGTTTGACCCTCGCGATACAGTTCTTGAGATAGCGGAGAAATTTGATTCTACCGTTAAGGAAGCACTCTCTAAGCAGACTAATTTCGATAAAACGGCCAAACTATTCACTCTTATACCCGGGATTTTTCTGAGATTCGCCGTGGGAGCCTTGCGCTTTCTTGATTATTTCGGTCTTTTACCGAAGAAAATTGCAGACGTCAGCCCTTTTCACGGTTCATTTATAATCACGAGTATGGGTTCTCTGGGCATAAACGCAATTTACCATCATCTTTACGATTTCGGTAATTTACCTGTATTTCTGTGCTACGGAAAGAAGTTTTCCCGAAACGTAATAATGAACGACGGCACTGTGAAAAAGAGAAGCTTTATTACCTTTAAGGCAGTAACCGACGAGCGAATATGCGACGGGTATTATTATGCATCCGCGTTCAAAATCATCAACCGTCAGTTACAAAATCCGGAATGTCTGGATATTCCTCCGGCCACTGTTGTCGAGGACGTTGACTGATATTCAATAAATGCGATGGAAACAAGTTTTTCGTCGCATTTTCTCTTTATAGTATCAAAAAAATTTTTGAAATCGCGCACGAGAAAAAACGAGCATAAATGAGAAAACACGAGAAAAACGGAGGTTGTATTCATCTAAATTAAAATATTGGGGAAAATGTCAAAAAAGTGCTTGACAAGTAAAAAACCGTATGCTATAATATCAACGTTCGAAAAAAGAAGAGATGTAAGTCTCATAATACGGAGGAAAATTAAATGTCTACTTTTATGGCAAAGAAAGAAACCATTTCCCGTAAATGGTATGTAATCGACGCCGCTGACAAACCGCTCGGCAGAGTGGCTGTTAAGGCTGCCGATATTCTTCGCGGCAAGCACAGACCCGAATTTACACCCAACGTTGACTGCGGTGAATTCGTTATCGTTATAAATGCGGCGAAGGCAGTTCTCACGGGAAAGAAACTCGAGAAGAAATATTACCGTCATCATTCCGGTTATATCGGCGGACTCAAAGAGGTTCAGTACAAGACCATTATGGCTACACGTCCCGAATTCGCGATGGAGCATGCAATAAAGGGTATGCTTCCTCACAATTCGATAGGCGCAAAGGCTGCTACCCGTCTTAAGGTTTACGCCGGCGCAGAGCATGCACATGCAGCTCAGAAGCCTACCGTTATAGACTGATTGAAAGGAAGATAACAGATAATGTATACAAGCGCAAAGCCGTATTTCTACGGCACAGGAAGAAGAAAGAAATCCATTGCACGTGTTCGTCTTTATCCCGGCACAGGCAATATCACAGTAAACGGAAAGACCGTTGATGAATATTTCGGTCTCGAAACCCTTAAGCTCATAATCAATCAGCCCTTCGGCGTAACCGAAACGGTCGGCAAGTTCGATATAATTGCCAACGTAGCAGGCGGCGGACTTTCAGGTCAGGCAGGCGCTATCCGCCACGGTCTGTCCCGTGCTCTTGTTAAGGCTGATGAAACATACAAGCCCGTGCTTAAGAAGGCAGGCTTCCTTACTCGTGACCCTCGTATGAAGGAGAGAAAGAAGTACGGTCTCAAAGCAGCACGTCGTGCTCCGCAGTTCTCAAAGAGATAATAACAAAAATACAAAAAAGCCTTATAAACTCTATGTTTTTAGGGCTTTTTTCTTGCAAAAAATCGCAATTTGGTGTCCGTTTGGTGTCCATTGCAACAAAAACGATAAGATTTTTCGTCTTATCGTTCTTTTTTTATTATTTTAGGAAAAACGCCACAATTAAAAGCACGTTGCATATTGCTGAAATAGTCAACCACACTTTCAAGGGCTTATATTTGCTTTTTATAAACTTTTTACACACGTTGCATTCTCTATTGTCAGCCATTATTCACCCCTTTTGCGTTTAATAGCGTCAAACAGCCAACCGCTGTTTCTTTCAATTTCTGCCGCCCTTGCGTGTCTTTCTTCTTCTTGTTGTCTTGCACGATTGATGTTTTCTTGTTCTTTTTTCGCTCTTTGTTCGTTAGCCGATTTTTCAAGTCCACGTTCTAAACTATTATAAAGGTTTGCTAATCGTGGGTTTGCGTTTACTCTTCTTTCCACATTGCGAGCTCTTTCTGCTCTGAATGCGTCATTTACACTTTTGTGTGATTGTTTAGCCTTGAAAGTCTCGTAAAATTCCACAGCCTCTTGAATATTCTTTT
>JAXEKG010000003.1:0-392917 GCA_034101145.1 Eubacteriales bacterium | reverse complement strand
TGATTTCAGAGTACCTTTCGCAAGTTTTTATCTTCGACGACGGCTGTATGTAATTACGAAACCATTCGTCCAACCACATTCCATATTTCATATTGTTCTCCTTTTCGTTATACTATAATTATAATTTTTCTTATCACCTTTTGGAAACTACACTCAAACAGCAACAAAAAAGAGAGAACCTAAAAACTTGTTCTCTCTTAAAAATTATTATAAAATTGTAGTACCCTATCGAGCAAAAACGATATGTCGTAAGTTCAAGACCTATTTTTTGAAAAAAGCGCCGAAATGCAGCTGTTAAATTCAAAGATTTTGTCCAACGACAAAAACACAAGATATAGTAACAAAAAAGCACAAGATACGCAATATCTTGTGCTTTTTGTCTGTTGTAGCTTTTTCGTACAACAAAGATGGCGCCCCGTGTAGGGTTTGAACTTGCCACGCCCTTTTTCGTTACGTTATAGAATATCTAATATTTTATTTTCATCAAGGTGTAAGGATTTTAACCACTCATCCTTTTCCTTTTGTAGTTTACGGTAGCTTTCACTACCGGGATCGCAGAAAGACATCAATAGGTTATAATGTTTCAGTTTGTTCCTTACTTTATCATTCGGATCATCCTCGTCCGAACAAGGTTTGCGGTATTGAATATAGAAAAGCCCAAAACTCGCCCAGCTGTATGCTTTCAAGTTTTGCTTTGCCGCTCGTTTGCAATATCTACGCCAGCAAAGCCGTAAAGACGACTGATGCTTACGCATCTGAAACTCTTCCCATTTAAAGTCAGGGATTAGATAACCTTTATCTTTTTTTACACGTTCGGGAAATAGTAAAATTCGAAGCTCTTCCTCGCTCATTCTTTGAATATCAGCAAATATAGTTTCGATTTTATTAAACCTATTTAAGACTTCCCACACAACAGTTCGAGAGCAACCGCAAAGCGTTGCAATTTGACTATTGTTGTTACCTTTTTGATAGTATTCGATAATTAACTTATATTTTACCATAAAAACACTCCATTTTATCGCCCTCTTTTACCCATATCCGTAGATACGGGAAAGTGTTCATTTTTATTGGCCACCCCCGATTTTGAGGTCTATTTTTCGGTTTTTGCGAGACTTGGAGGAGAAAAAAAGCAGTCGCTCTTTCTCAAGAATGACTGCTTTTTGCTTGTTTTAGTATAAAATATGAGTTTTTAAGCCGTTTTTGACCTTATTTGGTCGCCCTCGGATTACGGATATTCGCCTGCGCCGCTGCGAGTCTTGCAATCGGAACTCTGAAAGGCGAGCAGGATACGTAGGTGAGTCCAAGGTCGTGGCAGAACTCAACGGATACGGGGTCGCCGCCGTGTTCACCGCATATACCGAGGTGCATATCGGGGCGTACGCTCTTTCCGAGTTTAACTGCCATAGCCATGAGTTTGCCGACGCCGCTCTGATCGAGCTTTGCAAACGGATCGTTCTCGTATATCTTAGCGTCATAGTATGCTCCGAGGAACTTACCTGCATCGTCACGGCTGAAGCCGAACGTCATCTGAGTAAGGTCGTTGGTACCGAAGCAGAAGAATTCAGCCTCGGTTGCAATCTCATCGGCGGTGATTGCCGCTCTCGGGATTTCTATCATGGTGCCTACTTCATACTTAAGGTCTGCGTTTGCGGCCTTGATTTCCTCGTCAGCGGTAGCAACAACGATATCTTTAACGAACTTAAGTTCTTTAACTTCGCCGACAAGCGGAATCATGATTTCGGGAACGAGGCTCCATTCGGGATGAGCTTTCTTTACGTTGATAGCTGCACGGATAACGGCTCTGGTCTGCATTTCGGCAATTTCCGGATAGGTAACTGCAAGACGGCATCCGCGGTGGCCCATCATCGGGTTAGACTCGTGGAGGGAGGAGATTATCTCTTTGATTCTCTCGACTGTCTTGCCCTGTGCCTTAGCGAGAAGCTCTATTTCTCTTTCCTCGGTGGGAACGAACTCGTGAAGAGGCGGGTCAAGGAAACGAATGGTTACCGGGCAACCTTCAAGAGCCTCGTAAAGCTTCTCGAAGTCTCCCTGCTGATAAGGCATAATCTTTGCGAGAGCCGCTTTTCTTTCCTCAGCGGTATCTGCACATATCATTTCGCGGAATGCCGCGATTCTTTCAGGCTCGAAGAACATATGCTCGGTACGGCAAAGACCGATACCCTCGGCACCGAGTTCTCTTGCCTTCTTTGCATCACGGGGAGTATCTGCATTTGTTCTTACCTTAAGAACTCTGTACTTATCAGCCCATGCCATTATACGGCCGAATTCGCCTGCAATCTTAGCATCAACGGTAGGAATAGCCTCGCCGTAGATGTTACCGGTGGAACCATCGATGGAGATGATGTCACCTTCATGGAAGGTCTTTCCTGCGAGAGTGAACTTCTTGTTCTCCTCATCCATTGCGATTTCTCCGCATCCGGATACGCAACAGGTACCCATACCACGTGCGACAACCGCTGCGTGTGAAGTCATACCTCCGCGAACGGTGAGTATACCCTGAGCCGCTTTCATACCGGTGATGTCTTCAGGCGAGGTTTCGAGACGAACGAGAACGACTTTCTCGCCGCGTGCCTTCCAAGCCTCTGCATCGTCTGCGGTGAATACTACCTTACCGCAAGCGGCACCGGGAGATGCACCCAGACCCTTGCCGATAGCCTGAGCCTTTTTAAGAGCTGCTGCATCGAACTGAGGATGAAGAAGCGTATCAAGGTTACGGGGGTCAATCATAAGAACGGCTTCCTGCTCGGTTCTCATTCCCTCGTCAACAAGGTCGCACGCAATCTTAAGAGCGGCCTGAGCGGTTCTCTTACCGTTACGGCACTGAAGCATATAGAGCTTGCCGTTTTCAACGGTAAATTCCATATCCTGCATGTCGCGATAGTGCTTTTCAAGTAGGTCGCATACCTTTACGAAGTCTGCATATGCCTCCGGGAACTTGTCCGCCATCTCGGCAATAGGCATAGGAGTACGAACGCCGGCAACGACGTCCTCGCCCTGTGCATTTACGAGGAACTCACCCATGAGCTTCTTCTCACCGGTTCCGGGATCACGTGTGAACGCAACGCCTGTACCGGAGTTGTTGTTGAGGTTACCGAATACCATCGGCATTACGTTAACTGCGGTACCCCAAGAATAAGGGATATCGTTGTCGCGACGATATACGTTTGCACGGGGGTTGTCCCATGAACGGAATACGGCACGTATTGCTTCGTAGAGCTGTGTTTTCGGGTCGGAGGGGAAGTCCTGTCCGAGCTGCTTCTTATACTCAGCTTTGAACTGAACGGCAAGCTCTTTGAGGTCAGCCGCGGTAAGCTCGATATCGAACTTAACACCCTTTTCTTCTTTCATCTTGTCGATAAGCTGTTCAAAATATTTCTTGCCGACTTCCATAACGACGTCGGAGAACATCTGAATGAAACGACGGTACGAGTCGTATACGAAACGCTCGAATTTAGGATCTGGGTTAGCCGATATCATTGCGTTTACAACTTCGTCGTTAAGACCGAGGTTAAGTATTGTATCCATCATGCCCGGCATGGATGCACGAGCGCCGGAACGTACGGAAACAAGAAGCGGATTTTTAAGGTCGCCGAACTTCTTACCGTTTATTTCCTCCATTTTCGCAACGTATTCCATAATCTGACCCATGATTTCGTCATTGATCTTTCTTCCGTCCTCATAGTACTGTGTGCAGGCCTCGGTAGTGATAGTGAAGCCCTGGGGCACGGGAAGACCGATATGAGTCATTTCGGCAAGGTTAGCGCCCTTACCGCCGAGAAGCTCACGCATATTAGCGTTACCTTCTTCAAAGAGATAAACATATTTCTTGCTCATCTTTTTCCTCCATATAAATAAATATAATTTTGTCGCAAATCAAGCCGACCGCATAAACGCACCGTAAACGGAAAAAGCCGCAGAAAAAGTACGTTGCGGACAACATTTGTTATTTTATCACATTTTTTCAAAATTGTCTATCTTTTCTTTATTTATATTTTTATCAAATGATATTGTTTACAATTTGTTAATAATTTCATATTGTTTACAAATATTTATAAATGATATGTCGCACAAACATTGACAACGTAGACCGGATATGATAAAATATTTAATTGCCATGAAAGATTGTAAGTGAATGTCTTATCCTTCGCGTGGCATTTGAAACAAGTATTTTGTGAGGGGAAATATGAACGATACGAATGAGAAAATTCTCGTCCTCGATTTCGGAGGGCAATACAATCAGCTTATCGCCAGAAGAGTCAGGGAGCATCACGTTTATGCGGAGGTAATTCCGTATAATAAAATAACCGTAAAGGAAATTAAGGACAAGCAATATAAGGGTGTTATTTTTACAGGCGGACCAAACAGCGTATATGACGAAAGCTCGCCGCACTTTTCACCGGAAATACTTGATATAGGTATACCCGTTCTCGGCATATGCTATGGGCATCAGCTCCTCTCTTACATGGCAGGGGGCGAGATATGCAGTGCCGAGGATTCAAGCGAATACGGGAAAACAGAGATAAATCTCGGCAAGAGTATTCTGTTCGACGGAATAGAGGGTAAGGGTATTGCTTGGATGAGCCATACCGACTTTGTCAGAACCGCGCCAAAAGGCTTTAAGGTTATCGCGTCAACCGATAAATGCCCCTGCGCCGCAATATCCGACGATGCGCACAATCTCTACGGCGTTCAGTTTCACCCTGAGGTAACTCATACCGAATTCGGTTCAAAACTTCTCCATAACTTCGTATATAATGTATGTAAATGCAGCGGCGACTGGAAGATGGGTGATTTCGTCTGCCGTTCCGTTGAAAAATATAAACAGGAGCTTGGCGGTAAAAAAGTTCTTCTGGCGCTCAGCGGAGGAGTTGATTCCTCGGTTGCCGCCGCACTCATTCACCGTGCAATAGGAGACAACCTCATATGCGTATTCGTCGACCACGGACTTCTTCGCAAAAACGAAAGATTGTTCGTCGAGCACGAGCTCGGTGAAAAGCTCGGAATAAATATAATCACGGCTGACGCTGCAAAACTGTTTCTTGAAAAATTAAAAGGAGTAACCGAGCCGGAGCGCAAGCGCAAGATTATCGGTGAGGAATTCATACACACCTTCGAGGCTGAAGCCAAAAAAATCGGACACGTCAACTACCTCGTTCAGGGTACGATATATCCCGACGTAATAGAGAGCGGTCTTGGGGATGCACAGACGATAAAGAGCCATCATAACGTAGGAGGACTTCCTGACGTTATAGATTTTGATGAAATAGTAGAGCCTCTCAGATTCCTGTTCAAGGATGAGGTAAGAGCTGTAGGCCGCGAGCTCGGACTTCCCGATGAGCTCATAAACAGACAGCCGTTCCCGGGACCGGGACTTGCCGTCAGAGTGCTTGGAGAAATAACGGAGGAAAAACTTGCCGTACTTCGTGATGCGGACGCTATATTCCGCGAGGAAGTGGCAACGTGCATCCCCTCTCTCAAAGTAGACCAGTATTTTGCCGTTCTTACCGACAGCAGAAGCGTAGGAGTTATAGGAGATGCGAGAACATACGGATATACCGTTGCGCTCAGAGCAGTCACCACAGATGACTTTATGACGGCAGACTGGACCAAAATACCTTTTGAAGTTCTCGAACGTGCCGCCGGCCGTATTACCAACGAAGTAAAGAGCGTTAACCGCGTAGTTTACGATATAACATCTAAGCCCCCCGCAACCGTAGAGTGGGAATAATAAGCATTTCAGCCGCGAGCATACCGCGGCTTTTTGCTCCGATAACAATCTCAAAACAATTTACATATACAAAAATAAAAATCCGAAAAGGAGACAAAATAACAATGGAAAAAACAGAACGCAGAACAGGCACGGTATCACGAGGAATAAGATGCCCTATTATAAGACAGGGGGACGACCTTGCGGCAATAGTTACCGAAAGCGTACTCGGTGCTGCGAAAGCAGAAAACTTCGACATCCGAGACAGAGACGTAATAGCAGTTACGGAATCTGTCGTGGCGCGTGCGCAGGGCAACTACGCAAGCGTCGAGAATATAGCAAAGGACGTTAAAACAAAGCTCGGCGGCGAATGTATCGGAGTTATATTCCCCATCCTCTCCCGCAATCGTTTTGCCATATGCCTTCGCGGTATCGCCATGGGAGCCAAGAAAATAGTTCTCATGCTCAGCTACCCCTCTGACGAAGTAGGTAACGAGCTTGTAAGCATCGATAAACTGGATGAGGCAGGTATAAATCCGTACAGTGACGTACTCACACTTGAGCGTTACAGAGAACTCTTCGGAGTAAACAAGCACGAGTTCACGGGCGTTGATTACGTTCAATATTACGGCGACCTTATCCGTTCCTGCGGCGCTGAGGTTGAAATAATATTTGCAAACCAGGCGAAAGCAATTCTTCCTTATGCGGACAGCATAATAAATTGCGATATTCATACACGTAAGCGCACGAAGAGAATACTTCTTGCGGGCGGAGCAAAAACAGTGTTCAGCCTCGATGAAATAATGAATTCTCCCGTTGACGGAAGCGGATATAACGAAAAATACGGTCTGCTCGGCTCAAACAAATCAACCGAAGACAAAATAAAACTTTTTCCGCGCGACTGCCAGCCTCTTGTGCTCGATATACAGGAAAGAATACTCAAAGCAACCGGCAAGCACGTAGAGGTTATGATATACGGCGACGGCGCATTCAAGGACCCCAAGGGAAAAATATGGGAACTTGCAGACCCGGTCGTGTCTCCCGCATTCACCGACGGACTTATAGGTACGCCAAACGAGCTTAAACTCAAATACCTTGCGGATAACGACTTTAAGGACCTCAGCGGCGAAGCCCTCAAAACCGCGATACAGGAAAGCATCAGGGCAAAGAACGGAAGCCTGGTAGGCAACATGGCATCTCAGGGTACAACGCCCCGTCAGCTTACCGATCTTATCGGCTCGCTGTGCGACCTCACGAGCGGTTCTGGAGATAAGGGTACTCCCGTCGTTCTCGTTTCCGGATATTTCGATAACTACACCAACTGACGCACAAAGAAGTTCGTCTAAGCGCTGCCCATAGAATTTTCAATGCAAACAATTAGGCGTGGCTTAGTGCCACGCCTTTTTTAGCTATCTCTTTTTGTCCCATTCCCGAGCAAAACGATAAAAGAACCTTATGAATTTGTTTCAATAACCGCAACTCTCGCCGGATAACTTCTGCCGTATTCAAAGGGAGATACTTTAAACGAATTATCACCGTTGATTATGATTTTTTTGCCGTTGTCCAACCACTTGGCGGAGCTTATCGATAATGGAAATTTTATAACGCTTGCATCATATGAAAGCGCCACGTTAGAGTCTGCTCTAATCCCTGTGTTTTTAATTACAACGTAATACTTTTTTCCATCGGTCAGTATGTCTGCGTTAGGCAAGTCCAAGTCGGAAGGACGAACGTGATAAATAAACTTTTTATTAACGTTTACCCATTTGCCTATCTCTTTCAATAAACAATCATCCATATCATTTACCGAGCCGTTTCCTCTCAAACCTGTATTGAGAAGGAAATTACAACCGTATTTGCGACAATCAATCAAGTTAAAAATCAACTCTTTCGTTGACTTATAATTGCAATCCTCTTTTGCATAGCCCCAATGCTCGTTCAATACCTGGCACATTTCTCCTGCGATAGGTTTTTTGGAGGTGTCGACAAAACAAGGTTTCCCTCTCTCAAAGGTAACGGAATCGATTTCTATGTGTCCCGTTTTACCTTGTTCCTTTAATCCCGTATTATTTATAATCATTGCATTGGGTTGATATTTTCTTATAGTACCGTAAATTATGTCTTCCTGCCAATTTTCGTTTGGTTTATCCCACATACCGTCAAACCAGAAACCACCGATTTTTCCGTAATTTTTACATAGAATTTCTATGCTTTTAATAAGATAATCTATATATTTCGGAAAATTGTTTTTATAATCGGAATTATGCCAGTCCAAAAGCGTGTGATAGAAAAAAGGAATTATGTTTTCTTGATTGCAGGCATCGACAAATTCACGGATAAGGTCACGACCGCTTGCAGAATGAGGCGCATCAAAATCACTCAAACCGCAAGTGTCATACAAGGAAAACCCGTCATGATGCCGAGTCGTCAACGTAATATATCTGCAACCTGCTCGTTTGGCGGTCTTTACGAGTCTTTCTGCCCAATTCTTGTTTACTTTGAATTTAGATATAAGCGCCTCGTATTTTTCTTTATCCGCCTTTTTATTGGCGGCAAGATACCATTCTCCTTTGCCTAAAACACTGTAAAGTCCAAAGTGTACAAATAATCCAAACCCCAAGTTTTTAAAATCTTCAATATAGTCGTACTTCATATTTATCTTCGCCACTCCTGTAAATTCGGAATTTTGATTTTACGTATATTCAAATCACGCTGATTATTCTCTTGAACAATTATAGAAAACATCGCTACCGCCACTTAACGTGACGGTAGTTTTGTATTATCAGTTTTTAATGTTAAAGTCACCGTTGACATTATCGGTCTGCGACGAAGTCTCAGTCTCACGGATTACGTCAACGACATAATCCATCAAATCGTAAGAGAGACCTTCCATGCCTGTTGCCAGATATCTTTTTGCTACGTAGTAGAAGGTTCTCGCATAGTATTCCGTGTCGTCTGCCGTATAGGAGAGCTCACCCTCCGTGTCGCTTATGGGTGCGTCTGCATACATATTGACTTCGCCGATTTTATCATCGTTTTCGTCATAGATTCCGATGCTGAGTGCGAATACGTACGCCTCCGTGAAGGAATCGACCGCATCCTCTGACAGAATTGCTTCGGCGATATAGGAGTCTACTTTATCGGTGAGTTTGTTTACGCTTCCGTCATAGATGAGTGTCACGGTAGCAAAGGTTACGTCCGGAGTAAGAACTACGCCTGCAGCCTTGAGTTCCGAGAGAGCTGCCGTAAGAGTCTTTATCTTTACCTTGTAGCCGTTATTTTCAAGAGTCTCTATTGCCTTCTTGTTTACGATGAATTCGGATACGAGAGAATTATTTCCGTCTCTGTTGGCAAACTTGAAGCCATTGTATGACGCAACGCTTCCGAAATTGGAAGAAGTCTCATAAGAAACTTCAACTTCGCGGTCTACATAACCCGTCGCAAGATGTAGCTTAACCTTCTTGTTTTCGAAATCAAACGAGGTTATGTCCTCCAAGGTTATCGTATCAATATCAGGATCGTTGTAGGAACGTATGAAGCGGTTTATTTCTCTCACGAGTTTATCCTTTGTTCCTTGCTCCGTGAGTGCGGAGATAAAATCAACCGTGATACCGTTTATGCTCGATGCAAACTTATCTATCGGGTTCTCGGTATGAATGCTGTTTATTATCTCAAACGGATACTTAACGGCATTTTCAGCACACTCAACAGCGATGAGACGCATATTCTCATCAACCGCCCCGGGCTGGTCCTTATTATCTGCATAGATTCTCGTCTGTGATATATCATAGTCCAGAAGCGCCTTAACCCACGTAAGCGCCGCAGAGAAACGGGAAACCTCGAAATTAAGGTGAACATCGCTTTGACGGTAGAGTATTGAACCGTTCTTCCCGTTGTTTTGTTTCATTGTACCAAGGTAGGTCGTCTTCATGTTCTCAAGCATTGAGTAACCTGCAATAACCCCGTCAATAACGTTGTCGCCGACGATTTCATTTCCTTCAGAGTCAAGCTCCCAGAGTGTCGGCAAATCGTTATATACCCTTATTCTCGATGCTCCGTATTCCGACTGACTCTGATATGGACTTAACCACGGGTCAAACCAGAATATCTTTGTGTCGTCAAATCCGTAGCTGCGCAAAAGCTTAACGAAATTCTGCATTGTCTGCTTGAGAGTTTCACCGGAGTAAACGTTTCCGTTTGCTCTGTCTATCGTCTCTTCATAGTCCTGAAGAACTATTACGTCCCAATCTAAAGCAAGGAATTGTTCTTTATAGGTATAGTTGTTCATGCCGAAATTGGATAATAAGGGACTGAAATAAATAATAAAACTTGCATCGCTTTTATTCTGAAGTAAATACTCGTAATGAGTCTTCATGGTTCTGCCGCCGTATGTCAGCTCGCCGAGAACTATTCTGTTGTCGGGACAGAGCTCGTCAATTATTCTGCGGAGCCAAAAACTGCCGTTAGTGTCGCTGCTGCCGCTGCCGAACGAGTCGTTTGTCAGCGAGTTACCTACGCCGAGTATGTATCCGCTGGCTATTTTTGAATTATAACCGAATGTCTTGGCATACGTAAGTCCGAATGAGTTGAGAGCGCATCTGAACTCGAATCTCGGGTTAACTCCGTAGAATACGTCGTTTCCTATATAGGTTACTCCGCCTCCGATGTCTATGAACTGTACGTTATTGCATCCGCGGAACGCACCGTCGCCTATGCTCCTTACCGTATCTGCAATATACGCTTTTTTGAGCTTGGTCATGTAGTTGAAGGCATATGAGCCGACGTGTGTAACGCCGGAGAGCACCTTTAAGGTCTCGACTTCGTTTACGTATCCGAACTCGTACCACCTGGGTGTGAAATACTTATCCTCGGCATAGTCGTTCATTGCGCCCTTGCCGTATATCAGAAGCTCTTTGTTTTCGGTGTATATCCAGCTTACGTTTTCATTTATCGGCGCGCTCTTGTTGCTTTCGGAAGAAAGATCTATAAATTCGTAATGGAAATTATATCCGTCCGCATTTGCCCTGTCTAGCGAGCTCTGCATGGCAGAATTCTTTTTGCAATATATCGTAAGGTTCTTTGACGCTGAAAGAGGATTAAGACAAGCACCGGCACTGCCCGACAGAGATGGATTTCCGAGCACAATTATGGTCCTCAGGGAATAGCATCCGCCGCTTGATATCGGACTGATAGCTCCGGTGATTTTTGCGGGTATTACTATCGTTTCAAGGGAAGGACACTGTGCTGCGACAGAACCGTTTTCGAGTCTGGTTACCGTATCCGGTATTATTATCGTTTTCAGCCTTGTACATCCGTAAACCATCAGATATCTGGTATAGGTTGACGGATATACTATTTCCTCAAGTTTCTGGAAGTTGTAAAACAGTGCCTGCCAGCCTACCATCACGTTTCCGGTTACACCCTCGTCCATGACGATTTTGACGATTTCCGAGTGCCATTTTTCATGCCACGGAGCAGTCGTATAGTTCATGTTGGTCTCGCCCGAACCTGAGATGGTCAGCGTGTAGTTTGCGTCAACCTTCCACGTGAACTTGGTACCCTCGGAGCCGTCAGCCGCGCACGTACCGCTGTCGAGAATTGACGGGTCGTTTTTGGACGTATATACAGCTTTCAGCGTGATGTCGGAGGTAACCTCTGTGCTGAAATCATATTTTTCGCTTCCGTTATACCATGCGTCGAAAACGTAGCCGTCACGTACGGGCGCTCCGGGGCTCGTTACCTTATCGCCGTCCTCAACGAGGACCGAGTCAATATAGCCCGCACCATCGGTATCGAATCTGACGGTGTGTACGTTGTTTTTCTTTGCCCATTTTGCGGTTATTATTACGTCTCCGGTGTTCGAATCAACCATGTCGGATGTTATTACGTCCGCATTGAAGTTGAAGCCGGACGCACCCAAAAACCATCCGACGAAATCGTATCCGACTCTCTCGGGCTCTCCCGGATTGACTGCGAGCTGTCCCTCGGCTACCGTCTGGTCGTCGAAACCGCTTCCCCCGTCTGTATCGAAGGTAACGTTGATTCCGTAGTCGCAGTTCTTTATCCAGCGTGCTTTAAGTGTCATGTTCCCGTTTGTCTTATAGCCTTGGAAATTCCACTTGGTATTTCCGTTATACCAACCGTAGAAAGTATAGCCGTCTTTTGTCGGGTTTTCGGGTTCTTCTATGTACGTATCAACGTCAATGCCTATGTTTTCGGTTCCTTCGGCAAGTGTTCCTCCGTTGGCATCGAATTTAACCTCCGCCCTCGCAGTGTCTCTGTCCCACTTTGCGGTGAGAGTCATGTTCTCCGTTACGGGGTCTGCAAAATTCCACTGAACGTCTCCGTTGTACCAGCCCGCAAACTTCCATCCGTTCAGCTTCGGTTCTTCGGGTTTTATTGCCTTTGCATTGAGACTAAGCACCTGCGAAGGGATAACCGCAGAGGTATCGGTGTCAAAAGAAACTACCGCAACGTCGATTTTGCTCCACTTTGCAGTAAGAGTAATATTGTAAGTTACCGTATTAACGGAAAAATCCCACGCGTTTTCTCCGTTGTACCAACCGATAAATGTGTAACCAGTACGATTCGGTTTTCCCGGATTTATCGCATGATGTCCCTCTTCTATTGTCTGATTCGGAAAGCTGTCCGAAGTTCCCGTGTCGAACACAACGGTATAGGTCGTAGCCCCGGGCGTTGCATTGGGAATCCAACGTGCCTTGAGAGTTACGTCCTCTTCGATATGATAGTGAGAAAATGCCCACAGCTCGTCTCCGTTATACCATCCGTAGAAGGTAAATCCGTCCTTGGTCGGGTCATTCGGCTTCTCTACCTTATCTCCTATTTTTACTGTTTTTGATTCGACTGCGCTTCCGCCGTCGGAGTCGAACGTTACCGTAGCCTCGGTCTTTGCCGGGATGTCATTACCGTTATCTCCGTCGTTTGTGCCGTCATCGCAAGAAGCGAGAATCGGAACAAAAATTGAGAGCATGAGCACAATGCACATTAACTTTAAAAAAGCCTTTTTCATCATAAAACTCCTCTTATTTTTGCGAAAAAATACCCTCTTTTTGATATGCGTATATATTTATTGTAAAAACATTATAGCATTACGGAATTTGCATGTCAACAAACGCAAACATTTTCGTAGTTTTCAACAATTTTTTGCAAAGTCAGTTGTGCATTATGCCGACATAATCCGAGGCGGATTCCACAGCTTTGTTTTTGAGAATATCTTTCAACACCGCATTCTCTCTGCCTGTATTGACACCGCAGTATATAGTATGATATACTTAAAAAGAACATCCGCTTTGACTTAGCGATAAACGTATTTACTGAAACATATAAGCTGACAACTCCCTCATTTATCTCGTCTGGAATTGTCAATTCAACAAAGGAGATTTTACGATGATTTCCAAAGAAAAAGCCGCAAAATGGATATGGTATTTCGGCGATTACGAACTCTTTCACAGCATTAAGCTCCACTCACGCAGACAAGAATTTGACAGAATTTTTCCTCCGTTCTGGTCTCTTTCTCACGTATATCCGTCGGTGTTGTTCAAAAAGGAAGTTGAGATTTTAGAGGATGACATCATAACTGTATTTATTAACGGAAAGGGCTCGTGTAGGGTTGATAATAATTCTTACGCACCCGGCACACCTATTACCGTTAAGGCAGGTAAGCATCTGATAGAAATATCCGCCATTAACGCAACGGGATTGCCGGCAGCATACGTCAGAGGAAAAACCATAGTAAGTGACGAGAGCTGGAGCGTTTCCGCATACACTGCAAATTTCGTACCCGTCGGCTGCCGCGACGAATACAGCAAAGAGACGGATGACGTTGAGGTTTTCCGATTTTCACATAAAAAAATCATGCCAAAGTCGGTTACACATTATAACGGCGGCATACTCTACGATTTCGGCAGCGAACTGTTCGGCAACGTCATAATGAAAGGACTTAAAGAGGATTGTACGGTATATTACGGCGAGAGCCTCAGTGAGGCTACGTCGGGCAAGGATGCCATCATCTATGAAAAAGTTAACGCCGAAAAACACGTAAAACTCACAGCCCGTGCCGTAAGATATATTTTCCTCGACGTCACCTCCGAGCCTGATACCGTTATGCTTGAATATGAATATCTGCCGTACAAGGACGTCGGCAGCTTCTCGTGCGACGACTCGGCGGTAAAAAAAATATACGACGTATGCGCACATACCTTCCGCCTCTGCTCCCGCGAGTTTTATCTTGACGGAATAAAAAGAGACCGATGGGTATGGTCGGGCGATGCATATCAATCTTTCATGATAAACAGATACATATGCCACGACGACGATATAATAAAACGTACCGTAATAGCCCTGCTCGGAAAACCCCCGTATTCTCAACATATAAACACGATAAACGATTATTCCATGTATCTTATTCTCGCGGTATACGACTATTGGTTTTCGAGCGGCGACTGCGAATTTGTCACGAACATATATGAAAGACTTAAAAGCCTGTTTGAATTTATAGTATCAAGACTTGACGGAAACGGATTTGTGTGTAAAAGGGAGGGCGATTGGATATTCATAGATTGGGGAGAATTTGATACCGTAGGACCGCATTGCGCCGAGCAGATTCTTCTGTACGAGACAATCGACAAAATGGAAAAGCTCTCCTCACTTGTCAAAGATACCTCCATAACCCTACCTGATAAAGCGGACCTCAAAGCAAAGATATACCGCTATTATTACAGGAAGGAGCTCGGCGGCTTTATCGACGGTTTTGAATCGGGCAAGGAAGAAATTCATCGTCAGCAGAATATTTTTGCCATACTCTACGACTTTGCAAACGATGAAGAAAAAAATCAAATACTCGAAAAAGTATTGCTTAACAACAACATAGAAGAGATAAAAACTCCCTACTTTAAGTTTTATGAGCTTATCGCCGTGTGTAAAATGGGAAGAGTCGATTTTGCGCAGAATATGCTCTCATCATATTGGGGAGCCATGCTGGCAGAGGGGGCTACCAGCTTCTGGGAACAGTATGACGCAAACGTAAAAGGCATAGCCAAATACGAAATGTACGGTATCAAGTTCGGCAAATCCCTTTGCCATGCATGGGGTAGCGGGCCCATACGCCTTCTCGGAGAATTTGTTGCAGGAGTAAGAATAACCGACGTAGCAGGGAAAACATATGAAGTCAGACCGAATCCCGGTATATACTCGGAGTTTTCCGCATCCGTACCGATTAACGACGGTGTTGTAAAAGTAAAGTATAAAGACGGCAGAGTTTACGTATACAGCACGTGTGAGGGCGGCACCCTCTGTTTCGGCGGAAAAAGCAAAAGAATCAAAAAGAATTCACGCACAACGATTTCCTTGTAGCCCCGAACAACACAAATAAAAAAGGGTTGTATCGAAGCTACATCCCTTTTTATCATTTTTCCGTATCATTTTAGTTTTACTATCGGCATTAGCTCCATATAACCGCGTGTCCCGATAGGCTCAAGCTGTATGCGAGGGTTTTCGTCGTCCCATTCGTAGCCGAATACGGCAGGGTCGTATTTCTTTATGGCCTGCTGTACCTCAAGGATTGCCGTCTCGAAATCCTCCTCGGCGAACGGCTCACCGCGGAAAACAAGATATGTGGCAGACGGTAGCTCTATCGTATCGAAGCCTTCCGGGATTATGCCTTCGTAGCATTCGGAAGTCTCTACCCCCTGTACGTATTCACTTGTTCCGGGTTTAATATATTTCTTGGGCAACCACATACATACGGGCTCTTCGCATAGTGAATCCATACTTGTAAGTATACCCCATACGTCACAGCCCACTTCACCGCAGTATGAGAAATAATCCGTTGCGGCAACCCCCCTTTTGATAATGGCTTTTCTTCTGGGCTTTTCGATTTGCTGAACGTAGATGTTCTTGGTCGACATTTTTTTGTCCTTCCTTTCTGTATATCTGTATTTTACGTCATAAGGAATGAAAAGAGGAATCGGCACGGGATTCTCTGCATATTCTTTCGGATTGCAGCCGAAGGTGCGGAAAAAGGCTCGCTGATACCCGTCTACACTGTCAAAACCGGCAGCAAAAGCAACTTCACAGATTTTCACACTCTCGTTTTTCAGTTTTTTAGCTGATTCCGACAGCCTGAATTTTCGAATATATTCCGCGATACTGTAACCGGTATAGAGTTTGAATATGCGATAACATTGCCATGGCGAATACCTTGCCGCGCGCGCAACGTCTGACATGGTAAAATCCTCATCATAATGCTTTGCTATGTAGTTTTGCATTGCGGAAACCGCTTTTGCTCTTTCGTCCATATCATTTCACTCCGTTTGATATATACATTATACAATGCACAAGAGCTTTTTTCTCGACTTTTTTTGCTAAGTTGCATCTTTTTGAAAATATGATAAAATATCAAGTGAAAGGAACTTAACGTATGTCATCTTGTCCCGAAACGGTTATAAGGCTCGCAACACCCCTTGACGTTGACAGTGTAACGAGCATATACGATCGTATACATACTGCAGAGGAGTGCGGACGTCTCAAAACAGGCTGGATACGTGGGGTATACCCGGTAAGAGACACGGCTATATCGTCACTTGAACGAGGAGAACTGTTTGTAGAGGAGTCCGACGGCATAGCCGTAGGATGTGCCGTTATAAACCGCATACAACCTGATGTTTACCGTGAAGCAGATTGGAAATATAATGTCCCCGACAGTAAAATCATGGTCCTGCATACTCTCGCCATCGACCCATATAAAATAAGATGCGGGCTCGGAAAAGCCTTTGTTTCATTCTACGAAGAATATGCAAAAGAACATGGGTGCGAGAGCCTCAGATTGGATACGAATGTCCTGAACGTTAACGCCCGAGCCTTCTATAATAAGCTCGGATATACGGAAGCAGGTGTCCGCCCGTGCAACTTCAACGGCATTGCGGGCATCAACCTGGTAATGCTCGAAAAAAAACTATAACGCCCACTGCTCAGACTATATTTTTCCTCATTAAGAGCATAACCTCTGATAGTGGGGAACCACGTATATTTCACCGTTTTACCACAAAATGTTCGTTATACTGCAAATACTGGAATGTGTTTTTTCTGAATACAATTAGTGCATTATTTTTAATCTATTATTCATTTGATTTTTCGGAGGTAATTATGTATCATCAACCATCGATTTCCATCGGCTGTTTTTATAAAGTAAAGGAAAATAAGGGGCAACAATCTCTTATCGAACATCTCAGGTTGCTCCGTGAGGCAAATATAAACACTATAGATTTTGGCACGGCAAATCCAGAAATCGGGAGGGCAGGAGCAGACCAACTCGCAAAAATCTTTGAGAGCGAGGGCATAACCGTCGGTCAGACACACGCCCCCATACTCGGCGATATAATAAGAGAAGGCGACAGCGTCTATGTACGGCCACATGAAGATAATTATAGGGAAATCCTCGAGATTGCATTTTACGGCAACAGAGCGTGGAACTGTAATAATATGATTATACACCCGATATGTGCCGCAATGAACGGCAAAGACAAAAGTATACCGTGGGAGGAAAAAATGTTCTTCGACGAGAATCTTTGTGACAAAGTAACTGAAGCAAATGTTGAATTTTTTACGGAAGTTCTGGAATACGCGAAAAAATACGACGTGAATATCTGCCTTGAGACCATGCTTGATGTTTCCCGGCGTGGTGTGGTATACAAACAGTATTTTACAAATCCCGTACATCTCAAACAACTGCACGACGCTATAAATGATGAGCATGTCAAGTATTGTGTGGATACAGGACACTTGAACGTCTCGGGCGGCATGAAGGTCGGAGATGGCATACGTATACTCGGTGCAGATATAGCGGCTCTGCATATTCAGGACAATCAGGGGGGAACAGACGGACATTGTTTGCCTCCGTTCGGCGATATTGACTGGTACGACACGATTACTGCATTGGAGCAAACAGGATACGATGGCAATTATAATTTTGAGGTGAACGGCAGAGCAGGCGTTTTCGATAACCGTGGCAAACTGGCTTATTTGAAGTACGCAAAGGAAGTTTCTGATTTCTTCAACAGAATAGCGAATCAAAAATCGGATATGCAGTAAATCGATAAAATCGGAAGTAGAAATATATTCTGCTTCATAACACGGGCAAAGTAATTGATGAAAAAGATATGTCATAATGCGGCGAATTCGGTTTGTATGATTTAGAAACCGCCGCAAGATTTGGGTTTGCAACGAAGCTATTCTCACAGAGCTTAATTACTATTTCTATACCTTCGTTCTCACATCTATTGTAACACTGCAAAAAAATATTCTTCTTTATAAATTCATATTGACTTTCAATAATCTTTGTGATACAATAACTAAGTAATTGACGCTTTGACCTTTGACACGGTTTATTTCTTGCATTTAATAACTATCTATCTTAAAATTCGGCCGTTCAAAACAGTCGGATGAAATGCCTCATTATTATGTAGGGTATAAAACAGCAGATTTCTTCCCATACGACAACCGAGGAGTGCATCTCAACCAACCAAATATACGTAGGGATATCGAATTGGTCATAACGAGTCAGTCTTGAAAATTTGCGAGCATAGCGGTCGCAAAAACCTTGAAAAGCCTTGCAACACCTGGCTTTTTCGGCACTCCGACAGCAGCACAAAAGCGCATTTCTAAAAGAATTTCTAAAACAATTGAATATCTGATGAAATCTGCCTGACGGCAGTTCATATACGGAGAGGTATCGAAGCGGTCATAACGAGGCGGTCTTGAAAACCGTTTGGGGGCAACCCCACAAGGGTTCGAATCCCTTCCTCTCCGCCAAAATCCCTTGAAAAAAATGCTTTCAAGGGATTATTCTTTTTTTGATATTATCGAACCATTTTTGCTCCAATAGTAAAGCTTGTTCATATAATAGATTGTAAAATTTTCGAATTATGGTATGATATATATATCTAAATTTAACGTATATGTGGGAGGACTTATGCTTGTATTAATAGCGATTGTTTCTATTATCTTGCTGGTATTATATATACAGCATACAATACAACAAAAATATAATGATTTTGTTAATCAAAACAGTATGGCTCTTAAAAAACTAACGGAAATAAATCAACAATATGCATTCTATCCATACATAGACTTTAATCAAACTCACACATACGATAACGAAAAATTTTATGACAATATTTCGTGCTCTGACTATTTAATTTATCAGTTACAATATCTTTCTCCGAAAATTTTTGACCAAGTAAAAAAGGTTGATAGCAATAAGCAAAAGTATCAAAATTATCTTTGCGAAGTGGAATCTATACAATTTGGTCAATTTCAATGCCCGATTGGAAAACTGAAACTCGACAAATTATTAAATATAGAAAAAAGCATGGCTAGAAAAGCCGCACAAGCTCCTGCCACGCAATTTTATATAACAGTTACTTTGTACTGTTCCAAAATAAATGGAAGAATATATGATAGAAAAACACAAAGCTTTTCTGTTGAAGAAGTGCTTTCGTTTATAAACAGATTGAAAAACAAGAACGGAACATTTTACAATGACCGTGATATATGGGATTCCTTGTGCAGAGTGGAACGTGGCAAAGTTTCAAACAAAATGAGGTTTTCCGTTTATAAAAGAGATAGGTATAGATGCCGTCGTTGTGGCGTTCCACAACGGTATGCGGCATTAGAGATAGATCATATAATTCCTATTTCAAAAGGTGGCAAATCGACCTACGAAAATTTACAAACCTTATGTCGCAAATGTAATTATGAAAAAGGCAATAAAAGATATTATTGATATTTGAAAATTATTTTCTCATGCCACTCTGATTTTTGCGTATTTCCAAACACCTTGTCCGGCGTCAAATCATCCATATCCCCGCCGTTTCTGGCGTAATCGAGTAAAATATTTGCTAAAATTTTAGCGCTTGCCTCTAATCTTTCTTTCGGCAGATTGAGTCTGCCTTTTTCTGTTTCTCTCGTTAAAAGATTTACTTCAACGATATTGTCTTGTATCCGCTTCAACGAATATCATCTTTATTGCGCGGATACGATGTGCTCTTTCCCGGTGGATACTATGTACTCTCTCCATTTGCCGCAAAATCCTCCTTTCAGATTTCCGCAGAGAGGGAACGTAGCCCGTCGATAGCCTTCGGTTATTCGCCTTGCTCGGTTTCGTCTGCGAATTTTTTCTTTTCTTCTTCAAATTGTTTTATTTCGGACTCAAAAAAGTCGTCGTATAAAATCCCTCTTTCTCTTACCGAAAAAGGAAAATTTGTCGGCAAAAAAATTGCAGATAAAATCAATTATGTGCTTGATAAGATATGCCTTGGGCTGACGGAGAAAGGAAGGATTGAATTCTACCGTTGTCTTACCATCATAAGCGATAGCCTTGAGAACTGTGTCGACGGAATTTATAATAAATAACATATATCACCTGAGAAATAGATTTGTTCCGCTCAAAAGCAATAACTCAAAATTTGAAAGCGCCACTGACTGCGCCTTGAATTTACCATATGATAGAATAATGCTGTTTTTCTGTAGTATTTGATATTGTTTTTTATTCTCATCGGTGATAAACTTTCAGTATAGAGTATCAAAACTATTTTACTCAAAAACAAAATGAGGTGACAAGAAAATGAGCATGCAGTTTGAAGGAAAAAGTGTGTTGATAACGGGCGGAGCGTCCGGAATAGGTTTGCTAAGCGGAAAATGTTTTGCAAAAGAAGGTGCGAAGATTACTCTTGCAGACCTTAACAAAGACGGTCTTTATGCGGCTGTCTCGGAAATCAAAGAATTCACCGATGACGTAATCGGAATAGTGACAGACGTAACAAATTATTCCGACGTAAAGCATACGTGTGACGAAACGGTAGAAAAATTCGGCTCGATTGATATCCTGATTGCCTGTGCAGGAGGTTCCGAAACAAGATTAAAAGGAATTAACGACATATTTTATAATCTTCCGATTGAAGTCATCGATTTCGGAATCGACCTTAACCTTAAAGGAGCAATCTACTTTGATCATGCCGTCATGAAACAGATGGAAAAGCAGCACAGCGGAGTCATTATAAACCTCGGCTCTATCACGGGTTATGAGGGGGCGGCTACAAATATTGCATATGCAGCGTCTAAAAGCGCATTGATGAACGGCGTTGTAAAGTCATTGGCGCTTGCAGGTGAAAAAATAGGCGTACGTGCATTGTGTATTGCACCCGGACCGGTTCTCACAAGGCCCGGAATGGCTCATATGAAAACGCTTCTCGGAAGAGCCGCACAGACGCAGGAGATAGTCGATCTGATTATGTATGCCTGCTCGGACAAGGGAGCGTTTATGGATGGAACAACTATAATGATAGACGGCGGACGTGCCGTAATGGAAAACAGACAGTATTGATAAACCGAACGTAACAGGGCGCCTCTGATAAAGATGGGGCGCCCTTATTTAATTAATATTGACATTTATCTCTTCTTGTCCTATAATATTTACAGTCTATATAGAAAATAATATTTTAATAAATCAGGAACTGCTATGATTTACTATTTACTCGTTGCCTCGACGGCTATTCTCTACTCTCTCGCCTTCTATTTTAACCGTAACATCGAGGAAAACTCAAAAACCTGCATCGATACGACTGTTATCTTCACTACGGTAACGTGGACGGAAATCCTCGTTATCCTGACTGTCGTTGCAAAAGGAGAATTGGCTGTAACCCCATTCTCCGCAATAATCGCCGCTCTTCACGCTTTATTTATTATTTTATGTGCATTTATGACTCTCAAAGCCATGGGTGTCGCAGACCTCGGACAATACTCCCTGTATATGATGCTGGGCGGTATGCTGGTGCCCTTTTTCTTCGGCATAGTATTTTGGAATGAAAAAATCACCGTAGGAAAAATCATCTGCTGTATAATAGTAACCTGCGCACTGATAGCGGACAGCATGATAGGCAAGGAAAAGGCAAAAAATTCAAGTCGCCGTGCATTTATATATCTTATCGCCGTTTTCCTGATAAACGGTTCTTTCGGCGTTTTTGTGACCGTTCATCAGACTTCCGAGGCATATAACAGAGTTGGCACTCTTCAATATATGATTCTCGAAGCCGCCTTCATCTCCACGTTCGGAATACTGTTCCTACTATCGAGAATTATAATTTCAAGAGCAAAAAAACAAAAATTTTCAACCCCGATACGAGGCAAAAAAACTTATCTGTATATGCTCGGATACGGCCTGTTATACGGAGGAGGAGAACTGATTTTATTATTTGCAATAGCTCATATAGACGCATCGGTGCAATATCCCTTGGTTTCCGGCGGAACCATTGCCTGCTCTGCAATCATCAGCATGCTGATAGGTGAAAACAAGAATAAAAAGGTTCTTATTCCTGTTTTAATATCAATAATAGGCATGATGTGTCTGCTTCTTCCGGTATGACGGATAAACAACTCAATGCAAAGAAGGCAAACCACAGGAGTTTTATATGAAATCAGCAAAATTCTTTTACAGTTCGGGAAAAACAGGAAACGTAAGCGGTCCCTTTTCGATATTCGGGGATTTCGGCAGAATAGACGGAAAAAGCGAATATACGTCGGAGCAAACGGACGAAAACACAGAGCTATACCGCGCTGAAGAAAACGGTGTACTCGTGTGTGCACGATTTTCATATTATCAAGACGATACGTGTATGCGCACTGATACCGTAACAAACAATTCAGGACATGATATTATTCTCACACACATATCTATGAGATTTGCCTTTTGCGGAAGCGATTTTGACGTATATACGCAGTTCAACGGCTGGCAGCACGAAAACCGCGGCGAATGGTCTCATCTCAATACGACGATAACGGCATCTGCCTGCGGAATACGCACGTGTGACGGCTCAACCCCTATGCTCTCCCTCTATAACCGCCAAAATGAAAAAAATACCGTGTTTCATCTTCTTGCAAATTGCAGATGGAAAATATCGGCATCAATGAGAGCCGCTCACGACGACAGAGACGTAGCGATAATAGAGGCGGGATTTGAGGATGAGGACCTGATGATGACCGTAAAAAACGGAGAAACGGTATCTCTGCCCGAGCTCATAATTATCGGTACAGACAGAAAATCCGACTTTGGTCAGGAAAAATTACATCACATATTCAATTCGCTATATCCCCGCAGAAGTCTGCCCGTAATGTACAATACGTGGCTGCTTGACTTCGACAATATAAACACAGAGAATATAAAACGCCAAATATTCACTGCCAAAGAGCTCGGCATAGAAATATTTGCGGTCGATGCGGGATGGTTTGGAAAAGGTCAGAACTGGTTTGACTGTATCGGTGATTGGACTGAAAACCAAAACGGAGGCTTCTTCGGCACTCTTGGCGAAATATCCTCTCTTGTCAGTGAAAACGGCATGGTATTCGGCCTTTGGATTGAACCGGAAAGAGCCCTTGCAAACGCTCCTGTAAGAGCAAGTCACCCGGAATACTTCACAGATGAGGTGTTCCTCGACTTTGCAAATGACGATGCCCGTGAATATATAACGAAAACTACTCTTGCTCTCGTTGAAAAATATAATATCGGCTTCTTAAAATTCGATTTCAATGCTTCAACTTCATTTGACGAAAGACACTCTGCCTTCTACCGTTATATGCAAGGGCAAAAGAAGTTCGTCGACGAAATACGCGCAAAACACCCGAACATCTATATCTCTAACTGTGCGTCCGGCGGGCATCGAATAGAGATGGGACAGGCAAAAATCTTTGACAGCTTCTGGATAAGCGATAATCAGGGGCCTGAGCAGGGACTTGATATATACCGCAACCTCGTAAAGAGAATGCCTCCGTCCTGTATTGAAAAGTGGAACGTTATGACTTTTCTCTCGGAGGTTCCGGAATATACGAAAACGACTCACCGTACGGTAAGCGTCAACTGCAATAATGCAACGTGGGATTTGCTTACCCACGTAAGCGATGAATACAATATGAGCTTTCTCGTCGGCGGTCCGTTTGGTTTCTCCTGCGACATAGCCTCATTCCCCGACTTATTCAAAGAAAAACTGAAAAATTTTATATCCGAATATAAGAAAATGCGGGATTTCTATAAAAACGCAAAGCTCCGAATACTCAGCGAAACGGATAACCTCACTGTATTTATGTATGAGAACGGAGACAACTCGCGTATCTTGTGCTTTACAAAGCTGATATATCAGGATTCCGTTCGTGTATATCCGCCCGTCAATAATCAAGACGCAACCTATTCGGTAAGCAAAGGGACGAACGGAAAGGACCTCTCCGACAACGAAACAAACCCTTTGCCGTACGTCTGTGAAACGGTAAGCGGTAAGGAACTCTCCGATAACGGTATCGTCATAGGTGACCTCAGACCGTACGACTGCAAAACAGTAATAATACACAAAATATAATTTCAAATTCCGATTAAGATACGGTGTAAATTATCAAAGCAAAACCGCTGCGGAGGATATAATGAAATATAAAGAGTCGTGGATAGGGGCACCGGTTGCCTACAATAAAAACTTAATATACCGTTTCAGAAAAAAAGTAAACGTTACTGTCAAAAATAACCCATATGACAATAACGGAGACTCTTCGGTAATCATGGCCGATATTTGCGCCGACAGCAGATACAAACTGTATATAAACGGCAGATACGTCTGCGAGGGTCCCTGTATAGGCACTCTCAAATACTATGACGAGGCAGATATATCCGATTTTCTTAAAAACGGTGAAAACGAAATCGAGGCCATGGTTTTTTATGCGGGCGGCAATACCGGAGCATCGTGTATCAATCGCGGAAAAAGAGTTGCATTCTGCATGAACGCATACGACGAAGAAGCGCTCCTTTTCCAAACCGATGAAAGCTGGGAATGTTCACCCGATTTTTCCACGGAGTTTTTCCTGTCTCCCGAAATTCATAAGAACGGTTACCTGAATGAAAAGTATTCAGAGTATATTCCTCAATGGAATAATGCAGTATCGTTGAATTACAGCAATAAAAGCGATATTTGGGGAGTTTTACCCACTATGGATATAAAACCCCGACCAATCAAAATGTACACACCGTCTGCTCCCGTACAGATGAAAATATCAAAAACAGATATTGACTGCATAGAATCGAACGAATCCGAAGCGTCGGTAAAAGCCGGAGAAAAAGGACAGATTGTATTTTCTCTTGATAAACTCAGCGTCGGATACCCCGAATTTGAATTCTACGGCTTCGGCAGCATTGTTATCACCTATGCGGAAAGCTATTCGTTCAAGAATAAAGAATACAACCCGTCACTCAAAACAGAAGAGCCGTACGTAAAGAGAATCAGAAGCGACAGTAAAGGCGACATCGTGGGTGCTTTCGACGAAATCGTGCTTGACGGATACCGAAAATACCGTTCGTTCTTTACAAAATGCTTCCGATATATAAAACTCGATATAACTGCCGATTCCGATATTACGGTCAAGCGCGCCGACTTCCTCGAATACCGTTATCCTATGAATGTTGAAAACGATTTTTCATGTTCAAACGAGGTATACAATCGGATTTTCAACGTCAGCATCAACACACTCTGCAACTGTACGTTTGACACATACGTTGACTGTCCGTATTACGAAATGCAACAGTATATAGAGGACGCCTATCTTGAGATGATGTATACGTTCTCCATTACGTCGGATTACACCATGCCGAGAAAGGCAATACTCGATATATGGCACTCGCAGAATTACGAGGGGATGCTGACAGCAGCAGCACCCATGACGTATAGACAGATAACACCTACCTTCTGCCTTTTCTTCATCATGATGATTGATAAATACCTTCTTTATACCGGGGATAAAAAGACGGTTCTGCCAATGCTGCCGTCAATATATTCAATACTTGAATGGTTCGCTCGGTATAAAAACGCGGATGATATTGTCGGCGTTTATGAATACGGTAAATTCATAGATTGGGTTCCTGGGTGGCAGAGCGGTTTTTCCGTTGACAAATCGGAAAACCAGCCTGCCTCAATATCAAATCTTATGTATCTGTACGCGCTTAAAATCTCATCCGCTTTATTCGAATATTTCGGAAAACATGGCGTAGCATGCGACCTTCGCAATGATTACGAAAAACTGAAGAGTGCTGTTAATAATACCTTTTATAATTCCTACAGCGGTATGTATACGGATACCGTGGACGGCGGATATTCGGAGCACAGCCAGATATGGGCAGTTCTTTCCGGAGCAATAACAGGCAGCAAAGCTGAAAAATGCCTGAGAGCAAGCTGTGCGGACTATGTAAACAAATGCTCATATTCATACAGATATTTCAGAAACAGAGCTTACGAAATGCTCGGAATTGAATTCGATATGGACAGTTTTCTCTCCGATTGGAGAAAAATGCTTTCTCTTGATGCCACGTCATGGTTTGAATTCCCCGGAAATACGCGCAGCGACTGTCACGGCTGGAGCTCGGTACCCATATATGAATTCACCTCAACCGTTCTCGGAATAAAGCCCGTAGGTATCGGTATATCAACGGTCGAAATATCACCTTCCTTCGGCACTCTCGATTATGCAAAGGGCTCTCTGCCCACCGCTTGCGGACAAATATCCGTAGAATGGCACCGTATCGAAGAAAGCAACCGATACGAGGTATGCGTTAAATCGCCCAAGAGTATAACCAAGATTATTCATGATGAAAACAAAAATACATTATCCCTCTCGGATTCGGTTATAACTTATATAACAAAATAGCAAAACTACCATAAATAAAAAGCATCTGCCCGTGTGTGTTATCAGGACAGATGCTTTGTTTTAAAAGCATTATGCTTTTCCTTTGCGCTTGTCAATAAGGCCCGCAAACGTGAAACGTTCCTTTTCGTTTTCTATCATGACGAAAATAAATACTACGAGGAGCTCATATGGCAGAGGACAGAATTCACCGGGGTTCACCTGGCTCATCATGAATATTCCGATATACGAAAGGCCAAGCGCCATAACGTATGAGGACATACGTTTTACTATCATAAAAAACCTTCGCACTATCTGATAGCCGTAGCATAAAATGCCTACGATGCCCATGCTCCCAATAATCTGCGGTATCATCATATGATACCAGCACATAGTTCCTTTTACTTTGTTAGACTCATATATATACTGATTTCCCTGATAGCCGAGTCCCTGACCGAATATCGGATTAGAAAGAAAGTTTTCCTTCAAATGAATCAAAAAAACGTATCTCGTGTCATGCTCGTTGGTAAGTTTATCGTTATATCTCGGGTTGCAAAATTCGAGTAGCTCATCGAAGTTTACGATTGCAATTATACCGCATGCTATTACGCAGATAACGATAAATCCTCTTATAATATTGAATATTACGTTCTTCTTTGCATATATAAGGAAGAATACAATGCACATAAGAAGCTCAATAGTACCGAAGAGTATTCCTCCGCGAGAACCCGTCAGAATAAGTGAGATATACATTACAAAAGCAGAAATCAGATGAAGCGGATTTTTCAGTGCAAAATAGAACACGCACGGCAGAGCGAACATCATATATGAAGCGAAATTATTTCTTGACACAAGAGTAGATATAACCACAGGATTCTTAATGAAATCCTCCCATACCGCCTGATACTGTATCAGAACGCAGAACGCCGCAAGTATTCCCATAAGATAAAGTATCAGTGCAAACCTATTCTTTACCTCTTCGGAATTTCCGTTGCCTATCTGTGATTTGATAAGAATATATGCGAGAAGCATTCCCGCTCCGAGTCCGAATACGTAATACAGCGACCAGACGTTGAAATATTCCGACGGAGCTATGAAGAAAAGACCGCCGAGTGTGACCGCAACCGTCACCGCAACAAGTCCGGTGAAAGACTCTCCGATAATCATTTTTTTTCTATACCATACGAAATGGAATATAAGTGCGACGACAGCCGGGATAGCAAGCCACCACAGTTTTATAAAGCGGTCGAACGAGTTGTAACACATACAGTCGAATACACATAGCAGGAGAAGAGGAAGTGTCGTTGCGGTTATATCCTCGCATACAACGAGAAAGAGCGACAGTATAAGTATAAACGCTATGGTTCCCTCCGACTGCAAGTCGAATATAACAACGAAAAACGAGAAGCAAAGCATGGCAATGTAAAAATATATGCTCACCGATACTTTTCTTATCGTTTTTACAACCGCTTCCGTAATATCGCCAATAGTCTTTGTCATCATTACTTTTCTTTCGCAGTATTATAAGCCGAAAGCCTTTCCGAATATAATTATCGCCCGCATCAAATATTTAACGTACCTGTCAACGCCGTTTCATAACCGAGCCGCCTTAGACTTTACTCCAATCGAATTGAACGAACACAGGGAAGTTTCTGTCGTTTATCAGCCGAGTGTAAACTTCGGCACAGTCGAGCGGAGAATCATTCTCCATAATAAAATCGGCAAACGATAATCTCTTATACTGTAACATTTTCAAAATCGATTTAACGTCGTCTTTTTGCGTGAACATTCCGGGGGCTGAATCCACCGAAGGACGGGCCATCGTATGCGCGCCAATCAAGGAAATGCCGGGGCCATGCACTTTTCTGTAATAGTCCACCGTAAAATTCTTGTCGCGGGTACAGCCCAGCAGGGCAACTCTGCCGAATCTTGCCATACAGTCAAGACACTCGTTCAATCCCGCTCCGCTTCCCGTTACTTCAATAGCCACGTTTACTCCGCCGTCAGTGGCTTTTTTTACTTTTTCCGCAAAATCGGCATCATAAGGGTCAAACGTATAATCTGCGCCGAATTGTACAGCCAAATCTCTGCGTTCTTTTACGGGGTCAACCGCGATAACCGGAACAGCTCCGGAAAGCTTGGCAAACTTGACTGCCAAAATTCCCAAAACACCGAGACCCATAACCATTGCCGATTCGCCTATTTCAAGCCTTGTTTTTCTTATGGCGGCAAGCGGGAAGGTTCCTATATGGCAAAACGCCGCCTCTTTTAACGATACGCCCTCGGGTATCACAACATAATTGTTTTTATGAACTATGTTATACTGTGAATGAGTAGACCAACTGATTGCCACTTTATCGCCTACCTTCACGTCGGTTACGTTTGCACCCACCTGCAACACTTCGCCCGAGCTGCTGTAACCGGCAACTCGCGGAAAACGGACAATGCCGTCACTGTAAATGCTTACGTTAGGATCCCCCGTAATATTTGCGCGCTCGGTTCCCGGGCTGATGCATGAAAACGCCGTTTTAATCAGAATATCATCGTTATTATTTATGACGGGAATATTTTGTTCGACAATTTCCGCCTTGTTAATTCCGGTAAACATAATTCTTTTGTTCATTTTATCAAAAACTCCGTAAAACATTCATTATTTTCTCACGAACTCGATAATTCTCTTTGCCATCTCGTCTATCATCTCATCGCTCATACCCGGATATACGCCTATCCAGAACGTATCCTTCATTATACGGTCGGTAACCTCCAGAGTGCCACAGACACGGTAGCCCTCTCCGGTCCTCCTCATCTCATCAAAACACGGATGCTTAACGAGATTTCCCGCAAACAGATTTCTCGTCTGTATCTTGTTCTCTTCAAGATATTTGGTGAGAGCGTTTCTGTCAACCCCCTCTTTGCAGGTGATAAGGAAACCGAACCACGACGGATCGGAGTTCTCACATGCAACGGGAAGTATGAGTTTATCCGAAACGCACTCGAGTTTTTCGCGCAGCCTTGCAAAATTATGTTTTCTTCTCTCAACGAACGCAGGGAATTTTTCGAGCTGTGCCACCCCTATCGCCGCCTGCATATCCGTTACTTTGAGATTATAACCGAAGTGGGAATATGTATACTTATGGTCGTATCCGCGCGGAAGCTCTCCGTACTGGCCGTCAAAACGATGCTTGCAGAAGTTATCGACGCCCGACGGGCAAACGCAGTCTCTGCCCCAGTCCCTTATCGATTTTGCTATCTTGTAAAGCTTGGGATTTGACGTATATACCGCGCCGCCCTCTCCCATAGTCATATGATGAGGGGGGTAGAAGCTCGACGTTCCTATATCTCCGACGGTACCCGTTAACTTCGTCTCGCCGTTTATCGTGTACGTAGAGCCGAGGGCATCACAGTTATCCTCGACAAGCCACAGATTATGCTTATCGCAGAAATTCTTGACAGCGGAAAGGTTGAACGGATTTCCCAGCGTATGGGCTATCATAACCGCCTTCGTCTTTTCCGAAAGCGCCTTTTCCAGCATATCGACGTTAATATTATATTGAGGTATTGTTACGTCAACAAACACAGGGACAGCGCCGTAGTTTATGATAGGCGTAACCGTAGTGGGAAATCCGCAGGCAACCGTTATTACCTCGTCGCCTCTCTTAATAGCCCTGTTTCCGAGTTCCGGAGCTGTGAGCGTCATAAAAGCCAAAAGATTTGCGCTGGAGCCCGAATTAACCAGTAGAACGGGCTCTTTGATTTTCAGATACTCTGCCATTTTCTTCTCGAATTCATCACAGTATCTTCCGCTCGTAAGCCAGAATTCAAGGGCACTGTCAACGAGATTTATCATTTCCTTTTCGTCATATACGCGTGCCGCATATGGGATTCTGTCCCCTGCCTCATATTCCTTTTTCACATGATTTTCCCGATAATATTGTTTTACCAGCTCAAAGATTTGTTCTTTTGTAGTCATATTCTGATTTTCCTTTATTTTGGATATTTTACGTAATAAAGCTCTTTATTCCGTCGGCAAAGGATGTTTGAGGCATAAAGCCCGTATCCTGTGTAAGCTCACCTATGTCGGCGCACAGATACATTACCTGCCCGGGAGCATACGGAACCGCACCGAGGTTTATCCCGGCTCCCGGTGCCACCGTGTCGCGTATCTCGCATATGTATTCCGAAAGAGGACGGGCAACCCCGCTGCCGAGGGGATATACCTTGCCGTCCACACCGCTCCTCGCGACGGCAAACAGAGCTCTCGCCGCATCCTCACAGAACAGATAGTCCCACTTCTGCTCACCCTTGGTAAAGCACGGAACCTCACCTGAACGGAGTTTTACTATTGCACTTTTTATCATTGTGTTTTCCGAGTCCTTAGGACCGAAAACGCTCAGAACTCTCACCCATTCGTGAGCCATGCCGAGCCTGTGTGCCTCTATACGTGTCAGCTCTCCCGCGCAGAGCTTTGCCGCCCCGTATGCGGTCTCGGGAAATGTCGGAGTTTTACCCGTCAGTTTGCCTTCGCAGCGTCCGTATTCCGCCTGAGAGCCAAGTCCTACAAACGTATGACACCCCAGCCTATATGCAAGCCCCACGGCGTCGAGCGCATATCCGATATTTTCCTTTTGAAGATATACGTCGTTTCTCGTTTTCGGGGATTTGCGGTCGTCCCATGCAAGGTGGAAAAACACGTCGTATCTATCGTCTGTATCGTTTTTCGCCGTAGAATATTCCGACATTTCCAGATACCGTATATTTACGTTTGGCATATTCTCAAATTCCGAATTTCTCGTCGAGCCTTTTCTGCAAAGCACCGTAACTTTTATACCGTCGCTTGTCATCTGACGTACGAGAGCCGTACCCATAGAACAGGATGCACCCGAAATAACCGCACGTTTTATTTCACGCATTATCACTTCTCCGATACCTCCATAATCTTTTTCAGCTCTTCTCTGTCAAGATACGGGGCTAGGTCCTCAAGGGGCGCCGATACCATAGAGCCGTCCTCAAGGCGTTTTGAACCCGCCTTCGGTTCGAAATACTGTATCTTATCCGTCATAACCTCAACTATCTGAGGCGTATCCTGAGAGAATAATTCGCCGGACAGATATTTCTCAAATTCTGCGTTCGTATTGCAGCGAACGAACGGATATCCGTATGCCCATGCAATCTTCTCCATATCCGGGAAGGATAAATCGTGCGAGTCCTCACCTATACCGCAAAGCTCACGACCCTTGAAAAAATTGGACTGCGACTGACGTATGGAATGATAACCGTCGTTGTTTATTACTATGATTTTTATGGGAAGTCTATGGTGTATTATCGTCTGAAGCTCCTGTAAATTCATCTGTATCGAGCCGTCGCCCGTCAGGCATATCATAGGCTTACGTCCGTTTGCAAAGCAGGCTCCGATGGCGGCGGGAAGGTCGTATCCCATAGATGCCATACCGGAATTCTCTATGAATCTCATACCTTTTCTGAACTCAAATACCTGACCGCCTACAACGCAGGCGGCACCGTTTCCCGATACGGTAATCATACCGTCGGGCAATGCGCGTGAGAGTTCGTTTACAACCGCATATACGTTTGCCTTGCCCGTCTGCGCGAAATACTTATCTTTAAGTACGGGGTAATCTTTCTGCCATTTCTTGCACTGTGAGAGCCATTCAGTCTTTTCCGATATCGGATTCGTAAGACATCCGTCGAGCTTTTCGAGGAACGCCTTTGCGTCCGAGTGTATCGGATATTCAACGTGAATGGTCGGCTTCTTCATTTCGTTTTCGTCAATATCAACCATAGCAACGAAAGCCTTAGGTGCCCAAGATGCATAATTGAAGCCCGTCTGCCTTATGCTCAGTCTGCATCCGACGGAAAGTATAAAGTCGCTGTTCTGCACGGTGAAATTGCCGAATCTGTCACCGAAGTTGCCCGCGCGGCCCGCATAGAGTCTATGCGAGTTTTCTATAACGTCTGTCGAATTCCACGCCGTAACGACGGGTATGTTTAACTTTTCGATAACGCGCTTGTAAATATCGTATGCGCCCGAGAGCCTTATTGCCGAGCCCGCATAAAACACCGGTCTTTCAGCCGACTTTATTTTTTCTATGATGAAATCAATATCCTCATCGCTCGCCGACGGCATAGTATAACTCGGAGTATAGCCGAGGAGCTCGTCAGTCTCCACCGTCGCGGACTGAATATCACCGGGCACGTCTACCCATACGGGCCCCATACGGCCGTGAGTTGCGAGGAAGAGGGCTTTCTCCATGACGAAACGCACGTCTTTCTTGTCAAGTATTACTTCTGCATATTTAGTCATGGTTGCCGCACACGGTACTATGTTGAATTCCTGGTCTCCCATATTACGCAGAGGAAGTCCCGTGGTCACGGAAAAGGAATCCCGTCTCACTTGCCCGGATATAACCACCATAGGTACCGAATCAACGTAAGCGCCGACAACTCCGGTAAGCGCGTTTGTACCGCCGGGGCCTGTTGTAACGACGACCGCTGCAGGCTCGTTGTTAACCCTCGCATAACCTTCTGCAGCGATAGCACAGGCCTGCTCATGATGATTGTATACAACGCATATCTTATCGGAATGGCCGAACGAATCGTTTAGATTCATGGCCCCTCCGCCAACTACGGAAAATGCGGTTTTAATGCCGTGCTGTGCACAAATCTGCACAATATAATCGGATACTCTTATCTTCATTGTTTGTTTCCTGCCGTTATTGTCGTAATTCAGATTTCACTGTCCGCAGTTTTTCATCCGAATATCTCATCAAAAATATTATACGACTTATCTATGTCATATTTTGCCGAAAAACTCATTTATCTGCCTGTCCATAACTTCGGGAACGGACTTTTCGTCGGAAAGATACTCGCATGTCCACTCGACTGTTTTGTCTATAACCTCGTCTATATGCCATCTCGGCTTCCAGTCAAATACCCTCTTGATTTTTGAATTATCCAATTTGAGGAATGCCGCCTCGTGAGGCCCTCCGTCACACTTGTTTATCCATTTGATATTACCGCAGGCACGGCAGAATTTATCTGTCAGCTCCCCCGTGGTTACACAGTCACAGTCGTCGGGGCCTACGTTGTAATATCCCGAATAACCTATGTCGTTATACTGCTTCTGCGCTATTTCAAGATAAACGTATAAAGGCTCGAGCACGTGCTGATACGGTCTTATAGAATTCGGATTGCGCACGACTATATCTTTTTTTGCGATCAAGGCACGCACGCAGTCGGGGATTATTCTGTCTGCGGAAAAATCTCCCCCTCCTATCACGTTACCCGCTCTCGCCGTCGATATTGCGCATCTTCCGTCCGCGAAAAATGATTTTTTGTAGCTGTGTGTTACAAGCTCGCTGCATGATTTTGAATTACTGTACGGGTCGTAGCCGTCCAGGGGCTCATCCTCCGAAAAAGGATGGTTCGGTATATCGTCATTCTGATATACCTTGTCCGTCGTTACGTTAAGAAAGGATTTTACACAGTCAAAGATGCGCATACATTCAAGTATATTAACCGTGCCCATAACGTTAGTCTGGTACGTATATCTCGGATGTTTATATGAATCACGTACCAAAGGCTGCGCCGCAAGATGAAAAACGATTTCCGGCCTGTATTCTTTGAAAACACTGTAAAGCTTATCAAAATCACGTATATCTCCTATTACGGAGTTGATTTTATCGTCAACCTCCGAGAGCGTATAGAGATTCGGCTCCGTCGAGGGAAATAGCGAATAGCCGATAACCTCGGCGCCCGCCCCCACCAGTATTTTTGTCAGCCACGTTCCCTTGAAGCCTGTGTGCCCCGTTACGAGAACCCTTTTGTCTCTGTAAAACGATAGGTCAAGCATCCCGTCAATCCTCCCATTTCTTCCACGGTGCTATTTTCTTATCGAGCATACGGTTCAGCATATCCATCTCTCTCTTCGTATCCATACACTGCCAGAAGCCCTTATGTACGTAGGACATGAGCTGTCCGTCCTTTACGAGCTGCTCCAGAGGTTCTTTTTCAAATACGGTATCGTCACCGTCTATATAGTCGAAGATTTGCGGGTTGAGCACCATATAACCTGCATTTATGGGTGCGCCGTCAGTCTTGCTCTTTTCCCTGAATGATTTTACGGCGTTGTCTCCGCCAATATCGAGTATACCTTTCTGCTGTTCGAGCATAACGGCGGTAAGAGTGGCAATCTTCCCGTGCGAACGGTGAAACTCGAGGAGCTTGTTTATATCAACGTCGCATACTCCGTCACCGTACGTCATCATAAAAGTCTCGTTACCGATATATGGCTTTATTCTCTTTATTCTTCCGCCCGTCATCGTGTTAAGCCCTGTGTCAACGACCGTTACCTTCCACGGCTCGCAACGCTGGTTGTGAATTATCATATCGTTACGCCCGTGAGTAAAATCAAAGGTCACGTCGCTGTTGTGAAGAAAATAGTCGGCGAACCACTCCTTGATTATATGTTGCTTATATCCTGCGCAGATTACAAAATCATTGAATCCGTAATATGAATATTCTTTCATAATATGCCACAGAATCGGTTTACCGCCTATTTCTATCATCGGCTTCGGCTTATACTGAGACTCCTCCGATATTCTCGTTCCGAGTCCGCCTGCAAGCAATACTACTTTCATAACAAGTCCTCAAGTCCTCACAAAAAATATTTTTTGAATCTGCCGTCTCTGTTGCTTTCTATATACGGCAGAAGTTTGACGTCGTTATTCTTCTCCAGCTTGTGCTCGGGAAAAAGCGATACGCCTCTCTCAAGCGATTTTTGCACCGCCTCTATGCTGTTGAATCCGTCATGCTCCTTTATGTGCGAATACGAATTGAGTTTGTTCATGACGAAGTTCTCGTCCCCCAGCCATGAATGATGCCAACCGGCGAATTCGGGATAACACCATACGGTGTCCTCGAGCTTATGGTTCTCTCCCATCTTTCTGAGCTTATCATACCGTATCTTGTTTTCCTTGAAATACTTACCCGTCATGATAAAGAGTCTGTAACTGTAGTCGGCAGGTCCTGCCCAGTTGAGGGAAAACAGATTAAAATAGAACATCGAGAAACGTAGTTTTACAGTGATGATTCCATGCTCTCTGCATGCCGATATGAGTTCATCCTTCATATCCGGATTCAAAATCTCGTCTATGTCGCTGAGGATTATAATATCGTCATCCTCCGGATGTACATTGTCTGTTATCGCATTACGTTGATATATCTCGTTATGCCAGCTTGGATTGCGCACGATTTTCGAATAAAAATCTCTTTTAAGTCTTAGCGGAAATAGCATGAGCTTACCTGCCAGGTTGTTCTTCACAAACTTGTGTTTCACATGCAGCTTGTTATATACTACCTTGCACTTGTCCTCGTCATACTCCTCGGGCAATCTGAAATTGAAGCCCTTATACCTTTTTCTAAACGTATAATCCGCCTCCGCAATATGAATTTCGTCAACCCAATCTTTTTCCGAATTATATTTGATGTCAAATATATCGTCCTCGTTGAAATATGTCGTGCAGGAATAAATCTTCATTGTAATGTCTCCCTTATATGATTTTAGTTATCTTATTGCCGGTTTATTGTCTTGTTTATCCTACGTTTTGTTTTATTCACGGAAACATTATGATTTTCCGCCGTTTCTCACCCTTTGGTACACTGTGCGGATTTTTTCTTTTTCTTGCCTCCCGCCCTCTTTTTTATGTTTTGCACCGCCTTCTTCGGCAGATATACAAACGGGAAATAAAAGGCGAGAATAATATAGTAGATGGGTCCGAACGTCTTCATGGTATATGCGAAAATCTTCGGAGGCAGCTTCTTCTGATACCGCAGAAACGCATTCATACCGTTCTTGAATATCATGAATTTATATCTGAATCGGGAGATAATCGAAACACGAAAACCGCACTTCTCCTGTATGTAATCACGAAATACGAGCGGCATACGGAATATTTCGTTACCGCTTGACGTATACGTCCCCTGCATGGAATGGCGGCGAGACGTTGTCAGCTTCTCCGATATATAGCATAGACGTCCGAACTGTTTGTACAGGTCAAACAAAAGAACAAGGTCTGAGTTATACGAGCTTTCATCTATCAGAACGAAATCAGGTAGATTATCATTCTTTACGAAAAGAAACGTGATACAACATGATATTCTGTATTTCTCAGTCAGAATTTTTGCCGCATTATCTTTGTTGAAATCAAGGTCGAGGTCTTTGCCGTAAGAACTCTTGTCGTACATCTTATTGTCATCTGCGTCTATTATCTCATAGTTGCAATATATAAGGTCGGCTTTATCGTTTACAGCCTTGTTAACGCACTTTTCCACACACTCCGGATAGAGCGTATCGTCCGCGCAAAGGAACTTTATATATTCTCCGCTTGCCAGCTCCATACACTTGTTGACGTTACCGCGAAAGCCTATGTTCGTCTCATTTCTGACAAGACGTATACGCTCATCGAAAATCCCCGCGACTATCTCTGCGGAACCGTCGTCGGAGCAGTTGTCAACCACTATTATTTCAAGGTTTTTATAGGTCTGATTAACAACCGACATGACCGTGCGCTCTATAAAAGGCGCGGCGTTATACATCGGTATTACTACCGACACCTTTGGCATTATATCCATATTTTTCTCCGTCTTTTTGTATATGATAATGTATGCTTCGAAACGTCACATCCATTTGTCACGTGTTTTTAATATTCGCCTCTGCGTCAGCCTTTGATTCAGAGTACTCGTCTTTGTATGTAGAGGGGTCTCCCTGTATCGGCGCATCATCAATTATCCAGCCGTCGGGATATATGTTCTCGGTCCACTGTCTGACCCTCGGAGCGTATACACGCTCATCATGCCCGGAGAGATATGCCGCCCACCACGAGAAGGTACTGTTCGCAATAATAAAAGTATTGCAGTTACGCATGAGCCAGAATTCCGTAACGTCCATATGCGGGTCCTTCCCGATTACAACAGGCACGATATCAATATCGCTTCGTATTTTTTCTATCTGCTCGAGAGCATATTCCATGTCGTTTGAGAAGAGAAAAAACCTCGGGTTTTCGTACGTTTTGCATACTTTGTTTATCGCTTTTTCGTAAAACTGATTGTCAAGAGCACATCCGATTGAAACATAATCGCCGCGGCGATAATGTATTGCCACGCTGTTTTTTGCATTGACAATCTGCGAGAGGAGCTTTTGTGCCTCGTCCCCTATTTTATAGTTTGGCACAACCGTGCGTGACAACTCCTCCCTTACAGAAGTGTAATACCTGTAATTGCCGAAATATCCGTCGTAATATCTGTTTTTTCTGACAATGTCATTCATATCGTACACGGTAAAAGGCGTCTCCTCCTTGAAGAAGGAACAGCGAGGGAATCTCAGTCTGCGCCGCACCTTCGCCCATTGCCTCATAGCCCATCCCCGCTCGCTGTATGAAACCGTCGAGAAAGGAGATAAATCAAGTTTGTCGAGGTTGAAATCCGGCCACTCGCACGCAGTATAGAAACTCTTGTCAAGGCATATATTTTCATTCGTCATTCTGATAGCCGCAAGACCGAAAGCATATTGCGACAATTGATTTCCGAGTCCGCCGTAAATTTTAATTACCTGCATTTTCCGTTGTATCCTTGTTTGTTTTAAATTTATGAATAAGATAGTTAATATAATCCGATAGATAATACTTGAAATTTCTGTCCGTAAAAAACGTTATCACCGATATCAGGGCCGATATTCCGACGGATATAAAGCCCTTGGCGAGGAACGTCAGCAATTCACTGTCAAATGAAAACGGTGTAATCTCGTCAAAAAGGAATATCATACCGGTAAATATGCCGATGAACAATGTGTTCTTTAGATAGTATTTTTTAGGTGACGAATCCAGGATTTTTCTGTAAAGAATGTACGGCTCCACCACGTCGGATATGAACAGCGTCGTTATTATCGTTGCGACGATTATTCCGAGCAGTCCCATGAAGTTTACGAGAATGAGATTAAGTGCGAGATTTACAAATCCCTGCAGAGCCGGTCTCCACTGATCGTATCTGTACGACCCCGTGGAATCACGAAATGTTGCAAGAGCCTGTTTCAGGTAATGCACGAACAACTTTATGGTAAAGAACTTGACTACCGTTCTTTCGAGCAGAAGCCCCTTTCCGTAGAACATGGTAATGGTATTGTCGATTACCGCATAGAATCCGAGATAGAATATAAGACCCACGATAAAATTAAAGGTGTGGAAGAAATCCATATAATTCTTTGTCTCGCTCTTGGGCTTCGTAACGTATATACTGCCGATAATCGAAGTAAGAGGAGCAAAGAAAAGCACCAGAAGATTATAGAATGCCGACGACAGCGACAGGTAGTTTGAATAGTAACCGAGAATTGAGACGCTTATGCACGCCGATATAACGAGACTGTCAGCGGTGTTGATAAGAACGTCTCCTATCTTGTGCACGAACATCGCCTTGATATTTTTTCTCGTCTTTTTCGCCGTCTCCGGGTCGAGCTTTACTTTGTTTCCCGTTATGTATTCATATCGCTTGACAAATACATCGGAGAATATCCATTGCAGTAAAACTCCGATGACTTTTGCAACCAGATATAGGAGGAACGACTGAAACAAAACCAGGAACATCAGCTGAAGCACATACTGAACCGTCATTCCTATAAAGGTTATGAAACTCGATATGTAGTTGTTCTTAAACGCGTTAATAAGGTGCTGCTTATAAGAGAACAGATACGGCAAAAACGTTGCGGCGAGGTTTACGACATAGCACACGTATATTTCTTTTGTCACTTCAAAACCGTTTGCCAGCCTTGGCAAAAACGGCATAACCGCAAGTCCGATTACCGCAACGATGATTCCTATTATCAGATATAGTCTTTTGAAAAGATAATAGAGTGCCGATATTTTGTCGTTCTCGGCTTTTGCTATAGGCTCGAACATGCAGAATATTATTCCCGCGCCTACTCCGAGTTCAACGATCGATATCGTGCTCGTTATGCTGAGAAAGAGTTGGTTTACACCGTTTATATCATTACCCGCCTCCGCAATAAGGAAGCGGCGCACTATTATCGCCAGCACAAGGTATACCGCCTGAGTGCCGAAGGATATCGTCAGGTTCAAAAATGTTTTTTTCTTGTTCATTTCAAATGCTTTTCTTTATTTTTATTCTTCCCGCGCAGGCGCCCTTTTTATATGGAGATTTTGCCCTCCCCGCGCAGGCGCTCTTTTTATATGGAGATTTTGCCCTCCCCGCGCAGGCGCCCTTTTTATATCGGGATTGGAGTTCGCTTATGTTATTTTGCGAATCCGGATATTTCATCTGCAAAAAAATCTACGTATCTGTCAACGGAAAACGTATTTTTGAATTTATCTGAGGAGAGGTATTCCGAGGCTCTCTCGATATAACCCATATACTCTCCCTCACTCATATCCGATATAAAATCGAACAGCTTTTTGTAAGAAGAGAATTTGCGAAAATCAATGAAAATATCTTCGGGCATGTAGTCACAAACGTTGGACGCACCGTAATATATCGGAACCGTGCCCGAGAACAGACAGTCAAACATTTTCTCGGTAATATACCCTCTCACGTCCAGAATATTCTCAAAACATATTGCAAACTTATATTTTGCCACGATTTCGAGCTTATCCTTCACCGTACCGCGATAACTATTGAGATTCATACCATCCCATCCGAATCCGTACAGGTCGAATTCAATGCCGTTTGCCTGTGCTTCTTCGATGGCCCGTCTGCGCTCGGAGTAAAGCTCGTGGGGGTCGTCGGAAGTTTTGTTGGAAACCACAAGAGTAAGCAGCTTTTTCTCCGAAAACGGTATGTGCTCTATCCTTTCCGGTTTCGGCTGCGGAATAAAATATTTGAAAATCTTTTTGTTGTCGACCAAGGTGTCGTTCCAGGTATATATTCTGTCAAAGTAGTCATATAAACTCATATCGTAACTTGTCGGCCATACCGTTACTGGCTCTGAAATCATCAGCAGCTTTTTGATTTTCTTTCCCGAAAAGTATTTCATCGAGTCATGCTTTTTCTTGTTTTTAAGTATATATTTTGCGAGGTCGAGCGGACCTTTTGCAGTAAGACGCGAATCATTGGGTATATCCGCAAAAACTATAACTTTTGCATTCTCGTTCTCTTTGTCGTCAACGCTGTTGAAAGTGTGAAGGGCGATATCTCTTTTTTTCAGTTCGTCTCTCAGCAAAATCCCCGGCAACAGCAGGTTCTGCCCTATTTTACACATATCGGGATTAAAAAGATTATCCTGTCTGTATTCGTCATATACAGTATTCCATAGAACGGTTTTCATGACGTTTCTTTGTTCCTCGTAACATATGTTGTTTTCTTCATAACGGTTGCATTTTCGTTTTTTATTATTCCGTCTCGATCATAACACATAAACGCAGCAATAAAGGCGAAAACCATAACGCTCAGGGCGTTCGTAAATACGTGTCCGACCCAGAATGCAATCAGTACCGTCAAAAAGTAAAGATATTTGAAAATAACGTTTTTATCTCTCGGAGATTTTCTGAATATATTAACGACAAGCGCACATACGAGAACGAAATTTATTATTCCGTAGAGATAGAATATATCGAAAAAGTCCATTTCCATCAAAGGATATTCAAACTTCTCGGAGCCGGGTATCAGTCCGTATCCGAAAAGAAGATAAAACGGTCGGTATTCGGATCTCATAATGTATTTCATGGCAGGCACTATTCTGTCCGCACGGTCACTCGTCATAAAACTTATGAAGCTCTTGGACTTGAAGAAATACTGCCATCTGTCCACTATACTTAATATCAGTTCCCATTCCTTGACTACAATAAGAGCGACGGCGATGATGCCGAGTGCGGCAATCCGGATTATATCCATTCTGACCGCTTGCCTGAAAATAATATCTCCGAGAGTTATTACGACGATTGAGACGGCTATTATCAGATACGCCGACTTCGTACCGAGGGTAAACGCACAGAACAGGTTCATCAAAAATACGATACAGTTGAACACTCCCGTTTTTCTTATCATAAGATAAAAGCTATATACGCAGGTAAGTATTATAACGCTTGATATCGCGTTCAGCGCAATATAGAAACCGCGGTAACCCGTGTTGTTCTCATAGGAGGAATATCCGACACCGAGAAAATACGGTATTATCAGCGTCAGTGGGAAAGCCACCGCGTACCAGTGAAATATTTTTTTCATCTTTTTCGCAAAGACCGAGTCCTCTTTCATATACGCGGATATAACCAAGAACAAAAGAGGAAAAAGTATAATCTTGCTTATGTCGAGTATCTCGTCGATTCTGTTACCCTCGAAATGAAATAAGACGGAAGAAAACAAGCAAACCGCGAGAAGAATAGTGTTTTTAAGAACCGTCATATCCATTTTTGCGGTAAACATGCACAGTGCAAGCGAAAAGAAGAGGAAAAGTCGATAAGCTACGCCAACGGAAAGATTTATTCCCACCGACTGTATCAGAAAACCGTTTATCGAATCGATAAAAGGCAAAAGATACAGCATAAAACACAGAAATCTCTTTTCCATAGCGTCTCCTCTTTGGTTTTCAGCTTAATCCGTATACGTTCTCAAGCTTTTCTCTCATCACTGCGAGCGAGAAATCGTCTTTTCTCATATAAGCACCTTCCGTAATTTTGCGAAGATTGCCGCATAACATAGCTCTTTTTACAGCATCCGATATGGCGTAAGCATCTGAACCATCAATAACAAAACCACTCTCTCCGTCGGAAACGATTTCCCTCATACCTCCGACGCCCGAGCATATAACGGGAACCTTCGCTCCCATAGCCTCAACCAACGCAATGCCGAACGTCTCGTACAACGACGGCTGTACGTAGAAATCGTAATTGCATATTATTTTCGGTGCCTGCGCATTAAAGCTCAAAACGGATACCCTGCCGTCTAGTCCCAGAGAAGCAATCAGCTCCAAGAGCGATTCTCTTTCTTTTCCCTCTCCGTATATGTCAAGATAAATATCGTATCCGGAATCCGTAAGTATTTTTACGGAACGTATAAGTTCCTTATAATTCTTGACCGGGTCGAGCCTTCCCATAGTCATAAGCCTTGCGGGGCCACCCGAATACAGCGTGTCTTTGGTAGGTATATTATCAAAATCAACACCGTTGTATATACACACAATATTTGCTTTCTTATTACGTGCTGCGATAACGTTGGCGATATCCTGCGACACCGCAATAACACAGTCGGATTTACGAACGGCAAAATTCTCCATGCGTCTGAAAAGTGCACATTTGATTTTTCCTCTGTCCGCTCTGTCAAAATCGGTATTTCCGTGAACGGTGTAAACGTACTTTATACCTTTTGTCTTGGCTATCGATGCGCAGACCGCCGCGCCGAGTCCGTGAGAATGAACGACGGATATTTTTTCACAAAGACAAAGTTTTTTCAGCTTTTTTGCATCGCCGATAAAGGATTTCTCAGAAAACGGAAATGAGAAAATTCTGTCGGGAGACATTATCTCGCATATACGTTGGTGAAGCGCCGTACCCGTGCGCACGCATGCGTAAACGTCTGCCTTACCTTTCAGCATACCGACGGTTGAAAGCAACACGCTCTCGGCACCTCCGAATGCCTTCCCTATCGAAAACAAAAGTATTTTCTTCATACCGAACGACAGCCTCTCAGTTTTTATCGAAATGAATATTTGAATGGCGCAGGCCTTTACTTTAGTCCAAAGGATTCAAAAAAGTCCAAAAATAAAGTCCGGCAATGAGCATTTGCGAATCAAAACGACATTTGCGTTAGCCGGCATACCGATATATAACATCAAAAAACTTACTTATAAATAAAATATCGTGCGCGTAATATATGATATATTTTATAATATATTGGCAAAAAAGTCAATACTTTTTGACAAATTGGCGCCTTTGTGCACTTTATACACTCAAAATGTTCTAAATACGATACGTTTTTTCGCATAACTCTATTAAACAAAAAACCTCAGAGATAAATATTCTCGGTCGAAAAAAACAACCTAAAAGCATCGATTATCATAAATAAATACCGACCCCCTATGGATTTTACACATAGAGGGCCGGTTTTCAATTACACCAAAAAACAAATTGTAATAATTATTGCATTCTTATTTTGATTGGACGAACCTGCCTTAATATCATTCTTTTTCAGTTGCGTCGGTATCGGCGGTGCTTTCAGCTTCATCCAGTTCCCCGTTCTTTTTCATCTTTCCGAAAGCTTTTATATATACTATTGCAAAGGTGATAAATGCCGATACGATAACGAGAAGTACAATCATCTTAATCGAAAGAGAATTTTCCTTATATTCAAATGCCGTACTTACAATCTCCGTCTCGGATATAACATATTTGTCCTGCGCATATTGATTTGCAGTATCGTTATATTCGTTTATTATTGTCTTGAGCTTATCCGCGCTCGCAATCAACGACTGTTTTACATAATCCTTCTTTGAAGCGTCCGCAGCCGACGGAAGGGCTATATTGTTATATACGGCAAGCTTTCTTTCCGCTGCGTTTTTAAGGTAGAGAGCCTCGTTTGCCTTGCTCACAAGCTCTCTGAACGCGGAATCGTCGACGGTAATATTGCTTTCATTTGCGCCTTTCGTCTGTGAGAATGCCGAATTGTAATTCTTGCTGAGTTCAATGTTCGCCTGACTTACCTGCTCATAATTTGCGCTGTCGGTCTGCGACTTTATTTTATCGTAGTTAACGTACTCTTGAAGAGAAGAAATATTGTCTGTTACACCGTTCTTTACGATATATGCCTGCATGTTCTCTATTTCGCCGGAAACCGTTCTCAACTCCTCCGCAAGAGAAACAAAGGTTTTTCCGGTGGCTTTGTTGCTATACGATTTTGCCTCGCTCTCCATTACGAGTGAGGACGTAAGACTCGCATACATTGCATTTGTTCTGTCATAGAGAGAGTTTGCAACTTTCAGCAGTTCCTCGACTTCCGCCATGGCGGCGGTGTTGTAATCAAGTATTGTTGTGGTAAATACGGTATTCTCTTTTTTTGCATTGAGTTTTGATTCTTCGACCAGTATTATTGATGACTGCTTTGCTATTTCGTCAAGTAGATTTTTCGCCATGTTGCTTGATATATCAAGGCTCCTCTTAGCCTCAAATACTATGTCGTAAACTACAGTTTCATGCGTGTTATCGAGCGAAACCTGAGAGGTTGATACGGATATTGATAAGCAGTCGGCGAGTTTGTCGGCATATGCTATACTGAGCTTGCTCTCATCCGTGAAAACCGTCTTCGCCGCATTTACGGCTATTTTTGTCTTGTTTTTGCTGAAAGTGGTGAGGACGAATTCCTCCGTGACGTTATTATTTGCGTTTTGTGAATATATTTTAGAATTATATCGTACACCGGTTGAGAATACGGTAGTGCCTACAATCTCACGAAGCGCGAGTGCCAATGCCGATACGGCAATGCATACTATTATAACGCAGATAAGTGCTTTCTTTAACGATTTTTGAAAAACCCTGATTAATTGACTTAACGTTATTTCATTCTTTGAATTATCCATTTTTTCTCCTGCATCCTCCGCACATACAAAAACTATATTTTCTCCTGTAACCTCCGCGTATATAAAACTATACGCGGCGAAGCTGTAATAAATTTGAATACGACAACCGACAGCCGAACAAAATGTTCTCGCATAAATCAAATGTATAATAGCACATTTTTAACGTTTTGTCAACGCCTTCAACCCCGGATGCGTAAAGCAGATTATATTAATTTAATACGTATCTATCTGTTACGTGTTTTCTTTGCCTGTTATCTTTGCCAAGAAACTGTCAAAGACAGAAAAACTCAATAGCTCGAAGTTTTCTTTGCCTGCTATCTTTGCCAAGAAACTGGCAAAGATAGAAAAACCCAATAGCCCGAAGTTTTCTTTGCCTACTTTCTTTTTCAAAAGAAAGTAGGTTATCCGAGAGATGGTATATCAACGAAAGAAACTACGGCCTCCGACTTGATTCTATCGGACTCAAAAACGATTATTTCATTATTACCCTCTCTGAGTACCGACGACGGAACATACAGCGTTCTTTGCGGACCTATATCCCAATACCTACCGAGATTAAAGCCGTTTATAATGACAAATCCCTTTGTAAAATTATCTGTACGTAAAAACGTGTCCGCCGGTTTTCCGTCTATCGAAAACTCTCCGTGATAGAACGCGGAATCCTCATCTGAGCCAATATTAAAATCAAGTTTGTCCAGATTTTCCATAGGCAGATGATAAGCGTACCAGCCGAAATGTATCTTACCGTCGAGCAGACATCTGCCGAGAATTCCCTTTTTCCGCATCATTTTAGGGCCGAAATTGGTGCGTCCCATATTCTCGCAGAAAACCGTAAGCGAATCGCCTGCCTTTGCCTTGACGGTAACCTCATACGGAGGCTCGTTAACAAACACGGTTCCGGCTTTATCGTTATTCACGTATACGTGCGCACGGTCGCCTATATCTTCAAAGGACAGCTTGACGTTATCATAATCGCGGTTAAGAACGGTAGTGTATGCAACGTATCCGTATCCGAAACCGCAGTCCTCCATGCTCAGGGGTACGTTAAGCTCCAGTGGCTCCGACAGATTCTTTATATTATGAAGCAAACCTGCCTTTTTCGTAAGCGCAACGTCTCCGTACGCTTTCTTTTCTCTATTGAGGGGAACGTCAGGAAGAGGAGCATCGACGTATTTTGATATAACTTCCCTGAGCTTTAAGTACTTCGGCGTTACGTCGCCGCATTCTGAGAGCAGCGCATCGTAATCATAGCTAGTTACAAAAGGATTATATTTGTCCGAATGACCGGCGCCTGATGTGAAACCGAAATTGGTACCTCCTATAAACATATACATATTCAGGCTGCCCTTTTTCAGCATATCATCTACAACGCCTGCGTACGTATCGGCGGACGTCGTGTGATGTACTTTTTCACCCCACGAATCGAACCAGCCGTTCCACATCTCCATACACATTTTGGGGACGTCCGGAAAAAGCTCGTCATGTACGGCAAAGTTATCGGCAACGTGACTTCCGAAGTTGAGCGTAGAAAGGCACCCCTCTACGGTTCCGTCGAGGACGGCATCTCTTCTTCCCCCGTCTGAAGTAACCAGGGGTACGTCGATACCGAGTTCACGATAAATTTCGACGAGCCTTTTCATGTATTCTTTATCATCACCGTAATAGCCGTATTCATTCTCTACCTGCAGCATTATTATCGGGCCGCCGTTTGTTGAAAGATAGGGACGTATTTCGGAAAAGAGCCTGTCAAGGTACCGTTTCAAATAATAAATATATGCTTTGTTATTGCAACGGATTTCAAGTCCTTTCTCAGACTGAAGCCACCACGGCAAACCTCCGAATTCCCACTCCGCACAAATATAAGGTCCGGGACGGACTATAACCATAAGTCCGTGCTCAGCAGCCTTCTTGATAAAACACTCAATATCGAGATTGAGAGAAAAATCAAACTCGCCTTTTTTCTTCTCATGCATGTTCCACGCACAATACGTCTCAACGCAGTTACAGCCGAGCGCACAGAGCTTTGAAAAAATATCATCCCATGTGTCAGGCATGTTACGGAAATAGTGCACCGCACCGGAAATGATTTTTACGGCCTTGCCGTCTTTAATAAAATCTTTACCCTTGATTTCAAAATTCATAGTGAAGCCTTCCTTTTACATTGAAAACCATACAGCATACAGTGGTGTCGAATACCAATCGTATATTGCATATATTTATAGTAACACACATATAAAAATAAATCAATTATATTCTAAACAATCAGAATTTCATCAACGTCCTCGATACGAGCGATAGTATACGTGTATTTTTTATGGGCTTTAGTGCTGTCGAGCATAAAAATTATTTTTTGACAGTTCTCCATAGCGGCACGGCGTGCCGAGGTCTGCATTGAATCTTCATCGCTTATCACCCCGTCGTCGGAAATCGCAAGGGCGGAGAAAAAACCTACGTCGGTATTTATTCTTCGCAAAAACGAGTCGGTTTCACCGCCGACGGTACACATGTCATGTTCATACCAATCACCGCCCGCCATCACACAGGGGATATGGTATTTTGAGGCAAGAAGCAAACACTGAACGGAGTTTGTTATCAGCTTCACGCCCTTGTATTCGGAGAGCAAGGGGATAACGTAAAGACAGGTTGAGGAACTGTCTATATAAACGGATATGTCATCGTGAAGATAATTTCTTGTTTTCTCGGATAGGAGCTTTTTCTGTTCCGCATGCAGAAGCTTTCTTGTTTCCATGGGGAGCCTGTCATAGTCTGCGCTGTATACGGCACCTCCGTTATATCTTTGTAAGAAACCCTCGCGTTCGAGTTCTTTCAAATCCCTTCTTATCGTCATCTCACTGACAAAAAACCTGCCTGCCAGTTTTTTTACCGATGCTCGCTTCTCTGTTTTAAGAAATTCGATGATTTCCGATTGTCTGTCGTTCAATATCATTTTTGTATTTTACCTCCATCGGATGTCTTCTCGGTGGTCTGGATGTTCGGTTTTATGTTCGTTTTCAAACATATCGAACATATATTGACATTATCCGATTCTCATTGTATCATGTAAATACAAAAAAATCAAGGTGAATCAATCATGTTAAAAACCATTATTTCGAATGAAGTTATCTATAATGTATTCGTACAAGGCTTGGGCGTACTCGGAATACTGGCCAGCGTACTTTCGTTTCAGTGTAAAAAACATTCTCACCTGATGCTGCTCAGAACCTCGAACGAACTTCTGTTCGGAATACAGTACATTTTCTTCGGAGCATATACAGGCACGGCTATGAACTTCATAGGGTGTGTTCGTAATCAAACATTCTCCGCATTGGTTAAACGCAGAAAATCAACCTTAATAGTCCGTATTGTTTTCTGTATCCTTTTCACGGTATTCGGTTTACTTACGTGGGCAGGAATCAAGAGTATAATCATCTGTCTTGCGAAAATAATATCCACGATTGCCTACGGCGACAAAAACGTATTTAAGGTGCGCCTGATGATTCTCACGTCGTCAAGCGCATGGTTAATCTACAATATTCTGGTTGGTGCATACGCAGGTGCCATAAATGAAATACTCACCCTCTCATCCATAATAATAGCCCTGATACGCATAGATATTCCCGAATTAAAACAATGTCGAAAATCAAAAACGGCGATAGAAGCACGCCCTGTAATATCGGATAATATAACAGATTTTTCATCGAACAGCGTATTGTCAAAATCAAGCATTTCCTCAAACGACATCAATAAATCCACCCGTTGATTTTATACAATCGTCAGTTCCGTATATACGTTCAACAACAGAATTATTTCTTGCAATACAAAAAACAGCTACTCTTAACAGATTATTTTCTATCTGATATTTGCAGCTGTCTTTGTTTTTTAACGCTTATTGCTCTTTTCCGCATTTGTTGCAATATCTGGAATCCGCATCTATTTCGGACCCGCAATATTTGCAATACTTTGTTTCTTTTAATCCTTCTTTTACCGATTTTGCGGTTATTTTTACTGCTTCGCTGACGATATCCGAGGTCGTTTTTGCAATATCCTTAAAATCCTCTTTGTTCTCATTCTGTACGTATTTTGCCGTCTTTGTTGAGAGCCTCGTAATCTCCGGTGCAAAGCCGAGTGCAAGGCAAAAAATCCCGATAAACAATCCGAAACATGACATAAATCCGCCGATCATAAAGTAGTTATGCTCAAAATCTCCAAATCCATTTATTGACAACGCAAATCCGGCAATTCCAACAAAAACACCGATAATTCCGATTATTTTAAGTATCAGCAAATGAGGCGGCTTATTGTTCTTTTGGTTCATGATTATACTCCCCGATATAAACAATTCAGTGTAATAAAAACTTAAAATTGCAAGATAATTTATACATGTCGGCTAAGCTATATATAATTCCATTTGTATGTTTCCCCTTATTTTGTCAACCGTTAAGGAAACGGGAAAGAAACTCGCGTGTTCTCGGATTTTTAGGCGAGGCGAATACTTCTGCAGGAGTTCCTTCTTCTGCCACTACGCCGTTGTCCATGAACACAACCCTATCGGAAACGTCACGGGCAAATCCCATCTCGTGCGTGACAACAATCATCGTGAGGCCGGATTCGGAGAGCGACTTCATAACCGAGAGAACCTCGCCGACCATCTCCGGGTCAAGCGCCGAGGTAGGCTCATCGAAGAGTATTACGTCCGGATTCATCGACAGGGCGCGCGCTATGGCAATCCTCTGCTTCTGACCGCCCGAGAGCTGTGCGGGCTTGGCATTAATGTATTCCGCCATGCCCACTTTTTCAATATACTGAAGGGCAATTTTCTCGGCCTCTGCCTTAGATCTTTTCAGAACGGTAATCTGCGGTCTTACGCAGTTTGCAAGAGCAGTCATGTTGTTAAAAAGATTAAACTGCTGAAAAACCATAACGGCTTTCGTTCTGTATTCGGTAAGCTTAAAACCTTTATCCGTTATATCCTTGCCCTCGAAAAGTATCCGTCCGCCCGTCGGCTCTTCAAGAAGATTTATGCAACGCAGCATCGTGCTCTTTCCGGAACCGGATGAACCGATAACGCTTATAACCTCGCCCTTCTTAACAGTAAGATTTACACCCTTGAGAACCTGATGGTCTCCGAAACTCTTTTCGAGTCCTATAAGCTCTATTATGTTATCCGTATCGGACGAATTTCCGTTGCCAACGTTATCGTTTATAACGTTTGTATCATTCATATCAGACTTCCTCCTTTACGTGTATCTCTGCGCCGGGGTCGCTCTGTGAACCGCAAATGGTGTACGTCGATGAACCTTCCAGCTTTCTCTCTATCAATCGCAGTATTCTCGTTACGGAGAAGGTAAGCAGGAAATAGAGAACACATACAACGGCATACGTCTCGAATATCTGGAGATTTATTCTCTGTATGACCCCTGCCATATAATAAAGCTCCATAACACCGATTACGTTAAGCACGGAGGTATCCTTTATATTGATGACAAACTCGTTTCCGATAGAAGGAAGAATGTTACGCATAACCTGAGGTATTATAACGTAGATCATAGCCTGCGAATGATTCATACCGACGGAATATGCGCCTTCAAACTGCCCCTTGTCTACCGATATGATACCACCCCTGACGATTTCCGCCATATAAGCACCCGTATTGATAGACACGATGAATATACCTGCGGGCACGAGCGGGAGAGTCTGTCCGCCGTTAAGAAATGCGTAACCCCAGAAAATAACCATTGACTGTACCATCATAGGCGTTCCGCGGAAAATCTCGACGTATGCGGAAATTATACCGTTGACTATTTTATGAAGAACACGAAAAGTCCCGTTTTTTGACATCGGTGCCGTACGTATGACACCGGTAAGGATACCTATGAGGAGTCCGAGAACAGTACCGGTGAGAGCTATTAAAAGCGTCATCCCGACACCCTTGAGAAGCCATGGATAATATTTGGTTATAATTTGCCAGACATCAATAAAAAACACTGTTTGTTTCCTTTTCAGTTTCGTTTCGGGTCTTATCCCGTTTTTTAAGGAAAAATCCCCGAGAACGAAAATTTACCTTTATATTATGATTTGCCTTATATCAGGCAGGGGGCGGGACATTTCCCACCCCTGTCGGTTTTAATTATTAATTCTCCGCTGATTTCTTGTAGATTATTACAAGGTCGCTTCTGTAATAACAATCAGAGAAGTCTACCTCCGCTTTTCTTTCAGCTGTCGGGCTCATACCTGCGATTATACCGTCAACTGCGCCTGACTGTACGGCAGGGATAAGAGAATCCCATTCGTTCGGAACTATTTCGAGCGCCATTCCAAGCTCGGCGGCGATAAACTTTGCTATCTGAACGTCATATCCGTTCGCATACTGATTGGTCGTTCCGCTGATGAGAACTGCGCCGTTGGCAGAGGTGGTCTGCGTCCAGTTAAACGGGTCGTATGCACATTCCATGGAAATCTTGAGAGTACCGTTTGATGTATCGGTCTTGTCCGATCTGATTGCGAAGATGGTCTGTTTTTCTGCATCCTTATCAACGCTTATTGCAACTATCTGCTGCATGAGAAGCTGCTTCGATTCCTCGGAAACGTTTGCGAGTATTGCGTTAACCTGTGCGAGCAGTGCGGAGCCTTTCTTGAAGGCTACCGATACGCCCGTGTCGTCGTCGCCTGCCGTAAATCCGGTATCATTGTTTTTGAGTGCGATATAGCCGAGAGTTGAGTCCTTCGCACATTCGGCATAAGCCGTGGGAGCCTCAGCTACGTAACCGTCGATAGCACCCGATTTGAGCGCGCTGAGAAGTGCAGGGAAATCCTTGAATTCCTTAACGTTTATGCCCTCCCCCTGAGCTTTGAGAGCATCGAGGTGGAACGTTCCGGTCTGAGCCGCTATCGTTGCGCCCTTGAGGTCCGAAAGGTTCTTTGCGCCGGAAATATCCACGCCCTCTCTGCTCGAGCAGGATGCCAGTGCCGCTACGAGTGTAACAAGTAAAAGTAATGTTGCCAAAAGTCTTTTCATTTTTCTTTCCTCCGAAAAATATGTTTTTATTAAAAACCAAACGGTCGAAGCAAGTGCTCCGACCGTTTTAACATATTCACGAGGAATAAATTACTTCAATCGATTGTAGCACTCCGCAAAATTTTGCGACAGTCGAGGGGATATTCTCCCAACGCCCAACGGTTATGTCCTCAAAAACAAAAACCATTTCGGCAAAAACTCCTTTCACACGGCATACGATGTATGAGCATCTGGTCCGCACTACTTTTAGTTTCTGCGCCTCTATCAATTCTTTGATTCAACTATTTAATTTTGACAGCATTATAACACACGTTTTTTGATTTGTCAATACCTTTTTTCGATTTTTCTTTATTTTTTCGTCATTGCAAATTTACTGTAAAATTATGTAAATTATCTCAAAAATCACATCTTTACTATTGATTATAAACAATACATATGTTAGAATTATTTTGATTGCGCCGCAAATCGCATAATGAACAATTGCAGTCCGGTTGAAACAAGCGGCGAAATTTTCATAAGAATATAATAACTGCGTTTGTACTGACAAAACGGTCAGGGAGGATAATCATGAGAAAGACTAAAATTGTATGTACCATAGGGCCTGCCAGCGAGAGCGAAGAGGTTCTCACAGGCATGTGCCTCGCAGGCATGAATGTGGCACGCCTCAACTTTTCGCACGGCACACACGAGGAACATCTCAAAAAAATAAATACCATTAAAAAGGTTCGGGAAAAACTCGGACTTCCGATAGCGATAATGCTCGATACCAAGGGACCCGAATACCGCATAAAAACGTTTGAGAACGGCTCTGTAACACTAAAGGAGGGAGAACGCTTTACCTTCACGACAGATGACGTTGTAGGAAACGGCAATATTGTCTCCGTAAGCTATCAGGGCATCACAAACGACCTCGAGCGGGGAGATACCATACTTCTTAACAACGGTCTTATGAGCTTTCGTGTAGATGAAGTGGACGGCCATAACGTAAATTGTACAGTCGTCTGCGGCGGCGAGCTTAAGGACAGAAAAAGCATGAGCTTCCCCGGTAAGGTTCTGAAGCAGAAATATCTCTCTGAGCAGGATAAAAAGGACCTTATATTCGGAATAGAGAACGGAGTAGACTATATAGCGTGTTCTTTCGTTTCCGTAAAGCAGGATTTGATAGATATTCACGATTTTCTGCGTGAAAACAATGCAGATAATATAGACCTCATTGCAAAAATCGAAAATCAATCGGGAGTTGACAATATAGAAGAAATATGTGAGGAATGCGAGGGTATCATGCTCGGCAGAGGAGATATGGGCGTGGAAATCCCGTTCGAGGAGCTGCCGATAATACAGAAGAATCTGATAACAAAATGCCGTCTGCTCGGCAAGCGCGTCATCACCGCAACGGAGATGCTCGAATCAATGATATACAATCAAAGGCCTACCAGGGCTGAGATTTCCGACGTGGCAAACGCCGTATACGACGGAACGAGCGCCATAATGCTCTCCGGCGAGACCGCAGCAGGAAAATACCCGGTAAAAACCGTTGAAACAATGTCAAAAATCGCAGAGTATGCAGAAGAGCATATAGATTACAAAAAACTCTTCTATACATCGGAGTTCAAAATCAAAAATACGGTAGATGCAATATCTCATGCAACCTGCGGTATGGCGATAGACATAAATGCAAAAGTAATAGTCGCCTGCTCTATATCGGGCATGACGGCGAGAATGGTATCGCGCTTCCGTTCCCCCGTCGATATAATAGGTCTTACCACCGAGGAGAGATCGTGGCGTAAGCTCGCCCTCTCATGGGGCATTATACCCGTGATGTGTGAAAAATTCTCGTCCATAGAAGTTCTCTTCTATACCGCGAAAAACGTTGCCAAAGAGACGATGAAATTAAAGAAAGGCGATAAACTCGTAATAACAGGAGGACTCACCAACGGTCAGTCCGGCAATACCAACCTTATACGGGTAGAGACAATATAGCAAAAAATTTTATTCATATTTCAAAATATTACTTTTTGTTGTATTTTCTTACTATATCTATATGGGGTGCTTGACACCCCGTTTTTTTATGTTAAAATTTATTTAGAACCATACTCGGATAATTTCCCGTGTTTACGGTCTTGCCGAAAGGAGAAATTTATTATGTTAGAAGAACTCAGAGCCGATTATTATCTGCCGCGCCCGGATTTTACGTCTTCTGACGAAAACGAAGCCGAAAAATACAAGGAATGGCTTAAAGAGGAGAATCTTCACCCGGAAGAATACGTCAAGGATGCGAAACCCGTGCGCGGATACCTCGACGATTTCGAGCCTAAAACGTGGTGGGGCGGATGGGCCGCAAACGATAGATGGGGGGATTTTCGTCGTTTCAAAAGAGACGATATGTACCGCAAACTTGCACAAAAGAATGAAATACCTATCCTCTCCGATTTCACCGTACACTGCGACTATATACAGTCAGGCGTAGATTACTACCGTGCCGCAGAGAAATTTCCGATGGTATCTTTTTCGTATGATCACAACGTCGACGGATACGGAATCATGCGTTACTCAATGGTATGCCGTATGGCAAACGCCGCAGCCGAGTATCACGGCAAAATAGCAAGGCTTGTATGCAATCCGCAGGTAACGAAAAAATCTCACGTCGCTTTCGCGTGTAACTGTTATGCAGACGGCTTTGTAAACACATTCGCAGACCGACTGGAAACGAAAAAGAAGCAGAGAGCCGACGTTTATATTGTGTTCTGCGAGCAGGTTCTCTCGCACATGGCATCTTTGGGGTCCGATAAACAGAATAAATATTTTGCCTCAATGTGCGAAATATATAATACCTTTGTTGAGCTCGGACTAACCGTATCGTTTACGAAAGCGTCGGAAGTGAAAAATTTTGACGAGAGTATCAAGAAAAGCTGTGCCGTGATAATACCTCTCATGGACTGTATATCATGGTGGGATATGTGCGACCTTGACGAATACGGAAAAAGCGGGGGAAACGTTTTCAGCTACTCATGCGGAATTCACATATACGAGCGGTGGAGCTTTAATAAGCCGAAAAAGGAATTCTTCAAATTTTACGGCGAGATGACGGAGAAGGACGTTATTCGTGAAAGCAACATCACACCCTCATTTATAACCGATCAGAAAAACGTCGTTGCTTTTTGCCGTGAAACAAAACTCGGACACATAGTCAGCATATTAAACATAGGCGACGAAAATATCGGTCCGTGCCGGATAAAGATACGAGTATCAAGTCGACCGTCAATAATCAATGCCCAGATTTCAGACGGCAAAAACTTAATACATAATAATTTAAAATATTCATATTCGGACGGTTATGCGAATATCGGACTTGATTATCTTGCTAAAGATTTCTATACTCTGCTCTTAATAACGGAGGAAAACTCAAATGTATAAGGTAAAAAACGGTATACTTTACAAGGACGGCAAGCCGACGCTCGCCCTCGGAGTTTCATATTATCCCTCCTATCATCCATCAAAATACCCCGTTCCTCCCGACGGTGACCGTGAGGGCAATCTCATTCTCGATATTCATGATATGAAGGAAGCGGGCTTCAACTACTGTCGCTTCGCCGCACGTGGAGAGCTTTACCGTACGGGCAAGGGCGCAGAAGGTATACACGGTACGTTTTCGCTCATTGACCGTTGTATAGAAGAGGCAAAAAAGAACGATATCGCAATCTCTGTTCGTCTCCACGGATACAGCCATAACGTTTCGGGTTATGAAAACGTGCAGAGAATAGACGTCAACGGCAAGACCTTCGGTCAGTATCAGTCTTTCTTCCCTCAGACCATATGTCACAGTGGACTCCTCATAGATAACGAGGACTGCACCGAATATTCGGCAAAGCACTTCTCTCAGTTCAAAAACGTCGTTGGATATCAGATGTACAACGAGCCGTCATATAGCGAGGACTATAATCCCGCAACTGTGGAGATGTATCGCCGCTGGCTCGTCGATACGGGCAGAAAAACCGAAAAAGAGGCAGAAAACACGAATCCTCCGAGAAGAAGAATCGACGGTATGGAGGACGGTATAAACGTAAAGAGTGGTATAAATACCGAATGGTTTAACTGGTCGATGTTTCATCATATAAGGCTATGCGATTTTCTCTGCGAAATGGATAACGCGGCTAAAAGAGGTGCGCCGAATTCGGAGAACTTCACCTGTTTTGTTGCAACTTCGTTTAACTTTTCGAAATATTTCCGCACATGTAAGGGCATGGAGATAATGGGCATCACCCATTATGTTACCTCTCAGGGAGCAAGAAACTATGAGGCAAGCAAAATAATAGACTGCCCGGAGAGTGCCGCTGCACAGAACGGACGTCACGCATGGCTTATCGAATACAATGCCAACACCAAGCTTGAACCCGATGAGTGGGAGAGGGAAACCTATTCCGCAATAGGCTCGGGATACAAGGGTATAGTATATTATCAGTGGCGCGGAGATGCTCCGGCTGAGGGCGCACCGGAGGCAAACGGTTTCGGACTTCTTAACTACGACAGGACGAAAACGGGATTTTTCGACCGTGCCGTAGAAACGAACCGAATGGTATCTGATCTGGGCGAAAAAATTGCCGAATGTGAGAAGTACCGTGCGGGAGTAGGCATTTTCGTATCCGAATCACGCGAATACCATATGGACGCATATCCTACCACCCGTTCCGACGAATACTATCTGTCACAGGATAATATTTACTATTCCCTTCGCCGCAAAGGATACCCGGTAGACTTTGCAGACGGGGAAGGCGTAGTGAAGAACCCTCTCGGAATAAAGGTGCTTTTCCTTGCCGGATGCGAAGGCATGAGCTCTGAAGATATATCTTCAATTAAAGAATTTGTACGCAATGGCGGACACGTGTACGAATATAATTATTCCTCCAATACGTACTTCGACCGTACCGACGATATAAGTGACGTTGACACGGATATAGACGTTGTATCTCGTACCCCCCTGTCCCTTTCGCTTGTTTTGGACAGAGAAAGACTCTCGCCCGTATATACCGTTCTCGAATCCGACAGAGCTGATGTCGTAGACGTCAAACTCATATGCGGAGAGAATCACAGCATAGTTACGTTGACTAACATAGACATTCACGGTCGTGCGATAGAAAATAACTTTACTATATCTCTTTCCAAAAAACCTTTCGCTGACAGGAAAATCAAATCCGCAACCCTTCATACACCGAAAGATAAGATAAACCTTACCGTGTCCGAGGATAACGAAAAAATTTATTTGCTCCTACCCGGAATAAATATGGGTGGCCTTATTCTACTCGAATATTGACATTTGTTTTCCAACACAAAAATAAAAGACAGAATTACTACCGCATTTTGCGATATGTGATTCTGTCTTTTTTCTTAAAAGCCGTGTTTATACAGCAAAAGTCTTTTTTCTTTCTCGTCGCCGGGAGAATATTTATCGAAAAGAGACTTCTTGATTTCGCCAAAGTCTATATTACCGTTCTTCTCACATTCCCCGACCATACGTATAACATCAGAGGAGGAATACCCCTTTGAAACGAGCAGGGGTACGAGTTTCTTTATTCCTATGAGTTTTTCCTTTGCCGTATATTCGACGAGTCGCCTTAGTTGTCTGTCCTCGTCAATATAGCCGAGAGACTTCAATTTTTCGATTACCGTATCGCAAACAGAGCGAGAAAAACCCCTTTGCATAAGTTTTGCATACAGTACACGATAACTGTTGTCTCCGAAAGCAACTATGCGCAGAGCCCTGTCAAAGGCCTCCTTCTCATCGGATATCCTCGTGATCACCGATATTTCCTCATCGAGGATTTCTTCTCCTTCACGCGGCTCGCCTATGGAAATATAATCTTCTCTGCTGACCTCGTAGCTTTCCCTTATCTCTTTTTTTGCCTTTTGGGTGCATGTACGTCCGTGGCGTTGCTCAGACAGAACAAGGGATATACGCAAAAAACCGACCTTTTTCGATTCTTGAACGGAATCAACGACGGCTCTCATCATTCAGCGTCGTCAAGCTCGAGTTCTCTGATATCGAGATCCTCGTTAAGCTCGAAGTCATCTTTAAGCTCGAGTTTGTCGGCACACGCTCTTATCTTTCCTTCTATTTCCGACGAGAGCGCGGGATTCTCTTCAAGATACAGCATGGCCTTATCCTTACCCTGACCTATCCTCTGCCCCGCATACGAGAACCAGGAACCGCTCTTCTCTATAACTCCTGCGGATACTCCGAGATCGATTATCTCACCCGACTTTGATATTCCTTTTCCGTATATGATATCGAATTCGGCAGTCTTGAAAGGTGGCGCAACCTTGTTTTTCACAACCTTGCACTTAATATGATTTCCTTTTATCTCGTTTCCGTTCTTGATAGGCTCGCCTTTTCTTATATCAATGCGAACTGAGGCGTAGAATTTGAGAGCGCGACCTCCGGTGGTTACCTCGGGGCTTCCGTACATTACTCCTACCTTTTCGCGGAGCTGATTTATAAAGATAACAACGGTATTGGTCTTTGCTATCGAGCCCGAGAGTTTTCTCATGGCCTGCGACATAAGCCTTGCCTGAGCTCCGACGTGATTTGAGCCCATATTTCCGTCTATCTCCTGCCTCGGAACGAGTGCGGCTACAGAGTCTATTACGATAACGTCAATTGCGCCCGAATAAACAAGTGCATCTGCAATTTCGAGTGCCTGCTCCCCGTCGTCGGGTTGGGATACGAGAAGATTGTTTATATCGACTCCTATCTTCTTCGCGTATATTGGGTCGAGAGCATGTTCCGCATCGATAAAGGCCGCCTCCCCGCCTGCCTTCTGAACCTCTGCGACTATATGAAGGGCAACGGTTGTTTTACCGGATGATTCCGGCCCGTATATTTCTATTATTCTTCCCCTCGGAACACCTCCGATTCCCAGAGCCATATCAAGTGTAAGAGACCCCGTAGACACTGCGCTCACGTCCATGTTCTTTGCGTCTCCGAGTCTCATTATGGATCCCTTACCGCATTCCTTCTCTATTCTCTGCATTGCGGTTTCTATTGCCGATTTTTTATCCTTCGCAGGTGCCGCAGCAGCCTTCGTTTCATTTTTCTTTGCCATTTTCCGTCTCCTGTGATTTTTCTTTTAATTGATATCTTTGAACGGCAAACGTCTCTCACCGTATTACCGAATTGTTTTTCCGTCTGAAAATTAAAGCAGTATTTCGCAAGCTCCGAACGGGCGTATGTTGAGCCTCATGCAGGCGCCGTCTCCGAATATACTGTCCATTATCTTGGTGTATTCGTCAACGTATTCATTCTTAATAAATACCTGTATAGTACCCGCAAATCCGCCGCCGTGAACACGCCATGCACATTCCTTGCCCGAAAGGATGCTGTCCGTAACGGCGAGGGCGAGCGAGAGCCCCTGTTCCCTTACGTTTACGGTAGTATAAACGTTCTGCAAATATTTGAAGCTTGAGTCACCGGATGCCTTTACACCGTTAAGAAATTCTTTCATATCGCCATGCTTTATCGCATCTGATGTATGTATGACTCTCTCGTTTTCCCCAACGAAGTGGAGCGCTCTGAGCACGGCACGATCACCTACGCTCTCACGAAGAACTGACATATTTCCGATAAGGTCGGAGAGTGTAATTCCACGCAAAACATCCTTTCCGAAATAGTGAGCAACACTCTTCATCTCCGCAGGGACCGATGCATAATCGTCGTTCAGGTTCGCGTGGTTTCCACCCGTATTTATAACGCACATGCTGTATCCGTAATCGGAAATAGCAAAATCTATCGGCTCTATTATAGGCTCCGTTGGATTCTCGAAATCAATAAAGACGAAGCCGCCCACAGCGCACGCCATCTGGTCCATAAGTCCGCAGGGCTTGCCGAAGTACTCGTTCTCCGCAAACTGAGATACCTTTGCTATTTCCTCGTTTTTCACCGTACCCTCATTGTAAAGATAGTTTATTATGTTTCCTATCATTACCTCAAACGCGGCAGAAGATGATAGACCCGAGCCTTTAAGGACACGTGTCGTCATATATGCGTCGAAGCCGCCGATTTTTGCCCCTTTGTTTCTCATTCCGGCAAACAGACCGCTTATGAGTGATGCGGAGGAGAACTTCGGCTGAGCGTCTTTATCGTCTATATCCGAGAGATTTATTACACATTCGTCATACCCCTCGCTTTTCACTCTTGCTTTTTTGTCATCATTGGTTGCCGCAACGGCAATTATATCACGGTCGACGGCACCCGCCATAACGCATCCGTGACTATGGTCGGTATGATTTCCGAGTATCTCACTTCTGCCGGAAACGGAAAAAAGGCGTACGTCTCTGTCCTCTCCGTAAAGATTCGAGAAGCTTTCCAGTGCGGATATGTAACGCTTTGTTTCGAGCTCAAGCTCCGGATATATAACGCCGTATTTCCCGAGGGCTCCCTTTTCAAGCTTTTCGATAAGTTCTCTTGCTTTCATATTTTTTCTCCGATAATGAATTATATTATTTTTTACTTAAAAAATTATCTATCTTTGACTTTACGGCATCGTATGCCGTCTCAAACGGCACGGGGATACCGCACTTGTCGGTTTCCAGCCATATTATGCCCTCTGTACGGGAAAACCACGTCATCTGCCTTTTTGCATATCTTCGGCTCGACGTTTTCAGGTCTTCAATACATTGAGTAAGAGACGCTTCCCCCTTTATATACGGCAGCATCTCCTTATACCCTATTGCCTGTGCGGCTGTGTAATCGGGTGAGAGATACCCCTTTTCGTAAAGGCTGCGCACCTCATTTGCAAGACCGTTTTCAATCATTTTGTCTACCCTTGCGTTTATTCTGTCATAAAGAACGTCACGGGATGAAGAGCACAAACCTATAACAAGCATATCTATATTCAGGCTCTTTGTCTTGCTTTCAACGTCCCTTTCGCTTTTTGTGAAACCGGTCGAATGGTATATTTCAAGTGCACGTATAACTCTTCTCACGTTGTTCTTGTGTATTGTTCGGGCTGACTCGGGGTCTGCCTTCATAAGCATTCCGTAAAGCATATCAACTCCGCCCGGCTGTTGAGCCTGCTCCGTGAGCGTTCTCGTATATTCGTAATCGTGACACCCATCGTCTTCCAGCCTGCCGTACCTGACCGCATCAAGGTAAAGGCCTGTTCCTCCGCAGAAAATCGGAATACGCCCCCTGTTTGATATATCACTTGCACACATAAGAGCGTCGCCTGCATAATCCTTTGCACTGTACTTGACATCGGGGGTGAGTATATCAATCATATGGTGAGGGACCCCACATCTTTCGGCGTACGTTGCCTTTGCTGTGCCTATATCCATATATCTGTATATTTGCATCGAATCGCAGGAGATTATCTCCCCCCCGACCATTTTCGCGAGCGATACCGAAAATGATGTTTTTCCGACCGCGGTCGGTCCTACCACTGCTATTGCTTTTATCATAATCAGATTACCGATGGTTGCGTTTTTGTTGTTTTTCCGAAACCGTTTTATTTTTTGTATTATTCACACTGCTTCCCCCGATTTTTGAAAAACCTTATTTAATCGCCGGTATAAAATTCTCTCTCGTTACCTGTCTGGATCCCTCGAATATGCTTTTGTCGTATGCGTAGGATTTCGGAAGAAACATAATCATTTGTCTCTCTTCGGAAATAGCCCTGCACAATGTTCCGAGCTCCTGCCCGTATTCCCGTGAAATATCCGTCGGAAGATTCATTATCAGAAACGTCTTTTCGTCACAAAGCGACCTCGCCATGGCATGTTTTACCGCAATGTACGACGTACCTCTTTTCAGTTTGCGTAAGAAGTCGATGTTATCCTCAATGCTATATTCTCCGCTTTTCTCCGTGCCGCGTTCCTTTGAGTCAGATTGTTTTTCCGTTTCGGAATTTGAAAATTTCCCGACGTTGCCGTCCGCATTATCCGTTACGTCTGCCGGCGAGGATTTCTCGGATTCCCCGTTGTCGTCACCGTCTTTATTGTCAGGTACCGAGCGTCCGTAGATTTCTTCAAGCCAGTCTCTTGCCGTATCTGCTATTCTCTGAGAAATACCGTTTACCATATATGCCTTGGCCTCTCCTATTGCAGAGAGTGCGGCGCAATATATCGAGTATTTGCTCTGCAGCGCATCAGTCTCCTCTTCAAAAAGAGCAATACTGTTGTTTATATCCTCCGACGAAGACTTTCCCGTATCAAGCTCGCTTAAAATCCTTTGCTGCTCCTTTACCGAATCGTTGAGTTCTCCGTACTTTTCTTTTACGGCGGTAAGTTCTTCGTTTATAATGTTATAATCCATAGCGAGATAATCGGCTCTCTCGTCGGGGGAGAGGCTTGAGCGTACGACAACCTCGTCATAACGGCTGAGCTCATCTCTTATCCGCTTTATACCGTTTTCGGTATCGGAAAGCTCCGAGCGAAGCTCGTCTTCGCCCTCAATATATCGTCTTATTTCATCGTCAAGCTCGTACGTAAATTTATCGAGATATCTGATAGGCAGTTTTTTGCCCCACAGCTCTATCGTCTCACGATACTCCCTGAGCGCTGAATCGAAATCCTCCTTGTTCTTTTCACAACGTCTGTTTATCGATTGAAGTCTTTCCTCTCTCTGCTTAACTACCGTCTTTGCCTCATCAATCTTTTTAAGGACACTCTGAAGCTCCGACGGTTGCTTTACGTTGAAGTCGGCTGCCATTCGGTAGGATGTATTATGATATCTGACGGACAAAACCGAGAAGAGTGCCGAGGAACCCATAAATGCAAAAAGCGATATTCCCCACCCTACGTAATAAACCGAGCCCGCCTCGGATATATTGAATGATATACCCAGGATGAGCGAGGTCATGAACATAATCGCGCAGAGGATACTGCATATAAGCAAAATTCTGAAGCCCGTATATGCCTCGTTGTATTTCGCACGTACGTTCTCGGAGCCTCCGAGAGATTCGGCACGGCGCAATATTTCCTCCGTGCTTTTATCTATCGCGCTTCCTGCGTTGAATCGACAGTATTCCTCTATCGATTCATTGTACATTTTATTTGTATCCCGCATTTTTTTATATGCGAGTGCAACTCTCTTTCGGTATTCCGTGTCAGGACAAAACCCTCCGTATCCGTTTTTCCGTCTGTATTCTTCCACGTTCCGTCTCTGATTTTTCCGTAAATCCTCCATCTCATGAAGGCGGTCAAAGGACGTTATTACGTTTGCGTATCTTACGCATTTTTCAAGCTCCGACTGCTTTCCGAGCTCATCGGAAACGGGGGGAATCTGCTCCTCCAGCTTTTTGATTTCGGAGAGACAAAACAGCGCTTTTCCGTTTGCGGTTCGTGCCGACGCCAGTTTTTGTTTCATCTCCTCGGTTCGCAACATTCTATCGTGTATAACACCGCTGTCGGCATCGTATGATGCGTTACGGCACATGGCCGACAGCATGTTCATAGCCCCGTCGGAATTCATACTTTCATCCGCGGAAAAAATCATATTCTCCGTATCAATGGATATACCGTTTTCCGAAGATTCCGACGGAAATCTTTGCGTAACCGCAACGTTATTGTAGGTACGGGCATTTATTCCGAGGAGAAACGCTCCGGGCTCTTTTCCTTCGTATACCGTATCACCCGACAGCTCGTCTGTCACGGTGGCAACAGAGGTTTTTTTCTCCCGTTCTTCGCTCACCCCATTATCGTACGGCCCGTCTGCAACGGCGGCGACATTGGCTTTATCCTCTTTTCCGTATTCGCCCGATGTTTTCAAAGAGGCTCCTGCCTCTTTTTCGCCTTGCTGCGTATGATGCCGTGAAATTCTGTAAAACTTATGGTTTATTTTCACCCTCATCGAGCCGCCGATATCGCATTTGCCCTCTCCGAAGTGAAAAACGGACGTTTCGTCGTTCTCCTCACCGTAGAGCATAAAGCGGATAAATCCGATGATATCCGTCGGATTCTCCTCGATTAAATTCATCTCATCCGAAAAGTGAAGCGATACGTTATCGGTATTACCGAAATGCTCGATATTTACGCTGTCAACGGTCATATACTTCCCCTTTCGTTCGGTTTTTCTCTTCTTCTCTGCCTTTTATGCCCAAAAGCGGTTTTGTAACTTGATTTTACGGCAAATTCGATATACAATATAGATAAACAGTATTTTCTCCGGCATTTCGCACGCAAAATGCAAGCCGCAATCACGTTTATACTTATTATACACTATAATATATATTTTTTCAATAGAATGTGCGCAAGATTTTAATCAATATTTGAGTCGTCCGAAATCATACTTTAATCATCGTCTCAATGCTTAAAAACGTTCTGAAATTACATGGAGATTTTTTATGGAACATTCAACAGAATACAAAGCGAATATAACCGTCGTTTCAGCCATGATTGACGGCACCCCCTGCGTCCTTGTAAAAGACGCGTCCCCATATTCCCTGTCGCAGACGCTCGAATGTGGTCAGTGCTTTCGTTTCGACCGTATTGAAAATTCCGCATACGCAAGCGAATATACGGGAGTTGCCCTCGGAAAATTCATACACGTGGCGCAGGATACGGACGGCACCCTCATCCTGTTCGGAGTGAGCGAGAGTGAATTTTACTCAACCTGGCTAAAATATTTTTCGCTCGATATAGGACTTGACGGTATAAAAAACGATATACTCAAAAACGCACCGAAAGGAAATCTGCTTTATTCCGCCGCCGAATGTGCAAAGGGTATAGCAATCCTTCGACAGGACGCGTGGGAAACGCTTTTCTCATTCATAATCTCTCAGAACAACAATATACCGCGCATACGGAAGATAATACGCACGGTATGCGAAGCATACGGAAATACCGTTGAGGGTGCCACTGATTTATCGGGCGGCCCCGTATATTCCTTTCCTACCGCCGAGCAGATAATCAGAGAGCCGGACAGACTGCTTTCTGCTCACGTAGGCTTCAGATTGCGTTATCTCATTGACGCCGCCGAGCGTGTTGCCGACGGAAGCATCAATCTCTCTGCCATTGCCGCAATGGGAGATTATGAAATGGCAAAAGCGTCTCTGATGAAGATAGTCGGAGTCGGTTCAAAGGTGGCCGATTGTACTCTTCTTTTCGGCATGAATTATCTTTCTGCTTTTCCCATTGACGTATGGATAAAGCGCTCTATGCCGAGTTATTTCGACGACACCTTCACCCCCGCATCCCTCGGTAGATATGCAGGTATCGCGCAACAGTACATATTCTATTATTCCAGATTTACGGAAGAAACAAAAAAATAATTGTACCCAAGGTTTATTTTTAATTATTACAAATAACACACGACCGAGTCATCGACTCGGTTTTTTATTTTACGTTTGCGAATAGGTGCCAAATGAAGTAGCTTTTCCGTTAAATTAGTTACGGAGCACAGGAAATGGGATTTAAGAGTTTGCAAAAGCAAAACAAAAACCGCCGTCCGACAATCGGACACGTATTGTGCCCAAACCTGAAAAAGAAAGGAGATACAAGGTATGAAAAAGAACCCCTACGCAACCAACTCAGGAGGCATGGTAGGCAACGTCACAAAAACCGCCGGGGAACCTAAATCAACAACAAAGCTCGGCAACGACCTGAGGATAAAAGGAGGCAAATAATCAATGGAAACCGAAGAAAACGTATCAATCGAACCGTCAGACACGGAAAGCTCAAAGGAACCGTACACGCATATAAGCGACAAGTCCGTTGTCGGTGACAGAATATCATCGGGAGAAAAAAACTCCGACTTGCAGGAAGAAACCGAAAACTCGCTCACCGCATACGATGCTTACGCCGAAAATGAACGCGAATACGAAAAAGATATCAAAGGCGAAAAAGATACGGTAACGGAAGATGCCCCCGATATTCAGGACGTAACGAACGCAAACGGCGAGGAAGAGTACGACGCATACGACGAGGAGCGTCTCCGGGCTCTTGCTTACAGCGACCTCTCGGAAATACGTTCGCTTTTTCCCGAAAATGCGAAAATAGCGAACATTTGCGAGATAAACAACCCTATACGTTATGCCACGCTCAGAGAAATAGGACTCTCCGTAAAGGAAGCATACCTCGCAACAAACGGCATTGTAAAAACAAATCGCGTACAGCATACGTCGTACGACAACCGCTCTCACATCGTGTCTGCCGTTCCGAGACAGGCAATCAGCTCCGATATCGGAATGAGCAGAAGCGAGCTTGAGGAAGCAAAACAGATTTTCGGCAATTTAACCGAAAAAGAAATCAGAAATCTTTACAGAAGAGCGAAAGGATAAAAAATGTTCAGACTTGTAAAAATTAAGAACGGAAGAATAAACGTTCCGGAAATGATGCGCCTGCCCGCTACGGCAAGCGAAACCTATGCGGACGGCGAGGCACTCGTGCTCTCGTCGGGAAAGGTTACAAAATGTGCCGCTACGACAACTCCGACCCATATATGCATAGAGAACAGAAACTCGGCATCGGCAAAAGACGTATGGGTGTATGAAATAAGCGACGATATGATATTCGAAACAACCGTCACAGACGCACCCACATCGCTCGCAATAGGAGACAAGGTAACGCTTGATACCGACGGTGCATCCGTTACGGCAACAAAGGCCGACGGTGTCGCAACCGTATACAGCCTGCAGGGTGCGACTGCGGCAAACGAAAAAATACTTGTTAAATTCTAAGATAAAGATAGGGGAAAATAAATATGGCAATCATATATTCAAAATCTTCGGGACTCAACAACGCTCAATTCGGAAAAATCGAAACCCCGATAAAAATGGTAATCGAGCACGAGAGCGACGTCCAGACAAAGAAGGGCGGTATTTGCGACTGGCTCTTCAACGTTGAAAAATCAAACAAATTCGGCGAGACAATCATCGGACAAAATGAATTCGACGTATTCTCCGCAACGGAGGAAGGCGCAGGCGCGGAAAACGACGAGATGAACGAAACGTACAGAAAGTTCATCGAACATATCCAGTTTATGAAGGAATTTACAATCACCGCGGAGATGATAGAGGACGCCAACTACGGCGTTGCGGCAGATGCAAAACGCCGTGCCGAAAACTTTACTCGGGCATATTATAAAACAATACATAAAATATGCGGATACGCTCTCGCCAACGGCACGTCCGCATCGGGCACCTTTGCGAAGGCAAACCTCGACCTCACGGCACCGGATGGTCTGCCCCTCTTTTCCTCCTCTCATAAGTGGGGAACGAGCAAGGCAAGCGGAACTCAGTCGAACTACTACTACGGCGACCTCTTCTCGTCCGCATCGGCATTTGAGAGCGCCCTCGGAGAACTTGCTTTCAAAATCCGTAATATGAAGGACGAGAACGGCGATATTCTCGGATATACCGCAGATACGATTATTCTCCCGGGTAACAGACCGGCGGCAGAGGTAATAGCCAAGAAGGTATGCGGATCCGAAGGGGCTCTGGGCAATGGTTATAACGATATCAACCTTCAGTACGGAAACTGGAATATCGTAGTTATGCCCAACTGGCAGACCGAGGATAACCGCTGTATGATAATGTCCAGTGAAGCAAATAAGAATCTGTGCGGCAATATGTTCTTCAACAGAATACCCCTTACGGTCACTAACTGGGTGGATAACCATACCGGTAACTATATCTGGAACGGAAGATGCCGCTTCGGAGTCGGTTTCGGTTCATACAAGCATATACTTCTTGCCGTTGATTCTTCCGACGCGGTAAGCGGAGCAACTTCGCTTTCTTAACCCGATAAAACCGAGCGAAAAGTAATACACCCTGTCGAATGCGAGAGCTTCTTCGGCAATAGCCGTCGGAGCTTCCGTATGACAGGAATCATATCATCACAAAGGAGTTAATATGACAGGAACCGAACTTATTAAAGAAATAGAGGCTCTCGGATTTGACAGTTCCATTGAATCCTACGAACGCCTGTATTCCGTGATAACCATAAGCGCACGCATACTTGCATCGGAATTTCCGTCCACGGCGTTTCATACGGCAGAAATCCCGCCCTCATCGGACAGAGTCACCGTATATCTTACCGATATAGCGGATGCATACGCGTTTGCACGGAATCCGATTACCAAGGACGGGATACGCTACGGTGATTATTCCTATAACGGAAACAATATCACCGTATACGGAAAAGAAGGGGACAGTTTCCTTGTCGGTTATACGAAAAAGATAGCACCCCTATCGGCTAAAACGGCAGATAATGAGATAGCGATAGACCCTCGTGCAACTCACCTTCTTCCGCTCTTATGCTCCGCCTACCTTTGGCAGGACGACGAACAGGATAAGGCGTATCTGTATCTTTCCGAATACAAAAACGAATATGCCAAGCTGAAAATGCAAGGAGAAAGGAACTTCGGGAATTCATACAAATCCTCGAACAACTGGTAAGCATGGCCTCACAGAAAAAGTACCTTCGTCAGCTGTCATCCTTTCGCGGAATCGATTCTTCGAGTGACCCCTCGAAAATCTCCGACAACAGGGTATGCCATGCGGAGAATATGTACAGGGATTACGAGAGCGGTCAGGGCCTTTCGCTGGAAACCGTACCCGGCTTTCGCAAGCTCTGCAATCTTCAAGGTAAAATATACGGCATATTCCGATATCGTTCCGTCTCCGACGGCGAGGGCGTCGACTATATAATAGTTCACGCCGGTAGCTCTCTTTTCAGATTTCCCCTCTCGTCAAAGGATTCCGTATCGCAATCAAATCTCTCTCCCATAGCAACCGGAATTGCCGAAAGATACTCGGACGCTTTCCTCTTTGACGATTGTTTCTATCTTCTGGACGGCAGCAACTACTTCTGCATGACGCCCGACGGAAGTGTAAACAAAATAGGAGAGGATGCACGGGTTTACGTGCCCACGCTGACGTCGAACGGCGAAAAATACGAACAACGCAATCTGCTCTCAAACAAAATAAAAGACAGATACGACATAACCTCCGCCGAGAATGAATGTATAGGCAGAGATTGGCTGAATTTCGAGATTCTGAATCCCACCGAAAAAACCTGCTCGGTATATGCTAAGCCGGTCATGGGCGGCAGACATATAGTCATACCGCCGTATGCGATTATAGATAACGACTACTACAAGGTAACGTATATAGGCGACTTCGGTTTTGAGAATACAAACATACTCACCTGCATAATTCCCGATACGGTTACCACGATAGGATATGCGGCATTTCGCGGTTGTTCTTCTCTCTCGCACATATCAATACCCGACAGTATAACCGATATACAGCAGGACGTCTTTTATAAATGTACGGCCTTATCCGAGGTTTACCTGGGACACGGACTTCAAAATATTCTTGCCAGAGCCTTTCTCGACCTCTCGGACAACTGCTCGTTTTACTACAACGGTACGTCCGAGGAGTTTTCAAATGTGTTTATAGCATATAAGTCCGAGTACTTTCCGTATACGGTAACCTATTCTACCCCTCAGGTTTGGGAATACGTTTCATACATGAAAATAAGCGATATCTGCTCCTCGGTTGATGCGGTATACATAAACGGAAGCACTATACCGAGTGCAGATTCAAAGCAAAGCACGGATATCGTATATTACGACGTGAACGTCGACACCGAAACCTCTCGTCCTCTCGGCATATTTGTCCATTCAAACGATAAGAAAGCAATCGTGGGTGCCGAGGCGGTAATACATTCAACAGTATCCGATGTTTTTTCAGACGGCACAAACGGCTCGGAGAGCTCCTCATCCGTATCGGAGAACGTAATGTCAACCGAAACCCAGACGGGTATGCAAAACGCCGCCGTCACGGATAAAGAGCTTATAGGCTTTTTTACCGCAAATCCGTCCTATTCAGGTACGGCCGCCGAAGCAATAAAGGGTTGTACCGTATGCGCGGTATTCGACGGCAGAGTTTTCCTCACAGGCAACCCGAAACTGCCGAATACGGTATTTTACAGTGCAAGAACGCTCAGCGGGCATTGCGACCCCACGTACATAGGAGAATACAACTTCTTCGACGACGGATCCGGAAACACGCCGAACACCGCAATGATAAGCACCGGCTCTTATCTCGCCGTTCTTAAAAGCGATACTGTATCGGACGGTTGCATATACTTCCACACGCCTAAAAGCACGGGCATAAATCTAATCCCGAAGATTTATCCGTCAACGGAAGGAATGTCCGGCGTTGGATGTCTTTGCACGGCAGTGAATTTTCTGGACGACCCCGTATTCGTTTCAAAGCGAGGTCTGGATGCCATAGCGAAGGCAAGTACGAATCTCGAAAGAAGCATAGAACACCGTTCCTCAAACATAGATTCCGAGCTTCTCACCGAAAACCTGAGCAACATAAAAGCAGCCGAATGGAAGGGGTATCTGTGTTTGCTTGCCGACGGTAACATTTATCTTGCCGACAGTCGCTGTCTGTTCTCGCACCCGAGCGGAGGATACCAGTACGAATGGTTCAAGTTAACCGATATCGGAGTCTACGAAGGCCAGACTCCGGTATATCACACCCTCACGGAGCCCGAATATGACTGCGGTGAATATATCACCGTTAATTCGGAACAAATTCCCGTAAAATACGACGAGTGTGAGAAGAGAATCGAAGGCGAGGACGATTCGCTCATCAGCGTTACGGCAGGAGACGGAGAAAACGCCTTTTCGGCACCGTTTCTGATAACCGATACGGCAGACGGCAAATACGCCGTACCTTGCGATACGGACGGCGAGATGAGCGGAGGCGTTTTTGCTCCCGCATGCGCCATATCGGAAATAGACGGACTGCTCTTCTTCGGTTGTACGGACGGCTCTCTTTGCTGTTTCAATACCGACAAAAGAGGGGAGGACCCGTCCTCGCCAACGGAAATACCGAGAAAATACTATACTTTCAACGGCAGAAGATACAGAAGTATATGCAAGACCAAGCTCGATGACTGCGGATTCCCTCACAAAGTAAAAAGCACGGTCCCGAAGAGCTGCGTTGTAAAATTGAAAACGCTGTCCGGCAGCAGGTTCGGCATATCGGTAATAACCGACCGAGCGGGAGAGAGGAGCCTCGATTATGCGAGTTCAGCCGTGTTTGATTTTTCCGATACGGATTTTTCGAGTCTGTCGTTCTCCACGCATACGAACACGATTTTCCCCATATCGGAGAGGGAGAAAAAATGGGTGGAAAAACAATATGTTATCTACTCCGAAGAATATATGCGCCCGTTCGGAATATACGGAATATCCTATGATTTCACGGTCGCGGGAAGGATAAAAAATGAGTATTGAAAAAATAAACGATACGGAATTCAACGAACACGCCGTCGCATCGTTGCCGATAAGACCGAATGCAAGCTCTGCATACGGCCATCCGGCCATGACGGCAAAACAGCTTAAGGAGGCGTTTGACGCACTCCCCTCATTGATAAGGGATAAATACAATGCCCTTGTAGATGCGATAAAATCCGTGCCCGACGGTAACGGAAGCCTTGCCTCTGAAATCCTGACAGGCATAGGAGAAGGACATACTCTCTCAGACCTTTTTTCCGATATAGCAAACGGTGAATTTGCAAAATATGCAAGGGTGGATGACAAAACGATAGCCCTCGCGGTATCGGAAATAGACACCGTTCTGTCTTCAAGCGTAAGGAACGTTTCATATAACCCGAGTGATTTGTCAATTACCGTGACGTTCAATTCGGGAGAGGTAAAAAACCTGATATCGCCCTCATCAAGTCTTACCTCGATAACAAACGAGGCAATAGCCAGGGTAAGAGAAGATATAAACCGCGAAATGAGTGCACTGTACTATGTAGACGGTAACAACGCCGATATGACTTACACCCTCATACCCTATAAGGAATGTGACCTTATAAATCACCAAAAGCTCACGGTGGAGCTTCCGGAAACGATAACGGCAGGTTTCTCCGCGATGATACATTTCAGCTGTCCCGAAGCAATAACGACTTATCTGCCTTCAAACGCAAACGTGATTCCGTCAGGAGAAACAACGGCGGTAAGCAGACCTATAATTTATATCGGGGATGACGTTAACGATGAGGGCAACTTCTCGTCGCTCAACGGTTATCGCTACTCCATGCTCTTCATTTTCGACGGTCAATATCTCTGTTGTAACGTCACCCGTAATGCAATACCGAGCTAACACATAAAGAAAGGCAATAACGAAAATGATTAAACAAAAGTACTCAAAGCTTTTCAATATGCGTGATGAAAAACGTCATCAGCGAGGATATTATATAATCTCATACGGAGATGGGAGTATCATATACAGCTGTACAGACGACTGCGTCAGGGAGCTTGTAATCGAGGGATGCGAGAGCGGACTCGGAGTTGCCAATGCGCAGGATAGCGAACTTCCGTATCATATCAATATAGATTCATCCTCGACGGGAGCAGTTAAATTTTCAAAGCAAATTACCCTCGAGTTTACAAAGGGGGGGCAATGCTACGCTCAAATACCCGTTGAAGATATGCGGAAAATACACGGTACAATGTATCAATGCGCTTATGCCGCCATAACCGTCAGCGACTATGAGGGGACAACCATTCCGCCGGTTTATTTCTGTCCCCGCTTCGGAGTTATGGGAGAAGATGGCACAATACAGGATATACAGAACATTAAAAGCGCCGTAAGAATGAACGCTCCGACCAGTTCAACGGGCGTTGCCGCATTCTGGAGCACCAATTCCATTGCTTCGGACGAGCTGTATCCGTGTCCTGTCATAAGCATAGGAAACGACCTCACCGCCACGTGCGAATACGACTGTAAAGTGCTTGTGCGCGCCCTGTCGTGGACAGAGGATTTCACTGCCGGCACGAGTACGTATTCCCGCCAGTATTCGGGCTTTCAGCGTTTGACGTATAATCTGCCGTGGAAGCTCCTCTCAAAAGACGGTATATGCGATACCCTCACCGTATCTGATAAGGAAAAACGTGCTTACGTGACGAAAAGATTGCAGGAAAACGACGGGGCCGTATCCGTTCTTTCCTCCCCTCAGACTTACGAGTTAACCTATACGCCTATTAAGTATTTCAACGCTCACAGCATTGTAAAAACATTTTCTCCCGCAATAACCGACCGCCCCAAAATAAAAATCAAATTCTATTCCTCCCTTGAGCAATGAGCGCGAAGGTAATTTAATATTTTATATGCTTTTCACTTCCGATTTCAAGCATTAGCATTAACTCATTTTTCGGAAGTGAAGGCATGATAAGAACAAATAAAAAAGAAAGGACCAATATGTACTACTGCAAATACATAAACGAAAAGCAAGTCAAACTGTGCAACAAAAAAGCAGTCGTCAAAAACGGTATAATAATCGGCAATCCCTCCGAACAGGAAATCATTGACGCGGGATATCTGCCGCTTATATGCGACCCCCCTATAGATTTTACTGAAATAAACGACGACGTCGGCATAATATACACACTCCGCGACGGATGCGTATACGCTGCCATAACAACCGACGGGGGTACAGCTGAAAATTCGGGGGTGACTAAATGAAATTTATTCTTTTTCCGGACATGAGCGGATATGTAACCTCTGCCGCAAACGCACTTAAAAAAGAAGGAGAGCTCAACATAGAATTCTCCGAGAAGCTCGATGGAACTCTGTTCATATCGGACAAGGCAGTAAGGGTAAAATCAGGTCTTGCAGTAATACCCCTCACGGAAATCAACGAAGGAGAAAACCGTGTTACGCTCTACCGAAGCGGATCGAGCCGTTTCTGGTCGTGTGGCATTATCTTAAAGGAGGGGGATGAGCTTATACCCATACCCGAGGACTCCTCGCAAGACTTCGTAAACCTTAAAAAACTCGTATATTCCTCTATAACGACAATATCAGCTCTCGAAAAAAAGATAGAAAAGCTCGAAGAGAAAACCGACGGCTACAAAGTCTTTTAATGCACATCAAAGACTTTTCACATCCTAAATATTCCTTACGGTAAATCAAAAAGTAAAATAACAGGAGAAAACAAAAATGAAAAAATCAAAATTCATAACGCTTATACTGATGATAACCGTCACGGCAGCCCTGTTGATGTCCACGGTCTTATCAGTATGTGCGGATGGTGTACCTGAAGCAAACTCATCTTCCAAAGACGTATCTTCGGAAAACAATACACAGTTAACAGAACAAGCTGCGGAAAATACAAGCGACAATGAAGCGGATAACGCGGGCTCCGACGACGAGGTTGCGAGCCGAAGCCTGCGAAATGCGCTCACGGAGCATATGGGTGAAATAATAGGCTCGGTAACTCTGGTGCTCACCGCCGTGGTTGCCATCCTCTATAAAAGAGGACTTCTCCCGTCGGTTGCGAATGCCGTTTCGGCAATAAACGCAAGCGCAGGCAATGCAATCAATAAAATGTGCGCATATGCGCAGAGCACAGACCAAGCAATGACAAAACTCTCTTCGGATATGGTACCTATATCCGATGCGGTTGCCGATTTCTCGACTAAATATTCTGCTCTGCTCTCCGACGTCGCCTCCGTTACGGATAAAATGAAAACCGTACTCTCGTCCGAGGAGAATCTTAAACAGTTAATAAGTATGCAATGCGAAATCTTATATTCCGTCTTTATGTCCGCAAGCATCCCTCAGTATCAGAAGGATTACCTCGGAAAAATCTATACGCAAATAAAACTGTTGACAGAGAACACAACCGATAAAACGCACAATACCGACGGGGTATCGGAGGCAACGGCATGAGCAGCACCGCACGCTTTCGTTTGCTGTTCATTCTCGGGATGTGCGTATGCGTAATCCCTACGGCCGTTGCGGTTGCGGAACATTTTCCGCTTTGGATAAACGGAGGCGGAATTCAGACTCTCTCCGGCATAGGTGCGATAATGTTCTTTCTGTCTTTCGTACCGATAAAACGCTTCCTCACAAAGTATTTTGAGAGCCCGTCGGCATGGTTTATGTGGCTGTGCCTTTTTATAGTACTTGTGGCGTTCCGTTCTATTATCGATTCTTTGATTGACATCTGTGCGATAGCCGCACCGACTAATGCAATAGGCGCTATTCTCTTTCGTCTGGCACGAAAAGAAAAAGAAAAAATAACCAACATTGACGAGAGACGCAGCAATTCCGATTGAAAAACACGCCTTCAAACTACCTCAAATATTTTATAAAGAAAAACTACACATAAGCAAAGGAAAACAAAAAATGAACAACGATAACGGCTTCGATATTTTCGGAAGGCAGGGAAAAATAGTTTCTGAGGCGAAGGCACGTGCAGGGAAAAGCTTTCCCGAACACATAAATGAAATAGCCCTCGTCGTATGTATTCTTTTTACCGTTGCCGTTCCGCTCACGAGCGTGAGCTTCATAAATCCTTTTTCGCCCGACTTTATCGCAAACACGTTGTATATGGCTATCTCCACCTACATATGCTACCTCGTTTTCATACCCGGAGGCAAGAAAGACGAGAGCCTGAATAGCGGATACAAAGGCGTCGACGAATGGCACGGACTGTGCGCAAAAATAACGTCCGACGGTATGCTCTCCGCTTTCTGGTCCTTCTGTCACGACGAGGAAGTCCGTGAAAAAGACGAAAGAATAAAGCAATATCTATCACGCGTACGACTTAGTTACGTCGCTTATATCCGAGGTGAATTTTCCGACAGGGAAAAATATGAGTTGCTCGACAAAAAGCAGAAACGCGCACTCTTGCACATAAAGAGAATGAAAGTGAAAAGTATAAATCCCGCCCTCATTCTCTGCGAAAACGAAAACGTGAACGTAAATGACGCGGGCAGACGTAAAATGTCGTACGAGCAGAAGCACGCGGTGACACGCCCGATAACCGTTCTCGCCTCATCAATGTGCTTTGCGTGCGCCGTGCTTATGCCGACGAACAGCTTCGGCATCGGTGTAGTCATAACTATCATAAGCCGAGTGTTCGGCATATGTATTGCGGCATTCTCCGGATATAACGTAGGCATAAATCAGATACGATGGCAAAACGCCCGCACGGACTCCAAAATTCTGTTTATCGAAAAATTTTTCGAGCACACGAAAAGCACGATAAACAAGGATACAGTCCAAAGGGAAATATGCGACAGATGAAAGTCTACCGTTCCGAATACGTAAAAAAACTGCTCGACTATACCTCCCTCCGCCGCACGGCGGAGGGACGGGTACGGACGCTGATCGGCGAGGGACTCCCCTCACTCACCAAGTTTGCCTCAATGATAAACGTTACCCGTGCCACCCTCAACGTATGGGCGGCTGAAAACGAGGAATTTGCAATAGCGATGGAAGAGGCAAAAGCACGTATATGTGATGTAATAAAGGATGCGGCTGCCCTGAAATATATAGATTCCTCCTTTTCGAAATTTCTTCTCACGGCAGAATACGGATACGGAGAGGAAGCAAAGGATTCCGACAATGTACCATTCGATGTAAACGTAACCGTCGTCAAGGAGTAGAGCGAATAATGCAAAAGAGAGTGCGACACAAAGAAGATGAACATATCCATTACGCAAAAACAGTATGATTTCATAACGGCAACGGCAACGGAAGTTCTGTTCGGCGGAGCCGCGGGAGGCGGGAAGTCCTTCGGTCAGATAACCGATTCATTTCTGTACGCCCTACGCTATCCCGGCTCAAAACAGCTGATACTCAGGAGGACGTACAGCGAGCTCGATAAGTCCCTCATACGTTTGAGCCTATCCCTTTATCCGAAGAGTATTTATACGTATAACTCGTCGAGTCACTTCGGCAGATTCTCAAACGGGAGCATAATAGATTTCGGATACTGCGCTTCGGAAAACGACGTTTATCAGTATCAGTCTGCGGAATATGACGTTATCCGTTTTGACGAGCTTACCCATTTCACCGAGTTTCAGTACGTATATCTTATTTCCCGCGTGAGAGGAACCAACGGATATCCGAAACAGATAAAATCCGCAACAAATCCGGGAGGCGTCGGACATATGTGGGTAAAAAAACGTTTTATCGATATCGGAGAGCCGATGAAGGAGTATGCCTTCGGAAGTACAACCCGAATTTTCATTCCGTCCAGAATTTCCGACAATACTTTTCTGTGCAAGAGTGACCCCGATTACGAGCAACGATTGAAGAACCTGCCGAAAAACCAGATGCGCGCGTTACTGTACGGCGATTGGAATATATTCGAGGGGCAGTATTTCTCTGAATTCGACTATAACGTTCATACCTGTCCCGCATTTGAAATACCCACTGATTGGAGGAGGTATCGCACGATAGATTACGGTCTGGACCGTCTTGCGTGTCTCTGGATAGCGGTAAGCCCGCAAAACCTGATATACGTTTACAGGGAACTGTGCGAGAGTAATTTAATGATAAGCGATGCCGCAAGAAAAATATGCGAGTTGACGAAAAAAGACGAGCATATATACCTGACCCTTGCGCCTCCCGACCTGTTTTCACGCTCTCAGGAATCGGGAAAAAGCAAGGCGGCTCTTTTTGAAGAAAACGGTGTACGCTTCACTAAGTCCTCAAACGACAGAGAGGCGGGCTGGCTGTGCATAAAGGAGCTCCTCAAAACAGGTGTCGGAGGGGAGAGCCGTATGAAGATTTTTCGCTCCTGCACCGAGCTTATACGATGTCTTCCCATGTTGCAAATCGACCTCTCAAAGCCCAGCGATACCATGACGGAGCCCCATGAAATAACGCATGCACCGGATGCCCTCAGGGGCTTTGCAATATTCTATACCCGCCCTGCAGAAAAAAAGAGCGAGCTCCCAGCCAAACAATGGAGCGAGGATATGTGGCAGGACTATTATGCCGCAGGCGCAAAAGAAAAAGAATACTTAATTAAAAAATACGGAGTACCACGATGAAAATAAGTAACAAGCAAGATAAGCTCGGATTTTTTACCGAGCTGTATAACAACGCAAAAAACAATATGTCCGACATATATGAAAAATTCGATTTATATGCCGAACAGTATAACGGCTCCGACAAAATCGACGGCTCAAACGAAAGAGCCTCTGCCGTTCGCAATATAACGTACGAAATCATAGAATCGCAGGTATCGTCCGAAATACCTGCGCCGTGCGTTTCCGCACTCGCATACAGTGAGAAAAGAGACAGAAACGCCAAGAATATAGAACGTCTGCTCTATGAGGTACGTGACAGACTCCCGTTTGAAAGCATGAACGATATCGATGAACGCTATACCTATATTCTGGGTGGCAGCGTATGGCTTGCCGAATGGGATGCCGACGGCAAGAACGGTGGCGACGTTTGCGTCCACTGCATCAACCCCCGTGACTTTATTCCTGAGCCTAATATATATCGAATAGAGGATATGGAATATTGCTTCATCCGTTTCGACACTACCGTAAACTACGTTGCGTCGAAATATAACGTAAAAGAGAGCGAGCTTCATCTGCTCGCCCCCGAGCAAGACGCAAAGGCGGACTCGGCAACGGTGATAATGTGTTTTTACCGTGACGAAAACGGAGAAGTATGCCGTTTCGTATGGTGCAACGAGCTTATGCTGTCCGATGATGAAAACTTCTATCGGAGAAAGAAACGAGTATGCAAAAAGTGCGGAGCCGACGAGGGCTTATGCTCATGCAACGCAGGATATAAGCTCTCCGACGATAACGAAGAAATAATCTATGAAGATATACTTCTCCGGGACGGGGAGCGCATACCCTCACACATGCCCATATACGATGAAAGCGGGGAACTCGAAATCGAGAGAAATGCCGACGGCATTCCCATGGCGCGTATGCAGAGAACGCGTATAGCATATTACGTACCAAAGGAATTCCCGATAGTAATACGAAAAAACACCTCACGCGATAAAACTCTCTTCGGTCAGAGCGACTGCGAATTCATGCGCTCACAGCAGCAGGCAATAAATAAGGTGGAAAGTCGGATTATGCAAAAGCTGATGCGCTCGGGCATAACACCGATAGTGCCGGACGATGCAGAGCTCGCCCTCGACAACAGAATATTCGGTCAGGTAATAAAAATGAAGCCCAGCGAGAACCGCTCCATGTACGGAACTATAGATACAACACCGAATATCATGCAGGATATCGCGGAGGCAGACCGCCTGTACGAGCAGGCAAAGCGCATTATAGGAATAAGTGACACATATCAGGGTTTCTCCGACGATCATGCCCTCTCAGGTGTTGCTAAACAGTTGCAGGTCAATCAGGCGGCCGGAAGACTCGAATCCAAGAAAAAAATGAAGCACGCAGCTTATGCAGACCTTGACAGAATCATTTTTTCATTCTATCTCGCATATTCGGACGAGCCTCGCGAGCTTTCCTACAAGGATGCTCTCGGCAGGGTTCAGAATCTATATTTTAACAAATATGATTTCCTCCGATACGATGCAAAACGCCACATATATTATTACGACGATGATTATCTCTTCTCGGTAGATCAGAACGGCGCGGTAGAGCTTCGCCGTGAGTACATATGGCAGAAGAACTTAGAGAATCTCCGGGCAGGTACCCTCGGCGCACAGGAAGATGATGAAACGCTTCTGCGCTATTGGCAAAGTCAGGAGAGAGCGCATTATCCGTTCGCACGCGATAACGTCGAGTATTTCAAGGCACGTATCGGGAACTTGCGTGCGCTTAATACTCCGAACGAAAAAGACGGCACAGCCGCCTCGCCCGAGACGATGGGTATACGGGAGTTTGAATCATCTCAAGGAAACGGGGAGGTGATATAAATGGCCGATACCACGGGACTTGCCAAATATATACAGCGGCTTCTTAAAGACAGCGGAACTTCCAAAAATGCAATGTCCCCCGAAGAGTACTCTCTTGTGCACGGAAGCGGAGCGCAATACGATACCGCACTCGAAGAAACGATAAAAAACATTAAAACGAGACTGCCCACATACGGAAGCAATGCCGAAAAACTCGCTGAATCGGGACTTCAGAACAGTGGCTATGGCGATTATATCAAGGACAATACGGCAGACGAGCTTCTCCGCGCACAGGAAAACGCGCAGAATTACGGCAGCGAAAGCACCGCCGCTCTGCGAGGATATGCAAAATATCTTGAAAACGTTCAGAAAAACGTCGCCTCGATGCGCAAGGACCTTCTCTACCGTCTGACATCTCCGAAGGCGGGAGATTACACGTCGGGATATAAACTCGCTCTTGAATACGGTATGTCCGATGAGGATGCAAAAAAACTCTCCAAGGCCGCCTCCGAGTTTCGGGAAAGCGGAATTAAGGGAAAATACGACGTCATGAACTACATCATCGAACACAGGTTCAAATACAATGAGGCTTACGCATATGCTCTCGCATCGGGACTTGAAGACAGAAATGCCCGCCTGGTTGCAGAGGCAGCGGATAAAATCAACAGTGACTACGAAGAACAGGTGAGATTACTTTTCGATAGCGTGAAAGAATAAAAAAATCCCGAAGCCTGCATTGCATATAATCGAAAATCCGAAAAGGCAATAGGCTTCGGGATTAAATTTGTTAAAACCATTCAGAGACCATAATCAAAAATAAAAAATTTTTCGTATATTTTCTACAGCTATTGACAAAATTCACCATGCATGTTATAATATTTTTACCATATTTTGGAAATATCGAGGTTGTATCATGAAGTATAAAAAAAATGCTGATTCTATTCTTTCCGCTGTTAAGTCCGAAGACATTATGCGTGCAGTAACAAGAATATCGCCTTTGATTACCGAGGAAAGGAAGCGCGACGTTATGTGGCTGTGCTGTATTTGCTATCTTCTCGGATATAACGACGGTATGGGCGACTAATAGAAACGCACGACCGCACACGTGCTCAACGCAGCATACATAAAACGCAAATTCAGCTTTTCCGCAAATATAAATGTAAAACTATTTTATCATATTTCAATCGAGTTTTCAATACCTTTCTGTAACGCATTGCTTGCTGTGCAAAAACCCTCTTTCAAAGAACATCATCCCCATTTGGCAATCAGGAAATACAGAAAATTGATTAAAAGTCCGGCACTTGGGACGTATCTGATTAAAACGGACAGCCTACCCGTTTGATGTACGACATTCATATCACGCTTTACACCGACGTTAAATTTCCGATATTAAAAAAGAAAAACCTCTTGACATTATTTTTTCGGATGCTATAATTATAGTGTCAAAGCGAAACGAGCAGCAGCCGCACGGTGCTGTTCGTTTTTATTCTCGGAGGGATATTCAGATGTTAAAACAGTTGACGCAGAACATACGCGGCTACAAAAAACAAACGGTGCTGACACCGTTTTTCGTAATGCTTGAAGTCGTGCTTGAATGTGCGATTCCGTTCATAATAGCTATGCTCGTGAATTCGATAAAGCGTGGATCAGGCATGTGGGATATTTTAAGATACGGGGCTATTCTTTGTGTAATGGCGGTATTATCCCTCACCTCGGGTACAATCGCCGGGATAACCTGCGCTACCGCATCGAGCGGATTTGCACGCAACCTGCGCAAAAACATATTCTACCGCGTGCAGGAGTACTCGTTTGAAAATATAGACAAGTTCTCCACCTCCTCTCTGGTAACCCGTATGACTACTGACGTAACCAACGTTCAGGAAGCATTCATGATGATAATAAGGATAGCTATACGCGCCCCTCTTATGCTGATATTCGCCTTCACGATGGCTTTCATTATGGGAGGGAAAATGGCATGGATTTTCGTTGTCGTTGCGCCTCTGCTCGGATTCGGACTTTTAATGATAGCCAAGCTTGCAATACCGATTTTCACCCGCGTTTTCAGGCGTTACGATATACTCAACAATTCCATTCAGGAAAACATCAAGGGTATTCGCGTCGTCAAATCCTTCGTGCGTGAAGATTACGAGCAAAAGAAATTCACGGGTGCGGCCGAGGACGTCTGCCGCGACTTCACACGTGCCGAGAGGATAATTGCCCTTGAGGGGCCTATAATGCAGTTCTGCATTTACGCGGTAATGGTGTTTGTTCTTTCATTCGGCTCATACGTCATTATATCGTCTCGAGGGATTGACCTGGACGTAGGACAGTTCTCCGCTCTTCTGACGTACAGCTTTATGATACTCAGCAGCCTTATGATGATATCCATGGTTCTGGTAATTATAACTATGGCGAGCGAATCGGCAAAGCGTATATGCGAAGTTCTTTCCGAAGAAAGTTCGCTTAAGAATCCCCAAAATCCCGTATACAGTGTTGCGGACGGTTCAATAGACTTCTCTCACGTGAACTTCAAATACTCAAAAAGTGCAAAGGAATACGCTCTCTTTGACATCGACCTTCATATAAAGTCGGGGGAGACGATAGGTATAATAGGAGGGACCGGCTCCTCAAAATCATCGCTGATACAGTTAATTCCGAGACTGTACGACGTTAGCCTGGGAAGTGTGCGCGTCGGCGGTGTCGACGTGCGCAATTACGATATAGAAACCCTGCGTAATCAGGTATCCGTAGTTCTGCAAAAGAATGTTCTTTTCTCGGGTACAATCAAAGAAAACCTGCGTTGGGGAAACGAAAACGCCACCGATGAAGAAATGATTGACGCATGCCGTCTTTCCTGCGCCGATGAGTTCATAAATCTCTTTCCGGACGGCTACGACACGTATATCGAGCAGGGAGGAGCCAACGTATCCGGCGGTCAGAAGCAACGTCTCTGTATAGCGAGAGCCCTGCTAAAAAAGCCTAAGATACTTATACTCGACGATTCCACCAGCGCCGTGGATACAAAGACGGATGCTCAGATACGCGCCGCAATGAAAACGTACATACCCGATACGACAAAAATCATAATAGCTCAGCGCACTTCCTCCGTCGAGGATGCAGACAGAATAATAGTCATGGACGGCGGCAGAATAAATGCCGTGGGCACACACGACGAGCTTATGAAGAATAACGATATATACCGTGAGATTTACATATCTCAGAATAAAGCTCAAAGGGAGGAGTCGACTGATGCAGAATAACAACGTTGCTTTGCCGTGCGGCATAGCGAAAAGCAAAAAGCCTCGAAAAGGCAAAAATCCGTTTTTCCGCCTTATAGGACTGATATTCTCCTTCTATCCTTATATGCTCCCCATAGCACTGTTCTGTATATTATTCAGTGCCGCGGTCAGCTCCATCCCCGCAATATTCATGCAGAACGTCATCGGAGTAGTGGAAGAGAGCTATAAGAGCGGCGACTGGTCCTCTGTTTCCTCACGAATAATCACCTACGTACTCATACTCGTATGTCTGTACGTGCTCTCTAATATAGCGAACATAATCTTCAATCAGCTTATGGCGATAATAACGCAGGGTACTCTCAAAAAACTGCGTGAAAAAATGTTTTGTCATATGCAGAAGCTGCCGATAAAATATTTCGACGCAAATAACCACGGCGATATCATGAGCCACTATACCAACGATATCGACTCAATAAGACAGATGATTTCGCAAAGTCTTCCGCAGGCTATTATGTCGTCGGTTATCGTCATCTCAATATTCTTTATAATGATATATTACTGTTTGTGGCTTGCTTTGCTCGTCGTTCTCGGCTCGGTTGCAATGTTTCTCATTATCCGCAGGGTAGGCGGTGGCTCGGCATCCTATTTTTTCCGCCAGCAGACCTCTCTGGGCAAGGTCGAGGGATTTGCCGAGGAAATGATGAACGGTCAGAAGATAGTAAAGGTATTCAATCACGAAAAAAAGAGCAAAGAGGGCTTTGATAAGCTAAACGACGAGCTTTTCCGTGAATCGGAGAGAGCAAATAAATACGCAAATATCTTAGGCCCGATACTCAATAACATAGGCAACTTCCTTTACGTAGCAGTGGCAATATCCGGGGGACTGCTGCTTGCCTTCCATGCGCCTAACGTAAGCCTTTCCGGGATGGCAATACAGATAAGCATAGTTGTGCCGTTTCTCAATATGACGAAGCAGTTTACGGGAAATATAAATCAGATATCGCACCAGATAAATGCCGTTGTAGTCGGTATCGCAGGCTCAAAGAGAATATTCGCAATGCTCGACGAGCCCACGGAAACGGACGATGGATACGTCACCCTCGTTAACGCAACCGAGAAGGACGGCAGAATAACCGAATGTGACGAGCGCACGGGTGTGTGGGCATGGAAACACCCTCATAAAGACGGTACCTTAACTTATACGCGCCTGATGGGCGACGTGCGTATGTTCGACGTTGATTTCGGCTATACCCCCGAGAAAACAGTACTTCATAATATAACCCTGTATGCAAAGCCGGGGCAGAAGGTCGCCTTCGTCGGAGCCACCGGAGCCGGTAAAACAACGATAACCAACCTCATCAACCGCTTCTATGATATAGCGGACGGTAAAATACGCTATGATGGCATCAACATCAACAAAATAAAGAAAAGCGACCTCCGCAAATCCCTGGGCATAGTCCTTCAGGATACAAATCTTTTCACGGGTACCGTTATGGATAACATACGCTATGGCAGACTCGATGCAACCGACGAAGAATGTGTCTTAGCGGCAAAACTCGCGGGTGCGGACGACTTCATACGCAGACTGCCCGACGGATACGATACCATGCTTAAAGGAAACGGAGCAAATCTCTCTCAGGGACAAAGGCAGCTCATTTCAATAGCAAGAGTGGCGGTTGCCGATCCTCCCGTAATGATTCTTGACGAGGCTACCTCAAGTATAGATACACGTACGGAAGCGATAGTACAACGCGGAATGGACGCCCTTATGAACGGCCGAACCGTCTTTGTTATAGCGCACAGACTTTCAACCGTCAAAAACTCTGACGTGATAATCGTACTCGACCACGGCAGAATAATCGAGCGCGGAAGCCACGACGAGCTGATAGCAAAGAAGGGCAAATATTATCAGCTTTATACGGGCGCATTCGAGCTTGAATAACCATCTGCAAACAGAAACCGTCGGATACCATAAAGATATCCGACGGTCGTTTTTTGTTAAGTTATCTTTTCTTATACATAACAACTTCGGGGTACGTTCCGTCAATACTGTACCTGCAAACGAGAATAAACTCCGCATTTGCAACCACACCGTAACAGATGCCGACATCGGCAAAGGAAATTTGCGCTCCGAGATATATATCCTTATCGTTAAGAAACTTTACCTTGCATCCGTTGGGCAGAGAGTATTCGAGATTGACGAACTCCCCTACAAGCTCAAAAAGAGCATCCGTCGTCGGGATATCAAGGCTCTTTAACAGAGAATTAACTTCGCACAGAAGCGTGTTTTTGAACATATTATAGTTTTCAATGCCGCCAACCCTTATGTATTCTGCGGCAATACACTTACCGCCGAAGGGACGCCCGCAGGTGCTTTTGCACCCCCGGCACTCATTTCTCGTCTCACATTCATAGCACTTGGCTCCGCACATTCCGCACGTTTCTTTTTTCTTATCATCCATATGCTGTCTCCGTTAAAATGCAGATTCATTTGACAATTACTTATCCTTGAGTCCCTTGACCTGTCCTCTTGTCTTATAGTAAAGCATACAGTGACAATATCCCTCGAAGTCGGGATCGGCTATCTGCTCCCTGAATTCCTTACAGATGCATTTGTAGTCATCGTCCCTTTGCAGTCGGCACGGGCAGTATCCTCCCGTTTTTTTCAGGCCCTCACGCACGGCGGATACGGTTTCCTTGTCCGGATTCTGAATAATCTTACCTTCACTCATGGTTTCTTATCTTTGCCTCAAGAGCATCGGGGCCCATATATCCGACAGACGTTTCGAGTATCTTACCGCCCTTCATGAATACAAGGGTAGGTATACTTACCACTCCGAAGCGCGCGGCGAGCTCACCCTCTTCGTCAACGTTAACCTTTCCGAATTTAACGTCGGGAAATCTCTCTGCCATCTCCTCGACTATCGGTGATAACATACGGCAAGGACCACACCAGTCCGCATAAAAATCAATAACGGTAAGTCCACGATTGTCCTCTGCTTCTCTTTTGAAATTTTCTGCTGTTATTTTCATAAATACACCTTCCTTTGCAACTCTTTATGATATTGTTTCCTTCGGTTTTCCGTTTATGCGGAAAAGACTCTTACTGTTTTGCCGATTTGCCCAGATACTGCTTATAAATCTCAAAGGCCTCGTCCCATGCGGCGGAATTTTCGGGCTCATATACTTTGAGTTCTATTGAATTACCTATAATCTCACGAGCCTCGGACAAATCCTTCATTTCTCCGAGGGATATTAGCTGTGCCGCTATATTTCCCATGACGGTTGCCTCGGTAGGACCGGCAAGCACACGCGCACCCGTCGCCGCCGCCGTAAGACGGCAAAGAAGCGTATCCTTTATGCCACCGCCGAGAATGTTAATGCTCTCGAAGTTCTTTCCGGAAATCTTTTTCAGGTTGTTGAAGTTGAGTTTATACTTCATGGCAAGGCTCTCGTATATACATCTCATAACCTCACCGCGTGTTTTGGGAACGTACTGTCCCGTAACCTCGCAGAATCTGCGTACTCTGTTCGGCAAATCTCCCGAGGTCTCGAACTCGGGTGCGTCGCAGTCGATAAAGCATTTGAACGGCTCGCAGGCGAGCGCCTCTCTCTCAAGGTCCGCATAACTTACGTTCTCACCCTCGCGTATCCACTGGCGGCGTGATTCCTGAATGAGCCAGAGCCCCATGATATTGCGCAAAAACGTTATTGTATCGGCGTAACCGCCCTCGTTGGTGTAGTCTATCTTCTCGCTCTCGGAATTGATTAGCGGAGAGGCAAGCTCAGTGCCGAACAGACTCCACGTACCGCAGCTTATGTATACGAAATCTCCCTTTGCAGGTGCGGCGGCAACTGCGCTTGCGGTATCGTGAGTACATACGGCTATTACGGGTATCGGCTCACAGTCGAACTCGCGACAGAGTTCCTCGGAGAGCATACCGTAGCTCTCTCCGGGACGAATTATATCGGGGAGAATATCGGAGCGTATTCCGAGCTTTTCGAGCAGCTCCTTATCGAACTCCTTCTTATACGGGTTATAAAAATTCGACGTCGATGCTTCCGTAGCCTCCGCACGCATTTTACCGGTAAGAAAATATGCAAAGAGATCCGGAATGAAAAGTATCTTGTCAACTCTGTCCATAACGCTCTTTCTGTATTTTGATAGATAGTAGAGCTGATAGAGAGTATTTATACGCATGGTCTGCGTTCCCGTGCGCTCGTATAAATCGTGCTTGCTTATCTGCTCAAATACCTCCTCGGGCATGCCGACAGTGCGCTCGTCTCGATAGCATACCGGATTTGCCATGAGCTCGCCGTTCTCGTCAAGCATACCGAAGTCGACTCCCCACGTGTCTATTCCTATTGCATCTATCCTGCAGGTCTTGACAGCCTTGTTTATTGCGGTTTTTATTTCGAAGAACAGCCTGAGAATATCCCAGTGCATCCTGCCGTTAACGATTACGGTATCGTTTGAGAAACGGTGAATCTCCTCGATGTTAATTTTTCCGTTATCCAGAGAACCTATCATAGCTCTTCCGCTTGAGGCGCCGAAATCAAAAGCCAGAACCTTCTTTGACATAAAAAACACTCCTTTTCGTATTTTATACCTATAATTATAAATATACATATATTTTTACATAATAAGTATACCACTCCGCTGAAAATTTGTCTATAAATAATAAAAAAATAAATGAATATTTTGTAAAAACAGTTGTAAACAGCACTATTTTATGGTAGAATGAGGTTAAGTCGGAAATAAACTCCGCAAAATCATGAAAAATCAATTATACATATAAGAAAGGGTTTTGATTATGGCAGAAAACAGATACGTAGGTTCATACCCCGTTATCGGCATCCGCCCTGTTATCGACGGTCGTCGCGGTCCTATGAGACTCCGTGAGAGCCTTGAGGGACAGACTATGGCTATGGCTGAGGCGGCAAAAAAGCTTTTCGAGGAAAACCTCAGATATTCTAACGGAGACCCGGTCAAGGTCGTTATCGCCGATTCGACGATAGGACGTGTTCCCGAGTCCGCTGCTTGCGCTGAGAAATTCAGACGTGAGGGCGTTGATATCACCCTTACCGTTACTCCCTGCTGGTGCTACGGTTCCGAAACGATGGATATGGACCCCATGACGATAAAGGCGGTATGGGGCTTCAACGGAACGGAGCGTCCGGGTGCGGTTTACCTCGCTTCCGTTCTTGCAACTCACGCTCAGAAGGGACTTCCCGCTTTCGGCATCTACGGCCACGAAGTGCAGGATAAGGACGACGTAACGAAGATTCCAAAGGACGTTAAGGAAAAGCTCCTGCGCTTCGGACGTGCGGCTGTTGCGGTCGCAACCATGAGAGGCAAGAGCTATCTGCAGATAGGCTCCGTTACCATGGGTATCGGCGGTTCGATTATGGATCAGGCATTCATGGAGGACTATCTCGGCCTGCGTGTAGAGTCCGTCGACGAGGTCGAAATACTCCGCCGCATGGAAGAGGGCATCTACAATAAAGAAGATTACGAAAAGGCTCTTGCATGGACAAAGGAACATTGCAAGGAAGGCAGAGACGACAACCCCGAGTCGGTTGAATTCCTGGGCAAGACCCGCAAGATAAAATTCACACCCGAAGAAAAGGAAAAGCAGTGGGAATTCACTATTAAAATGTACTGTATCATCAAGGATTTGATGAACGGAAACAAGAATCTGCCCGCAGGCTTTGAGGAAGAAATGGTCGGTCACAACGCAATAGCCGGCGGCTTCCAGGGACAGAGACAGTGGACGGACCATTGGCCGAACTGCGACTACCCCGAGGCAGTGCTCAACTCCTCCTTTGACTTCACGGGAAAGAAGGAACCTATCATCCTCGCTACCGAAAACGATATACTTAACGGTCTTGGAATGCTCTTCATGAAACTGCTTACGGGCCGTGCACAGATATTTGCAGACGTCCGTACCTTCTGGTCTGTCGAGGCAACTAAGAGAGTTACCGGCTATGAACTTGAAGGACGTGCAAAGGAAAACGGCGGTATCATTCACCTTCTCAACTCGGGTGCGGCATGTCTTGATGCCTGCGGCGAATGTACGGATAAAGACGGCAACCACGTAATGAAGCAGTGGTGGGACGTTACCGACGAGGATATCAAGAAGATGACCGACGCAACCGTATGGTGCGAGGCAGGCTTCGATAACTTCCGCGGCGGCGGATTCTCCAGCCACTTTGTAACACGTGCGGATATGCCCGCTACAATGATAAGACTCAATCTCGTCCAGGGTCTTGGACCTGTTCTCCAGATTGCAGAGGGATGGACGGTTAACCTCCCCGACGAAGTTACCGATACCCTTATGGAACGTACCAACCCGACATGGCCCTGCACATGGTTCACACCTCGTTGTGATGGTGTTGAGGGCTCGCCCTTCTGCACTGCATACGACGTTATGAACAACTGGGGAGCAAACCACGGTGCAATCAGCTACGGCCACATAGGTGCAGACCTCATCACCCTCTGCTCTATGCTCAGAATTCCCGTTGCCATGCACAACGTTAAGGACAGTGATATATTCCGTCCCGCAGCATGGAATGCCTTCGGAACAAAGGATAAGGAAGGCGCCGACTTCAGAGCCTGCGCTAACTACGGTCCTCTCTTCAAAAAGACAAAATAACAATTCACAATTAAAAAGGGCAGAGTAAAATTAAAATTTTTGCTTACTCCATTTTACACATAAGGAAAAAATCACTCGTTGTCAATAAAAGACAGCGGGTGATTTTTGTATAGGCTGACGGTCAATTGGAAAATCTGCCCGAATTTGACTCAGCCCTTTTTTATCATACGTTTTCGTTGTATATGTCTCGTATTTTACCTACGAAATTATTTTTTGCAAGCGTGTATATGCGGTTTAGCATGTTTTTCACAGCCTCTCCCGTTGCCGAGCCATGTCCCTTCATTACGGGCTTGTTTGCACCGATAAGAACGGCGCCTCCCTGTGTGTTGTAGTCATATTTGCGACGCACCCGGGCGATTGCATCGGAAAAGGCATCTTTCATATTATCTGTGAACTCACAATTTTCTGCGTTTTTGCAAATCTCATTCACCGCCGATGCAAGGCGGACGGTCGCCTCGTCAAGAGCCGCTTTTGCAGTCCCCTCAATGCATTTGAGCATAATATTACCGTGGAATCCGTCGCATACTATAACGTCAGTGGAACCGCAGAGCGCATCAGTCGCCTCTATGTTTCCTATGAAATTAAGAGAAACGCCGCTCTTTTCGCTTTCCGCTCTGAGGAGCTTGTTTGCCTCCTTGACGGACTCACACCCCTTCGTATCCTCGGCTCCGTTAGAGAGCAGGGATATACGCGGACTTGCGTATCCGATGCTTTTCATATAACTGTCACCTATATGGGCAAACGTCACAAAAAGCTCGGCCCTAACGTCAATATTCGCTCCGCAGTCGAGCAGAAGAAGAGGAAGTCCGTCTCTGTTTTTCAGTTCAACTGCAAGAACGGGGCGCATCCCCTTGATTTTACCGAGAATCATAATCGAGCTTACAAGCACGGCGCCGGTAGAACCGCACGTAACGACTCCGTACACGTCAGCCCTCTTTGAAGCGTCCTTCATAGCCCTGCAAACGGATGCCTCCGACTGAGTATATGCCGTGATTGAGGAATCAAAATTGGTGACGGTCCCTTTGCAGTCAACAATTGATACTCTGTCCGTATCCGTCCCCATCTCCGAAATAAGGGGCAATAGTTTTTCCTCGTGCCCATAAAGGATGACCGATAGTTCTTCATTTTCTTTCAGCGCGTCGAGTGCACCCGAGCAAAGCTCCTCCTCGGAGGTATCAGCTCCGAGCAGGTCTACCGCTATTCTTATCATAGATATGTATTCCTCTTTTGCTTTCTGTCTTAGTGGGTTACGGCTCCGAAATCTCGCCTTTTCTCCCTTTTTCAATTTCCTTTGCCCAAACGTTTGAAAGTATGGTTTTATATACCTCGTGTGAAAACGGTGGTCGAGTTATCGCTTTGAGCGTATTCTCACAAAGAGAGAGCGTCTCTGCATATTCGGCACCCGCCATCACGAATCTCTCCTTGGTCCTCTCCACTCTGCCTCCGCCGTTATCTATCATTGTTTTGAGCTGCGGACAAAGTATGGCAGTATAGTTGCCTTTTCCGAATATAAGGTCGCTTTGTTTGAGAACAGGGTCATATACCTCCTCCGTCTCAACGTATGCGCATCCGGAAATCAGTATGAACTTCTGCCCCGGCTTATTGTATCTCGGACCGTGCGCAGGTGCGCCGTCCTTTGGAACGTACTGTCCGCGGTAAGTATTCATGAGAGGCAGAAGTCTGTCAAGCAACATTTTGAGCTGTCCGGGTATTCCGAAAACATACAACGGAAAACTGATTATGACGACGTCTGCTTTGATAACCTTATTTTTCAGCTCATATACGTCATCGGTGTTAATAACGCATTCTCCCTCGCTTCTTCCCCAGCAGGAAAGACATCCGAGGCACGGCTTTACGTTAAGGGATGATACGTGTACCGTCTCCGCCTCGTAATCGCCGCATTCCAACATCCCCTTAACAAAGCAGTCGGTAATCACCATGGTACTGCTCTTTTCTCTGTGAGGACTGCCGTTGACGACAAGTATTCTCTTCTTCATAATCTTCACCGATTTTCTCTGTCTTTTCAGAGGACGTATTTGTTGTAACGTCCTATCTTACGGTATTTTTCATATCTCTCGGAAATGAGAGTATCTTTATCCTTTTTCTTCAGTTTTTTTATCTCGCCGTAGAGCGATTGACCGAGCTTTTTCATAAACTTTTCTTTTTCCTTTTCGTCTGTAAAATCGTTCGGCTCATCTACTATTTCTTCTACGATTCCCAAATATAACAAATCCTTTGCCGTAAGGCGCAAATGTTCTGCGGCCTCAGGTGCTCTGGACGGGTCCTTGAACAGTATGCTTGCGCAGGATTCGGGCGATATTACGGAATAGTATGCGTTTTCCAGCATCCATACCCTGTCCGCAACTGCAAGCGCGAGTGCACCTCCGCTTCCGCCCTCCCCTATCATAACGGAAATCATGGGGACTCTGACTCCGCTCAGTTCAAATAGATTGCGGGCTATGGCCTCCCCCGCACCTCTCTCTTCGGCTCCTTTTCCGCAGTTTGCACCCTGGGTATCGACAAAACATATTACCGGACGGTTGAATTTTTCCGCCTGCTTTATGAGTCTCAAGGCCTTCCTGTATCCCTCAGGCAGGACGCAACCGAAATCACGGTATAAACGTTCGTTGAGGTCATGCCCCTTGTCTATTCCTATGACGGTGACGGGGATATCCTTAAGCATTGCAATACCGCCTACAACCGCATGGTCATCGCCGAAAAGCCTGTCTCCGTGAAGTTCGCAAAAGTCGGAAAATATTACACCCCCCGTAATATAATCGCCCGCGGTCGCTCTTCCGTTCTTTCTTGCAATGCGGATTTTTTCATATACGCTTACGTTATTGTCCGTCATAATTATCTCCTAATTTTCATGCATGGCGAGCAATCTGGCAATATGCTTTCTCTGTTCGCACCGTTCTACTATCTCATCAATAAAACCGTTTTTAAGCTGAAAATCGGCAGTCTGGAAACTGTCGGGCAGTTTTTCGCCCGTTACCTGCTCGACAACTCGCTTCCCCGCAAATCCTATTCTCGCCTTCGGCTCTGCAAATATTATATCGCCGAGCATGGCAAAGCTCGCAGTAACTCCTCCCATCGTCGGGTCGGTAAGTCCCACTATATATAAGAGTCCCGCGTCGCTGTGTTTTTTTACCGCCGCAGAGGTCTTTGCCATCTGCATAAGAGAAAGCATACCCTCCTGCATACGAGCTCCGCCCGAAACCGTAAAACCTATTACGGGGAGTCTATGTGCCGTAGCGTATTCGAAAAGTGCGGTTATACGGTCGCCGACGACAGTACCCATAGAGCCCATCATAAAGTCGGGATTCATAACGAAAATACAGCATTTATGTTTTTCTATCCTCGTAACTCCGCAAATAACGCCCTCATTCTCCGCGCTCTTGGCCTCCGCCTGCGCGTACTTTTCCTTATAATCGGGAAAATCAATGGGGTCATCGAATATTCTGTCCCCGAACAGCTCGACGAAAGCTCCCTTATCAGATATATAATCTATCCTCGTCCTTGCAGGCATAGTCATATATGCTCCGCACTCGGGACATACGAAATACGACTTTGCAAGCACTGTCTCGGGAATCGACCTTGAGCATACCTTGCACTGACGCTCTTTATCAGACTTTTCAAAGTGCAAAAGATTAGTTATTCTATTTTCCATAATAATAAAAACTCCTGTGTGATAACTTCTGCCCTCATACTCCGACAGTCTCTTTGCCGAGAGCCTTCAGTGCCGCAACGTCGTTTACCGTATAATATTTTGCATCGGGAAGAGTACGTTTTACAAATCCCGTAAGAGTTTGCCCCGCACCTACCTCGATGAACGTATCCACACCGTCCTCCCACATATTGCGAAGTATCGTTTCCCACTGCACGGGCGAACATACCTGAGATGAGAGATTTCGGATAATTGTTGCTCTGTCCGACGTATATTTATCTCCCGTAAGATTGGAATAAAGCGTTATATCGGGGCCTTTCAGGTCTTTACAATCGGAAAGGAACTTCTCAAGTGTTACGCATACCTCATTCATATACGGGGTATGAAAAGCTCCGCTTACGGCGAGCTTTACAGCACGTCCTCCGAGCGCCTTTATTTCACCGATAAAAGCGTCGAGCTCTTCGTTGCTTCCCGAGCACGCTATCTGTCCCGGGCAGTTGTAGTTGACAGCCCACATCTCTTTGAATTTTGAGCATACGGCATCCACCGTCTCTCGGTCGAGTTTTAGTGCCGCCGCCATACCTCCGGGATGCTTTTCCGACTGCTGTGCCATATTTTCCGCTCTCGTCAATACAAAGCGAAAGGCTTCTTCCTTAGGCATAACCCCCGCAAAAGCCATTGCCGGTATCTCTCCGAGAGAAAAACCTGCTACCGCGTCCGGAACTATCCCCTCGTCTTTGAGCGACTCTGCTATTGCAAGGTCGGTAAGGAAGAGGCAAGGCTGAGCGTTTTGTGTTTTGTTAAGCTCTGCGCCCTCTTTGCGGAAGCACGTATCCATTACCCCGGGTTTTATGTTTTCTCCCATATCATATATTTTTTGTGCCGATAAAACCTCTTTATAGAAGTCCTCTCCCATGCCGGGAGCCTGAGCACCCTGACCGGCAAACAAAAATGCTGTTTTTCCCATTTTCAATTCTCCTTACCACTGTCTTTTCAGTCGGCATCCGAAAGATTTGCCTTCGGTATAGACGTAAATGAGACAGAACCCTTGCTGCGTATACTGTCCGATACCTTAACTACTGCATCGAAAGAAATCAGAGGGAGGCCCTTCGGCGTTTTTCTCGTTACGGTTATCGTCATTACGTCACCGGGTATTATAGGTTTTAAGAATTTGAAGTTATCAACCTTGAGCAGAACGTAAAGCAGGTCGTCCGAGTCCTCCTCCGACTCAACCGTAAGCGAGCAAAGCTGCGCGCAGCTCTCGATTATAAGTACGCCGGGAAGAATCGGTGAATCGGGGAAATGTCCTGCAAACCATGGGTCGTTTATCGATACGGTTTTTGTTCCCGTTGCGCTCACACCCGGTTCTATCTCTTCAACCCTCTCTATCATCTGAAAGGGCGGACGTTGTTTTAAGTGTTTATTAACTTCGTATATGTTCATAGCGATATACCTCCGTCAACGGTGATTACCTGTCCCGTCATATATGCGCAGGCGTCGGAAGCAAGCATTGATACTATAGCGGCTATCTCCTCCGTCTTTCCGAGTCTGTGCATCGGAATAACGTCAAGATATTCCTTCTTTTTCTCCTCGGGAAGCGCGTCGAGCATCTCGGTTTCAATAAATCCGGGAGCAACCGCATTCACCCTTATTCCGTAGGGAGCAAGTTCCTTTGCCATAGTGCGTGTCATGGCGTTTACAGCACCCTTTGTCGCACTGTATACGCTCTGTCCTGCCAGGGCAAGCTCTCCGGAAACGGAAGACATATTTATAATAACTCCGCACTTCTTACGAAACATTTTCAGGACCGCCTGCTGCGCGCAGTAAAAGTATCCTTTTACGTTGAGTTCCATGCATTTATCGAGAGTATCGGAATTGAGCATCAATAGGTATTCGTCCTTCACTATACCCGCATTGTTGACGAGAACGTCTATCTGTCCGTAGGTCTTTGATACGTCTCTCATCATAGCCTTCACTTCGTCGAGTTTGGATACATCGGCACGGTATATCATACCGTCACCGCCCTCTGCTTTGATTTGGTCGAGTACCTTTTTCGCTTCTTCTTCACTGTGAGCATAGTTTATGCACACAGTGTAACCGTCTCTTGCGAGACGTATAGCACACGCCCTGCCTATTCCCTTTGATGCTCCGCTGACAAGTGCAACCTTCATTATCTTTACCGCCTTATTTCTTTTTATTTTGGAAACTCCGTTTTACCGAAACCGCCGTTTCGTTTTCCGACAGTCCTGCGACCGCCGTGTCCGAGCAATCTTTCGGTTTTGCCTCGGTCAAATCAAAATGAAATGCCCGATATGCATCACTGCACGAAAGAATAAAACTTACGCGCCGCACGTCGGGCGTTTTAATTATTGTGTATCACAATCGAGCGTTAACCGCCGCGACATTCACAGCTCCCTGCCCGAGGCGCCGTGGACATTCACAGCTCCCTGCCCGAGCCGCCGCGACATTCACAGCTCCCTGCCCGAGCCGCAGTCGGACAATTTTTATTTCTCTATTACAAGAGCCGTGTATGAACCGCCCGTCGCATAGGATATAACGAGGATAGACTTCATATTTTCCGTATCTGCGGCAACCTTTTTCATCTTGCCGTTGCAAAGAAGATATGCGTCCTCCTCTCGTTTGATATCGCCGCCGAGTATCATTGCACCGTGAGCAAGTGCGAGAGCACTGCTTGCGGCTCTTCCCTCTCCCGTACGTTCTTTAACGGATATAATCGGTATCTTTGTAATATCGAATTTCTTTGAGAGCTCTCCGATTTCTATATCGTCAACCGCCTTCATTCCGTTGGCAAATCCTATTATTGCGGATATGTCGGATGCCGTAATGCCTGCATCCGAGAGGGCGTTGTCTATCGCCTTTTCGAGCCCATTTTCCGAACCCGAAACCGTGCCGAACGCAACGCTCGAGTGTGCCATACCGTAGCCTGTTATCCTGCAATATACTCTTGCATCTCTGTTATTTGCCGATTGCTTTGTTTCCATAAGAACGGATATACTTCCGTCCGAAAGTGAGAAACCGCCTCGTCCCTCATATGGTCTTACTTTTTCGTCTGCCGAATATCCAAGAGCGCGGGAAAACTCCGAGATTATTTCGCTGTTCTCGTCTGTACCGGTAGCGAGCATCGCATCTTCCCACCCGTTACGGATAACCTGCATGGCATATGCCGCAGACTGAAGTCCGGACTGCGGACCGTTTGTAACCGTTACGTTATATCCTTTAATGCCTGCGCATATCGATAGATATCCGCCTGCCGCATTGTATACGGTGTTGGGGAATTTGAATGCGGAACCTCCTGCATTTCCCCTCTGAGTTATCATCTCCTGGAAGTCGCAGCTCGGGCTGAGCGCACCTTCCGAGGTGCCGATAATCATACCGATATCGGCAGCGTTTTCGTCAGTAACTTCGTATTTACCGTCATGAAGAGCGTCCATTCCCGATACAGCCTGAAGCTGGCTGAGATGGTCGAGCTTACGGTAGAACGCCATTTTAAGCCCTTGCGCATCATAGTCGGCAGTGCCTATGACAGACGCGCTCTGAGCCTCGGTCGTTTCTTTTCCGTTCTGACACGCTTCTATGTACGCCGTCTTTCCGTTTGCTATCGGCGAGACAATTCCGAGACCGGTTATTACTATATCTTTTTTGTCTGCTTCGGGGCTCTTTATATCCCCCGCTGTTTTACTGAAAATAATGCTCGCATTGTTTCCGCCGAAAGCGAAAGAATTATCCATAACGGTTGTCATTTCCTTCTTTTGCGGTACGTTCGGACAGAAATTCATCTTGCCCGCCTTTTCCCGGAGAGGGGCAAGATCCTGCTCGGTATACCCGAGCGTCGGAGGTATAACGCCCTCAACGAGAGCCTTGATAGCAAATACGGATTCGATGGCACCTGCGGCACCCAGACAGTGTCCCGTCATCGCCTTGGTAGAGCTCACGCACAGGTCGTCCTTTTCTCCGTCGAATATCGTATGAAGCGACAGAAATTCCGCCTCGTCGTTCTTCGCCGTTCCCGTTCCGTGTGCGTTTACGTAATCTATATCGGAGGCTTTAAGTCCCGAATGTTTTATGGCACTGCGAATGGCGCTCATCTGTCCCTCGCCGTCGGGCCTTGGTGCGGTTATGTGATGTGCATCCGAGCTTATTCCGGAGCCGAGAACCTCACAGTATATGCGCGCACCTCTTGCTTTGGCGTGTTCGTACGACTCAACGATTACCGCGCCTGCACCCTCTCCGAGCGTGATACCGTGAGAACGGTTAAAGGGCGAGCAGGAATTCTCGTCGAGTGCATGAAGCGAAAGGAATCCCGAATAAGGCACAGAGGAAAATGCGTCCGCGCCTCCTGCAACGACAACGTCCGCCTTACCGGCCCTGATAAGGTCCGACGCATACGCAATACTTATTGTTCCCGCCGCACATGCGTTTGCCACGTTGGTAACAACACCGCCTGCATGACAGAGCTCCGCTACGTTGTTTGCTATTGCCGATATGGGCATTTTAAGCACGTCTGCGCTGTCTCTTCCATCGCGATAATAATGCTCTATGCTTCTTCCGCCACCGACGCAGCTGCCCACTATAACGCTTGCTCTTTCATCACCTCCGAAGTCGGAAAGAGATGCATCCTTAAGAGCTTCCTCGGCAGCCTTCATGCAAAGCACCGATGAGCGGTCGTATTTACCGTCATCGTCGTCAAGATTCTTTACCTCCGCCGCAAAGTCCGCATAGCAGTTCTCGGTATCGACCGTTTTCGTATGGTCAATGCCGCTCTTTGAGTTAAGAATACTGTCCCAACATTCCGAGACGCTGTTGCCTATCGCGCTGATAACTCCGAGACCGGTTATAACGCATCTGTTGTTATCGTGAGTCATTTTTCACCTCTCAGGCGTTAGCCATTACGTATGCGGCGAGAGCATCGATGTTGCGGAAATGCTCCTTGCCCACACCTGTCATCTGTACTCCGTATTCTTCGTCGATTGCCGATATGATTTCCAGAGAATCTATTGAGTCAAGGCCGATTCCGTCACCAAAAAGAACGGTATCGTATTCGAGAACGTCCGGCTCTATTCCGAGACGGTCGCAGAGCATCTCCTTGATTGTTGCTTTTACTTCATTTTCATTCATTGTTTTGTCCTCATTTCTTAAGATTGTTTTCGTTATTACGGCAACGGTACCTTTGTTGTCGTATTGAATGTCGGAGCTTTATGCCCTCCACTTTTTTCACATACCATTGCATTATATATAATAACAGATAAAAAATAAAAATAAAATAGGCAATAAAACACCGATTGTCACAAAATGTGACAATCGGCAGAGTTTGTAATAAAAAATTATAAATTTTCGAGTACCCTTAATCGAAGAATCGCCCTATATGATGCCTTTGGAAATGATATTAATGAAAAATACGACACCTAATCGCAAATGATTGTTTTGATAAGCTCGTAATTTTCGTCTACAACTATGAAATCGGCATCGTAGCCCTCGGCAATAGTACCTTTGCTTATCCCCATAAGTCTTGAAGGCGTTTCGCTCGCCATTCTGAATGCGTCTCTTGGCGGTATCCCGAACTTTATTGCAGTCATGACACAGCCGAAAAGATTTGTCGTACTGCCGGCAATAGTCCCGCATGAAAGACGTGCCGCACCGTTTTTGACGGTAACCTTCTGCCCTCCGAACTCATACTCGCCGTCAGAGACGCCCGTCGCTCTCAGAGAATCGCTTATCAAAACGAGCCTGTCGGGGCCGAACGTCCTGTAAAGCATCAGAACAGCAGGACGGCTTACGTGAAAGCCGTCACATATAAGCTGTGCGTATGCGTTATTCACTATTCCCGCGCCGATAACCGACGGCTCCCTGTGAAGAAACGGAGGCATGGCATTGAAGGTATGGGTTATACATTCACACCCTGCCCTGAACGCCTCATCGGCACACTCAAAGTCCGCGTCCGTGTGGCCTATACAGATGACGGTATTCTTTTTTTCTGTGTTGCTGTCGCATATCTCTTTATCCTTAACGTTCCTTATAAAGTCCATGGCGCCCTCCGTCTCGGGTGCTACCGTTATGAGAGATATGTTTTTATATTCGGAAAACTCTTTTATATCCGCCCGTCGTATGAAATCTTCGTTCTGTGCTCCCTTGTGATTTCGGGATATGAACGGCCCCTCCATATGATACCCCGGAATATGGCACCCCCCGACGGTTTTCGGTATGGTATCGGTTGCACGGTGGATGCGCTCGGAGCTCTCCGTCATCGTCGTCGGATACCATGTGGTGATGCCGTTTTCCTTCTGATATACCGCCATCCTTGCTATTGCTTCCGCGCCGTCCATGGTGTCAAGTCCGATACATCCGTGAGCGTGTATATCGACAAGCCCGGGGAAAATCGATTTGCCGCAGAAATCACCCAAAAGCAAATAACCGTTCTCTGTATGTGCGTCTTTACACGTTTGGGTTATCTTTTCGATTTTTCCGTCTCTTACGTATATATTGCATGGCTCTCCATCACCGTACAGACGAACGTTTCTTATCAGTGAATCAGCCATAGTATGCCTCTTTGTCACATATCAGCACAACGTCGGGATGTACCTTGAGCATTGTTGCCGGCGACTCGGTATTTATGCTGTCATTGAGCATTTCCGCTATTGCTTCGTGCTTTGACTTTCCGGAGGCGAGAAGTATTATTTTACGTGATTTGAGTATCGAGGCTATTCCCATGGTTATTGCATGCCTGGGCACCTTATCCTTTGACTCAAAGAAGCGTGAATTTGCCTCAACGGTGCTCTCGGTTAGTGCGGTGAGATGCGTTCCGGCATTCAGATTCTCGTCAGGCTCATTGAAGCCTATGTGTCCGTTCTGTCCTATTCCGAGAATTTGCAGATCAATCCCTCCGCTTTCCTCTATCATCTTGTCGTATCTTTCGCATTCGCTCTCGACGTCCGATGCGTTTCCGTCCGGAACGTGAGTTTTGGTTATGTCTATATTTACACGTCCGAAGAGATGCTCGTTCATAAAATAACGATAGCTTTGGTCATTGTCGGGCGTTATCGGGTAGTATTCGTCCAGATTGAAGGTCGTGACGGCGGAAAAGTCAATCTCCCCCTCCTTATACATTTCAACCAGCTTATCGTACATTCCTATCGGCGTCGAACCAGTCGCAAGTCCCAGCACGCAGTCCGGCTTCAGTATGAGCTGACTGTACACGAGTTTTGCCCCTTGCGCAGAAAGGTCGTCGTAATCTTTGCAAATAATAACTCTCATTTTATCTGATTTCCTTTTATATTTTATCTCATAAGCACTGACGTTATTTTGTTACCGTTCTCATTTCGTCGAGCTTTTTTTCCATGTCCTCTATCATTTTCATCTGCGTATGACACCTCTCCAGGTTATGTTGCGGGTGAGATATTCTGAAATACCTGTCACCGTCGAGATAATCCGTGAGGAATCTCATTCCGCACTCATATGTCATCAGTATTGCGCTCTTCGGCATAAGGCTTATCTCCGTACCGGTAAGCCTACCTCTGCAACCTTCGATAAATCCTTCCGTAAACGCTCTGTAATTTTCAAGATTTATACCTACCTTCGACAGGTCGGTTTCGTCCTCGTTTGCAAGACTTGCTCCAGTGCGTATCGCATCACCGAAATCGTAGAGTGCGGAACCGGACATAACCGTATCGAGGTCAATAACAGCGAGCGGTTTTACGGAGTCCTTCTCAAAAAGTATATTGTTTATTTTCGTATCGTTGTGCGTTACCCTGAGCGGCACCTCTTTGCTTCCGAGAAACGGCAGTACCGTATCCGCAACGTATTCTCTGTCGATGAAAAATCTTATCTCCCAAGATACATGCGACGCCCTTGACAGCCTGTCCTCCTTCAGAGCTTTAATAAAGCTATCAAAACGTTTTCTCGTATTGTGAAAATTCGGTATCACGTCATAGAGGCGCGATGCGTCGAAGTCCGAAAGCATGTTCTGAAATTTACCGAATGCCATGCCCTCATTGTATATCATCTCGCTGTTCTCGGCTATATTATACGAAGAAGAGGGGATATACAGATATACTCTCCATGCAGAACCGTTTTCGGTAAGGAAGTTCTCGCCCTCCCTTGTTTTTATCAGCGTAAGCGTCTCCTTTCGGGGGTCCGCTCCGCTTTGCTTGATTTTATTCGAGAGATGCTCCGTTACCTGTGCAATATTGCGCATGAGCATATCGGGGCGTGTGAATACCGAGGTATTTATCTTCTGAAGAATATATTTGCCTTCAACAAGATACGTCTCGTTTATATGGCCGTCTCCCCACGGCTGTATTCTTTCGGATGCGCATGAAACCTCCGTATCAAATTTTTCGAATACCTCCTTGGCAACGCGGATTTTTTCATCTGTCATTTTATTTCCCTCTGTTTCCTGCATACAAGATATATCGAAGGAGCAAAGTACCGCACGGGCAGAATTCCTTCTCCGTTTTTCAGCTCGTATTCCTTATCTGTGAGCAAATCCTCTGCACAGTCAAACTCACCGCAAAAGTCAAAGAATGAGTCTTTTCCGTTTTTATCATATCCCGTTGCAACAACAACCTTGTATTCCTTACAGTCATATACAGATGCGACAACCGTATCTTCACACTTAATTCCGTTGCCGTCGAAATATGATAACCACTTTGCGGAGTTAAGATTGTATTTATCGTATATATCCCATATTTTCTTTATCTTCGGCAGTTCGTTTATACGATTAACTCTCGGCATTACGTTGTGAATGAGAGAGACCGCCGCAACCTTGTCAAAGTCAATATAAGTCAGGAAGTTGTTCGTCAGTCCCATGTTAAGTCCCATATATTCGCATCTGAAAGCGTCAAGACTTAGAAAGTTTATATCGTTGACCATAGCACCCTGTATGTTTTCGCCGTCAAAGTACGAATCTGCAAAGGAAAGCGTAGGCATAACACAGCACGCAGACTGATGAGTATCTATTATACCTCCCCTCTCGTGTACGTCCTCGTACATCGCCTTTACGTGTTCTCTTACCGCAAGAATAGGGAAGGTGGTATGAAGATTGCCCTCATCGTCACGGTAACCGCATCCGTGCGCCTCGTTGGCACATTCCCACGGCACGTAGGTTCCGTCGGTGTATATTCCGTCAACTCCGAATTCATCCATAACGTAACGTATTCTCTGCCTTTGAACGTCGCTGTAACCGCCACGATAGCATACCATATACGCCCTCTGCGGTATATCCCTCTGCCAGCCTCCGGTAAAATTACCGACGGTGTTCTTTATCAAAAATCCGTCTGCGTTCTGCGAGAAGGAGGGAGCGAGAGAAGAGTATTCATACCCGAAATATACCATAACTTTAAGTCCGAGATTATGCGCACGTATTACGAATTTCCTAAAGCCTTCTATATCCGACGGCAGTCCGAAGTTCTGTACGGCTGTCCAGTCCTCGTGAAGTATCAGCCACCTCGCCCCCGACTCCGCTACGCGGTCGAGTATATCCGAATTGTATATATCCGCCTTCATTACGTCGTAGAGGTGAAAGCGCTTGTATATATCATCGGGGCTCATGGTTATGGGTTTCACAGGCGTAGCCTGAAAACCGAACGTATAAAAAAGCGGGCGCAGAGTATTAACCCACTCGTCTTTCTTCTGTTTTTTCCATGCGAAAGGCATATGGTCAATTATATGTATATGAATGTTGTTTATGCCGTTCTTGTCCTGAACCTCTATAACCCCGTCCTCGTCATCCGTCTCAAATCCGCAGTCGCTCTCACACCAGAAACCGAGGCCTCTTCTCTCGTCGCCCATCCATATATAGGGCTTGAAGGGGTATTTGCGATACACGGTTTTACCGCTGTTCATAACGTCGCCGGCAGGCAATATGCTCGTTTTGGCATTAGGCCAATAGTGGAAGAGAGAGGCCGTCTCTTTCTTCATCGGTATATCTATTGAGAGCGAAGTCAAGGCAGCCTCGTTAAGAGAATTTGCGTGAAGCTGTAAATCATCGTCGGAAACGCAGAAACACCAGAAGTTTGAGACTCTCAGCTCAACCTTGATAAAACCGTCGAATTCAAACGTTACAGTCGCATTTACAACGGTATTACCGCATTCTGCGGAAGCAAGCACGACAAAGCGCTCGTCGCTCTCCTCATAATAAACGTAGGCAAACTTGCGAAACTCACCGCTTTCCTCGCCGAAAGTCATATTCAGTTTTATCGGCGACGCGAGCAGTTCTCTGCCATCCGAAATGATGGAAGTCGGCAAAAAGGATTTGTCAAATACGTATTCACGGTTCCATACCTTAACAGAGAATTTTCCATCTCCCTTATCCGCCGTCATTCTGCCAAAGCTCTCAAATACCTTTTTCATATCTCGCCCCTGCTATTTAAATATATAAATAAGTCTATCATACAAAGCCTTGCAAGTCAATGGATACCTCCGCCCTTCTACTTAACCGTCACATCGAAGCTATCGTATCTCCGTTAAGTAGAGTTAAACACATAAAAAACAATACGATAAGGAGAATAAAAACAAAGACCGACATGAAAAACACATCGGTCTTTATATTTATGGTTTGTTGCATTGGCAACACAAACTCAAAATTAAATTATTTTTCTACGGCTACCAGACGTATAAGCGCCATCTCCGCGCAGTCTCCTCTACGGGGCCCGAGCTTATAAACCTGAGTATATCCGCCTACGGTATTCTCGTACATGGGAGCGATTTGGCTGAAGAGCTTCTTTGCTACATCCTCTTTGGTAAGGAATGCGAGAGCTTCACGATATGAAGCAAGCGTATTCTGCTTTCCGAGAGTTATCATCTTATCCGCGAGAGCAGATACTTCCTTAGCTCTTGTATATGTTGTTTCAATCTTTCCGTTTTCGAGAAGGTAGGTTACCAGACCTCTCAGCATAAGATTTCTGTGAGCGGTAGGTCTGCCGAGTTTTCTTGTTCCTGGCATAATCTTATCCTCCTATTTGATATCAGTCCTCAGACTTCTTCAAGTCGAGACCGAGTGAATGAAGTTTCTGTATTACTTCTTCAAGTGACTTTCTGCCGAGGTTTCTGACTCTTATCATATCTTCCTCGGTTCTGTTAGCCAAATCTTCTACTGTATCAATGCCTGCACGCTTCAGACAGTTAAAGCTACGTACAGACAGGTCAAGTTCCTCAATGGTCATTTCAAGGACTTTTTCTTTCTTGGTCTCTTCTCTCTCAACCATAATATCGATTGACTTTGCGTCATCCGACATATCAATGAAGAGATTGAGATGCTCGTTGAGAATCTTGGCGCCCAGAGATACGGCTTCCTTTGCGTGAATCGTTCCGTTTGTGAGAACCTTGAGGGTGAGCTTATCGAAGTCCGATACGCTTCCGACACGGGTACTGTCAACCTTGTATTCAACCTTATATACAGGTGTGAATATCGAGTCCGTGAATATGAGTCCGATAGGCGGAATCATTCCCGTTGCAAGGTATGCCTGCTTGTTCTTATCCGAAGAAACATAGCCGCGACCGCAACCGAAGGTAAGCTCCATGAAGAAGCGTGCTCCGTCCGCAACGGTAGCTATATGATGCTCGGGGTTAAGTATTTCAAGGTCGGCATCGGGTGAAATATCTGCCGCAGTAACATCAGCAGGACCGATAACGTCTATAATAACGGTCTTGGGTGTATTAACGTGCAGCTTAGGTATAATACCCTTCACGTTCAGTACGATTTCGGGAACATCCTCTTTTACTCCTTCGACAGTGGATATCTCGTGCAGTACGTCCTTTATCTTTATGCTTGTTGCGGCATAGCCGGGAAGTGAACTGAGGAGAACTCTGCGCAGGGAGTTTCCGAGAGTTGTACCGAAGCCTCTCTCAAGAGGTTCAACTACGAATTCGGCTTCGCTTCCGTCTTCGCTTACGTCGAGAACAGTGATGTTAGGCTTATCTATTGATATTGCCGGCTTCTCTATATCCGTCATTCTGTTATCCTCCAAAATCAAATTTTCGTTATCCGTATTTTACGGGGTAAGGGTTATTGACACCTCATCGGAGTGCTGTTGTGGCTTGTGCAAAGAACAAGAATGCACGTAAGCTTTTGACACAGCGAACGCATGAAGTATCGGAGGTAGCTGTTATTTCGAATAAAGCTCGACAATAAGCTGCTCTTCGAACGGGAAGTCGATATCTTCTCTTGCGGGGAGATTTACAACCGTTGTGCTGAGCTTGGTCGAATCAACGTCAAGCCACTTCGGCTTGATTCTGCCGTCGATTGCTTCTGCGAGTGCTTTGAACTTTTCGTTTGTACGGCTGCTTTCCTTAACTGCTATTACATCGCCTGCCTTAACGAGCAAGGAGGGGATGGTAACTTTCTTTCCGTTGAGGGTAAAGTGCCCATGAAGTACGAGCTGACGTGCTTCCTTGCGGCTTTCTGCCATGCCCATTCTGTATACAACGTTGTCAAGACGACGCTCAAGTAAGATAAGAAGGTTTGCACCGGTCTTACCTGTCTGCTTATCTGCCATCTCGAAGTAATTCTTGAACTGAGATTCAAGAACGCCGTAGTAACGCTTAGCTTTCTGCTTTTCGCGGAGCTGCATACCGTATTCTTCTACCTTCTTTCGAGCGGCGCCGTGCTGACCGGGAGCAGTGCTTCTGTGGTCAAATGCGCACTTGCCGGAAGTGCAACGGTCTCCTTTAAGGAAGAGCTTCGTGCCTTCTCTGCGGCAGAGCTTGCAGCTTGGTCCAATATATCTTGCCATTTTCAATACCTCCCTTTTAATTAAACGCGTCTGCGCTTAGGCGGACGGCAACCGTTATGAGGAATCGGTGTTACGTCCTTTATGAGTGTGATTTCCAGTCCCGCAGTCTGGAGAGCTCTTATCGCAGATTCTCTTCCGGAACCGGGGCCCATTACGTAAACTTCTACGGTTTTCATACCGTGCTCCATCGCGAGACTTGCAGCCTTCTCGGCAGCAGTCTGAGCCGCGTAAGGAGTCGACTTTCTCGAACCCTTAAAGCCCATTTCACCGGCAGAAGCCCAGGAAACAACGTTTCCTGCTACGTCGGAAATGGTTACTATTGTGTTATTGAAAGTAGAACGGATATGAGCCGCACCTTTTTCGATGTTCTTGCGCTCGCGGCGTTTTCTGACAATTTTCTTTTCTACTGCCATCGTTCTTACTCCTTATTTCTTCTTGTTTGCAATAGTCTTTGCGGGACCCTTGCGTGTTCTTGCGTTAGTCTTTGTGCGCTGTCCTCTTACGGGAAGACCTTTTCTGTGTCTGATACCACGGTAGCAGTTGATTTCTACCATGTTCTTTATGTTGAGAGATACTTCGCGGCGGAGGTCGCCCTCTACTCTGTAGTTAGCTTCTATCTCGTCACGGAGCTTAGCGATTTCCTGCTCGGTAAGATCCTTGGCACGGGTGTCAAAGCTGATACCGGTCTTAGTCAGGATATCCTGCGCGCTCTTTCTGCCTATACCGTAGATATAGGTCAAAGCTACCTCAACTCGCTTGTTGTTTGGAATATCAACACCAGCTATACGAGCCATATTGGATAATCTCCTTTTATTTTATAATCAATTTATTGTTTTATTGTTTTGCAAAAACTCAGCCCTGCTTCTGCTTGTGCTTGGGGTTTTCACAAATAACCATTACATGGCCTTTTCTTTTGATGATTTTGCATTTTTCGCAAATCTTCTTTACGGAAGGCTTAACTTTCATTTTTATGACCGTTCCTTTCGAAAATTATTTTTTTCTCCAGGTAATACGTCCTTTGGTGAGGTCGTAAATGGAGACCTCAACGGTTACCGTATCGCCGGGAAGAATCTTAATATAGTTCATTCTCAGTTTTCCGGAGATATGAGCTGTCACAATGTGACCGTTTGGAAGTTTTACTTTGAAGGTGGCGTTTGGCAGAGCCTCTATAACTTCGCCGTCCTCAAATTCAATCAGATCGTCCTTAGGCAGAATAATCCCTCCTTACTCTATTTCGTGTAAGACTTATCTTACGTCGGTTAACAGAATAGGTTCACCTTCGGTCACAGCCACCGTATTCTCATAATGAGCAGACAGCTTTCCGTCGGCGGTTACCACAGTCCATCCGTTACCGAGCACGTTTACTTTTTCAACTCCGATATTAACCATAGGTTCTATGGCTATCGTCATACCCGCATAAAGGCGCGGGCCACGTCCTTTTGTACCGTAGTTCGGAACGTCGGGTTCCTCATGGAGCTCGGCTCCGACCCCGTGACCTACGTATGAACGGACAACCGAAAACCCGTTTTCCTCAACGTGCGACTGCACAGCATTTCCGATATCTCCGATACGGTTGCCGGCGGATGCGAATTTCACACCGCGATAGAAGCTCTCACGCGTTACGTCAATGAGCTTCTGCGCCTCATCGCTTATCCTCCCTACGGCAAAGGTTCTTGCCGCATCGCCGTTATAGCCGCGATAGCAGGCTCCCACATCGACCTTCACAATATCTCCGTCCTTTATGATAATCTTATCGGACGGAATACCGTGAATAACCTGTTCGTTTATGCTGATGCACGCACTGCCGGGGAAGCCCCCGTAACCGAGAAATGACGGTTTCGCTCCGCGTTTTTCAATATAAGCACGGATGATTTTGTCAAGCTCCTTTGTGCTCATACCCTCACGGATTGAACTCTCGGCCACGAGAAGTGCCTCACCGGTTATTCTTCCGGCATCCTTCATAAGTTTCAGCTGTTCGGAATTTTTAACGATTATCATCGTATCAGACTCCCAAAGCAGCCAAAGTAAGTGCTGTTGTTTCCTCTACGTTGTCCGCTCCGTTTACTATCTTGAGGTTACCCTTCTTCTTATAGTATTCTTTAAGCGGTTCCGTGGTGGAATGATAGACTGAGAGGCGTTTTTCAACGACCTCGGGGGCATCGTCCTTGCGTGTCGTAAGTTCGGTATTGCAGTTGTCGCAGCTCTTCCCGTTGCGTGACGGCTTGCTTACGATGTGATAACTGCTTCCGCACTTCTCGCACACTCTTCTTCCGCTCATTCTCGAAACGATTGTTTCATCGGGAACTTCGAGACTTATTACGTAGTCAAGCTCAATACCCATTTTATCGAGTGCCTCTGCCTGAGGCACCGTGCGAGGAAATCCGTCAAGGATAAATCCGTTCGCACAATCATCAAGAGCAAGACGCTCGGAGATGATGCCGATAACGACGTCATCCGGAACAAGCGCTCCCTCGTCAATGAACTTCTTTGCGGCAAGACCCATTTTGGTACCTGCCTTCAAAGCCTCGCGGATGATAACTCCCGTAGAGATGGTCGGAATACCGAATCTCTTTGAAACTATTTCCGCCTGAGTGCCTTTACCGGCACCGGGGGCTCCTAAAAATATTATCTTCATACTTCGTCTCCGTTTCGAAAATCAGGAAAGGAATCCCTTGTAGTTACGCATTGTAAGCTGTGCCTCAAGCTCGCGCGCCGTTTCGAGTGCAACGCCGACGACTATAAGCATCGAGGTTCCGCCGAAAGTAAAACTGGACGTGTAGTATGCAAGAGTGTTTGCATCCGTGAATCCGGTAATAGTGGATACAGCCCAATTGATAAGGGGTGTAAACGCTATCGGAAGAATTGCGATTACGGCAAGGAAAAGCGCACCGATAAGCGTTATCTTCGAGAGAATCTTTGAGATATACTGTGCGGTAGGTCTTCCCTGTCTGATACCGGGGATTGCTCCTCCGTTCTTCTGCAGATTGTTGGATACCTCAACCGGATTGAAGGATATCGTGATATAGAAATATGAAAATGCGATAATCAGTATGAACAGCATCAAGGGATAGAACCAGCTGCCCGACGAGGTAAACTCATAGAAGCTGTACCAGTGAGGGTGATTTGTCGGTCCGTTACCCGAGGTGATGCCGCAGAGAGTAAGAATAGTTGCGGGAAGAGATACTATCGACGATGCGAAAATTATAGGCATAACGCCGCTCATATTGAGCTTTATCGGCAATGTCGAATTTTGTCCCCCGTACATCTTGCGTCCTACGACGCGCTTTGCGTACTGAATCGGTATTCTGCGCTCGCTGCCCGTTACAAATATAATGAACACTACCATAGCAAGAAGAGCAATGATAAGCACAAGTGCAAGAATTATCGATATGGCAACCGCCTTACCGGCAATGCTGTTGTCGGCATTGGGAGTGAATGCCATCTTGATGAGGTCTGCGAGTTTAATCACAAACGAGGGCAGGCTCGATACTATGTTTGCGAAAAGTATGATTGAAATACCGTTTCCGATACCCTTTTCGTTTATTTTTTCTGCGAGCCACATTACGAGTGACGCACCGGCACAATAGCATGCAACTATTACGAATGCGGTGAGTACCCATGTATAACTGCCTTCCTGAGGCATTGCCGCAGATTCGAGCATTCCGTTGTTTTTAAGCAGAGTGTAGTATCCGAAGCCTGTTACAATCGAAAGAAATACGGTTACGTATCTGGTCCACATTTCGACCTTGCGCTTACCCATCTCACCATCCTTGGCGATTTCGCCGAGTTTCGGAAACGCAACGGTAATCAGCTGAATAACTATAGATGCGGTGATGTACGGTGATACACCCAGAGCAAACAGGGTTGCCGTGCTAAGTGCTCCGCCGGACAGCGTATTGAGATACGCAAAGATGCCTTCTCCGAAATAGTTGTTAAACGTTGACGCATCGACAAAGGGAACCGGAATAACAGTACCTATACGATATATCAGAAGAATAAAAAGAACGAATAATATCTTTTTTCTTATGTCCGGAAGTTTCCAGGCGTTTTTCAATGTCTGAAGCACTTAAATCACCTCAGTCTTTCCACCTGCCGCCTCTATCTTTTCCTTTGCTGCCGTTGAAAAGATTGCTGCTTTTACAGTGAGTTTTTTAGTTATCTCGCCGTTACCGAGAATCTTGATACCGTCGCATACGTCGTTTACAAGACCGCCGTTTACGAGAGCTGCAAGATCAACTACCGTGTCATCCTCAAACTTATTGAGACTGCTTACGTTTACGATAGCATAAGTCTTTCCAAACTTATTATAAAATCCTCTTTTAGGAAGTTTTCTGTAAAGCGGGAGCTGACCGCCCTCAAAGCCCGGTTTTACACCGCCGCCCGAGCGTGCGTTCTGACCCTTATGGCCTTTACCTGCCGTTTTTCCGTTTCCGGAACCTGTTCCTCTACCTTTACGGAAAGATTTCTTAACAGAACCGTCCGCGGGTGAAAGTTCGTGGAGCTTCATTTTTTGTCCTCCTTTATATAGAATTCCGATTAAACGGTTTCAACCTTAACAAGGTGTCTTAAAACTTTTACTTTTCCGGCGAGAGCCGCATCGTTATTCAGCACGATGCTGTCACCGATTTTCTTAAAGCCGAGAGACTCTGCGGTAGCCTTCTGGTTCGGCTTTGCACCGATAAGACTCTTTGCGAGTGTTACTTTAACCTTTTCCATCTTTGCTACCTCCTCAGCCCTTTACCTTTTCTACCGTGATTCCACGGAGAGCCGCAACCTGCTCGGCGGTTCTGAGTGCTTTAAGACCCTCGAACGTAGCCTTTACAACGTTGGTCGGGTTGTTGGATCTGAGACACTTTGCTCTTATGTCTTTAATACCTGCAAGCTCGAGTACGTCACGTACTGCGCCGCCGGCGATGATACCGGTACCTGCGGCAGCCGGCTTAAGAAGCACTTTGCCTGCGCCGTATTCGCCGATAACCTCGTGAGGAATCGACGTTTTGAAGAGTGAAACCTCTATCATGTTTTTCTTTGCTTCCTCAATTCCCTTACGGATAGCGTCGGGAACCTCGGCTGCTTTTCCGAGACCGAAACCTACGTGTCCGTTGCCGTCGCCGACTACCATGATAGCGGCAAAGCGTGCGATACGGCCACCCTTAACGGTTTTGGAAACACGGTTCAATACAACGAGCTTTTCCTGGAGGTCGAGCTCAGCTGCGTTAATTCTGTTTGCCATTTTATCTATGACTCCTTTAATTCTCTTTTAATTTCAAATTGTACTTTTCAGTGTGTACTTTGAAACCGTGTACAAACCGAAGTCAGAACGAGAGTCCGCCCTCGCGAGCGCCCTCAGCCAGCTCCGATACACGACCGTGATATATATAACCGCCGCGGTCGAATACAACCGCATTGATTCCCTTTTCAATAGCTCTTGCAGCGATGAGATTGCCTATCTTCTTAGCTGCTTCTTTGTTAGAGCCTATACCTTCAAAGGATGCCTCAAGGGTGGATGCGGAAACCAGTGTTACGCCGGTCTCGTCGTTGATAATCTGTGCGCTGATGTTTGCGTTTGAACGATAAACAGCAAGACGCGGTCTTTCGGCAGTACCGAATACTTTTCCTCTGACTCTCGCATGTCTCTTGAGACGCTGCTTATTGCTATCGATTTTCTTAACCATATCATTCCACTCCTTTCATTATTTACCGGTTTTTCCGGCCTTACGGCGAATCTTCTCGCCTTCATACTTAATACCCTTGCCGAGGTACGGTTCGGGAGGTCTCTTCTCACGGATCTGAGCCGCTATCTGACCTACAACCTGTTTGTCGATACCCTTGACAATGATAGTGGTATTGTCCGGAACCTCAAAGGTGATTCCGTTCTCTTCGGTGAAGAACACCTGATGAGAGTAACCCAGGTTAAGCACGAGCTTCTTTCCCTGCTTCTCGGCTCTGTAACCTACGCCGACTATTTCGAGCTTTTTCGAATAACCGTGAGTAACGCCCTCTACCATGTTGTTAAGGAGCGTTCTGGTCAGTCCGTGAAGGGCACGGTCCGAATCCTCATCGGTAGGACGGGTAACTATAAGCTTTCCGTCCTGCTCTTCGATGTTCATTCTCTTATTGAGCTGTTCGGTAAGAGTTCCGAGAGGACCCTTTACCGTGATTAAGTTTTCATCACCAACAGTGACGGTAACGCCTGCGGGGATGGCTATAGGATTTCTTCCGATTCTTGACATATCCTTATACCTCCCTTACCATACGAACGCAAGAACTTCGCCGCCGACATTTTCCTGTCTGGCCTTCTTGTCCGTCATGATTCCTTTGGATGTGGAAACTATTGCTATGCCGAGACCGTTCATAACCTGAGGAATCTCGTCGCAGTTAGCGTATATTCTGAGACCCGGCTTGGATACTCTGCGCAGACCGCTGATAACCTTCTGCTTACCCTGATATTTAAGGGTAATTCTGATTATGCCCTGTTTGCCGTCTTCAACTACCTGATAGCCCTTAATATAGCCCTCTTCAGCGAGTATGTCGGCAATAGCCTTCTTCATATTGGATGCCGGGATGTCAACAGTCTCATGCTTTGCATTGTTAGCATTTCTGATTCTTGTGAGCATATCGGCTATTACGTCTGAAATTTGCATTTTTATATCCTCCTTATGCAAGTTCATGTTATGCTTGCTACCGCTTTGCGGTGGCGTATCGGTGGTAAAAGCAGCGTCTTGCCGCTTTCCTGCCGATAGATTAGAGAATTTCTTATTACCAGCTTGCTTTTCTTACGCCCGGAATTTCGCCCTTGTATGCGAGCTCACGGAAGCAGATACGGCAAATTCCGTATTTACGGAGATATGCATGAGGTCTGCCGCAGATTTTGCATCTGTTGTATGCGCGGGTTGAGAACTTCGGCTCAGCCTGCTGCTTGAGAATCATTGATTTCTTTGCCATTTTACCTTATCTCCTATATTATTTCGCAAACGGTGCGCCCATAAGGGTGAGAAGCTCTTTTGCTTCTTCGTCCGTGTTGGCAGTGGTTACGAAAACTATATCCATACCGCGAACCTTGTCGACCTTGTCATATTCGATTTCGGGGAATATGAGCTGTTCCTTAAGTCCGAGAGAATAGTTTCCTCTGCCGTCGAACGCATTCTGATTTATACCCTTGAAGTCACGTACACGGGGAAGAGCAAAGTTGAAGAGTCTGTCCATAAACTCATACATTCTCTCGCCGCGGAGCGTAACCTTTACGCCTATCTTCATTCCTTCTCTGAGTTTGAAGTTAGCTACCGACTTCTTAGCATAGGTAGGAACTGCTTTCTGTCCGGAAATAAGCGTGATTTCATCGATTATGGTATCGATAACCTTTGAGTTGTCCTTTGCGTCGCCGGCGCCTACGTTGATAACTATCTTATCGAACTTCGGTATCTGCATAACGCTCTTATACTCGAATTTTTTCATAAGAGCAGGAGCAACTTCGTTTTTGTAAAGTTCATTAAGTCTTGACATATTACGTTACCCTCCTCTTATATTTCCTGTCCGCACTTTGCGCAGACACGTGTTTTAACGGTATTGCCGTTCTTATCGGTAGTAATGACGGTCTTTGTTCTTCTGCCGGCATTGCACTTGGGGCATACCAGCTGAACCTTTGACGCGTATATAGCACCTTCGGTCTTTACTATCTGGCTTACTTCGCCCTGCTTGCGAGCCTTGGTATGCTTGGATACGACGTTAACCTTCTCAACCATTACCTTGCCCTCTGCGGGAGATGCTGCCAGAACCTTACCCTTGGTACCCTTATCGTCGCCGGAGATAACAATGACTGTGTCGCCTGTTTTAACATGAAGCTTTTTCATTTGTCATATCCTCCTTAATTAAAGTACCTCGGGGGCGAGAGAAAGTATCTTTGTGAAATCCTTATCACGAAGCTCTCTTGCCACAGGGCCGAAAATACGTGTTCCCTTCGGGGTCTTGTCATCTTTTATGATTACCGCTGCGTTCTCGTCAAACTTGATGTACGAGCCGTCTGCACGGCGCAGACCTTTAACGCTTCTGACGATAACCGCTTTTACGACGTCGCCCTTCTTAACCATGCCGCTCGGTGCCGCTTTCTTAACGGCGCAAACGACGATGTCGCCGATATTGGCATAGCGACGTCCGGTGCCTCCGAGTACGCGAATGCACATCATTTCTTTTGCACCCGTGTTGTCGGCAACCTTCATTAAAGTCTGTTGCTGAATCACTTGCGTTTCCTCCTTTTCGGTAAGCTTTTTGACCTACCTACTGTCTATTTATGCAACTTATATTAGCTTAATTATTTAGCCTTCTCAACTATTTCGACCAGACGCCATCTCTTTGTCTTAGACAGCGGTCTTGTCTCCATAACCGATACGGTATCGCCGATTCCGCACTCGTTCTTTTCATCGTGTGCATGGATTTTAACGGTACGCTTTACTATTTTACCGTACTTCGGATGGCGAACGTTGTCCTCTATTGCAACAACGATGGTTTTATCCATCTTATCGCTTACAACTTTTCCGACTCTCACTTTTCTGAGTTTACGTGCTTCGGTCATTTCCTTTTACCTCCTTCACGCGTTCTTCTCACGAAGAACTGTCATTACACGGGCGATGTCATGCTTTACCTCTGTTATTTTGTGAGGGTTGTCAAGCTGATGTACCGCCAGCTGGAAACGGAGATTAAAAAGCGCGGTCTTAAGCTCGGCGAGCTTCTTGTTAAGCTCATCCTGGCTCATATTTCTGAGTTCACTTGCTTTCACGGCTTATTCCTCCTCTGTCTCTGCGGTCTGGTCTTTGCTTACAAACTTACACTTGATAGGCAGCTTGTGAGATGCAAGACGCATAGCCTCTTTTGCTACTTCTTCGGAGACGCCTGCCATTTCGAACATGATGCGTCCCGGTTTAACTACTGCTACCCAGTACTCAGGCGAACCTTTACCGGAACCCATTCGAGTTTCAGCCGGTTTTTCGGTTATCGGCTTATCCGGGAAAATCTTTATCCAAACCTGACCGCCACGACGGGTGTATCTCGTCATAGCTATACGGGCTGCTTCAATCTGGTTGCTTGTTATCCAAGCGGGCTCAAGAGCAACAAGACCGTAGGTACCGTTGGAAAGAACGTTACCGCGGGTTGCTTTTCCTTTGAGTCTACCGCGCTGCTGACGGCGGTATTTAACTCTCTTCGGCATTAACATTATTTATTGCCCCCCTCTGCCTTGTTTTTGAAATCACGACGGAAACCGCTGTCACGGCGAGGCGCTCTGTTGTCGCGGTTATCACGACGGTTGTCGTTATTGCGACGGGGACGTCTGTCGTTTTTCTCTGTTTTCTGTGCGGGAGCGGCTACTGTTCTTCCGCCGTTGTCGGCAAGAACTTCACCCTTATATATCCATACCTTAACGCCTATTTTACCGTAGGTGGTGTTAGCCTCGCAGAAACCGTAGTCGATATCTGCACGGATGGTCTGAAGGGGAATGGTACCCTCGTGATAATGTTCGGTACGTGCGATTTCCGCGCCACCGAGACGTCCGCCGCAGGAAACCTTGATTCCCTTTGCGCCAAGACGCATTGTTCTTCCGATTGCCTGCTTCATGGCACGACGGAAGGAAATTCTCTTTTCGAGCTGAGTTGCTATGCTCTCGGCTACGAGCTGTGCGTTCATATCCGGAGTCTTTATCTCAACTACGTTGACCAATACGGGACGGCCCGTCATCTTTTCGAGCTCAACTCTGAGCTTCTCTATTTCGGAACCGCCGCGGCCTATAACCATACCCGGCTTAGCGCAGTGAATGAAAACTCTTATGCGTGCGTTGTCTCTCTCGATTTCGATTTTCGGAACGCCTGCACCCTGGAGCTTTGCGTTGAGATACTTTCTGATGTTGTAGTCCGATACGAGTGTGTCGCCGAACTTCTCATCGCTCTCAAACCATCTGGAATCCCAATCCTTGATTACGCCTACGCGCAGTCCGTGGGGATTTACTTTCTGTCCCATTATCAGCCAACCTCCTTCTCATTTTTTTCTTTTACAGCCAGCGTTACGTGGCTGGTTCTTTTAAGAATACTGAATGCTGTGCCTCGTGCTCTGGGCATAACTCTCTTGAGAGTCGGTCCGGGGCATACGAAGCATTCGGATACATAAAGATTAGATGCATCCATATTAAAATTGTGTTCAGCGTTTGCAATCGCGCTCTTCAAAAGCTTGATAAGGTAAGGCGATGCGGCCTTGGGAGTATTCTTAAGAATTGCCATAGCCGTGTCCGTGTCTTTACCTCTTATAAGGTCGAGAACAATCTTAACCTTACGCGGTGCAATACGCACGTATTTAAGATGTGCCTTTGCTTCCATTGTTTAGGCTTTCCTCCTGTTCGCTTATTTGCGACTTTATTTACCTTTAATTACCGTTGTTTGATGTTTTTGAACCGGCGTGACCCTTAAAAGTACGGGTCGGTGCAAATTCGCCGAGCTTGCGACCTATCATATCCTCGGTTACATAAACCGGTACATGCTTCCTGCCGTCGTGAACAGCAATGGTATGACCGACGAATTCGGGGTATATGGTGGACGCACGTGACCAGGTTTTGAGAACTTTCTTCTCGCCCTTATCGTTCATTGCGACTATTCTGTCGAACAGCTTCTTTTCAACGAAAGGTGCTTTTTTCAAACTTCTACTCATAGGTGTGTCTCCTTCTTTTATTTCTTAAGCGGCATTACTTGCTGTTTCTGCGCTTGACAATGAACTTGTTGGTTCTTGCCTTTTTATTTCTCGTCTTATAACCGAGAGCAGGTTTACCCCAGGGGGTAACAGGTCCCGGACGACCGATGGGCGCACGGCCCTCGCCACCACCGTGAGGGTGATCGCACGGGTTCATTACGGAACCGCGAACTGTCGGACGAATACCGAGATGGCGCGTCTTACCGGCTTTGCCGATTTTAATGGTGTCGTGTTCGATGTTTCCGACCTGACCGATAGTTGCCTTGCAGTCGAGTCTGATTATACGAACCTCACCGGAAGGAAGTCTTACCTGAGCCTCGCCGTTTTCCTTAGCCATAAGCTGAGCGGCTGCACCCGCAGAGCGAACAAGCTGTGCGCCCTTGCCGGGATAAAGCTCAATGTTGTAAATCAAAGTACCGACAGGAATCGAACCTACGGGGAGCGTGTTGCCGGGCTTTATGTCCGCATCAGCACCTGAGTAGATAACGTCTCCGTCTTTAAGTCCTGCAGGAGCTATAACGTAACTCTTCTTGCCGTTCTCATACTGTACGAGAGCGATATAAGCCGTTCTGTTCGGGTCGTATTCAACTCCGATAACGGTTGCAGCTCCTTCAGTTGCGCGCTTAAAGTCAATAATTCTGTATTTCTGCTTATTTCCGCCGCCCTGATGACGAACGGTAATTCTGCCGTAGCTGTTACGGCCCGACTTTTTCTTCTTTATTTCAAGAAGGCTCTTCTCGGGGGTACTCTTCGTCACTTCATCGAACGAAGGAGCAACCATGTGTCTTCTCGAGGGGGTTGTCGGTTTATACTTCATAGTAGGCATATTCTCTTTGACCTCCCGCTTAATTCAGGCTGTCGAAGAAGGAAATTGTCTTGGAATCCTCTTTGAGGGTGACTATTGCTTTCTTCCACTCGCTTGTTTTTCCCAGATGTACGCCGACTCTCTTCTGCTTTGCGGGTACAATCATGGTGTTTACTTTCGCTACCTTAACGCCGAACATTTCTTCGACTGCGGCTGCGATATCAGGCTTTGTTGCCTTCTTCATTACCTCGAAGGTATAACGCTTCGAAGCTACGGAGTCCATGCTCTTTTCGGTGATGAGCGGTCTTATGATAATTTCGGATGCTCTCATTTCGCGTAAACCTCCTCGATTTTTTCAACGGCTGCCTTGCTTACGATAAGAGTATCGCAATTAAGGACGTCGTAGGTATTTACGGAGTTGCATACCTCGGTCTTGACGCCCGGGATATTGTCGCAGCTCTTTATAACGAATGTGTTGACCTCGGGGAGAACTATAAGAGCCTTTTTCTTTGCTCCGAGTGCTCCGAGCATTTCAACCATTGCTTTCGTCTTATATTCGGTTGCCGTGATGTTATCAACGACTACCATATCGTTGTTTGCAACCTTTGACGACAGTGCGCTGAACAGTGCAACTCTCTTTACCTTCTTGTTAAGGTCGATGCGGTACTCGCGGGGCTTAGGGCCGAGAGCAACGCCTCCGTGGGTCCACTGAGGAGCACGGGTGGAACCCTGTCTTGCTCTGCCGGTTCCCTTCTGCTTCCACGGTTTTTTGCCGCCGCCGGAAACCTCGGTACGGGTGAGAGTGGACTGTGTTCCCTGTCTCTGATTTGCTAAATAAGCTTTTACTGCGGTATGGAGGACAGCTTCGTTTATCTCAGCGCCGAATACCTTTTCGGACAATTCCATTTCGCCGACTTCCTTGCCCGCCATATCAACCACTTTTATATTTGGCATTGTGATTTCCTCCTTCCGTTATGCTTTAACCGAATCACGGATAAAGACTATACCGCCCTTTGAACCGGGGACTGCGCCTTTAACTGCGATGAGGTTCTTTTCTGCATCGATTTTTGCAACGCTCAGGTTAAGAATGGTAACCTGCTCGTTTCCGTACTGTCCCGGCATCTTCTTGTTCTTGAAAATACGGGAAGGTGTGGAGTTTGCGCCCATTGAACCGGGCTGACGGTGAATAGGACCGGTACCGTGTGTCATTCTGAGTATGTGATGACCCCATCTCTTAACACAGCCCGAATATCCGCGACCCTTTGTAATACCTGTGATGTCGACCTTCTCGCCTGCGGCGAAGGTATCGACGGTGATTACGTCGCCGACGTTAAAGCTGTCGGAGCCTTCAAGACGGAACTCCTTAAGATGCTTCTTCGCGGAGATACCTGCCTTCTTGAAATGACCTGCCTGTGCCTTGTTCACTTTCTTTTCGCTTACATCCTCGAATGCGAGCTGAAGTGCGTTGTAACCGTCGTTGTCAACGGTTTTCTTCTGTGCTACCGCGCACGGACCTGCTTCTATCAGGGTTACGGGTATCACGTTTCCGATCTCATCGAATATCTGAGTCATGCCCAGCTTCTTTCCGATAATACCTTTTTTCATTTTTCCTCCATAATTATTGGTTGGCGTTTGTGAATTTCCGGTCTCCCGGCTACGTCAACTTGATTTTGGCGGCGTGCTTTCGCACGTTGCTTCGCGTCTTTCGGCGCTTAAAATATCGGCGTATGTTGGGTTTACGCCTTGATTTCGATTTCCACACCTGCAGGAAGCTCAAGGTTCGTAAGAGCCTCGATGGTCTTCTGCTGCGGGTTAAGGATATCGATTAATCTCTTGTGAGTTCTCATTTCAAACTGCTCACGGCTGTCCTTGTACTTATGAACCGCGCGGAGAATCGTTACGATTTCCTTATCGGTCGGAAGCGGTACGGGACCCGAAACTGCACTGCCGTTTCTCTTTGCCACTTCAACTATCTTTGCCGCCGCAGCGTCAACGAGAGTGTGATCGTAGCTCTTCAGCTTTACTCTGATTTTTTCCTTACCTGCCATTGTTTTTTCCTCCTTATATTTATTTGTAGGAGGGCGAGTCTACACCGTGTCGGGCGTTTCTAAAAACACCTGAATAAATTCGGGATAACACCTTGCGGTGTCCCGACGAAAGCACGATGGGACGTTTCGCCTGCTTGCGGCAAAACGCACATTATTTTCGCCCGTTTTATCGGACATACTCCACGAAAATTACCCGTATTAAATACGGCAACTTCTCGCTTCATCGCACATCAAGCTTGTTTATTATATCATAGCGCGTATAAAAATTCAATAGAATGTCACTTTTATATATGTAGAAATTTTGGACTTTTTTTGATGTTTTTTTATGCAATTTCTACAATTTTTCAAAAATGTATTATTTTTTTCCTTTTGCCTGTAATTGTCAACATTTTGTTAACAAAATAGTTGTATAATATTAATCGTACTATATAAATAATGTAGGCTTTGATTTTCTCTTGAACGCATTTTTGCCTGCATCCATTGCTTTCACACGTATCTGAACAGCGGAAATCTGCATTTATAAGGAGTGTCACATGTCACGCAAAACCAAAAATTCATATGCGGCAGTTTTTGCCTCAACCGTATTCATCGTATTTTTTCTGTCTGTTTTTCGTTCATGGCTGCTTTTTAACCGTTATCAGCCAACTAACGGCTCTTTCTCGTCAGACTCATACGCAATAGTGATGTTCACCATATTTTTATCCGCCTTTCTTATCGGAGTATACTCGATCTGCCTCTATAAGAAAGTTAATCTCGGCGAATGTTCCGTCACAATACCGACGATGTTTTCTTCGATTTTCGTCTCAGTCGTTCTGCTCGCATATTTTTTAATGTCTCTGATACCGTTCGCCGATGTTGTCTCATACAGATTTATCCGTCTCATAGCTATAATATTCTCTCTGTTTTCGATACCGTATTTCCTTTACGGATTTTTGATTCACGGAAAGAAAAACGGGGAAAGAAGAGTGCTCTTCTGTATGGCGGTTACCGTCTTTTCGGTCCTAAACGTGATAATACGTTATCTTTCATATGACTATCCGTCGAACAGCCCCATGAAAATTCACGAGACACTGTCCCTCATATTAATAACGTTTTTCATGCTACAGGAATGTCGCGCCTCGCTCGGCCGCACTCATTGGTCGGTAAGAATATTCATCGGTCTCACGGCAATGGTCGTTCTGATACCTTACTGCATACCGAACCTTATATATGCCGCGGTCAAGGAGAATGTTTTTGCCTTTGAGAATCTTATCACGTGCTTCGTGATATTCGCATTCGCCGTATATATAACGGTTGATATGGCGCTGCTCCCTCTGCGCAAAAATCTGCGTGGAGAAGAGGAAAAACCCACCCCCGACTATTCCGATATGATATACGCCTCAAAGGTTGAGGCGGATCGATTCAAAATATCCGACGAGAACGTATATGAGCAGAAAGCCAAATCAACTCAGCTTTATACGGTAAACGAAACCGTGGCGGAAAAAATCAACGACGGTACTCTTGATACCGTAGGCGGTTTTACGTACGATTCCCCCGACGCAACAGAAGAAGAGCTGTTGTCTTGGGGAAATTCAAATGCCTCCGATAATGCGGAAGATAAAGAAAAAAAGAATTAAAACGCAAAAGGATGAGACGATGAAAAACATTCTTGTAATAGACGGCAACAGCATACTGAACCGCGCATTCTACGGCATAAAGCAAAATCTGTCCACCTCGGGCGGGATGCCGACGGGCGCAATATACGGACTGATAAATACCGTCACCCGTCATCTTTCATCGATAAAGCCCGACTACGCCGCAATAGCATTCGACCTGCATGCTCCGACCTTCCGCAAGAAAATATACGATGCGTATAAGGCGGGCAGGCACGAAACTCCGAGTGAGCTTCTTATGCAATTCGACGGGGCAAAGGAATGTATGCGTGCTCTCGGTCTCCACGTACTTACTCTGGAAGGCTACGAGGCGGACGATATTTTAGGTACCGTTGCGGAATTTGCCAACAGCAACGAGAATCTTCACTCATACGTTCTCTCTGGCGACCGTGACCTTCTGCAGCTGATAACCGATAGGGTAACGGTGCTTCTCGCTTCAAATACTGACACAATCGTTTTTGACGAAAAAACGTTCATGGAAAAATATAATATACCCTCCTGTGAATACGTGTACGCGAAGGCGCTTATGGGCGACCATTCCGATAACATTCCGGGAGTTGCCGGAATAGGAGAAAAAACCGCCATGAAACTCATAGGCGATTTTCACACTCTTGACGGTGTATATGAAAATATTGATTCCGACTCCATATCCCCGAAAATCAAAGAAAAGCTTGAAAACGGAAAAAACGACGCCTATCTGTCTCTGGAGCTTTCGACGATAGTAAAGAACGCGCCGATAGAAAGGGATTTGCCCTCTCTTTCGTATAACGGATACGATAACGGCATACTCCTCTCCGTATTTCGGAAATACGAGTTCTCGGCTCTTATCCGTAAGCTCGGTCTTGACAGAGCAAAAACGGAGGTAAGTGAGGAGAAAACGAAGGTCACCCCACATGTTTCCCCGAATACGGAATATGTGCCGATTACCTTTGAAGATTTATTAAAAAAATCAGACGGTAAAAGCATCGCCCTCGATATTTGCTCTTTTGCCGACGAAACACAAGCTCTCAAAATATACGTCACGATAAAAACAGACGACAAAGAGAGTCAGTATCAAAACCATATCGCAGACGTTTCCGCAGGCGAACTTTCAAAAATTATCGGAAATGCAAAATCGGTAACCGTTTACGATGCGAAAAGCCTGTACCGCACACTCGACACTCACGGCATTACGATAGACAAGCCTTTTCTCGATGTAATGCTGTCGGCATACGTTGCCGACTCACGTGACGGCCGTCTGTCCCCGTTTGAGCTTGCCGAAAAATATCTGTCCTCAGATATGCAGGGCAAAACCCCACCGATATCTTTTTCACACCTGCTTATGCCCATAGATGACCGGATAAGAGAAATTCTGTCTCGAAACGGAGCGGATAAATTGCTTGACGAAGTAGAAATACCTCTTTCACTTACGCTGTCGGAAGTGGAGAAAAACGGATTTAAGGTTGATATTTGTGCGCTTAATTCATTCGGTGACAGGCTGCGAAAAAACGCCGCCGAAACAGAGGAAAAAATCTATTCCCTTGCAAAAGAGAGATTCAATATCTCTTCTCCGAAACAGCTGGGCGATATCCTTTTTGAAAAACTCGGTCTGCCACACGGCAAAAAAACCAAAAGCGGTTATTCAACTAACGCCGACGTTCTTGAAGCCCTGCTTCCCGAGCATCCCATAATCGGTCTGATACTCGAATACAGACAACTCACGAAACTGATTTCCACGTACGTTATCGGACTTACGAACGCCGCCGACGAACATTGCCGCGTCCATACGGAGTTCAAGCAAACCCTCACCGCAACCGGCAGGCTCTCATCGTCAGAGCCGAACCTGCAGAATATACCGATAAGGACTCCTCTGGGGCGGGAAATGCGTGCGTTTTTCGTTGCGGACGAGGGCAACGTCCTCGTCGATGCCGACTATTCTCAGATAGAGCTTCGTCTCCTTGCCGCAATGTCAGGAGATGATAATATGACGCAGTCGTTCATAAGCGGTGCGGACATTCACACACGCACTGCGTCAGCGGTCTTTAAGGTTCCAACGAATTTTGTCACGGAAGAGTTAAGAAAAAGGGCAAAAGCAGTCAACTTCGGCATAGTCTACGGCATAAGTGCTTTCTCACTTGCAAAGGACCTCGGCATCAGTACAAAAGAGGCAAAGCAATATATAGACAGTTATTTCGCACTGTATCCTGAAATCGACGGCTATCTTAAAGGACTTGTTGAATCTGCCTCGAGACTCGGATATACTGAGACCCTGTTCGGCAGACGCAGATATATAGGAGAGCTCTCCTCCCCCAACGCCATAGTCCGTGCCCTCGGAAAACGAATAGCCATGAACAGTCCTATACAGGGCACCGCCGCCGACATTATGAAAATCGCCATGGTAAGAGTATCTGAGCGCATCAAGCGTGAATTGCCTACCGCAAAGCTCATTATGCAGGTGCATGACGAACTGATAATAGAATGTAAAGAATCGGATGCCAACGCGGCTAAAAGAATACTCATCGAGGAGATGCAGGGCGCAGCCTCACTCTCCGTCCCCCTCACCGTCGACGTATGCGTGGGCAAAACCTGGCTTATGTAATTCTTCAGTAAAAGCATAACAAAAGACTGTCTTGAATATCACAATCGCAAACAAGACAGCCTTTATGTTTTCTCAAGTGTTTACCGTCAGGAATTTATTTTCCCGATTTAATATTTACTATATCGGCAATAAGCTGTGCCGTACCGTCGATGCCGAGTTTTGAACTGTTGATGGCAAAGTCATAGTTGTCATACTTTCCCCACTTGTTACCCGTGTAGTAGTTATAGTAGGACGAACGGCGTTTATCTATTTTATTTATCGTCGATAATACTTCCCCTTCTTTCAGGTCGGGGTGTCTATGCGCTACCCTGATTTTGCGGTCCTCTATGGGTGCGTATATGAAAAGCTTTATCGCGTTCTTATTTTCTCTGAGAACGTAATCGGCGCACCTTCCTATAAAAATGCAGCTCTCCGTATTCGCAAGCTCGCGTATTACGTTGCTTTGCAGGGCAAAAAGTCTGTCGTTTATCGGCATGCTGTAACCGAACGTACTCGCAATACCGTATATATTGGAGCCCATGGCAAGGGTATACAGCAGACTGTTGGTTGCCTTCTCGTCTGCTTGACTTACAGCCTCTTCGTCGAGGTTGCCTTTCTGTGCCGCCATGGTAATAAGCTCGCGGTCGTACTGCTTTATGCCGAGAAGTTCTGCCGTCTTCTCTCCGATTTCTCTTCCTCCGCTGCCGTACTGACGGGCAATGGTTATTATCGTGTTTGCCATAAAACCTCCCTCTTTATCGTTCGGAATTCGTTTTGCATCCTTGCAATCCCGAGTTATTTACACCTATATTTTATCATACGTAAAAGAAAAAGTAAAGTGTTAAAAGCAAAAATCATGGTCGATTGCGGATTATTAACTTGCTTTTTTATAATAAGCGGTGTAGAATGTATTGTAAGCCAATATTATCAAAATGCAAACGGGGGATATGCCGAGATGAACACTGCCGATATGGAAAAATATCGTGAATACGTACGCTCGCTGATGCCGAAAAGATATGCCGATTCCCACAAGGGGGCATACGGTAAGGCTCTGTTAATATGCGGGAGCGACAAATATCGCGGCGCGGCGCTTCTGGCTTGCGAAGGGTGCATACGGTGCGGCGCGGGAATAACCGCACTTGCATCGGAGGGCGGAGTGCGTGATATTGTCCTTAAAACTTTTCCGGAGGTAATATGTACCGACATTGTCAGATTATACTCATCCTGCCGCAACGATAGTATCGCAGAACATATAGGGGGATACAGCGCATATCTTGTCGGTTGCGGGTGCGGTATATCCGACTCGCTCAAAGAATTGCTCTATGAAATTTTGCATCTCCCGGGGCCTCCGATTGTTATAGATGCGGACGGTATTAACTCCCTTGCAATGAATAGGGACTATTCTCTTTCCGTGCTTTCCTCATCGAAGAGAGAGGTGCTTATAACCCCCCATCCACTTGAATTTTCACGTATCAGCGGTTTTGAAATGCAAATGATAAACAATGACAGAGAGGGCTGCGCAAGAACATTTGCGGAAAAGTACTCGATAAACGTCTTGCTCAAAGGACATAACAGCGTCATCTGTTCTCCGAAAGGGAAAACCGCAATAAATCCGAGCGGTTCCTCGGCGCTGTCGAAGGGCGGAAGCGGAGACGTACTCGCAGGTGCCGTAACCTCCTTCATTGCACAGGGGGCAGACGTATTTGATGCCGCAGTAGTTTCCGCATATCTGCACGGTATGGCCGGTGAGAGTCTGGCAAAAGAATTCTCGGAATACGGCGTCTTAGCATCCGAGCTGCCCAAGCAGATGGCAAGAGAAATATGTACCCTGCTTCGATAATCCACAATATATAAGAAAGGATATAAGATTTTCGCTTATATCCTATCAAACTATTTAAGAGTAACCAATGACAAAAGCTATTTGTCTGATTTAGTTTTTAGGAGTTCCGTCGGGATTGAAAAGAGGCAGAGGAGCTAAGGTTGTTATATCCTTGCGCTCTATGGCATCACCCTCCGCGAGGATAGCCATTCTTCCGACTATTTCTCCGCCGGAAGCCTTAACCAGCTCCTCCAGAGTATGGAGAGAGTTGCCCGTGCTTATAACGTCGTCAACGATAAGCACCTTCTTGCCCCTCATGTAATCGGCATCCTTGCCGTCCAGATAGAGCGTCTGCTTATTCGCCGTAGTTATCGATTCAACCTCGTATTTTATAACGTTCTCCATATAGAGCTTCACGGATTTTCGTGCGAGAATATACCTTCTCTCGCCGAGGATTCTGCTCATGGCGTGAATGAGCGGAATTCCCTTCGACTCAGCCGTAATCATAACGTCGTGTCGAGGTGCGATTTTTGCGAGAGCCTCGGCGCATCTTTCGGTAAGCTCGACGTCACCGAAAAGTACGAATGCTCCTATATAGAGTTCCGGATTTACGGGACAGAGCGGTAAATCGCGCTCAAGTCCTGCCACTTTTATTTTGTATACCATAACTAAACTTCCCTTCCTTGCTCGAAAAAGACAATGCTGTATCAACATCATCAGCATAATAAATTATAGTACATATTTTTCCTTTTTTCAATAGCCGGCCGAAAACTTTATAAAAATATAACTCCGCACGGGAATTCCGATACGGAGTTTCTTTTGATTCGAAAGGTTTTCGGTTTGTAATTATCCTTAATAATAAAATGCGTGATTACTCAATGTGAATGCATGAATTCTTGTGTGGGCAATCCATGATGAGGTTGCCACCCGAGCATTGAAGAAGAAAAGAATATCATCCGAAACGGACATTCCGTCAAGGCATATCTTAGCTGCAATAATCGATTCGGTTGTCGGTGTACTGTATATGGACCCGTCAAGCACGGGGGAGAACTGTACGCCGTATTTTCTGTCGAATATAACCCCGTAAATGCTGTTGGGATATTGAGTTGAGCGAACACGATTGAGAATAACGTTACCGACGGCTATTTTTCCTATCATAGGTTCGCCGCGGCTTTCTGCGGATATAATGCGGGATAGCCAATATACCTCATCGGAATTGTAGAACGTGCTTCCCGATTTAATGTAGGATATCCCTCCGTTAGTGCTCACGCAACGTTTTGCATTGTCCCAGCCTACCGTAAGTCCGAGCGTCTTTGCAAGAAGGCGAATCGGTGCATACATTCTTCCGTCATCGAGTATTACGAGGGGAGTATTGGTCCAGAGATAGCGTCCGTTGGCAACTACGTAATTTGACTTGTCCGCCGCATAAAAAGCAAAAGCGGAGTTCTGAACGCTCATGGTCCTCGTTTTGGAATTATACGAAACGGTTGATTTTATATTTGCGTCAAAGAAAGCTCGCACAGGCGCATATGTAGTTTCGTTTATCAGATAACCTGTAAGAATACGATTTGCAGATGAAATATTGATTTTCTCATATTTTTGACGTCTTATATCGGATATGTAAATTCCGTTTACGGCATTGTAGTCGTATGAATTCGTCTTGTATTGAGCCGCGCCCACAGGAAGAGCGAAGACCCCCGCAAGCATAATCGCCGCAAAGAGTGCGGCAATAGCCCTTTTCTGCATTTTTATGGTCTTTAGCATAATACGTCTCCTTTCGTTTGAGTTTTCCCGGCATCTTGGGCCGTTACATCAATTGTACCGTTTTTTATACGTTCGGTCAACGAACAGATTTTTCCGACCTTTCCTCACAATCCCTGTTAAAATAAGGCGTAATTAAAAAATTAACCGTACATCATGCCGAATGTACGGTTTTACATATTTATTGCGTATGTAAAATTATAAGCGCGTTTCATTATTTATCCTCAATGCCACGTCCGGTGGACAGTCCCGATTTCCTGCCTCGTAAGAAGAGCATTTGCTCTCTACTACGCAAACCGCCGGGGCCCGATATATCCGCGCCCTCCATTGAGAGCAGTCTCATTTTTCTGTCTGTCCCTGCGGCATATCCTGTAAGGGAGCCGTCAGCTCCGATAACCCGATGACACGGGATTATCAGCAATATCGGATTATGCCCGACTGCACCGCCGACAGCCTGAGAGGACATTTTCGCAAAGCCCGTATCTTTGACTGTTTTTCGAGCGATTTCTTTATAGCTCAACGTTTCTCCGTACGGAATTTCGGAAATGATTTCCCATACTCTCATACGAAACGGCGTTGCCTTGACCGCAATCTGCGGAGTAAAGTCCGGACACTTGCCCGAAAAGTAAATATCGAGCCATTCAAGCGTCTTAAGCAATATCGAAAAGCAGTTTTTATCATGGCATACCCTATGATTTTCGGGGAGTGTAGCTTCAAAATACTTCTGCCCTTCAAACCACAGTCCCACGACAGCCTCTTCGTTGAAGGCAATCGTTATTTTCCCCATAGGAGATATATAATTGTACGTGTATACCATAAAAATCCTTCGTTATATTTTTTTCAGCTTGGCATACGTCGCCATAAGCTTTTTGGTATCCCCGCTGTCGAAGGCAACCTCGTAGAGCGTATCACCGCCCATTTCGCGCATAGATACTATCTTTCCGTTTCCGAATACTGCATGGGAAACCCTTGTCCCGACAGAAAACTTTTCAATACCGAAGTTCTCGGGTTTTTTCGGCTTTTGCGGTACTGTCTGAACCTTTTTGAGAAATTCGCGCGATAGATTTTCTTTATATTTGTTTTTGTCGCTTCGGGCATCGGGAAAAGCTCCCCTGCTTGCAAAAGCACCGCAAGGCCTTGTCGGAATATCCCTGCAAAGAAGTTTTTGCGGTATTTCCTTCTCGACGAATCTTGAGAGAGAATTCATACATGTATGCCCGTAAAGCAAGCGCATATTCGCGTGAGTTATGTAGAGTCTCTCCTTTGCACGTGTAATGGCAACGTAAGCGAGTCGCCTCTCCTCGGAGAGCTCGTCCTCTTCATACATACACTGAGAGGACGGAAATATGTTCTCCTCCATTGCGGCGAGAAATACGACGGGAAATTCGAGCCCCTTTGCACTATGCACGGTCATAAAGACCACCGCATCGGCGTTTTCATCATATTTATCAACGTCTGATATGAGAGACACTTCCTCAAGGAATCCTGTCAGAGTCGCTACTTCCGTCCTGCCCTCATACTCCTTTGCGGCGGATATAAGCTCCTCAACCGCATCTATTCTCGGTTTCTCAACCTCCCCGCCGTTAATAAGCATCTGTCTGTAACCGCTTTTCTCAAATACGTTTTCAACAAGCTCGGATACGGAGAGATTTTCCGCACGCAACGAGTCAATCATGTCGGTGAAAGAGGTGAGTTTTTCGGCATTTTTCGAGAGCAGCATTATATCCTTTGATTCACGCATTATCTGCATCATATGAGAACCGTTCTCGACGGCGAGAGCCTCGACAGCCTCGACGGTTGCGGCACCTATTTTCCTTTTCGGCTCGTTTATTATCCTTTTGAGCCTTTGATTATCACGGTCGTTTGCTATCACGTGAAGGTAAGCTATAATATCTTTTATTTCCTTTTTATCATAGAATCGCTGTCCGCCAAGAATTCTGTACGGCATACCGCTCCTTGCAAATGCCGTTTCAAGAGAGCGTGACGCTTCATTAACACGGTAAAGAACGGCAAAATCTCGGAAGGTATATTTGCCCTCTGCAACAAACTTCGTTATCGTATCCGCAATATAGCGAGACTCGTCGTTTTGGTCACGTGCGGTATGCACGGTTATCTTCTCGCCGTCCTTGTGAGTGCTCCACAGATTTTTCTCGTGCCTGTTTGCATTATGGGATATTACCGCGTTTGCCGCGTCAAGTATATTTTTCGTGCTGCGGTAGTTTTGTTCGAGTCTTACCACGCAGGCATCTGTGTACGTTTTATCGAAATTCAATATATTTTCTATCGTAGCGCCGCGGAATTTATAGATGCTCTGATCGTCATCTCCGACAACCATTATGTTTCTGTTCTTACGACTGATAATCTCGGCAAGGCAGAACTGTGCATAATTGGTATCCTGATACTCGTCTACGCATACGTACCTGAACTTATTCTGATAATACTGCGCTATATCGGGGTGAGAATTGAGAAGATATACGGTTTCGGATATTATGTCGTCGAAGTCGAGTGCATTACACGCTCGCAGCTTTTTCTGATACTCTTCGTATATCTGTTTTATCTGCTTGCCCTTCAGGCTTGAACCGATATCGTAGTCCATAGGCTTTATGAGCCTGTCCTTGGCCGAGCTTATTTCGTTTGCAACGGTTTTCGGTTGAAGGTATTTTTCACTTATGTTGAGCATTTTCATAACGTCCGCTATGGCATGCTTTTTATCCTCGGTATCGTATATCGTAAAGTCGCTCCCATACCCTGCATCCTCGGCATACCTTCTGAGTATTCGCACGCATACGGAATGAAACGTACCCGCCCATATCTCATCTGCCGCAGAACTGTTATCAAAGGTTTTGGAGAGTCTCTCCTTTATCTCCCTCGCCGCCTTGTTGGTGAAGGTTATGGCGAGCATACCGTACGGAGGACACGGATTTTCCGCAAACTGTCCAATAAGCTCGGGTAAAACCTCCGTCGGCATATTCCGTACCGCATGCTCCATATCCTCGATATACGCCTCGTCAACTCCTATGGGTATATTTTCAGAATAATAAGCGTTGCCGTATTTAATTATAAAAGAAATTCTTTTGACAAGAACGGTGGTCTTTCCGCTGCCAGCACCCGCAACGATAAGTACGGGACCGTTGACGCTTTTTACAGCCTCTGCCTGCATGGGGTTAAGGCTCTCGGATAAGTATCTGTCTATGATAGCCCTTTTGGCCCTGATATATCTGTCTTTTAATTCCTTGGTAATCATTCTGTAAAACACTCCGAAACAAATCCTCGCAATAATAATATTGTATCACAATCAACCGTCCCACGCAAGTAAAAAAACAATTTTATGCGCAACAGCGGAGACTAATATTTTTTCATAAAACTGTTGACAAAACAAAAAACTCGTGATATAATAGACAAGCATTTGTAAAATACGGCGGAATAGCTCAGCTGGCTAGAGCATTCGGTTCATACCCGACAGGTCGTTGGTTCAAATCCGACTTCCGCTACCACATCTCGCAGGCGCGGGATGTACGGCCCGTTGGTCAAGCGGTTAAGACACGGCCCTTTCACGGCTGTAACATGGGTTCGATTCCCGTACGGGTCACCAAAACACCGAGTAGAACTACTCGGTGTTTTCTTTATAATTCAACCGTTTAATATATTGGTTTTTCAAAACCGGGAATTGCATTTTAATCAGGAGACATCATTATGAGCAAGCGTTCGGTCTATATTGATTTCGTAAAGGGTATAACCATCTTTTGCGTTCTGCTGGGACATGTTTTACAGTATTTTTGTATCGGCAAGGCCGATATGATGAGAGGAGGTCTTTTCCTATTTATCTACGGCTTTCATATGCCTCTTTTCATGCTTATCAGCGGTTACCTTTTCGGTGGCTCACTGAAAAAATACGCTAGAGGAGAGCTTATTGCAAAAAAAACGTATAATCTTCTCCATACCATAATTATGGGCAGCATATTCCACTATCTGCTTACTTTTGCGGCGGTGAGAATGTTTAACGGCGATTCTATGCTTCCTCTTACATGGTCGGTATGGATAAGTGACCTTGCCAACGTATGGTTCTTATGGAGTGTTCTCTATTGTGTCGTTACGGTAGCTATCGGCTGTAAAACCTCAGAACACATTCCAATTAAAATCATTTCAACCGTAATTGCAGCGTACGTACTGTTGTTTCTGTTTCCGAACACGTCAAACAATATTTTTATGATACCATATTTTATAGCGGGAGTTGTGTTTTCGAACGTAAAGGCCCGCTGTGATGAAGACCCGGATGGAAAAATCTCCGTAACGGTAAAACGACTGTCATATCTTAAATACCTTTCTCTTCCGGCATATCCGATTCTTATGAATTTTTTTGATATAAGCGATACCGTATATTTCGGTGGTATATTCGGCAATAAACTGTTCGATCGAAATTTTTTTGACCTTCGTCCGATTATAGGCAACGACAATCTGACAGTATACCTAAAAACAGATTGTTTTAGGTGGGGGGTAGGACTTGTAGGTTGTATTTTCATGCTGACGGTATGCGAAATTTTACTCAAAATCCTGATGAAAACGAAATTTGTAAGAGCAGTAGCTTGTCTGGGAACAAAAACACTCGAAATATACGTTCTTCAACGTACCCTGGTCGAGTTCTTCCTGCCGTATTATTTGAACCGCTTGTGCGGAGAATATGCTTTCTTTGACAGATTTCATTCGCTTATATCCGATTCTCCTATTTTATTATCCGTAATAGTGGCCCCTTTGATTTCCTTATTCTTCTCATTCTTTATTTATTATGTTTGTGTGTTTTCAGAAAAATGCGGCCTTTCAACAATACTGTTCGGAAAAGGAATAACGGTAAAAACAAATCGCGAAAAAACTTTCAATGCACAGGATAATATTGAAAATGTTAAAAAATTGTAAACAAAACTTTTGTCTGATTGCGCTTTTATTAAATACATAATATAATATTAAGGATAAAATTTATATGATAAATTTTTAACAAATCCGCAATTATATGAATCCACGCAAAAATATTGACAGGGAGGAAGAAAAATGGAAATTATCAATGCGGTGATTCTCGGTGTTTCGACGGTCTTCGTAGGTCTTGTATGCATAATAATACTCGTTGAAATCATGCACGCGATTTATATAGGCTTTTTGAAAGAAAAAAAGAACGAAAACGCTGCTTCATCACCCGCAAAAACACAGGCTCCGACACCGCAAGAAACGGCAATCGACCCCGTCTCCGAGAACAGAGGAGAGGTTGTGGCGGCAATAGCCGCGGTAATAGCCGAGGAGCTCGGTCGCGACGTAAATGCGATAAGGATAAAGTCGATAAAACGTATCTGATATCCGCAACCGACAACTGCAGTCACAGAGTTATCCGAACCGACAGTCATATCCGTTTTGTCTTTCGGTACATTGAATTGATTAAATTTAAGAAAAGGTGAAATACTATGAAAAACTACAAGGTTAACGTAAACGGTACCGCATACGAGGTATCCATCGAACTCATTGACGAAAAGGACGTACAGAATAAGGCGGCAGCCCCTGTAAAGGAAGCTCCCAAGGCAACACCGGCGCCTGCATCCGCTCCCGTCGCAGGCGGTCAGAGCATAACAGCTCCCATGCCCGGTACCATTCTCGACGTCAGAGTATCCGCAGGACAGACTGTAAAGAAAGGCGACGTTCTCTTCATTCTTGAAGCAATGAAAATGGAAAACGAAATACTTGCTCCCGCCGACGGAGTAGTAGGTAACGTATCCGTAAACAAGGGTTCAACCGTATCTACCGGCACTGTTCTCTGCACTGTTGCATAAACGGAGGTCGGATAAATGCTTAACGCTCTGGTCAACTTTCTGAAACAGACGGGCTTCTATCTCGTCTCGGACGGAAACTGGAAATGCCTTATTATGATAGGCATCTCTTTCTTGCTCGCATATCTCGCGATAGTCAAGAAATTTGAGCCGATGCTTCTCCTCCCTATAGCATTCGGTATGCTGCTCACAAACCTTCCCGGAGCCCAGATGTTCCATGAGGAAATATTTGCCGGAGGTAAAATAGACTGGGCTTCTCTCGGTCATCACGGAGAATACGACGCAGGTCTTATCGATTACCTTTACATAGGCGTAAAGGTCGGAATTTATCCATGTCTTATCTTCCTGGGCGTAGGCGCAATGACGGACTTCGGTCCGCTGATTGCCAACCCGAAGAGCATGATTATGGGAGCGGCGGCGCAGATAGGTATCTTCGCAACGTTTGCAGTCGCAGGAGTTATCCCCGCATTCTCTCTGCGTGAAGCTGCGTCTATAGGTATTATCGGCGGTGCCGATGGTCCTACCGCAATATACGTGACAACCAAGCTCGCACCTCAGCTTCTCGGGCCTATCGCCGTTGCGGCTTATTCCTATATGGCTCTCGTACCGGTAATTCAGCCTCCCATTATGAGACTCCTCACGACAAAAGAGGAACGCTCGATAGTAATGAAAGAGCTTCGCCCCGTATCCAAAACGGAAAAGATAATATTCCCGTTCATAGTAACGGCGTTCGTTGCCCTGATAGTTCCGAGTGCAACCGCACTGGTAGGATGTCTTATGCTCGGTAACCTCTTCCGTGAGACGGGTGTTGTCGACAGACTCTCGAAAACCGCGCAGAACGAGCTTATCAATATAGTAACGATTCTTCTCGGCGTGTCAGTAGGTGCAACCGCTACCGCCGCAACCTTCCTTAAACTCAAGACCATCCTCATAATAGGAATGGGTATTGTAGCTTTCGGACTCGCAACCGCGAGCGGTGTGCTTATAGCCAAACTGATGAACGTATTCCTCCCGCAGGGAAAGAAAATCAACCCCCTCATCGGTTCTGCAGGTGTTTCCGCAGTTCCTATGGCAGCCCGTGTATCTCAGACGGAAGGACAGAAGGAAAACCCCGGCAACTTCCTGCTCATGCACGCTATGGGCCCGAACGTCGCAGGCGTTATCGGCTCCGCAATAGCCGCAGGCGTGCTTATCGCTTTGGCTTCCGGCTGGCCGCTTTGATGAAATCGGAGGTTAACAGTTAATATGGCAAACAAACTTTTCATTACCGATACTATTCTGCGTGACGCTCATCAGTCTCAGGCGGCAACCCGTATGAGGCTTGAGGATATGCTCCCCGCATGCGACACTCTCGACAAGGCGGGCTATTGGTCCCTCGAATGTTGGGGAGGCGCGACCTTTGACGCATGTATGAGATTTCTCGGGGAGGACCCGTGGGTACGCCTGCGTGCCCTGAAGGAAGCTATGCCGAACACTAAGCTCCAGATGCTTTTCCGCGGTCAGAACATCCTCGGATACAAGCATTATGCCGACGACGTTGTCGACGCTTTCGTCCGCAAGAGTATAGAAAACGGTATTCAGGTCATTCGTATATTCGATGCGCTCAACGATGTGCGCAACCTCAAGCAGGCAATATCTTCAACAAAAAAATATCAGGACAAATACGGCGCGCTCTGCGAGCCTGCAATAAGCTACACTGTCAGTCCCGTTCACAACGACGACTATTTCGTCGACATGGCCGTTGAACTTGAAAAAATGGGTGCAGACGTCATATGCATAAAGGATATGGCAAATCTGCTTCTTCCCTATCACGCATACGACCTTGTAAAGAAGATGAAACAGGCGGTAAACGTTCCCGTTCATCTCCATACGCATAACACTACGGGTACAGGAGATATGGTATACCTCAAAGCTTGCGAGGCAGGCGTTGATATTATAGATACCGCGCTCTCCCCTCTTGCCAACGGTACGTCTCAGCCCTCTACGGAAGCTATGGTCGCAACCCTTGCAGGTACCGAGCGTGATACTGGGCTCGACCTTGAATTGCTCTCGAAGGCTGCGGAGCACTTCCGCGGCGTTGCCGATAAGCTCAAAAAGGACGGCATCTTAAACCCGAAAGTACTCAACGTGGATCCGAAAACACTTATGTACCAGGTACCCGGCGGTATGCTCTCGAACCTGCTCTCTCAGTTAAAGCAGGCGAATGCGGAGGACAAATTCTCCGAGGTGCTGGCGGAAGTACCGAGAGTGCGTAAGGACTTCGGTTATCCCCCTCTGGTAACCCCTACGAGCCAGATTGTAGGAACACAGGCTGTTCTAAACGTGCTCTCGGGCGAGAGATATAAAATGATAACCAAGGAGTCAAAGGGACTTCTCCGCGGAGAATACGGAAGGCTCCCCGGCGAAGTAAACGAGGAAGTAAGAAAAAAAGCTATCGGTGATGCCGAGCTTATCACCTGCCGTCCCGCGGACCTCATCGAGCCGGAACTTGAAAAATACCGTCAACAGTATAAAAACATTGCAAAGAGCGACGAGGATATCCTCAGCCTCGCTCTGTTCCCCCAGGTTGCGGAAAAGTTCATAACCGAGCGCGACAGACCCAAGGACGATGAAAACGAAGTCCGCACAATCTACGTCGACGACGCTTCAATTTAACTTTATACGTTACCGATTAAACAACAGAGGCACCCCGTAAGGCGTTCCCTATAAGGGATTTTTTAGACATTATAAAAGAGTAGCAAATTTTGCTACTCTTTACTTTTTTGCTTTGCAAAACACACGGCTTTCTTTTGAAAGTATAGTGTGCTACACTTTTGAAAATTTTCCACAAAAAATTCCCCACAAAAAATATCAACTCGATAAATTGGAATTTGTTACTTAGTCTTTTGGTGTGCAAGTTTCAAATTTTCCTACCAATATATCTACAAACTTTTTTCTTATACTTTAGATAATCATCGCCGAATCTCTCTAACAAAAAATCTTCTTCTACATTCACAATTTGTAAATGGAAAAACACCAGTGCAAAACTTGTTGCAAAGCAAAGATACCAATTAAAGAATGAAAACAAAATGCCTATATACATAAGGTCGAAACCTAAAAAAGCAGGGTTACGACTAATAGCATAGATGCCATTTGTGACAAGGTTTGTATTTTCTTCTTTGGACACCCCTGCACGCCAATTATCTTTCATTTGCAATACAGATAGGGTAAATGCTATAACACCAAGGATTGTCAATAGCACACCCGAAAGCCTTAATGCAATATGTGCTGTACCATTATAGAAAACAATGCTTAAAATTTGTATTGCAGGAAGTACATATGTTGTAATTTTGAGTGTTATCTCAATCAACTTTACAAATCCCACTTTCCCTTTTCCAAGTTGGTCAGTTTTGATACCATGTTTTCTCTGTTGAATCATTTTTGCAAAATAGCAAATATAAAATAATGCCATTAATGCAATTGTAACAATTTTTATATACATCCTTTTCTCCGTCAAATTCTTATTTATCGATGACTTTATTATAACATAAAATTAACTTTAATTCAATCTGTTTTACGTGGGCAAAAGAAAACTCGACTTTTCCAAGTCGAGTTTTATAAATTATTCAATTTAAATCCCTAAGAGTGACGCCCTTATGGTCGCCTCTGTTTTTGTTTATAATTAAAACCAAAGCCATGAATTTGAAATTGAAATAGCATATAAGAACATAATTAAAAATATTATATATTTTTCTTGCTATTATTCCAAATTTAGAATATAATATAGCCAAGGTATTATGAGGTGATATTATGCTCAGTTTTATTTCCGCTAAAGAAGCTGCTCAAAAATGGAATATTTCTCAAAGACGCGTCTCAGTTTATTTTTCTGAATAAAACCTGTTTTAACGGACTTTATCGCGTAAACAGAAAAGGACAATTCAACGTCCCCATGGGCATAAAACCCCCAAGATATGCGACAGCGAAAATCTACGTAACATTCACCAAGCTCTCAGAAACGTAACTATTGTATGTGGAGATTATTCCTTATCCAAATCATTTATAGACGGAAATACATTCGTATATCTTGATCCGCCGTACCGCCCCATATCTGAAATCTCCGGATTTACGGCGTACACTACCGAAGTTTTTGATGACAAGGAACAAGTAAGATTGTCTGAATTTATTGATGATATTAATCTTTCGGGGGCGAAAATCGTGTTAAGCAATTCCGATCCGAAGAATGTGAACGAAGATGACAATTTCTTTGAAAATTTATATAAGAAATACAAAATCACTCGCGTTGAAGCAAGCAGAGCAATCAATAGCAAGGGCGACAAACGCGGCAAAATAACTGAATTGCTTATTTGCAATTAATGGGGATGTATTATGGCAGAATTAAAACTTTTCAAAGTTAACGGACACGTTGAAGAATTAAAGTCTGAAAGTGTAACGATAGAAAAAGAATTGCAAAACATTATTGAAAAGAATATGCAAGAATTTTTCGGCGTGCGTTTTCTTGCTTCCGAATATAGAATAGATAATGGAAGAATGGATTCAATCGGAATTGACGAAAACAACTGTCCCGTAATTTTCGAATATAAACGTTTTTCAAGTGAAAATGTAATAAATCAAGGACTGTTTTATTTGAATTGGCTTTTGGAGCATAAGGCAAATTTCAAGCTTTTGGTTTTAGATATATACGGAAAAGAAGTTGCAAACGATATTGATTGGTCAATGCCGAGAGTTATTTGTATTGCAAGCGATTTTAATAAATACGACGAAGAAGCAATTAAACAAATAAATCGCAACGTTTCTCTTATACGTTACAAGCAATATAGCGCGGATTTACTTTTGTTCGAATTGTTAAATACAAATACGGTAGCTCCTATTGATACCGAACCGACAGAACGAAAATTTCAACAAAACAACGAAAAAACATTTACCGAACAATATAGAAACGCTCCGCAAAATTTCAAAGATTTATATGACGAGTTATCAGAATATACCATGAGATTGGGCGACGATGTATCTCAAAGCACGTTAAAGTTCTATTCCGCATTCAAAAAAATCAAAAACTTTTGTACTATGGAAGTATATCGAACCAAAATGCTAATTAACTTTAAGCTTAACCCTGACGATTTTGATTTATCTGATTCATTACGCGACGTTCGCAATATTGGACATTTTGGATGCGGTGATTTGCAACTGATAATGCGAGATCCCTTTGAAATTCAAAAAGCAAAAGAACTGATTTTGAAAGCATACGAAAACAATTAAGGAGAACAGATGAATGATAAAAAGCGGTAAGGGCGGCGGCAATACCCGAACGGGATTGATATTTGAGGGAAAAACAGATTTATCTACGTTTTGTCTCAGCAACCTCATTATTCGATAGTTGGTCATGATGTATTCTACGATGACAAAAAAGTGGCCGAGGTTTACAAAAAACACAATTTCTATTCCGTATTTTTAAGAAGGCTTGGCATTGATTGGACAAACCATATTTCAAAGCGTTTGTTGCCTGATGACAGTATTTTTGTATTACTCAACAATGTTTTATTTATTATAGAGTGTAAACATCAGGAAGTTGCAGGTTCCGTTGATGAAAAATTACAAACGTGCGATTTTAAGAAAAAACAATATAAAAACTTATGTCTGCCGCAAATATCGATGTGGAATACATTTACTTATTGGATAATTGGTTTAGAAAAGAACAATATTCCGATGTGCTGAACTACATTCAATCGGTTGGCTGCGATTATTATTTCGAATATATTCCTCTCACACGTTTGGGTTTACCGGTTCCTCCGGAACTCATGGAAGACTAAATATATGCCAAAGAAAAATATACCTCTTCAACCTGAAAAATTCGAACTTGAAACAAACACCGTTTGGTCGTTCCCTGAACGTGGAAAATGGGCGACACATGATGCTAAGTATCGTGGTAATTGGTCTCCGTATATTCCGAGAAACATCATTTTGCGTTATTCAAAAGAGGGAGATACCGTTTTAGACCAATTTGTAGGCGGTGGTACAACTGCCGTTGAAGCAAAGCTTACAAACAGAAATTTTATCGGTGTTGATATTAATCCGAAGGCAATTGAAATAACAAAAAATAAACTTAATTTTAAGTGCGAGCATAATCCAAAAACAAAAATAATTCAAAAAGACGCGCGTAATCTTTCTTGTATTGCCGACAATTCGATAGACCTTATTTGTACGCACCCTCCTTACGCAGATATTATTCATTACAGTGACGATATAAACGGTGACATGTCGCTTATGCCGATGAAAGATTTTATAAATGAAATGTGTAAAGTGGCAAGTGAATGTTACCGCATATTGAAACCCGGTAAATTCTGTGCAATACTAATGGGAGACACCCGAAAAAAGGTATGGTTCAAACTCTTGCTATTGATACTCTGCATGTATTTCAATCGTCAGGCTTCAATGCTAAAGAAATAATTATTAAAGAACAGCACAACTGCAAAGCAACCGGCTATTGGAAAACGAACAGCATAAAATATAATTTTCTTTTGTTAGCACATGAGTACTTGTTTATATTAAAAAAGTAATCACTATGGATATTAAAAATATTGGCTGCCTCAAATTCTCATCTGAGGCAGCCTTTTAAATTCCGACGAACGGCTTTTTGTTTATTCTTTAATTATATATCAAAGCACTTTTTCAATGATTTGTATTCTCCGAGCACCAAAAGGGTTTTGTCTTTTGAAAGAACCGTATCAGGTGTAATAAGTGCATTGATTCTGCCGTTTTCTTTCACGGCAATGATATTGATTCCGTGCTTCTTTCTTATATCAACCTCAACTATCGTTTTTCCAAGCCATGCTTCGGGAACAGATACCTCGAATATAGAACATGAATCGTCAAGCTCTATATAGTCAAGTATATGGTCCGAGCTGTATCTGATTGCCATCCATGAAGCAAGCTGTTTTTCGGGATATACGATTTCATCTGCTCCGTTGCGAAGGAGAAACTTTGCCTGTACGTCGCGCTCGGCGCGTGATACCACCTTTTTTGCTCCGAGCTCTTTAAGCAGACATGTTGTTTCAAGCGAGCTTTGAAAATCTCCGCCTATCGTAACAATACAAACGTCGTAATGGTTAATCCCCAGAGTTCTGAGAAAGCTCTCGTTGGTGCTGTCACCTATCTGTGCATTTGTAGCGATGGACATAATATCGTTTACTCTTTCTTCATTATTGTCTACCGCCATAATTTCGTGTCCGAGCTCATGAAGCTTCATAGCTATATATTTTCCGAAACGCCCGAGCCCTATGAGCAGAATTGATTTTGTTTTCATATAAATATCTCCTTATCCAACTGCGATTGTATCAATCGGAAGTTTTGCAACTTGTTTTTTGTTTGCTCCCAGCGCCGCATAAATAAGAGTCAGCCCGCCGACACGTCCCCCGAACATCAAAAGCATCAGAATGATTCTCGACGCCAATGAAAGGCATGGCGTAATGCCGAGAGACAGGCCTACCGTACCTACGGCAGAGGCAGTTTCAAAAAGGCAAACGGTAGCCGGTAAGTCCTCAATCGTACTTATAGTAAGTCCTCCTACGAGAAAAAGTGTAATATACATCATAAAAATGGCAGACGCATTTTTCACAGTACTATCGTCAATGCGTCTTTTCAAAAGTTCGGCATTGTCTTTCTTTTTGAAAACCGATATTGCGGACGCAAACAATACGGCGATCGTAGTGGTTTTCATACCGCCGGCGGTAGAACCCGGTGAACCGCCTATCAGCATAAGGATCATAAATATGTATATCCCCACGCCGCTCAGAGTCGTCATATCCATTGTGTTAAAACCCGCGGTTCTTGTAGTTACGGACTGAAAAAGTGAAAGAGAAAACCGTTTTCCGAAGGGCATTGCCCCAAATTCAAAGAAGAAAAAGTAAAGGGAAGGAAGGAGTATCAGTATCCCGCTGACAATCAATACCGCTTTGCTTTGCGTTCTGTATTTTTTTATTCTCCATTTGTTTTTACATATGTCTTCCCAAACAAGAAATCCTATACCGCCTACGATAATAAGCAGTATTACAACCGTATTGATAACGGGATTTGTTGCATAACTTGTAAAGGAGGAAAACTCGCCGCTGCTTGTCCCCATAATATCAAAGCCCGCGTTGCAGAAGGCTGAAACGGAATGAAAAACAGCCATCCATATGCCTTGAGGACCGTAATCCCTGCAAAAAACAGGCAGCATTGCCAACGCACCTATAAGCTCCACGAGAATAACCCCTCTTACAATAAAGCGAGTCAGGCGCACTATACCGCTGATATTCGGAGCTGAAATCGAATTCTTCATTATTTCTCTGCTGAAAAGGCCTATTCTTCTGCCTGCGATATACGCAAAAGAAACGGCTAACGTAACAACTCCCATACCGCCTATTTGAATAAGCAGTAATATTACTGCCTGTCCGAAGAGCGTCCAATGGGTGGCGGTATCAAAGACAACCAGACCCGTAACGCACGAGGCAGATGTAGCTGTGAATAGCGAATCGGAAAACGACGTCCACTCTCCCGACTTTGCGGAAATCGGCAGCATAAGCAAAACCGCTCCGACCATAATAAGCGCAACGAAGCCCAACAATATTATCTGAAAAGACGATAATCTCAGTCTTATTTTTCCCATCCTTTCACCCCTACTTAACCTTGCTTTCGTTTTGAAAAACGAAATACATCCTTAATTCTATTTTACATCTTAATATTTCAAATTATCTTCAGCGTCTCTGGCGTCTGAATACGTTTATAAGCACGTATGACGTAATAAGCAATAAAATCGACGAAAGCATCACTGCGTACATAACGACCGTGCTTACCGAGTGGCCGAAGAAGTAAAGGTTGCAGTCGATGCCGTCCTTTATGCCCTTGACAACCTCGTCGGGAAAACCGACAGAGGACATCTCACGAAACACCCCTGCAAGGGCATGATTGCGTATCAATGAGGTTCCGTATGTTCCGGGCAGGAACATAACGACGTTTCTGATGCCTTCGCCAAAGCTCGCAAGAGGCATATAGGCACCGCAGATAAAACCGTATCCTGCCGATACGACCGTTCCGACCGCGGAAATCTGCCCTTGTGACGAGAGAAACGCATTTATGACAGAGGATATCGCCACTCCGAATACCGTCAGCATGAATACGTCGAGCAGTATCAGAATAACGTCGCCGAACGAGAAGTACCATCCTTTTATCGCAATATACACGAAGCACGCCGCAGTCGCCACGTAACTCACAATCAAGGTTGTCGCAAGCGACGCCGTAAAATACGATATTGCAAGAACCGATTTTTTCGTCGGGGTTATCACGAAGTCTCTTCTCGTCCCGTTCGCCTTATCCTGCACCATCAGCATATTGGAGCAGAAAGCAACCGTAACACAGCACACCGCAAGGAGCGATGAGAAAAGCTCTCCTCCCACCGTACCGTTTATGAGAGTATCGCTTACGCCGAACCCCTGCGGAAGAGCCGACTCAAAACTGTCCTTATATACTTTGGCAAGAAACGTAGAATAAAGAACGAGTAAAATTACAGGAGTTATCAAGGACGTAAAGAACATTCCCTTGTCCTTAAAGAACATCTTAATATTTCTCTTGGTCATGGCAAAAAAGGTTTTCATACCGTCGCACCTCCCGAAAGTTTCTTTCCGGTGACGGATAGAAACACGTCGTCCATCTTGCCCTTGGTTATTTCAAAATCCGTGAAAATCTCGGGATTGTTTATTATCAAATCCCTCGCTGTCTGTGTGTTGTCAACACGGATTCTGTACGCATCGCGTATAGTCTCATATGGAAAGCCGAGTCGCTTCACCGCATCTTCTTTAACACCGTATACCGTTATGAAATCTCCGGTATATGTATTTTTGAGCATCAGGGGAGTTCCGCTCGCGCATATCTTACCACTGTCAAGAATAATGACGTAGTCTGCGTCGGCAGCCTCCTCCATGTAATGGGTGGTGAGGAAAACCGTCATGTTCTCCTCCCTGCGCAAAGAATCTATTACCCCCCACAGCGTGCGCCTGGTCTGAGGGTCAAGTCCGGTCGTCGGCTCATCGAGTATGAGTATTTTGGGTCTGTGTATGAGAGCCCGCGCAACGTCGATTCGCCGTCTCTGTCCACCGGAGAGCTTGCCTACCGTTCTGCCCAGAAGCTCGGAAAAATCAAGCTTGTCCGCGAGCTCGCCGATTCTGTCATCAGCTTCTTTACCGATGATTCCGTACAGGCTCGCGCGGGAATAAAGATTGTCTGCCACGCTGAGTACGCCGTCAAGCGCGGATGATTGAAAAACAACACCTATCTCGCTCGTTATCTTCGACATAGAGCTCATAGTATCCATTCCGTCTATAACTATGCTGCCTCCGTCGGGTACGAGAGTTCCGCACATCATCGATATCGTCGTTGACTTACCTGCTCCGTTTACGCCGAGAAAAGCGAAAAGCTCACCCCTGCCTACGTTAAAGGATAAATCGTTGACAGCCAAAACGTCTCCGAAGCTCTTTTTCAGATTTTTTATTTCAATAATATTATCCAAACTAGTTACTCCTTTGGTAAAAGAAGACATCATAATTTCATGGTAAAATCTCTGCCTTCTATCATATATTTTCAGTTTCTCAAACTATGTATCGGGGCGGGGATTCTTCCGCCTCTGTCAATAAACTCCTTACAGGAATACCGGCTGAGCTTCATTATCGGAGCGTGGCCGAGCAGACCGCCGAACTCAACGTTATCGCCGATTCCCTTACCGCATACGGGTATTATTCTGACAGCGGTAGTCTTATTGTTTATAACTCCGATTGCGATTTCATCTGCGATAATTCCGCTTATCGTCTCGGCAGACGTATCCCCGGGAACCGCTATCATATCAAGCCCTACCGAACAGACCGCGGTCATAGCCTCCAATTTTTCTATTGAGAGAGCACCGCATTCAGCCGAAGCTATCATACCTGCATCCTCGGATACGGGTATAAATGCACCGGAGAGTCCGCCGACGTGATTTGCCGCCATAACTCCGCCCTTCTTAACAGCGTCGTTGAGCAGTGCGAGTGCCGCCGTCGTCCCGTGTGTCCCGCATTTTTCGAGGCCCATTTCCTCGAGTATATATGCAACGGAGTCGCCTATTGCCGGGGTGGGCGCAAGTGATAAATCTATAATTCCGTATTTAACTCCGAGTCTCTTTGAGGCCTCCGCCGCGATAAGCTGCCCCACCCTCGTTATTTTGAAGGCTATTCTCTTTATCGTCTCGGCAAGCTCGTCAAAGCTGCACTTTCCCGCTTTTTTGATTGCCGCGGCAACGACTCCGGGACCGGAGACTCCAACGTTAATCACCGTGTCCTCTTCGCCCATACCGTGAATGGCACCCGCCATAAACGGATTATCGTCCGGGATATTCGAAAAGACGACGAGCTTTGCGCATCCTATGGAGTCCTTATCTCTTGTGAGATATGCGCTCTCCTTAACGATTTGTCCCATTTTCGCAACCGCATCCATGTTGATGCCTGCTTTCGTGGACGCAACGTTTACCGACGAACATATTCTGTCGGTCTCGGAGAGGGCCTGCGGTATCGCCTCCATGAGATTTTTTGCGCCGTAGCTTATGCCCTTCTGAACGAGTGCGCCGAAACCGCCGATGAAGTTAACACCGAGATTCTGCGCAGCTCTCTCCAGCATTACGGCGAGACGTACGTAGTCGTCGCTCGTCGCCTTCCCTCCAACAAGGGATAGGGGTGTTACGGATATTCTCTTGTTGATAATCGGTATTCCGTATGTAGCCTCAAGCTCCTCGCATACAGATACAAGATTCTTTGCCATACGGGTAATCTTGTCGTATATGTTCTTCTCGAGTCTTCCAATATCGTCGCTGACACAGTCAAGGAGCGATATACCCATGGTCACGGTACGTATATCGAGGTTTTCCTCACGTATCATGCTCACTGTTTCAAGTACGTCGGATGTGTTTATCATTTGTATTGTCCTTATGCCTGAGTTATATGCATTTACCGCAGAAAGCATACTTTGTTGCTTATCGGCGCTGTGCATACAAAACGAATTAATTTATTTCTGTAAAAGAATTTTATATTCTGTGCATTGAGTTGAATATATCCTCGTGCATAACGCGGATATCAAGTCCTTTTTCTTTTGCCACTTCGGCGAGTTCATGCTGAAAATCGGCAAAAGAGACGTTCATGTTATCAATCTCAACCAACATTATCATAGCAAAATATTCCTTCATAACACTCTGTGTGATGTCAACTATATTTGCGCTGTATTTGGCACATTCTGAGCTTACGGTTGCTATGATGCCTACCTTATCTTTGCCTATTACGGTTATAACGGCTTTCATCTGTATGTTTCCTTTTATTATTTTTTGCGTTGCGGTTTCAAATATTAAACCGCACTTTACATTCAATAGAGCCTACGACTCGGGATTTATCAATCCTTGACTACTCCCTTTTGAAGGATTATGTTTGCGTATATTGCGCTCTCGCCCGTAGCAATAACCGCATAGCATTTCTTTGCCTCTTCATAGAAAGCAAATCTCTCGATGTTTCCGACAGCCTTTTGCCCTCTCTCGTCGTGCTTTGCCACAATATTTTTGTATTCATCCCAAATAGGGGTTTCAACCTTTCCCTTGTCGCAGTCCATGAGCTCCATGAGATTTACGGGATGCTCAACGTACGTATCGAGCGGGAAAACCGTGAGTATTGCGTCCAGAAGAGCGGGGATATCCTGTCCGTCGTATCTTATAACCTTGGCATTCTTGCCCATGGTTTCCGCAGGGAAATTGCCGTCTCCTATAACTATTCTGTCGCTGTGTCCCATTTCACAGAGAACTTTAAGAAGCTCGGGTGAAAGGAGCTTCGGTATACCTTTAAGCATGATTTTTCTCCTTTAACTTTTATTTATCTGTTTATCTCTGTACTCTTCCGGAGCCGTTTCCGCCCGCGAGAGCTTTTACCTCATCGACCGAAACGAAGTTATAGTCTCCCTCAATGGAATGTTTAAGACAGCTTGCCGCAACGGCAAATTCTATCGAATCCTGCGAGGACATATTCTCAAGCTGGGAGTAGATAAGTCCGCCGCCGAAGCTGTCGCCGCCGCCTACACGGTCAACGATATGTACGTTGTATGACTTGCTGAAACAGTAATCCTTGCCGTCATAGAGCATAGCCGCCCACTTGTTGTCGTTTGCGCTGATGGAAGTGCGCAGGGTTATTGCCACCTTATCGAATCCAAACTTATCCATGAGCTGTTTTGCAACGCTCTTATAGCCTTCTTCATTGAGCTTGCCGGAGGTAACGTCATTGTTTTCCGGTGCGATGCCGAATACGTCGTATGCGTCCTCTTCGTTCGATATGCAGACGTTTACATAAGGCATAAGCTCCGTCATTGTCTTTCTCGCTTCTTCACGGCTCCACAGCTTCTTTCTGAAGTTGAGGTCGCAGCTTACCTTAACGCCGTGTGCTTTTGCGGCACGGCATGCGTCCAGACATATTTCTGCAACAGTCGGGTTAAGAGCGGGGGTGATACCGGTGAAATGAAACCAGTCGGCTCCCTTAAATATTTTATCCCAGTCGAAGTCCTCTCTCTTTGCCGTATATATAGAAGAATATGCACGGTCGTATATTACCTTGGAGGGACGCTGAGACGCTCCCTTTTCAAGATAGTAAATACCAACTCTGTCTCCGCCCCTTACAATTTCAGAGGTATCAACTCCGTACTTGCGCAGTGAGTTTACAGCCATCTGACCTATTTCATGCTTCGGGAGTTTCGATACGAAAGCCGCGTCAATTCCGTAATTTGCGAGAGAAACGGCTACGTTAGCCTCTCCTCCGCCGAAGGTCGCCTCAAAATTCTCTGCCTGCACGAATCTGAGATATCCGTCCGGAGCAAGTCTGAGCATCAGCTCACCGAAAGTAATAACTCTTGCCATAATAAATCCTCTTTTCATTGCTTTTTTCATTTTTGCTTATATCCAAGCGTAAAATTTCATAATACATTATATCAGACAAAATTCAAAATGTAAATATATAATCGCATTATAATTGCATATATTTTTATTATTATTGCATTTGTTTGCAAATATTTCAAAACGCTTGAAAAAATCAGTTCTTCATAGTATAATAATGTTAAATCAAATTTGTCACCGAGGTATGGTTATGGGAATAATAAACGATAGATTTATGCTCAGAAATGAAAAGGCAAAAAAACTCTACGAAAATTACGCTGAGGATATGCCGATAATCGACTATCACTGTCATCTCTCTCCAAAACAGATAGCAGAGGATTACAGCTTCAGAAACGCATACGATCTCTTTCTCTCCGGCGACCATTACAAATGGAGGCAGATGCGCTCAAACGGAATTGATGAAAAATATATAACGGGAGACGCACCCGAATACGAAAAGTTCCTCGCATTTGCGAAAACTCATGAGAAGCTCATAGGAAACCCTCTTTTTCATTGGACACAGCTCGAGCTCAAACGCTATTTCGGAATAGACGAAATTCTTTGCGAGAATAACGCCAAAAAAATATGGGATATATGCAACGAAAAGCTCGCATCCGACGGATATACTGCACGCGGGTTAATAATGAAATCAAACGTATCCGTCATATGTACTACCGACGACCCTGCAGACATGCTTGAATATCATAAGAAAATTAAGGAAATAGGTGATTCTTTCCCCGTAAAGGTTCTCCCGACGTTTCGCCCCGACAGACTCGTGGATATAGGCAAGCCCGACTGGAAGGATTATATTGCGAAAACGGGAGTAGGGACCTATGATGAACTGACAGACTATATAAAAACCCGTATAAAATACTTTGCCGATGCCGGCTGCAAGCTCTCTGACCACGGCGTGGACTACGTCCCCTACGCAATAGGAGACCCCAAAGCCGTATTTGAGAAGAAAATGAGAGGCGAGGAAATAAGTGCAAACGAAAGAGATATTTTCCGCACTGCTGTTATGCTCTGCTGCGGCAGAGAGTATTCAAAGCGTGGCTTCGCCATGCAGCTTCATATGGGCGCCATCAGAAACAACAACCGCCGTATGTTCGAGAAATTAGGTGCGGATACGGGCTTTGACTCTATAGGCGATTTCCGTATAGCGGACTCTCTCTCCGCCTTTCTTTCCGCCCTTGATTATGAAGACAAACTGCCAAAAACCATACTCTATTCGCTCAACCCCTGCGACAATTACGTTCTCGGAACTATGATAGGCAACTTCCAGTCGTCTCCGTATAAGGGAAAAGTTCAGCTCGGCGCAGGCTGGTGGTTTAACGACCAGAGGGACGGCATGGAGGCTCAGATGAAGTCCCTCTCAAACCTCGGAATGCTCGCAAACTTCGTAGGCATGCTCACCGACAGCCGAAGCTTCGTCTCCTATACCCGCCACGAGTATTTCCGCAGAATACTCTGTAACCTTATCGGTGAATGGGTTGAAAACGGAGAATACCCCGACGACGAAAAATTGTTATCAACTATAATAAAAGGAATTTGCTACGAAAACGCAAAGAAGTATTTTGAATTCTGATTTTATTATATATTTTCGCAGAATCGGCATATACTCCATATATAAACTTCAGTAGGTAAGTAATTATGAATCAAAACGAAAACCGTTTTACTTATTATCCCCAGGGTACGCACGGCAGGGGTTATAAAATAACGATGTCTTTGCTCTGGTGCATACTTTATATCGGTATATTCATCGCCTTTCAGTTTCTTACAACAATTATTTTTTCCTTCGGCGCGAGCTTTAAGGTAATGGTGTCGGCCCTTCTCAAGGGAAACGCACTGACGGACAGCGATATTGACGCGATACAGAATATGATAACGGACGGTATTCTGAGTGCCTCGAACGCAGTATCTATAGTATCGGGGCTATGCACGCTCATAACCGTTCTGTTAATAACGGAACTGCGCACACGTAACATACCGCGTGCCCTGGAGATAAAAAAGATTCATCCGATAAGCGTCATAGTCCTCATCGTCTTTGCGATAGGACTGTCCATGGCCGTTTTGCTCTTTCTCTCATTCATTCCGTTTCCCGACAGCTGGAAGGGGTCGTATGATGACAGCGTGTCTATGATAAGCGAGGGGAACGCAGTTGTGTCGTTCATCTCTACCGTAATCATGGCGCCGATCTTAGAGGAAGTCGTTTTCCGTGCTCTCGCATACAAAATGCTCAGGCGCACTATGCCGAAGATAGTCGCAATGAGCATAGTATCTCTCATATTCGGCGCGCTCCACGGAACGATAGTATGGTTCATTTATGCATTCATTATCGGAATGATTCTCTCGTGGCTTTTCGAGCGTTTCCGTTCGATACTTGCAAACACAATCGTGCATATAACGTTCAATCTTGTCGGTTCAAACACGGATTTGCTTGAAAAAGTCAACCCGACGGTCGTAAAGGTACTGTGCGTATTCTTTCTCCTTGCGCTGATTCCCTGCACTCTGTATATTGTGAATATGACGGCAAGACCCGACTTTATCTCCCTCCCCCCTCTCGATATCAGAGATGAATACACGCCCGATGACGAAAAAGCCTTCGGGTTTGACAATTCCGACAACGGCGGCAACGGCAATAACGGCTGTAACGGCGGCAATGGCAATAACGGCGGTAACGGCGGCAATGGCGCCAACGGCGGCAATGGCAACGGCGCCAACGGCAATAACGGTGGTAACGTCGGCAACGGCGGCAACGGCAATAACGGCTTCAACAGCGGAAACAATAACTCGGGCTCCTCGGGCGGCTCCGACTTGCTCGACTTCTTCCGTTAAAATTTTATAATACAAAAAACAGGGCGTGAGCATCTCTCATTCCCTGTTTTGTTTTTACTGTTAAATATCGGGGATTTTCACTGCCAGCGCACTGTTTGTGAAGCGTATATCGTCCGTAACCTCACGGATAACACGTACCCATTCGGGGAAACATATATCCTCATCTTCTCTTGAAAGCTCAACCTCCAGCACCGCAACGTCATTCCAAAAAGGATAAACGTCTATCTCAAATTTATGAGCATTGCAGGGGAATACGTATCTTGTCTTTTCTATATCTCTGCGCCCTTTGTCACGATTAAGCAAAAGGGCGTTATATTCGTCCTCGCTTATGATATTTTCCTCTTCTGTCCTTTTCATCGGAGAGAGCGTTTTTTTCCTGGTGTGCGTATACTCCGTCTTACCGTTGCAAATGCTTTTTCTGACTCTTTCACTGCCCGTGGTAGACGTAAGATAAGTCTGTACTATCCGTTTCTTTTCGCACACTGCCTTTTCGGCATCCGAAGGCATTTCTATAAGGAATTTTCTCTCTATCTCATACCCTGTCATATTTTTTCCTTTTCACGTAAAATCGGATAGGTCGTAAGCCCTCGTGTATGCGTGAGCTCCCTCCTTATCTGTGAGGACAAAGCGTATATAACCGTCGTTTTCCTTCACCTTGAATCTTACGATATCAAGCCCGTCGCGGTCACATATATTCTGTGCCCGTCTGCCCTCCGTACGGAGCATAACCGAAACGGTATTCTCCACGTTGAGAAAAACGTATCCGTCATCGTATTTTATCTCGTTTATAAGTGGCCCTGCGCTCGCATAGGTATCTCCATTTTCAAGAGCGGAAATTATGTTTTCGTACGACAGTGAATCACACAGCACCATATTGAATGCGCCGAAGCTGTCGGAATTATATTCGTACTGGTTATGATTATCGTCGCATCCGAGAGGTATCGGTCTGTCTCCTCGGCGCAAAAATCCTTCGTATATCATATCCGTATCTTCGGGAAGTCCCTTAACTCTGTGCGAATTGGTATTCATCGTTTCAACACCGCAAAATCCGTGTATACCGCAAAGCTCGGCATCTGTATTCATACACCATACCGGATGATTGTAGTTGACGATAAAGCCTGCCGCGCGTGCTCTGCTTATTACGTCGCATACACCGCTCTGCGAGTATTCGTAGTTATAAACCTCTCCGTCGTATTTTGAAAAAGGTATGAATCTCTTCGCCTCTTTGGTTATTATATCGGGATTAAAGCACACCTGCGTATCCGTGAGCGGTGAACGAGCTATGAAGTTCATATGAAAGCTCTTGTAGCGCTCCTTTGCGTGCATAACCGAGTTTTCATTCATCTTGAACTCATAGCCGTTGAGCGCAATGAACTCCGAATCCGTAAGCTCGTTGTGTCTGATTAGAATATCGTGGTCGGTAAAAGCAACGGCGGAATAACCGTGGCTTTTATAAAGTGCTTTTATCTCAAAGGCAGAAAGAATTCCGTCCGATATATTTGTGTGAGCGTGCAGATTTACCTTATACTGTTTTTTAGGTTGAAGAAGATATTTCATATTTCCGTTTCCGTAAGCATTTGTTTTGAACGTTATGTGTTTTACAAATTTATTTTATAACAATTTGCCGATACAGTCAAGTAAAATGTTGATTTTACGTTTTTTTTGTTATATAATCGAATTATGGATTTTTTATAACAAAGCAAGAACTGCAAGGAGAAGAAAAATGCAGAGAGCATCGGGAATAATAATGCATATATCATCACTACCCTCACCGTACGGGATAGGAACGCTGGGGGAGGCGGCATATAAATTCGCCGATCAGCTGAAAGCCGCAGGGCAGAAGTTCTGGCAGGTATTGCCCGTAAATCCTACGGGATACGGAGATTCTCCCTACCAGTCGGTATCTGTTTTCGCGGGGAATCCGTACTTTATCGACCTCGATATGCTCTCGGAGGACTCACTTCTGCCCAAGGCGGTGTTGAGCGCACTCTCGGAGCGCGTCGCAGACGAACGATTTGTCGATTACGACCTTCTGTACAGAACCAGATACGATATACTCAGGATAGCCTACAAGACGGGATATGCAAGGGATGAGGTAAAGGTAAAAATCTTCTGTCAGGAGAACGCCTTCTGGATATACGAATACGCGCTCTTTATGGCTTGCAAAAATCATTTCGGAGACAAGCCGTGGTATGAGTGGGAGGATGCGGATATTCGCCGCCATACGAAGAAAGGTATAGAGAAATATACCGAGCTTCTCTACGACGACGTATGCTTCTATACCTATATACAATATCTTTTCTTTGAGCAGTTTACCCTTTTGCGCAGATACGTTAATTCTCTGGGAATACGCATCATCGGAGATTTACCGATATACTGTGCGCACGATTCCTCCGACGTATGGGCTCACCCGGGTCAGTTTATTCTGAACGAGGATAACGTACCCGTATTCGTGGCAGGCGTTCCGCCCGACTATTTCAGTGCGGACGGGCAGTTATGGGGCAACCCCCTATACGATTGGGAGAAAATGAAGAAGCGTTCGTACGACTTCTGGATGCAGAGAATCGGTGTGTCCGCAAAATTGTTTGACGTTATCCGCATAGACCACTTCCGCGGTCTTGAAAGCTATTTTGCCATCCCCTATGGGGATGAAAACGCACGGCGCGGACATTGGGAAAAGGGACCGGGAATGAGTTTTATACGAAAAATCAAAAGCTCTTACCCCGAGCTTGAAATCATAGCGGAGGACCTCGGCATCCTCACCGACGACGTCAGAAAGCTGCTCGCGGATTCGGGTTTTCCCGGAATGAGAGTTATGCAGTTCGCCTTTTCCGCAGGCTCGCACAGTTCTTATCAACCGCACGCATATGACAGGAACACCGTATGCTATACGGGTACGCACGACAACGACACTATCCCCGGATGGCTCTCCGATATGTCTGAGCCGGACTTTAAATACGCCTCCGACTATATGGGGCTGTCCGCCGATGAGGGATATACCTTCGGCGTTATAAGATGCGGTATGCAGAGCGTCGCCGACCTGTTTATGGCGCAGATGCAGGACTATCTCGGACTCGGTTCTGCCTATCGTATGAACACCCCGTCCACCTCGGGTAAAAACTGGCGTTTCCGTATGAAAAAAGACGAGTTTACCGATGAGCTGGCAGAAAAAATAGCATATATGACCTATCTGTACGAGCGATAAAATAATTATATTTGTAACAAAAACCCGAATTCACAGCATACCGACGTGAATTCGGGATTTTTTCTTTCCTTGGCGCATTTTCCGAAGGATTACCCCCGATGTTCTGAGCGCCCGCCTGAGGTCCACCTTTGCGCCTTGGCGCATTTTCCGAAGGATTACCCTTCTATGTTCTCAGCGCCCTTAAGGTTTTATTTTTACAAATCGGAGGCTCTTGCCTTATAAGTCATTCACCGTCCGGGTCTTTCTTTTCCCTATGCACGGCACGCTCCCTGGGTTTTAAGAAGCCGGGACTGTCCTTTGTCGGAAACTTCAGACGGCTCCAGAGAAGTATAATAATCTCCGCAGGCAGACCGAGCAGAAACAAAAGAGGTAAATGTGTGAAAACGTACGCCGTCAGAAGCGTCGACCATAAAAGAATGGTTATAATCAAATAGTTCCACACGAGCTTACCCCATATGGAATTAAAAACCAGAAGAACGATATTACATATCGGTATTGCGCAGATGTATATTTTCCATATCCACGTAGGGTTTGTCAGAGAAATCCTGAGAATGAAGTAAACTATAGTGAATATCGCATATACGAGAACGCAGGATATTGCGGTAATAATGGAATGATTGAGCCATTGCGACCTGTCGTCTCTGGCACGGTGCGTTTCGGAGAGAAGATAGTCGACGGTGACGCCGAATCTGTCCGCTATGCTTTTAAGAACGAAAACATCGGGCACAGACTCTCCCCTTTCCCACTTGGAGACAGCCTTATCGGTATAGTTAAGCTCTTCGGCGAGGCGAGCCTGCGTTATGTTATTCGCCCGTCTGAGATTGATTATGTTGGTTGCTATAACCTTTTTCAGTTCTTTCATAAAGCCTCCTCCTTTTCAATAATTATAAAAGTGCATGTAAAGTGTATTTTATGTAAATATCTATTTACGTTACGCGCAGGTAAAGTCAAATATCAATGTCGTATGTTATTTATCTGCACCACGAGCATCTGTACAATGCGGCGGCTCTCATCGGCTCTACAAAATATAATATAACACATTTAATTATATAATTCAAGAACTTTTTGTTAACTCTACCTACAGTTTACACGAGTATTCCCGTAGTAGAATCCTTTCGTGCGAATGTAGAATTTCGGTTTACCTATGTAGGTAGACTTTTCGGTATTATTTGCTTATAATAATTTTGCAGTTAAAAACCAAAGTGAGGTAATCCATATGACCAAGAAAGTAATAATAAAAGAGTTCTCATCAATAAAAGAAATGATGAAAATGGCTCTGGATGATGCAGCAGATAAAATTGCATATAAATATAAAACAGCAGATAAGGAAATCGTTTCGGTTACATTCCGCGAATTTTACTCAGACGTTGAGGCCCTGGGCGCATATCTGACTTCTCTCGGCTACGGGGAAGCTCATATCGCGTGCGTGGGCGAAAACTCATATAAGTGGATAGTAACCTATCTTACCGTTCTCAAAAGTGCGGGCGTGTTTGTACCTCTCGACCGCGAGCTGCCTACCGACAATCTCATCGGGCTTATAAACGACAGCGACTCCACCGTCCTCTTTGTGGACGGCAAACACAAAGATGCGCTTGAAGGACGTCTTGCCGAGCTGCCCAACATCAAGCTTATGATTTGCTTTGACAATGATAATTCGGACGAAGATACGGTCAAGGTCTCGGATTCCGTTCTTTTCTTCGACTCAATAATCGAACGCGGAAGAAAAATGCGCAAGGGTGACTATGACGATCTGAAGAGCGACGAAAACGAGCTTAAAATGCTGGTATATACCTCCGGCACGACCGGAACGGCAAAGGGCGTTATGCTCACCGAGCACAATCTCGTTTCCTTAGTTTATCACAGTCTCCATCTTTCCCAGCTTCCTCAGGTCGGCCTGTCGGTTCTCCCCTACCACCATACCTACGAGGCGGTATGCGGAATCCTCGTCGGAATACACTATCACACCACCCTCTGCATAAACGAGTCATATCGAATGGTTTCTCACAACCTTAAGCTCTACCGTCCTCAGTATATGTATATTGTTCCTATGTTTGCCGACTTTTTCCGTTCTGCGGTGCTTTCTGAAATCGAAAAGCAGGGGAAAATGAAAACGTTTCAGCGTGCTCTAAAAGTCTCGGAAGCTTTGAGAAAACGCGGAATAGACCTTCGCCGTGTGATTTTCGGGCAGATTCATAAGCGCTTCGGCGGCAGGCTCGTGAAGATAGTATGCGGCGGTGCACCCATAAACGCCGATACCGCAAAATTTTTTGATACAATAGGAATATCGTTCCATATCGGCTACGGCATAACCGAGTGCTCCCCCCTTGTATCCGTTAACACGGAAGCCGACCTCAACTTCTACAGTGCGGGGCACCGTGTTCCCTGCATAGAATGGAGAATAGACGATCCGACCGAGGACGGCATAGGCGAAATATGCGTCAAGGGCGATACCGTTATGAAAGGCTATTACAAGCGTGACGACCTCACCTCCGAAGTGCTCATTGACGGCTGGTTTCATACGGGAGATTACGGTTATATAACCGATACCGAGCAAATTGTAATAACCGGCAGAAAAAAGAACATAATAGTATTAAACAACGGCAAAAACATTTATCCGGAGGAAATAGAGGGATATATAACCTCCGCCGTCGGATATATCAACGAGGTTATCATAAGAGCGAGACGGGATACGAAGGGTAACGAAATCGGCCTTGCCGCAGAGGTATACTGTGAGGAACCCCATGATAAAAAAGAGCTTATCGCCGATATAGGAAAGGCCCTTGAAAATCTTCCGATGTACAAGAGAGTCTCCGACGTAATAGTAAGAGATGAGCCGTTCCCGAAAACAACGACGAAAAAAATAAAGCGATAAACCGAACGCAAACGGAGGGAGAGATATGTGGATAATAGACCCGAGCGAAAAGAGAACGAAACTGTCCGATCGGGTTCTGCCTCATTACAGTCACGGCGAGGAAGTGTTCAATATGGTCTCCCATATAGTAGGGGGTGCTCTCGGAATAGTAGCCCTCGTTCTGTGTATAATCTTCTCCGTATTGAGAGGACGCGGTGTCGGCGGGATTCTGTCCGCGGTGACATTCGGAACGTCGATGATTATACTTTATACCATGTCGAGCGTCTATCACGGACTTAGCAAGAACACAGGCAAAAAGGTATTGCAGATAATGGACCACTGCTCTATATATCTGCTGATAGCAGGTACCTATACTCCCCTGCTCGTGGTTTCCCTTTCGGCTGAGTATCCTATAAGCGCGTGGGTCACATTCGGGATTATATGGGGGCTCGCCGCTACGATAATAACCTTTAACGCCATAGACCTGAAAAAGTATGAGCGTATATCGATGATAGCCTATATTGCCATGGGATGGGCGATAATAGTCTGTGCGCCAAAGGTTTATTCCGCAATAGGCAAGGGGGGATTTCTCCTTCTCCTCTTCGGAGGTATCGCATACACGCTCGGCGCCGTGCTTTACCGCATGGGCGTAAAGATACCGTATATGCACTCGGTATTTCATCTCTTTGTCCTCACGGGGAGCATATGCCACGTCCTTATGATTATACTTTTCGTATTTGCATAATTAAGCAAAAAATATAAACGGAATGATATTTTTATATTATTCCGCTTTTATTTTACCATAAGGTTATTTCAGACATAAGATGTGGCATTTTTTTCTTTTCTGCGTAAAATGTAGGGAGGTGAAATTATGCTTGTTAACAAAATTTATGACAGATCCCGCGCATACAGATACGCACGTAAGTGGGCGTTCTCGCGCAATCCCCTCTTTAATGATTACAGCGAATTAGGAGGCAACTGCACGAATTTCGTAAGCCAGTGTATCTATGCAGGCAGTTGCGTTATGAATTTCACGCCTGTTCTGGGCTGGTATTTTCTTTCCGACACAAACAGGACCGCATCCTGGACGGGTGTTCAGTTTTTTTATGACTTCATAACTAAGAACCAAGGGGTAGGCCCCTATGGAATTGAAAGCGCCTCAGATAAACTCGAGGTAGGCGACGTAATACAACTCGGCCGTGAAAACGAGGGATATTACCATACCCTTCTGGTCGTCGGTGCAACTGACGGCGTTTATACCGTATCGGCGCAGTCGAAGGACGCCTTTGACCGCCCTCTGAACACATACGAGTACGACTTTGCCCGCTATATTCATATAGAAGGCGTCAGGATAGACGTGCGCGGATTTGAGGATTGCTACGACGCAGTATATAACGGCACGGGTATCGTGATAAACGGCAGTATCCCCGGAACAATGAATAACAGTCAAAATCAGATGCAGGAAAGCCCCGGTCAAATTCCGCAGGAAGCCCCGCTTCCGAACCCGGAAGGAAACCCGTCTCAGAGCCAACCGGAAAGCCCGCCTCCGTCCCCGGAAGGAAACCCGTCTCAGAGCCAACCGGAAAGCCCGCCTCCGTCCCCGGAAGAAACTCCGCCTCAAGGCCCGTCGGAAAGCCCTCCTCCGTCCCCGTAAGAAACTCCGCCTCAAGGCTCGTCGGAAAGCCCTCCTCCGTCCCCGGAAGAAAACCCGAGCGAAAATATGCAATAATGTTCCAATCGAATCTCAAAACAGCCGTCACGGCAAATACCGATACGGGAATTGAATAAATTTTCTCTTCGCACTTTCATTTTTCTCTTCATTATGATAAAATAAATACAATGTTTTGTTCCGATGAATACAGGAGGGTAAAATGAAAAAGGTTTACTGTGATTTAACCGAGAAATGCGTGGAATCAAAAGAAATATACAAGGGGCGCGTGCTCTGCACCTGCATTGACAAAATAAAACTTCCCGACGGAAGATTGGCAGAGCGGGAATACGTTAAGCACAACGGAGCTGTTGCGATAGTCCCCCTTCTTCCGAACGGAAACGTCATAGTTGAAGAACAGTATAGATATGCTCAGGGCAGAGTTATGCTCGAAATTCCCGCGGGCAAGCTTGACTACGCAGGAGAGGACCCGCAGGAGGCCGCAAAAAGAGAATTACGTGAAGAGACCGGTGCCATTGCAGGCAAAATCACGTACTTAGGTCTTTATATTCCGTCGCCCGCAATACTCGGAGAACGGATAGAAATGTATCTTGCCGAAGAACTTACGTTCGGAGAAACCGAGCTTGACGACGACGAATTCCTGAAAGTAGGACAAAAACCGTTAAGCGAACTTCTCGATATGGTTATGCGGGGGGAAATCCCCGACGGCAAGACCCAGCTCGCAATACTCAAAGTATCGGAGCTTATCAGGCGAAGAAAAAATAAATGACAATATTAAAAGAGGATACGAAATAAGTATCCTCTTTGACGTTATTGCGGTTCCGAACTTCAGCGCGTGTACTTGGAATATCCCGCTCTGTCGGAATCCTGTTTTGCAAAATTGTTTGTAATATACGAGCCAATGGCAACTCCGTCCTTTATATAAACGGTCTTTGCATATTTGAAGATATATCCGCAGTCATCCGCGTTTTGCGCATCGGCATATTTCTCATTCTCTATTGTAACGGTCGACAGATTCGAACAACCCATGAACATTCTCGGAAATGCGTCTTCAATACCGACGGGGATTGTTATCGATTCGAGAGATGAGCACGCCTGGAAAGCGTCACGGCATATCTGCTTTACGCTCTCGGGTATGTTTATTGTTTTGAGATTCGTGCATCCGTAAAACGCACTCATATTTATAATCTCGAGGCCTTCGCCGAGAACTACCGTCTGAAGGCTTTCCGAACGGTAAAAAGCATTGTACCCTATGCTTTTAACGGATGAAGGAATAGTCACCTTTGTCAGCTTCGATTGACGGAATGCCTCGCCGCCGATTTCAGTAACCGCCTTACCGTCATATTCTGCCGGAATTAATATATCCGTTTCATCGCCGGTATATCCGACAACCGAATATGTATCGTCGTCCAGAAGCTCAAATTTAAGTTCTTTTGTAATGTCTTCCTCATCACAGGATGTCAGGCAAAGAAGCGTCGTAATCAACGTGGCAACGACAAGTATTATAGCTGCAAATCTTTTCATTTTTACACCTTCCCATATTTCTCGGTATATTTCACCGTGTATCTTATATCTTGTATCGATACAACTGCATAAACGTTGAACTTATACTAAGTATTATTATATAATGCCGTGAGGTTTTTGTCAAGAAAATTATTCCGATACGTATATCGGAGTTAAGGCGGTTAATTTTTCGTTGCCCGCCATGGTGCCTATTATCATATCCGAATACTGCTCTGAGGTTCCGCAGAACTTTACTTCGGAGAGCGACTCGCAACCGCGAAAAGAATTCTTTCCTATCCCTTCAATACCCGAATGAAGCGTTATCGTGCGCAGGTTTTTGCACCCGTCGAACACCCCGTCGAGTATTTCCTTTATTCCGGAAGGAAGAACTATTTCCTCTACGCTCTCGTTTTTCGAGAATGCGTCGTCAAAAATATAGACAACGCTCTTGCCGTTAATATTTTCGGGTATCTCTACCCTTTTGGCGCTGCCGTTATATTTTTTTATCGCAATCTCACCCGATTCACCTTCATAGTAAACGAAATCGCCCTCGGTTTTCATAGATGCCGTCGTATATTGTCCATCGCCGTCATGGCTGTCGTCATTACTGCCGTTTCTTACCGCTTTAACTATAAAAACCGTTGCAATAACCATCGCTATCATTACCGCTATCGTAACGATAACGGCAACGTTGCCGCCCCTATCCCTTTTTTTACGCTTTTTTGAAATGCTTTTTGCAGTGTCGCTTTTATTCTTTTTCTTATTCATGGTTTTCATATCTTTCATTTTCTGCCGTTTCGGCGCTCTGACGGAGAGCTTATTTTCCGCCCGCCGTTTGGAGTCTGTGCCGACCGAGGCTGTTCCCGTTATCCGTCAGGCTCTCTTGACGGAGAGCTTATTTTCCACTCACCGTTATGTTGTCAAATGCCGCATACGGGAGTGAGGACGTTCCGTCGCATACGCTTTCTTTCGATATGCCGACCAGCTCCGAAAGCATCTTCGCAATATTGCCGCTTATCATTGTTTCCGAGAGAGCGTGGCTTATTTTTCCATCCTCGATGAGGAAACTGTTTTTGGCAACGCCTGAGAAATCTCCGTTCGAGGAGGTTGCTCCGCCCGAATACCTACCTACGAGAATGCCTCTCTTAGTTTTCGCTATTATTTCGGAGAGAGGTGTATCGGATGGCTCCATAGCTATTGAAGAGAAGTCGCACGACGAACGTTCAAGCCCTTTTTTGTTTGCCATATACCGTGAAATGACGAAGGTTTTGAGTATACCGTTTTCTATTATTTTACAGTTGCTCTGCACGTCCCCGATAATTGTGTATCTTGACGGAGCCACCATACGTGCGTCGTTTGGAACGGCACTGATGCTTATCCTCTCGTCGGCAACTTTTTGTCCTATCTTATCAATCCACGGACTGCTGCCGGAGAGTATCGCCGTATCCGAGAGAAAGTTTCTGTATATATCGGAGAGAAAATCGGCAAGACAGGAGGGGGTTAGTATCATAACTCCCGAAAATTTTCCGCTGACGGGCTTTGTCACAAGCTGGTTTTCAACCCTTGAGAGATTTTTGTCTATCTCGCACAGTTCTATTATCGGTCTGTCAAGTGTGCGGAGTATCACCGCATCGCAGAAGAAGGAAGTGGCAACCTCGCCCTCGTGCGCCGAGTACATAAGCTCGACCGTGTATTCTCCGCCCTCATAGCTGAATTCCGTTTTGGAAGAGTTCTTATATGCCGATACCACGTGGGAATGAGAGGCTGTCATCTGCTCAATTATGATTTTCGGATGCTTTTCCTTTATATCCGACAGAAGCTCTTTTATGCGGAAAAACAACTTTTCTCTGTCATATTCGAGTGCGCCGTCCGAGAAGTGTCTTTCCCCCTCGCATGGAGCTATATCGCGGCTCTCGTCCTCCTCCGACGACTCTGCTGAAGAAAGGCAGTCCGATACGGATTTTTTCACGGATTCTTCGTCTATTTTGTTCGAGCTGTTGGTTCCGTATTTCTTATCCTTTATGGCGCATACGGTGAGAGACTCTGAAATAACGGTTCTGAGAAGTCCGAATTCTTGGCCTTCAACGTTGAATTCGTCGACCCTGCGTGCAGTCGCCTGCGACGCATATTTCTGTGCGCCATCTTTTTCAAACTGCGAATTAGCCGTATCGACGGCAAGGGAAAGTCGGTCAATTATCGCTTTGTCGCAAGCCATATCATCTGCCTCCTATATTAACCTTGCATTTGATTGCCGGTCCGCCAAGACCCACGGGCATCGGCTGTTTTTTGCCGCAGAAGCCGGAGCTTTCCCATTCCATGGTATCTGCGACCATATCAACCGTTTTGAGCATATCGAACGCTATGCCCGATATCGTCGTGTCGAGTATAGCGCGTCCCAGCCTGCCGTTCTTTATCTCATATCCCATTGAGACGCCGAACATAAATTCTCCGCTCGTGTCCGCCTGACCGTTGTTCGTATCTGTGAGATAGTATCCGTCCTCTACCGACGCTATCATATCCTCTATGTGTGAATTTCCTTTCAGTATCGCCGTATTTCTCATACGTATCAGCGGTTCATCGGAATAGGAAAACGCCCTCGCATTTCCGAGCGCATCCATACCGAATCGAAGTGCGGTATCGGCGTTGTTCATATATCCGACGAGGATGCCGTTCTCTATGATTTTCGTATCACGGCATACGATGCCCTCATCGTCTACCCAAAGCGGAAGAGGTACCCTCTCTCCGTATGCGGTATTTGCAAAGTCCGTCATGCTTATCAGAGGAGACGCCACCTGCCTTCCGAGATTGTGAGCTGCAACGGAACCGCCTATAACGAGGTCTGCCTCCGTGGTATGTCCCACCGCCTCATGCGCCAGCATACCCGAGAGATTGCCACTCAGAATACAGGTCTTGTTTCCTGCGTCGGCATAAACCCCCTCGCTCTTTTTCATTATCTTTTCGTACAGCTTATCAGCCTCGGAAAATACATCCTCATACGACGGGAAGTTCTCCTCGAAAGAGCCGAATCCGCCCACGGCGCGAAAAAGCTCAACCGGTCCGTTGTCCTTTGTTTTTGCCTCCATGAAAATGTATACGTAGCTTCTGGGCATCGTCGTATGAAACGTATATCCCGCCTCGGTCGTAAGGAGCTTTTCCATAGAATCGCACCTGACGCAAACGACGCGATTTGAGAGATTTTTGTATTTTTTCGCTATATAGTCGTCAACACCTCGGGCAAAATCCGCGTATAACTTCTGCGGAGCCGGGGTATAGCATATTTTATCGTCGAACGACCTTTTTGCGTCGGGAAAGCGTAACTCTTTTTTTGTCGGAGCGACCGCTGCCATAAATCCGGCATTGTCTTTCGCCGCACGTATTACGTCCTTCACGGCATCCTCGTTGTATTCCGAGGAGGAAGCAAAACCGCACGCACCCCCGGTGAGAACACGACAGGATACACCGGAATTTTCGCTTCTCGAATTTCCCACAACGACTCCGCCGTTTATAGTCACGTTGACCGACGTATTCATCTGAGCACGAAGCTCCGTATGCTCACAGCGGCCAAACTGCGAGGCCTTATCGCTTATAATATCGTTTAACATATAAAACTCCTGTAATTACATGCAAATTCATGCCATACATATTCATTTTGTATTTTCGACACGCATAAGTACTTTTATACCGATTGTGAGCAAAGCACCATGGTATTTTACTTGGTTATGTCCGAAGAAACCGTTGCTTTACCGCTTGTCACATTTATTATTCTTCTCGGACACTTGTCGGCGCATTTGCCGCAGCCTACGCATTTTTCAGGGTCTATATGCGCCAGAGCCCCGTCAACGGTGACAGCTCCCGATTCGCATTGTTTTTCGCAAATACGGCATCCGATACAACCGACCTCACAGTATGAGCGAGTTACGTTGCCCTTGTCTTGCGACGAACACATAACCGTATACTCCTCATCGTATGGAATCAGTTTTATTACCTTTTTGGGGCATATTCTTGTGCAGGCTCCGCAACCTGTGCACTTTTCCCGAATAACTACAGCCCTGCCGTTTTCAATAGTGATAGCCCCCCACGGACATACGGACGCACAGCTTCCCAGACCTATACAGCCGAACGGACATTCTCTGTCACCTCCGCCCATGGAAAAAGCCGAGGCGCAGTCCGCAGCACCGTTATATATGTATTTTTTCTTTGTATTGGCATTGTCTCCCATGCATACGACAACCGCCCTCTTTCTTACCGTATTTTCTGCGGCAACGCCCATAATCTCCGCCATGGCGGCGGCTGCCTTCGCTCCGCCTCCGTTACACAGTCCTATTTTGGCCTCGCCCTTGGCAACTGCTTCCGCATAAGCGGCACATCCTGCATAACCGCAGCCGCCGCAGTTGGCGCCCGGGAGAAATTCCTTCATTTTTTCAGCTCTCTCGTCGGTTTTCACAAAGAAAAGCTTTGATGCAATAGCCAAAAGAACACCGAAAGCAAGTCCGAGCAGTGAAAACCAAAGAATCGCCTTGAGAATTACCATCTGTTTATACCTCCTTATACAGGTATACTAAAACTTTTCAAATATAACAAATCCGTTCTTGAGCTTGCGTCATGAAATCGAGAGTCCCGAGAACCCCGCGAAAGCCATAGCCGCAAGGCCCGCGGCTATCAGAATAAGCGGAAATCCCGAGAAACTCTTCGGCGGATTTGAGAACGCCATCTTTGCACGTACACCGGCGAAAATCACAATAGCCAGAGTAAATCCGAGCGCCGCCGAAAAACCGAATACAATGCTTTGGACAAAGTTATATCCGTTTTGAATATTGAGCAGAGCGGCGCCGAGCACGGCACAGTTCGTGGTTATAAGAGGCAAGAATATTCCGAGTGCGCTGTATAGTGCGGGGACAAACTTCTTTAAGAACATCTCGATAAACTGAACCAGAGCGGCAATAACGAGGATGAATGCTATCGTTTTCAGATATTCAAGACCGAACGGCACGAGTATATAATAATATACCGCATACGTAACGGCACTTGAAAGCGTCATGACAAAGGTAACCGCCATACCCATTCCGAGTGCGGTATCCGGTTTTTCCGAAACCCCGAGGAACGGACAGCAACCCATGAACTTGGAGAATATGAAATTCTCTATGAGGATTGCCGTGAGCATCAAAATGAATATATCAACCATTTTCCGTATCCTCCGAAACTCTCATGTTTTTAGAACGTTCTTCTATTTTGCTCATAATCTTGTTGGCGGCTGCTATGAGACAACCGAGCGTTATAAACGCGCCTGCGGGCAGAACGAACATCGACATATGCATTGCCTGCGGGAGAAGCTCCACACCGAACAGCGAGCCCGCGCCGAGAATTTCCCTTATCATTCCCAGTACGGTTAGCGCACAGGTAAAACCCAGACCCATACACACGCCGTCCCAAAGAGAGGGAAGAGGAGGATTTTTCGACGCGAATGCCTCCGCGCGTGCAAGGATGATACAGTTAACCACGATAAGCGGTATGAATACTCCGAGAGCGGCATACAGGCTCGCAAAGAACGCGTGCATCAGCATCTCCACAACCGTAACGAATGCGGATATTATAACAATATATCCCGCTATTCTCACCTGAGGCGGTATGAACTTGCGCAGAAGAGATATGAAGAGATTTGAGAAGGCAAGCACCGCCGTAACGGCGAGTCCCATAGCGAGAGCGTTCTTTGCGCTCGTCGTAGTCGCAAGAGTAGGACACATTCCTATCAACTGCACAAGGATAGGATTCTTTGTAATCACACCCTCTTTAAGATGATTTATGATGAAACTGTTTTTTTTGTTTTTCATACCGCTTCACCTCCGATTACGGAACGCACGGCACTTTCAGCCATACGCATACCGTCCTTTATCGCATTGAAGGAATACGTCGCACCCGAGATTACGTCGATACCCGTATACTTTCCGTCCTCGTCGATGTATTTTGAAATAAACGTCTCGGAATGACTTATTATCTGCGCATCGACGGCCTTAATGCTCTCGCCCGAAAAAACGGATACCATCATATTTACGTCTCCTCCGTATTTGCTTTTAGCCGTGACGTCAACACAGTAAGCATTGCTTCCGTCGGAAAGCTTCACAAGATAAAGCGAATTTATTCCCTTCGCGTCAACCGATATTTCCTCATAGCTGTCCGTATCCGGCAGAAGATTCTTTATTGCCGCCACCTTTTCCTTTGCGGCGTTTTCATCAATAATCGGAGAGGTAACTGCGTTTGCCGCCGCAAGAAGTGCCGCGCACACGGCGCATATCACAATGAGGGGCAGAGCTGTTTTCAGAATAAAGATAAGGTTCTTTTTCATTTTTTATCTCCCCCTTTATTCTCGTTTGCGGCATTTGCTGCCACAAGGCAGCTTTGGGCCTTTTTGCCTTTACCGAAAACTCTCGGTTTCGTATATTTATCTATGTAATACACAAGAAGATTTGCAATAAGTATGGAGAATGAAACTCCCTCGTTGTAGGCTCCGAAATAGCGAATGAACACGGTGATAAGACCGCATATTATTCCGTATATTATTCTTCCGCGTTTGGTGACGGGGGAGGTTACATAGTCCGTCGCCATGAACACCGCCCCGAGAATAAGTCCTCCGGCAAAGAGCTCTGCCAGCATAAATGTAAGTCCGGGCGCGCCGCCTCTCGGAAATATAAAAGTAAGAGCGGCAACCGTTCCTATATAGGCGACGGGTATATGCCACGTTATGACTCTGCGTATTATAAGGTATATTCCTCCCGCAATCAGAAGCATAGCGGATATTTCACCTATAACCCCGCTCTTGGATACGCCCATAAACATACGCAGAATATCCGCACTTCCTATATTCGATACGTCTCCGCTTTTAAGAAAAGCAAGCGGAGTTGCCGACGCCGCAGCGTCGAGCTTCGGATATGCAGTCATATATGATGGCCACGATAAAAACATAAACACTCTTCCTGCCAGTGCGGGATTTACTATGTTCTTTCCCAGACCGCCGAAAAGCTGCTTTACTATTATTATTGCAAAAGCCGCACCTATGATTATCATCCATACGGGCAGAGTGGAGGGAACGTTCATGGCGAGCAGAACCCCCGTAAGAGCGGCGCTGCAATCGGATATCGTATTTTTCCTCTTAACTACCCTCTCGTATCCCCACTCGAAGAATACGCAGGATGCAACGGATACAAGCGTAAGAACAATGGCACGGTAACCGAACGCGAATACCGAATAAATCACCGCAGGCATAAGTGCGATAAGCACGTCAATCATCATCGTTCTCACCGTATCCCTGTGCTTTATGTGAGGCGAAGGCTCAACGGTGAGCATATCGGGAAAGTCAACGGGGACTGTGCCGTTTTTTTCTTTTGCCGACAGTTCTTCATTGTTTTCGTTTTCCGTCATTTTTTATCCCTTCCTTTCGCTCTTATTGCCGCTTTTGCGGTTCTTATATACTGAACGAGAGGCACATGTGCCGGGCAAACGTAGGAACACGAGCCGCACTCAACGCAGCTCATAAGTCCGAAGCTCTCTGCCTCGTCGTACATTCTTTTTTTCGAGTAAGCCGCCATGTAGTTGGGCATGAGGTGCATCGGGCATCCTGCAACGCATCTTCCGCAGCGTACACATTCGTGAGGCTGGTCGTATTCCGGCTTGATATCCTCGGAAAATACAAGTATTGCCGAAGTTCCTTTCGTTACGGGTGCGTCGACGTCCCATTGTGCAAAGCCCATCATAGGACCGCCGTTTATTATATATTTCGGAGTTTTGATAAGACCTCCGCACTCCGCAATAAGGTCCCGGTAGGAGGTTCCTATGGGCACCTCCAGGTTCTTCGGATTCTTTATGCAGTCGCCGTCAACGGTAACGATTCTCTCTATAAGCGGGTAGTCCGAGTTGAACGCACGGTAGACCGCAGATGCCGTCTCGGCATTGAAAACAACGCATCCGACGTCCGCCGGCAGCTTACCCGACGGAAGCTCTCTGCCGGTTATAGCGTATATCAGCTGTCTCTCGTCGCCCTGCGGATATTTCGTTTTCATCACTCTTACGTCGAGCTCGGGCATGTCCGCCGTCAGGGCTTTCATTATCTGTACCGAGTGAGGCTTGTTGTCTTCTATCGCAATATAACCGTGAGAAAGACCGACCGCATGCAAAAGCACTCTGGCACCGTTGATTACGGATTCGGGATGTTCGTTCAGCAGCCTGTTGTTTGCTGTTATAAAAGGCTCACATTCCGCGGCGTTTATTATAAGAGTATCAACCTTTCCCCTTGCGCTCTGTATTTTCGCATAAGTCGGGAACGTTGCGCCTCCCATACCCGAGATACCGGCGCGTCTGACTATGTCTATTATCTCGTCGGAGGTGGTCTGCTCTATCTCTCTGCCCTTGAAGGATACCTCCGGGGACATTGTATCCTTTCCGTCGTTTTCTATAACGATGTCCTCCACACGCATTCCCGTAGGTGTCAGGTGGGAAGTTATTTTTGTCACCTTGCCCGACACACTGCTGTGTACGGGACATCCGAGACCGGCGCTTACGTCTCCTATCATCTGTCCCTTGAAAACATAATCCCCCACGCTGACGCATACGGTACAATGCGCACCTATATGCTGTGACATAGGGATAGTGACAGTTTTCGGGTCGCTTATTCTCGACACACGGGTATGAGCGGTGTTCTTGTGCTCATTCACCCTGATTCCGCCCTTGAAAGTATCTACCATACCGTTTTTCTCTCCCTTATTTTCATCCCTCAGACAAAACGAAATTGTTCCTGATTAATCCGACAATATCACTGTTGAAATACAATAACAATATCATCCTTGACAAACAGACAATACTCGGCAGCGCAACCGCATTGCCGATATTTAATAACGTTAATACATTAAATCATATTATATAATATTGCGACGGTTTTGTCAACCGACGCTAAACCGTTTTATGAGCTTGCTCTTGTGATTTTTTTCTGTTTTTCGCAACATTGCATTTTCTCGAGAGGATAATAACGATATAAGACAATACTCCGTATGTCAGAGCACATATGAATATTTCGAGTGCTATCTCCGTGTTTGTATATATAAAATCCGGAAAAACGTATCTTGCATATGTTCTGCATACAAGGACCGATAGCGCAAGAGGCAGCAAAACGGAGCGCAAAGCCGAAAAGGAAAAGCGTACTTTCTTATGAAGTCTTGTCATACTCAGAGCAAAATTATATATCTCCGCAACCATTATAACGATGGCATAGCCTTTCGCACCGTATATGGGCAGGATAAACCAGACCATAAGTATACTGAGAACCGAGTCGCTGATGTTAACCGCCATCGAATATACCTGCTCGCCGAGCCCTTTCAGGATGGAATCCGTCACGGTATCAAGATACATTATGGGAAGTACCGGAGCAATAATGGCGATATACGTCCCTGCCTCATACGAGGAATATATTCCCTCCCCGAGCGCCGAGGAGAAAACTATCATTATCCCCGCCACCCCCATTGAAAAATACAGCGTCAGCGTTATCGCTCTCTCGGTTATTCTTTTTATTCTCTCTCTGTCCCCGGATGCAATGCTCTCGCTTATTTCCGGTATCAGAAGCCCCGAAAAAGAGCTGACAAAAGCATAAGGATATAATACAACCGGCATAGCCATACCGTGGAGCGCTCCGTAGGATTTGAGAGCGTCCGTGCCGTTTCTTCCGCCCTTAACAAGCCTTTTAGGTATCAGAATATGTTCAACGGTGACGAGCAGAGAACGGATATAAGAGGATAACGCAACAGGCAGCGTTATCCAGAGCATCTCTTTGGTAAGGGATGGATACTTTCCTGTGTCGAAACGGTTGCTCTCCCGGCAGTTACATACCTCCCCCTTACGTATTCTGCGGCGGTAAAAAAACCAAAGCACGAAGGAAAAGAGAAAAGAAAGAATCTCCGAGGCGGCACCTCCACCGACAAGAGCAACGCAGGCAAATTCAATACCTGACGGCATAAGCAGCATAAGCCCGTATGTAATTAGTATTATCCGTACTGCCTGCTCAAAAATCTGAGTTACGGCATTCTTTGCCGCGCGTCTGACGGCGGTAAAGTAACCGGCAAAGCAGGTTGAAAACGCAACGGGGAGCATACTCACCGACATTACTTTCAGAGAAAACACGGTGCGACCGTCACCGAGAATCCCAATACCTATCGGACGTGAGAGCAGAAAAAGCCCGAGACTTGCGAGCGAGCCGAAGAAAGAGGCATACAAAAGACATTTTTTGAAAGAAGCCACCGCCCTTTTCGAATCATTCATTCCGATATATTTGGATACCATGCGCGTAACGGCGAGATTAACGCCGGATGTCGCCACCGTAACTGTAAAGCCGTATACGCTCATTATGAGCGAGAAGAGTCCTATGCACTCCGCCCCCACCTTCTTGGTAATGCAGGCATTGAACGCGAGCGCCACCGAGCGCATAAAAAGAGCGGTAAGCGTGAGTACCGCACAGTTGAATATAAATCTTTTCAGCCGTTTTCCGAGCATTTCACATCATAATCTCCGTCGTTTGATATAAAATTCTATGTTCTTTCACAATTTTTCATTCATAGAGGACAAAGGGAAAGGCAAAAACGTACACGCATAATTTGATAATTTCATATATCTGATTATTGACTTTTTTATATTTTTATAGTAAACTTTATATAACGAACCGTCACATGGCGTAACGTGTGCGCGGTATCTGAATCGGAGGAAGTATGGAACAGTCAAGATTGTCTGAACTGAAAAGAATAGCAAACGATATTCGCATAGGAATCATCGAGGGCGTTTATTCGGCAGGATGCGGTCATCCGGGCGGATCGCTCTCAATAGCGGATATACTCACATATCTTTATTTTGAGGAAATGAGAATAGACCCGAAAAATCCGAAGTGGGAGGGACGCGACAGATTAGTTCTGTCGAAGGGGCATACGGCTCCCGCACTATACGCCACCCTCGCAGAGAGAGGATATTTTCCGAAGGAGGACCTCAAAACTTTAAGGAAGATTGACAGTTATCTTCAGGGACATCCGGATATGAAAGGAACGCCGGGTATCGATATGTCCGCAGGCTCTCTGGGACTCGGTATATCCGCCGCATGCGGAATGGCGCTTTCCGCAAAAATTTCAGGGGACGACTACCGTGTTTATACAATAATAGGAGACGGCGAGAGCGAGGAGGGCCAGGTATGGGAAGCGGCTATGTTTGCCGCCCACTACAAGCTCGATAATCTCTGCGTCATTCTTGACCTCAACGGACTTCAGATAGACGGCACAATATACGAGGTTATGAATCCCTCGCCCCACGACAAAAAATTTGAGGCATTCGGCTTCAACGTAATAACCATAGATGCGCACAACTTCGACGAGATAGAGAATGCGATGAGAGCGGCAAGACAGTGTAAGGGCAAGCCGACCGTCATTATTGCAAAGTCCGTAAAGGGCAAGGGCGTTTCCTATATGGAAAACAAAGTGGAATGGCACGGCGCCGCTCCGAAAGAAGAACAGTATAAAATCGCCATCGCCGAGCTTACAGGCGAGAGCGGGAAGTGAGGATACGCTATGATAACTGAAAAAATGGCGACCAGAGAGGGATATGGCAAAGCGCTCGCCGCTCTCGGCGAAAAATACGATTTCGTGGTTCTCGACGCCGACCTTGCCGCGGCAACCAAAACGGGTGTGTTCAAAAAGAAATTTCCCGAGCGTTTCTTCGACTGCGGAATTGCAGAGGGCAATATGATGAGCGTTGCGGCAGGTATCGCTTCCACAGGTAAAATACCCTTTGTTTCGAGCTTTGCAATGTTTGCGGCAGGCAGAGCGTTCGAGCAGGTGCGTAACTCAATAGGTTATCCCCACCTTAACGTAAAGATAGGCGCAACCCACGCGGGCATTACCGTGGGAGAGGACGGCGCAACCCACCAGTGTAACGAAGATATCGCGCTTATGCGTACCATCCCCGGCATGGTAATACTCAACCCCGCCGATGCGAACGAAGCGTACATGGCTGTTGAAGCGGCGATAAACCACTACGGCCCGGTATATATGCGTTTCGGAAGATATGCCGTCCCCTGCGTTACGGCAAAGGAAGATTATAAGTTCGAGATAGGAAAAGGCGTTATCCTTGAGGACGGAGAGGACGTAACTCTCATCGCCTCAGGCTTTACCGTTCACCTCGCTCTCGAGGCGAGGGAGATGCTCGCAAAAGAAGGAATATCCGCCCGTGTCGTCGACATGCATACGATAAAACCGATAGATTCCGAGTTGATTGTAAAATGTGCAAGGGACACCGGCGCAATAGTTACCGCAGAGGAGCACAGTATAATAGGCGGTCTGGGTTCCGCAGTTTCCGAAGTAATAGTGGAAAACTGCCCCGTCCCCATGAGGCGCGTAGGCGTAGAGGATAAATTCGGCCGTTCAGGTAAGGTTCCCGAGCTTCTCGAAATGTACGGCATCACCGCCGAAAACATAGCAAAGAAAGCCGTTGAAGCCGTAAAAGCAAAGAAAGCGTAAAAGGGTCTTACGCATAGCATTAACAAATTGTGAAAGCTATGAGCAGACATAACAAAAACCAAGGTCAATCGTTTGATTTGAACTTGGTTTTTTTGCTGTTATATAGGATGAAAATCAAATTTTCGTATTTGATTCAGCCCTTTATTTTTAACCCGACTGAACAGTCGGGTTTTTATATCACAGATAATCAACGACTCTGCTCTCACCGTAGCCGATACGGGTAACGTATATTCTGTGTTGTGCGCGGTTTACCGTGAATATATCGAACAAAAGCTCGGATTTATCCCCGTCGATTCTCTTTTCGTTAGCCTTATACATAACGCAGTTAGCCGTTTCAACGTATACAAGACCGTCTTTTTTAACAACCCAGTCGGTATGGTCGTGTCCTCCGACAGTTAATATGATTTCAGCTTTTATACGCTTCGAAAAATCAACGTCTATATCGAGTTCAAGATACATCTCGTCGCATTTGTATACGTATCGTTCCGAGTTTTTATAGGCAGAGAGCAAGTCATGAAGGAACATAATCCTTCCTCGTGTGCCGTCATCCCATTTACTGTCGATAGGCATAATGTGAGTGGCAATTATTATGCCCCACCCCTCTTCGTCAAAACAGAGAGCGTCGTTTATCAGCCAATCGATTTGTTTCTGCGAATATGCATAATTATGCTGACCCTCGAAAAGAAGTTTCCCGTCCGCATCCCTTACGTCGAGCGGAACGTCCTGTGCGTCGAGAAATATAAATCTTGTCTTTTTTGCATTATCGTCAATATAGTAATAGAGCCCCTTGCCCTTTTTATCAAATTTTGCGCCCAACCCCTCGAGGTGATTGTACAGAAGATTATACCGTTCTTGCTGTGTAAGATGGTTCTGCCAGTCGCTTTCCTTTTCAATATAATACTTGTCCCAAATGGTACCGTCATCGTGATTGCCGTTGACGGGGAAATAATCAATGCCGAAGAGTTCTCTTCTCAGAAGCCTGAAGCACTCTGCCTTATACTGCTTTTCCCCTTCGTTTGTGAGGTCCCCTGCGAGAATAAGGCGGTCTACACCCGTGCGTCTTGCTATTTCCTTATACGCATTTACAGTCCTTTTCCAGCGCACAAGATGATTTTCATTGTTTGCAAGATGAATATCGGCCATAACGCCGAAGGATAAGGTCTCAAAGCCCTGCGTGTCAAAGATTTCAGCGCTTTTTTCCACAACCTCCCTCGCTATGTAGTCGGGATACTCTTCCTTTGAGGAGAGTACGGGGCACTCATATCCTACGTCCTCGTAGCCGATTTCTCTGTAATGTTCCTTGGGAAAATTCATAATCATTCTCCTTTTTTTCCGTTTTTGGATTTATTTGCCGCATTGTTCTTAAAATACTGATACAGATAGCACTCTATCATTCCGTTATAGAGCTTGCGTATTTTATCGGCTCGTTTGCCGTAGAATTTTTCGAAGTCCTTACAGGATGTTATCACGTATACCTGCCACGGCGCGAGAGAACGGAATTTAACTCCGATATCACGGTAAAGCTCCTCTGCCTCACGTCTCGTTCCCATGCGCTCTCCGTAGGGGGGATTCGTGACTATGGTCGCCCTCTCACCGCGTGACTGAATACTCCTTGCGTCCGCAACAAAACTGCGTACCGTATCGAAAACCCCTGCTCTTCTCGCATTGTCACGGGTAAGCTCCACGCACCCCTTATTTATATCGGAGGCATAAACGGTGAAATCACCGTGCTTTTCGAGGTCACGGGCCTCCTCTCTTGCCCGTTCCCAAAATTTTTGGGGGATAAAAGGAAATTTCTCTGCCGCAAAGGAACGGCTGACACCCGGCGCTATATTTCTCATCAGCATGGCGGTTTCTATGGCAATAGTACCGCTCCCGCACATGGGGTCCCATGTAACGACGTTCTCTCTGGGACGTGACGTTGCCGCAATCGCCGCGGCGAGAGTCTCCCTTATAGGGGCGATATTCGATATAGGTCTGTACCCTCTCTTATGCAGCGGAATACCCGACGTATCTATCATAAGGGTTGCACGGTCCCGGAAGATAAAGAACTCCACCTGATATTTAACTGCAGTTTCCTCAAACCACTTTACACCGTATTTTTCGGATAAACGATTGACTATTGCTTTTTTGCATATTGCCTGGCAGTCCGGCACGGAGAAAAGAGTGCTCTGTATTGCGTGTCCTTTAACAGGGAAGGCATCCGATACGCCTATGTAGTTTTCCCATTCGAGGTTTTTAGTCCCCTCGAAAAGCTCCTCGAAGCTCCGGGCGAAAAAATCACCGAGCTTTATATATACCCGCTCCGCATAGCGCAAAAATACGTTCGATACCGCTATCGCCTCCTCGTCTCCGAGGAAAGTCACCCTGCCGTCCATCGTTGATATTCTGTTGTACCCCAGAGAGTCTATTTCCTCTCCGAGAAGATGCTCAAGTCCGAAAAGGCAGGTCGCCACAAGTTCGGTTTTCATATAATCGGCCATCTCCGTTTATTGTTTTTCATTTTTGCGTGACGTTGTCGCTGTCAGGGCCTGACATTCTCAAAAATCAAAGCATCAAAGCCCTCGCAATTTTTCACGTCTTCAGCATTTCTCGGTGTCCAGGCGAACGTATACGGCCTGTATATTTTGCGCACAAGCCTCATCGGTAACGAGTTTTTGTTCATGAAATTATAAGATATAAAATCAGGCTTACATATAAAATTCAGCGACATACTCCGAAGTATCCTGTGCTTTACCGTTATCTTCGGTACGGAAGAATTCCTTTTGAACATATCGGACAGAAGTCCTCGCACCGTATTCGGTCTGTTTTTCTTATACCAACGGATAACGAACGGGTTAAAGCTCTCTACGCAATATTTACCTGAATATCCGTCCAGCAGCTTCTGCGCCGCAACCGTCGTCTCAATAGCGGAGAACTCCGCCTTAATCTCAACGAGCAACGGAACCCTCCCACCTATGCGTTCAAGGACCTGTGCGAAAGTAGGTACCGTCTCGTTTTCGATGCCGCAAAGGGAGAATTTACCGAGTTCCTGCGCCGTGAAATCGCACACTCTGCCGTCAATGCCGCACACTCTGTTCAATGTATAATCGTGGAAAACGACGGGAACCCCGTCCTTGGAGAGCTGAACGTCAAGTTCTATTCCGTATCCGAGTTCTACGGCTTTATCAAAGGCAAGAAGTGAATTTTCGGGTATGCCTTTTTCTTTATCGTGACAGCCTCTGTGTGCATAATTGACGCGTGCAAACTCTCCCCCCTGCGGACGCTTTTTAGCCGTTCCGAGTGAGAGTACGTATAGCGCGGAAATAATAGCAAAAAGTGCAAATACCGCAATAATAACGATGAGTGTGATTTTCATAATTTTTCTTTCTCTGTGTTATGTTTTCGGTGCGTTCATTTATTCTGCGAAAAATAAATCAGAAGAACGCTGATATCCGCAGGATTTACTCCGCTTATTCGGGATGCCTGTCCTATGTTAAGCGGTTTGACCTCGTCAAGCTTTTCTGCGGCCTCCTTGCGGAGTCCCGTTATCGCAAAATAATCCGTATCCGGGGATAGAGACTTTTTTTCAAGCTTTTCGAGACGTCGTACGTCCTCGAGCTGTCTTTTTATATATCCCTCGTATTTTATCTCAATATATGCGGACTCCCTGACTTCTTTCGGAAGGTTCGGTCTTTTCGTATCGATGGGTGAGAGTATATCGTAATCAAGCTCAGGGCGTTTCATAAGCTCCGAGAGCTTTATTCCGCTTGTTATTTCCGTAGAGTGATTTGCTCTCAGAAGTGCGTTCACCTCATCGCTCGGTGATATGTTAACCCTGTTAACCCTGTCGATTTCGGCATTTATCATATCTCTCTTTTTGCAGAATTTTTCATATCTTTCGTCGGATATAAGACCCACCCTGCGTCCTATATCGGTAAGTCTGCGGTCGGCGTTGTCCTGACGAAGCAGCAGACGGTATTCGGAGCGCGAGGTCATTATCCTGTACGGCTCCCGTGTTCCTTTGGTAACAAGGTCATCGATAAGTGTACCTATGTACGAGGAAGAACGGGTGAGAACCATCGGTTCTTCTCCCTTGACCGAAAGTGCGGCGTTTATTCCCGCAACTATGCCCTGCGCCGCCGCCTCCTCATATCCGGAGGTACCGTTGAACTGTCCCGCACCGTAAAGTCCGCCGATGCTCTTGAATTCAAGCGTGGGTAAAAGCTGCGTCGGATCTATACAGTCGTATTCTATCGCATATGCATATCGCATAATTTGCGCATTTTCAAAGCCTTTGAGCGAGCGTAGCATCCTCCACTGCACGTCCGTGGGCATGGAAGTGCTGAAACCCTGTATATACATTTCGTCGGAATTAAGCCCTGTAGGCTCTATGAATAGCTGATGTCTTTCCTTATCCTTAAATCTTACGAGCTTCGTTTCTATCGACGGACAGTATCTCGGACCGACACCGTGAATATTTCCGGAATACATTGCGCTTCTGTCAAGATTGTCGAGTATGATTTTGTGTGTTTCTGCATTTGTATAGACCACGTGGCAGGGTATCTGCTCTATGGAATTGAGCCGTTCCCGCGAACTGTCCTGCGAATAGGGGGTGATATCTTTTTCTCCGTCCTGAACGTCCAGAACCGAGAAGTCTACGGAGCGTCTCGCAACCCTGGCGGGGGTGCCGGTTTTGAAACGCATAAGCCTTATCCCCTCATTGATAAGGGACTCTGAAAGTCCCCGCGCAGGCATAAGTCCGTCAGGTCCCCCGGAAAAGACTTTATCTCCAACGAATATCTCACCGTTAAGGTAGGTACCGGAGCATATTACGATTTTTTTGCAGGCCCATCTCTCCCCGAGATTTGTGAGTATACCCGTGACGTATTTCTTTCCTTTTTCATCCGTCTGTGTGAATATTTTTACTATTTCCGACTGAACGAGACGCAGATTTTGCGTTTTCTCTATGACGCGCTTCATTCTCGCGCGGTATGCAATCCTGTCCGCCTGCACCCGTTTCGAATGTACCGCCGCTCCTTTTCCGAGGTTTAGAGTGCGCGACTGCAACGTCACGTCGTCCGCCGCCCGTCCCATTTCTCCTCCGAGTGCGTCTATCTCGAAAACAAGATGTCCCTTTCCGCTTCCCCCTATTGAGGGGTTGCAGGGCATATTTCCGACGGAATCCAGATTGATGGTGAAAAGCACCGTGTCAATCCCCATTCTCGCAGACGCGAGTGCCGCCTCTATACCCGCATGCCCTGCTCCTATAACCGCGATTTCGGTTTTAAGTTCGGTTTCCTTCATAAGCTTACCTTTTACGTACGTTGTCGTTTTTTCGCATAACTTCTTGATTTTTCATCGTTTTGTATATTTTATCACAAAGCATTCCGTCATTTCAAGACTTTGCGGAAGTTTTGTGTTTTTTCTGACCGATACTTTCTCTTTCGGGCTTCAGCCTCTTGCTTTATATAAAGGCTTGACTATTATATTTTTTTGTAGTATAATAAGTATTCGAAAATAGAAATTAATTTATTTTTAAGCGCACTTTCACCGCAAAGACGATTTTCTCAACAAAAGCAAGGAGACTTGTCATGACAGTAAAAAAAGCTATTATACCGGCGGCGGGACTCGGCACAAGGATGCTCCCCATTTCCCATGCGGTACCAAAGGAGATGCTCCCGATAGTTGATTACCCTGCTATATATTATCTTGTCAAGGAGGCCGTGGACAGCGGTATCGAAGAAATACTGATTATAACCGGCAGAGACAAGGATGCCATCGAGGACTTCTTCGATTATTCTCCAGAATACGAGGCTCGTCTTATGTCCTCGGGAAGAGAGAAAGACGCAAAAGAGCTTCGCCGTGTCGCAGATATGGCAAACATATATTTCATACGGCAGAAGGAGGCAAAGGGGCTCGGACATGCAGTATACTGCGCAAAGGAATTTGTGGGGGATGAGCCGTTTGTCGTAATATACGGTGACGACGTAATATTCTCAAAGAAACCCGTCTGCCGCCAGCTTATGGATTCCTACGAAAAATACAATCGCCCCGTGGTCGGAGTGAAACCCGTGCCTATGGAATGGGTAAGAAAGTATTCATCGCTTAAAGTATCCGGAATCGACGGCAGCGATAACGAATATTTCTGTGACGATATGATAGAAAAACCGAAGCCGGGCGAGGAGTTTTCAAATCTCTCGATACTCGGAAGAGTTCTCCTTACCCCCGATATATTCAAAATATTGGAAAACCTGAAACCGGGCGCAGGCGGTGAAATACAGCTCACCGACGCAATGGCACAGATTGCCCGAACGAACGGGATTACCGCCCTCGAGTTTGAGGGTGAACGTTTCGATATGGGCTCAAAGCTCGGATATCTGAAAGCAAACGTAAAACACGCATGCGAAAACAGCGAGCTCGGTGACGATTTCAGAAAATTTCTCATTGACTTCGTCGAAACGCTGAAAAAATAAAAACCATGCAAAACGACAAATCGATAACAGGACCAAAAAGCACCGAGGATGATATAGAGTTTGCCCCTTCGCGCGCCGAAGATGCAAGGGACATTGCGGATATCGGGGCGGACATACTCATCTCCCCTTCGCACGTCGAAGATGCAAGGGATATTGCGGATATCGAGGGGATATGTTTTTCCGACCCGTGGAGCGAAAAATCGGTTCGTGAGCATATTCTGCTTGACTTTTCCGTAAACGTCGTTGCAAGACATTCAAAAAGCGGGAAAACAGTCGGCTACGTCCTCGGGCAGCGGCTTTACGACGATATTGAAGTTCTGCGTGTCGCTACCCTGCCCGAATACAGGCTGAGAGGGATAGGCAAGCGTATGCTCTGTGAGTTTTTACGTCTCTCGGATTTCGGTTCGGAATGTCGGTGTTTTATAGAGGTCAGAGAATCCAACGAGGCGGCAATTTCGCTTTATCTCAAGCTCGGATTTTCAAAGACGGGAATACGCAAAAATTACTATATTCGCCCCCGTGAAAACGCAATCATACTCAAAAAACAAGGTGACGGTTAATGCTCATAATGGGAATAGAAAGCTCCTGCGACGAGACCTCGGTCTCTGTAATCGAGGAGAAGATGAACAGTTTTTTCATAAAATCGAATATAATAGCGTCTCAGATAGAGGTTCACAAGCTCTACGGGGGCGTTGTCCCGGAAATTGCAAGCCGTGCTCACATCGAGGCAATATCAAAGATTACTTATGAGGCTCTGAACAAAGCCGGCGTTAAAATCAACGATATAGACCTTATTGCCGTAACGGCAAATCCGGGGCTTATAGGCGCTTTACTCGTCGGTGTGAATTTTGCGAAGGCTCTCGCGTATGCAAACAGCATCCCCCTTGTTGCGGTAGATCACATGAAGGGGCACGTGGGCGCATCCTATCTCACCGGTGGGAAAATACCAAAGGCTCCTTTCATTGCCCTGGTGGTTTCCGGCGGACATACGGCAATATACCGCATAGAAAACCACTTTGATTATGAGCTTGTCGGAACGACAAGAGACGATGCCGCAGGCGAGGCATTTGATAAGGTCGGAAGAATCCTCGGGATACCATACCCTGCAGGTGCGGAGTTTGACCGTATGGCAAGACGCGGTTTTGAAAAGCTGACGGGAAGAAAAGAAAACTTTTTCGACGGTTTTGACAAAGTATTGAAAACCAGACTTTCCGATATAAAACTGCCGAGTCCGGCAATTGCGGACGGTTCGCTCGACTTCTCTTTTTCGGGGCTGAAAACGGCGGCGATAAATATAATGCACAAATACGAGGCTCGTCACGAGGAGCTTGAAAAAGAATCATTCGCGGCGGCATATACGTATCAGGTCGTCAGTGCAATAGAAAACAAATTGTCAACGGCGCTGGACAGATACGGAGCAAAGACCGTAGTTCTCGCGGGAGGGGTAGCCGCGAACTCTCATCTGAGAGAGCGCGTTATTCATACGGCAAAAGCACATGGGGCAGAGCTGTTTCTGCCTCCCCCCTCTCTGTGCGGAGACAACGGCGCCATGATAGCCGTTGAGGGATATTTTGCATATATGCACGGAGAGAGAGCCGATTTGACTCTCAATGCGTCGGCTCTTGACGGTATATAATTCTCACTCACAAAAATAAATTAACGGAAAATACTTTACGGAGAAAATAAAATGGAACATATAGATAAGGTCGAGGGTACTGTGGAAAAAAGAATGTCGGTAAAGACGCCGCCGGAAAGAGTGTCTCAGGCGGTAATACGCCGTCTGCCGAGATATCACCGTTACCTCGGCGAGCTTCTTAAGGAAAACAAACTGCGTATCAGTTCCTCCGAGTTGTCGGATATAATGGACGTTACCGCGTCTCAGATACGTCAGGATCTTAATTGCTTCGGCGGTTTCGGACAACAGGGGTACGGTTATAACGTCAAATATCTTTACGGTAAAATCGGCGAGCTTCTCGGACTTAACTCCGACTATACTGCCATAATAGTGGGGGCGGGCAATCTCGGTCGTGCTCTCGTATCCAGCCATATGTTTGAGAGGCGAGGTGTAAAACGTCTTGCCATGTTCGATATTGACCAAAGTATAATAGGCAAAACCTTCTCGGGCATAAAGGTATATTCCATGGATGAGCTCGAGGATTTCATAATGAAGAACGGTGTGGACATCGCCGTACTCACAACACCGAAGGAATGTGCAAAAGAGGTTGTCGACCGTCTTTTTGCAACAGGCATAAAAGGCATATGGAACTTCTCGAACATGGAACTCAAATCCAAGGATAAGAACAAAACCATACATAACATGCATATGGGTGACTCGCTTATGATGCTATGCTACGAAATAAAGAAAAAGGAAAGTACAAAAAAGTGAGAGGGTATTATCTTGCCGGTAATAAACCGACTGCGACGGGTAAAGACGTTATTCTGCCCCGACTTTTCGGTACTCTCGCTCTTCTTCGCGCCACTGCGGATGATTTAAGAGTGCTCCTTTCGATAGCGCAATCGGAGCCCGACGACGATATGCAGTCGATAGCAGTCGCCTGTGATTTAACGACGGAGCAGGTGCAAAGCTCCGTATCATTCTGGAAAAAGTACAGAATAATAAAAGAGCACACGGCAAATGAAGAGTCCGAAGTACGCAAAAAGGACAGCTCCGCCGAAGCATCCGAAAACGAGCACAAATACGGCTCCGCCGAAACATCCGAAAACGAACACAAATACGGCTCCGCCGAAGCATCCGAGGCCGAACACAAATACGGCTCGGTTGCGGACAAGCTCGGATATGACGAAAAGAAATTCGCAGAGGAAATGTATCTTATAGCGGAAAAAATCGAGAAACCCGACGCAAATTTCAGCGAAAGCGAAAAGGAAGAGCTGCGCTCTCTTCTCTCCTCATACGATTTTGAATACGTACTTGTTATGGCAAAATACTACTACGACATCAAGGGGCACAAATTTCATATAGCATACCTTCGTGATGCCGCGAAAAGCAACGAACAGCTCGGCATAACCACCGCCGAGGAATTCATCGAATATACGGCAAAGAAGGATTCCATAGAATACGCGGCACGCCGTCTTTTCGGACTGGGGACAACCTCATTCTCGTCAAATCAGAAAAAATATATAGACAAGTGGAGCTCGGAATATAAATACGATAAAGACGTTTTCGGTTTTGCGTACGATATAATGGCTGATAAGTCGCAGAGAAGAACGTTCAAATACATTGACACCCTGCTCACAAAATGGCATAATAACGGTTGCAGGACCATCGACGACGTTCAGAAGTTCCATGCCGATGACGAGGCAAAATGGCATAACTCACAAGCCGTCAGACGTGACCCGAAAAAACCGAGCTTGAAAAACGCCTCGTTTGACGTTAAAGACGCTTTCAAAAAGGCGCTTGAAAGAAGCAACCGCATGCTTGAGTATACGGCGAAATCAACCGATGCAAAAGCAACGTCGGGCGAAAAAGAAATCAAATAAGGAAGGAGAGATATAATGTACAGTTCGGAAACCTACCGTCGTATCGCAGAGGAATTCGACAGAAAAAGACAGAGGGCCATAGCTACCGCAGAAGCGCATAAGGCGGAAATCCACGCAATCTCCCCGGAAATCGCAAATATTGACAAGGCACTCTCGAAAACCGGGCTCAAGCTCTTCTCGCTTTCCTTTTCTTCGGATACGGATATAAAAGCCAAAATAGAAAAATACAAACAAGAAAATCTTTCCCTTCAGGAGGACCGCAGAGAAGCTCTTTGCATGCTCGGATATCCAAAGGACTATACCGAAGTTAAGTATGAATGTCAGAAATGCTCGGACACCGGCTACGTTGATACACGTATGTGTGAATGTATGAGGCGCCGACTTGCCGAGGAGGGCTTCCGTTCAAGCGGACTGTACCATATCATAGGACGGCAGACCTTTGATAACTTTGACGTATCTCTATACGGCAACGAATACAGCGTATACATGGGAAAGGTGAAGGATAGACTCAAGGAATATGCCGAGAATTTTTCCGAGGATTCAGAGAACCTGATTTTTATCGGCGGCACAGGGCTCGGGAAAACTCACCTCGCAGCTGCGATAGCAAAGGTCGTTATTGAAAAGGGGTATGACGTTCTCTACGAAAGCGCCCCCAATATAATATCAGATATAGAACAGAACAAGTTCGGCAGAGATACCAACGCCAACGGAGAAGACAGATACTGCCACTGCGACCTTCTGATAATCGACGATCTCGGCACCGAGGCGGATACACGTTTCTCATCGACGTTTATCTACAATATAATAAATACGCGCATGAACCTCGGAAAGCCCACCATAATCAACACCAATCTTGATATGGAAGATATACAGAACCGCTACGACGCACGCATAGCGAGCCGTATAATAGGAAGATATACTCCGTATCAGTTCTTCGGTGATGATATAAGAATACAAACAATGGGAAGAAAAATATAATTTTTTGTGTAAATTATTGACAAATTATGTACGTGATGATATAATTGATATATTATTTGTACATAACTCACATAATCTGCACCGCATCAGGCAATTTTGCGTTGCCTGATTTTTTCTTCCCGTCTCTGATGACGGTCTGTTGCTGAATGAAATTAAAAATAAAATAAATTAAAATAACCAAGGAGGGTTTCGTTATGGAAAACGGACTCAAAAAGAAATACGGTCTGATAACCGCTATCTGCATGGTTGTGGGAATAGTTATCGGTTCGGGCGTATTTTTTAAGGCAGGCAAGGTCCTTAAATTTACAAACGGCAATATAGGAAAGAGTCTGCTCGTCGTCGGAATCGTCGGAGCGATTATGATTATCTGCTCTTACGTTTTCGCAACTCTTGCAAATAAATATGAAAAGGTCAACGGGGTCGTAGACTACGCCGAGGCAACTCTCGGAAAAAGATATGCATATTACGTCGGTTGGTTCATGGCTACAATATACTACCCCATACTCACCTCGACGCTTGCATGGATTTCCGCTCAGTATTTCTGCATGCTCTTCGGTCTCGGAGTTTCCTCTGCCGTGCACCTCGCAATAACCGCGCTTTTCCTCATCGGCGGATATGCGGTAAACGCGCTCTCACCGAAGATTGCCGGGTATTTTCAGGTATCGACCACGTTTATAAAGCTGATACCTCTGGTAATTATGGCAATAGTCGGAACGATCGCAGGCCTTATCAACGGTATGACAATCGATGCTTTCACTGCCAATATCGAGGCGTCCGGTAACAGCGGAATATTCGCCGCAGTAGCCGCATTCGCATTCGCATACGAGGGCTGGATTATCGCAACGGCGATAAACTCCGAGCTGAAAGATTCAAAGAAGATGCTCCCGATAGCGCTTATTCTCGGTGCCGTCATCGTTATCTCCGTATACCTGCTCTACTTCCTGGGTCTTACCGGCGCGCTTTCCACCGCAGAAATAATGAGTGCCGGAGACGATTTGCCGAAAAAGGCTTTCTCCGCTCTCTTCCACAGCAATGCCATGGGTACCATAGTTATGGTATTCATCGTAATATCATGTCTGGGAACGATGAACGGTCTTATGCTCGGTTGCTGCCGCGGCATGTACTCTCTCGCAGCAAGAGACGAGGGACCTCTCCCCGACGTATTCAAGCAGGTTGACCAAAAAACGAACATGGCAACCAACTCCTCGGTAATCGGTCTTATCCTCTGCGCTCTTTGGCTTTTCCAGTGGCAGTTCTTCTTCTTCGACAATACCGTACTCGGCGCAGGCATAATCCCCGCATTCTGGTGCTGGGAGGCAGACGAGGTTTCCATCATAACCCTCTACGCATTATACATACCGATGTTCATTGCCATGATGATTAAGTGTCGTGATCTACACCCCGTAAAGCGTTTTGTTATGCCCTCTCTTGCAATTCTCTGTTGCTTCTTCATGTGCTTCTGCGCATACGACGCATACAAGGCAAACGGACAAATCTGGAGCTACCTCATAGTATTTGCCGTAATCATGCTCATCGGCTTCTTCTTCTCAAACGATTTTAAGGCAATCATAACAAAGAACAAGGAAAAACAATAAATCGGCTCCATTAGAATAATATTTATTTCCGACTCAGATTTTCATTTGAGTCGGTTTTTATTTTTCCTCTCGAAAACGCTCCGAAAAAATTTTTTGTGCGAAAACCCGTTTTTTGTATAATTTTATTTTATAAATTAATTAAAAAGGCAAAAACGCGGTCCCTTCTCACATCAACTACGGATAACAAGAACGAATCTTTCAAATATACTGCAAATATACCGAGAAAGATTAGAGGAGCGTTATGTTATGAGAATTGCAATAATCGGAGACGATAAAAGGCAAAAGAGCCTTGCCGATATTCTGAGAAAAAACGGATACTGCGTAAGCCTGTACGGTAAAGAAATAAAATGCGAAAACAAATCGTCTGATTCACAAGTATTTGCAGACGAAAGCTCGCAGTGGTGTAATCTGCTAAAAGAATACGATATTTTAATACTTCCTCTCCCGTATACAAGGGACGGGAAATCCATATTTACCGTACCGACGCTCTCTCTCGATGCTCTCTTTGATATATGCAAGGGCAAGAGAGTTTTGCTCGGCAGTGCTAACGGTAAAATCGACGAAAGAATACTAAAAAATGCGTCAGGCTGCTACGACTACAACTCCTCGGAGGGTTTTCAGTATATAAATGCAAGAATGACTGCCGAGGCGGCTCTCGCCATGGCAATCGAGAAAGTTCCGATATCGGTTTTCGGAGCGAATACCGTCGTTGTCGGCTACGGCAGAATAGGCTCTTTTCTATCCGATATGCTCTCCTTAATGGGCGCAAACGTCACCGTATGCGCAAGAAAAGAACGGGACCTCGCAAGGGCTGCCGCACACGGATATAACGCGGTTGATATAAGCAAAGGATTTGTCGGTTTCAAAAAAAACAAGACCGACTCTCTTCCCGATATGATATTCAATACCGTCCCGGCAAAAGTGTTTACGTCACAAAACTCGGCAGAACTCGCCGGTTGTCCTCTCTTCGACCTCGCAGGCAAGGGAGTAACCTCGGAATACTGCGGAGAGGTTATACCGGCGCTCTCGCTCCCTGCCCTCATCTCACCCATCAGCGCGGCTCTCGCAGTCTTTTGCGGTATAAAAGATAAATTGACTTAAAATCAAAACAAGGCAAACAAATTATGCCATAGGAGAAAACAATGATAGGTTATGCATTCTGCGGTTCATTCTGCACCTTGTCACGTTCGCTCGCCGCCATGAATACTCTTATTTCCGACGGCTACGACATACTGCCGATTGTCAGCGAAAACGTATACAAATACGACACCCGCTTCTTCAGCGCAAGAGACTTTATCGACAGTGTGGAAAAAGCCACCGGCAAAGAAGTAATCCATACCATAGTGGATGCGGAACCGCTCGGACCTAAAACAAAACTCGACGCACTGATAATAGCCCCATGCAGCGGAAATACCTTAGCTAAAATGGCTCTCGGTATAACCGACAGCTCCGTATCAATGGCGGCAAAAGCCCACCTGCGTGCAGACCGCCCCACCCTCATCGCCCTCGCGTCCAACGACTCAATGTCCTCAAATCTTAAAAACATAGGAACCGTCCTTATGCGAAAGAGCGTTTATTTCGTCCCCATGCTCCAGGATGACCCGACCAATAAGCCACATTCGCTTGTTGCGGACTTCACGAAAATACCGGAGTGTCTTTTGCTCGCACTTGAAAAAAAGCAGCCGCGTCCTCTGTTCATTTCAAAGCCCTAAAATGCCCAAAAGATTAAAACAAAAAACTTCTTTTCTCATTTTCGGATAGACGCTGAAAATATAAATATTCAAAACGATATTGACATTGTTGTTTTTCTGTGATAAACTGATTATGATAAATAATTTTATAAGGAGTTATCATTATGAAGAACATCGTTAAAATAACAGCAATGCTTCTCATTCTCTCGATGGCTGCCGTTATGCTCGTCAGCTGTTCGACCTTCGGCTCGATAAAGTCGAACTTTGAAAAGAACGGATACGAGTATGTTGAAATTAAAGACGACGCATCCGAGGATGAAGCAAAACAGGCAAATACAATAGTCGCAAGCCTCGAAAAAGGAGAGATATCCTGCACGGCTCATCTTTTCAAGACCAAAACTAACGTTAACGCCTCCGTCATTGAGATTGTCGTTCCCTCATATGCAATGGTTCTCGAATTCAAGTCGGATAAGGAACTCGACGAGGCTCTCGCAGACAACGAAACCATTAAAGGTATAATCAAAGACGCTCAGAAATCCGACGTCGTAAACGGCAACTGCCTGCTTATCCCCCTCTCGGTCGCCAAGTACGACGAGATGGTAAAGATATTCAAAGGCAAAGAATAATCCCAATCCCGATATCTATGCGCAACGGCGCCGGCACACATACCGCAAAAACAATATTAAAATACAGCTGATATACAAAATCTTGTATGTCAGCTTTTTATATATTTAACACCCGTATCTGTAAAAACAAAAAAGTGCGCCGGAAGAAGCCGACGCACAAAAACGCAGGCTCCAACAGTCGCCAAACCAACCAAAACAGTATGGGATATCCTCATTACCATAATGGTGGAACCTGCATTTTTACAAATTCATGCATTACGGCAATGAGCAAAAAGGGTATAATATCCCCGATACCCCATAGTTACTATTAAGTTGGTTTGGCAAAATTAGTATAACACATTCTTATCGTTTTTACAATTGTTTTTAAAAAAAATAAATCCGACCGCTTTTTGGTCGGATTTTTATGTTTGCTTTGCTTATTTATTATTCAGCATGGTACGGACCACGCTGTCGAGAAATGCCCGTTTAAGGTTGACTTTCTTTCTGTTGAATCCGTTCTCTACCGCCTTATCATACCACGTATCGGCGAGTGCCTTGTTCTCTTCAACACCTATGCCGAACTCATAATGGCATCCGACGATATACTGCGCCCGTGAGCTGCCGGACTTCGCCGCATATATGAAAATCTGAAAGGCCTTTTCCGCTTCTCCCCTGTGATGTACGGTGCAGGCGATTGAATACAGCCTTCTTGCGGCTTTCTTTCTGCGGCAATTCTCGGTTGCGGCGAGAAGCTTATCGGCTTCCTTTATGCCTGCGTTTGATGCTTCCCTTAGGTATGAGTTTGCCTTTTCATAACTGTACGGCACACCTTCTCCTTTAAGGTAGCATACACCGAGATTAAACCGTGCTACATCAGACCCATGCAACGCCGCTCTTCTGTAACAGGCGACGGCTCTCTTGCAATCCTTTTCGCATCCGATACCTTTCTGATAGCATTTTCCGAGGTTGCAGAGCGCACCGCTGTGATTGAACTCAGCCGCCTCCCTGTAATGGGCAATAGCGTCGGCGTAATTCCCGTTAGCCTCATCGTCAATACCCATGTTAAAGGAGTTTTCCACATATTTGTGTATCTTCTGCATTTTCACGAGGGCATCCTCATACCCCTGCGAGCCTGCCTTCTCATACCACTTACCTGCGAGAGGAATATTACACTCGGTTATATCTCCCTCAAAATAGCAGTTGGCGAGGGTATACTGCGCCTGCGCATTTCCGTTTTCAGCCGCCGTTTTATAGTAATTAAGAGCAGCCTCGTAATTCCTTGGGAATATTCCGTCTCGGTAGCAGTCGCCGAGGTGGAGAGTAGCATAGCTGCATCCCTTCTGATGAGCATATTCCAGGAGCCTCTTTCCCTCCTCGGTATCTACTTTAACGCCTAAGCCCTTTATATAGCAGTATGCAAGTCTGTCGTATGCCTGTATATATCCCTCATCCGCAGACATATAGAAGAGCTTATACGCTATGGTATATTCCTTCTCAGAGAGGGCACGCACGCCCAGCTCGTATCTCTCCTCCGCACGACGTATATTTATTATGTTATCCGGCGATTCCGCAATTCCCTGACCGAGCTTCACGAACATGGAACGAGCGAGCTTGTTTGTCGCCTCATACTTTACGAGAAACCATCTTGCGACCGCATGATTTGCGGTTATAATCTTACCCTCCGTGAAAATCTGCGCTATTTCGCAGGCGGCTGTCGCACTTCCACTCTCGGCGCTCTGCGCGAGCCAGTAGATAGCGTGCTTAGGTGATGGCGCCGTACCTTCTCCGTCGGCGTAGCAGTGTGAGAGTCTGTACTGTGCGTCCGCATTGCCGAATTCCGCCGAAACACGTAGCCAGAAATACGCAACATCTGAGGGGTCCTTGCTTTCCCTTTCCATGAGAGCTTCGGCAAGCTTATACTGGGCGCGTGCAAGTCCCTGTCTTGCCGCACATTTATACCACACCAGAGCATTTTCACGGCTCTTCTTCACGCCGTAACCTTCCTCAAGGCAGAGGGCGTACTGATATTGAGCTTCCGCTTCCCCCATTTTTGCGGCGGCGGCATACAGCTCCGCAACTTCTCTGCTTTTGCCGGAAAAAACAGTTTTAAGTCCCTTTTCGTTTTTGAGTGCGTAGGCACGCGCCATCAGCATCTCGGCATTTTTCGGATTATCCGATATTTCATAACAGAACGGGCACTCGCTCGCATGCTCCGTATCCCATTCTCTGCCGCATTTATCGCAAATAACTTTCATTATGAATCTCCCGACCGATGATTTACCCCTGAAACGGAAATGGTTTACCTCATCGGAATCCTGCCTGACTGACTCGTAATCCGTCCTTTAGGGTATAGTTATACAAATATATTTTATACGTTTTCAGTCTTTTTGTCAAGTATACGTTATTATATAAAATAACAATAAAACATTTGCCTTGACATATGCAAAGAGCCGTAATATAATTATATACGGTAACAATACGAAGGGGTATTATATATGAAAAATTACAGCGATACTTTTCCGTCCGAAATACCGGAAAAAGAGGGTGTATCATCCGAATGGATATGCGATTTTGTCTCCGAGCTTACAAAACAAATGCCAAAGCAGGTGCCTCACGGATTTGCTCTTATCAGACACGGTAAACTTCTTGCGAGGGGTTCCTATGCACCTTTTGACGATACGACACCTCAGATGGTATGCTCAATAAGCAAGTCATTTACCTCCACCGCCATAGGCTTCTTAGTGCAGGAGGGAAGAATAAAAACGAGCGATCGGATAGCCGACTATTTTGCGGACAAGCTCCCGAAAAATCCGCAGAAAGAAATGCTCGAGCTGACAATAGAGCAGATGCTCTGTATGGCTGTAGGGCAAGAGGATACCCCTGTTCATGAAAAAGGCGCGAAGACAGGAGATGACCGAATACTCGACTTTTTCGCCACTCCGATAATACATAAGCCGGGAACGGTATTCGGATATAACGGAGCGGTTACGCATACACTTGCCGCCCTCGTCAACAGGGTTACCGGCATGGACATCATGGACTATCTGAACGAGCGTCTTTTCTCAAAGCTCAGAATCAAAGTTCCCCCCACACCCCGTTACGAAAAGAGCGGTCTTATATGGGGTGATTCCGGCATGCGTTTTACGTGGGATGATATAGCCAAGCTCGGTCAATTCTATCTCAACCGAGGAGTATGGGAGGGCGAGCGGATTCTCTCATCCGAATGGTGCGACCTCGCCTGTGCAAAGCATATCGGAACCGAAAATTGCGCCACGGGCCTTGACTGGCAACAGGGCTACTGTTATCAGTTCTGGCGCGGAAGATACAACACCTATCGTTTCTGCGGTGCATATGCGCAGTTCTGCATAGTAATGCCCGACCTCGACGCTCTCTTCGTATATCAGTCGGGAACCGACAACGACAAAATTCAATGGGTAGTGCCGATATTCTACGACACGATAATGCACAAAATGCAAAAGTCCTCGGAGCCTCTCCCACAAAATACCGAGGCATATGAAAAAATGCAAAATACCCTCGCCTCACTGCGTGTAAACGCGATATATTCCGAGAAATCACAGCTCGAATCCGCCGTCAGCCAAAAGACGTTTATAGGTTCCGAGCAAAACACACTCACACATATGAAGGACTTTTCGGTAGAGTTCTCAGAGGAGAAAGCCATCGTTAACGTCACCCTCGAAGATAACATGAAAATAACCTTCGACAGCGGCAGAAAAAACTTCTGTGTGTCGGATAGGGTATACAAAACCTCATTCTGCCATATGGACGCATGTGACGACAGCAGATATGCATCCACCTTCCGTTGGGAAGAGCCGAACCGACTTATAATCACGACTCACCTGCTCTCCTCCATGACCATTTTCATAATTGATGTTACCTTTATGCGTGAGGGTGTGACGGTAACGCTCCATACCGTGAGAGGTAAATTCGACCACTGAGGTCGTATTTATGTACAAGGCTCAGTCATTCGCATCGCGAAGATTGAGACGCGTGTCGCAGTCATGCCAAAAGCCGACAGGGCAAATACTTCCCTGTCGGCTTTTTTATTTTCAGGTAGTCGGGAAAATCAGATTTTCCGTACGGATACCGTGACGTTTTCGCCGTTTATATCCCATTCCTTATTGTTTTCGAGTACCTCGCCGTATTTTATCTCTTCGGTTAAGGTATCGGCGCATATTTCTTTTTCGTTCTTTTTTACGACGTCCGCTATTTTTTCGTTTCCGCTGATGCCGAGGAGTATTTTATCCATAACCTCAAAACCACTCTCTTTGCGCATGGTCTGCACTTTACTTATAACCTCGCGCACATAACCCTCCTCAATAAGCTTAGGGGTGAGAGTAGTATCGAGAACTACGGCAATGCCCTTATCCTCTACGGTTGCGTATCCGTCAACCTTCGCCATGTCTATAAGCAAATCATCGCGGCCAAGCTCTATTTTTTCGCCCGAAACTTCAAAGACGAGTTTGCCGTTTTCTCCAAGCTCCTTCATTGCGGCGTTACCGTCAAGTGAAGATAAGTACGCCTTTATGCCCAAAAGGTACTTGCCGTATTTCGGCCCGACGGTGCGGAGCTGCGGCTTGAACGAGTAGCTGACAAACTTCGACAAATCGTCGACAAAAAATACGTTCTTAACGTTAAGCTCACCCTTAATTATATCGCAGAAGAATTCGGGAAGAACCTTTTCTGCCTTGACGTACATGTTTTCGAGTGGCTGACGGTTCTTTATTGATGACAGATTTCTGCACGAACGGCCCAGAACGACTATATCGAGTACCTCGTCCATTCTCTCCTCGAGCGTCTTGTCAACGAGTTTCTCATCGCATACGGGATAGTCACAGAGGTGTACGCTCTCCTTTGCGCTCTTGTCAACCGAGAGAACGAGGTTCCTGTATATATCATCGCTCATGCACGGAATAAGCGGCGCGCAAAGCTTTGCGGTCGTTACCAGTGCCGTGTAGAGCGTCATATATGCGTTAACCTTATCCTTGGGCATATCCTTTACCCAGAATCTCTCACGGCTGCAACGGACGTACCAGTTGCTCATATCGTCAACGAGAGTTTCGAGAGCACGCGTTGCCTCGGGTATCCTGAAATCGTTGAGGTCGGAGTCCACTTCCTTGACGGTTGAGTTGAGCTTCGAGAGCAGCCATTTGTCCATAACGGACAGGGAGTCGTAGTCGAGCTCGTATTTTGTCGGATCGAAATTGTCTATATTAGCATAAAGAACGTAGAACGCATACGTGTTCCAGAACGTCCCCATAAACTTGCGCTGTCCGTCTACTACCGCTTCTTTGTAGAAACGGTTGGGGAGCCACGGCGCGCTGTTCGAATAGAAATACCAGCGTATGGCATCTGCACCGTAGGCCTTCAGTGCCTCGAAGGGGTCCACGGCGTTACCCTTGGACTTCGACATTTTTTGCCCGTCCTTATCAAGCACGTGCCCGAGTACAAGTACGCACTTATAAGGAGCCTTATCGAATATAAGGGTGGATACGGCCATGAGCGAATAGAACCATCCGCGCGTCTGGTCCACTCCCTCGGAAATGAAGTCCGCAGGGAAATGGGTTTCGAATTTATCTTTATTTTCAAAGGGGTAGTGCCACTGAGCGAAAGGCATTGAGCCTGAGTCGAACCAGCAGTCTATAACCTCGGGCACCCTCTTCATCTCGCCGCCGCACTTCGGACATTTGATGGTTACGGCATCAATATACGGGCGGTGAAGCTCTATATCGTCTGGACAGTTATCCGACATGGATTTCAGTTCTTCTATCGAGCCTATTGAATGAACGTGTCCGCAGGAGCACTGCCATATGTTGAGAGGTGTTCCCCAGTATCTGTTACGGCTGATGCCCCAGTCCTGAATATTTTCAAGCCAGTCGCCGAAACGGCCCTTACCGATATTTTCGGGTATCCAGCGTACCGTGTTGTTATTACGGATAAGGTTGTCCTTAACCGCCGTCATCTTTATAAACCATGAATCTCGTGCATAGTAAATCAAAGGTGTCGAGCATCTCCAGCAATGCGGATAATCGTGCTCGAAATTCGGAGCGTCAAAGAGCTTCCCTTCTTTTTCAAGATCGGAAAGAACCATGGGGTCCGCTTTCTTGACAAATACCCCTGCGTACGGCGTTTCGGATGTCATATCACCCTTACCGTCAACGAACTGAACGAACGGAAGGTCGTATCTTCTTCCCACTCTCGCGTCATCCTCGCCGAATGCGGGAGCGCAGTGTACAATGCCCGTACCGTCACTGGTGGTAACATAGTTGTCAACCATAACGAAGAACGCTTTTTTCTTCTGCTGCTCGGCGGCATTTTCCGTGCACTTATAAAGAGGCTCGTATTCTTTATATTCAAGCTCGCTTCCCTTGTATACGGCTATTACCTCATATGCGGGTGCATCGTCCGTTTTCAGCTTGCCGAGAACGGTATCGAGCAGTGCCTCTGCCATATAGTAGGTATATCCGTCGTTTGCCTTTACCTTCGCGTAATCAACATCGGGATTAACGCAGAGTGCGACGTTGGAGGGAAGGGTCCAGGGCGTGGTCGTCCATGCGAGGAAATATGCATCCTCTCCCTTTACCTTGAATCTTACGACGGCGGAGCGTTCCTTGACTGTCTTATATCCCTGAGCCACCTCGTGGCTGGAAAGAGGCGTACCGCATCTGGGGCAATAGGGAACTATCTTGAAGCCCTTGTAGAGCAGTCCCTTCTCCCATATCTGTTTCAACGCCCACCATTCGCTCTCTATGAATTCGTTGTGATAGGTTACGTATGGGTGGTCCATATCCGCCCAGAAGCCGACGGTCTGGGAGAAGTCCTCCCACATACCCTTGTATTTCCAGACGCTTTCCTTGCATTTCTTTATGAACGGGTCAAGACCGTATTTCTCTATCTGCTCCTTACCGTCAAGGCCGAGTTGTTTCTCGACCTCAAGCTCAACGGGGAGTCCGTGAGTATCCCAGCCGGCTTTTCTGTCCACGTCATAGCCCTTCATCGTGCGGTAACGCGGAATCATATCCTTGATAACGCGCGTAAGAACGTGTCCTATGTGCGGTTTTCCGTTTGCGGTAGGGGGTCCGTCATAAAACGTATAATTCGGACATTCTTTCCTCGAATCCACGCTCTTCTCGAATATTTTGTTCTCTTTCCAGAACTTCTCAATTTCCTGTTCTCTCTTCACGAAGTCAAGATTGCTTGATACCTTTTCGTACATTTCAGCCTCCGGATAAATAAAAAAACTTGCCCGCTAAAAACCGGGCAAGCAAATTACCTGATATTTAGCATACAGCCATATGCCTTCCACTCACGCACGGAAACGCGCCGTTCCTTATTCTCGGTATCGCCGATTTCGGGTACGGGACTCGGAAGTGATATTCACGTACAAATACTCGGCACCGGCTCTCACCCGCCCCGGCTCTCTTTGCCCTTTTTCCATACGCTACTGTCTTCGTCACAGTCTTTATTTACATTATATATCGCCGTTTTGTCTTTGTCAAGTATCTGACGCCATTTTGGAAGCGAGGTTTTCCGTATCAAAGAAAAATTTTCCGTCAATGCAAAAAGTCGCCTGTGATGTCTATGCCGAAAAAGAAAAGGAGAATATTTCTGACCAGAAAGACAAAAATCACCGTTGCCGCAAAAAATATCAGCGGATGAGCCTTTGATTTCAGAAAAACGGAAATATCGGCATAAACAACACTCATAATCGCTCTTGCCTCGTAATAAGCCACGGTAAGCAAAAGAATGATAGCACATGGATTGTATTTCAGCGACGATAAAATATCAAAATGCATAAGCGAGCGCACGGCACGCGTGATTCCGCACCCGGGACAGTAAATTCCCAGACGGTCGTGAAATGAACAGGCAAAAAGCTCTCCCCCCGTTTTTTCATCAACGTAAAGGAAGATAAAAAACGAAGAAATTGCCAACGCATTTATTAAGACAAGAGCAAATGCCATAAGCACCCTTGTCTTTGTTTTCGAAATTCTTTTTGCGTTTCCGTTCATTTTGTTTTCCATTCTCTTGCTTTTAGCTATACTTTACCTTGTCGTCATTCCGAAGTCGTCGTCGGAATCGGCCTCTGTTACGCCGACGAGGGAAAAGGTTACCTTGCCCGTCGTTATATCCGTGCTCTCAACCCTTATGCGTATTCTGTCGGCGAGGGAGAACCTGTGCCCGTCAGCATAAAGCGTCAGACTGTTTTCATCATATATACAACCGCCCCCGAAGTCGGATACGGGTATCATACCCTCGCAGGTATTGTCCAGAGCGGCGAAAATGCCGAACGACGTTATCATGGAGATTTGAGCGTCGAATTCTTCGCCCACGAACTTCTCCATATATATGCTCTTATAGAGGTCGTCTATCGCCCTCTCCGCACTCATGGCGCGCAGCTCCGCTTCGCTTGCCGCCTCTGCCGCACGTCTCGCATAAGAGGTATATCTTTCGGGCGGAACACCGTCGAGCAATACGGCCTTTACCATTCTGTGAGTTGCAAGGTCGGAGAGGCGGCGTATCGGGGATGTGAAATGACAGTACCTGCCTATACCCAGCCCGAAATGTCCGAGATTGTTCTCCGAATACCTTGCCTTTGCCATGGTACGCAGGGCGATATACGACACGGCGTCGGATTTGCCCGTTTCCCTCGCCTTTGCTACCGCGTCGGCGAAGAATTTGCCGTTAATCCCGGAGGGAACCGACGTTGCCCCACAGAGTCCCTGATTATATACGAAGCGAACGAACGCCGAGGTCTTTTCGTCGGAGGGTGCCTCGTGTATACGGTAAACGCACGGCAGGTGCTTTTCGCTCATCACGGTGGCAACCCCTTCGTTTGCCGCGAGCATAAACTGCTCTATCATTTTTTCGGCGTCGCCTCTCTCTCGTTTTACAATGTCGATTGGCTCACCCCTGTCGTCCAGTTTTATATATGCCTCGGGACGGTCAAGCTCGAGCGCGCCTCTTTGGGCGGCGCGTTTTGCAAGTATCAGGTACAGCTTCTTCATTTTAAGAAGCGTTTTGTACGCATCACGGTATTTTGAATGAAAAGATGATTTGATACCGTTTTCAAAGAGGTCGTTAACCTCGCTGTAAACACCTCGTACCTTTGATATTATAACGCTGCGCACAATACTTGTTTCTTTGATCTTTCCGTCGGAGGAGAGCGTGATTATCGCGCTGAGCGCATATTTTTTCTCGCCTGCGTTGAGCGAGCAGGAGCCGTTGGAGAGTGCTCTCGGGAGCATCGGAACCACCTTGTCGGTAAAATAAACGCTGGTACCCCTGCGCATGGCGAGGCGGTCAAGCGCGGTTTTGGGCTTTACGTATTCGCTTACGTCCGCTATATGAACGCCGAGAATATATTCTCCGTTTTTATTTGATGACAGGGAGACGGCATCGTCGAGGTCCTTCGCGTCCTCGCCGTCTATGGTGAATATCATCTGTTCCGTAAAATCTTTTCGCCCCTCAAAGCTTATGCTTGTTTGCGATTCTCTCTTTGCGAGCTCGAGCTCTTCGTCCGTGAAATCCGTTTCTATGCCGTTAGCCGAAAGTATTGCACCGTAGTTTGCCTCCCTGGTATCGGCGCTGCCGAAGTTCTTTATAACCTCGCCGAAAAATTCCTCGCCCGGAATATGACGGCGGTCTATCTTAACCTCTACCTTATCTCCGTCCCTTACAAAATCCGCAGGTTTTACTTTTATCTGTGCCGACGGTTTGCCGTTATCGGGTATAACGTACGCCCCGGCAAAAGATATTCTGCGCATGCCGTGGCGGGATGCCCGTCTCTCCGACGTGCGGTAGTAGGTTCCTATGACGTTTGACTTTGAATAATCGGTTATGCGGATAACCTCACCCTCGCATCTGTCCCCCTCTCTGACAAGGTACGATATCTCCACACGGTCGCCGTCCATGGCACCCCTTGTAAGATTTGCGGGGATAAAAATATCCTCTGAGCTTGCCTGTGTCGTCACAAAGCCGTAGCCGTGCCTCGTCGAGCGGAATATTCCGTACGCCTTCTTGTCGTATTCCGCCTTTTTCTTTGCTCCCGTATAACCGAATCCGCGACCTGTGCGCAATTTGTTTTTATCGTACGGATTTTTCCTTTTTGCTTTTTTTGCCGTAAAGTCAGTGTTCTTTTTTACCGCTTTGCTCTTGGCCGAGCTTTTCCTCGCCAATGATTTCTCTTTTATTTTATTTCTTTTCGTTTTATTTTTCATTTTCACGCTCGTTCTTATGTGCTTAATTTTTGATGTGCCTGCATAAGATGCTTATCGCATAAAAAAATGGGACTTGCGTCCCATTATAATTTTGTATGACTTATTTGCCCAGGATATCCTTTATCGTTTCCCATGACATATCGGAACCGGTATAAGTTGCCTGCTTGCAGTAAACAACTATTGCGAGAAGAACAAAGATTACACCGATGACAGCGGTTGCTATCGAAAGAATTCTGTCGCTCTTTCCGCCCATTCCCTTGCCGTAGAAGGTTTCGGCACCTCCCTGTATGGTGCCCGAGAGTCCCTGAGACTTGGACTTCTGGAGCAGTACCGCAACAACGAGGAAAACCCCGAAAACAAGTAAAAGTATCTGTAATACTATATCAAGCTTTGTCATAATTTATCTTTCCCACGCAAAGAGGGAAGTATGCCTCCGTTTCATTTATCTGTATTGATATTCAGAACGATGCAAAAAGCACAGCACCGAAAAATTCGCACGCTACGGCGAAAAACGCATATTAATACATCCGCCGAGTCCGATACTGTAATAGTATAACACGCATTTTTGCAAAAATCAATAGCTTTGCGCAATTTTTTCATTAATTTCGTCGGGCATCCTAAAAACCGCTTTTCGGTTTGTCCTCGTCCGAGGCAAAGTCCGCAAATTTTGGTTTACCGTCGGCCGAAAACACTCTTTGGATTTTTCCGGGTTCTTCACAACCTCGGAATCGGCTCCGCGACGTGAGGCTTTGTACCCGTCACGGCATGGTGAAACCGAGCGCGGAATTAACCAGGTTGTCGCACGCACGGGAGGAAAACGTCCTTGATACCGAGAGCGCGGAGCCTATTTTCCTTATAGTCCCTTCATCCGGCAACGGCAGGTATGCAAAGCTTGCTATATTAACGTTTGAAGTTCCGAAAACGAGAGAGCAGTATTTTTCGTAGAGCGAGCTGGAGAACAGCGCGTAAAGGCCGTGAAGCATATAGGAATCCATCTCACGCTTGTCATCTGCGTAATCAATATAGTTGAGCTTGTTGTGAGTGCTTATCGAATTGTATTCGTATTGCTGAGAGGAAAGATAAACCGAGCATACCAGGTGACGGCCGTCCCCCTTCGAGGGTATACGCTTTATGAGGAGCATATTTCTGTTTTTTTGTATGAGAGAGGGGATGTTCGGCTTTATGTATTTCGGAGACGAGGAAAAGTCAATATGCCCTGCACGTATGTTTGAGGGAACTATGAGCGGTATTCTGTCATCCGCAGGAGTGTCGAAAATAAATTCCGGATACCTCGATTCAAGAGTAAGCCCCGTGCGTGCTTTCAGTCCGATACCCGAAAGGGTGTTTGACATTGACGACAGGAAAATAAACACCTTAACGTCGCTGATATCCTTAACCAGCGTTATAAGCCCGTCGCTCTTTCTGAGTATAAAATCATACGGAACAGGCGGGAGAGTCTTTACGTTTTCTGCCTCGTCGCCCACGCAGACAGATGTAACCACGCTCTCAAAGACTCTGTCTGTTTTTCTTAATTTCAGTATGAAATCACCGCGCAGTTTTTCCGCATTCTCCGCACCCTTGGGCTTATCCTTGAAAACGTGTATACGCTCTATGCGCGATTGGGAGAATATATGCCCTCTCGCCTTTGCGAGCGACGCTCCGGTGGCAAGTTCTACCGGGAGATACGCTATCAGCTGTCCGTCCTCTTTCAATGCGTGAAGAGCCACTGCCGTGAATATAAACGCCTCGCTTATCGAGGTTGCAACCATCTGCGGCACCCTCATTCCGTACGGAGAGCTTTTGTCTGCCATTTCCGTAGGGGGGTTGAGTATTGCTATATCGTAACCATCGAAGACATCCCTCTTTCGCTTCATATCGGGCGTCTCGCATTTTTCGTCGAGCAAAAAATCACGAGCGACAATTTTCGTGCGCAGACGTATGTTATAATCGTGCTTGCACTTCTTCCTCACTCTTTCCATATTGTCCGCGAGCATTTCCAAATAGTCGGGGCAGTTCTCGTAGCATACCAGGTCGATAAATTTTATGTTTCCCTTGCCTTTTTTGCACAGGCTCTCGACTACCGCCGCCGATAATATTCCCGTTCCCGCGCCTGCATCAAGCACGGATACGGTCTCTTTGTTCGGTGCCTCCGTTATATCGCCCATAAGGGCGGCGTTCTTTTCCTTCGTGAATCGATTGCCGAGCCGTATGTTTTTCTCCTTCACAAAACGACGCACCAGCTTTTTCGTGTTTCTGACGGCGAGAGCCAACATTTCATCTGCCTCCGGTTATCTATGGTTTTCCGTTGATTTTTTAATTTTGTCTTTAATACAAGTATATCACGGTTTTTCTTTTGTCGCAAGAGGGCAAAAAAGATATTTTATACATTTTGTTGCATAATCCTGTCGATTATGATATACTTATAATCGTTAAACGTCAAATCGGTTCGTTGTGCGGAGGCTCGTTATGGCAAATGCGATAAACGCAAATAAAATCAAAATAATGCAGCTCGGAGACGTTCATCTCGGAGGGGCTTACCGTTCTCTTCCCGAGGATCTTGCCTCCGTATGTCGCAGCGCGCTTCTCTGCGGTTTTGTCAATGCGGTAACGGCAGAAATAAAAAACGGCGTCAGCGTCGTTCTGATAACCGGAGATTTGTTCGATTCCGACTCACCCGACCAAAAGACCGCAGACGCGGTGAGAGAGCTGTTTTTCAAAAATCCCGACGTCGTATTTTTCATAGCGCCGGGAGAGAGTGACTTCGGCTGTCCGCTATGGCAGAGCGGGCTTCTTCCCGATAACGTAACCGTTTTCACCTCTTCATCGCCCAAAAGAATCGTGTTAAGCGAAAAAAAGCTCGAAATATACGGGTGGTCCGCAAAAAAGAAAGCAAAAAGCAATCAGCCCCTCTCTGACAGAAAAGCGCAGAAATCAGAGCTGCCTAAAATCGTTATGGGGCACTGCGATATAAACAACCCGATAGGCTCCTCGTTCTCGGTAACGGCAGAGGATATGAAGGACTTTGGCGCGGATTTTTATGCCTTCTCACACAATCATAAGTCGGCGGGAATAAAGCACGGCGACGGATATTCATACTCTTTTTCGGGCTTTTTCGACGGTCGGGGGTTCGACGAGACGGGATGGGGAAGCTATATTCTCATCACCGTAGACAGAACGGAGTCGGACGGAGAATCAAAAACGTCTGACTATACTCTGACGGCGAGACGCAAAGAAACGAAAATCCACAGATACGAGAGCATAACTGTAAATGCGGATGGAGCGAAAAGTACGGCAGAAGCGGAAAACAAAATTCTCGACGTCCTTACAACGAAGAAATTCGATACTCACACCTCCGTGCGAGCGATTATAACCGGTTCGGTAAGTCCCGACGTCATCATAACCAAGCATCCGACGTATATACATCCTCCTCTTTTCTCTATCGTATGCGTCAACGAGACCGCGCCGACCTTTGAGTGCGATGACCTGAAAAACGACAAGAGCATCCTCGGGGAGGTATTCAGAAAGTTCTTAGGCGATATGACCTCGAGAAACAGGGCAAAACGCACGGAGGCGGCGAGCGCTTTCCGCGCCGCATACATGGCTCTCACCGGAAAAGACATAAATAACGCTTAGGCCGAAAACGCCGAGCCCTCACGGCGCTCTCGAAAAACAACGAGCAAATCACGAAAATAAAATTCAAGTAAGGATAATACAATGATAACCATTACCGATCTTTCTTTCAACTTCGGAACGCAAACGCTTTTCAAGGACGTGAATCTGAAGTTCACCCCCGGCAACTGCTACGGAATAATCGGAGCAAACGGAGCGGGAAAATCCACCTTCTTAAGACTGCTCTGCAACGAGCTGGAACCGAGCAAAGGGACTGTCAGCATACCGGAAAACGTACGTATGTCCGTTCTGCGTCAGAATCACTATGCGTACGAGGAATACTCGGTGCTCGACACGATAATAATGGGCAATATGCGCCTCTACGAAATCGGAAAACAAAAGGACGCCCTGTATGAAAAGGAGGATTTTACCGACGAAGACGGAATCATTGCCTCCGAGCTTGAAGGCGAATATGCGGAGATGGGCGGATGGGAATCCGAATCCGATGCGTCAAAGCTTCTTTTGGGCCTTGGGCTCGACGAATCCTATCTTTATCTGAAAATGTCGGAGCTTAAAGAAAGTGAAAAGGTTAAGGTCCTGCTTGCACAGGCGCTGTTCGGCAACCCGGAAATAATACTGCTCGATGAGCCGACCAACGGTCTGGATATATCCGCCGTATCCTGGCTGGAGGACTTTTTATCCGGCTATTTCGGCACGGTCCTGGTTGTATCGCACGACCGTCATTTTCTCAACGACGTATGCACCAACATCGTGGATATAGACTACGGCGGAATAAAAATGTACGTCGGAAACTATGAGTTCTGGTATGAATCAAGCCAGCTTATACAGCGGCTTATGAAACAGCAAAACAAAAAGAACGAAGAGAAGATACGCGAGCTTCAATCCTTCATATCCCGTTTCTCCGCAAACAAATCGAAATCAAAACAGGCGACCTCCCGCCGTAAACTTCTCGACAAGCTGACCGTCGAGGAGCTCCCCGCTTCAAGCAGAAGATATCCGTTCATCGGCTTCGATATGGACAGAGAGGCGGGCAAGGATATTCTCTTCGTCAAGGAGCTTTCAAAGACTGCCGACGGAGTAAGGCTTTTTGAAAACGTTACCTTCACGGTGAATAAAGGGGATAAAATTGCCCTGGTCGGCAACGAGCGCGCAATAACCGCCCTCTTCAGAATACTTGCGGAGGAGGACGAGGACTTCGAGGGCTCATTCAAATGGGGCGTCAGCATTACCCGTTCCTACTTCCCCCACGATAATACAAAATATTTTGAGGGAAAAAAAGAGAATATACTCGACTGGATGAGACAGTATTCAAAGGATCAGACGGAGACATATCTGCGCGGCTTTCTCGGCAGAATGCTTTTTTCGGGAGACAGCGTTTTCAAAGCGGTAAACGTGCTTTCGGGAGGAGAGAAAGTCAGATGTATGTTCGCGCGCATGATGCTCTTCGGCTCGAATATGCTTATGCTCGACAACCCAACCGACCACCTGGACCTCGAATCCATAACGGCGGTCAACAACGGGCTCTCCGACTTCAAGGGTAACGTCATTCTTTCAACACACGACTTCGAGATGATGAACACAGTGGCAAACCGCATAATAGAGCTTCTCCCCGACGGAGGAATACGCGATTTCAGCGGAACCTACGAGGAATACTTATCCTCAGTCTCCCCACGCGTATAACTCAAACACCTTTATGCAATACCGCGCTCGCAACACATGGGAATGTTGCACATAATCGTATTGTTTCGGATTATAAAAAGCAGGGGATTATCGTTCTTTTGCTTTTTTGTCGAAAAACCGAATTTTCCGAACGGTGCAAATATTCTTATATAAAATCCTTCTATTGACAAAAAACCGTTATTAATATATACTTATGTAATAGCTTACATACGTAAATACGATATGCGGTTAAAGCAATCTCAACGGGATTGTTTGAAAGGACGTAACGAATGTATAATTCAAATATAAAGCCTTTTGACAAAAAGATATGGCTCTCATCGCCGACCATGCACGGCGAAGAGCTGAAATATGTAATGGAGGCATATGAGACAAACTGGATGTCCACCGTCGGCGCCAATATCAACGAGGTTGAGCGCATTGCGGCAGAAAAAGCGGGGATGAAATATGCGGTTGCTCTTTCCTGCTGTACGGCGGCGCTTCATCTTTGCGTCAAGTCGGCGGGAGAAACGCTTTACGGGAAACCCGCAATCAGCCACGGAGCCCTCGAGGGCAAGCGTGTTTTCTGCTCTGATATGACTTTCGCCGCCACTCTTAATCCCGTCGTATACGAGGGCGGTATTCCCGTGTTTATCGATACGGAAGCACAATCGTGGAATATGGACCCGTCGGCACTGGAAAAAGCCTTTGAGTTATATCCCGACGTAAAGTTGGTTGTTTGTGCGGAGCTTTACGGTTTTCCGGGACGAATGGATCTGATAAAGAAAATATGCGAAAAGCACGGAGCTCTTCTCATTGAGGACGCCGCAGAGGCTATGGGTGCAACGTTCCACGGCAAGCAGTGCGGTTCATTCGGCGATTATTCCGCAATCAGCTATAACGGAAATAAAATTATTACGGGGTCCGCAGGCGGATGCTTGCTCACCGACGATATTGAAGTCGCCAACAAGGCGCGCAAGTGGTCCACGCAGGCCCGCGAAAACGCTTTCTGGTATCAGCATGAAGAGGTCGGCTACAATTATCGCATGAGCAACGTGGTTGCAGGCGTCATTCGCGGACAATACTCTCACCTGGAAGAGCATATAGCACAGAAAAAAGCGATTTACGAGCGTTACCGTGACGGTCTGAGTGATTTGCCCGTACACATGAATCCGATAGTAGCGGATTCGGAGCCGAACTATTGGCTCTCCGCTTTGATTATTGACAAAGAATATATGTGCAAGCAAGTCAGGGATGACGCAAGGGCTTTGTATATTCCCGAAAAGGGCAAAACCTGTCCGACCGAAATTCTTAAGGCAATCGCTTCCTTAAATGCCGAAGGAAGACCTATCTGGAAGCCCATGCATATGCAGCCCATGTACAGAATGCATGAAGCCGTCGGAAGAGAAGGAACGATTCGTTGCCGTACCAACGCATATATCGCGGGTGGCGCAACAGACGTCGGCGCGGATATATTCGAGCGCGGCTTATGTCTGCCGAGCGACAACAAGATGACCGCAGATGAACAAGAACGCATCATCGAAGTGATTCGGGCTTGTTTTGAATAACGAATAGCTTGACAATTTCTTCGGTTCAATCTACTCTTAAATGATGCTTTCGTTTGATTACGCCAAAACCGGAGACTGCTTTGAAAGAATAAAAAAAGAGGATGTAAGCCGAGTGCCTATATCCTTTTTTATTTTTCCGGACCCATACACAAAAATTTTTCGACTTTTTTCGTCAAAACTATTTACAAATCAAAAATCATATGTTACAATGGTTTTACCACTAATGGAAAATATATCTGCCAAAAATTCATAAAATGGAAAACACGTGATATGCAATGCCGAAAAGAAAGGGGTATCCATATGAATGATTTTATAAAGAATCTGAAAAGAATCAAAGGGGAAAGAGGGATAACGACCTCGGATTTGTCAGCATCCACGGGGATACCCGTCGGTACGCTATCAAAGCTTTTGTCAGGAGCAATAGAAGAGCCCAAGCTCGGTATAGCCGTTAAAATAGCGCAGTCGCTGGAATGCTCCGTGGACGCCATGGCGAGCGGTAAGCCGTCCTCGTCGGGTGAACTTATGCCCGAGGAGAAAACCCTCGTCGAGAACTACCGCATGCTCGATGAGAGAGGCAAAAACATGGTCTGTCTCATGATAGATAAGGAAATTGAAAGAGTCAGTGAGAAGAATGATAAAAAGCTCTCCGACGTTGCTATGGACGACGGACGCGGAGAATGTGAATACGTAACTCTCCCGCTCTTCCTTCTGCCCGTATCGGCAGGCACGGGTGTAACGCTCGACAACAGCGACAGCGAGAATATTCAGGTACGTGCCAACTACACGACCAAGAATGCGGACTTCGCCCTAAAAGTCAGCGGGAACAGTATGGAACCGACATTCCGTAACGGCGACATTCTCCTCGTACAGAAGCAGAACTATGTGGAAAAAGGTGAGCTCGGCATCTTCATTGGTGACGGCGAAGGTTACTTCAAACGCTTTATGGGTAAATATCTCCATTCCCTGAACCCGAACTACGACGATATCCCGCTGAGCCGTTTCACGGATTTTATCTGTTGCGGTAAGGTTATAGGCAATCTTAAACGCTCTCGCAGTATATAAAATATATTACGTAAATAAAGCTGTAAATCATGATTGATAACCATTTATGATTTACAGCTTCGTTTTTACTCTTCCGAGTTTTTTTGATTTTTTTTGCTTTTTTTGTTTTCGCCGCTCTGACTGCCCTGACTGCTTTGACCGCTGCCTTGGCTGCCCTGACTGCTCTGACTGCCCTGACTGCTCTGGTTGTCCTGACTGCCTTGGCTGCTCTGGCTGCCCTGACTGCCTTGGCTGCCCTGACCGCTCTGGTTGTCCTGACTGCTTTGACCGCTGCCTTGGCTGCTGCCTTGGTTGCCCTGACTGCTTTGACCGGCTTGGCTGCTGCCTTGGCCGCCCTGATTCTCGGAGGTATTATCCGATGAGTTCTGTTTGCAGTTCATACTCTCCATTTTATTGCACAGGCAAGTACATATGTTATTACACATATCTTCGCATTTTTTCAAACATTCTGCCGAGCATTTTTTCATCGTTTGTGACACGCGGTTCTTCTGCTTTTTCACGGCGCTGACGATACCGTAAAGACCGACTGAGGCAAGTCCGAGAACGGCCGTTGTTATTATCGGGTGCTTTATAAGGCACGGCGCACTATATTTTTTTGACATTTTTATTCTCCCGAGAGGCTTTGATTTTGCAAAACCGCTTTTATTGATTGTCGGCCTTGCTTTATCTCTCTTTGTTATATTTTTTCCCGTCTTTGCGGTAATATACCGATATATGTTTCTCTTGTTTTTAATTATTTTTGATAGTATTTTGTAAAAATGTTCGGAGTTGTAATTTAACTTCTGTTTAAAAAGAAATGTACGAGCCCCGTATTGACAATATTGATATATTGTGATAAAATATTCTCCAAGTATACCGTAATAATATACTTATTAACGATATTTTTCATAAAAAAGGAGTTGTTTTTTCTTTGGACAGTATTCCCCGATGTTGCGATAATTTGGCTTTGACGGCGAATTCACCGTCACCGTTTATTCACTGCATTCCGTTTTTCGAGCGCTCTCGCCGAACCTTGCTCATCATGCGTCGGACGCGCGTTAATTTATGTAAAATTCTGAAAAACGGAGGACTCTGTAATGTCTGATATTATAAAACAATTATTACTGCAGTTAGTACTCATACTGCTCAATGCATTCTTTGCCGCAACGGAAATTGCGGTAATTTCCCTAAACGAAAACAAAGTGAAGGCTCTCGCCGAGGACGGAGACAAAAAAGCATCAAAAATGCTCAAAATCATCAAGGACCCCACTCAGTTCCTCTCTACAATACAGATAGGAATAACTCTGGCGGGCTTTCTCGGTTCTGCGTTTGCGGCGGATAATTTCTCATCCAGACTCACCGCAAAGCTCGTAGATTCCTTCAATATCAATCCCATTCACGCAAGCAAGATACAGACCGTATCCGTCATCATCACAACCCTTATCCTCTCATACTTTACCCTTATACTCGGAGAGCTTGTGCCTAAGCGCATTGCCATGAGACATAAGGAAAAGCTCGCACGGGCTGTGTGCGGCATAATATCCGGGCTTTCCGTTATACTCAAACCTATCATATGGTTTCTGACTGTATCGACGAACGCCGTTCTGCGTCTGTTCGGCATAAACCCTAACGAAAAAGAAGAGGCTGTCTCCGAGGAGGACATCGTCATTATGCTCGATGCAGGCGGAGACGAGGGAACTCTCAAACAAGACGATATAAACTACATAAAGAACGTTTTCAAGCTCGAGCATCTGTCTGCCGCCGATATTATGACTCACCGCAGCGCTCTGGTGGCTGTACCCGACGATATATCCGAGAAGGACTTGCTCGGCATAATAGAAAACGAAGGATACTCGAGGATGCCGGTATATAACGACAGCGTCGACCACATCATAGGTATCCTGCACGCAAACGAATACCTGCTCAAGCACGACCGTGAGGGATTCAAGCTCACGGATATTCTTCACGATCCCGAGTTCGTACCCGAAACGATACGTCTTGATAAGCTGTTCAAGGAAATGCAGACCGAGCATAACCATATGTCAGTCGTAGTTAACGAATACGGGCTGACCCTGGGTATCGTCACTATGGAGGACGTCATTGAGGAGCTTGTCGGAGAAATATGGGACGAAAAGGATGAGGTAGAATCAGAGCCCATCGTTTCCTGCGGAGAAAACAAATACCGTGTAAAAACGAGCGTGTCCCTTGAGGATTTCTTCGACTTCTTCTCGATAAAAGACGAGGGCAACTTCGAATCCTCGACGGTAAACGGTTGGCTCTCCGAATGTTGCGGAAACATACCGGAGGCCGGTTACGAAACGACATATGAAAACCTCGAAATCAAGGTAACGCAAGCCGACGAGCAGATGACGCACGAAATAGAAGTTACCGTTATCCCCCCTGCCGATGAAGAAGACGGCGAAGAGGACGAAGAGGACAAAGAACACAAGGCGGAAAAGGACGACAACTGACACCGTATCCGCTTTATCAAAACCGCTTGGCATAACCCGAAAAAATATGTGCAAAAATATGTTTTTTCTCTTGACAAAGCATAAATACTTTGCTATAATAATCGGGTAAATGTCGCTACTATGGCTCAGTTGGTAGAGCACATCCTTGGTAAGGATGAGGTCCCGAGTTCGACTCTCGGTAGTAGCTCCAAATCCCGGGTGCAATAGTGCCCGGGTTTTTGTTTTGCGTACACCTCTCATGACGCCGCGGGCTTGACGATAAGGAGAGTACCCGCCGTCTTGCATAAAGAACGGCTTTACCTCGACAGTCTTATTGCTACCCCCAGAGTGGCAAGGGCCGCTGACAGTGCCGACAGGAGCAACACCACCGCCGACTGTGACATTCCCATATCATAGAGTAAATGATGCAGATGCCCCCTGTCAGCTTTCAGGGGGTTTTTTCCATGAATAACTCTGCGCAGAAACGTGACTGAGACATCAATGACAGGGACCGCAACGCACAAAATGAGTGAGGGGGACATCTCATATGAAAAAGCGGACATTGCAATACAGGCGAGCGCATATCCCAAAAAGGTTGACCCCGTATCCCCCATAAATATCGAGGCCTTATTTATATTAAAAGGTAAAAAACCGAAAAGAGCCCCCATCATCGAACAACAGACGAACAGAACTCCGCTCTGCACCGCCCTCGACAGAAAAGCTATCGCACATACCGAGGACAGACATACCGTTACGGCAAGAGCGTCAAGCCCGTCGATAAAGTTAACCGCGTTTATCATAAGAACAATAAAGAAAATGCTGATTGCAAGTGAAACAGGTACCGAAAGTACGTACACACTCCCCAATATCGACACGCTCTCTATCCTCGCTCCGAGCAGAAACGCAACCGTTGCAACCATTATTTGTACGGGCAGCTTAACATATGGCGACAGGGTATATATATCGTCGCTGATACCGAGCGCAACAACAAGGCACCCTCCGCATAAAATTCGGTAACACAAAAACGGCGCATGCTTTATGCACAGAGGAAGGGCAAGACAAAAGGCGAGAAAAAACGCCATACCCCCCATGCGCGGAACCGGGTTGTGATGCACCTTTCTTCCGCACGGCATATCAACCGCACCCAGATATACGGCGACCTTACCTATCGGAAGTGTCAGAGCAAGCGACACCGCAAACGCCGAAATGAACACAATACACAAAATCTCCATTTTTACCCCCCCTACTTTCTTTTGTAAAAGAAAGTAGGCAAAGAAAACTTCATACATTTGATTTTCGCTATCTCCACAGCCATTCCTTATCAAAGACAACAGGCAAAGAAAACTTCATACCATCGGTTTTCTCTATCTCCGTAGCCATTCCTTATCAAAGACAACAGGCAAAATCTTAGTCCTGTTTGCTTTGCCTGAAAGAAAAACAAAGAAACCGCAATCAATACGGTTTCTTTTAATATTGGTAATTTTGCGGTTTTTATGTATTCAACAGCGTTTTTAATATTGAAAATACATTAAATCTGCGCAAAGCCTACCTTACGGTAAACCTTTGAAAGGGTTTTGCGTGCACAGCGGTATGCCTCTGCCGCGCCCTCCTTCATTACCGATTCGAGGTATGCCTTATCGTTCATAAGTCTTGTGAATTCCTCACGCACGGGTGCGAGCGCATCGGAACATATTTCTCCTACCGCCATCTTGAAATCGCCGTATCCGCGTCCTTCAAACTCATGCTCTGTTTCCTCAAAACTCTTTCCGGTAAAGGCGCTGTATATAGTCATAAGATTGTTTATACCGTCTTTACCCTCTGCGTACTTCACTTCGCAGCCGGAGTCGGTTACGGCACGCTTGAACTTGCGTATTATATCGTCCTTTTGGTCGAGTATATGGACGATTGCATTGGGGTTCGGGTCTGACTTGGACATTTTCGAGGTCGGGTCGGCGAGCGACATTATCTTCATTCCGCTCTTCGGTATATATCCGTTTGGAATTGCAAAGGTGTCCGAATATACTCCGTTAAACCGCGTCGCAATGTCGCGGGCGAGCTCGAGATGCTGTTTCTGGTCTATTCCCACGGGAACAAGGTCGGTCTGATACAGCAATATATCTGCCGCCATGAGCGAGGGGTATGTGAAAAGACCTGCATTGATATTGTCTGCGTGCTTTGAACTTTTATCCTTGAACTGCGTCATTCTTGAGAGCTCTCCGAACATGGTATAACAGTTGAGTACCCATGCAAGCTCCGCGTGAGCAGGCACGTGAGATTGAACGAACAATGTATTTTTATGCGGGTCGAGTCCGCATGCAATATAGAGTGCGAGCGTCTCGTACGTACGGCGGCGCAAATCCGCAGGCACCTGTCTTACAGTTATCGCATGCATATCCGCTATGCAATAAAAGCACTTGTATTCATCCGAAAAAGCGTTAAAGTTCTTTATCGCACCCAGATAATTGCCTATCGTTAAATTTCCCGACGGCTGAACGCCCGAGAAAACCACCTTTTTTCCGTCAAGCATTATTCTTACTTCCTTTGTCTAAACGATGCCGGAACAGACACCGAAAATATAAAACAATTATACAACAGTAACTCATTCTTGTCAATATTCGTAATCAGAGAAAAGGTTTTGTTATTTTTTTATCAAAAAACCGTAAATTGTTAGATAAAATCACTTTACATTTATAAAAAAAGGTGATATTATATATTTGTATGTAGTTTTTTAAGTTAACTAAATACTTTTAAGATAAAAACACGGAGGATTACAAATGGAAAGAAGAAAAATTTCTATGGATGGTAACACTGCCGCCGCACACGTATCGTATGCGTTCACGGAAGTTGCCGCCATCTACCCCATCACACCGTCAAGCCCTATGGCAGAAGTGACGGACACATGGTCTGCTTCCAACAAGAACATTTTCGGCGAACCCGCAAAGAACATTTTCGGCGATAACGTCAAGGTTGTTGAGATGCAGTCAGAGGCAGGCGCCGCAGGTGCCGTTCACGGCTCTCTCGCTTCAGGTGCGCTTACAACTACCTATACGGCATCTCAGGGACTTCTGCTGATGATACCGAACATGTACAAAATTGCCGGTGAGCTTCTCCCCTGCGTTATCCACGTTTCCGCACGTTGCGTAGCTTCGCACGCACTCAATATTTTCGGAGACCATTCGGATATATATGCATGCCGTCAGACAGGCTTCGCCATGCTCGCAGAAACGAATGCGCAGGAAATCATGGACCTGGGCGCAGTAGCTCACCTCGCCACCATAAAGGGCAGAGTTCCGTTCATCAACTTCTTCGACGGATTCCGTACCTCTCACGAAATACAGAAGATAGAGGCATGGGACTATAAGGACCTTGCCGATATGGTTGATATGGATGCCGTTAAAGCATTCCGTAACCGTGCGCTCAACCCCGAAACTCCCGTACTCCGCGGTTCCGCAGAGAACGGCGATATATTCTTCCAGCACAGAGAGGCTTGCAACAAGTATTATGATGCGCTTCCCGCTATCGTTGAAGAATACATGGGCAAGGTAAATGAAAAGCTCGGCACAAACTACGGCCTGTTCAACTACTACGGTGCTCCCGACGCAGAACGCGTTATCGTCGCCATGGGCTCAATATGCGACGTTGCGGAAGAAGTTATCGACTACCTCACCGCAAAAGGCGAGAAGGTCGGACTTGTTAAGGTTCGTCTGTACAGACCTTTCGTATCCGAAAAGCTTGCCCAGGCTCTCCCCAAGACCGTAAAGAAGATTGCGGTTCTTGACAGAACGAAGGAACCGGGCGCTCTCGGCGAACCTCTCTACCTCGACGTTGTTACCGCGCTCGAAAGAGAAGGCGTTAAGGCAACGATTGTCGGCGGACGTTACGGACTCGGCTCGAAGGATACTCCTCCGGCAAGCGTATTCGCTACATTTGAGAATCTCAAGCTCGACGCTCCCAAGAACGGATTTACCCTCGGAATCGTAGATGACGTTACCGGACATTCTCTGGACGAGAACTTCACGCACGACACTGCTCCCGAAGGAACCATCAGCTGTAAGTTCTGGGGTCTGGGCGGAGACGGCACCGTCGGTGCAAACAAGAACTCCATAAAAATTATAGGCGACCATACCGACAAGTACATACAGGCATATTTCCAGTATGACTCAAAGAAGACGGGCGGCGTTACCATATCTCATCTTCGTTTCGGTGACAAGCCGATAAAATCCTCCTACTATATAACCAAGGCTGACTTCGTCGCATGCCACACGCCTTCTTATATGCTCAAGGGCTATAAGATTGTAAACGACGTTAAGCCGGGCGGAACCTTCCTCCTTAACTGCCAGTGGAGCGACGAGGAGCTCAACGCTCACCTCTCCGCAGAGACCAAGCAGTACATAGCAAAGAACAATATCAAGTTCTACACCGTTAACGCAATCGACAAGGCTATCGAAATCGGTATGGGCAAGAGAACGAACACAATTCTTCAGTCCGCATTCTTCGCACTTGCAAAGATTATGCCGATAACAGAAGCCGTCGACTACATGAAATACATGGCAAAGAAGTCCTACCTCAAGAAAGGTATGGATGTAGTTGAACTCAACTACAAGGCAATCGATGCGGGCGTTGACGCTCTGCACGAGGTAAAGGTTCCCGCAGACTGGGCAACCGCCGTCGACACAAAAGATGCGTCGGTAGCAACCGGCAAGCGTCCCGAGCTCGTTGACTTCGTTAACAAGATAGTATTCCCCGTAGGCAAGATGCAGGGTGATTCTCTGCCCGTATCCGCATTCGAGAAGTACGTTGACGGTACCTTCCCGCAGGGTGCGGCAGCATATGAGAAGCGCGGAGTTGCCGTAACGGTTCCTACGTGGTATGCAGAGAACTGCGCTCAGTGTAACAGCTGTGCATACGTATGTCCTCACGCAACCATCCGTCCTTTCGCACTCAACGCAGATGAAGCGGCAAACGCTCCTGCCGACACCAAATTCGCTCCTAAAATGATAGGAAAGGGCTGCGAAGGCTATAAGTTCACAGTGGCAGTAAGCCCTCTTGACTGTATGGGCTGTACCCTTTGCGTAAAGGCATGTCCCGTAAACGCTAAGGGTGAAAAAGACGGCACCGGCAAGAAAGCTCTCGCAATGGTACCGCAGGAGAGCCAGATAGCTCAGCAGAAGGTATTCGACTACTGTGTAGAAAACGTATCCGAAAAGAAGGAGCTTATAACCTCTACCGTTAAGGGAAGTCAGTTCAAGCAGCCGCTCCTCGAGTTCTCAGGCTCCTGCGCAGGCTGTGCGGAAACTTCTTACGCAAGACTCATCACTCAGCTCTTCGGAGAGAGAATGTATATATCAAACGCAACCGGATGCTCCTCTATCTGGGGCGGTTCGGCACCTGCAACTCCTTACACCGTAAACCACGAGTCTCTCAAGGGTCCGGCATGGGCAAACAGCCTCTTCGAGGATAACGCAGAGCACGGTCTCGGTATTATGGTAGGCCAGAAGACTCTCCGTAACAGACTCATCGGCTACGTAACCGAGCTCGGCGAAAAGGTTGAGGATGCAGACAAGAAAGCAATCATCGACAACTTCCTTTCAACCAAGGACGACGGAGAAAAGAACGGCGCTGCCGCAGAAGCTCTCATAAAGATGCTCGAGGGCTGCGACTGTGACTGCGAGCTCAGAGCGAAGATTCTCGAGAACAAGCAGTATCTCGCAAAGAAGTCCGTATGGATATTCGGCGGAGACGGTTGGGCATACGATATCGGATTCGGCGGTCTTGACCACGTTATAGCGTCCGGCGAAGACGTAAACATCATGGTATTCGACACCGAGGTTTACTCGAACACCGGCGGACAGGCTTCCAAGGCGTCCAACATCGGTCAGGTTGCTCAGTTCGCTGCGGCAGGTAAGGCAATCGGCAAGAAGAACCTTGCTGAAATCGCAATGTCCTACGGCTACGTATACGTTGCGCAGATTGCAATGGGCGCGGATATGGCACAGACACTCAAGGCTCTCAAAGAGGCCGAGGCATACCATGGACCGTCAATCGTTATCGGCTACGCTCCGTGCGAAATGCACTCCATAAAGGGCGGTATGGCTAACTGCCAGCTCGAAATGAAGCGCGCCGTTGAAGCAGGATACTGGCAGATGTTCAGATATAACCCCGCTCTTAAGGCAGAGGGCAAGAACCCCTTCACGCTCGACTCCAAGGAACCCACCGCAAATTATCAGGACTTCATCAAGAGCGAAGCAAGATATGCACGTCTCGTTCAGGCATTTCCCGAAAGAGCAGAAAAGCTCTTCGCTAAAGCCGAGGAAAACGCAAAGGCTAAGTATCACAGACTTCTGAAACTCGTAGACCTCTACGCTCCCGAAGAACAATAAGCAAAAACAGTTCAGCCGACAGACCGCAAACGGTCTGCCGGCTTTTTATATTAAAACGGCTGATACAAAACGTATCAGCCGTTCATTTTGTCGCATCTGCATAATGATTTATTTGTATGTTGCATTTCCGACATTGCGGTCAAACATAGTCTCCAGGAACTTATTGCTGAGCATAAGCATCCGTATGCTCTCGTCGCCGTAGTTTGCCTTCACCTCGTCCTCGGTAATGCCGTAAAGGTTCGCGTAATACGCGACAATCTGCGCCTTGCCCTCGCTGAACTCCTCGTCGGAAATCGTGATGTCGAGCTTCTCACAGATGTAATACATAACGAGTTTTTCCTTAACTCTTTCCTGTGCCACACCGGTAATATAATCATGGATGCCTGCGGTTCCCGCCTCTATCGAACCTATGGCGACTATATAGGAGTCCAGATTCGGATATGAGGTCGTAAAGGAAGTCCCGTATTGATTTTTATTGTTGTAATACTGTGTCTTATACTCGTTATATGCGGCTTCGTATTCCTCCTCCACGTTACCCTTGGGGAATTTTTTCACCTCACTGTTTTTCATGAGGTAGTCCCATATCTGGTCGTTTGCTTCATCCAGATACTGCTGACGGTTTGTATCGACAAGATACTGCTTTACGTTTTCTTTGAACTCAGCTATATAATCGTCTCCCGTTTTATCGGAGGAGAATTTCAGCGTATTCCTGACGTAATCTTCTGTGAACTCGGGCATATCACACTCGTTTATATGGTCTACGACCACGTAGAACGTTGCGCTCGCGCCGTTGAGATATTTAGTTGAATCCTGGGATGAATAATCGCTTGGGAACGTGACGTTTATCTTTTCTTCGTGCAGCTTGTCTGCCGAAACAACGAAGCGCACTCCGCCGCTGTAATTCACGGCACGCTCAACGCCGTCGATTTCAACAGTTTTCGTACCCGTAAATCCGCTGAGCTTGCCGTCCGACTTGGTGAGGATATCGTAAAGTCCTATATTCTTGAAAACCTCGGTATCGTACACCGACTTTGCGCAAAGGTCGGGATTTCCGTCTGCGTCGGTAGTTACAAAGTATTCATTGCCGGACAAATACTCGACGTTTCCGTCGTCAGTCACATAACTTGCTCCTATGACAAGGGAGGCAAAGAGTCCGCTCTTCAGATTTCCGGCTTCGTCGGCAAACGCCTCCTTGACCGTTCCGTCCGTGATAACGTCGGATATTTTACTGTCGGCAGCTTTTTTACCTATAAATCCGTTCTCAAAATCGGCGATTGAATTTCCCGCGCCTATCGTTACGTTATAAAGCGACGAGCCGTAATTTGAATCGAAAACGGTGCCTATATATGCGTTGTTTGCGCTGTCGGCAACGCCCGTGATAACTCCGCGGTAATAAGTGTATACATTGTCTCCGCGTTTGGCTGAATAGTCGTCGGCGGCACGGCTGTACATATAATCAAGTATGACGTGCAGAGTTCCCGTCTTTCCGCGCAGGTCTACAACAGAATAATCGGAGGGGAAAGTAACGTCTATATGCTTGTAGTATTCCTTGGAAGCAAAATTAATCGTTCCGTTGTATACTACCTCCCGTACGGTTCCGTCTATCTCAATGTTTTTCTTGAAGGTGAACGTATCGCCGACTTTTTTACCGAGAAGCTCGGAGAAGAATTTATCTCCGTTTTCCATCCTCGTGTATTCGCCTGCCTCATAGTTTTTCTGAGAGCCGATATTGGTTTTATATACGGCGGTATACGTGACGTATATTACGTCGTCCTCGCCTACGTTTCCGTCTCCGCGAACAATTCTTTTTGTCCAGTCGAAATCGCCGAACTTCATGCCGATAATCTGTTGCTCTATCGTCTTTGATATCGAGCCCTGTCCGAGAAGAATAGACGTTGAGGATGCGGAGCTCATATTCGTCGTGGGCGCATAATTCGCGACCTGCTGTCCGGAAGAATTGTATGAATAGCCGAGTATGCCATCAAAGTTACCTATATAGTCTTTACCGTCCACGGTAAGCCTGTAAAAGAGGCCTACCACATCGTTTTCCATTATAACTGTATCTTTTTCGGTAACCTTTTTGATCGTTTTGTCTCTGAATCTGAGGTTGTCGATATACTCCTGTATTTTTGCGTCGTCAACCTCGCCGAGGTTTGTGAGCGAGAGCGGAATATTATCGTACACTCCGTCCTCCATTTTTATATACTTCTTCAGATTTACGTTTGCATAATCAATGGTGTTGCTGCACGATGCGAGAATGGAAACCGAAAGAATGAGAAGAAGTATTGCCGAAAGTATTTTTACGGTTTTTTTCACTTTAATTCTCCTGTATATCGTTTTTGTATTTATCTGCTGCGGCAGTGGCGAGTGTATCGCACCGCTCGTTGAATTCGTGTCCGTTATGACCCTTTATCCATACGAAAGTCACCCTGTGGACGTCGATTAGAGAAAGAAGGCGTTCCCAGAGGTCCGGGTTCTTGATCTTGCCGCCTTTCCATGCGCACGCCCTCCAGGATTTTGCCCAACCGAGATTGATTGCGTCTACGAGGTATTTAGAGTCGGAGCAGAGCTCCACCTCGCAGGGCTCCCTGAGAGCTTCAAGGGCATTTATTGCTCCGAGAAGCTCCATGCGGTTGTTTGTCGTCATAGCCTCTCCTCCGGACAGCTCTTTCTCCCTGCCGTTATATCGGAGGATTGCTCCCCATCCGCCGGGGCCCGGGTTTGAGCGACATGCTCCGTCGGTATAAATATAAACTTTCTTCATTTTGCTCCGCCGTTTTTATTGCTTTTGAATGCAACACCTGCCTTGCGTGCATATAAAACGGGACTGCCGACCTCGGCAGAACGCCGCGATTTTCGGCGGTCGGTTGATTTTCCCGTTTCTTCTGCTCCGATACGGCAGTCTTTTGTTATCAGCTTTCCTCTACGGTTACAGTTATCTTATCCGCATTCTTTGCGTAGACCGCATCGGAAACTTTGTTATAATACATTGCGAGGTAGATATTGTCCTTGCCGCCCATATATTCAATGACGTTCTTGGTATTGGTATATCCGTACATCTTATAGAAATACCATGTCTTGTAGTAGTTTTCCTCTATATAGTCAACCTGCTCTTTATATTCCTGGCGCGTTACCTCTATTCCGAGTATGTCGGCACAGTACATTATGAGCATCTTCTCGAGGACCTTATTACGACATTCGTCGCGAAGCGCTGCCAAAGCATCCTCGTAATCCGCCGCGCTGTATTCCTTAATCAGATACTTCTCAAAGCTGTCATAGCTGCTTGTATAGAATGAATTGTACTTATGTTTAAGATTTTGGAGGTTTTCTTTGTATTCCTCGTTGATGGCAGATTTCGGGTACTTATCCTCGGGGAGTTCTGCGGCCAGAGAAACTATCTTTGCCCACATGGCATCCTTTGCGGAATTCAGTTTGGTATCCTCTACCGTTTTCTTGGTATATTCGATGAGATACTTTCTGTATGCCTCTATCAGCTTTGCCTTATCGGTTTCCTCTGACGAAAAGCCCGAGCTTAACTTTGTGAGAAGCCCCTTGAAGTTCGGGCTCTTGTTTCCTTCGCTGTCGGTGGTAACGATGCCGGCGTCGGTCATGAAGGAATCAAGATCTGCGTTAAGATTGAATTCCTTAACGGAAGTTATTATGACTCCGACAAACGCGCTCTGCCCGGCGAGCTTGGCCGCTTTGCTGTTCGAGCTTCCGAAGTCGACCTCAAATATCGAGCCGAATTCCTCCCTGGCAACGGAGGCGAGCTTGACCTTCATCGTGACGTCGCGGCTCTCACCGTTGACATCGCATGCTTTCATGTTCGTATACTCGTTTCCCACGGTGAGGTTGGCGCTGTTTGTTTTGTATATAGAGCAGATTGTCTCTATAAGCTCGGGGGTATATACCTTTGCGAGCTGTTCTTTCGTTACGTTCTTATATACCTCGGGAAGAGCGTCGGTTTCTTTCAGCTCCCAGTCGCTTGCCCCCAGGTCCTTTATTACGTTAAGGTCAAAGCGCAACACGGTATTGCTGTCGTATGCACCGTATTTCGTCTCGGTCTCACCCTCCATATACGTTGCGGAGACGTTGATGTAAAGCACGCTGTACTCTGCGCCGAATTCCGAAAGCTTTCCGCTCGTCTTGACGTCCCTTACTCCGCCCTTTCGAGGCATATTCTCCAGGAGCTTGTCGTCGAAGTTGCCGCCGAGCAGCGTATCTGCTCCGAGATGATATGCCGAAACGTCTTTGGCAAGATTGAAGTACTCAACCGTGCTGAAATCTCCGATGCTCTCGGCAATAACGTAATAATATGCGACAACATCGTCAAGCTTTGTTGCGTCTCCCTCCTTTTCCGTTCCGAGGAAGTATATCTTCTTCGAGTCGCTGTCGGTATAGCTGAGAGTTCTCATGCTGTCCGATATCTTTTCGTCGATGTAGGCGTTGAGCTTTGTATCATCATTTGCGCCTTCGGTTGCTTCCTTGTAAGCCTCAAGAAACTTCTCATCGCTCTCGCTTATCTTTATTTCAACGGGGAGATCTCCGAGCTTGTCGACGCCGAAATACGAGGACAATTCCTCTGAGTAATCCTTCCCTCTGTAATTATAAGAACATCCTGTCATTGCAACGACGGAGAAAATCGTCATCACTATAAGCAATATGCTTAAAATCCTGGTTTTCATAAAAATCCTCTCGTCCCGAGCACGTACAATATCGGGCTGTAATATAAATTTTTTTGCGTTTTGCGCATTGAACAATACCAATTATACAACATATCGTTACAAAAATCAATAAAAAAGCGATAATAAATATATAATAATTTGTAACTATTCCCACAAACGTTTAATTTTATCTAAAAAGAAGGTAAGAAAAATTTATCCTGTTATCCCGGTAGTCCGACAAGACATTTTTTCAATATCTGTCGTTATAGTCGATGCTCTCGCCGTTTTTCAGACGGTTAATATCTCTGTATATCTTCTCCACATTTGCGCTCACGGTGGAGAAATATACCCCGTCGCCACGCGAAACGAGAGAATGCCTCTCGGGGTCCTCGTCGCTCGAATACGGACAGAACCTGAAGGTCCTTGATTCTCCTCCGTACTTATCGTCAAGAGTAAAGGTGAGAGTGAGTATACATCGGCTGTCGTCCGAATACAGAGCCTCGGCCTCACTATCGGTGAGGGTGCACATTCCGTCATACTGCATGGCGGACAGATAGGTATAAAGCTTGGCGTGCATGTCGGAGTCCACCTTTTGTCCGTTCAGATATACGTCGGTTGTATACGCATCCTCGTTATCTTTATCTATGGTATGGATATATTCGAGCCTGTAATTCTCCGCTCCCTTATCCCTGTAGTTAAAGGAAAAATCGAGCGACTTCACATATTTGAGAGCAGTGCTGAACATATAGTTTTCAACATACTCATAGAAGTCCCAGTTCAGGAAAGAGAAGCCCTCTTCGTCGCTTATTTTCACCACTATATCGTAGTACCAGCTACCCACGTACCTGGTGCCGTCAGCCTGTATCTCGCTTATAAAAAGTGCGTTCTCGAGGTATTTATAGGTGCACATATCGATGTTTTCGGTATCCTTCTTTGCCTCGATGCCCTCGGGCATTTTATAGTATATCGTATACGCATCGAGCCCGTACTTTTTCATATCGTCGGGTGTTAAGGTTAGCGATACCACCTCGCCCGCGCTTATATTTTCAAAGAGCTCCGCGATGTTGAAGAAGTTATCGGTATTTACGGTATATTTATCCTTGCTTCCGTAGGTTTCATAGGTCGTGTAGCGGAAGAAGGAGGAACGGTCAGACTCGTTGAGCCAATCCACCTTTATAAACTCCTCTTGGGAGCGCATGATGTTATTTATTTTCATAACGTATCTGACACCCTGTGCGGTATATGAATCCTTCTGATACGAGGACGCCTTCTCCGTCATTGTGTAATCTCCGGTAGCACGGAACCATTTAAGGTTCAGCCAACTGAAATTACCTGCCGTATAAATCTTTTCGTTATAATCTGCGGGATATTCCACGGTGAAGGTTTTGCTCTCTCCCGTCTTCATCCCTATCAGATTGTTCACAAGAGAATTTGGCAACGAACGGTCTGCGGTATCAATAAGCCATACGAGCGTATCGTCCTCGGAATCCTGCTCTCCGCTGACGTAATAAGTTACCTCGACGATATCTCCACGTCTTACCGTTTTATCCTCCTCGGAGATTCCCTCCGTGTTTTTGAAGATTATATCGGTGTTTTTGTATATGGAAAAATCGTTCATATAATAGTTTGCACGGTTGCTTGCGGGAACGGTTATCTGCGGGGTAACAAAATATTCGGGCTCGGCGAAGAGCGCGGTGAGGTTGCCCGCGGATACGTACACCCTGTCGGTTCCGTCTATCATCAGATAATAGTTTTTAAGAGTGCGGCTGTATGCGCCAACGTACACTTTCTTTTTGACGGTATTTCCGTCCTTGGTTGCGCAAAACTCGTAAAACATATTCCCGTCGGAAAGACCATAGGTCTCCAGGGTCTGCGTGTCGGACGTGTCGACGACGGTCTTGCTTTTATAATATGAAATGCCCACAGCAACACGCAGCGCGGCGAGCTTCTTCCCGTCCAGAGACAGTAAGGATACCGCAATCCACTTTTCAGCATCCTCCTTCTGCTCGCCGTAGTTGTCGCCGCAGAACAACTCCATAGTCCATGTGCCGTTCGTTTTATTTACGCGGTATATCCCCTCGCTGTTCTTAACGGTTATCGAGGTAAGCTCGCTCTCGCCGTAGCTGTCGTACATGGTTGGGCTGTTCATATACGTGCTCTCTCCGACCGAGGGGTCGTATTCCGGAGGTTCTTTTCCCGTATTTGTATCGTCGTCCTTCGCAAAGGGATTTATCACGATGAGGGAAAGGACGAGGAAGAGAACGAATAACGATGAAAAAATCACGGTAAGCTTCTTTTTGTTTATCATATGACTTCCTCACTTCCTTACAGATTTCTTCGTTTTATATACACGACGATACCGATTATCGGGATGATAACGAGAGGCACTATCGCGATGACTATGCTCCAGAGAACCTTTGTAGAGGCGGTAACTGCTCCGTATGTGCGCACGAGCTTGCCGTTTTCGTACTTTTCGGTCTTCTCTTCGGAGAGCTCCGTGCTGACGAGCTTTTTACCACCGTATTTTTCCTTATTCAGATTAAGTGCGCCCAAATCGTCGCTCGCATATCTGTCGGTTCTGGTCATCGTTCTCACCGCGGAGAAGATTATATCGTTGTTTGCGTACGATGAATTTCCGATATATTCGTTTGAAAGCATCTCGGTTGAGCCCGAAGCATAAAGGTATGCGTAATAATAGTTTACCCCTACGTACCTTGTGCGCACGGATATGGCGGATAGGGTATATTCGCCGAGCTCGGATGAGTCTGTCGCCGTCTTGCCGTACTTATCCACCATATGCTGCTCGCCCAGCGAGTTATACGGCACCGCCTTATCGGATGATTTCAGCACGCTTCCGGCCATTATGGTAAGTCCAGGGGATATATATTTTTCCGCCGAGTTTTTTGTTCCGTCTGCCCACAGAAGATTTATCTGCGAGGAATTTTTCATTACGGTTTTCGGCGCGGATTCGAGGGATGCGATATCGCTGTATAGCGAATAACCTATCGCGTCCTTTTCCTTATCCGCATAAGTCGCAAGCAGCCTGCGCCCCTCCTCCGTACGGGCAGTCTGAACACGGTCCTCACCGAAGCCTATCCCCCATTCCCTCACGTATTCCTCAAGGGTGGGGAGAGATACATACGGCTCTTTTGTAATGAACAGGGAATTGTTGTTTGACAGAAATCTGTCTATTTTTTCAATGGGAGAGATATAATCAACCTCGTAAATACCATCTGCCTTTGCACGGTAGTCGACGGTGGCTCCGTTGATTATGAGCATAACACACTCGGAGGGTATCCGGTCCGTATCCAGATTTATATAAGAGACGTTAAGTCCCGCAAGCATAAGCAGGTTATAGAACTCCTCGTAGTTCTTATCCGAACCGTCGGGGTCTTGGGGGTTAAAGTACTTCTCCCCGTGGGAGGTGGTGAAGCATACCAGCGGTCTGTCTGACGCCGTTACGGAAAGTATTGCGCACGCCGCCTTGTATTCTCCGTTGAACGCCCAATAATTGTTGCTGTCATCCTTGGTCCAGAAGCTCGACGCCGACAGAAGGCGGTATCTTGCTCCGCTCGAAATTATGATATCGTCCTCGTCTATCACCGTTGCCGAGGTGGTTTTGTATTTATCTGCGAGTTTAGGATTCTTCCTTATGTTTATACACTCAACGGAAAAGTTGTCATATTCTCTCTCAAGGTCCTTCGCCATAACGTAAAGATACCTTGTCTCATAGTTTTGAAGCAGAATATCAGGGTCTGTGCAAAACGTTATTTTTACGTCCGAAGATACCCCGTCCATCTCCTTTTTCATCTCATCACTGAGTGTATAAAGCTCCTCTTTTGTCGTATCTATAAAGAAACCGTTGCCGAACACGGGGCGATACAGAAGCACGCTGCCCACAACAAGAAGCGCAACCACAAGTACTATACCCGTGTACATAACGCCTCTCTTGGAGGCTCTGCTTTTGCCCGTTAAATTTTTTGATATGAAGCCTTTAATTTTACCGAATAAGTTTTTCATAACCGGAAAGTCTCACCTCCTGCGCCTTTTAAGGTAGACGAACACTCCGACAAGTGCGACTGTCATGGGGATTATTCCTATCAGGACTGTCGCATATATACGTGATGTTGTGACGGTAAGTCCCTCAAGATAACGGCTCTCATACTGAAGAATCGAAGAGCCTACGGGGGTTTTAACGCTTCCCCTGTCTTCTATGAGAGAATATAAGCAGTCCCTGTTAGCATACGAATCTGTATTTACAAGGGATGAGGAGAAGGTTTTTGTTCCCGTAAAAAGCGTCACGCTGTGCCCCGTATCGTATGAGGGGTCGTATGATACCGCCGCAAGAGTGAATTGTCCGCTTTCTCGTGTTCCGTCAAAATAATCGAGCTTTGCGCCCTCATGCGAAATCAGAAGCTTATCGGTGCAAAAATCGCCCGAATCGACGATTTCTATTGCGGAGGAGGTAGATACCACCGTATCTCGGTCGTTTCCGACGCCGCTTATTCTCTCGGCGATATTCTTTGCCGTATCGGACTCTGCAAGCTCTGTTCCGAGGGTTCTTCCGTCTGCGGTTATGGAGTCCTTCGTGTCGAAAACTATTCCATATTTTATTTTCATGCCGTACTTTTCGAGCAGTCCCTCAAGATTCGGGAGCTTTGCCGTATACGGGTCCTTTATAACCAAAAGGTTTCCGCCCGCCGAAACAAAAGCGTCCAGCTTTTCGATTTCCGATTTTACCAGGCTTCCCTCTGCCGCTTTTTCGAAGTCATATACGGGTGCGGATATTACGATAAACTCCGTCCCCTCCTCTATATCGTCGGTTGAAAGGTTTATAACTCCGCTGCCGTTTGCGGCAAGGTCGTATCCCGAACAAACAAACAGCTTAAGGAGCGCCTCCGTGGAGGATTCTCCGTGGCTCGATGTGAAAGCGACCTTGGGATTTTCATCTCTTGCAACGTATGAAACCAAAGCGCTCATAACCTCTTCTCCCCGGTATGCGGTTATAGTCCCCGACGTATCCAGATCAAAGAAATCGGAGAGCGTTACGACGCGAAACTTACCGTCGCAATCGAATATGACGGACTCCTTGCTTATGTCGTTGAGGGAGCCGTCGGGATTTGAGGCAAATTCATCGATTTTTGCGGAATCGGACGGCATAAAGGTGTTGAGTATTTTCGGATTTGAAATAAATTCGTATTTATCCGCCATCTGCTGTGCGGTTTTATATACAAGGGAATATGCGGAGGTTGCGGATATATCCTCTTTTGACATACAGAAATATATATCGACTCCTTTGCCCTTGTCAAGCGCATTAAAAACGTAATCGGATGCCTCTCCTATACTGTGCTCGTACTTTCTGCTCGTGTAAAGATACCACTCGAACTTTGTGGCGAGAGAGTTTATGAAAACCACCATCATCGCCACCGCCAAAATAAAGCTCGCGACGAACAGAGCCGCTAAGGCTTTTTTCTTCCCTTCTTTGCTTTTAAGAAACGATATTTTCATTGTATCCCCCGTCACTCCCATCGTCTCTTGTCATACACGCATACGGTAAGGAAAAGGAATACGGCGCACACCGAGAGATAGTAAAACAAGGCGGATATATCGAATACCCCCTGAGTGAAATTGCGGAATCTCGTGTATATTGCCACGGAATTAAAAATGAATCGTATGAAGTATACGTCGATAAAGGAATTTATCAGGCTGATAAACATCATAACGGCAAGTATAGCCACGGTGATTACCGCTGCGGCAAGCTGACTCTCCGTTATCGAAGAAACAAACACCCCGACCGCAACGAAAGCTCCTCCCACGAGCAAAAGTGCGAAAACGCTGCCGATGAGAGTTGCCGTCTGTATCTGCGCATAGAAGTAAAGTATAATGAAAGAGAGAGAGGATACTGCAACCGCCCCTGCATACAGGGTGTATGCGGCAAGGAACTTTGCCGTTACCATGGATATAATGGAAATGGGCGCCGTCATAAGAAGCTGCTCCGTCTTTTGCTTTTTCTCCTCGCAGAATAGTTTCATGGTGAGCAGAGGGAGCAAAACCGTAATAAGTATAGGCATCACGGTAAAATACGTGCTGATGTCACCGGACATCGAGAAAAGCGTCGAATAACAGAAAAGTATACCCGAAAAAAGCATAAATACCGAGAGAAATATATATCCTATCGGGGTTGTGAAATAGGAGCGAAGCTCCCTCTTGTAAATCGCGCTCATCTTGTATATCTCCTCTCTTCTCTTCTGCTTCTTTTCTTCTTGTTTTCATCGGACCCGCCCTTGCCGTCAACCAGACGCAGGAATATGTCCTCAAGCTCCATTCCGACAGGCGAGAACTCTATTAACGGCCACCCCTGTCTTTCACAGATATAATATATGCTCTTCCTTGCGTCAACGCCCTTCTTGTTTTCAACGATAAAGGCAGAGCTGTCCATGTCTCTGTCCGGCAAAAGCTCGCAGGACGAGAGCGACGGGCATGCCGACAGCTCGCGCTTTACGTCTTCTTTAGGTGCGCAAATCTTTATTTTGTACTTTGCCGTATCGTCGATTTCACGGGAGAGCTCGTCCGTTTTTCTGTCCGCTATTATCTTTCCCTTGTTTATTATGATGATTCGCTCGCAGACCGCCTGAACCTCGGAGAGTATGTGAGTGCTGAGTATGACCGTGTGCTTTGCTCCGAGAGTCCTGATAAGATTACGGATTTCTATTATCTGCTTGGGGTCGAGACCGACGGTGGGTTCATCAAAAATAAGGATTGGCGGGTCGTTGACGAGTGCCTGAGCTATCCCCACTCTCTGCCTGTATCCCTTTGACAGATGAGATATTATCCTGCCCTTTACGTCCGATATTCCGACAACGTCGCATATTTCGCTTAAGTGAGCCGAACGGTCGAGCTTGCATTTCTTTAAGTCGTAAACGAAATTAAGATATTCCATAACCGTCATCTCCGTATAAAGAGGCGGCTGTTCGGGCAGATATCCTATATAGGACTTTGCCTTAGTCGGATTTTTCATGATGTCGGTATCCATAACGACGGCACTGCCCGACGTTGCAGACAGATAACCCGTTATTATATTCATCGTCGTGCTTTTGCCGGCTCCGTTCGGCCCGAGAAGCCCTATAACCCCTCTGTCCCCTATTTCAAACGATACGGAGTCAAGCGCCGTATTACTCCCGTACCTTTTTGTCAGATTTTCTGCTTTTATCATATATTCCTCTCTTCCGTTTGTATCCGCCAAAGGTTTTCTTGTTTGTTTTGTAAGAACGCTATAATAAGCTCATTTTATATTATTTATATATTTTATCACATATTTATTTGTTTGTATATGAAAAATATGTAAAAATTGCTGTTTTTTCTGCATCTTGTTGTTTTGTGTTATTTTTTTTGTTTTTTGGTTTCCCGGCGGTTCTCTTTTTGCAGGCAAAATCTCTGTCCGTTGAATTATAATTTTTCAGATATTTTTATTTGTTTTTTCACAATAAAAATACCTTTTTCACCATTTTTCGCGCTTTTATGAATATTTTTGTAATATTCAGTATCAAAAATAATATTTATTCACTCTTTTTAGGAAAAATTATATAACCAAAATAAAAGCCGGTCGAATTAGACCGGCTTTTGTTTCTCTTTTTTTGTTATTTAAGTTTGCTTTATACGCATACCGCCTGTTTCTTGATTTTTCTGTGCATTAGCCCTACTCCGCGGGGAACCGTCATTCCTTCCTTTGCGGTGTCTGAAGCCACCTCCGCAATCACGGGCTTTTGTTGCCGTTTCTTTTTATCCGAGCGGTCGCTTTCTTCCTTTGCCCCGCAAAGAAGAAAAGAATTTATCTCATCTATCATGTCGTATGCGCTGTCTGCGCTCACCGAATTTTCGCACAGAAAATCAATAAGACGCTTGGACTCCTCCTTGTTTACGCTCATATCAGGCAGCGAAGTTATCGTTCTGTCGCTCGGATTCACCGAGCTTACTGTTTCTATTTTTACGGAATATATAAATTTATGGCGTTTTGCCTCATCTCCTATCATATCGTACAGTTTATCACGGTCTGCTCTCTCCTCAAATAGAGTATATTTCATTATATACCCTGCTACAGCATCCTCGACGTGCTTTATTATTGTTGCCCCACTTTTCTTCATTTTCTCATACCGTCCTTTTCGTTTTCTACTATATTATAGCTGTTTTTTTGTTCATTTTCTGTTAATTTATGTCGGAGGCAACACCCATAATACCTTATTTTACCATACGTTTTTTGCATTTTCGTGCGTCTTAAGAGGCTTTTTCGAATTATTAACTATTCGCACATATATATTTGAAATTTGGTATAAAAATTCATTATATTGCCTTTTTTGCCTTATTTTTGCCGTTGAATTCAATATCTTCTTATATTATAATTATATTAGCAACATAGATTGTGAAGAGGTACATAAAAATGAAAAATCAGAAAAATAAAAACGGCGTGTCCGTTAAAAAAGGATTTATTTCTTTACTGTGCGATATGAACTCCCTGTCAAAAGCTATTCTGCTTATATCCTCCGTTTTATGCTTCATTGCCTCTCTTTACATACTTTTTTTGCACGTGTTTTCATCGGACGGATATATGTTTGAGTCTCTGGTAATATATCAGAGCAACGGCATTTGCGCCATCCTTATGTCTCTCATTCTCGGTTACGGCGGAGCCTTTATACTTGACTACGCCGCTAAAAAAGAATGTAAAAAATGAAAACAGGAGAGACAGTCTCTCCTGTAATTTTTTGTTAAGACGCCAAAAATCAGTTTATGCCGAGCAGACGTTTTCCCTCACTGTCAAGTCTCTCAAGGGTGTAGAGACGAAAGTCAACAATCCATTCTCCCATAAAGTCGTTTATATGTCCTCTCATATTCGGATTTGAACGGTATTTGGTCCATCGTGCCTGTGCAAAGCACTCGTTCTGAGAGCCCGGCAGCCTTGTCATGGAATGAACTGTAAAACCGTTTTTCCCTGCTATGCACTGTGTTGAATTTGCCCATATCATCCTTGCGCATTTGAGCCACAGAGTGTTTGAGTCCTTCTTATACAAATCGTAGAGATGAGATACCGCAACTACCGCATACGGGTCGATGCATTGATGTTCTGCGGATACTGCGGTTCCCCCGGAAGTATTGTAGCCGAGACGAATAAAATCGCAGTTTTTGTCATCATATACGGTGTCGTAGCAGAACATCCACGAGAGAAAATACGTTGCCGCCTTCTGCGCGTATTCGAGAAATGCTTTATCGGACGTAAATTCGTATATTGCCAGAGCTGCTCCGATGAACGGGAAGGAGGATTCCTTATCTATGCTCGAGCAATCTATTGCTCCCGCAGAGCTCTCGAATTTATCGAGATATTTTTCGAAGTATTTAACGAGTGCCCTCTTTGCGCAGTCAAGGTATTTTTCTTCTTTACATTCACGGTAAAGCTCGGTCATTGCCTTGCAGAGAAATCCTCCCCCGCATCCTGCGGGTTTCACACATTTGCCGTCAAAGCTCCACGCTCCCGCAAACAGTTTTTCATCGTCATAGTGGGAGACGAAGAAGGAACATATCTTTTCAGAAAACTCAAGATAATTCGGCTTGTATATTCCGTGGGACTTCAAAGCCCTGTATATCTTCACCGATTCATCGGCACCCCAGCCGAGTTCCGTTATATCGGCAAATTGAGACTGTGTCGGATACGATGTGGTGACAAGTCCGTTGTCTGATTGTTTAGAGGTCCAATCATCAAGTATTTTCAGTAGATATTCGCTATCTTCGTTATTCTTCTCTTCAAGCGCTTTTTGAAGAAGAAGGCGTATCTGCATAAATCCCTGAGCGGCAAAGCCCATGGTTATTCCGGTATGACGGAATTCAAGCGCGTTTTTCGTTTCGTCTTTCTCTATCATTTCAAGAGTAAGTCCGGGCGCTTGAGGAAGAGGAATATTATTGCCTATGGGATGAGTGTAATCACGGTAAAACAATCCGAGCTTGCCGTCCTTTATTTCAAGAGAGCGATTGAGATAATCGAAAGAAACTTCTTCTATATATTTTTCGTTCATTGATGGGAGATGCTTGTTTTTGAAAAGGTCTATTACCTCTTCCAAAAGCTGCTTGTACCCGTAATTTTTAATTTTCGGTTTACATACGAATATATAAGCTTGTGCCTCGAAAGAAGTTCCCGGCTCGAAGGTTATATACTCGTCGTATGACGGGCCGAATTTCTTTTTTCCTGTATAGCTTACAGGTGCTTCCTTTATGGGATAAAGTATTTTATGTATCATCGTGCCGTTTTCTTCAGGTGAAAAAGAACACGAGCTTTTAAGAGAGGTTGTGTCCTCATCGGACGCAAAGGTGGAAAGGCAAAATTTTTCATTTTGCGATATTACGCATGAGGGGATAGCACATCTGTCGTATGCAAAATACCATGGCTCCCCCTCGTATGTCATACCTTTGGGCATCCCTTCCGCACAATAGTTGTTTCCGTTATACATAACGCAGGGAACAGTATATATATCGGGTATAAAACATGTTTTTACCGCTGTCTCTATTTGCGCCCTGAAGGTCTTTAATGAATAGTTTACTATCTTTATTTTTCTTTTCAGAAGTCTGTTTGATACAATTTCGGTTTCTTCGGTAAAGAATATATCCGATAAATCTATATCTTTATCGGTATGAATGAGGGTATCACAGATTTGGGCTACATTTCCGTTTTTTTCTTCGGATAAAAAAATTTCCTCCGAATTGTTTTTCATACATACAAATCTTTTTTTGTCGGAAATAATATACGTTTTCATATTTTTATACCTCTGTTTTTTTTACTCTCTTTTTTATTTTTCTCATATCGGACAGCATTTTTATGCTGTCTTTTACTATATGAACCTTGGAATCCTTTCCGTTATGATTTATTACCTTTACCGGTATTTCTTTAATCTTGAGTTTTGCTTTTCTCGCTATAAGTATCGTCTCATAGTCAAAGGCAAAGCCGTCCGTCTCGCAGAGGGAGAATATTTTTTTTGCGAACGGATTTTTGTATCCCTTAATTCCACATTGACTGTCGCTGAGTTTGAGTCCTCCGAAAAACGAAAGTAATTTTATATAAGCCTTTGATGCTATACGGCGCAGAAAAGTGTATTCTCCGTACCCGTCCTTACTTATATTTCTCGAACCTACACATACCTCACACTCTCCATATATCAATTCCTCGGCAATTCTCTTTACCGAGAAAAGACCGTATGCCAGGTCACTGTCCGTAAATATTACCGTATCTGCATCAGACTCGGTAACGCCGTATTTTACCGCATATCCCTTTCCCCTGTTTTTATCGTATGATAGGAGATTTATTCTATCTTCGCCGTTTATTTCTTTTTCTATAATTTCTTTGCTTTTATCGGTCGAGCCGTCGTTTACAAACGTAAAAACATAACCGTCGTTTTCCTTTACGAAATCCTTTATTTCTCTTATTGTGTCAAGTATTATTTTTTCCTCGTTGTAAACCGGTATCACTACGTTTATCTTCATTTTTACAGCCTCTTTCTTTTTTCAAATTAAATTTTATCATATATTCTCTCTTTTTTCAATTCTTTTTTCAAATTTGAAATCTATTAAATTTAGATATATTAATATATTATATAAATTAATATTACTATAATTTTAATATAATTATTGAAATAATATTGAAAAAAGAAAAAAAATATGGTAAAATGTTTTTGATACTGAAAAATCATGCACATTCCGGGAGTAAAAAATGAACGAATACAGTGATATATGTGCTGCGGTGCTTGAATATATAAAAGAGCATAATTCTAATATTATCTATGAAATATGGTTCAAGAATATGGAGATAATCTCCCTGGACGATACACATGCGACCATAGGGGTTGATTCTCCCATAAAACAGCAATTCATGGAGACAAAATACATGGGTATACTAAAGGAGGCTTTTCTGAGTGTCCTTGGCTTTGAGCTTAACGATATATCCATCTCACTGATAAAGAAGAAAATTTCCGACGAAAGTTTTGATAACGACGAAAATAATATAGTCGTCGAAAAAATCGACGCAAAAAGCGAAATGGAGACGGAGGAAAGGAGAAACTCCTTCTCTGAAAAAAAAGAAGAACTCCTTGAAAAACTCAACAGAGATAACGTTAACGAGGACGTAACCGAAAAAATAAGCGAGCCTACGATAATATCAAAATATACGTTTGATAATTTCGTCGTGGGAGAATCCAATAAATTCGTTTATTCTGCCTGCGTCGCCGTCGCAAAAAGCGGCAGCCGGGATTATAACCCTCTCTTTATATGGGGTCCGAGCGGACTCGGAAAAACACATCTTCTCTGCGCCGTAACCAATGAAATAAAGAAAAACAACCCGTCTGTAAAAATCGTATATAAAAAAGGAGACGATTTTACAAACGAGCTCATAGACAGCATACAGAAGAAAACCGTATCTCAGTTCCGTGAAAAATACCGTATGGTGGACGTTCTTCTTATTGATGATATACAGTTCATCGCAGGTAAGGAATCTACTCAGGAGGAGTTTTTTAACACTTTCACAAAGCTTTATGAATCCGAAAAACAGATAATTCTCACCTCGGACAGGCCTCCTAAGGATATAAAGCTTCTTGAGGACAGGCTCAGAACTCGCTTTGAATGGGGACTTATTGCAGATATACAACCTCCTTCCTTTGAGCTTCGCATAGCAATAATAAAGAAAAAGGCGGAGGAGCTGTCCCTTAACATAAGTAACGATATCGTCGAGTATCTGGCAGATAAGCTTCAGAATAACATAAGACAGATTGAAGGAGCTATAAAGAAGATAGTAGCGGTCAGCTCTCTCACGGCATCTCCCGTAACCATGGATATGTGCAAGAGGTGTATATCCGATTTTCTGACGGGTTCTGTCCCCACCTCCGTCATATGCGACCGTATTTTGCGCTACGTATCTGAAAAATACTCAATATCTCCTGATGATATAAAGAGCTCCAAGAGAAACGGAAATATAGCAAACGCAAGACATCTTACTGTTTATCTGATGAGAGAGCTTACTTCTCTCAATCTTTCCTCAATCGGAGATATACTCAACCGAGACCATTCCACAATAATTTCCTCGGTGAGAAAAATAGAAAAGGATATAAAAGAGTCAAAGTCATACGAGAGCGAAGTAAACGAGCTTATAATGAAAATAAAAGGTTAATAATTCTTTTTTGTTGAAAAAAGGTTGAAAACACGTTGTTTGACGGTTGAAAACTTTTTATTTGAAAACTCCATTTTTCGAAAATTATTTTATCAAACGTTATCAACACTTTTTCAACACAGAAATTAATAATAAAAATCAATATTTTTCCTTATTTTACAGAGGTTTCCGAATTTTCCACTCTTTCAACACATACTACTACTATTAATACTACCTAATATATACTGTATGTATGTCAGAGTATGTTTTTCGGAGTTATCTCATTGTTGAAAAATCTTAAAATACATAAAAAGAAAAGGATAATAAAATGAAAATAGTTCTGGACAAAGCGGAATTTCTCGATAATCTCACACCGTGTATGGGAACGGTATCGAGCAAAAACACCATAGCATCCATAGAGGGAATCCTCATAGAAACAATGGGAGACAATCTTATAAGAATTTCCTCCTATGATATGAATAAGGGAGTAAGAATAACGTTTCCTGCTATAGAAATCATAGAAAAGGGAAGCTGTATAATAAACGCGCAGAAACTCTTCCAGATAGTCAAGCTCATGCCCGAGGATGAGATATGCGTTGAGGTTGACGAAAAATACAACGCATTCATAAAAAGCGGAAAAAGCTCATTTTCTCTCTTTTCTCTTAAAGGAACAGAGTTTCCCTCTCTTCCCGAATTATCTGCAGACAAGGGCTTTGCAATAAAATCATCAATACTTAAAAAGATGATAGTAAAGGTAATAAATTCAGTAGCCGAGCAGGACAGCAGACCTATGCTCTGCGGCGCATATTTCAAGATTAACGCAAACAAGCTGGAGATAGTATCCTGCGACAGTTATACTCTGGCAAAATGCAATGTAGAATGTGATTTGCACGATATAGGAGAGGTAAGCACGCAGAGCTCGTCCTTCATAATTCCGGGACACGCTCTCAACGAACTTATTAAGATTCTCCCGGATAAGGATGATGAGGTGAGCTTCTATCTTTCCAGAAAGCATGCGATAATAAAGCTCGGAGATCTCATATTCTTTACGAGAATGATAGACAGCGAATATATAGACTATAAGAGAATATTGCCTACGTCACAGACCATATTCGTAAAGATAGACCGAGAGAGACTTCTGCGCGGCCTTGAAAGAGTAAATCTCGTTGCCGATGAGAAGATACAGGGCAGTGCGAGAAGTTATGTAAAAATAAGCATAAAGGATAATACATTATCACTCACTTCCTCATCGGTAAACGGTAAAGTGTATGATGAGATGGAATGTGAGCACGACGGAGAAAATCTTGAAATAGGATTCAACTGTCGTTATCTTATAAACAGCGTGCGCTCTTCCGAGGGTGAAAAAATATTACTCACGTTCAAGAGTGCAACTCAGAGCGTTACCATAGAGCCTGCGGAGAAGAAAGAAAACGAGAGTTTCTTCTATATGATTCTCCCGGTAAGAATGAACGAGTGAAAAAGTAAAAAGATATGAAGATACTTAGCCTTACGGCCGAGAATTACAGAAATATAGAAAAGCAAAAGATAGAATTTCACGACGGAGTAAACCTTATTATAGGAAAAAACGCACAGGGAAAAACAAACGTAATAGAGGCAGTATATGCTTTTGCGAGGGGAAAAAGCTTCCGCGGGGTTGCAGATAAAAAACTGATAAGGTTCGGTTCTGACTATTATTTCATAGAAGCTGAATACGAGGACAGACGCCGTATACAGAAACTCTCGTATCATTATTCCGAAAAGGGAAAAATAAAAAAAAGAAACGGTATTGAAGAAGAAAAGGCATCAGATATGCTCGGACATTTCCGCGCCGTTCTTTTTTGCCCCGAGCATCTTATGATTGTGAAGGGTGCTCCCTCCGAGAGAAGGGAATTTCTCAATATAGGAATATCGCAAAACGACATTATATACTTAAAGGATTATTCTCTGTACGTCAAAATACTTGAAAACAGAAATGCACTTATAAAAAACGCGCAAAAAACCTCACATTTCAATGAAAACGAAATAAAGGTTTTTTCAAATCAGATAGCGGAGTATGCCGCAAAAATATATATAAAGAGAAAAGAATATATAAAAAATCTCAACGAATATGTATGCTCTGTGATGAGAGATATATCGGGAGGAAAAGAGAGCGCTCAACTCATATACACATCCGATATAGAAGCAGAGAGTTTTGATGAGGCAAAGGAAAAGTACGGAAGAATATTCTCCGATTCCGTCAGAAGAGAGATAGCCTTCGGTACCACAATGTTCGGGCCGCACAGAGACGATATGGAAATACTGTTAAACTCAATATCCGCACGCACTTATGCATCTCAGGGACAGCAGCGTTCCCTGTCTCTTGCTCTCAAAATAGCGGAGGGTGAGGTATCAAGGAAAATAAACGGAGAATATCCCGTATTTCTCTTTGATGACGTATTAAGCGAGCTTGATGAGGACAGACAAAAATACATAATGAGTAAAACAGACGGTAAGCAGATTATCATAAGCGCCTGCGAGCAGAATTTTTATTCGTATACAGACGAAGAGAATAAGAATAACAAAGTAAACGTAATAGAGGTCGTCGGAGGTCGTTATGTATCTTCATATAGGTAACGGAAAAAACATAATAAAGAAAAATATCATAGGTATTTTCGATATGGATACCTCTACCGTTTCATCAACAACGAGAAAATTTATAAGAAAAAAGGAAAAAGAGGGGCTTATTGAATACGAACAGGACGATATCCCCAAGAGTTTTATCCTTTTAATTGATGAAAAGGAAAAAACAGAAGTTAAAGGGCATGAAAGACTCCGTGAAAAAAGATTTTACACAAAAAACATAAAATCATATATAAATCTCTCTAAACTGTCCTCTCAATCACTGAAAATGAGACTTTTGAGTGAGTTTTACTATGATTACGACGTAAGCGAAGAAATATAAAAAAAGAACAGGAATTGACTATGGAAAACGAAAATAAGAATACGGCAAACTACGAGGACAGTAACATACAGGTTCTCGAGGGACTGGAAGCGGTAAGAAAACGTCCGGGTATGTATATCGGTACCACATCCATAAGGGGCCTGCACCACTTGGTATATGAAATAGTAGATAACTCCATCGACGAGGTTCTTGCCGGCGCATGCGATACCATAACGGTGGAAATACACGAGGATAACAGCGTTTCCGTACAGGATAACGGGCGAGGCATACCCAGCGGTATGAATGAAAAGGTAAATAAGCCTACCCTTGAGGTTATATATACCGTTCTTCACGCCGGAGGAAAATTCGGCGGCGGAGGATATAAGATAGCCGGAGGTCTTCACGGAGTCGGCGCATCCGTCGTTAATGCTCTCTCCGAATGGGTTGAGGTCGTCAGCTATCATAAGGGAAAGAAATGTACCGAGAGATTTGAGAGAGGGGCAGTTGCACGTCCGTTTAGGTGTGAGGACAGTGAAGAGCCCGAAAGAAGCGGAGTTTACGTCAGATTCAAACCCGATTCCACTATATTCGAGGAGACGGTTTTCGACTATGAAATACTGCTCACCCGTATGAGGGAACAGGCCTTCCTTAATGCCGGAGTAAAGATAATACTCAGGGATTTGCGTCCCGGTTACGAGAGGGAAGAAATTCTTCATTACGAGGGAGGTCTTATCAGCTTCGTAGAATACGTAAACAAGGTAAAACAGGCAAACTGCATACACAGCGACGTAATATACATGAAGGGCGAGAAAAACGGTTCGATAGCCGAAGTAGCCATGCAGTATACGGACGCATACAGTGAGACAATAATATCCTTTGCAAACAATATGACTACCGTTGAGGGAGGAACCCACGAGACGGGCTTCAGAAGCGCAATAACAAAGGTACTAAACGATTACGCAAAGAAAACCGGAATTCTCAAAGGAAACGACAAACTCACCGGCGAGGACGTAAGAGAGGGACTCAGCGCAATCATAAGCGTAAAGCTCGAGGATGCGCAGTTCGAGAGCCAGACAAAAGCAAAGCTCGGCAACTCCGAGATAAGAACTCTTGTCGACAATATGGTGAGTGAGAAGCTCTCAGAATACCTTGAAGAGCATCCGCAGACCGGAAAGGCCATCCTCGAAAAGTCAATGGCGGCCTCCAGAGCAAGAGAAGCGGCAAGAAAAGCACGCGAGGCAACAAGAAGAAAGAGCGTACTCGAGAATTCTCCGCTTCCCGGAAAACTCGCCGACTGCCAGGAGAGAGATAACAAATATACGGAGCTTTATCTTGTAGAGGGAGATTCCGCGGGAGGTTCCGCAAAGGACGGACGCGACAGCCGCTATCAGGCTATACTCCCCCTGAGAGGAAAGGTGCTTAACGTAGAGAAGAGCCGCCTTGATAAGGTTTACGGAAACGCATCTCTTATACCTATTATACAGGCACTCGGCTGCGGTATCGGCGATGAGTTCGATATAAATAAATTAAGATACGGTAAGATAATAATAATGGCGGATGCCGACGTCGACGGAGCTCATATACAGATACTTATACTCACCTTCTTCTTCCGTCATATGAGACAGCTTATAGACGAGGGACACGTATTCCTCGCACAGCCACCTCTATATAAAATCAGAAAAGGAAAAAGTCAGGAGAGATACGCCTTCTCCGATGCGGAGAGAGACAGTATAATCCTTGAAATGGGAGGAAAGGTAGAGGCCGAAAGATATAAGGGCCTTGGTGAAATGGACGCATCCCAGCTTTGGGAAACGACAATGGACCCGCAGACGAGAACTCTGATAAAGGTCGAGATAGGAGACGCGATAGCGGCGGACGAGATGTTCTCCACTCTTATGGGAGATATGGTAGAGCCCAGACGCGAATTTATCGAGAAAAATGCTAAATTCGCTCAGAATCTCGATATATAAAGAGACCGAAACGGACAGGGAAAGAGAAAGGTAGAAGAAACGAAATGGAAGAAAAGACAAGCATAGAGTTTCCCGAACAGAAAATAGTATCCAAGAATATGGAACAGAGGGTGAGAACCTCGTTTATAGAATATGCGATGAGCGTTATAACCAGCCGAGCACTCCCCGACGTAAGGGATGGTATGAAGCCGGGACAGAGACGTATACTCTACGCCATGCACGAGGACGGGCTTACATACGATAAGGCGTTCAGAAAATCGGCAACGACGGTAGGTAACGTTCTGGGCAGATATCATCCCCACGGCGACGTTGCGGTGTATCAGACAATGGTACGTATGGCACAGCCGTTCTCGTACAGATACACTCTCGTTGAGGGCCACGGTAACTTCGGTAACGTAGACGGAGACGGCGCGGCAGCATACCGTTACACAGAGGCGAGAATGTCGAAAATCGCCGCACTTATGATGAGCGATATCGAGAAGGATGTGGTACCTATGGTGCCGAACTTCGACAACAGCAGAAAGGAACCGACGGTGCTCCCCTCCCGATTCCCCAACATCCTCGTAAACGGTTCGGTGGGTATAGCCGTAGGTATGGCAACCAATATACCCCCGCATAATCTGGGAGAGGTAATAGACGGAACCGTATACAGAATAGATAATCCCGAATGTACGGTACCCGAGCTTATGCAGTATATAAAGGGTCCCGACTTCCCTACCAAGGGAATAATATACGGCTCTAAGGGTATGATAGACGCATACACCACCGGAAAAGGCAGGGTTATGGTACGTGCCCGCGCCCGAATAGAGGACGAGAAGAGACGTATTATAATAACCGAGATACCCTATATGGTAAACAAGAGTATGCTTATAGAATCAATGGCAAACCTTGTTAAAGACAAAAAAATCGAGGGAATATCCGACATAAGAGACGAGTCCGGAAGAGCCGGAATGAGAATCGTCGTTGAGTATAAGAGAGATGCCAACGGAGAGGTTATTCTCAATCAGCTGTATAAGAATACACAGCTTCAGGATACCTGCGCCGTCAACATGCTCGCGCTTGTCAAGGGAGAGCCCAAGATACTCTCCCTTCCCGCAATCCTGGATAACTACATTGAGTTCCAGGAACAGATAATAATAAATCGCACGAAGTTTGACCTTGAGAAGGCGCTGCGTGAAATGCACATACTCGAAGGCTACAAAATTGCGATAGATAATATCGATGAGATTGTAGAACTCATAAAGAAGAGCGCGTCTACACAGGATGCAAAGAGCACCTTGATGGAGAGATTCTCTCTCTCCGACGCACAGGCGCAGGCAATAATTGAGATGCCTCTCGGTAAACTTTCGGGCCTTGAAAGACAGAAAGTAGAGGATAGACTTATAAAGCTGGAGGCTACCGTTGCGGACCTGCAGGATATACTCGAAAATGACGGGCGTGTCCGCGAAATACTCAAAGAGGAACTAATCGCAATAAAGGATAAGTTCGCCGATGAGCGTCGCACAGAGCTTGTAGAGTCTACCGAAGAGATAGACCTTGAGGATCTCATAGAACGTCACACCTGCGTCGTTACACTTACCCATCAAGGATATATTAAGAGGCAGAAGGCCGACGTGTATTCCGCACAACACAGAGGGGGTAAGGGTATTATAGGAATGACGACGAAGGAGGATGACTTCGTCTCCAACGTTATCGTTACGAATTCACACTCAACGTTACTTCTGTTTACCAATATAGGTAAGGTTCATGCAATCAAGGCATACCGAATACCCGAGGCGTCACGAACAGCCAAGGGAGGAAACGTCGTCAACCTGCTCGATATGGTACCGGGCGAGAAGATAACCGCCGTTATTGAAATAGAAAAATTCGGCGGAGATGAAAATCTCATCATGGTAACCAAGAGAGGCGTCATAAAGAGAACGATGCTCTCCGAATACGAATATCAGCGTAAGGGCGGTAAAATAGCAATAAGCCTGGATGAAGGAGATGAGCTTCTATACGTCAGGAAGACCATGGGAGACAAGGAACTTATCATAGCCACCGGAAACGGAATGGCAACCAGATTCGAGGAGAGCGCCGCACGTTGCATGGGCCGTCTCGCACGAGGGGTGCGCGGTATCAGACTCGACGAGGGTGACGAGGTTGTCGGAGTTGCTCTTGTTGAAGAGGATAAATTTTTACTCACTCTCACGGAAAACGGATTTGGCAAGAGATGTCATTTCTCGGAATTCCGCACGATGAAAAACAGGGGAGGCCGAGGTGTTACGTGCCATAACCTGTCGGATAAAACGGGTAGACTCGCATCGGTCGCAACTGTTGTTGACACCGATGATATAATGATAATCACCGATGCGGGAACCATAATAAGAACACCCGTATCCGATATACCGGTTTATTCGAGAACTGCGGGCGGAGTTATCGTTATGAGACTCGCCGAGGGAGCAAAAATAGTCAACTTTGAGAGAATAGCAAAGGAAGAAATTGACGAGAGCGAAATCGAAAAGGCGGAAAACGCACTAAAGGAATCGGAAGAGGACGCAAAAAAAGCAAAAGCCGATCCGATGTCCGAGTACAACGAATCCGACGAAAATAGCAAAGAAGAATCGGATGCCGACGACATCTGACGGCAAAACCGTAAAAAGGGATAGGAGAGAAAATGAGAGAGGACGAGAAAACCAAGGTTGCTTATACGCATAGGGGGAGAGGATTTATTGCCTTTTATCTGTGTGTATTAATATTTATATTGTTGATTGCCTCTCCTCTCCTTTCCTCCTGTACACAGATAAAGGATACCGACGAGGTGCTGACAAAGCAGGCAAAAGCCCTTATCGAAAAATCGGTAATACTCAACCGCATTTATTGGGGTAAAGGAATACCGAAAAAAGAGGGCGGCTCCGTCATGGTTGACGAGAGATTTACGGAGGCGGATATGTCTTCTCTTGCAGAATACGGTATTACCGACATGGAGAGTCTCAAAGAATACACCCGCTCGGTCTATTCGGAAAACGAGTGCGAAAATCTCATAAAAAATTATCTTGAAAGGTCCAGCTATACCGATTCGTTCAACGATATTCAGTACACGGAGGTTTATACCCGCTATCTCGCCGACAGTCAAGGGACCCTTTTTGTAAGAGAGGAGCTCGACGATTTAATCGGGGACAGCATAACTGAATATAAATACGATACTATCCGTATGGGAGAGAGGACGAAGAGGACCGTTACGTTAACAATAGAAGTGTACCTTAAAACCCCTGACGCAAACAAGCCGGGCTACACGGATACGCTCACTCTTGAGATGAGACTTGAGAACGGAGAATACAGACTCAATACACCCACCTATTGCATATATGATTCTGAGTCGGCAAAGGTCGGATAGGGATGTTCGCAAAAAACCATTGATACGGAGAAAAACAAATGACTTTTGACGAAAAGATGACTCATTTGAGAAAAATAAACGGATATACACAGAGTGAGTTTGCACAGCTATGCGGAGTATCCAGACAGACGGTATATAAATGGGAGAGCGGAAAGGCACTGCCGGATATACGCAAGGTTGCCGTAATACTTAAGCTTTATAACGTAACCCTCGACGAACTGATAAACGACGATGTCGACATCGACGAGGACGGATATTCCGTCAGAAATACTTTTTCCAAGCGAAAAGATAGCGCCGACGGCAAACAAAACATCAATGGATACTCGGTCGGAAACACACTTTCCGAGCGAAAAGGGAGGACCGACGACACGCAAAAGGTCCACGAAGAAAAGAGCCGAGGATTATTATCCAGGTTGTTCGGAAAAAAACAGTAATAACGAAACCTATGTATATTTTCAAATGACTGCTATATGCGGTCATTTTTGTTTTTGAAAACAAATCGGATGGGGGTGAATAAAAACCGATGCCGGGATACATAATCATACTGATACTCCGGGTATATTATCGATACGGACAAAAATGTTGATACATATTTTTGATAGTAGGCAAGGAAAGGATTTGTTTCATGGTTAAGGGATACAGAAGAAACGCCGTTCTCATGAAAAATACGGGAAGCGATATGTTCGAGACGGCATATTTTATTCTCAAGGACGACTATATCGGCAGCGAAACCGACATTATTTGTGAGGCAAACAGAATACTCGAGGAGAACACTCACCCCGGCAGGAGAAAGCTGATGTCTGCCCTCCCCCTCGCTCTTTCTTTTCTTTTCGGCGCGGGTGTCTGCGCTCTGATTATGTCTATTATTCTTTTGTAAGTAAATATCATATCTTTGAAAAACGCAAGGGGACAAAATTCGCTTGCATTTGTCAAAATTTTATGTTATAATAAATATAATATATAACGAAAGTTAAAAATTCCGTCCTGCATAGCACGTGGGCGTTGGTTGCTATGGCGACGGATGTATGTGTGATTTGCCGTCTTAAAACGGCGATTTTTGCATGCGTTTTTCCGAGCCTTGGACGCATGTACGCTCGTAAGGCCGTGATTTTTTATGGACAATATAACAGTAAAAGAAAAGAAGAACAACGAAAACAAAAAGAAAAAAAGATTTCAGAACAGCAGCGCGAAAAGCCAAAAAAGGGATAAAGAGCTCTCAAATACGCAAAAAGAAACGGGCAACGAAAAAATATCCAACGGCGGTTATTTTGGCAAGAAGAAAAAGACTGATAAACAAAAAACACCGAAAGCCGCATCCGCGCAGGAAAATGCTTCGCGTGCGGACGCAAAGCGAACAAGCGGCGCCCAACCGAAACCTGCGTCCGCGCAGGAAAATGCTTCGCGTGCGGATGCAAAGCGAACAAGCGGTGCCCAACCGAAAGCCGCATCCGCGCAGGAAAATGCTTCGCGTGCGGACGCAAAGCGAACAAACGGCGCTCAACCGAAAACCGCGTCCGCACAGGAGAACACGTCGCGGGCGGATGCAAAGCGAACAAGCGGCGCTCAACCGAAAGCCGGCGCGCCTGTTAAGGAAAATGCGACAGCCATACCGCCAAAAGCAGAAAAAAACCGCGACAAACGAAAGAAAAACGAAAAGAACGGCAAGGTTCGTGTAATCAGCCTCGGAGGCCTCGGTGAGATAGGAAAAAACATAACCGTTTTTGAAACGGATAACGATATCGTAGTTATTGACTGCGGACTGGCATTTCCTGACGATGACATGCTCGGAATAGATTTGGTTATACCGGACTTTTCATATCTTGAAAAAAACAGAGAAAAGGTGAGAGCCGTCCTCATAACCCACGGACACGAGGACCATATAGGAGGCATCCCTTATCTGCTCAAAACAGTTAACGCACCCGTATACGGCAGCCGACTTGCTATCGGAATAATAGAAAAGAAGCTTGCGGAGACAACCCTGCCCGAGAGACCGAGACTATGCCCCATCGAGGCGGGCGATACGGTGAAACTCGGCGATTTCATGGCGGAGTTCATACACGTAAATCATTCGATAGCGGACTCCTGCGCAATACTCCTTCGCACTCCTGCGGGCAATATATTCCATTCGGGAGACTTCAAGCTCGACGTTTCACCGATAGACGGAAAGATGATGGATATTACCCGTATAGGAGAGATAGGCAACGAGGGAGTAACACTTATGCTCTGCGAATCGACGAATGCGGAAAGACCGGGATTTACCCCGTCAGAAAAGAAAGTCGGAAACTCCCTTGAGCAGGTATTCATGCAGAACACGGACAAGAGACTCGTCATAGCAACTTTCTCGTCAAACGTTCATAGAGTTCAGCAGATAATAGACGTCAGCGTAAAACATAACCGTAAGGTTGCGGTTCTCGGCAGGAGCATGGAGAATATCGTCTCGGCAGCCGTCGAGCTCGGTTATATGCGGGTTCCCGAGGGGACTATTATAAATATCGGTGAAATAAAGAGATTCAATCCGGAACAGCTCACCATAGTTACGACGGGCAGTCAGGGAGAGCCGATGTCGGGACTATATCGCATGGCGTTTGGAGAGCACGATAAGGTGCAGCTCTCTGCGCGCGACGTCGTGATACTCAGCTCGAGTGCAATACCGGGAAACGAAAAGCTTGTCGGAAAAATAGTAAATGCGCTCGTCAAAAGCGGAATCAAGGTTGTCAACGATTCGACCGCCGACTTTATACACGTATCCGGGCATGCGTGCTGTGAGGAATTAAAACTCATGCACGCTTTGGTACGTCCGAAGTTTTTTATGCCAATACACGGCGAGAGCAGACATCTCTATGCACATAAGGAAATTGCGGAGTTCATGGGCATGAATCCGGCAAACGTATTTGTGTCCGATATAGGACGTGTTCTCGAAGTTGACAGATACGGCGCAAACTTCGTGGGTACGGTTCCCTCGGGAAGAACGTTCGTTGACGGTTCGGGCGTCGGTGACGTCGGAAATATCGTTCTCCGCGACAGAAAACATCTTTCTCAGGACGGACTTATCGTCGTTGTCGCTACTTTGGACATGGAGGGCGGAACCATACTCTCGGGACCGGATATTGTGTCCAGGGGCTTCATATACGTACGGGAGGCGGAGGATCTCATTGAGTCCGCACGTAAGATAACCGTAAATGCTATAGAGAGATGCTTTTCGCACGGTACGTACGACTGGATGCAGATAAAGTCGGACGTAAGAGACGATTTGTCGAGATTTTTGTTTAATAAAACAAAGCGTCGCCCGATGATTCTGCCCATAATAATGAACATATGATATATTCGTTTTTTGACGTGTCCGAAGCCTCGGTCGTTTGTGACAGCGGGCTCCGTATAGACAATGAGTTATATGAGGAGTCGGTAGGGCGTATTTTCGCTTTCTCTGATAATGAGATTTCGTATTCGGAGAGGATACGGCGAGACAATGACAGGGTGAGGCATCTGTATGCTTACGCTCTGCTCTCCTCCCTCGTTTCCGAATACAAAAAAAAAGACAAACAAAACGGGTATTTTAAGGTGAAAACCCCGGATTTTATAACTCCGCTCGAAAGAATAAAAAGAAATGAAAACGGAAAACCGTATTTCGAACATAATGACCTTTTCTTCTCCATATCTCACAGCGGCAATATCGTTATGGCGGCGCTGTCGGAAAAGGAGATTGGGGCGGACGTGCAGAAACGCGGAGTTTTGCGTGATACTCAAAAATTAGCGAACAAGCTCTTCACAAATGAGGAACAGGCGCTTGATTTTTACGATGTTTTCTGCGCAAAGGAAGCAACCGTAAAGGCAATCGGCGAGGGCATAGACCGTCTGTCTGATACGGCGGTTAAAAAAAGGACGGATTCGGTAACAGAGGGTATCAGAAGAGCCGATAAAACGGAAGAAATTCTAAATACGGATAAAATGTATGCGTATGCAAAAAAATTTTCATCTCTCCACTTCGCAGGCACTGTCGGAAGAATAAAAACAAGCACGGGCGAAGAATACAGTTTTTCTGTCCTCGAGCATAAAAAATAAACAGCATATAATGACAAATTGCGAACGGCAAGACGTAAAAAACAAGGTCAAAGCGAACAAATTGACCTTGTTTTTACTTTATATAGGGAAAATCAAAATTCAGTTTGACTAAGCCCCTTTTCGTTTTCTCAAAAGTTATCTGAAAAGTCCGAACAGAAAGTTGAGTGCGGAGGCAACCTCGAAACGGAATGACAGCAACAGAGAGACGACCGCGACGGTTATTACGACAGTCATAATAAGATAACGCAAATCGGATCCCCTGTTTGAATAACGTGAGAGCGCCTCTTCTATCTTCTCGGGAACGAGGTAGTATTTATAGGAATCATCTGATTCAAATACAAAATTAACATATTTTGGTAAAGATGTGTCTCGTTTTAACCTTTTTTCAAAAAAACCTGTGCGTTTTATTCCGACGGAAGAGAGCTTTGTTGCATTTTCACTGCCGACAGCTCCCGACTTATCCAGAGCGCGAATGACAGAACCGAGTACCGACTTGTGATAATATGCGATAATCGAGGCAATTATTATCCCTAACCCAATGGCAAGGATTATTTTCGGAATACTGTTCATTTTGTTAGTCGAGAAATTGAGGTTTTCATATTGTGTTACGTCAAAGGAGAAAAATTTATCGTCGATTTTGTTCAGAAAAGAGAGTATTTTGTCCCACATTTTCCGTTCCTCTCATGTTTTTTGTTCGAATTTTGGCGAATTTTATATTTCTTCAACGAATTTTTCACCGCAAATTGCTTTCAGAAGATTCTGAAGGTCATCGTTGTCCTCATAGAACAGCGTTACGGTTTTTTTCTTCCCCGTATCTGATATGGAAACACGGCGTCCAAGCGTGCTCATCATTTTCAGCTCAAGCTCACGTACGTAGTCAACCACCATAGGCTTTTTTGCCGAAGTCTCGGCATCCTTCTCTGCTGCTTTAGCTTTTTTCATCTTTTTTACCGCTTCTTCGGTTGCACGAACGGAAAGCTGAAGCTCTATAATTTTATTGGCAAGCATAATCATGTCGGCAGTATCGTCAAGGGATAAAAGCGCGCGTGCATGGCCTGCGGAAAGCTCACCGGAGGCGACGTAAGAGAGCAAATCTTCGGGCAAATCAAGCAGACGAAGCATGTTTGCAATTGCGCTTCTCGATTTTCCTATCTGTTTTGAGATTTCCTCCTGCGTCATATCAAATTGCTCTGCCAGTGAGCGATACGCCATAGCTTCTTCAAGAGGATTAAGGTTTTCTCTCTGAATATTCTCTATGAGGGCTATCTGCGAGGTCTTGAGCTCGTCCGCGTCGATAATAATGGCGGGAATTTCTGTAAGGCCGGCAATTTTTGAGGCTCTGAAACGTCGTTCACCTGCAACAATCTGATATCTGCCGTCTATTATTTCACGAACAATTATTGGTTGAATAAGTCCGTGAGTAGCTATTGAATCGGCAAGTGCTGCGAGAGATGCTTCGTCAAAGTTTTTTCTCGGTTGGTTTGCCTTCGCTTCTATGTTTGACAGTTTTAGTTTTACAATACCCGGATTACCGTCGTCTGTAACTGTATTTTCGAGGAAAATAGCGTCAATGCCTTTTCCTAAACCCGAAAATTTTGCCATAATATTCTCTCCTTATAAGCATCATTATGCAATTAGTGTTTTTACAAAAGTTTCACGTGAAACATTTTGTCGAAATATAGATTATATTCTCATCATTATCTCATCTGCGAGATTCTTATACTCAAGGCCGCCCTTGGAGTACGGTGCAAAATAACATATGGGTTCGCCGAAACCGGGAGCTTCCGATAGTTTTACCGAACGAGAAATTTTTTGTTCGAAGAGTTTACCGTCGTAATACTTTTTGAGTTCGGCGACAACCTGATTTGTCAAAACAAAGCGCGAGTTATACATTGTCAACAATATTCCTGTTATTTCAAGGGTACTATTGTAATACTGTCTAACCTTACGGATAGTGAGCATTAGCTGAGACAGGCCTTCCAGTGCAAAATATTCGCACTGCATGGGGACAATGACTCCGTCGGATGCTACCAGAGCGTTTATGGTTAAAAGCCCGAGTGTTGGCGGACAGTCGATAAATATGTAGTCGTATTCATCTCTTATTGTTTCAAGAGCATTTTTGACACAAAACTCTCTTTTTTCGAATGCCTGCAAATCAAATTCCGCGCCTACAAGCGATATTGTGGACGGAACGACAAAAAGATTGCGGCTTTCGGTTGCATTTATCACATCCCGAATGTCTGCGGTACCAATCAAAACGTCGTACACCGATTTTTTTATAGAGTTTTTGGCTATGCCTACTCCACTTGTTGCGTTCCCTTGCGGATCGAGGTCTACAAGGAGAACCTTCTTCCCGTTTTTTCCGATTTGTGCAGCAACGTTAATGGCAGAAGTTGATTTTCCGACACCGCCCTTCTGGTTGGCGAAAGAAACTATTGAACCCATTTTGCAAAAATCTCCTTTTTCTGTTACAAATAATTATATCATTTGCGTAAATACATGTCAAGTAATTGCGTATAGGAAATTTATGTTTTTGAAAAGGCTTTTTGAAGTCGATAAATGCAGTTTAGTGTCACATAATGTTTCACGTGAAACAATCTTAAAAACAAAAACGCCGAGATATATCGGCGCTGATGGAGGAATTAAATGATAATTACGATACTTCCTGCGAGTGATAATGAAAGTGCAACCACCTCGGTTGGACAAATTTTTTCCTTAAAAAGAAAAACAGACGCTAAAAATGAAAACAAAAGCGAAAACGCACGGCTCGAAATCGATAATAGTGTTATGGAAATTCTACGCAAAAGCACTATATTAAGGAGGGAGCCACTGTTTGAACAAAATGTGCAAATAACCACGCAAAGCAAGGAAAGAATCGTGAATCCGGGGAAAACTGCATGAAATTTGTCGTAAAAACTTTTTTTCTGCCTTTTTTCGGGTGTTAGATTGTCTATATATTGCTTTTCAACAATTATACTTTTGCTTTGCGCAATCGAACGTGCCACGAGTATTATCGGAATTATCAGCATAAAAGCATTTGTAAAAAAGAAAAGGGAAGGCGCATTCTCGTTTACATGCTCGTTTGCAACGATGAATTTGCCGAAAAAGTTTGCCGACCCGGAAAAAAACATAACAAATATACCGAGAATAACTACCTTTGGGTTCAGTCCAATCTTTTTTGCCGATAGTACAGGAAGAAAAATTGCGAGTGACATAAGGACGATGGCAATGATGATTTGCAGAGTTATTTCCGTCTTAAATACAATGATTTCAGCAATGCACGGCAGTATTGTTGAGCCGAAGCCCTCAAAAACAAGGTAAAGCACGAGAGTCATAGCTCTCAAAGTAAGCAAATTTATAATTATATGCGAGCTTATAAGCAGAGCGTATATAATACTGTATTTTGCTATCTGCCAGTCGAAAATCAGAGAGAATCGGACCGATACGGCGAAGTAAACACACGCAAATAATGCGTTTAAAAAAAGATAAATGCTGTTGTTTGCGCTCACGGGGCGGCAGGAACGGGTGTATAGCTTTGACATACACGACGAACCGGTGATTGTAAGGGAATAAAACAACATCAGTAAAAACGATGAGACAGCCATAAGTTATCCTCCTCACTGATATTTTACACTCAAAGTCTTTACAAAGCAAGAAATATAGTGTATAATTTATAGACAAAAACAAACATTTTGACAATATTGTAAAACCTTGACTTTGTAAACGTCAGCTTGTAAAATAATTTGTTTGCGGAGGAGCTTGATGGATAACATTGACAAAAATTTAACAATCGATAAACAGACGTCCGAAAATGAGCAAAAATCACGGTGGATATCCCTTAAAACTTACGACGGTATGTACATTAGGCGCTGCACAAACGTAAACTGCATTCCCCACGTTAATATTCAAGCAGAGGTTTTTGTCGTTTTTTCCGGAAAAGTGCGTATTCTTTGCAATTCCCGCGAATTTATTGTCTGTGCGGGCGAGGCCTTCTTTGTAAACAGCCTCTCCGTTCACGCATTTTTTTCCGTGGGTGAGAGCAGTGCCGCGGTGATTATGTTTAATATAGACGAATTTCCTCCCATAGAAAAACGAACCGACAGAAGTGAGCTTGTGCCGAATAAAACGAAACTGTCAGACGAGATGATAGACAAAATCAAACTTTCAATGGTAGAAGATGATGAGACCGTAGCGTATGACGAGATAGATATATCCGCCATGATATATCCTCTGTTTTCGGAGATTTTCCGTCAGAACAAGGTTGTGGAGGCGTCTGACATTTATACGGGAGAAATTCTCATAAAGGCCTTGAGAATAATGGCTGAAAAATACGATACAGATTTGTCCCTCGACTCGGTGGCTCATATGGTCGGCATTCACCCCGTTCACCTCGGCAGGTGTATCAAAAAGAGGCTTGGCGACGGTTTCGTCAATATATTATCCTCGATAAGGGTGGATAAGGCAATGCATATGTTGTCTTCAACAAGCTTCAAAATATCCGATATAGCCTATCTGTGCGGATTCGGCTCGGTGAGAAATTTCAACAGAGCTTTTCTGAAAATATGCAAGATGACTCCCGCAGAGTGGAGAAAAGCATCAGCGAATGTCTTAGGCGGCGAATAATGCGCTTACTGCGGACTTGCCCTGCAGAAGGTATTCTTTGTTTTGATGATTTTGCGTACAAAACAACGAAAATTAAACAATGTGTCGTAAACGTCTTGAAAAAGCAAACGCAATATGCTACAATGCTAATAGAAAAATATTATCCGCAATTAAAGGGAGAGAAAAATGGCAAACGACGTATTTGCAGACATAGCTGCCGGCGGCATCGGCGGAAGAAAAGAGTTGCTCTATGACCCAAAACCGAAAAGAATGAGGGAGAGAAAATGCACTCTGCGTCCCACCCTCGGCGACAGGCCTGTCGCAACCGAGAAAAAGATGGACACTAAAGAGGAGCTATACGACGCTCTCGCAAAAATGAGGTCGAAGTATGAAAGGTTCCTTCGGAACAATGCTCCGGAAGTCGTTACAACAACCGTTCGCACGGAAATCACCGAATTTGTGCTCGACGGAAAAGAAAAGGTGAAAATACCGCATTACGGAGCGCCTCAGGGGCCTGCTCGCAAGGAATACGAGACCACCTTCAACATAGATGAGGTAAAAGCGGATAAGGCTTACTACGTCACCTTCGGCGGAGTTGACTATATCGCAACCGTATACGTTAACGGCGAATGTGTAGGTATACACGAGGGCTTTTTCTCTCCGTTTGAGTTTGAGATAACGAAAGCCGTAAAAAACGGCGAAAACACCCTCCGAGTCGTGGTTGACAACGACTGTATATACGGTGGAAACGCTTTTGCGAACATAGCGTCTGCCGAGGGAGACAAGCTGTATGCCGCAACGGGACTTGGCTGGGACGACCCCGCAGTCGGCTGGCATCACTGTCCTCCCGGAATGGGCATATACAACAAGGTAGGTATAGAGGAGAGAAATCATCTTCATATCACAGACGTATACGTACGTCCCATGCTCTCAGAGAGCCGTGCGGAGGTATGGATTGAGATTCAGAATACCGAGCACGCACGCAAGGACGTATATTTCTCTTTGTCACTTTACGGGCAGAATTTCAAGCACACCGAATTTGAAAAGAAAGAATTTATACCGAAAACGATATTGACCGTCGGACGTGGGGACAGTCTTACCGAGGCAGAACTCAAATCCAGTCTCGGAAACGGAATCACCATGCCGGCACAGTACGGCAAGAACGTATATAAGACCGTAATCGATATAAAGGACGTGAAAATATGGGAGCCCGACGCCCCGTATCTCTACCGTCTTCATGTTGAAATGCTTCTTGACGGACAGCTTTGCGACCGCAGAAAATCAACGTTCGGTATGCGTTCCTTTACACAGGATAACGAATCCAAACCGCGCGGTATGTTCTACCTCAACGGCAGAAAAACCAGACTTCGCGGAGCAAACACGATGGGCTTTGAACAGCAGGATGTTCTTAGGGGAGATATAAATCAGCTTATAGACGATATGCTGCTTGCAAAGCTCTGCAATATGAACTTTTTAAGGCTTACGCAGAGACCTGTTCAGGATGAGATATATACCGTGTGCGACATGCTGGGTCTGATGACTCAGACGGATCTTCCTCTCTTCGGCTGTATGCGCAGAAACAAATTCTGCGAGGGCGTAAGACAGGCTGAGGAGATGGAACGTATGGTACGCAACCACCCCTGCAATGTCGTTATATCCTATATTAACGAGCCGTTTCCGAATGCCAAAAACGAGCCGCACCGACATCTGACGAGGAAGGAGCTTCAGACCTTTTTCGAGGCGTGCGACTCTGCCGTTCTGCTTAACAACCCCGACCGTGTCATAAAGCACGTTGACGGTGACTACGACCCGCCCTGCGACAGCCTGCCGGACAACCACTGCTATCCTATGTGGTATAACGGGCACGGTATAGATATAGGAAGACTGCATCGCGGATATTGGCTCAGCATAAAGCCGGGCTGGTATTGCGGATGCGGAGAGTTCGGCGCAGAGGGGCTTGATTTTCCCGAGGTTATGCGCGAGTGCTATCCGAAGGAATGGATAAAAGAGCCGTTCTTCCCCGGCAATATCGTCAGATCACAGACGGGTAGCTTCTATCACTTCTTCTATGATAAACAGGACAGTATGGAAGAATGGGTAAAGGCGAGCCACGAGCATCAGTATTTTGCAACGAAGATGATGACGGAGGCATTCCGTCGCAACGACCTTATGGTAACCTTCGCCATTCATCTCTTTATCGACGCATGGCCGAGCGGATGGATGAAAACCATAATGGACTGCAAGAGAAATCCGAAGAGCGCATATTTTGCATACAGAAACGCACTCGAACCCATAATGCTCAGCCTGCGCACAGACCGCTTTACCTATTATTCGGGTGAAGACGTAAGGATAGAGGCTCATATATGTAACGACACTCAAGAAGAAGGAAAGGATTATACGGTAGTCTACGAGCTCTACGATAAGGACTCAAAGCTTCTGATGAAGGGAGAGAAGAGTGCATCACTCACCGCGTGCAGTGCAAAATATTCGTCGAGTGCATGCTTTGAGGCACCGACGGTTGAGGACCGTGAAAAATACGTTCTCAAGGCCATACTTCTCGATGCTGACGGAAAGGCGATAACCTATAATACCCAGAACATCGAGGTTTTCAAACCGATAGAATATACCGAATATCCTGACGTCGAGATTATATCAATGCTCAAGCCCGGCAAATACAATATCGCCGGGGAGAGCGTTACGGTAAAGCCGTGCGGTATGCTTCCCCTCCACTTCGTCTCAAGAAAAACGGGACATCCGATTGTGAAGGACTTCGAGCCCAAGGACTTCTCCTACTTCTGGAATAAGGATGAGGATATGATAACTCCTATCATATACAACACCTTTGAGGCAGACGGGTTTACTCCTATTCTGATAACGGGCAACAAGGATGCAAACGGTGATTGGGCGCCTGCCCTCGCCGCCGCGGAAAAGACGGTAGGCGGAAAGAGATATATTATATGCCAGGTAGACCTGCGAGAGGAAAATCCGATAGCACAGAGACTGAAAGCACGTTTCTATGCTCACGACGGCTTCGAGAGTCAAATTCTCTCCGAATAAACAAAAAGGTGCTGAGTCATAGCATTAACAAATTGTGAAAGTTATGTGCAGCCATAACAAAAAACCAAGCTCAAATCATATGATTTGTCTTGGTTTTTTTGCTTTTGTATAGGGTGAAAATCAAATTTTTCAATTTGACTCAGCCCCTTTTAAGTATGAAAATCATTTTTTGTTGAAAATCTTTTTGAAGAATGATTCCCTTTTGGAATTGTTCGAGTCTTTGCAGCTGGACGCAAATTTGCGCAATATATCCTTTTGCTCGCCGGAGAGATTTTTGGGGACTTCAACGTTTACCGTAACTATTAAATCTCCTCGTCTCTTGGTGTTTATGTTAGGAACGCCCTTACCTTTGAGGGTAAACGACGTACCGCTCTGCGTTCCCTCGGGGATAGTGTATTTTGTCGTTCCTTCGAGGGTTGGGACGTCTATCTCGGCTCCGAGCGCGGCGTCTGCGAAGGTTATCGGCTCATCGCAGTATATGTCGTTGCCGCGACGCTCGAAATATGCATGGGGCCTTACCATAACCTCGATGAGAAGATCTCCGTTGATACCTCCGTTAACGCCGGTGTTTCCTTCGCCGCGCAGGGCAATCCTCTGCCCGTTGTCTATGCCCGACGGTATCGTCACGGCGATTTTCTTCGTTATCTTGATTTTTCCTTTACCCTTGCAGTTCTTGCAGGGGGTTTTGATTATTTTGCCTGTACCGCCGCACGTGGGGCATGCGCGGGTGGACTGCATGATGCCGAAAGGGGAACGCTGCTGCACCGTTACTCTGCCGCTTCCGTGACACTGGGTACACGTCTCGGGGGTTGTGCCCTTTTCGGCGCCTGTTCCCGAGCAGTCGGGGCAGTTCTCTATTCTGTTGAACGAGACGTCTTTTTTACAGCCGAAAACAGCCTCCTCAAAGGACAGGGTTATTCGTGTATAGACGTCATCGCCGTCTATCGGCCCGTTTCTGCGTGAACCCGACGACGTTGTGCCGCCGAAGAACGACGAGAATATATCTCCGAAGTCAAATCCTCCGAAACCGGATGCGTCAAATCCCTGCCCTCCGCCGAATCCGGAGGACGGGTCGAATGCCGCATGACCGTACTGGTCGTACTTGCTTCTCTTATCCGGGTCGGAAAGTACGGCGTAAGCCTCATTGACTTCCTTGAATTTCTGTTCCGCCTCGGGATTGTCCGGGTTCATATCCGGATGATATTTTTTTGCGAGTGTTCTGTACGCTTTTTTGAGTTCGTCCGCAGTTGCGGTTTTGCTTACGCCCAAAACCTCGTAATAATCTCTTTTTTCTGCCATAATACTCCCTCGGTCCTATAAAAATGGAATTCGAAAAATGTAAAGCATACACGGAACAAACGGGAGAGGTCATAGGATAAGTCCCGGACCCTCCCCCGCAGTTGCCTGTTATGCAAAGCAAGTTCGCTTGCTTTTTCGGATTATTTGTTTGTTTTATCCTCGTAGTCTGCACCGTAGTAAGTGCCGTTCTGGTCGGTTCCCGCATTGCCGTTTGCACCTGCATTCGGGTCAAAGCCCTGCGCGCCGCCCTGACCGTTCTGCGCGTTTTGCTGATAGAGCTTCTCGGATATTGCGTAGAATGCTTTTTCAAGAGCTTCGGTGTCTGCTTTGATGGCCTCGGTGTCGTTGCTCTTTACGGTTTCCTTCAGTTTATTTATAGCCTCGGTAACGGGTGCTTTATCTGCGTCTGTTACCTTATCGCCGAGGTCGGTGAGAGCTTTCTCGGACTGGAATATCAGCGAGTCCGCACGGTTCTTGACTTCAACGGCTTCCTTCTGCTTCTTATCCTCGTCTGCGAACTTCTCCGCTTCCTTGACGGCACGGTCTATATCTTCCTTACTCATGTTGGTTGAGGAGGTAATGGTAATGTGCTGTTCCTTACCCGTGCCCTTGTCTTTTGCGGTTACGTTTACGATACCGTTTGCATCTATATCAAAGGTAACCTCTATCTGCGGTACCCCTCTGGGTGCTGCAGGGATTCCGTCGAGAACGAAACGGCCGAGAGTGGTGTTTCCGCTCGCCATTTCACGCTCGCCCTGAAGGACGTGAATTTCAACGGAGGTCTGATTGTCTGCCGCGGTCGAGTAAATCTGACTCTTCTTTACCGGGATGGTGGTATTACGTTCTATTATCTTGTTGAACACACCGCCCAGAGTCTCGATACCGAGTGAGAGCGGAGTTACGTCGAGAAGAAGCAAATCTTTGACGTCGCCTACAAGCACGCCGCCCTGTATTGCGGCTCCGATTGCGACACATTCATCGGGGTTGATGCCCTTGAACGGCTCTTTGCCTATGAATTTCTTTACGGCCTCCTGTACAGCGGGGATTCTTGTGGAACCTCCGACGAGAAGCACCTTATCTATATCAGACGCGGAGAGGCCTGCGTCTGCGAGAGCCTTCCTTGTCGGGCCCATCGTTCTTTCAACCAGGTCTGCGGTGATTCTGTCGAATTCCGCACGGGTGAGGTTTGCCTGGAAATGGAGAGGGCCTTCTGCCGTTGCCGTAATGAAAGGCAGATTGATTTCGGTGGTTGTCATACCCGAAAGCTCAATCTTTGCTTTTTCTGCGGCATCCTTGAGCCTCTGAAGCACCATTTTATCCTTGCGCAGGTCGATGCCGTGCTCGGCGCTGAACTTATCTGCCATCCAGTCTATAAGCTTCTGATCGAAGTCGTCGCCTCCCAGATGCGTATCTCCGTTGGTTGCCAGAACCTCGAATACTCCGTCGGATATATCGAGTATCGATACATCGAACGTTCCTCCGCCAAGGTCGAATACCATTATCTTCTGGTTCTCTTCTTTATCCATACCGTACGCGAGAGCCGCGGCAGTAGGCTCGTTTATAATACGCTTTACTTCGAGTCCTGCGATTTTGCCCGCATCCTTGGTTGCCTGTCTCTGTGCGTCCGAGAAATATGCGGGGACGGTGATTACGGCTTCCGTAACGGGCTGACCGAGGTAGCTCTCCGCATCCGCTTTCAGTTTTTGCAGAATCATGGCGGATATTTCCTGAGGAGTATACTTCTTACCCTCAATCTCTACCTTGTAATCGGTACCCATGTGACGCTTTATGCTCATAACGGTTCTGTCGGGGTTGGTAATTGCCTGACGCTTTGCAACCTGACCTATCATTCTCTCGCCAGTTTTTGAAAATCCGACAACGGACGGAGTCGTTCTTGCTCCCTCGGGGTTCGGTATAACGACGGGCTCTCCACCCTCATAAACCGCAACGCAGGAGTTTGTTGTTCCTAAGTCTATACCTATGATTTTTCCCATAATAATTTTCCTCCAAATATATAATATGTTAGTTTTTTACAAATTTGTATATTGAAACTGTCGGGCATTTGCCGTTCAGTTAGCAACCTTTACCATGGCGTATCTTATGATTTTGTCACCGCGACGGTATCCCTTCTGAAATACCTCTACGATTACTCCCTCGCCGTGCTCTTCGTCCTCTACGTGCATAACCGCATTGTGCAGAGTGGGGTCGAAGTGCTCCCCCTCCTTTGCAAATTCGGTTATACCGAGCTTTGCGAGCATTGCCGCGGCACCTTTTGCGGTGAGCTTCAGACCCTCGGCAACATTCTTTGCATCGCTGTACAGAGAGGCACGCTCGAGATTGTCGATTACGGGCAGAATTTCCTTAACAGTATCGGATACGGCGTCGGTATAAATTCCGTCGCGCTCCTTTGAGCTTCTCTTGCGGAAGTTGTCGTATTCTGCGGCGAGGCGAAGATATTTGTCTTTGAGTTCGGCTATCTCTTTATCCTTTGCCGACAGCTCATCGCTGAGCTGCTCGGAGCCGTTTGCATCTTTTGCTTTTTCTTCGGTATCTTCCGTCGTCTTTACTTCTTTTTCGGATATACCGTCTTGGCTTTTGCCTTCGGCTTCGGTGTTGTCAAGCTCTGTATTATCTTTTTTTTCGTTATCCATTATTCAGTTCCTACCTGTTCCTTTTTGTATAATCGTTGTCGTCATCTCCGAAATCCTGTCCGGATGAGTTAAGCATGTCGTCAATGCCGCGGGCGAGACGGTCTATCGTTGAAATAACCTTTGAATAATTCATACGGCACGGACCTATAACGCCTATTGCGCCAACCACGTCGGAACCCCTCTTGATTGTACGGAAAACAAGGGCGGAATTATTCATTATATTTACGGAGTTCTCTTTTCCGATATATACGTTGACTTTATCGTCGATTGTTTCATCAGAGGAAACGAGGGACAGTATCTCGTCCTTGTGCTCGAACATATCTATGAGTCCCTTTACGGAAGATACATCGGCGTATTCGGGGTAACTCAACAGGTTGTTGACACCCTCGATGCGGACGTCGCCGCCACCTATTTCAGAGAGAGTTTCATATACCGTTTTTATAACGGGGGATACTATTGACGAACATGTGGGAAGTCTCTTTTCGATATCCATTATTGCTGAAACGGATACTTCGTTTGCGCTTTTGCCGGTCAGTTTTTCGTTAAGCGACGCTATCAGCACCGCGAGCTCGGCGGAGGATACGACCTCCTGATGTCTTACGGTCTTTGTTTTTGCGTTTCCGTCGGGGAATATCATAACGAGGATAAAATTGTATTCGTCAATGAAAATACCTTCAAAGCGGCTGACGGTTACTCTTTCCGTTTTTGGCTTTACTGCAATGCCCGTATAGTTGGTGAATGAGGAGGCGAGCTTCGATGCTTCCGCAAGAATCTGGTCTATCTGGGATAACTTCTTGTGAAGCGAACGGTCTATTTCCTCGATTTCACGCGTGGTCATCGTGTATCTGCGTACGAGTGAATCAACGTAGAAGCGGTAGCCGAGCTCCGATGGAATTCTTCCTGCAGACGTATGCGGCTGTTCGAGATATCCGAGAGCTTCCAGCTCTGCCATCTCGTTTCGTATCGTTGCGGGAGAGCATGAAATGTTTTCTTTCTCTGCAAGGTACTTTGAGCCGACAGGCTCGCCGAACGCTATATGAGCGTCGATTATTGCCTTCAGTATCTGTTTTTTTCTCTCGCTTAGATTGCTGTCGAACATCATTTCACTCTCCTTTCCGTTTAGCACTCTTGTTTGCCGAGTGCTAATTTCTGTATTTAAGAGTAGCACTTTGTATTGCGTTTGTCAATAGTTTTTTCCAAAATATCAAAAAATTTTTTGAAAATTTATTAAAAGGCAGTCGAGACTGCTAAAATCCGTCCCTTTTCGGCGTATTACACGGATTTTTTGAGTTTTTCCGCAAAACAAGACGAATGTGTGTTGCGTCCCGATTTTATCTTGACATTATAAATTATTTATTATATAATATTTGTATCTGACAGATTTTTGCGTGGCGAAAGCCAATCTATATATTGACCGTCAGAAATATTAACTTAATTATTTCATTATATATGAAAATCAAACAAGGAGGTGTTTGATATGGAATGGATTTATTACGCAGTTGCCGCAGTTATCGGACTTGTTGTCGGTTCCGTTATCGGGTTTATATATTGCAAAAAGCACGAAGAAAAGAAAACCGATGAAGCAAAGAAAACCGCAAAGGAAATAGTCGAGGATGCAATCCGAGATGCAGAGACAAAGAGAAAGGAAGCCGTTATCGGGGTTAAGGAAGAGGTCCTCGCAATAAGAAACGAGGCGGAAGCCGAGCTTAGGGAAAGGCGTAAGGAAGTCGCCAGACAGGAACGCAGAATAGCGCAAAAGGAGGAGAGCCTCGATTCCAAGACCGACGCCCTCGAAAAAAAGGAGCAGATACTTCAGAATACTCAGAGAGAGGCAGAAGAACTCAAAGAAAAGATACAGGAGAAGCTGAATGAGCAAATAACCGCTCTGGAAAAAATATCCGGAACCACGGCGTCGGAGGCAAAGGACGAGCTTCTTCACCGTATGGAAAGCGAAATATCGCACGAAACAGCGATTAGACTCTCCGAATATGAAGCGAGATTCCGCGAGGAAAGCGGTGAAATGGCAAAAGAGATACTCTCCATGGCGATACAGAGATGTGCCGCAGATCACGTAGGAGAGGCTACCATATCGGTAGTTAATCTGCCGAATGAAGAAATGAAGGGAAGAATCATCGGACGCGAGGGCAGAAATATCCGTTCGATAGAGACGCTGACGGGCGTAGAACTTATAGTTGACGATACCCCCGAGGTTATAACAATATCCGGATTTGACCCTGTCAGACGAGAGGTCGCAAGACTTGCTATGGAAAAACTCATGGCGGACGGTCGTATACATCCGGCAAAGATTGAGGAAATGGTCGAAAAGGCAAAGAAGGACGTCGACAATGCAATAAAGCAGGCGGGAGACAAGGCGATATTCGAGACGGGCGTCCACGGACTTCATCCCGAGCTCGTCAGGCTCCTGGGGCGTCTTAAATACCGTACAAGCTACGGACAGAACGTGCTTCGCCACTCGATAGAAGTATCGCTCATAGCGGGTATTATAGCCGATGAAATAGGCGCAGACGGCACTATGGCAAGGCGGGCGGGGCTTCTCCACGACATAGGTAAGGCGCTTACGCAGGAGGCCGAGGGTTCTCACATACAGCTCGGTGTTGAGGTAGCCAAGAAGTACCACGAGAATAAAGATATCATTCACGCCATAGAGGCGCATCACAACGACGTAGAACCGAAAACGGTGCTTGCATTCATAATCCAGGCGGCAGACGCGATTTCGGCTGCAAGACCGGGCGCAAGACGCGAGAACGTCGAAAACTACATCAAGCGTTTACAGAAGCTCGAGGAAATTGCCGGCAGCTTTGAGGGCGTTGATAAATCATTTGCCATTCAGGCAGGCCGAGAGGTCCGCATAATGGTTAAGCCCGAGCTTGTAAGCGACGATAAGATGATTATAATAGCACACGATATAGCAAAGAAAATCGAAGAAGAAATGGACTATCCCGGACAGATTAAAGTTAATATGATACGAGAAAGTCGTGCGGTTGATTTTGCAAAGTAAGAGAACGGCATCCGTCGGTCTTTGAAGAGTTGTTTGCGGATATCCCGAGGCTGTCGGGGTATCCGTTTTTTGCATGATTCCATGGTTAAGGGATGGCAACGGCAGGCAAAACCAATAGTATGGAGTTTTCTTTGCCTGTTGCCTTTGATAAGTATGGTTAAGGCGGATAGGAAAACCTATAGTATGAAGTTTTCTTTGCCTGTTGCTTTTGATAAGTATGGCTAAGGCAGATAGGCAAAACCAATAGTATGAAGTTTTCTTTGCCTGTTTTCTTTGATAAGTATGCCTAAGGCAGATAGAAAAATCTATAGCATGAAGTTTTCTTTGCCTACTTTCTTTTACAAAAGAAAGTAGGGGGGAGGGTAAAATGAGAATAATGGCGCTGGGTGATATAACGGACCCGGAGAGCGTTGAATATATAGCGGAGCGGCTATGGGAAGTGCGCAGAGAGAAAAAAATCGACTTTGTCGTTGCCAATGCCGAGAACGCTTCCTTTATAAACGGTGCGAGCGCGGAGCAGATGAGGCGGTTGTGCGAATGCGGCGTCGACGTGGTAACGGGCGGAAACCATACAATGCAGAATCGTGCGGCACATACATATCTTGAAGAGAGCACAACTGCGATAAGACCTATAAACTATCCCGCGCAGACACCCGGTATGGGATATACGATAGCAGACTCAAGCGGTTATCGGGCGATGGTAATAAACGCTCTGGGTAAGGTAAATATGGAACCGAATCTTGACTGTCCGTTTACGGCGGTGGAACGAGCCCTTTGCCGTGAGGCGGGCAATTACGATTTTGCAATTCTCGATTTTCATGCGGAGGCTGTCGGAGAAAAAATGGTTATGCCGCATCTGTTCGATGGCAGAATAAGCATTATATTCGGCACACACACACATTTACGAACGGCTGACGCGCGTATTTTTCCGAAAGGCTGCGGATATATAACCGATATAGGAATGTGCGGTCACAGCGACGGAATAATAGGCTCTGACAGCGACTGTATAATAGAGAGAATAGTGAAGCACATGCCTGCAAAGTACGTCCCTGCCGCGGGAGATATAGTATGCAACGCAACCGTATTTACCCTCGATGACGCTTTTCGGTGTGAGAGAATAGATTCCTTTGATTTCTGATAATTCATATAAAATACATATAAGAGGTAGCTTTATGAAAACCGTATGTCTTAACGGCAAGTGGAAGTTTTCGCCTGTATACGACGACGTATACGTAGACGATAGCAATGCCAAGAATTTGATATCGTGTGCAAACTATGAGGAGGAGATCTTCGTCCCGTCCTCGTGGGCATATCCTGACGGATATGACAAATACGGATATGAACCGTCGGATAATTTCGGTTATCCGAAAAAGTGGTCGAAGGCAAAGTGCGGAGTTCTCAGCCGTACGTTCGAGATAAAGAAAGAAGAGCTTAACGGCAGGGTTATTCTGCATTTTCTCGCCGTGGCGAAAAAATCATACGTGTTCGTCAACGGAAATTACGTGAGCAAAAACAACGATATATTTCTTCCCTTTTTATGCGATATAACGAAGTATCTCGTTGAGGGTAAAAATACCGTGGACGTTCTCTGCACTGATTTCGACAGCGTGACTGTGCCGTCGGGAAACGTCAGGAAAACAGGGCTCTGCGGTTCCATCTACGGCACAGTATGTATGGGCATATGGCAGGACGTGTATCTTGAATTCCATGAGCCGGTATATATATCCGACTGCGAAATCGTTACCTCGGTCAGAAAATCGAGAATAGACGTTGCGGCAGAGCTGTTCGGCGCAAAAGGAAAGGACGTAAAACTCACCGCCCGTATATTCGACGGTGAGGAGGAGGTTATGAGTTTTTCCTCCGAGAGTCTGGGCGAGGATAACGTGCTCATGGGCTCGGAGTGGGAGAATCCGATTCTGTGGGACACCGAGAATGCGCATCTTTATAATATGAAAATAACCGCCGTTGGCGAGGGTATATTCGACGAGAAAACAATACGCTTCGGCTTCCGTGAATTCTGGGCTGAGGGAGAGAGCTTTTTCCTCAACGGGACAAGGATAAATCTGCGCGGAGATTCCTGGCATTTTCTCGGGGAGAGGCAGATGACGAAGGAATATGCGCTCAACTGGTGCCGTGTATGCAAGGAGCACGGAGTAAACAGCATCCGCTATCATGCGGAGCCGCACCCCGAATACTATCTGGACGCCGCGGACGAGGTCGGTATGCTCATAGTCGACGAGAGCGCAATATACGGTTCGGGAAAGTCGATGGATTCATCACACCCGGACTATATAGAAAACTGCCGTGACCATGTAAGACGTCTCGTTATCAGGGACAGAAATCATCCGTCGGTCGTCATTTGGAGTCTCGAAAACGAGATGCGCTGGGTGGACGGCAGAGACGAATTCAAGAAGCATATACCCGAGCTGATGGGTATTATGCACGCAAACGACCGTTCGGGACGGCTCATTTCTCTTGACGGTGACAACCGCCTGATAGATAAGGCACATACCGAGATTGCGAGTCTGCACTATAATATAGACGGTACGGTCGAGCAATGGGACAGGAAAACCCCGCTGACTGTCGGAGAACACGGAGGGCTCTGGTACATATGCCCGCAGAACAGCTCTATGTATATGGGTCTGTCCGCTTACGGCAAGCACGATGAATGTGCCATAGGCATATCAATAAAAGAACAACTGTATATGGAATATGCACGCCGTGAATACGTGAGCGGAATATCCAGCTTCAACTTTGCTCACTACTTTGCCACTGCCATGCCGGATAAAGACGTTATAACCGACGATAAAGATATTTGCGCCCCCGGAACGCATCCGAGCGTGATACGCAAATATTCACTGACCATAAATAACGGAAAGCTCACGGACTATCCTGTATATAAGGAAAATCCCACCTGTAAATATGCGACGGAGGGTATGCGCCCCGTAACGGTAATACCGCGTGAATACGATACGGCGTTTTTCGATGACGGAAAGATTGAGAGGAATTTTGACGTATATAACGACACCCTGCATAAGCATAAGGTAAGACTGGTTATGTCCGCCGAGCAGAGAGGGCACGTGATTTTCTCCGAAACCTGCGAATACGTGGCAGAACCCGGCATATACCGCACGGTGAGTGCAACCATAAAACCCCTTAGTGCGGATACCGTGGGAAACGCGTATGAAACGGTAAAATTCACGGCTAAGCTCTATCACGACGAAGAGAAAAAATTTACTCTGACACGCGAGTATAAGATATATTCCGCGCGGCTCAGAAATACTCCCGTAACGAACGAGGAGGTGGCATATTACGGAGACGCCGACGGTATGGAGAAACTGCGTTCTCTGTTCCCGAAAATCAATTCGGTTGACGCATCTCCGGAATACGTAACGCAAAAGCTGCTCATCATAGGCAGAAACGCGAAGGAGAAAGATGATGTACTCACCTCGTTGATATCCGCACATATCGGACGTGGAGGCCGGGTTCTGATATGCGAGCAGGACAGATATGCTTTCGGCTCGCTGACAATAAGCAAGAAGCCGTTTATACGTGCTCATGCAAGCGATTATTCGCATCCCGTGCTCGCATCTCTCTCGGACGATGACCTTATGTATTGGCTTCCCCATGCGGACGAGATTGGACCTGAACGTTTTCTCACTTCCGCTTTTGAAAAGCCGACGTGCGGCAACTACAATATGCTCCTCGAATGCAGTTACGGAGATTTTAACGACGGAGGGGATTTGTGGACTCCCCTGATCGAATATTCGACGGGTAACGGTGCGCTCATAGCCTCACAGCTGCCGATAGCCGATATGGCGGACAGGGTGCCGTATGCTTGCATCATTCTCAGAAACTCCGCCGAATATCTTCTCGAAAAGAAATACGATTATATCAACGTCGCCGCACTCGTCAACGACAAGGACAGGAGCTTTCTTGACCGAATAGGCGTCAGGTGCGTCGATAAAGCAGAAAAGCCCACCGACCTTTGGATAATAAGCCCGGATGCGTATAAGAGTGCTCCCAACGATTTGAAAAAGCAAGCTCGCAGCGGCCGTGTTTTCGTAATGCCATCGGAGGATTCCGATACCATATCGGAAATCACAGGGGAGAGAGTTAATATATCGGAGGCGAAAATTTTTGCGCTTACGGCGGACTACAACCGCCCCGAAATGAAGGGGGTATCGAGGGTTGATATGTTCGGCTGCGATAAGCCGCCCATGTCGCCGAGAAAGGTTGAAAACAGACCGATAGCACGGCACGCAATAGGAACAGAGGGCAAAATCACACCTCTCGCCTCGGGCGCCGAGGACATCGTATGGGAGGACCTCTTCATCTTAAATCACGGGGCTGAACACTATAAAAGAGCCCTGGTCAGATATAAGGACGACAACGAAAAGCCACCTCTTACGGCTCTGGCAACGCTCGGTGAGAGACAGAGTATCGTATCGGAGATTATAGCCGAAGAGGGCGATGAGAAGAGCGTACGCATCTATACGAGAATATTCTCAAATCTCGGAGTGCCCATGCTCGACACCGAGTGCGGGAAAATCAAAGGAGAAAACCGCTATACCCTGGAGGCTGTGATGGCTCTGCCATACCTTGATTACCAGGACTACGATAAGGTATTTTCGTATTACAGCGACCCCGAGTTTTCCCTAAACAATCTTGGGGAGGGGCTCTACGGCTGGATGCAAAAGCAGGAAAGAAGCACAGAGGACGGAGCGTTCCATATAAAGAATTCGAGAGGGAAGACTTTCTTCTGCATAGCTTTCGTAACCGCACCTGAAAAGATTTGGGTAACGGTAAAGACGTGTACCGATTCCGTTGCCGATACGTATATATGCGGTAAAAAGATTTCGTGCACAGGCAACGGCAAAACCGCCGGAGACTTCTCGTGCGAGGTGAAAACATCTCTTAGAAAAGGGGTAAATCCCGTATTCGTTGAACTCAAATGTCTGAGCGATGATACCCGCCTTTCGCTTCTTTTCCGCGAGTCTGACGGAAGATACGCGCAGAATCTGGTATACCGTACCACGGTCGACGAGATAGACCCGAAATGAGCTCGCGGGAGCGTGCGACGGCAGTAAAGCCCCCAAATGAGCCGCGGCAGCGTGCGACGGCAGTACAGGTCCCCAAATGAGCCGCGGCAGCGTGCGACGGCAGTACAGTCCCCCAAATGAGCCGCGGCAGCGTGCGACGGCAGTACAGTCCCCAAATGAGCCGCGGCAGCGGACGGCAAGGAAATTTCAAAATGAGCCAGCGCCGGCGGTCGGCGGTGAGGTGCAAAACAGTAAAGCGCGCATGCGAGGCTTTTCGGATTTCCGTCGTGTGTTAAAAGAATGTAACATAATGTTTATGAAAAATGCGAGTACCTGAAAATTACAAGTTAAGGAGTTTTTATATGGGAAAAACAATTATACAAAGCCCCATAGAGAACGTCGTTCTCCACTATGGCAAAGAAATCGTATCCGAAAGAAAAGGCGCAAGTGAGTTTATAAGGCTCACAAAAAAGATTACAGGCAAAGACGTAAGCGAAAACAGCCAAGAGAGCCAAAAGTGTGCAAACATATTTTTTAACGAAAATCCCCTTATCGGAAAAAACGAGGCTATAATCTTTTCCGACGGGGAGGGCCTTCATTTCGAGGGATTGGGCTATGACAGCATGAGGCTTGCCGTGAAGCTGTTTTTCGACGAGTTCGCTGACGCGGAGGATATGACGCCGAAAAAGAAAATGACAGTGTCAGGGCTGCTCAAAAAAAGAGGCGTCAGCGCTATCGGGTATCTTAACGAAGAAACGCTCGACATAGCGGACGGGAATATCGTCTCCCCGACATTTACAGCCAAGGGGCGCGTTCGCATTATATGGCAGAATCATACCGTATATCCCGGCGAGACGGTTAATATGCTCGGAGGGGACTTCGAGGCTTCCTCGACGGTTATTATTTCCCGTCTTACCGACGAGGGCGAGGGGTATGAGGATGAAAGAAAGCTCTCCCCCGTGACGGTAACCGACAACAATATAATGTTCGTTATACCGGAGGATATGAACGTCGGAATATACCGTGTCTTCGTTACCAATTCCTTTGGCTTAAGCGAGGCGGTGTATATAAATGCTCCCGACGTATGGTGGTATATGGGCGACGAAGGAAAAGAAGTAAGCCGCGGCGGTGTAATCCAGATTATCGGAAATGCTCTATCGCTTGAACAAAACGGCGATACCGCACGCCTCAAAAACGACAAGAGTCCGTCCGTAATGCTCCTGTCCGAAAACGGAAAGGCAAATCTGCTTATGCCGTATTTTTGCGACGGGTATTGCATGAAGGCAAAAATACCGTCCGGGCTTGAGAGGGGTGTATACAAGCTCTACGTTCATAACGGATACGGTGCTCAGGCGGGTTGGATATACCATACGAAAATAAGCGTAACCGACAGGCGCGTGAGGCACCGGGAAAACGTGCTGAAAATTTCGCCAGACGGCGAGAGGGATATGTATGAGGATTTTCGCTCGGCGATGAACGCGCTTGAGAAGGTCGGCGGAGGAAAGCTCGAAATCGAGGATGGCGATTATACGATACTTCACGGGCTTCATATACCCAAGAACGTTACGCTTACGTGCCGTGAAAAAAGTTCCGCAACTCTTCACGTATACGGCCTTGTAGATATACGGGATATGTCGGAGATGAACAATACTGCCGTAATATGCCATCGCTCAGAATCGGGAAAAATCATCGAGGTCAACGGCGACGGAGTACGTCTGAATAATATGTTTATATCCTATGCAAAGGATATTTTGCCGAGCAGTGAGGGAAGAACAAGAATCTATGAAGGAATAAGAGTCATGGCCCGTAAAAATATCGTGATAGACGGGTGCGAGATTCATTCTCATCATCTCGGAGCAGTTCTGCAGTTCTGCGAATTTTGCACGGTTCGCAATTGTACCGTAAAATCCTCGGATTCAAGCATTTTTATCCGAGGCAGCCGCAGAATGATTCTGGAAAACAACTATATGACGACGGAATTCGTAAATGCGTCCGCCGCCCTCGCCTTGCAGATATCCGGAATAGGCAATTCGCTCAATTACGTTGCCTACAACACGATTCTTCATACCATGTATAACGACCGTGAAGCACTCACCTATGACGACCACGGTATGTATTATTACGGTCACGCTCTTGTTGACGGTACCGATATGACGTGCGTGAATATGCCCCAGGTCGTCGACATTCCGGAAAACGATAAATACACAAAATCAAATCTGTATATGTACAAATGCGCTGCGGAAAACCACGGTTGTGAGTGGCACGGTCTCACCGTATATATCGTTCACGGAAGAGGTATGGGACAGTACAGAAACGTTATCTCCTTTGAGGCAAAGCATATTTGTCTCGATGATAAATTCGATATAGCACCCGATGAGAGTTCGGTGTTCGTCGTCGGTGCATTCAACGGACGCCATATTATAACGGATAACCGCATGACGGAGGCGGGAGTATGCGTTCAGACCTACCCGCCTAATACCGACAGTATAATAGCGCGCAACGTTTCCGAGCATGCGGGCGGTTTCAATACAAATTCAAATCTGTTGTTCAGGCGTAAGGACGCACGGGGATACGACGTAATACTCTGCGAGATAAATCAAAGAACGAGTATTGTCGACAATGTAGTTCTCAATCATAATACGGGGCTGTCCTATCAAGGAATCGGATACGGTGTGTCGATAGGGGCAAACTCGAATATAGATGACAAAACCTGCACCACCCTATCGATAACGGCGAAGAGAAACCGCCTGCACAGCTTCTCGGGCATATGCCTCAACGGAACCTGCGAGGGTATAATAGTCGAGAAAAACACCGTAAAGAACACGTATACGGGTATACGCTTCGGCAGAGGCAAATTCACGCCCGAAAGACCGCAGTTGGCTATTCCGAGATGCTATGTTATAAGAAAGAATGAATTCTTTAACGTCAAGGACGAGATGGTTACCGACTTTATCGAGGGCGATGCGCTCGGAGGTGAAATACGATGAAAAAGAACATATATAAAACGAAGAATTACAAGGTTGTATATCCTTTTATCGACGCACAATTCGGAGAAAATCCGCCCGATATCGACTGTACCGATATGATACAGAAGGCTCTTGACGAGGTAGGTTCTGTGGGCGGCGGAGTGGTTATGCTCTCGCTGGGCGGATACCTGCTCTCGGGTACTCTGCATATACCGAAGGGCGTTATCCTTGCGGGGGAAGAGCGCGACTGTTGCATCCTTGAACGCAGGGAAAAGAACGGCGCAAAAGAAAAACTAATAGTCTGCAAGGAGGGTGCGTCCGTATGCAATATGCGCCTGCAGGTGAGGGGTACGAGCGGAGATGTTATTAACGGCAAAGAATCGTTTACCGTTGAAAACGTCGATATAGTAGCCAGCCCGTATTTTAAGGGAGAATACTACGTATCGGGTGAGGGGCTCGGAAACAACGTGATGATAAAGGTCTGCGGTGACAATGCAACCGTCAGAAACGTAAGAATGTTCGGAATCGGCTACGGCGTTGTCCTTGAAAACGGCAAAGGGGCAAAAATCGATAATGTTTCCGTTTACACATCGAGAAACGGGCTTTATGCGAGCAAATACTCTGATATAGACGTAAACCTTCTTACTTTCAGGGGCAAGTCTGAAAAAGACGTGGAAAAAGACATGTTTTCAACACGTCAGACCTCGGACTGCGTCATACGTCTTTGCGACTGCGATAACGTAAAGATAAGAAAAACCGATATACACGACGTTGGAACCGAATCGCCCGCCGTATACGCAGAAAACGTCAGGGGGCTGGACATATCCGACCTATTCTGCGAGAACGTCACCGATACGGTGGCAGCGAATAACTCCACCGACGTAAAAACCCGCGATATTCGCCACGTAATGATGCAAAGAAAAGTCCGCGGATAATTTCCGACGCAAAAAGCCGATACAAACGGCTGCACAGTTAACGGTAAATTGAAATTCAATTCACGCCGAAAACAAATTGCAACTCAAGTATCGGCTTTGTTATTCTGCCCCGCAAAGAGCAGACCAAAGTATCGGCTTTGTTATTTTTCCTCGCAAATAGCAGACCAAAGTATCGGCTTTGTTATTCTGCCTCGCAAAGAGCAGACCAAAGTATCGGCTTTATTATTCTGCCCCGCAAAGTGGCGAGGCGTATTTTTGATTTGCCGCGGTGGCGAGGCGTATTTTTGATTTGCCGCGGTGGCGAGGTGTGCGGTATCACATTTGTGTACTGAGTTTTGGAGAGCTCATCTCGGTTTTGCCGGGGCGCCGCGATATGAGATATCCGGTTTAGTTTTGTGACTGCTCTTCGCGGCACGGCAATATCTCACAGCCCGGAGTACGGATATTTGCCGAGGGATATGAGGTTTGATATTGCGTTTTTTACCGACTCTTTATCTTCCTTATAGGTGACGCCATACCATTTGTCGGTGCTGACAAGCACCTTTACGCGCTCCTTGCCTGCCTTTATACGCTCGTCAACGGCGAAGGGAAGATAGTATTCCGCTTTCATTGGGTTCGCAAAGCCGTTTTTGAGAAAACGCTCAAATCCCTCCTCAAGGTTGTCAAGAAAGTCGTGCCGAAACCCCCACATATTCATTGAAACCACGGTGTCCAGGGGGATACCGCTGTTTTTATCTATTCCTTCTCGCTCGGTTACTGCGGTAAGAAAGCCGTCGTTGTCTGTTTCGCAGATTCCGCGGTTTACCGTTCCGTTCTCCGTTATAGTGTTGCCTAGGCTGAAACCAACCATACAGGTGCCGTTGCCTTTCGAAAGATAATCGTTAAGCGCCTTATAACCCATCTGTCCGTAATAGTCGTCCGAGTTTATAACGGCGAAGGAGCCTTTTATAACGTCTTTTGCACACAAAACGGCATGACCCGTGCCCCACGGGCGCGTTCTGCCCTCGGGCACCGAAAACCACGAGGGGACCTTATCGACTTCCTGAAATGCGTATTCCACGTCGATGAGCTTTTCGAGCCTTTTGCCAACCGTTTCACGGAAGTCCTTTTCTATTTCTTTTTTGATGATAATAACCGCTCTGGAAAAGCCTGCATTTTTTGCGTCGTATACCGAATAATCGATTATTGCTTCTCCGTTCGGTCCCATGGGCTCCATCTGTTTGAGTCCGCCGAAGCGGCTGCCCATTCCTGCCGCCATTATAACGATATCGTTTCCGTTATTCATATAAGTCACTGTACCTCACGAATACTTTGAATGTTTTTACGTAAATATTTTACCATTAAAAAGGCGATTTTGCAATGGTTTGGTGATATTCCTTGAATTTGGCGAGTCGGGAGAAAAAATTCTACCTATGGTAGACAGCGGAGGGGCTTCTCTACTCCTCTGCGCTTTTCAGCAGCTCCCTGAACATTCCTTCCTTTTCGGCAAGCTCCTTGTAGCTTCCATTCTCAACGATTTCTCCTTTGTCAAAGACGAGTATTCTGTCTACGTTGCGTATCGTTGAGAGACGGTGAGCGATTATTATAACGGTATGAGTCTTCATCAGATCCTCCATTGCTTCCTGTATATGCCTCTCGGAGATATTGTCGAGTGCGCTCGTTGCCTCGTCGAAAATGAGTATATCGGGATTTTTGAGAATGGCTCTGGCTATTGCTATTCTTTGCTTTTGTCCGCCCGAGAGACCGAGGGCGCCGTCTCCCACGCGAGTATTAACACCCATCGGAAGCTCACTCACAAATTCGTTAACACGAGCCGTTTCCATAGCTTTTATTATACGGTCGTTGTCAGCCTCCGGGCACGTTATCCTCACGTTATCCCATATGGTTCCCTGGAAAATAAACGGGCTCTGGGGCACTATCCCTATTGAATAACGCAAATCGTGCGAGGGATATTCACGTATGTTCGAGCCGTGAAGAAGTATTTTTCCTCCGTCGATGTCATACAGGCGCATCAGCAGTTTTGTCACCGTGCTTTTTCCGCTGCCGCTGCTTCCGACGAGAGCGATACTCTCTTTATATTTTACGGAGAAGGAGAGGCCGTTGAATATGTAATGCGTCTTGCCGTCGCTTTCATAGGAGAACTTAACGTTGCAAAAATCTATGCAGTTAAGCCCGCTTGCATATGCACGGTCGCGCTCGGATATGATGTTCTTTACCTTGCCGTCCGGCAGCTCGGGGGTGGACGAATTTTCGCGTATGATTTCTTCTATCTTTTCCATGGCAACGTTTGCGGCACTTTTTTGAAGAGATATGTTGAGCCATGATGTCAGAACTCCGAGGATTGTTCCCATGCTTGAAAGAAACGCATACAGAATACCCACCGTAAGCCCCCTGTAAATACAGGAGAATGCGCCGACCAGATATACAACCGCCGTGCCCAGATAATGCGCGAGCTCGGGTTTCAGATTTTCACGGTGAACGGAGAAGGTATACGCCATACCCTTATCCCTCATGGCCTGCAGGTATGAATAGAATTTGGTCTGCGTTGAATCCTCGATGGAATACATCTTTATGGCGTCCATGCCGTGAAAGACGTCGGATATGTATTTTCCCGTCTCCGTTTCGGCGGAAATAAACTCGCTCGACGAACGGCGGATAACCTTCCGCGAGAAAAAGTTGAGCAATGCCATGCAGAACGCCGTGCCCAACATTATAATCGTGAGTATCCAGTCATAGTATACGAGAGCGACTATGGATATTACGAGGGAGACGAGCTGATACGGAACACCCAGAATTATCGAATTCAGATAGGCTTTAATATTGCTCATGGGAGAACCCATTATACTGTTGTACAATTCTCCCGAAGAATGCTTGTCGTGAAATCGCATGCACATATGCTGTACGTGCATAAAGAAACGGCTCCTCATGTTGAAGAGAGTACCCTCAAGCGCCTTTAACATATTAAAAAGACTGAAACGGTATGCACATATACGCAATAGCGCAAGCATAATGTAAACCGCGCACGCAACGGCAACGTAGGCCATGCTTTTGCGGACGGTTATGCCTTCGTCTATTATATATTTTATGACGAGAGGCTGCAGAGCAACTCCGACTCCCGTGAGAGCGGAAAAAAAGATTGCAATGAAGGCGTTCTTCCTATATTCTTTCAAGTATATGAAGATGCTTTTCCAAAATGCAATCTTTTGGTCGTTTTTTTCTTTTTTTCTGATATTTTTGATATTTTCCTTCATAAAGCATATCTTAATGTCTCGTGATTTGCAGACATTTCCCTCCTGGTTTCATTCGAAATTCGGTTGAATCGCTTTATTGGTAATGCAAGTATACTATCATTGCTTTATTTTGTCAATAGCATTTTGAATTTTTTGTGTGCGTAAAATATCAGGCGAAAGTATTGTAGGACTCGTTGTGCACAACGGAATATGCCATATAAAATAATATATTGTAAAAAACGCATAATAATTTTTCATAAACAGACGTGTTTTTTGTGCTACAATAATAATGAGATTTAATCGGATATTGGTTCTACATAAACTATTTTACGGTTTTACGTATGTGAAAGGAAAACGTATTATGAAAAAAAGATTTTTATGCGCACTCCTCGCCGCACTCATGATTTTTGCGGTAATACCCGCTATGGCACTGACTGCTTATGCCGACGGAGGCGAAAGCGGTACCGGAACAGAGAGCCGTGAGGACGTTTACGAAAGATATAAGGATTTGTGGTATGATAACGGACACCTTATGTCGTTTGTAGATATGTGTAAGATTACAGAGGAAGAGGCTGTCAACGTTAATTCCGATACAATTGCCGACGAGCTGGATAAGGCAGTGCTCTTATACGGCGGTATATTCGCCGAAGACTGGCAGGCAAAGCATAACTACATAAAGATTATCGGCGGAAAGAATGCCGGCGGATATTACATGCTTTTTACCGATAAGACTCAGACGATAACACGCACCGACGACGGTTTTGTCAGCTTTAATCAAAAGACGCAGAAGACGGACTTCTACTTTAAAGCCGGAATTAACTACAGCACCGTATTTAGAAAGGAGCACGTCACGGAGAGATTCCAGAGCCCAAAAGATACGGCTATGCTGGGAGATAAGCAGAATACCATAGTCAGGGATACCTACTATGCTCCCTCTGCCGAGAAGCTGTATGACGGTACGTACGGAAGTATGACCGTTGAAGAGGTAATAAAGATAAATCCGACGGGGTTTGTTTTTAATAATGACAGTAATATGCAGATTATCCAATATCCCGGTATAGGAACCTTGGGAATAAAGGGAGGAAGCGACGGCGTTGCTCTTATAGGTACGGCACACAGCCACAGCCACGGTGCAAGAAAGGAAGTGCCCGACGGCAAGACGTGGGGGCCCGGTTCCACCATTCATTTTGCATACGGTGCAACCTATTCAACCCCCGAAGTATACACGAATACCATTCGTGCGGTATGTAACGTTGATAAGGCTCACCTCGGTAACCTCCTCGACGCAAAGCTGGGAGAGCCGATAAAATACGTTACCCCTGATGCAAGCAGAATGAATGCGAAAATAATGCAGCCTGCATTCCATACTTATTATATTCGTATATACGACTGCACCCTTACCGATCTTCAGATTAAGCAGAATCATTTTGCGGATCTCTGCTATTACTATCAACTTAAAAACACCGATAAGCTCGCAGCGTTCGGTTCCGTAGCTCTCAATGAAGAATTCTACCAGAGCATGTTTGGATACGACGTAGGAACGTCCACGGCGGATCAGATAATTGAAATGCAGACTCTCATCGACGAAAGAATAGCACAGTTCGAATCGATAAGTGATGACGACAAGCTGACGTATGACGAGGCTCTTACGGAAGCATATAACAACATCGTAAGCTCCGATACCGCATCGCAGTCAGCCATAAGCAAAATCAACGACGTAATATCGGCAATAGGAGATAACGTATCCGATATCGAAGGTGTAATCGCACTTAAAGACGAGGCTTCCAAGGAAGCGGAAATACTGAAGGGACAGCTCGAAGAGCTCAGGGAGCTTCTGCGTGTTGCGAACGAGAACAAAGACAATATCACCGCTTACGCCGACGCCGTAAGAGCTGCAAAGACGGCTTCCGAAACGGCATATTCGTTAGCCATGAGCACGTCCGATATGGCGACTTATTTCACAAACAAAAATATAGTTGACGTAAATCTGCCCAAGGCAGTTGAAAACTCGGGAAAAGCAGTTTACGCCGCGCAGGTTGCCGCAAGCATACAGGCAAAAGCAGCTATGGCTGTTCTTTATGCAAACAGCGCTGATGCAATGGCGGCCTTCAATATCGAGAACTATATTACCTTCGCAGGATTCCAGCAGAGAGTTTACGGTTATGCCGGCATGCGCGCGGTATTTAACGTAAACACGGATGCTGTCAATAAAGGGTATTCCTACAATAACGGTCAAAAGAATTATCGAATAGTTGCAATCGGATTTTTGTACGTTGCCGATTCCGAGGCTGACAGCTTTGACGATATAACGGTGGTAGGAGATGATGGAGCATACTCCGTATATGCCAAGGGCAAAAAGGCAAATACGGCAAAAATCGTATCACTTGACAACCGTTATCTTGTAGATGAAGAAACAAGGGCGAAAGCGACCGATAACGACGCACTCTCCGTATACGGCTTCGAAAACTCAATGTTCCACATCGGCACCAACGATTTCAAGAAAGCGTTCGAACAGAAATATTACTGGCGCGCATTCGCAGTTCTCGAGGGAGAGGGCACGTCCTTCACCGCTTACCTCAACATAAAGAGTGCAAATCTCGGAACAGACAGTGTATCTCTGTCTCAGATTACCGAGTACCTTATTGAGAATTACAGCGGTCAGAAGTTCCTCGACGAGCATTTATGGGTATACAAAGTCCACTATTACTGCGGACTCTGATATCCCAAAACCGCATCTCAACGGCAAACGCCGACAAAAGGGGCTGAGTCATAGCATTAACTAATTGTGAGAGTTATGTGCAGCCATAACAAAAAACCAAGCTCAAATCATATGATTTGTCTTGGTTTTTTGTTGCTTTTGTATAGGGTGAAAATCAAATTTTCCAATTTGACTCAGCCCCTTTTTATTATAAAAACAGCCGTCGCTGTTTTCGGTTTATTGAGAAAATCCTAAGGTCTCATTCATGCGTTGCTTAAATGCTTCGGGTATCGGCAGATTTATAACGGCGCTTTTGTATTCGGATATATTTTGGGTTTTGTCTATCATTTTATATATTTTTTGCTTTGTTTTGTAATCGGACTCAAGGCTCAGAAGGATTTTCTTTGCACGGTCCTTCAGCTTCTCGATTTCCGACTTATGAACCGGGGATGATTTCAAAACGTATTCTGCCGTTGCGTCAAATATAAATTCTACGCAGGCACAATCCTCGTAAATCTTATTGACTTCAAGTTTTCGCCCGTTTTTCGAAACGGTAATTTCTCCGTTTTGGACGCCCTCGAACTTTATGCGCATACGGCGATTTTGAGGGATTACACTTTTGTTTCCGGCTCCCTTTATTGTCAAGGTTTGAGTAGCCGTGTCCGCAACGGAGGTGAAGGTTGTTATAAATTCATCCTCTTTTCCGTATTCGCGGTCATCCTCGAATAATTCAAAACTGCCGTTTCCGTTAAAGACTCTGATTTCCAAGGCAGTCGGGTTCGATATACCGTTGCCATCGTCACGGGAGAGTGGCAGAATAGCGCCCTGCTTTGCAAGGACGGGGATGCTCTCCAGATTTCTTAACAGAATTCGATATTCTCCGCCTTTTTCTATCGTATATTCGTCTCCGGTAAAGATATCCGTCCATTTCCCTTCGGGAAGCCAGACCTTTGTTTTTGCGTAACCGTCTTTTCCCTTGGGTTCTGTAATCGGATAAACAAGCAGCTCTTCTCCGAAAATATATCCGCATTTCTCCTTGTATGCTCCCTCCTCGTCCCACTCGTAATAGAGAGGCTCGAGAAGCGCGGTACCTTTGCTATGTGTTTTCATTGAACACGAATATAAAAACGGTATCATTGAATGTCTGAGTCTGAGCCAATCCGCAATAATTTCACCGCAACCGTTTTTATAAACCCACGGTTCTTTTGTCATTGACGAATCGTCCCAGCTATGAAGTCTGTTAATCGGGCTGAAAACGCCGAACTGAATGTGACGCAGGTACAATTCGCCGTTTGTTTCTCCCATGAGGTGCCCTCCTATATCGTGGCTCCACCATGAATATCCTATATTGCTTGCGGTAAAGGTGAAATACGGCAAATACCTCAGAGTTCTCCACGTCATAAACGTATCGCCGGAAAATCCCAGGGGGTAGCGGTGCGAACCTATCCCTGCATAACGAGATAGTATCAGGGGGTTATTATGGTTTTTTGCATTGTCCAGATAATGATAGTGATTCAGCGACCATAAAGGGTCAAGACCGTCAATCTCTGATTTCGTTCCCTGTTGCCAATCAATCCACCAGAAATCCACACCGTCCTTTTCATAGGGCTTGTGTAATATTTTGAAATATGCGTTGATAAAATTATCGTTGGTAATATTGAACGGTATTACTTCACCCGTCGTTGAATCCTTCCCCAGTGCTTTTGCCATATCGTTATACTGATTTTCAAACCAACGGATGCCGCTCGCAGGATGGAGATTTAACGTAATTTTGCAGTTCTTTTTTTTGATTTCTTTCAGGAGCTGTCTGTAATCGGGAAACAAGTCTGTGTTCCAGCTATATCCCGTCCAACCGTTTTTGCCTCCGTAAAAGTCCGTGTCTCTGCCGAGCTCTGTGATTTTTTTAACCTTATCCAGCGTTTTCGACCAATGCCAATCCATATCCAGAGTGGCAACGGTCAGCGGAATTTTGCGGTCCTCAAAGCGTTGCAAGAGTCTGAGATATTCGTCCTGCGAATATGCGTGATACCTACTGAACCAGTTGCCTAATGCAAATCTGGGGACGAGAGGTGTGAAACCGCAGACAGTATACAAGGCCTTTACGGCATCCCGATAGTTGTTTGCGTATGCAAAAACGTATTTGTCGCTGCCGAAACCGCACTCGGTCTTGACTTTACCGTCGGCATCAAGAGACAGAGAGGAGGCATCGTCAAAATAAGCAACGCCGGTCTTTGAGCAAACTCCCGTGCCGAGCTTTACCTTATAAAAAGCTTCGGGATTGATGCCGAACAGATCATAGTGACAGTTGTCTCCGTCGCATTTGTCGAGAGTTCTCGCCGTTCCGAGCAGGTTTTGGGCGTTTGAAATCTTGCGTTTTTTACCGTCGATAATAACGGCACAGTCCTTTTCTCGGGGAGTAAGAATCAATTCACTCTTTTTCGTTTTGATTCTGATTTGCTCTTTCTCTTCGGTCACCGAAAAGCTTTGGGGCGGCATATTTCTGTACCACACGCATTGAGTCGCCTCGTCGCGGAATATTTTGTTTTTGCTTTTCTCCACTCTGAACAGTCTGTCTGCAAGAACGGTAACTCTGTAGTCTCTCCAGAGCACAACGTTGTTTTCATCAGCCACGGGGAAAGTTTTTACGGTTAAATGTCTATTTAGCATATCCGCCCTCCCGATAATTGGAATTTATGTTGCTTTTTTTGGTTTTTGTTGGTATAATTATATCATAAATTTTTCAGTAAACAATAACTGTAATTGCTATATTTATCAAAAAAATTGCGAAATGGCGGATTTTATATGAATTATGAGTATTGCAGAGATTTTTTCGATTATTTTAATATCGGAAGAAATATTGCCGAAATACATTGCCATAAATCAATAGAAATCGTATACGTTTTGAAAAACAATATAAAAATTACGATAAACGACCGCGTTTATCTGTTGAGAGAAAAGGAGCTTGCCTTTATCCCGCCCTACGCCGTTCATTCCTTTGACCCCGATAATACGGCGATAACACAGGTAAACACCTTGCCCGCAAAATACTCCGAGATTTATATGCAGGCTCTCGGGAGCAAGCTCCCCGTAACGCAAATCATCCAAAATAAGGCCGTCGCCGACGATGTTGCAAAGCATCTGAGGAGAATCGCAAAAAACCCTTCTGATATTATGAAGACCGGAATATATAATTATTGTATTGCCGAGTTCCTCGAGAATGTCGAAAAGCAGAATATCTCAAAAAACGGTAAGGAAGCTCATGCTGATTTGTTTTACAGGGTTTTGCTTCATATTGACGAAAACTATAATAAAAAAATAACGCTCGACGACCTGGCAAAAAAGTTCGGATATTCAAGATTCTATTTTTCCTGTATGTTTAACGCGAATCTGCATACTAATCTGAAAAACTATATCAACAACGTAAGAATAAGCAAATCTACGGAACTTCTGAAATCCAACAGCGTGACGAAAACCGCGTCTTTGGTAGGATACTCAAATCTGCAATCCTTTTTTCTTAATTTCAAAAGATTGAAAAAATGCACCCCGAAGGAGTATATGGAGAAGCTAATGACTAAAAAATAGAAAAAGGGGCTGAGTCATAGCATTAACAACTTGTGAGAGTTATGTGCAGCCATAACAAAAAACCAAGCTCAAATCATATGATTTGTCTTGGTTTTTGTTGCTTTTGTATAGGGTGAAAATTAAATTTTTCAATTTGACTCAGCCCCTTAAAATCAGGAAGCGGAGTTTTCAAGCGGCATACTCTTTGTCTTGCCGACGCGCATAAGAGGACGTATCTTTATTACGGACACCGACATATCGTCCTTGGTTTTGCTGTTCAGGGCGGCTTTTTTCATTATGTTCTCCGCAATATCGCTCGGACTGTCGTTTGAAGATATATCCGAGAGCAGAGAGGAAAACCACTCCTCTTCCTCGGGATTCTGGCTTATTCCGTCTGAGAGCATTATAATAATATCGTCGGTTCTGACGGTAAAGTCAGTTTTCTCTGCGTCTACGGAGCGCAGCAGCCCTATCGGCATTGTTTTGGAGGATATTCTGAAAACGTTGTCCCCCCTCTTTATAAAGGAGGGGGAAGCGCCACTCTTAACAAAGGATGCGTCGCCGCTCAGTGTATTGAGCTCGAACATATCGATTGTTGCGGAACATTCCATGCCCTTATACCTGAGAAAGTTGTTGAGCATTTTTACGGAGGTTGCCTTGCTCATTCCTGCCCCGAGCATTTTTTCGAGAAAGGTATTTGTAAAGCCCGACGTAAACGCCGCCTCGTGCCCGCTGCCCATGCCGTCGGACAGAATAACATAGTACAATCCGTCGTCGTTCGGAAAGCTCGATACGTTATCCCCCGACACCTCGCTCGTATCGGCAGGTGCCGATAAGGTTGCCACCTCCGCACGGAATTTTTGCAGGGTGTTGAGTATAACGGTGTTTTTGGCGGAATAATTCATGGGGCGCATATTTCCTATTTCGCATCCGCATATCTCGGAGAAACGCTCACAGATTTCTTTCTCCGACTCAAAAAGGCTGTTGGGGTTATCTGTTTTTATCGATATTTTTTTGTTTGATGCGCCTATTACGTCCAGACTCTTAACCTTTATGCCGAATTCAGCGTCAAGGGTTTTAGTCAGCTCCGATGACAGGCGGTCGTCACGGCGCATATCGAGCATATCGTTCTTTGCGCTCTCGCGCAGCAGCTTCGCCGTCATCTCGTAGTCAAAGGCGATGAGCTCGCTTTTGTCACCTTTTTGCTTTTCCCGAGTGAGTGCGGCACAGCTCTCCCGTATCTCTTCCACCATTTCATCGACGTGCGGGCATTTATCCGCAAAAGACCTCGGCAGGCAGCTGCGGTCGGTAACTCCTCGGCGATATAGTTTTTCCGATATTGACTGCATGGCACGGTATGCGCTTCTCTCGCGGCTCTCCCAACATTCGCCGCGCGAGGGACATTTCTTGCACCATTTGTTGCAAATGGCGTCACAGGTATTGAAGTATTCGGATATTGCGGGCCTTTTCGTTGTGTCGGATATAGTATAGAAAACGTGAGACAGGTCGGAGAAAACGGAGGAGAGTTTATCAAGTCTTCCCCCACAGACGTTTTCGCCCCCGCCGTTCGTTCTCTCATTATTCGGTATGCCACCGTTTATAACTATGGAGTTTTCTTCCTCTCTGGTGAAGGAGGATTTGCCCGAGTGTGATTTTGAACGGGACAAGCCTTTCCCCGTTTTTTTGCCGAATATGGGCTTTGCGCTTTCGGTACGCAACAGAGGCCACATCAAAAGCACGGGTATTGTTGTCGGGGGCATAATATCGAGAAAGCCTGCCGTACCTCGCAAAACGCAAGCATAACCGACCGCGCCGAACAGAGCAAAGAGGCTTGCGTACGCCTCTCCTATCGGCGCCGATAGCCCGAATATCGCTCCGAGAATAAGAAAAGACGGGGAGTACACGGGCGCTATGAGAAGTCCGCCGATAAGTCCCAAAAGCGATGAGTATATGAAGTTTATTTTCACCGAGGATATTATAACCGCAGAGGCGAGCAGGCACTTCCCCACCGATATGCCGAAGAGGGAATATGAGTTTGCCGAAAATACGAGCGAAAGAGTGAGAGAGGCCAAGGAAACGAGCGTATATATGTTCTTAAAATTGATTTCACCTATAATATATTTCTGTTCCGTAAAAAACGAGGGGAGAGAAAAGGAGCTCTCATAAATTCCGACAAACAATAGTGTTGCCACCGTCGAAAAAGCAACCGACCCTACGGCAAACAGTATCGCATAATATGCGAAGTCGCTGAGAATAAGCTCATAAATCGATGCACCGAAGCCTGCGACGCAGGCGATTGCCGCACGTATCTGCGGCGCCTCACAGAAGAAAAAGCCTGAGTACGGGAACAGAACCCTGCCCTTTATCGGCATACTGACAAGAATACGAGCAAGCATCACCGCCGAATATATCACTATATATCCGATAAATCCCGTAGGCAATGTGAAAGCTCCTATGATGCAACCGATGAAAATCGGCACAACCCGTCGGTTCGCGGCACACAGGAGGGCAAGCCCCAGCGGACATACCCCGAACGCTATATGAGTGCGAGAGAATGAAAGAGCCGTAACCAGCATAAAAAAGTCGAAGAACATCTCGAGCATTTTGTGTTCTCTGCACCCGTAGGCATCACGTATTTTTGAGAACATCTCATATAGAGTGGTCTCCCTGTAATTTTCAGTGTTCTTTTTTCCATCCATTTTCTTTTTCCTTCTTTTTCGTTTTGTTTTTGCTTTTCTGTAACGTTTGGCGACATAAGTCGTCATATCCGATATACTTATCCTATTAAAGTATAAGCGATGCTCTCTGACAAATCTGTCGCAATATGGTGTCGGATAATGCAATCGTGCGACAGCCGCCGACAAAAATTTCGGAATATAAAAATACCTCGTTGTTGCAAAAAAAGGTTGCGTATGCTAAAATAAAGTATCGGGAAAAATACGAGAAAAAATCACGGGCAAGGTTTTGACGATTTTACGGTTAAAGCGACTCATCTCTGCATATATTTATTAAGAGGTGATTGCAAATGAAAAAAGTTCTATGTATTTTTCTGTCGGTGCTCGTTTTGGTTTTTCCGATTGTTTTTATTTCATCCTGCTCTGAGAAGAATACCCTTCTTTCCTATCAGGAAAAAGAATATAAATTTATTGGCGAATGTAACGTAAACGGCTGTATATACAGGGGGCTGTTCGACATATCCGCAACCGATACTGCGGGAAAGAGAAATATGAGCGTAGAGCTTTCCTATCCCGAAACTCTTATCGGAGTTACGATAAAATCATCGGGAAACGGCGGTGAGATTTCCTGCGAAGGAATAAGCTCTGCGATAGGAGAGCAAATCGGGATATTCTCCGTTTTTGACCTTTTTTGCATAAAAAATCCCATTTCAGCCGAGCAGGACGGAAATGACATCGTCGTATATACCGAGAACGGGAATATAAGGGCGTGCTTTGACGGTACAGAGCTATCATCCGTAACAAAAACAAACGGGACAAAGACGGTATCCGTTACGGTGACGGAGCGGATATGAACGAGAGATGTTATATGAGCGTCAACCTCGACGCAATAAAGGATAATTATCTTTATATAAAAAGAAAGGCTAAAAAGGACGTTATATGTACTCTTAAGGCAGACGCATACGGACACGGCGCCGATGAATGTGTGAGGGCTCTTTCATCCGTTGGGGCGTCCTTCTTTGCCGTGGCGACCGTTGACGAGGCGATACGTCTGAGGAGGTTTACGGACGGAGAAATACTCATACTCGGATATGTGCCGACCATGGATGCGGATATATGTAACCGAAACGGGATAATCATATCGTTGTATTCGCAGAGGCAGGCATATGAGCTTATGCGGCTCGACCGTTCCTCTCTGCCCCGTATGCATATAGCGGTGAACACGGGCATGAACAGGCTCGGGTTCTCGTGGAAGGACTCAAAGTACATAGAAAATATTATTTCCTCCGGAAGATTCGATATATGCGGAATATACTCACACCTTATGGATTCCAACAGCGATAGGGACGAACACTCAGCCGTTCAGATACAGCGTTTCTCGGAGCTTTTGTCACAGCTGCCTTTATCTGTTGCGCCTCACATGACGGTGCATATGGCAAACAGCGCCGCCGTTGTAAAATACGGCTCTCTCGGCTTTGATATGGTTCGGGCGGGGATAGCACTGTTCGGCGGCGACGGTAGTGGAGTCTTTGCGCACGATATGCCGGCGCCCGCAACGGCTCTCTATGCACGCGTTGTACGCACAAACCGTGTTCGGCGCGGAGAATACGTCGGTTACGGAGGGGATTTCAGAGCGACTCGCGACTGCGATATCGTCACTCTCTCCATAGGTTATGCGGACGGCATATTTCGCTCATACAGCGGGGCACCCGTTAAGTTCTGCGGGGGTAACGGCAGAATCGTCGGCAGAATATGTATGGATATGTGCTCCGTTCTGCTCGACGAAAACGTCAAGGTAAGCGAGGGGGAGTATGCGGCTCTCTTCACCCCGGACGGAAAGAGCATAGACGAATATGCAAAAATCGCAGGAACTATCCGATATGAGCAGCTGACGGCGATAGGCGACAGGGTTCCTCGGATATACTCCGAGAGCACAAAAGAATGAAACTTAAAAAAGGATAGCTAAGCTTATCCGCCGCAAGGAAATAAATAATGATGAGGACAGGAAAATGAAGGACGGAATAGTTGTTATCGACAAGGGTGAGGGTGTTACGTCACAGAGGGTTGTCTCTTCCGTGAAAAGAATTTTCTCATGTAAAAAGGCTGGGCACAGCGGAACGCTCGACCCAATGGCTACAGGGGTACTTCCCGTTATGCTGGGCAGGGCGACGAAAGCGTGCGAGTTCATCATGGATTCAAAAAAGCATTACGTTGCAGTTATGCGACTTTGCATAACAACCGATACGGAGGATATAACGGGGAAAACTCTCTCGGTATCCGACAAAATCCCGACACAAGAGGAAGTTATTGCCTGCGCCGATGGCTTTGTCGGAGAAATAATGCAGACCCCTCCCATGTATTCCGCTCTTAAAGTAGATGGCAGGAAACTCGTGGATTTGGCACGCGAAGGAAAAGAAATAGACAGAGAGGCAAGAAAAATTACAGTATATTCTCTTCTATGCCAAAGAATAAACGATACGGACTATTCGCTGGACGTTGTATGCTCAAAGGGAACGTACATAAGAACGCTTTGCGCCGATATAGGCAAGGCGCTCGGATGCGGCGCTGCGATGGCCACCCTTCGTCGCGTAGAGAGCGGAGGGTTCGATATATCACAGGCATATTCTCTTGAGAAATTAAGTGACATGAGCAAGGAAGAACTCGATAAAATTATAATACCGGTCGATAAGGTTTTCGAAAAATACGTCAAGGTGATTTTGCCGGATTTCTTTTCCCGTCTCGCCCGCAACGGCCTTGAAATATATCAAAAAAAGATAGGTACCGACATACCTATGGGAGAAATGGTCGCCATGTATGACAGGCACGGCTTTTTTGCAGTGGGAGAGGTACGGGAATTCGACGACGGCAGTGCAGTAAAGCCGATAAGACTTTTTTGCGGCGAGGTGGCCGAATACGGTACAGGCAGTGCCGTAAAGCCGATAAGGCAGGACGCCGAATATGGTACAGGCAGTGCCGTAAAGCCGATAAGGCAGGACGCCGAATACGGTACGAGCAGTGATTCGGAAAAATCAAAGCAGGAGGTGAGCCCCAAATGAATTTTACAGAGAAACAGCGCCAGGCGATTGACGAAAGGGGCAAAACCCTGCTCGTTTCCGCCGCCGCAGGCTCCGGAAAGACGGCGACACTGACCAGAAGAATAATAGAATCGATAACGGATGAAAAGAATCCTGCCGACGTGTCAAGAATGCTCATAGTCACCTTTACCCGCGCGGCGGCGGCAGAACTGCGCGAGCGAATATCCCTTGCCATATCCGAGAAGATAGCAGAGGACCCGTCTAATCTTCGTCTGGCAAGGCAGGCACTCATGCTCCCCGACGCTCATATATGTACCATAGACAGCTTCTGCAACGATATACTTCAGTCACACGCATCCGAACTCGGACTTTCGGCCGCCTTCCGAATATGCGACGATGTCGAGGGAAAGCTGATACAGAGGACCGTAATGGAGGAGCTGATCTATGCTCTGTACGAGAATGAGCTTGAGTCCGTGTGCAGCGCAGAAGAATTCACGCGTTTCGCAACCAATATAACCTCCGTCGGGCAGGAGCATACGCTCTCGGACAAGCTGCTCGACATATATGCCCGGACGGAAGACAGCTTTGACGGAATTTCGGTTTTCTTTTCGATATCATCGATTCTGCGCAGGGAGAATGACATGCTGAATACTCCGTGGGGAGAAGTGATATACGACGATACGTATAAATTTCTTACGCATTACATGGAGGCATACGATAAAATCCTATCCGACCTTCAGAGCTTCGACGAGGTGGGATATAAAAAGTACGCCGACGTTTTTTCATCGTGGATTGAGCATATGGGTAAGTGTCTTTCGGCACTTGACGAGGGATACGAAAATACAAAAGAGCTGTTAAATTCTTTTCCTGCAAAAAAGGTACCGCCGATAAGAGAAAAAGAAAAGTCTACCTTCTCTGTTCTGGCAGGGACAATACACACGGAGTTCAAAAAAAGACTTGCCGATATTTGCAGGTATTACTCATATACCATCGATGAAATCGACGCTTTGTTTGAAAAAATGAGGGATTTCAGCTCTGTGCTCTCAAAGGTTCTCTCCGAATATGAAAAACGCATCAACTCAGAGATGAAGAAAAGAAATATTATGACCTTCTCCGACGTTGAAAAATACGCCTTGAAGCTCCTGTGCGATATTAACGGAGAGCCGACGCCTCTTGCCGTTTCCATGTCTGAGGACTATGACTACATTTACGTTGACGAATATCAGGACGTAAACTATATACAGCACAAGATATTCGAGTGCATATCGCAGCCGGACAACCGTTTTATGGTCGGAGACATAAAGCAGAGCATATACTCTTTCCGAGGGGCGGAGCCGAAGATTTTTGCCGATCTCAAATCCGAATACCCCGTCTACGGCACACGTGAGTGCACAGGCGATACGGCGACCGTTTTTATGTCGGAGAACTTCCGTTGCGACAAGAGCGTTATAGATTTTGTCAATACCGTTTTCGACAGCGTTTTCGGTTATGCCGGGGACAGCATAGATTACAGAGACGAGGACAGACTGGTTTTTGCCAAAGGAAATGAGGGGAAGGAAACTCACGGAAAAGTTGAAGTCCATCTCTTCGATTCAAAAACAACCGTCACCGAGGACGGAAACCCAGACAACGTTCTGATAGAAAGCGAGGAGGCAGAATTCGTTGCAGGCGAGATAGAGAGACTCATAAAACATGAGGTAAAAGACTCGGGCGAGCCTATACAGCCGTCGGATATTGCCGTTATAGTCAGGAGTGCGAAGAATAACGGCGAGAGATTCAAAGATGCCATAAGCCGCAGGGGAATCGCCGTCAATTACGAGAAGAAGAACAACTTTTTTGAATCACCCGACGTTCTTCTTGTTCTGGCAATACTCAATTCGATTGACAATCCAAGGAGAGATACTTATTTTGCGGGAGCCATGCGCTCCCCGGTATTCGGCTTTACCCTCTCGGAGATTATCGCTGTGCGAAACGAGGCACCGGATGCGCAGAGCCTTTACGATTCTCTGCTTATATACAATGAAAAGCATCCCGACTTTGCCAAGGGAAAATATATGACAGATACCCTGAGCAAGCTCCGAGCGATTTGCGGCGGCATACCGTCCGACAAACTAATATCGAGGCTTTATTCTCAGACGGATTTACTTTCTCTTGCCGAAAACAGCGCAGACCTTTTGCTCCTTTACGATTATGCGAAGAAATTTGAGGCATCTTCTTTCAAGGGACTTTATAACTTCATAAACTACATAAATGAAATTATAAGGGAGGAAAGACAAATATCTCTGGGATCGGTAAATTCCGTCAATGGTGTACATCTCATAACCGCACATCATTCGAAAGGACTCGAATTTCCCGTATGCTTTGTATGTGGCTGCGGTTCGAAATACTCGGATGCCGAGGCGAGGGAAAATCTCGTCTTCGACAGGGAGCTCGGCGCCGCGGTACGCTTTTCCGACGATGACGGTATGATAGTCGCCGAGAACCCTATACGCACGGCGATAATATCGAGAATCAGGCGTAAACAGGCAGAAGAGGAATTACGTACTCTATACGTTGAGCTCACCCGTGCAAGAGAGCGTCTTTACGTAACGGCAACCCCAAAGCAGACTCCGGAGAAGATGGTTGACTATGCAAGCATTACCTCTGAGCTGACAGATGAATATACCGTACTCAGAGCGAGAGACCCCATAACTCTCATCGTCTCGGCACTTGAAGAGAATTCGGGTGCGGCAAATCTCGTCATACACTCAATCCCGGGTATACTGCAGTCGGACGAGTCGGCTCACATAAAAATCCTCTCCTCCGACAGTACGGCAATCGGAGACGGCATAGCCGCCCGTCCTGTGCAGGAAAAACCCGAGGAGGGCATAGCTGCCCGTCCTGTGCAGGAAAAACCCGAGGGCGGAGGAGAAAACGCCGCTATCCCCGAGCCTAATGCGACGCATGAGGACAAAGTCGGTGAAAATGAGAGCGACGGTTCCGAATATGATGACGTACTGTGCAGAATAGAAGAAAACATCAAGTTCGAATACCCTTATTCATACCTTAACCGCGTTCCGGGTAAAATCTCCGTATCGAGGCTGTATCCGCAGGTACTTGACGGTACCGAAGAGGGCTCGGAAAATACGGAAATTGAAGGTTGCGATACGGTCGACTTCACGCCTAAACACCGCATACCCTCATTTATATCGGGCAAAACTGCAGACGAGGGGGCAAAGAGAGGCTCCGCAACGCATCTGTTCCTTCAGTTCTGTGATTTTGCCAATGCAGAGAAGATGGGGATACATGAGGAAATAAGGCGTCTTGTCAACGAGGGGTTTATTGATGAGAAGAATGCGTCCCTTATTCGTGAGGGTGAGCTTGCACGTTTTTTCACGGGTGAGCTTTATCGGCAGATAAAAGGTGCTGATAAAGTGTACCGAGAGCTTCGTTTCAACATGAATCTTCCCGCCTCTGACTTTACGGAGGATGAAGAGCTTAAAGAGAGCTTATCGGGCGTACCCTTGCTGATACAAGGAGTTATTGACCTTATATTTGCGGACAGAGACGGCGAATACACTCTAATAGATTACAAAACGGACAGAGTTTCGCTTAAAAATCGGGAGGAGTCGAGGGAAATCCTCCGTCACAGGCACCAAAGACAGCTTTATTATTATTCCGTAGTATGCGAAAAAATGTTCGGCAAAAAGCCCAAAAACCGTCGGATATACTCCCTTGCCCTCGGTGAGCTTATCGACGTATGAAATTCTCAAACGCCCTAAGGGAAATAAATCCAAATAACTATTGACTATCAAATACGGCGGTGTTATAATTTTATATTATATTATATTGTATTATCAGTGTCTTTGCACAGCGTTAAATCGCGGTGTTGAGCGGAGGTTTTTATGAAATGGACATCACTTAACGATCTGAGAGAAAAATTCCTCTCATTCTTTGAATCAAAGGGACATTTGAGACTGCCCAGCTTTTCTCTTATCCCTCACAACGATAAATCGCTTTTGCTTATAAATTCGGGCATGGCGCCGATGAAAAAGTATTTTACGGGCGAGGAAGAACCGCCCAGGCACCGTGTCACAACATGCCAGAAGTGTATAAGAACGCCCGACCTGGAGAGGGTAGGACATACCGCAAGACACGGAACTTATTTTGAGATGCTCGGCAACTTCTCCTTTGGCGATTATTTCAAGAAGGAGGCTATTCCGTGGGCATGGGAGTTCCTCACCGAATGGCTGGAAATCCCTGCGGACAGGCTCTATCCGTCCATCTATGAGAGTGACGAGGAAGCGTTCGAAATCTGGACAAAAACCGTAGGCGTTCCCGCAGATAAGATAACAAGACTCGGTAAAGAGGATAACTTCTGGGAGCATGGCTCAGGCCCATGCGGTCCCTGCTCCGAGATATACTTCGACCGCGGAGAAAAGTACGGCTGTGGGTCTTTGGACTGCAAACCGGGCTGTGACTGCGACAGATTTATGGAAATATGGAACAACGTTTTTTCTCAGTTCGACAACGACGGAAACGGCAACTATACGGAGCTTAAACAGAAGAACATCGATACGGGAATGGGACTTGAACGTCTCGCCTGCGTCATGCAGGGGGTTGACAATCTCTTCGAGGTCGATACGGTAAGGAAGATACTTGACGCAGTCTGCGCCACGGCAGGCAAAAGGTACGGTGAGGACAAAAATGATGATATATCCATACGTGTCGTCACCGACCATATAAGAAGCGCAACCTTTATGATATGCGACGGAGTTATACCGTCCAACGAGGGCAGAGGATACGTTCTTCGCAGAATACTGCGCCGTGCATCGAGACACGGTAAGCTCCTCGGAATAGACCATATGTTCCTCTCCTCACTCTGCGAGGTTGTGATAGGAGAAAACCGCAATGCATATCCCGAGCTCGTAGACAAGAAGAACTATATACTCAAGGTTATAGCAAACGAAGAAGAGCGTTTCAATGCGACGATAGATTCGGGTCTTAACATACTCTCCGGAATAATAGATCAGCTCAAAGCAGAAGGAAAAACCGTTATATCGGGTAAGGATGCTTTCCGCCTTTACGATACGTTCGGTTTTCCGATAGACCTCACCCGTGAGATTGCAGAGGAGGCCGGAATCAGTATCGACGAGGAGGGCTTTTCGGTTCTGATGAATGAGCAGAAGAACCGCGCACGTGCCGCAAGAGCCGATATAAGCGGATGGGACGAGGCCTCAGGGAATATGCTCGCCCATCTTCCCAAGACGGAATTCATCGGATATGATAACGATAAGACAGAGGCGAAGCTCATTGCGATAATTGCGGACGGCGAGTCCGTGGAAGAACTCAGCGAGGGCGACGCCATGCTTGTCTTTGATAAGACCGTATTTTACGGAGAAGGCGGAGGCCAGGTAGGCGACCGCGGACACATCCTCGGAGACGGTATCGATATAACCGTAAACGATACGAAAAAAACGGACAAAGTCTATATTCATGCCGTCACCGTAAACGACGGACTGATAAAAGTCGGAGATATCCTCACCCTGGAAATAGATAAAGAATACAGAGACGCTATCAGAAGAAACCACAGCGCAACCCATATTCTGCAGGCGGCTCTGCGCGAGGTTCTCGGCACACACGTTGAGCAGGCAGGCTCATACGTTGACTCGAAGGGACTGCGTTTTGACTTCTCGCATTTTTCTCCGATAAGTGCCGAGGAGCTCTCCAAAGTCGAGGGAATAGTAAATGCACATATTCTCGGCGCGGCGAAGGTAGAGACGGTTGTAACCGATATCGAGAATGCAAGGAAGATGGGCGCTATGGCCCTCTTCGGTGAAAAATACGGCAAGATCGTAAGAGTTGTCAAAATGGGAGACTTCTCCACTGAATTTTGCGGCGGAACGCACGTTGACGATACGGCTAAAATAGGACTTTTCAAAATAATATCGGAGAGCTCGGTTGCGGCGGGAGTACGCAGAATAGAGGCTACCACGGGGCTCGGCATACTTGCTCTTATAGAAGATAAGGACAGTCTCATCCGAAAGACGGCAGCCGTGCTAAAATCGGGAAACGTACACGACATAGCAAAGAGGAGTGAGACTCTTACAGAGGAGCTGAAAGAAGCAAAACGCAAGATAGAGACACTCAACGCGAAGCTTTCCGAGGTTGCGATGAAGGATATAATCGGCGGTACCGAACAGCTCGGCAAGGTAAAATTCCTCTCGGGAAAACTCGATATGAAGCCGGATGCGGCAAGACTTCTCTGCGACGATATAAAGGCGCTTTATCCCGACGCAATAGCGGTTTTCGCTACCGTAAACGACGGCAAGCTCAATTTTGTATCCGTATGCGGTAAGGATGCGGTTGCGGCAGGCGCACATGCAGGCAATATCCTTAAAGCGGTATCGGAGGTTTGCGGAGGCAAGGGCGGCGGAAGGCCTGACAGCGCAATGAGCGGAGGCAAGGACGTAACGAAGATTGACGACGCACTCGCTCTTGCAAAAGACATTGCATCAAAGCTCTGATAAAACTTAAATAAGACGATTATCCCCACCCAAAGAGTATTTTTGCGTGGGGATTTCTTCAAAAGGGTTGCGAAAAACAGTTGAAAACTCAAAATAATTCGCATACGCAGAGGATAAATATGATAAAAAACGAATATACATGCGAGATGCACTGTCATTCAAGCGAAATCAGCAGGTGCGGAAGACTTACACGGCACGAGATGATAGACTTCTATAAAAAACTCGGCTATGACGGTATGTTTTTTACAGACCATTTTTATCGTGGGAACTGCACACTTAACGGTATGCCGTGGCAGGAGAAAATGAAGATATACGGAAAGGCGCATAAAGATGCGGTCAAGTACGGCAAGAGCGCAGGGGTTGACGTTTTCTTCGGCTTTGAGCTTAGCGAAGGCAGCGCGGACTTTCTTATATACGGCATAGACTGCGATTTTCTCTCAGAGCATGCGGAGCTTGAGGAGGCGGACATCAAAACCACTCTGAATACATTCCGTGAGGCAGGGGGCTTTGTAGTTCAGGCGCACCCCTTCCGCGAGGCGGCATATATAGACAAAATAGTACTGTATCCGAATCTGGTCGATGCGGTGGAAACTCTCAATACGCATAACAGAACCGAGAGGGCAGACGAGCTTGCACAGATTTACGCGCAGGCATACGATTTTATCGGCACTTGCGGTTCCGATTATCATGCAGACAGAACGCATCCGTTCTGCGGTATGGTGTTCGACAGACGTCCGACAAACGAGCAAGATATTATTGATATGATAAAGAAAGGCGACTTCTCAATAACACAGTTCTTTGCCGAGCAAGCTATCAAAAAGCAAACATAAAAGATGCTGTAACAGAGGCAAAAACCGATGGTATGAAGTTTTCTTTGATAAGAAATGGCTGTGGAGATAGCGAAAATCAAATGTATGAAGTTTTCTTTGCCTGTTGTCTTTGATAAAGAATGGCTACGGAGATAGAGAAAACCGATGGTATGAAGTTTTCTTTGCCTGTTGTCTTTGATGAGGAATAGCTGTGGAGATAGAGAAAACCAAATGGATGAAGTTTTCATTGCCTACTTTCTTTTACAAAAGAAAGTAGGGGGGAGGAGGAAAAATGATAATAAACAACCGGAAATTTACGGGAGAGGCAGACGAATTCGGCGGAGTGTATTACAAGTACCGTGCGGATGACGTATGTGAGACTTACGAGGAAAAAATCGGTTGCGGTGAGGTGGGAGAGAGATACTGCGCGTCCTTCCTTAACGACCCTTTCTTTATGCATGCGGGGGCCTTTGATTCTCTGTCCTCTCTTCCGTATGAGACGCAGTGGATGGGCGTTTCGCATAAGGGAGGAGGATATTCGGTTATGATACCTCTCGTATGCGACGGATATCGTTCTTCGTTTTACGGTGACGAGGACGGATGCCTGTGCATAATTTCGGAATGCGGAGATGCTTCCGTTGCGACACCTACACTTCGTGCCTTCTATATGATTGACGGCGAAGATATAGGGGAGATAATGCACAGGGCCGCTGTAAGTATAGCACAGAATATCGGAACGACGCTTGCATGCGACAAGAAAGTTCCCGATTTTACCGATTACTTCGGCTGGTGCACGTGGAACGCTTTCTATGAGAAAGCAGACGGTAAAAAGCTGATGGGCGAGATGGAGAGATTCAGAGAGGGCGGCTTTATACCGAAGTTTATATTGCTTGACGACGGCTGGCAGTCCGTTCGTGCGACGACAGATAACAGGGGTGAGCATATGCTGTCCTCCCTTTACGCAAACGACAAGTTCGGCTGTGACCTCAAAAAATATTCAGATACGCTCAAAGGAAAATACGGAGTCGAAAAGTTCTTCGTATGGCATGGGGCGTGCGGATATTGGGGAGGAGTCGACCCGGAGTCTGCGGAAATGAAGAAATACGGCGCACATTACGATGCGGCGATAGTCTCAAAAGGCATGTTTCGCAAAAACCCGAAAAGAAGCTATTCCGAGTGTTTTCCATATGGACTTGTCGACGACTTCGACGCCTTTTACGGAGATTACCATAAGTCCCTTAAAGCACAGGGGGTGGACGGTGTAAAAATAGACGTGCAGAGCATTGTGGCGTCGCACGGCAGGGGGAATTCCGGACGTGTGGGCATTACGAAAAAGATGCGTTCGGCACTCGAGAAATCGGTAAACGAAAATTTCGGCGGCAACGTTATCAACTGCATGTCAACGACAAACGAGATAATATTCAATACGCAAAACACAAATATGATGAGGACCTCGGACGATTTCTTTCCCGATATTCCCGACTCACATTTCAAGCACGTTTATTACAATGCCCTTAATTCCTTTTTTATAGGAGAGTTCACGGCGTGCGACTGGGATATGTTTCAGAGTGTACATGAATTTGCCGATTTCCATGCAAAGGCGAGGGCAATAAGCGGCGGCCCCGTATACGTTTCGGACGGTGAAGGCGAGCATGACTTCGAAATTTTCTCAAGGCTGACGACGAGCGACGGAAGAACCCTTCGATGTCCGACAACGGCAAGGCCGAGCGCGGAATCCATGTTCTGTAATTTTGACACCGATAATAGGGCGCTGATAATCGAAAACAAGAATAAATACGGTGAGGTAATAGGTGCTTTCAGCCCGAAAACAGAGGGGGACGTAAGCGTCACGGTAAAGGCGAGGGATGGCTACGTGCTTCATTCGTTCGGCAAAAAGGACTTTGTGCTAAACGAGGACTTTACCGACACACTGGCCGCAAAGAGCGCGGAAATATATACGCTGATGCCGATATGCGATTCTCTCGCCGTATTCGGACTCACTGATAAATATAATTCGGGCGCCGCGATACTCAACGTGTCGGGCAGCAAAAACAGACGGAAAATAACTCTTGCCGGCGGAGGACGGGTAACGCTCTATTCGGAAAAAGAAATAAGCGCAATATACGTGAACGGCAAAAAAATCATCGGAACCGTTGAAACCGGATTTTTCGATTTTGATACGGGAACAGTCGGTAAAACCGAAATCACTGTAAAATATGGAGGGATAAAATGTTATATCCGCAGATTAATGAAAAAAGAGAGTTGATAAGTCTTTCGGGTATATGGAATTTTCTCGCCGACGAGGCCGGGGACGGAGAAAAACAGGGCTATATGAACGGCCTTGTCTGCCCCGACGTAATGGCGGTACCCGGGAGCATAAACGAGCAGAACTCAAAGTATTTTCAGTTCCACGGAAAAGGGTGGTATGAGAGAGATTTCTTCATCCCCAAGTCGTTTGAGGGGAAAAGAATATATATACGTTTCGGCGCCGTCAGCGGAAAGACGACGGTTTTTGCCGACGGAGAAAAGATAGATTATCACGAGGGCGGAAGCCTTCCGTTTGAGTGCGATATAAGCCACCTGAAAGTCGGCAAAAGTCATAGGCTTACCGTACTTACGGACAACACGCCCGACCCATGGTCGCTTCCGCCTGCAATGCTCCTGGACGGTGAGGGACGCGTAGGATTTTCCAGTCAGTATCCTGCCGTTTCGTACGATTTCTTCCCTCACAGCGGAATACACAGAGACGTATGGCTGTGTGCAACCGAGAAGGTATATATCGACGGAATAACCGTTAAAACAAAAATTGACGGAACGGTAAACGTTGCAGTGGAATTATCATCAGACGTATGCGGCAGCGTAAACGTGCAGAGCGACGGTGTTTCGGCAAGCGCAAAGGTATCGTGCGGACGTGCGGAAGCAACCATTAAAATCACGAGCCCGAGACTATGGGATATCGGAAAGCCGAATCTTTACGAGGTTAAGGTAACTCTCTTAGCCGACGACGGGAAAACGCTCGACGTATACAATCAAAGCTACGGTATACGCGAGGTAAAGGTTGAGGGAGAAAAGCTTATGCTCAACGATAGACCTATATACTTGAAGGGGTTCGGAAAGCACGAGGACTTCCCCATGTACGGCAAGGGCTTCTCCGCCTGCGGATGGGTAAAGGACTTTTCGCTATTGAAATGGATAGGCGCAAATTCGTTCAGAACCTCTCATTATCCGTACGATGAAAACGTGCTGAACATGGCTGACAGGCAGGGCATACTCGTTATAGGCGAAACACCGCTGGTAGGACTCTCCCCCCGTATGTATAACGACGACGTGCTTCTGCGTGTGAATAAGGTTATAAAGGAAATGATAGAGAGGGATAAAAATCATCCGAGCGTCATTATGTGGAGCCTGGCAAACGAGCCGGGGGCGGCAAGCTCGGGAGACGGATTCTTTTCCTCCATGGCAAAGACGGCAAGAGAATGCGACTCTACAAGACCGATAACCTACGTCGGGCATCAGGACCCCAAGGATAACTCTCCGATGAAATATTTCGACGTAGTCTCAATAACCAGATACCCGGGATGGTATTATCTGTTCGGAAGAACACAGGATGCCGCCCGTCAGCTCTCGGAGTGCCTTGATGAATTCCATAATATGTACGGAAAGCCTATGCTTCTTGCGGAATTCGGCGCGGATACGATAGCTGGTATGCATGCGGAGCCCGCCCAGATGTTCTCGGAGGAATATCAGTGTGAGATTATATCCGCACTGACAGAGACGGTACACTCAAAGGACTATATGATAGGCGAACACATATGGGCTTTTGCCGATTTCAAGGCGAATCAGAACTACTCGCGCGTTCTTCTCAACCGAAAAGGAGTTTTCACCCGAGAAAGAGACCCGAAGATGGCTGCCCATGCCATTAAGAAAATCTGGGAAGAAAAAGAATAAAAACAAAAATACGGAAAGTATGACGTTTTTATAGAAGAAATCACACGGGAATAATCAACAAGGCAGCTCTCGCAGACCGGACAGACGGTTTGCGGGAGCTTTTATAAATGTAAAATCCTATTGACAAAATATGTTCTTTGTGATATCATAATGATATCATAATTGAAAAGGAGAAGACAATATTTATGAAAGAGATTGAATTAAATAATAAGAAGAACGGAATGGCTGTGTTGCTGATTACATCATTCATATATATACTTGCGGTTGCAGGTTGTGTTTTGGGCGGCATTATGATTGAAAACAGCGGTTCATTGATTCTGTTTATCGTAAGTACGATTGTTATATGCGTGGGATGGCTGCCTTTTGTAGGCCTTAAGGTATTAAAACCGCAGGAGGCGCTGGTTCTTACATTATTCGGTAAATATGTCGGTACAATTAAGGATGCAGGCTTTTACTTTGTAAATCCGTTCTGCACAAGCGTAAACCCTGCCGCAAAGACCAAGCTTAATCAAAGCGGCGATGTGAAAACAATTTCTGGCGCAAATATCGCAGAGGCTTCCGTGCAGGCTGTAATGGGACGCGAGAGCAAGAAATTGTCACTTAAAATAATGACCTTGAGTAATAACAAGCAGAAAATCAATGATTGTCTCGGAAACCCCATAGAAATCGGAATTGCAGTTACGTGGAGAATAGTGGATACAGCCAAAGCGGTATTTAACGTCGATAATTATAAGGAGTTTCTTTCGCTTCAGTGCGACAGTGCTCTGAGAAATATAGTTCGTATGTATCCGTATGATGTAGCTCCGGATGTTGATACGACAGGAGACGGAATAGCGGACGACGGCAGCTTGCGCGGCTCAAGTGAGATTGTCGCAGAAAGAATACGCGGGGAAATCCAGAAGCGCGTAAATGAAGCAGGCATTGAAATAGTTGAGGCGCGTATTACATATTTGGCATACGCAACGGAAATCGCGGCGGTTATGCTTCAGCGTCAGCAGGCGTCGGCAATAATCGATGCAAGAAAAATGATAGTTGATGGTGCGGTCGGCATGGTTGAAATGGCTTTGGAAAGATTGAGCCAAAACAATACGATTATACTGGACGAAGAACGAAAAGCGGCGATGGTTTCCAACCTTTTGGTAGTTCTCTGCGGTAATCATGATGCACAGCCGGTCGTAAATTCGGGAAGCTTGTATTGATATGGATGTTCGCGAGAAAAAACAGATACCGCTCAGACTCTCTCCAAAGCTTTATAACGCTCTTGTCGCCTGGGCTGAGGATGATTTTCGCTCTCTGAACGGACAGATAGAATATCTTTTATCAGAATGCGTGCGGCAACGAAAGAAAAACGGAAAATATGTTTCGGATGAGCTTGATATCCCTCCCGAGCTTGATATCGAATAATAAAAACGCTTTCAGGCTTTTTGTCCGTTTTATAAATTTTTTCATACCGTCCCCCCATAATAGAACAAAGACCGCAGGTTGTGGTTGTTACCCTTAGAGTTTTTTAGGAATTATAAAAGGATAGCAAAATTTTTGCTACCCTTTTACTTTTTTGCTTTGCAAAAACACTATACTTAACGTCGTTAAGTATAGTGTTATACCTCAAAGATTTTTGTCACAAAGGCAATAGCTCGATAAATTGGAATTTATCTGTTTTTCAATATAAGTCGGATAGCGCTTCTTATCTTCTTCCGTAATTTTGCGAACAACACGACAAGGAACGCCAACTGCGATAACATTTGAAGGAATGTCTTTAGTAACAACGCTTCCTGCTCCTATCACAGCATTATCTCCTATAGTTACACCACCAAGAACAATGACACCTGCGCCAAACCAAACATTATTGCCAACGGTAATTGGCAATGCAACCTCAAGTCCTTCGTTTCGCTGTTCAGCATCCAATGCATGTTCTGCTGTTGTGAACAAGCAATTTGGCGCAATAAAAACGTGATTTCCAAAGCGAACCTTTCCGCCGTCTAATATCTGACAATTATGATTTGCAAAGAAATAGTCGCCTACAGAGGTGTTATATCCAAAATCACACCAAAACGGCGTATTGACCGTAACCTGTTCTCCCATAGAACCGAAAATTTGCTTCAAAATCTCACCCTGTACTTTGCGGTTAGAAGGCGCTATTTGATTAAACCGATGACACAAATCATTGCATCTGCCTATTTCGTTCAGTAATTCTTCATCATAATTGGCGTTGTATAGATAACCCGCCGCGGCTTTTTCTTTCTCAGTCATTTGTTACCTCGTCAAATTCTTATTTATCGGTGAGTTTATCATAACATAAAATTAAATTTAATTCAATCTGTTTTACGTGGGCAAAAGAAAACTCGACTTCAGAAAAGTCGAATTTTCTAAATTATATAATTAAAATCCCTACGGGAAGAGCTCATAATCTGCGGTCTTTGTTTGCGTGTTTCCGACGGGAACACGGGAGAAATGGTTTTGGTATTTTGTTATGCTGTATAAGACAGTATTGAGCGTAGGAGAGTTTCACCCGAGGTGTGATTTTTTTGTGCGGTTTTTTTTCTGAATATAGAGGTTAAAGAGCCCTTTGCCCTTATGCATAAAACCGTATCGTCGGGAAGATTGCATAATCCCGGAAGGGACCCTGCCGCGGTTGATTTGAGGTATATTCCGTAGTCGTTGAAGTATTCAAAAGAAGCCGGGTCTTTATCCGGTAAATAATCCTTTATCGGCAAAAGAAAACATTCATCCGGTTTATCGCTGTACAGCATATTGAAGCGGGACGGGTCGAGCAGAAATACCACTATTTCCCCCGTCTGTACGTTCTGGTCAAATATCTTGGAGTTGTCTGAGACTACTTGTGCGTTTACCCGGTATCCGTCATCGCGCGAGTTTATCTCCTTTGCCTGCTCATCCGTGACAAGAAAAAGCGAGGTTACGTTTACGTCGGTTTTGCCGTCGCCGTCAATGTCGGGGCATATCGAGTTAAGGGAGGATTGCATATCGAGTATTTCGCCTCTGGTGGCATCGTAGGGCCCTGCATACATGAGATATGAGTCGTATGAGCTCTTCGAACAGAATTGAACAGAACATATGACTACGGCAATTATAATAAAGAAGGCTATTATACTGTGCCATTTATAATGGTACCAAAAGTTTTCGAGCTTCTGTCTGACAGTATAATGTACCTTACCCTGAGGAGGTGTGTAATCTTCCATTTTATCCCCCTTTCATTGAATACTGTATCAATATAATTATAGCCTTTTCTCGTGTTCATTGCAAGGGTAATACAAAAGTTTACAAATGACAGATAGTTAAATAATAATGATTTTTGCAAACTGCTTGATAAAATAATGAAAATATGGTAAAAAAATATTGAGGATACTGACGGCCGTGCGGACGTCGTCTTAATTTGCTTTGTGTAAAACTAAGGGATAGGTAAAGAAAATATGAAAGCAGCACTGATAACCGGTGCGTCCTCCGGAATAGGACGTGAATTTGCATTACAGCTATATCGCAGTAAAGAGGCGGACTTCTTCTATATTGTTGCCAGGAGACGAGAGAGACTGGATATGCTCGCCCGCGAGCTTGACGGTAACGCAAGGATAATAGAGGCAGACCTTTCATCCCGCGACGGAGTAGGAAAGGTTATCGACGTACTTGCGGAAGATAAAGCGAACATTCGCTATCTTATAAACGCCGCGGGCTTCGGTAAGTTCGGCGACTGGTCGGATATTTCTGAAGATGACGTATGCGGTATGATAGACGTAAACGTAAAGGCACTTGTTCTTATCACGAACGCCGTGATACCGTATATGGAGAGAGGGGGTCATATATTACAGATGGGGTCGGCATCCTGCTTTACTCCTTTGCCGTGGTTTAACGTTTACGCATCGAGCAAGGCGTTTGTTCTCCACTATACGAAGGCCTTAAAATACGAGCTGAAAGACAGAAAAATAAGCGCGACGGCATTCTGCCCCGGCTGGGTTGATACGGAATTTCTCGGAGTTGCGAGGAAAAAGAGCAACGTCCGTATGCCGAAAAAGACAAAGCCACTTCTTTGTGCGGACAGAGCTGTCAGAGGGGCGATAAAGGCGGCAAAACGCGGAAGGGTTATGTACGTAACGAATTGGTTTACGAAGCTTCAGCATCTGCTCTCAAAGCTGCTCCCCGACAGTATTTTCACCGTGGCCTATATCGGTATGCTCACAACACCTAAGAGCGACACGGACAAATAAGACAATGAAAAGCACCCCGAATGGGCGCGTCCCATTAAGATTTTCATATATTGTAAAAGGACAGCGAATTTTTCGCTGTCCTTTACACAATGTACAGTATGCTTTATTTGAAAAAATCAAAAACTCATTATGCTTTCATTATTTTTATAAATCTGAACATTTCACTTGGTCCATCGTCATCATCTCGGAGGAGCTCGTGGTCGGGTTGAAAATGCTCACACCAAAATTGATCTATATGAAAACCGCATTTATTAACATAAAAATGAATATTACGTTTTTCAAAATAGGGAGTACAGGTTTCCCATATTTTTGTTTCGGAATACATTTCTTCTATCGCTTTCCAAGCGGCATATCCGATACCCTTAGTATGCTCTTCGGGTAAAACAAACAGTATTTCAAGGTGATTATGGTGCGTTATCTTATCTATTCTAAGAATCACACCGCCAACGGTTTTGTTTTCTGCCACAATTCGATAGGTAACATTATTTGGTTCATCAATACAATGCTCAATAGTTTTTCTTGAAATAATTTCTCCGTCATCATCCAAACTGTTATCTCTTTCTCCGAATTCAATCATTGCTCCGTATTTGAATGCCCATTGATTGTCAAGAATAAATTTCTCTATGTCATTTTGCATAAGGGGTACTAACTTAACGTTCATAAAATTTAACCTCCGAAAATAAAAATGCCCGGCAAAACGTACTTAACGTTTAACCGAGCTCACTCGACATCTTTTCTGACAGGCGGCCTGCAAGCTGTTCGCTTACTATCCCCTACACTACGGTGTACTGTCCTCCGATGACATTATTATAACAAAAATCAAAAGTTCCATCAAGTAGTTTTTGAAAAATAACGTATAAAAAGGACGGATTTTGTTAAGCTGTGTGCAGACACTGCGAATAAATACGATATTTATACTTTTCAATCAGTTTTTGCTATAAAAATCTGATTGCACGAAAAATTCTTATTCATCGGTCAGATTTTTCACAGGAGATTTTAACGATACTGTTAAATAAAAAAGCATTTTAATGCAGGTTGCTTTGTGTGAATATAAGAAAACTCGGCTTATGAAAGCCGAGCTGATAAATCATTTTAATAAAAACTCTATGAGAGAGCGTTAAGGTGCCGTTTTCTTCTTTATATAAATATAATTGATTTGTCGAAAAAGGTCATTTCCGATAAAAGCTTTGCAGGGCTTTACGGTATGATGACCGTATCATTTATTTATTACACGCCATCCCATAGGTGCTCCGTCGTCCCACGGTATTATGTTATCGTTTATTACAGGCCGTGTGGCATCGACAACGGAGGAAACGTCGACGGCAAACGGTGATTTTCTTGACGGGGCGGCTATCTGTTGCTCATCGCTCACGGATACGAGAATGTTCTGTATCTCGTAGATGCTGTAATAGCGGTTCCAGACGGTTTTTCCGTCCTCCTGCAATACGTAATGATGTCCGATGTAAGCAAGGACGGGTGCGTCGTGATTAAGAATCATAAGGCTCACTATCGGCTTGCGCTCCTTTGGCGGTATTACGAGAATATCGTCGTTGTCAAAGGGGTCGCAGTGGAATATCTTCTCCATGCGTATCAATTTTTTTCCGTCGGGAAATCCGATTAAATCTCCGAGGACAACCGTTTCGGGGTCGAGGTCTTTCACTCTCGTTTCGAGATATACGAAAACCTTTTCTTTATAGCAGGAGACTACGGAATAATATACTTCGTCGCACTCCTTAACGGTTATCTCTCCTTTGTTATATCCCATATACATATATCTGTACATAATAAATACCTCTCGTTTACGTATTTTAATTAACTGCCTTGAAAATTTCCACCGATTTTACATGAATCTTTTCCTCAACATATGCGGAGACATGAGTGTTGGCAGAAGAGAGGAATACCACGTCTTCAATGAGAGCACTCTTTCCGTCGCCGGGGTTTGAGACAAGGTGTTTCTTTGCGTAATCATTTGAAAACTTAATCCACATATCGTGCTGTTCAAGCATCGGATATTCGCAGGTATATTCAACACGTATAAGATAGTAATCAGTAGTATGCTTTGGTAAATCATAGAATTTATCGGATTCAAGGTCTTGTATCCTTAATATGGATTTAAGCTCTTTTGCGTTCTTGAACAACTCAAAAGGATCGGTATATCCGTTATTGACAAAACCCTCAAATGAGGTTGTGTGCATAAGAAAACGCAGTATGTTCTTTGCCGAGCGTTGAAGCTCCCCGCGGGTGAGCTTACCTGATTCCAGCGATTCTTCGAGATTGTCTTTGTTGTTTTCCGCATTGGATACGACCATATATACGTCATTCTGGGATTTTACCATATCGGCAAGGTCGGTACGACTGCCCGGAACACCCTCTTTTCCGTTTGAGGATGCCCACCAGTCCGTCATTATTATACCGTCATACTTCCACTCGCCTCGGACTATGGCGGTGTTTATATCATAGTTGCTTGCGCACCATATGCCGTTGACGGGGTTATATGAGGTCATTATCGAATCGACGCCGCCCTCTTTTACTGCAATCTCAAAAGCGCGAAGATAAATCTCACGGAGTGCTCTTTCCGACATAACGGAGTTTGCTCCGTGCCTGTTCGTTTCCTGGCTGTTCGCCGCCATATGCTTTATCGTTGCGGATTTCCCGGAGACGTGAACGCCGCGCGACATTGCAGCCGCCATTTTACCCGTGAGTAACGGGTCCTCGGAAAAGTATTCGAAGTTTCTGCCTCCGAGGGGATGACGGTGAATGTTTATGCCCGGTCCGAGAAGAGAATCGAGAAGATGGGTGTGAAGCTCGAGTCCCTCGTAAACCATAAGCTCCTCGGCGATAGCAACGTCCCAGGTGCAGGCTATGCAGGTTCCGCTCGGCATTGCGGTAGTTCTCGTGCCGCAGGCAAGGTCCCTTATTCCGCAGGGGCCGTCGTTTGTAGTGCCTATCGGGATGCCGAATGAGAGCAGGGAGGGAGTGACACCGCCGAAAATGCTGGCAGTATCGGTTTTTACCTTTATGGAGCGCATACCCTCTCCTCTGCACAGACAGCAGAGGTCGTCGTCGGAGAGCTGTGCCACGAATTCGTCCATGGTGCATCTCTTCTCATATACGTCGATGAGTTTAAGTCCACGGTCTCCCGTATACGGTATTTCCTTGGGAAGGCGCTCTTCTATTCTCTTTTCTATATCGTAGGTGCGTGTGGGTACGGTCTCTTTTGTCTGCACGGTTTCGCCGTTGAGCGAAGCCGCCTTTATTCTTTCGAATTGCTCGACGGGGGCTGCCGCCTCCTCGCATCTCTCCGTAACGGTATCGTCTTTTACCGAGAGGTCGAAGAATTTTTCTGCATCGCGTACGTTATTGCCGACGAAAAATGAATATTTTCCGCTCTCCGTCACGTAACAGCTCTTGTTGCCCGTGATTCCCGAGTCGTCGTATGAGGAAAGATATGACATGGGCACGGTGACGTTTACCGTATAGGAACGCATTGGGGGTATGTTCTTTGTTTTTGCAAATCCCACGAGTGTGCGAGACGGCTTTCCGAGTTTTCCCTGAGGAGCACATAGATATACCTGAACAACCTCTTTTCCGGTTACGGTACCTGTGTTTTTAACTTTGAAAGTAAAGGTGACGGAATCCTTTTTCCTGAGCGCGTCGATAAATGAAATGTCAAACGTGGTATATGAGAGTCCGAATCCGAAGGGATATTGCACGTTTTCCTTATCAAAGGTTTCGTAGTATCTGTAACCGACGTAAATATCCTCTGTGTATATAACCTTTTCTTTATTTCCGAAGCCGTTGTCGGCGGGATATGCGGACAGATTATAAATTATCGAATCGGCCAGCTTTCCGCTCGGACATACTTTTCCGGTAATGATTTTTACGGCGGCGTCTCCGCCTTCCTGTCCGCCCTGCCAGCCGATAAGGACTGCACCCGGTTTGTATTTATCCACCCAGGACATATCCATGACGGAGCCGACGTTCAGGTATACGCACACCCTTGCAAAATTCTCGGCAACGGTACGCATCATATCCTCTTCGTCTTCTCGAAGGTAGTACGAGCCTTTCGCACGTTCGCAGTCGCTGTCTTCTCCCGCCATTCTTGATATTATTATCAGGGCGAAGTCGGATGTCTCGGAGGCGTGCTTTACACATTCGTCGGTCAGGGGCATTTCTTTCTGTGAATGTGGCTTTGTCCATCCGCCTTCATCTATGGGGTTTTTCGAGGACCAGTCTGCGTACAGCGATGCAAGTTCTTCGTTAAGCGAGACGTCCGGGCTCTTGCGTATGGAAGAAAGAATGTCTGTTTTGTATAGGGGGCGAACTCCTCCCCCCGAACCGGAGCCGGAACCGAGATAACGCTCCTGCATTCTGCCGAATACGGATATTTTCGTGCCTTGTTTTACGGGCAGAGTTGAGTTTTCGTTTCTTAAAAGTACCGAGCCCTCACATGCTGCGCGGTTGCAGAGCTTTGCAAAAGCGGCAATTGGTTTATTCGATAAAGTTGATAAATTATAACCCTTAACTTCCTTTGGGAAACAGCTTTTCATGGTTTTCTCCTTTTTGGTTGATTTTCTGTTGGGTTTTATTTTGCTTTGATTATACTACATTCGGATTTAAAAAGCAAGGATAAGACAACATTTTATTTTTCATGGCAATATATTAAAAGCGCAAAAAAATAAATTATCAATGCTAATGTTAAATTATGTTGCTAAAATGTTGACAAATATAAAAATATATGCTATACTACATACGAGAAAGCTTTGCGCACGGATTTTTTTGCCTGTAAACGCCGATTTTCATTGTTTTTGCTCTTTCATGCGGTAGTGCAGGATAAAATGTTAAGCGTGAAGGCGTTTCGCTATATCTCGTTAAATACTTTTTTATTTTTCAAAGAGGTGTATTATGGAAAAACCTAACGTTGGAAGAAAAATCAAGTCCGGCATCCTTTACTTTATCAAGTCCACGTGGATAAGAAATCTTACGTTTTTGCTTATGCTTTTGGCCTCGGTGCTGGGAATGCTGATGTTGGACAATTACAACTATCTGAGGAAAACTTATTTCAAGTTCCTTGAGAGCGATGCGGCAAAGAAAATCGTAGAGATTTTCGGTGTTCAAAGATACAATATAACCGCCAATGCATGGATAGTTTTCTCGATAGTATTCTCGGTTGCATGCGTACTCCTCATCGGTATGATGTTCGCACGCCCCATAGCTAAGAATATCTCCAAGGAATGTAACAACGAAAAGACGGCATATAAAGTAGCATACGGCATATATACCGTTCTGCTCCTCGCAGTAGCGGCAATTCTTGTGCTCGTATATCGCAAATTAGGCATGTTCAAATACTTCCAGGGTGACAACGACGTGTTCGTTTCACTTGCAAAGCTGCTCCTGATATGTTTGGCATTCATCGTGGCAATTTTTGCATTAATACTTCTTGTATACGTTCTCGTAGTGCTTATCGTATCTCTCGTACAGTACATAATTTACGCTAAGAACGCAAAAGGCGAAACCGCCGAGCCGGACGCTACCGAGACGGTAGAAGAGCAGGCAGAGGAGAAAGTATCCGATGCTCCCGCAGCCGAAGAAGAGGTTGTCGCGGAAGAAGTCGTCGCCGAAGCTTCAGAGCCCGAGGCTGAGACTGTTGCAGAGCCCGAGGCTGAGACTGTTGCAGAGACCGAAGAAGAGGTTGCGCCCGTAGCAGAGGAGCCCGCAGCAGAGGTTGTTGCGGAAGAGGCCGTCGCCGAAGCTGCAGAGCCGGCATCCGAAGAGTCGGCAGTTGATAATACCGTTGCGGAACCCGCACCCGAGCATGACGAAAACGACGCCGAGGAAACGGTTGCTCTGGGTGAGATACAAATGGATGAGTCCGAGCTTGGTGCAGAGACCGAAAGCAAGACGAGACTCAACAAGAGCTTCATCGGTAAAATGTCTCAGACTGAGCAGAAGAACCGTGACTACTACTTTGAGCTTAAGAATTATCTGCTCTCCTTCAGACGCATTACCTCGCGTGTAAGTTGGAATTTCGATAGCTTTAATCTCGGCAGAGTGCCCAAAGCGAAGATAACCATAAAGGGTAAGACGCTCCTGCTCCTTCTCGCTCTCGACCCGAAAGAATACGTAAGCAGCAAGTATTTCTGCAAGGATGTCGGCGCAATAAAGAAATTTGCGGAAGTTCCTACCATGGTTAAAATTAAGTCAGTGCGCGGACTCAAGCATGCAAAAGAGCTTATCGACGTGCTTCTTTCCGATACTCAGGTAAAGACAAGATACCGTGCAAAGAGCATCGATCTGCCATACAAGACGGACGACGAGCTCCTCGCAGAGGGTAACGCAAAGCTCGTAAAGAGTAAGTTCTGATAATTCCGAAATAAACCAAAAGGCTGATGCACCGTTTAGTGTATCAGCCTTTTTTATAATAAAAATATTATTCCAAGAGATTTTTGAGCCCGTCATAGTCGGTTTTGAGCGCACAGGCAAGTTCGTCGTATATCATTTTCTCCGCTCGTCTGTATACTGTTTCGTCGGATATGTATAGTTTTTTGCCGTTTTCATGCATTTCCTTTTGCTTATCCGAAAGGCATTTTACTATTCCCCATACCTCGCGCCTTTCACCTTCGCACAGAATTTTTTTAAAGTATTCATTTCTCTTTCTGCTTTCCAATATCCATTCGGCGGGGGTAATTGACCGCATTTCTTTTATAAAATCCATAGCTTCTCCGTGAGTCATTACGGGACGGATTTTGGAGGTGAGGATATCGTTGCTCACGGGAACGTATATTAACTGCCGTGAGTTCTGCGTTTCCAGAACGTAATATGTATCGTCAGAACCGGCAAAGCATTTATTCTCTATATCCATTACCGTGCATACCCCGTTTGAGGAGTAGATTACCTTATCTCCCTTTTTCAGCATATTGTTCTCCTTGTAAATCTGCATGCCGAACTGAGAGTAAATATATACGTGGCTCACCCGGTTTTTATCGGTGATTTTATTTTACCGATTATGCGTTTTTTCCTTGTATTCTCTTATATTTTAACACATTTTTGACGAAAAAGCAAACAAAAAAACATAAAAATTTTATTATTTCCTTATGTTTACTTTTACGGCGTTTTATGCTATACTTATCATGGTGTATTATGGGATACGGAAATATTCTTCCGGAAGGTTTTTGAAGATGAAAAAGGTTTTTGAATATCTTAAATACTACAAAAAGGAGAGTATACTCGCGCCGCTTCTGAAGATGGGGGAGGCACTCCTTGAGCTGGTGGTTCCACTCGTGATGGCATCGATAATCGACCGGGGTATTCCGGGTAACGACCGCAGTTATATTGTAAAGATGACGCTTTTGCTGGTTCTTATCGGTTTTGCGGGTCTTGCAATGTCCATATCCGCACAGTTCTTTGCGGCGAAGGCGGCTGTCGGTGTGTCGACGAAGATGCGACTTTCTCTTTTTTCGCATATACACACCCTATCGTATGCGGAGCTCGACAGAATCGGCGAATCAACTCTGACGGCGAGGCTCACAAACGACGTAAACAGCGTGCAGAACGGAGTTAATATGACTCTCAGGCTTCTTCTCCGTTCCCCATTTGTCGTTTTCGGTGCCATGATTATGGCATTCACGGTCAGCGTCCGTGCCTCACTCATATTCATTCTTACCATTCCGCTTCTGTCTGTGACAGTATTTGCGGTTATGTCGGTTACAATACCTATGTACAAAAAAGTACAGAGCGGGGTTGACCGCGTATTCGCAAAGACCTCGGAAAATCTGTCAGGTATAAGGGTTATTCGCGCATTCTGTAAGGAGAAAAAGGAACGGGCAGATTTCGAATCCGTAAATGAGAGGCTCACTCACGACCAGAAAAAGGCCGGAGCGATATCTGCTCTTATAAATCCGCTGACATACGTTATAATCAACATATCCATAGTTGTCCTTCTGTGGCAAAGCGGTATACAGGTAAATCAAGGCGAGCTGTCTCAAGGCGAGACGATAGCACTCTATAACTATATGTCGCAGATACTCGTAGAACTTATAAAAATGGCGAATCTGGTTATAACCGTTACCCGTGCAATAGCGTGCGCAAAGCGTGTTGAGGGAGTGTTTGCCGTATCGGGAACGATAAAGGACGGTAACGAGACCGACGGAATTGACGATTGCGAAAATTCCATAGAATTCAGGGACGTTTCTCTTACCTACGCGGAGGCTTCCGCACCTGCGGTGGACGGTCTTGATTTTTCGCTCAAGCGCGGACAGACTCTCGGCATTATCGGAGGTACGGGCTCGGGCAAAAGCACGCTCATAAATATGATACCTCGATTCTACGATGCGACAAGCGGCGAGGTTTTGGTCCTCGGCAGAAACGTTAAGGAATACAAGCTCTCTTGCCTCAGAGGGAAAATAGGAATAGTTCCGCAGAGGGCGGTTCTGTTCCGCGGAACGGTAAGGGATAATATTAAAAAAGGGAAACACGACGCAACGGATGAAGAGATAAAAGAGGCTCTGATAACCGCACAGGCAGGCGATATACTCGAAAAGAAAGGCCTTGATGCCATGATAGAGGAGGGCGGCAAAAACCTATCCGGAGGACAGAAGCAAAGGCTCACTATCGCCAGGGCGCTCGTACGTAAACCCGAAATACTGATACTCGACGACAGCGCATCCGCTCTTGATTTTGCAACCGATAAAAAGCTGAGATACGCCATCGCACATCTGTCGGGTGAAAGAAGCGTGGTCATAGTATCGCAGAGAACGGCTGCCGTCAGAAGCGCCGACAAAATACTCGTCCTTCAGAATGGAAAAATATGCGGTACGGGCACTCACGACGAGCTTCTTCAAAACTGTGAAGTATACCGTGAAATCTACGAATCGCAGTTCAAAAAGGAGGACGCCGTACAATGAACGCAAAGAGAAACAAAAAGAAATCGCCTCTCGGAAAGTCTAAGACCGTGCGCCGTGTTCTCGCATATATAAGAAAATACATCCCTCTTATAGTTCTTTCGCTTTTGCTGGCGATAGGGACGGTGGCGATGAATCTTTATATACCTATAATAGTCGGAGAGTCCATAGATTCCATGATAGGAGAAGGAAGGGTTCTCTTCTCCGAGATTCGCGATATGCTCATAAAAATCGCGTTGACAGCAATTCTGGGTGCCATTCTCCAATGGCTTATGGCTCTCATAAACAATAAGGTATCCTACAACATCGTGCGTGATATACGTAAGGACGCATTCGATAAGATACACGATTTACCCGTCGGATACATCGATTCTCATCCTCATGGCGACATACTCAGCCGCGTCGTCAATGATTCGGAACAGTTCTGCGACGGACTTCTGATGGGCTTCACACAGCTGTTTGTGGGAATAGTGACTATAATAGGTACTCTCATATTCATGATAAGGATAAATCTATGGGTAGCCCTGATGGTTGTGGTTCTGACGCCCGTATCTCTTCTCGTGGCGAAGTTCATCGCCTCCCGCACCCACTCATTCTTTGTAAGAAAAGCGCAGGACACGGGCGAGGTAACGTCATATATAAACGAGGGAGTGAAGAATCAGAGGGTAACTATGGCTTTTTCGCAGGAGGAGGCCGAGATTGCGGGTTTTGGCAAGGTAAATGAAAAACTGGCCAAAAGCTCCCTGCTCGCCATATTTTATTCATCGCTGGTTAATCCGACGACAAGATTTCTTAACAGTATAGTTTATGCTGTCGTGGGTATGAGCGGAGCCTTCTTTGCAATCGCGAAGAAAATAACGATAGGAGGCCTCTCCTGCTTTCTCTCTTATGCCGGACAGTATGCAAAGCCCTTCAACGAGATTTCCGGAGTGATATCCGAGCTTCAGAACGCTCTCGCCTGTGCGGAAAGACTGCTCGATTTTATAGACGCGCCGACGGATATGAAGGAGCAGCCCGATGCCGTCGTTGCCCAAAACGTTAAGGGCGAAATAGACTTTGAGCATGTATACTTCTCCTACGTACCGCAAAGGCCGTTGCTTACCGATATAACGATGAAGGTAATGCCGGGACAGCATATAGCCATCGTCGGGCCGACCGGCTGCGGAAAGACCACCCTGATAAATCTGCTTATGCGTTTCTATGACGTCTGCGACGGAGCGATAAAACTCGACGGAACGGATATACGGGATATAACGCGAAAGAGCCTGCGCGGGAATTTCGGTATGGTGCTTCAGGAGACGTGGCTCTCAAACGCAAGCATATACGATAACATTTCCATGGGTAAACCCGATGCAACGAGAGAAGAGGTTATCGCCGCCGCAAAACAGGCTCACGCACACAACTTCATCATCAGACTCAAGGACGGCTATGATACCGTGATAGACGAGGGGGGCGACAGCTTATCCGCCGGAGAAAGACAGCTTCTGTGCATATCCAGAATAATGCTCTCCTCTCCGCCCATGCTTATACTCGATGAGGCGACGTCGAGCATAGATACCCGAACGGAAATGAAGATACAGGACGCCTTTAATCATTTGATGAAGGGCAAAACAACGTTTATCGTTGCACACAGGCTCTCCACGATACGCGAGGCGGATTGTGTACTCGTAATGAAAGACGGAAACATTATCGAGAGGGGTACGCACACCGAGCTTCTCGGAAAGGGAGGTTTCTATGCCGAACTCTACAACAGTCAGTTTGCGGGGAAAGAGGATATATCGGATTAAGGAAAATATCAAAGCTATGCAAAAACCGGAAAAAAATCATTGATTTTCCAACAATTTGTTGACATGTGTATAACTTTTAATATATAATTATTTTAACGTTGCGATATATATTGCAATGATGAAAAACAAAAATGATATCAACCCAAAAACATAATTAAGGGAGAAAAACATGGATTGTTTACAGAATCAGAATATCCTTTCGATTAACAGACTGAATGCGAGAAGCACGATAATCCCTGCACAGAAGGAAAACGTATTTTACGCAAACAAGGAAGAGTCGGACAGAATAATAATGCTCACGGGAGAGTATGACTTTAAGTACGAGGACGGAGAATGGGGCAAGCTCACCGTTCCGTCTGTATGGCAATACCACGGATACGGCATACCGAGGTATACTAACGTGGACTATATATTCCCGTTCAATCCTCCCTACGTAGGTGTTAAAAATCCGGTGGGGCATTACCGCCGTACCTTTGAGGTGAAGAAAAAATATCCGAAGATGATTCTCCACTTCGACGGAGTTGACAGCGCATTTTTCGTCAGAATCAACGGAGTTGAGATAGGTATGTCGAAGGGCAGCCGTCTCCCTGCGGAATTCGATATTTCCGATGCCGTAGTCAAGGGCGAAAACACTATCGAAATCGACGTATATTCTTTTTGTGACGGAAGCTACCTCGAGGCACAGGATATGGTGCTCGGTTCCGGCATTTTCCGCGACGTATATATAGTCTGCGAGGATAGCGTAAGTCTGTGGGACTACACGGTATTCCCCACTCTTTCGAGTTTTGAGGTGCATGCAACGTTTGAATATTCCGGCGAGGAAGGATATACCTTCTCTGCGAGCGTGGGCGGTAAAAACGTAAAGTTCCCCATAAACGGGCATAAACAGGAATTTTCATTCAACATCGATTCTCCCAAGACGTGGAACGCAGAGGAACCCAACCTCTACACTCTCACTATGAAGATTGAGAAGGAGGGTAAGACCGTCAGCGTTTATTCGAAGAAGATAGGTCTGCGCACCATAGAGCTTAAAAACAAACATATATTCTGTGTAAACGGAACGCCTGTCAAACTCAAAGGCGTAAACAGACACGAGCACGTTCCCGACAACGGACGCGCGATAGACTATGAGACAACCAAACGCGAGCTTATGCTCCTGAAAGCGCATAACGTAAACGCAATAAGATGCAGTCATTACCCCAACTCAGTGTATTTCTATGAGCTTGCAAACGAGCTCGGATTCTACGTAATGGACGAGGCTGATCTGGAAACTCACGGCTGCGGAATCACAGGAGATCAGGGCTTTTTGAGCAAATCCCTTGCATGGAGAGAGGCTTATATAGACCGTCAGAGACGTATGTATGAGCGTGACAAGAACGAGACGTGTATAGTTATCTGGTCCCTTGGAAACGAGTGCGGAAGCGGAGAAAATATCGTCAAGTGTGCGGAGTTCATGAGAGCGCAGGAGATAAAGAAGCCTATTCTCTATCCACAGGATGACGGTCAGGACCCGAAATTCGCCGACTTCCGCCAGAACGGATATGAGCCGCCCTTCTTCATTGACGTAAGAAATCATGAGACGGGCCCGTGGTTCAAGGGCGGAGATACCCCGATAGTTCTTACCGAATACGCTCATGCAATGGGTAACAGCCCCGGAGGGCTCGACGGATATTGGGACAGAATATATAACTACGAGGCTGTAGCCGGCGGTTTTATCTGGGAATTCAAGAATCACGGTATAAAGCACGGGGAGGACTATTATTACGGTCATGACTTCGGAGAATGCAATCACAGCCTTAACTTCAATTTAGACGGACTTTGCCTCTCGGACGGAACGCCGAAGCCCTCAATGATTGAGGTGCGCGAGGTATTTTCACCCGTTCAGGTATCATACAAGGACGGAATAGTTCTGAGAAATACCAACAACTTCCGCAATCTTTCCTACCTCTCGCTCAAATGGGAATTGCTCGAGAATTTCCGCACCATATCGTCGGGAGAGATAAGCTCGGTTGATTTGCCGGTCGGAAAATACAAAATGCTGGATTTACCGTACGAGGTTCCCGAAAATATCTCGGACGGAAAAAAATATTTCGTAAATCTTTCCTTCTTCGACGGCGACAGATTGGTTTCAAAGAAGCAGGTTAAACTGCCCTATGAAGCGGTAAAACGCAGATTCTGTGCAGAAAAATTCGGATATAAATACGAGAACGGTACACTCTTTTCGGAAAACTTCTCCGTCACATTCAAGGACGGCGTCATATCCCATCTCGAAAAGGACGGACGTGTTGCCGTATCGTCGAAAATGAATATGTCCTTCTATCGCAAGCCAACCGATAACGACGGAATAAAGGGCAAAAACGAACGCATAAGCGGTCCGTGGGACAAATCGCTTCTTTCGGAGTTCATATTCTTCCCCGAAGAGGAAGAGATAAGCGAAAAAGACAACGTATTCACCGTTAAATATAACGGCAAAATCCTTCCGGAGGGAAAATTCGTCGGTTACTTTACCACTATAACCTACAATGTGTACGCAGGCGGAATAATTACCGTTAACATGAAGTGCAAGCCCTACGGAAACATGCCCGAAGTATTGCCCAGGCTCGGAGTCGTATTCGAGATGGATAAACAGTATGACCGTGCAATATGGTTCGGACGCGGAGAGCATGAAAACTATGATGACCGCAAGACATCCGCTATATTCGGTCTTTACGATCTGCCGATAGAAAAAGTGGGCTTCAGATACGACCGTCCGCAGGAAAACGGCTTCCGCGCGGATACGTACTTCGCGGCTCTCACGGATAAGGACGGAGTCGGAGGATTGCTCGTCGTCGGTGCGGATAAGTTCGGCTTTACCGCTCATGAGTATTCAATGAATAACCTTAAAGCGGCGGAACACAGAAGCGAGCTTAAGGAATCGGATAAGAACTACTTCTACGTTGATTACAAGATGAGAGGTTTGGGCTCCGCCTCGTGCGGTCCTCAGCCCATGCCCGAATTTGAGCTTAAGGCAGGCGAATTTGAGTTTTCATTCGTAGTTAAACCGTACGAAGGCATTGATGATGCGGAGAGACTTGCATCGTATGATTTCGGGCTTCACAGCCAGACGTTTTCTGATAAATATGAGTATACGCCGATATATACGGTCAGAGAAAATTTCGAGAGCCGTGATTAAGTGCAATCGATGATTTTACCTTAAATTGTTTTCCTTTGACAGGGGCTGTCGTTATGGCGGCTCCTGTTTTGGAAGATGACGGATAAACAGCCGTAATGAACGTATTTCAGAAGAATGAAACGTGTTTGCGACTGAGATTTCAAGGCTTTTTAACCCTATGCCGGGAATGGCATAAATCAGCAGAACATACTTAAAAATCAAGGGGCAGGATAATTCATGATGAAAAGGGACACATACGCATTGTTTTTTGATATAGACGGTACGTTGTTTTTCGACGGGAAACTGTCTGACGAAAACCGTGATGCACTCATTCGTGTCAGAAATGAGGGAAATCTCGTTTTTATAAATACCGGACGTTCGCGTGCGTGGTGTCCCGACGCAGTCATAAATTGCGGTGTAGAGTGGGACGGTTTGCTCTGCGGTTCGTCGTATATAGAAATTAACAAAAAGGTCTATATGAACGATTTTATTCTTCCCGATACCGTTAAAAGAATAGTGGAATTCAGCTTTGAATACGATATACCGGTTATGCTGGAGGGTGACAAAAATTATTATACGACTTCGCGCAGAATAGCAAACAGTATTCTTATCGACGAGGACGGGAAGGAGACTTTTTTTGCCTCTGAGGATTTATCGAGGATAACCAAAATATCATTTATTAAGCCCCTGCCGAAAGATTATTACGAATTTTTCCCCGAGCTTTATTTTATTTCGTTTCCGACATATACGGAGGGAATACTTAAAGGACACGATAAGGGCACCGTTATTGCGAGGACGGAGGAAATACTCGGAATCCCGCATGAAAGAACGGTGGCCATAGGTGACAGCGCGAACGACACGGCGGCTCTGGACTATGCGGCGACGAGTGTGGTTATTATTCACGAGAATTCGGAAATGACTCATTATCCTGCCGATATCTTTTCGGACGGAGAGCCGAGATGTGCGGTGGCAAGCGTGCTTGCAAAAATGTTCCCGCCGACTACAAATACTTCGTCGGCCGTACCCGCAGAAATCCCGTCAGTGGGCAGGCCCGAGGCAACCGCAGAAATCCCGTCGGGCATGGCGGAAAAGCCTGCAAAAGCATGCCCGTCGGGCGAGGCGGAGACACCCGCAGAAAAGTCCCCGTCGGGCGAGGCGGAGATGCTCGCAGAAATCCCGTCGGGCATGGCGGAGATGCTCGCAGAAAAGTCCCCGTCGGGCGAGGCACCGGCGAAAACGTTTTGCCGGTCGGAAAAAACGAAAATAGTCGAGTTGACAAATGAGTACAGATGTCCCGACAAATGCGCGGTGGCGCTCGGCTTTTTTGACGGCATACACACAGGACATAAAAGAATACTCGACGCTGCCATCGCCGAGGCTAAAAAGCTCGGCATAAAAAGCGCGGTATTCGTTTTTGCGGATACGCCTGATTTTAAGGCCGACACTCTTCGTATCATGAGCGAGGAGGAGAAGATACGAGAGTTTTCTCTTATGGGATTTGACTACGTATTCAGGTGTCGTTTCTCGGATGTTCGGGAGATGAGCGCAGATGATTTTGTTAATGAAATTCTTATATCCTCCCTCGGAGCAATATGCTGTGTATGCGGCGAGAATTTCAGATTCGGCATAGGGGCGAGCGGAAATGCAAAGAGACTCGACGGGATTATGCGTGGCACCGGTGGGTATGCCATCGTATGCGACAGCATCGTGTCGGATATGGGACAAAAGAACGGTGTCGGAGAAAATACAGTCTCCTCAACTCTTATCCGTTCTTTTATCTCGTGCGGACGTATCGATGAGGCGAATGCGCTTACATATGCAAACTATTCGATAGATACACAGGTCGAACACGGCAAGGCGCTTGCCAGGACTATAAATTCTCCGACAATAAATCAGAGATTTGCCCGGGGTGTGATAATACCGAAATTCGGTGTATACGCGAGCAGAGCTTTTGTTGACGGTAAGTATCATATATCGGTATCAAACGTAGGTGTTCGCCCGACGTTTTCGGAGGACTACATCAACTGTGAGACGCACATAACGGGTATATCCGAGAATCTGTACGGAAAAAGGGTGCGTGTCGAGTTGCTCAAATATCTGCGTCCCGAGATAAAATTTTCGGGTGTGGAAGAACTTAAAAATCAGATTGAAAAAGATATAAAGGAAGCTGTTGAATATGGAAAAACAATGGAATAAGCTCACGGTACACGGCGCCCGCAATGACCTGGACGCAATATGTGCAGTTATGACTATGATTGATGAGGGGTTGCTTATCGAGGATGTTTCCGACTTAAAAATCAACGAAATGTACGGGGACCTTATTGATGAGGCGGTGCTCGGGGCAGACCCTGACAAAATCTCGGTATCGGTTTTTCTCTCCGAGGATAGAAATCCGATGGACTGTATATCTTTTTTGCGTGACCGTTTCGTTGCAACGGAAATGAACGATAGGGTTAAAATCGAGGTTGAGGGAATTCGCGAGGAGGATTGGTCGGAAACCTGGAAAAAGTACTACCACCCTGTAAAACTCGGCAGGATAACCGTCGTACCCGCATGGGAAGATTATACGCCTGCCGATGGCGAGATTATCGTCCGTATGGACCCCGGAATGGCTTTCGGTACTGGCACGCACGAGACGACCAGACTCGTGATACGTATGCTTGAAGAAACGGTAAAAGGCTCAGAAAGAGTGCTCGACATAGGTACAGGCAGCGGTATACTCTCGCTTTGCGCATCAAAACTCGGTGCGTCCTTCTGCGCCGCATACGATATAGACCCGGACGCGGTTAAGGTTGCCCGTGAGAACATTGAGAAGGACGGGGCAAAGAACGTTACCGTGGGAGTTTCCGACCTGCTTTCCGGGGTAGATTTGTCGGCAGGTAAATTTGACCTGGTGGTTGCAAACATAGTGGCGGATATAGTATTGAGATTGTTCCCCGACCTTTCGGACTGTATGACCGAAGACGGCATGGCAATACTTTCGGGGATAATAGACCAAAGACTCCCTGAAATAAAGAAAAAAATGAAGGAGTGCGGGTTTGTCTGCGAACGTGAGATGCACGAAAACGATTGGTGTGCATTGCTCGTAAAGAGGGGTTGAGTATGCCGAGATTTTTTGTTACACCCGACGATATCCGAGGGGGATATGTATATATAGGCGGCGAGGACGCCTTCCATATATCTTATTCTCTGAGAATGGCGAAGGGAGAGGAGATTTGCGTATGCGACGGCACGGGAAAAGAATACAGGGCATCCCTTACAGACTTTTCCGACGGCATCGTCATGGCGAAAATTGCCGACAGCAAGGACAGCTGCGCCGAGCCGAGAATAAAAATCACGCTTTATCAGGCATATCCGAAGAAGGATAAAATGGAATTTATCGTTCAGAAGGCGGTGGAGCTCGGCGCCGTATCTATCGTCCCGTTTGAAAGCGAGAGATGTATAAAGAGACCTAAAGAGGAAAAGGCGGATAAGCAGACGCAAAGACTGTGCAAAATAGCAAAGGAAGCCGCCAAGCAATGCGGCCGTGCGATAATCCCGCAAGTGACAAGACCCTGTACGTTTGAGGAGGCTCTCAAAGCCTCAATGCAAGATGATTTGCGCCTCTTCTGCTACGAGGAGGGCGCTACCGCGGCGACAGGAGATGAATTCAACGGGAATGATGCTCAGGGAGAACGCTGCGCCGCGACGATAGGCGAGGCATTGAACGGGAATGATATCGAGGACGGACGTTCTGCCTGCACGGGACACATAGAGCCGATATGCGATATTCTTAACTCAAAAGGAGCCGAGGGTGTACGCTCCGTATCGGTTTTTGTCGGTTCGGAGGGAGGTTTTTCTCCGAAGGAAGCGGAAATTGCCGCAAAATACGGTTGCATCATGTGCGGACTCGGCAGACGTATTCTCAGGTGCGAAACCGCACCGATTTTCGCTCTCAGCGCTCTGATTTACAGGTATGACCTCTGATTTTTGTACAAAATTGATAAATTTTACAAAAAAAATTGTACAATTTTTAAAAAACTATTGAAAAATAAAATATTTTGAGTTAAAATAACTATATGCGTTTTGAGGTAACCGGACTTTTTTGTACAAAAGTACATTTAAAGTTGTCTGAACCGCCTATTGCGGTATTCGGTATCTTACATGCAGATTTATAAAACCACGGAGGTAGGTTGTATTATGTCCAATCGTTTGTATCAGAACATAATTACCGGAATGAAAGACGCGATAGGCAGGGACGTCGGAATAATAGATAAAAACAGCATTATAATTGCGGCAGGTGATGAAAACCTCATAGGCGAATCCCGTCAGGAGGCTCGCTTTGCAGCTCTGTCAGCAGCGTCATGTACTGTTTTTAACGGTTATACCTACCGTTCCATCAACCCGTACGATAAATCAAGTCTCGTCGTATTCGTTGAGGGCGAGGACGAGTTCGCGACAAAATCAGCCGACCTTATCTCGGTCTCAATTTCGGGAATCAAGGAGTTATACGACGAAAAGTACGATAAGAATTCCTTCATTAAAAACATAATGCTCGACAACATACTGCCCGGCGACGTATACGTCAAGAGCAAGGAGCTTCAGCTCGATCAGGAAACGAGCCACGTTGTTATTATAATCAAGTTTGCATCGAGGACGGACGTACTCCCGATAGAGATAATAAAGGGTATGTTCCCCGACAACAACGGAGATTATGTTGTATCGGTCGGAGAATCGGACGTTATTCTCGTAAAACAGACGGAGCCCAACGTGGAATTCTCGGAGTTTGAGTCTCTCGCCGAGAAGATAGCGGAGAACGTAAGCGGAGAATTCCTTGTAAAGGTATCGATAGGTATAAGCTCGATTGCGGACAGCATAAAAGACCTGGCACGCGCATATAAAGAAGCGAGAATAGCCCTCGAAGTGGGAAAGGTATTCGACCTCGAGAAAAACATCCTGTGCTATGACAATCTCGGTATCGGCAGACTTATATATCAGTTGCCGACAACCCTTTGCGAGGTGTTTTTGCATGAGGTATTCAGGAAAGGCTCTCTTGAATCACTCGACCCCGATACCCTTATGACGGTACACAGCTTCTTCAAAAACAACTTAAACGTGTCCGAGACGTCAAGGGCATTGTTCGTGCACAGAAACACCCTGGTATACCGCCTCGAAAAAATACGCAAGATAACCGGACTTGATTTGCGTAAGTTCGATCATGCCGTTACATTCAAGGTCGCCCTTATGGTCAAGAAATATCTTACAAACAAGCCGACCAAGTTCTGATTAATAATAAAACGAAATAAATTTACAGGAGAATATACACCTTTATGGAAAAGATTATCAACTATACAGCCGCCGATTTCAAGGCGCTTGAAGATGAGCTGGATTACCTCAAAAACGTAAAAAGAGAGGAAAACAAGAAGGAGATTTCCCGCGCGAGAAGTTTCGGAGACCTCTCCGAGAACAGCGAATACGACGAGGCAAAAGCTGAGCAGGCAAAGATTGCAGCCAGAATTGCCGAGCTGGAGGATATGATAAATCATGCTCACGTTATCGACGAAAACGAGATAGACGCGTCGGTTGTTTCCCTGGGCTCTGTAATAAAGGTTCTAAACCTTTCTAACAATAAGGAAAAGGATTATACCATAGTCGGCTCCTACACGGCAGATCCGTTCAGCGGAAAAATATCCGACCTCTCACCTATAGGCCGTGCCCTCATGGGCGCAAGAGCGGATGACGTAGTCACGGTAGCTCTTCCCGGAGGAAAAGAAACGAAGCTCAGGGTTTTGAGCGTGGCAAGAGCGGGCGTTTGATATTCGGCACAAACGGATAATCGGGACGGCAGGAGCAAAGCTCAGGGTTCTTAGCGTAGCAAGAGCGGGCGTTTGATATTCGGCACAAACGGATAATCGGGACGGCAGGAGCAAAGCTCGGGGTACTTATCGCAGTAAGAGCCTACGCCCGAAAAGCACCAAAAACTATATAAGGAAAGAAAAATGGCAGAAGAAAACGTATCACAGAATAATACAGGCGCAGGCAGCGAGCTTGCGATGAGACGGGAGAAGCTCGCAAATCTCGTTGCGGCAGGAAACGACCCGTTTACCATAACCAAATACGATGTAACAGACACGGCAAAAGAGATAAAAGAAAACTTCGACGCCTATGACGGTAAAGATGTCAGAATTGCCGGAAGAATAGTAGGTAAAAGAGTTATGGGTAAGGCATCCTTTATCGGCGTTCTTGACGGTACGGCGAAAATACAGTCATATGTCCGCCGTGACGACGTAGGAGAAGAGGAATATGCCGCCTTCAAAAAGTTCGACGTAGGCGATATCGTGGGAATAGAGGGCTTTATATTCAAAACGCAGACGGGGGAGATTTCCGTTCATGCCAAGGATATTACCCTGCTTTCAAAGTCGCTTCTGCCACTCCCTGAAAAATTTCACGGACTCACCAACACCGATTTGAGATACAGGCAGAGATACGTTGACCTCATCGTTAATCCGGAGGTAAAGGATACCTTCATCAAGCGTTCCGGAATACTCACGGAAATACGCAGGTATCTTGACTCAAAGGGATTTCTCGAGGTTGATACACCCATACTCGTTCCACTCGAAATAGGGGCGAGCGCCCGTCCGTTCAAGACACATCATAATACTCTTGATATGGATATGTACCTCAGAATAGAGACCGAATTGTATCTGAAACGGCTTATTGTCGGCGGTATGAACAGGGTGTACGAGGTAGGAAGAATATTCAGAAATGAGGGAATGGACACAAAGCACAATCCCGAATTTACCACCATAGAATTATATCAGGCTTATACAGATTATCACGGAATAATGGATCTCGTGGAGGACCTCTACAAGACGCTCGCCGTGAAGATATGCGGCGATACGAAGATACCGTATCAGGGTAACGAAATAGACCTCGGGCATTGGGAGAGACTGACAATGGTTGAGGCGGTTAAGAAGTATTCCGGATGCGACTATAACGACTGGAAAACCGACGAAGATGCGCGCAGATGTGCAAAGGAAAAGCACGTTGAAGTTCCCGCAGACGCTACGAAGGGTACCGTGCTTGCCGAATTTTTCGACGCTTTTGTTGAGGAAAACCTCATACAGCCGACCTTTATATATGACTACCCCGTAGAAAACAGCCCTCTTGCGAAGCGTAAGCCGTCAAATCCCATGTTTACCGAGAGGTTTGAATATTTTATAAACGCAACCGAATTCGGAAACGCCTTCAGTGAGCTCAACGACCCGATAGACCAGAGGGCGAGATTCGAGGCTCAGGTAGCAAAGAAAAAATCGGAGGAACCGGAATGTAACGCCGAGGTGGACTACGACTTTATCAATGCGCTTGAATACGGTATGCCTCCTACAGGAGGTCTGGGATTCGGGCTCGACAGGCTCGTCATGCTTTTAACCGACAGCGCATCCATACGAGACGTCCTTCTCTTCCCGACGATGAAGCCGGAGAATTGAGCTTTTGAGTATGTAAAACATTACACCTTCTGTTATTATGTTGACGGAAGGTGTTATTTATAACAGAGGATAAAAAAAGAGGGAGGCAGGCATGAGATATATTGAAAAAGAAAAAGTAATATATATGACCGCCCCCGAGCTCGTGGGTATGGCGCGCAGGGGCTCTGCGCTTTTCTGCCCGTCCGACGAGGACGGTATCCTTATGCCGGCGAACCCGTATACGCTTGCAGAACTTATAGGGGAGAGCGAAAGCATACAGTTCGATTTTGACTTTTCCGAGGATGAATATAACATTAGAGTGCATATCGCCTCCCGCATAATCGACAATGATGAAATAATACTTGCGTACGAGGTAAATCACGATCCGAATATGCCCACTCCGCGCGAAAAAAAGCAGGCGAGAGGCGAGGCCTATCTCACCGCAAAGGCTTTTGCGGATACACAAAGAATGAGTAAGCCCCTTGTCACCGTAGTATATATAAATCCCGACGACAATACCTATGCAAAGTTCTCGGAGCGTCCGTCCGCGGGGGCAAGGGACAAATTCTTTTTCAAACTCGCCCGTGCATGCGCCTATTATGCTCATGAGGAAATCGAGAGGATAAGCGTCCGCATACCGTCGATGAGAACGATGAAATTTCCCTTCAAATCTCCCAGAGAGGGGCAGGCAGACTTCATACAATGCGTATATCGCACGATAGCTAAAAAATCACGTCTCTTTGCCTGTGCTCCGACCGGAACCGGCAAGACCGTATCTACTCTTTATCCTGCCCTGAAAGCCATAGGGGAGGGATATACGGATAAGATTTTTTATTTGACGCCGAAGATGACGACTGCCATAGCTGTGCTTGATACGCTAAGCGCCATGGCACTAAAGGGAGCAAAGATACGCGCGTGCCGTATAATAGCAAAGGAAAAGATGTGCCCGTACCATATGCTTTGCCGTGAGGACAAGCGAATGTGCCGTGTGGCGAAGGTATCTGCGGCGAGGAGCGAGGCGGCACTCGCACAGGCGGTATCGCTCGGAAAAAGCGTGCTGATGAGGGAGGATTTCGTCAGCGTTGCGCAGAGATGCGGTGTATGCCCGTATGAACTGTCGCTGGATTATTCGATGAAGTGCGACGTGGTCATATGCGACTACAACTATCTGTTCGATACAAGAGTGTATTTGCGCAGATATTTCGATGAGGGCGGGAGGTATTCCTTCCTTATAGATGAAGCGCACAATCTGCTCGAACGGGCAAGGGAGATGTACTCGACCTCTCTCTCGCTAAGCGAGCTTAACGATTTTTACGCAGCTCTTCCGAAGATGGAATTAAAGGAAAGAGTGGGAGAGCTTATAGGCAGATTCAAGAGCTTCGTATACAGCAGAATAAAGGACTCTGTCAGCGTAAGCTCAAACGGGGAGAAGGTTGCATTTGACTCTTCCTCAGAGTTACCCGGGTGGCTTGCCGGATCATTACACGCGCTGACGTGCGAGTGCGATGCTCTCCTCCGTGATAAAGAAAAGGCGACGCTTCTCGGTGAGGAGCTATGCCGTATAATACGTACCTTCTCATACGGCATGAACGATATTGCAACAAGGCTTTCTTTGTACGACGAACATTTCAGGACGTTTTCCGAGCTTCTGCCCGACAAAGATATGAGACTCTCTTCAGTATGTCTGGACCCGTCGCAAATTATAGATGCAAAACTCGGCAAGGGAGAGAGCGCCGTTATGTTTTCCGCTACTTTGCAGCCTACCGATTACTACCGCGAGGTCCTCGGCGGCAGAAGAAGCGACGCAATGATAGATATTCCGTCTCCCTTCGACACGGACAGGCTCTGCATAACGGTGATGGATAAGATACGCACTTCTCTTTTTGCGAGGGAGGACAGCCTTTTTGACGTATGCGACGTGATATTCGAGACAGTGTCCGCCAGGGAGGGTAACTATATGGTATTCTCTCCGAGTTTTTCATATTCAAAGAAACTATACGACGCTTTTTCCGAGAATTATGACGAGTTCGAATCAGTATGTCAGACAAGAAGCATGACGGCGGCGGAAAAGGAAAAGTTTTTGTCCCACTTCGTAGCCGGGAATAAGACGGTTGGCTTCTGCGTTCTGGGAGGAATTTATTCCGAGGGAATAGATTTGTGCGGTGATGCGCTCATAGGCGCGATAATAGTCGGCGTCGGAATACCGCAGATATCAAACGAGAGGGAGGCTCTGCGCGAGTATTACGACGATAAGTCCGAGAGCGGAACCGAATACGCGTATATATATCCCGGAATGAACAGGGTGATGCAGGCAGCCGGCCGTGTTATCAGGCGAGAAGACGACAGGGGCGTTATCGTGCTTATTGACGAGAGATTTTCGGAGAGGACATATCGAAAGATTTTTCCCGAGCACTGGCGCTCGCTGAAATATGCGGGGGATACCCATTCCCTTGCGATACTGCTAAAAAGATTCTGGAACAGAATGTCAGGGGAGTAAGAAACCACGCTTGTCGTAAATTCCTACATTTTAATATTTATATAACCGTATTTCGGCATTGCGTCCCTGATGCGGTTTTTTATGTGTTTTTCAAAAAAAATAAAAAAATTTGAATTTTTTTCAAAAAAGGTATTGACAAAACCGAATTGATGGTATATAATGACTTCATCAAAATAAAGTTTAGCAAAGTAAAGTTTATTAAAATAAAGCAAAACTTTGCTTTTCAAAAGAAAGAGGAAAAGAAAATGAAAAAAATTATTACACTTGCACTTGCCGTTATACTTTCACTCGGCTGCGTATTCTCGCTTGCTTCCTGCGGAGGACAGGAGCTTAACTTCGGTAAAGAATTCTCCGCTATCGACTCGCAGGTCGACGTTCTCATGAAGCTCAATGCGAAGTCAATCGACGTCGGCGTTATGGATAGTATCATGGCAGGCTACTACATGAGCCAGGACACAAAGTATGCTAACTCCCTTATGATAGTTGAGAACCTTACTCTCGCAACCGAGCAGTACGGTATCGGCGCAAGAAAGGGCAGCGGACTCACAAAGAAAATCAATCAGGCTATAATTGACCTTGCGAAAGAAGGTAAGGTTAACGAGCTCGCAGAGAAATACGGTATCGCATCCGAGCTTTGCATAGATACGACCAAGACCGTTGAGGCTCTCACCGAGTCTGAGATGGCTGATTGGAACTATCTCGTAGGTCAGGGCAAGTTCATAGTAGGCTACACCGACTTCGCCCCCATTTCGTATAATAACGGTACGGAGCTGGTAGGCTTTGACGTAGAGCTCGCAAAGGCCGTCGGCGAAAAGATAGGCCTCACCCCCGAATTCAAGCTCATCTCGTGGGATGCAAAAGAGGGACTCCTCAACGGTAAGACAATCGACTGTATCTGGAACGGTATGACGATAACCGAAGAGAGATGCGCAAATATGGAGATGTCCATCCCTTACCTTAACAACAAGCAGGTAGCCGTTATCCGCAAGGATGATAAGGATAAGTACAAGACGACCGCTGATATGAAGGACGCAATAATCGGCGCAGAGAGCGGTTCCGCAGGAGAGAGCTGCGTAGTTAAGGAAGAAAAATAATCATGACATTCTTTCAGATAACCCTTCAGCTTCTGAACGGATTTCTGTACACACTTGCAATATTCGGCATAACGTTGGCGGCCTCACTCCCCCTCGGACTCATGATATCTCTTGGGTCCATGTCGAAATTCAAACCTCTGAACAAATTGTCCAGAGGTTTTGTGTGGATTATAAGAGGAACTCCACTCATGCTTCAAATAATAGTTTTCGCACTCGGTCCCGGTCTTTGGCTCGGCATACCGATTCGCGAAACGTGGCAGCAGCTCGTTATGGTGTGTATAGCCTTCACGATAAACTATGCCTGCTATTTCTCCGAGATTTACAGAGGGGGAATACAGAGCATACCGCAGGGACAGTACGAGGCGGGGCAGGTTCTCGGAATGACGAAGAGTCAGATATTTTTCCGCGTAATACTTTTGCAGGTAGTAAAGCGTATAGTAGCCCCAATGTCAAACGAGGTTATTACCCTGGTTAAGGATACGGCGCTTGCCAGCGTGGTTATATCCGTTGACCTTTTTACGGTCGCACAGCGAATAGTAAACAAAGAGGTTGTTCTCTGGCCCCTCTTCTACGCAGGACTTTTCTACCTGATATTCAACGGTCTGCTCTCGGTGCTTCTCGGCAAGGTTGAAAAAAAGCTCTCATACTTTAAGGTTTAACACGGTGATAATATGGCGTTTCTTGATATACAGAATATAGCGAAAAACTTCGGCAATACAGAAGTGCTCAAAAACATCTCGTTCTCCGTGGAAAAAGGAGAGGTAGTGTCCATAATAGGTTCTTCCGGAAGCGGAAAAACCACGCTTTTGCGCTGCTTAAATTTCCTCGAGCATGCGGATGCCGGTAGGGTGTTCGTCGACGGTAAATGTGTTTTCGATGCAGATGATATAAAAAAAATATCCGAAAAGGAGCTTCGCGAGAAAAGGCTTAATTTCGGACTCGTATTTCAGCAGTTCAATCTATTTCCGCAGTATACGGTGAAAAAAAATCTAACCCTTGCGGCGGAATTGCAGATAAGGGAAAATACGACGAAGGAAGAGCTTGCCGTCAAAATGGAGAAAATATCGGAGGATGCGGACGAGCTTCTGATGAGGGTTGGTCTCTCCGAAAAAGCAAGTGCATACCCCTGCGAGCTTTCGGGCGGACAACAACAGAGAGTTGCAATAGCAAGAGCCCTCATGCTCAACCCTGCCGTTCTCTGCTTTGACGAGCCTACCTCGGCTCTTGACCCCGAGCTTACGGGTGAGGTTCTGCGGGTTATAAAGGCACTCAAAAGCTCTGACCGAACGATGGTTATAGTAACTCACGAAATGGCGTTTGCAAGGGACGTATCGGATAAGGTCGTCTTTATGTCTCGGGGCGTTATCGAGGAGATGGGTGCTCCCGAGGAGATATTCGGTGCGCCGAAGAGCGCAAAGCTTCGTGCTTTTCTCAAAAAAGAAGAAGAATGAAAAAAGAGTCAACCGATTGGAATTTTGCTTTCGGTTGACTTTTCATGTAAAAACGGTTTGCGTTTTCAGCTGAATTACACAAGGCTTTCTATGTACTGTTTTTTACCTGTAAGGTCGCACATCTGTTGTCCGATAAACTGTCCCTTTGCATTTATTTCAACAAGGACCCAGCCGTTTTGGGTATGGGCGAGGTCGAGGCTGAGCATACGCATCCTCGGCTCTTTTTCCATAATCTCGCCCGCAAGCAAAACAAGCTTATCTGCCTCGGGTACAGCAAAACCTTCAAAGGGTATGTGACTGTCCGGATGTATCCTGTAATATTTTCCGCTTTCATCTCTGCCTACGCGGGAAAGAGTCCAACCCTGCGTGTTTATCGGCACTATTATGCCGCCACCTCCTGCATTATCGGTGATTTTGCCTGCCCTTCCCATACGCATAAACGGGGAGATAATGCAAATATCTTTTGAGAAGCAAAGACCATCTGCGAAAACGGACGGAAGTCGCGCGGAGTCCTCACCCTCGGAATGAAATGACGAGATATCTGTTGAGCGGCGGACGCACAGAAGACGGACGGTATTTACACTATCCGGATTGAACGATGCCATATCCGCGCTCTGACTTATATATTCCTCACATACATACGGAAAATCACAAAGGTTCGACAGGTTCATCTCGGACGGATCTGCTGTGTCGGAGCCATTGAATTTTATGATATTCTCACCGCAACTGCCTACCTCGGGCTTCAGAATTACGCTTTTCCCGTTTTTCAGGATGTCTGTTACGAGGCATAGGTCTCTTTTGTCTTTTATCCTTATCATTTTTCTGTGATAAAACTCGCGGTAGCGAAGATAAACCGAATACTTGCTCTCATAGTTTTTGACAGTGGCCCTGTGATTGAATTTTCTGAAAATTACGTATCTGTCTATTTCGCTTATAAAGGACGATTTATATTTATTGTCTTTTCCGAAAAAGTTATAGAGTATATATTCCTGATAGTAGAATCCCCACTTCATCAGGGATTTTTTCATATCTTTTTCTGCCCGTTTCCATTCCGAGTACGGAATATCCGAATACTGAAGAGCCGTTGCAGGGCGGCTGTATACTCTGTATCTGAGCCTGTGTGACAGACAAGGGAAAGGGAAAAGAAATACGGATATCAGAAATAACATGATTCTTTTCATATGCCCTCCATAGGCGGTTAACCGATTTAATAAGATTAGCTTTTATAAAAAATCAAATGCGATTATATTATATCACTGTCGTATTATTAGTCAAGAAAAATGCTATACCTGATTCCGTTGTCGATTTGTTTTCTCTTATTTTTGAAAATCGGAAAAAATCTTAATATATGCTGAACACTCAATGAAAAATCGGAATACAACCCGACGCTACGTGCTTTGCTGCTCAGAGTTCTCCGAGTTTTCTTGTATAGAGCTTATAGATGCCGCATTTCCAGCACAGTATCATTCCTATCACCGCACCTACAAGAGCCTGTAATATCTGATACGGAAGCTTCATTATTGCATACTCGGGAGTGCTGTATATAAATGCTCTGCCCAGGGAATATCCGATAACCATTATGACGGCTCCGAGAGCGACGCCTATTCCGGACGCAAGCTGTTTTTTTTCTTTGAGCACGTAATGCGAGAAAACGGATATTACTACGGCCTGCAGACCATGCGTTGCCAGAGAAACGAACATCGGCGTAGGATAGAAGAAGAAATCGCCCAGAAAAGCCCCGACTCCTCCCACTACAAATGCCTCCCACGGTGGGAGAAGTATCGCTGCAGTACATATAACAATATCGTTCATGTAAAGATGTCCGCCGGGAACGGGAACGCCGAACGAGCTCATCGCGATATTGAGTGCCATGAGCATTGCGGTGATACAGAGCCTTATCAGTTCAACGCTTATGTTTTTTTTGTTCATGGATTTTTGCTCCTCGTATTCTTTCCGAATTATACTTGATATTTTGATAAAACAATTGTATAATGATTTCTGGTAATAAAAAATAACCAGAATCGGAGTAAATAATATAACCAGATGAAATACGTTATAAACACACAAGAACATCCTGTGTATTTGCAGATATATCGCATGATAAGAGACGACATAATATCGGGTGTATACCCCTACAACACCAAGCTGCCGTCAAAGAGACTGCTCGCCGATGAGTTATCGGTAAGCACCGTTACTACGGAGCATGCCTACGCCCTTTTGTGCGACGAGGGATATGCGCAACCGAGAGAGAGGAGCGGGTTCTTCGTAATATTCAGAAAGAGCGACGGCTTTGCCTCTGCCGCATCGGATAGGGATGGGGTTTGCCGTTATGTTCGCACGCCGGCAAGCTATCCGGACTTTTCACTCTCCGTTCTCAGCAAAACCGTGCGCAAGGTACTGTCTGACTATCACGACGTATTGCTCGAAAAATCACCGAACCCGGGGTGTCCTGAGCTGCGAGAGGCGATAAGAAAATATCTTCTGAGGAATCGCGGAATCAACGTTGAGAGCGAAAGAATAATAATAGGCTCGGGCGCGGAATATCTATACGGGCTTATAATAGATTTACTCGGCAGGGATAAGGCATATGCCATAGAATCTCCCTGTTACGATAAGATAGAGAAAATATACCGTGCGCACGGGGTCAGGTATGAAGGTCTTTCTCTTGCCGAGGACGGCATTGACAGCGTCTCACTCTCAAGGTGTAATGCAGACGTTCTGCACACGACGCCGTATCAGAGCTTTCCGAGCGGAATAACCGCCTCCGCATCAAAACGACACGAGTATATCAGGTGGTCGCAGAAGTCCGAGAGGTATATTATCGAATCCGACTATGGCTCGGAGTTCTCCGTATCGTCACAGCCGATGGAAACGCTTTTTGCCCTCTCTGACAGCGACAACGTAATATATCTGAACACCTTTTCAAAAACTATTTCGTCGTCTATGAGAATAGGATATATGGTGATACCGAAAAAACTGGTAAAGCCTTTTGCGGATAGAATAGGTTTTTATTCATGCACTGTGTCCACGCTTGAACAGTATATCATAGCGGAGCTGATAAACAGCGGTGACTTCGAGAGGCATATCAACAAGGTCAGAAGACAAGCGAGGCGCAACTTGGAGGGGATATAGCCTTGCCGTCATGAACATAGAAGAAGGCAGATGGATGAAGTGTTGCCGGAATGAACAGAGGAAAAGGCGGATGTATTCTGAAGTGAACCCCAAATAGTTCACAGAAAAGAAAAAGGCGCAAACACCTCTTATGGTATAATGGTACCATAGGAGGTGTTTTGTTATGGCAAAGAAAGGACAAAAGTTTAAGAGTTATTCAGAAGCAACTAAAGCAGAGGTTTTAAGAAAGTATCTTGAAGAATATATACCTTCGAGTGTATTGGAAGAAGAGTACGGGATACCGCAAAAAACCATACGTAATTGGGCAAGTAAGTTGAAGCAAGGAAAAAATATTCTTGTAGATCATCGTCAATTCAGCTCCGGTAGACCGCCGAAAGATGAAGACAAAATAGATTACAAGGAACGGTATGAAATACTAAAAAAATACCAAGCCTTCCTCAAGGCACAACGAGAGAGAAAGTAATATTTATCAATATGCACATTGAAGAGTATTCTCTCGACAATATGTGTGAGGTGTTAGATATTTCGAAGAGAACGTACTACAAATATCGTGCAGCGGAAGATAAAGATTACTACGACTACCTTTTGATTAAAGAAATATTTGATGAATCAAAAGGCACGTACGGTTATCGTAGGATTTGTGAAGGCTTGTTGGTTAAATATGGTGTAATATTTAATCACAAAAAGACGGCAAGAATCATGAAAAAGTATGGCTTAAAGCCAGAGTATATTAAACGTATCAGACCAAATGTTGCTTACAAAAGAATTGAAGACAATGTAAAGCCTAATCTGTTAAAGAGAAATTTCAACGCAACCTCTCCCAATATGGTTTGGGTAACAGATATTACATATCTTTCATTCGGAAACAAGAGAGCGTATCTGTCCACTATTTTAGATCTATATGACAGAAAAATCGTTGCGCATCAGATATCGAAACGCAACGACATAAAATTAGTTATTGACACTTTAAATCAAGCAATTGCTAAAACGAAGGACGTATCAAACCTTATCATTCACAGTGATCAAGGTTTTCAATATACGTCCTTCGAGTACAAAGCCGTATGCGAATCCAATGGGATTCAAATATCAATGAGTCGGAAAGGCACTCCGATCGATGATTCTCCCATTGAGAGCTTCCATAGCATACTTAAAAAGGAGACTTTGTATAACAATTATATCACATCTCTCGAAGAATATCTACTGCTTGTAGAAGATTGGTTAGTTTTTTATAATACTTCGAGAATCAAAAACAGGAAGAGGTAATTTCCTCTCCCTGTCTTTGTTGCGCCTTTTTCTTTTCTGTGAACTATTTGGGGTTCACTTCATTCCGCCTTGCCTTAAAGAGGTGAAACGACAGTGTTTTTCAAAACAAAAAAGCTGTTCCGAACTCGGAACAGCTTTTATTTTTATCGTTTTTGCGTTTCCGAACGAAAGACGTCGGCAATCTCCGTGACAGAGACAAAGGCAAAGGCATCAATCTTCTTTATTATTTCCTTCATTTTATATACCTGGAAACGGTTGATGACTATATAGACTACGGTTTTGTCTGAACCGGAATAATAACCCTTTGCCTGAATGGTGGTTATTCCACATTCAAATTCCTCGGAGAGGGCGGTGCATATTTCTTCGGGCTTTGCCGTGACTATCATAGCGGACTTCGAACGGTCGATACCCTCGACTATAAAGTCTACGGTTTTGAGGGCCGCCATATATGCTACAATCGAGTAGAGCGAGAGCGACCAGTCTCCCATTATTATTCCGCACGTTACGTAGAGAATTACGTTATATATCATAACGAAGGTGCCGACTGTAATACCGAGTTTTTTCGCAAATATGACCGCCATAACCTCGACACCGTCCATGGCGCCGCCGAAGCGTATTGCCATACCGCTGCCGATACCGGATATTATACCGCCGAAGAGGCAACACAGAAGCAGGTCCGTGCCTGCTATAGGTGAGGATATGCTCACTTCAATCGGTAGTACGTTTGTTATCATAAAAGCACTGAGCGAGTACATGAGAACTGAGAAAATAGCGTATACCGTGAACTGGATACCCTGCTTTTTAAGTCCGAAGAGAAACAGCGGTATGTTGAGCATAAGCAAAAACAAAGACAGAGTAAACCACTCGGGCGTCACGAATGATAGTAGCATCGACGTACCGGATATTCCGCTGTCATAGAGCTTTACCGGCATCAGAAATACCACGACGCCTATTGAATTTACAATACCGGCTATCACTAAAAATATAAAATTTTTTACTTTAAGTTGTTTCAACTCGGCAATAATTTTTTTCATTGGTATAAGTTCTCCCAAGAAAATATTCGCTGTTTTCAAAATACAACAATATAATAATATGCCCGCGGTATATTTTACATTCTCTCATGAATCGTGCGCGAGATTACCTCATTCTGCTGTTCATATGTAAGCTTGTTGAAGTTAACTGCATATCCGCTGACACGTATAGTGAGCTGAGGATACTTTTCGGGATGTTTTTGTGCGTCCAGGAGAAGCTCACGGTAAAATATGTTTACGTTCAAGTGATATCCACCGGAGCGAACGTAGCCGTCTATCATATCGGAGAGATTTTCGACTCTCTCCTCATCAGCCTGTCCGAGCGAGGAGGGGGTCGCACTGAACGTGTTGGATATACCGTCTCGCGAGTATTCGTATGGGAGCTTCGCCACCGATTCAAGCGATGCGAGAGCACCGTGGGTATCCCTGCCGTGCATGGGGTTGGCACCGGGAGCGAGCGCTTCCGTGCACTTTCTTCCGTCGGGGGTAGAACCCGTCTTTTTGCCGTATACGACGTTTGACGTTATGGTGAGTATCGACATTGTAGGTATCGATTCACGGTAGGTATAGTGACTTTCTATCTTCTTCATAAAGTTTTTGACCAGACATACTGCTATATCGTCCACACGGTCGTCGTTGTTTCCGTATTTGGGAAAGTCACCGTCTATTCTGAAATCGGTAACTATGCCGTACTCGTTCCTTATGGGATATACCTTTGCATACTTTATTGCCGAGAGGGAGTCTGCCGCACAGGATAGTCCTGCTATACCTGTAGCGAAGAAACGGCGCACCTTCGTATCGTGAAGGGCCATTTCCAGTGCCTCATAGGAATACTTATCATGCATATAATGTATAAGGTTAAGGGTGTTCACGTATAGGCCTGCGAGCCAGTCCATCATGCTGTCGAACTTATTCATAACCTCGGAATAGTCGAGCGCACCGTCGCCTTCTATCGGGATGAATTCAGGAGATACCTGAAGAGGCTTTCCGGTTTTTTCGTCGAGCATAAGCTCGTCCCGTCCTCCGTTTATTGCATAAAGCAGGCATTTTGCAAGGTTTGCCCGCGCGCCGAAGAACTGCATGTCTTTACCGACTCTCATGCTGCTGACACAGCAGGCAATACAATAGTCGTCTCCCATAACAGGGCGCATAAGGTCGTCGTTCTCATATTGTATGGCGGAGGTTTTCAGGGATATATTCGCACAGAATTTCTTGAAGTTTTCGGGCAGATTTTCACTCCAAAGAACCGTCAGATTCGGCTCCGGCGCAGGCCCGAGATTTATAAGGGTATGGAGGATTCTGTACGAGGTCTTGGTAACCAGAGCTCTGCCGTCCGTCCCCATACCGCCGATGGATTCCGTAACCCAGGTGGGGTCTCCCGAGAAAAGCTCGTTATACTCTTTGGTACGCATGAATTTAACGATGCGCAGCTTCATTACGAAGTGGTCGATAAGCTCCTGCGCCTCTGACTCGCTTAATATCCCTTTGGCAAGGTCACGCTCGATGTATATGTCCAAAAAGTTGGTGTTTCTGCCGATGCTCATGGCAGCGCCGTTCTGATCCTTTACGGCTCCGAGATAACCGAAGTAGAGCCACTGCACCGCCTCCCTCGCATTTTCCGCAGGACGTGAGATATCGAAACCGTATGCCGCTGCCATCTCTTTGAGCTCAAGGAGAGCCTTTATCTGATCGGCGACCTCCTCTCTGTCACGGACACGCTCAGGCGTCATGTCACCGTCAATATATGATAGCTCTTCTTTTTTCTTTTCCATTAAGAAGTCAACGCCGTAGAGAGCCACCCTGCGGTAGTCACCTACTATTCTTCCCCTGCCGTACGTATCGGGGAGTCCCGTGAGAATATGTGCCTTTCTCGCCAGTCGCATTTCGGGGGTATATGCGTCGAAAACGCCGTCGTTATGCGTCTTTCTGTATTTTCTGAAAAACGTATGTATTTCGGGATTAATTTTGTAGCCGTACATTTCGAGCGACTGCTCCGCCATACGCAGACCTCCCGATACGTGCAGAGGCCTTCGAAAGGGTGCATCGGTCTGAACTCCGACTATTTTTTCGAGTGTTCTGTCTATGTATCCCGCACCGTGGCTGTTAACTGTGGATACGATATCGGTATCCGCGTCAAAAACACCTCCCCGCTTGCGTTCCTCCTCGGAAAGTGCGCATATCTCGTCCCAAAGGGTGCGCGTCGCCTCGGTTGCATCGGCAAGGAAATCCCCGTCTCCCGTGTAGGGAGTATAGTTTTTCTGAATAAAATCGCGGGTGTCAATTTCCCCGCTGCTCCATTTTCCGCGGGTGAAGCCCTCCCATGCTTTTTCGTTTGATGTCATATGCTTTTGCCTTTCGTGTTTTTGTCAGGTTTGTAATTTTTGATTTAATATATTCTATCGCATAGGTTTGACGTTGAGTACGCTCCGAACGTATGCGACCGACTCGGGTGTCGGTACCGGTAAATCACCAAGAGGATAGGGTATCTTCATTTTTTCGTATTTGCTTTTTCCTAGGGTGTGGTATGGAAGCACCTCCACCTTCACCAAGCTGTCAAGTGTGGATATAAAGTCCTTTGTTTTTATAAGGTCCTCATATCCGTCGGTAAATCCGGGGACGAGAACATGGCGTATTATTATGGGGATTTTTCTTTGCGAAAGCCTTCTCGCAAACGATAGAGTGTTTTCGTTTCCCTTACCTGTGAGGGCTATACATTTGTCATTGTCTATATGTTTGATATCGAGAAGGACAAGGTCGGTAAGCCCGAAGAGAGTTTCGTATCTTCGGTCGTTTTCGTCATATTCGGCACCGGAGGTGTCTATCGCCGTAGATATCCCCCTCTGTTTTAATAGTGAGAAGAGGGAAATGAGAAAATCAAGTTGGAGAAGCGGCTCTCCTCCGCTGACGGTGATACCGCCCTTTTTGCCATAGTAATTTTTGTATTTTATGACCTCTTTTACTATTTCCTCATCGGTTGCTTCGTAGCCACAGGACTGCGACCATGAGTCGGGATTATGGCAGTACTTACAACGCAGACGGCATCCCTGCATGAAAAGCACGAATCGAATCCCCGGGCCGTCAACCGCCCCGAGTGTTTCATAAGAATGTATTCTTCCTACCATATCATTCCCCCTATACAGAGATTACCGCTATCGCCAAAGGATAGTTATCCGTCAAATGCGGCTATCGCCAAAGGATAGTTATCTGCCAAATGCGGCTATCGCCAAAGGACCATTATGCTTTGCGGATGTTTTTTGCGATTTTTCGACTTCCGTTGACAGTATACGGCAAAAAACGACAAGCATTTCAACATACACTTTTATTTTAACATGAAAGCATAATCGTGTCAATCGGTGACATAATATTTTTCCGTTCCGCAAAACGCAAATTGTCAGAATTTTTTGTTGATAGAAACACAGTAATAAACGAATTAAAAATTGCAATAAAAAAATCCGAGTTTCCTCGGATTTTTATTTCAGACGGTTGTTTTTATTATTTCGCAGTTGCCGATTATACCGGCGGTTGCGTTTTGCGATGGGATAAATATGCAATCGCCTTTCATAAATTCAACGGACGAAGCATTTAAGCAAATACTTCCCGAACCTTCTGTTGCGAGCAGAGCGGTAAAACTGTAATTGTTGATTTTCAGGTCATACTCTGCTGAAACTTTAATTTTTTCCACCCTGAACAAATCACAATCCGCAAGAATTCCCTCGGATACGTTTTTATGAGGAATTGACGGCGAGGTGTTAAGCACAGCCAGAGCGTCGGATATGTGCAACGGGCGTTTGCGTCCGTCGGTTCCCACTCTGTCATAATCGTATAAACGGTAGGTAACGTTGGAGTTCTGCTGTATCTCACAAATGACGATGCCTTCTCCTATTGCATGCACGGTCCCCGGATTTATAAAGAACGTATCTCCTTTTTTAACCTCCACTCTGTTCAAAAGCTCTGTCAGAGTGCCGTTTTTTATTGACTGTTCGATTTCCTCTTTGCTTACACCATCTTTGAAACCGTAATACAGCGAAGCTCCTTTATTACATTCAAGAACATGCCACATTTCCGTTTTGCCGTGTTGTCCGTGTTTTTGATTGGCATATTTTTCATCGGGATGTACCTGAACGGATAGCTTTTCCTTTGCGTCGATAAGCTTTATCAGTATCGGACAATCGTTATCTGTTTTTACCTTATCTCCCAATACCCCATGATTTTTGGCCAGATAATCAGAAAATTTCATACCTGCGTTTAATCCGGTGGCAACAAGACTTTCGCCGTCCTTATGAGTGGACAGCTCCCAGCTTTCAGCCACCCTTTTGAGTTCTGTTTGCTTATTATATTCAAGTACAAGACGTTGTCCGCCCCAGATGTAATCCTTGATTGCAGGTTTAAGCTTTATCAGGGATAAATCAACAACGTTTCTCATCATATCTTATATCCGAATCAACGAGTTCGTTATTCCTTATAACATAAGCCTTAATTTCGTAGGGAGCCAAGGTTATTTGATATTCTATGCCGCATTTTCTCAGTGTAGTGTTAACCGTCGCGTCAAGAGAATTAAAGAGTCTTAAAAAATAACTGCCGTCCTTTTTTTGACGATATGACGATAAGATAACGTTTCCGTCATCAATCTCAAGGGAAGTATCCTGCTTTACCCCTTCGCCCGAGGGGAAGAATGAGAGAACGTAAGACGGCTGATTATATATTTCCGCAGTCTTATCGATATACTCATCATTAACTTCAATTCTGAAATTGAAGCAACGCTCGCCCATATCTATATGGTCATGTGTAAAATCATGCTCGCAAACAGGTCTGTTTTCAAGGGGGTGTGCTGAATAAACGGGTGTTCTCAAAAGGCTGACGCTAACAAGGCTTCCATCCGAGCTGACTCCGTAAGTTCCTTGATTGATTACGGAAAATACACGTCCGCCTTCGCTTAGCGATGCCCACTTTTGCATCACGACTTCTCGATTTTTATTTAATACTTCACTTCCGAATGCGGTCTGTCCTATAAAATCGGCGTCGGAAAATACCGTATCGAAATCGAGCTTATACATTCGGTTAACGTCATTTGAGAGGATTTTTACGTTTACGTCAATGTATTCGGCAAGCTTGGGAATGGTATAAGTGATTACGGCATAAGAGTTCTCGCTGCGGAATATAGCCTGAATTTTAGTGCGCATAGCACCGTTATCGACCACCCTTACGTTTGGATAGCTTTCCTCCGGATAACCGTTGAATCTGTTGGCTTCTTCATCGCTTACCGCAACAAATTCACCTATTCTGTCATAAAAACCGTCAACCCTCATACCCCAGGGGTCCTCGTTGTCCTTGAATACGCTGATTCTTCCGCCGAGGTTGAGATAATTGTGACCGTCAACCTCATATTTTTCGATCAGACCGCTCTTCTTGTTGATTTTCACGCTCATTCTGTCATTTTTAATGACAAAACATTCGCCGTCATCATCACACGGCATAATGGGTCTGCGAGAACCTTCGTGCGGTATGAGTTCTACGTCAAAACGGTTGATGCTCATAGGCTCGAGCTCTGCGCGAAAAGCAATTCTTTTTACCCAATCAAAGGTAAGCGAGCTGTCTTCTTTCTCGTTCTGTGTCGGGAGATAATTTCCGTTCTTATCGCGTACGCGTGCCACCGTTACCTGATTTTCCGTCCAGTTCTGGTTTTCAAGTAAAAATTCAACCTCTATATCCTCGGAAACTCGGTAGGGGTTGGGGTTAAATACCAAAACGGGTATTTCTCCCGCTTTGCCCTTTGCCTGACCTTCGCAGAGCTTCATGAAGGATTTCATTTTCAGTCCCGCCAAGATTTCACGCGCAAAGCTCATCTGGCGGAGTGAATCCTCCTCTCCGCGTTTAATCATTGAACCCGGGAGAATATCGTGGAATTGGCAGAAAAGCATTGACTTTTCCGCTGACGAAAGCATTTTATCATCGTAATCAATACCGCTTGAGGCAAGCATTTTTTCGGTAAGGATAAGGTCGTTTTCCAGGGCTCGATACGCCTGCTTTATTCTGACCATGGAGGTATAACATCCCACCATACAGTGAACCAGTGAAGTGTCGATTACCCGAAGCCCGTCCCTGTCAAGCTCGGAAAAATAATTTTCGGGCGTTGAGTGAATTATCTGAATCTCGGGATGCTGTTTTATAAAGTCGTTTATCGCCTCAAGGTCTACCTTCGATGGACCGCCGCCGTGATTTCCCAAGCCCCAAAGCATCAGATTTGCCCCTTCGTGAGCGTCTGCAATCTCATTCTTGAGCCTTTCCAATGCCATGCCCTTCAAAGTCCTATAGCTGTCAGGCATACAGTGACCGATTACTTCGCTTCCGTCAAAGCCGCGCCATACGAAATCTCTTTCGGGAACTATTTTGAAGGGACGCAAAAAGATATAGGAATCATAGCCGCATTTTTTGAGTATCTGAACGAGACCTCGCGAATGTCCGAAAGGATCAAAATTTATTGCTGTGGTGGGTTTGACTCCGAATCTTGAAGCAAAATAGTCGTTTCCCACTTCGATTTGCCTCAAAAAGCCTTCTCCCGAAGGAAAAACGCAGTCGGGTTGCAGATACCATCCGCCCATAATATGCCACTTGCCGTCGGCAACAAGTCGCTTTATACGTTCAAAAAGAGCAGGCTCATATTCTTCAACCCATTCGTAAAGCAGAGATTCGTTATGGTTAAAAACGAATCCGTCGTAATTCTCGCAAAATTCCGCGGCGACGCGAAACGTCGAAATCGCCTCGGCAATGCCGTCCTCTTTTTCCCACAACCATACCGGGTCGAGATGGGCATTGCATAAAAGATGAATTTTTTTCATATATTTTCCCCCCTCGTTACTTGTTTTTATTCTATCATCGAAATATGTTGCATATCTACCGAAATTATGATATAATTATTACACTATTGTGATATCGGAGATTCTTTATATGCCTGAATACAAACGTCTTCGCGCCGAACAAAACGTTGATATGGAATCCGGTTGTCTTTATCGGTATGTTTATGGAGCAGATGATATTTTCAATCCTCATTCTCATGAATTCTATGAAATCTTCATAACGGTCTCCGGAGGAGTCACTCATTGGATAAACGGTACAAAAACAGAACTCGCCGAGGGAACGTTGGTTTTTATACGCCAAAACGACATACACGGATATCTGTATAATTCACCCGAAAACAAAAAGAGTGAGTATGTGAATCTGACTTTTTCCGTCGAGACGGCAAAGGAGCTTTTTGATTACCTTACCGACGCATTTCCGTCAAAGGAACTGTTAAATTCCGCAATGCCCCCTTCGGTTATCCTCTCAGAATATGATAAAAAGCTTCTGCTGTCGGAAATAGGCGAGCTTAATTCTGTAAATTGGAAGGACAAGGCTACACTGAAAATCAGAGTAAGAGTAATCCTCGCCAACATATTCACAAGGTTTTTTCATAGCGTGAGTTCTATTGAAGATAAAGGGTATCCGATATGGCTCTCAAATCTGCTTGCCGCCATGAACCGTCCCGAAAATTTTACCGCAGGCATCGAGCGAATGTCGGAGCTGAGTAAAAAAACGCGTGAGCATCTCGCAAGAACCATGAAAAAGCATATGGGTATCACTCCTTCGGAGTTCATCAACCAAAAACGTATAAACTATGCCTCAAATCTTCTGTTGAACACAAATAAACAAATACTTGATATTTGTCTTATATGCGGATTTCAGAGCGTCAGTTATTTTTATAAGGTGTTCAAAGAAAAATACGGTATCTCGCCAAAGGAATTCCGTAAAAAATACGCAATCTCTTCTCAATAATCCCGGAAATGACGTTGCGCCAAGTGCAATATATTCAGCTTCCTTTTCAGCGGGAATCGGGGAATAATTTTTCGATTTTTTCAAATACTCAGAGTATGAAAAAATATTACAGTTATCATGCGACGGCAAAAAGTCTGATACGCAAGGGGAAGCTAAAGGACAGATATATATGCGAAAAATATAATTCACTCTCCCCTGCGCTCGTTCTTGTTTTCGATGACTATAAGCATCCGGTAATGCCTATCCGCGAATACCGATGGGACGAATATTTCGCGCTGATAGGAGAATATGAAAAAACCAAAAAATGAATTCCGGGAGCGATTTTTATAACGCTGAAACCGCAACAAAAAACGTAGCGTTATTATTTCAATTGTTTTAGGTTCGTAAGATTTACTTACTCTTACGTGAATCAACATTACTCAACTTGCCGGGTGACGGGTTTGCTCAAACCGACTGATGGGTGGATATGAATATTTGTATCGTTATCACGTTTCTGCACGGGAGTGATTGACAGAGAAATGTAATTATGCTATAATATTCAAAAAGTTTATTCACTTAAGTAAGAAAGGAATAATCAATATGGTAAATTCTCAGAGTCAACCTTTGAATACGATAATTTCATGGTTTTTTCTTGGGTATTTTGTTGTTTTGGGTGCAGAACGTATTCGGAGCCTTGTCAAGATTTTTCGCAGCACAGGGGCCAATCTGTACAGTAATGCTTTTGACGGCTACGTAAATACCATGACAATTTTGTCTTTAATCGCTACGGCAATCATGTTGATATTTGTATGCAGGAGCTTCTGGCAGTCTCTCGTCAATGCGTCCGTATCTGTCGACTATTCCACGTTAACCATCATCGCAGGTGTGTTGCTGGTATCGGGCATGGTGCATACGGAATATACTATGGCTCCGATACAATTCGTTTCATACGGCATGCTTATTGTTGCGATGATACTCCGTTGCGTACAGCTGTCTTTTGCATCCGAAAACCGTTTCATGCTTTGGTATTCACTCATTTTTCTAACCGTATTTTCCATGGCTATACCTGTGATGTATCGCTCGGAAATTACAAACGCCACGCTCTTTCACGTTATCGAGGCGGTAGTGTCGCTCGCGTTGGTCGTTTGCTTTACGTGGATGTTAAGGGATCTGTTCCTCGGACAGGGAAACAATCTGTTACGCTATATTCCAATGCTGATAGCCGTGATAGGAGACGCCGTGATTCTCGCTATGAGATGGAAGGAAAGCGTAAATTCTTTTGTGTTGATATTTTTGATTGTATCCGTTGCAGTGTTCGCCGTGGGTAAGGTTTTATTTGCGGTAATAAAATAAAATCGCGGTTGCCCGCTGAAAATCAAAACGGGCAACCGCCTTTTTCATAATATGAATTTATACGTATGTAATACGTAAAATCTTTGGGGAAAGGACGATTACTTAATCTTTTATGAAAACAAAACCATATTTTTTCGGAAAATATTATAAATGCGTTGCCGCTGATTCGTTTTCCTTTGCTCTGATTGACAGTAAATCCGAAGAAGGATACGCAAAACAGCTGATTACTGCCGAGGGAAGCTATCAGATAGAGAACCCGAATGCAATTTCTGTTGATGACCGTGGTATAAAAATAGATTTGCATGAAAGCGGGCTTACGGTTGTCGGAAGTGTGCGTTTGGGCGAGCTTCATCCTCTTCGTGGGAAAGCCATGGGTCCCTTTTCGATTTTCCCCATGCAATGTTCTCATGAAATATATTCCATGTACCACAGCCTCAGCGGAAGTATCGTTTTCAACGGAGTGGAGCACTCATTTGATGACGGGTACGGCTATATCGAGGGTGACTGCGGTACGGATTTTCCACACCAATACGTATGGTATAATTCAGTGGGACGAGATTACGGTCTGACTGTTGCCATTGCCACCATTCCCTTCGGTCCTATAAGATTTACAGGGCTCCTCGGCTTTGTTATGTGCAATGGAAAAGAATACGACCTTACTACGTATAATTTTGCAAAAATACGCAAAATAGCCCCTGACGAAATACAGATTTCAAAGAGAGGTTATCGGCTTACGGTTAAAATCGGCAATACGGGAGGGCATCTACTAAAAGCTCCGGTTAAAGGAGAGATGAATCGATATATAAAAGAAAATCTGGCAATCCCCACCGAATTTACTTTTGAAAAAAAGGGACAAGTAATTCTCTCGCGTAAGGACCCGCTTTCTTCTCTGGAAATGGAGTACAAGTTCAAAGACACAACCCACAAGACGTAATGCTCATAAAATCGAGCCGTAGCTTCCATATTATTTGTGTTGTATAAAAACAGGCAACCTGCGGGTTGCCTCTTTTTGGCGGGCGAGCCGTTCATTTTTAACATTAATCATGATATGAATTCAAATTTTCGTACGACGCTTTGGACGGGGCGGAATATGCAGCGACTTCGATGAGTATTCCCGTTCAAGGCGATATCGGTGCTAAGACCACCCCGACATTGAGCAGTTTATCCGCGTTGAGAGTGAAAGAGCAAAGATCTGCATGGGCAGTCGTCGAAATTACCTGCAATAGAAGGTGTACGTAGACGGAAACCACGCTATTATCATTCCCGCGGTATGACACAACATGTCAACGCCATTACTTGCGAGCTGACAGTTGATGAAACGGCACTCCCTGCGAGTGTTTCGGTTCAGATCAGCGATACAATCGCCAGAATTTCGGCAAGAGAAAATTCGTGTAACAATAAGAATAAAAAGAATGGCTGACGGATTTATTCGGACGTCCTTAAATAAAACAGCGTGATAAATACTCAAACGAAGCTTTGCGTTTGAGGTTTTTGTTTTATAATCTTTTAAGACAACAGGATTTGCGTGATTGAGCAATTCGGATGCAGGAGAAAAAGTTGATTTCTCTTATGGTGTTTTGCCTTTGGGTGACAAAAACATAAGTGTGTGATATAATGGAAACAAAAAAAGGATAATTCGTTTCCAATGAAAAATACAATCATCGAACAATCCATAGAGAGCCTGAAAAAAGACGGTTTGAAATTTTCCATTGACAGTCTTGCCGCACAGCTTGGCATATCAAAAAAGACCGTGTACAAATATTTTCCCGATAAAGAATCGCTTGCTTACGCCGTTTTTGAAAAATACTATGCCGACGCACGTAAAAAGGCGGTGGAAATAGCTGAGAAATCAGACAACAAACGTTTTGAACTGCTCAGTTTATATTTTTCTTCCAAAACAATGACACGAGACGAGGTGTTCAACAAATATACTCTCAACCTTTCGGTTTCGGCCTTTGCAAAGCAGAAGGAAAACGAACTATGGGATTGCATTTGTCCTTTTTTAACGAAATGCGACGATGCGGTAAAGGTTATCGTGGACGGAGCGTTTGAGAAGCTGTTGCGGGAAAATGAGGATTGCGACAGAGTGATACGGAGGCTGGAGGCTTTATGGTGAATATTTTACGATTGTTTGCGGTGATATGCACCGCAAACAATCGTAAACGAGTATCACACAAACGGTCCGGTCACGAAAACGCTGATTCCGCTTGCGGCTCTTGACGACATCATCGGAGTTATCGTCTTTTTTTCAACGATTGCCGTAATAAGTTCTGCAAGAGGCGGTGAGACGGTATCTGTGTCGCAAGTCGTGGGCATGGCTTTCAGCGCGACCTTCGCCAATATTGTCCCGGAAGAAAAACTCAACGATATTCTGTCTTTGTTCCATCCTCTTCTGACGTTATCACTTGTCGTTGTTATAGTCAATCTCGGTATGCTGCTTGATTACAGACTTATCGCAGGCGCAGGACTTTTTACTTTTATCTATATCGTATCATGTGCGGCAGGCACGATAGTTGCCGCCGCTATAATCAACGAAATAATTGCTGTTATAGCAGCAAAAATCGCCTTCCGAAAGGCAGGGGAGATAAATTGAGACAAATCGGAGCCTGTCCCGTTCAAAGACGCCGTTGGTTTTATACGTATCATTATGCAAAGCGGTTTTTCTTTACCTGAATTCCCATAGGGATTTTTGAATAATTAAAAAGACAAACGAAATTTTCGTTAGTCTCAGTCTGTAGAAAACGCCCCACTTTTTCTTTTGCCTGATGGCGTTTTTTGACAATTATTAAATACTAAATCTCTATGGGAACTGCGCTTTTGTCAGCACCTTTTGTCGAAAATTTCAGTAAAAAATGGGAATAGCACTTGACAATGCGAGGTTTTTGGGATATAATACTTACAAGATGAGCAAAGGCGTTCATTCCTGCACGGGTAAACTGTGTCGGAATGAGCGCTTTTTTATTCCAAAGCTCCGAAAGGAAAAGACGATTATGAAAAAAGAAGGTCAGGTGCGCATCCCGTCCGGATGCGCGATTGCCGCGGTGATTTCCCGCGAGGGTAAGCGGATGTCCGGAGAGATGATAAGGGAAGCCATGGTTCCCATGCACGACCGTTCCAACGGTCTTGGCGGAGGATTTGCCGGATACGGCATTTACCCGGAGTACCGGGATTTCTATGCCCTGCACCTGTTTTTTGACGAGCGCGCCACCCGCAAAAATTGCGAGGTTTATCTGAAAGAATGTTTCGAGATTGTAAAATCGGAGATTATCCCCACCCGCAAGATTTCCGCCATTACCGACGAGCCCATTATCTGGAGATATTTTGTTTCCCCTCTGAAATCGGTACTTGTCGCCCGTCAGTTGGATGAACGGGAATTTGTGGCAAGAGTTGTGATGAAGATTAACAGCGAAATGAAGGGAGCTTACGTGTTTTCCAGCGGAAAGAACATGGGAGCCTTTAAGGCAGTGGGATTTCCCGAGGACGTCGGAGAGTTCTATAGATTGGAGGAATATGAGGGATATTCATGGACGGCGCACGGCAGATATCCCACCAACACCCCCGGCTGGTGGGGTGGTGCACATCCCTTCACGCTGTTGGATTACTCCGTAGTGCACAACGGGGAGATTTCCTCCTACGACGCCAATCGCCGTTTTATCGAGATGTTCGGGTATCAGTGCACCTTAAAGACTGATACAGAGGTAATCGCCTACATTCTTGATTATCTGATACGTGTCCGGGGACTCACCCCCGCCGAAGCTGCAAACGTCATCGCTGCCCCATTTTGGAGCACTATCGACAAAACTCCGGATTTTGCGGAGAGAGAGCGACTGACATACCTGCGAAAAATGTTCCCCAGTCTCCTTATCACCGGTCCGTTTTCGATTGTGTTCGGCTTTGAGGGGGGACTAATGGCGCTGAACGACCGGTTGAAGCTGCGCTCCATGGTCGTGGGGGAAAAGGATGACAAGGTATTCATTGCCAGCGAGGAGGTAGCGATTCGCACTATGGAGCCCGCCGCCGAAAAAATCTGGTCGCCCACGGGCGGAGAGCCTGTAATCGTTTGTGTGAAAGAAGGTGTGGAGCTGTGAGCATTTCCTATATCGCCCCCGAATTCGAGGTGTTGCGCCGTACCGACCGTTGCAACTTGTGCCGTATGTGTGAGAAGCAATGCGCCAACGGGGTACATTCTTTTGATGCGGAGCGGAAAATCATGGTGGCGGACGAATCAAAGTGCGTCAACTGTCAGCGTTGCGTTTCTTTTTGCCACGCACACGCCATCAAGATTGTAAAAAACGATAACATCCTGCGTGAAAACGACAACTGGAGGGAGGATACCGTAAAGGAGATATACAAGCAGGCCAACAGCGGCGGCGTTCTGCTATCCTCCATGGGCGCGCCCAAGTCCCTGCCCGTTTATTGGGACAAGATTCTGATAAATGCCTCGCAGGTTACAAATCCGCCTATTGACCCTTTGCGGGAACCTATGGAAACCAGGGTTTTCCTCGGCAAACGTCCGACATGTGTGTCGAGAGGAGCAGATGGCAGACTCATCTGTGATTTTCCCCCTCAGCTGGAGCTTTCCATGCCCGTTCTGTTTTCCGCTATGAGCTACGGTTCAATCAGCTACAACGCCCACTCGTCTCTGGCGCAGGCTGCACGGGAGCTGGGAATCCTTTACAATACGGGAGAAGGCGGACTTCACGAGGACTTTTACTGTTACGGTGAAAACACGATAGTACAGGTAGCATCCGGGCGCTTCGGCGTACACGGGGACTACCTCAATGCGGGTGCCGCCATTGAGATTAAGATGGGGCAGGGTGCAAAGCCCGGTATCGGCGGTCATCTGCCCGGGGCAAAGATTGTGGGGGACGTTTCCCGTACCCGCATGATTCCGGAGGGGTCAGATGCCATTTCTCCAGCCCCCCACCACGACATTTATTCCATCGAGGATTTGCGCCAGCTGGTCTATTCTCTTAAAGAGGCAACGGGTTACAAAAAGCCTGTCATTGTCAAGGTGGCGGCAGTGCATAATATTGCCGCCATTGCCAGCGGCATTGCCCGTAGCGGCGCGGATATCATCGCCATCGACGGCTATCGCGGTGGCACCGGTGCCGCTCCTACGAGGATTCGCGATAACGTGGGGATTCCCATTGAGCTCGCCCTTGCGGCTGTGGATCAGCGTCTGCGTGACGAGGGAATCCGCAACGACGTTTCCATCATTGCGGGCGGTTCCATCCGCAATTCGGCGGATGTTATCAAGGCGGTGGCACTGGGTGCAGATGCCTGCTATGTTGCCACGGCGGCGCTTCTGGCTCTGGGATGCCATCTTTGCCGTACCTGCCAAAGCGGAAAATGCAACTGGGGAATAGCCACCCAGCGGCCGGAGCTTGTGAAACGACTGAATCCCGACGTGGGAAAGGAGCGGCTCGTCAATCTGATGACGGCGTGGAAGCACGAAATCAAGGAGCTGATGGGAGGTATGGGAATCAACTCCATAGAGGCATTGCGCGGAAATCGTCTGATGCTTCGCGGTGTCGGTCTTAACGAAAAGGAATTGGAGATTCTCGGCATTTCCCACGCAGGGGAGTGAGACGTTCTCTTCACTGTGAAAAGGCGCTCTTTTTGGTGCGAATAGGTGCCGCATATGCGCAGACAGATAAAAAAGGGCAGATTATGCAAAATTTTGCTTTGCCCGTAAAAAACACGAGAGGTATATTATAATGGTGTTGATAGACGCAAGGTCACAGGACTATAAGACGCTTAACCAAAGGATATTAGCCGTCAAAGGAGACGTTACGCTGACTGGATGCATGGGACAGCGCTTTATAGCAACGGGAGCATCGGAATTTTCCGTTACTGTAAAGGACGGCATTCCCGGTAACGCCCTGGGTGCTTATCTCAACGGCGCCACGGTCACCGTGATGGGCAATGCCCAGGATGCGGTAGGTGACACGATGAACCACGGGCGGATAGTGATTCACGGAAACGTCGGCGACGCAGTGGGTTATGCTATGCGGGGCGGCGAAATCTACGTTAAGGGTGACGCGGGGTATCGCGCGGGCATACACATGAAAGAATATAATGAGAAGCGCCCTGTTCTTGTCATCGGCGGAAAATGCGGTAGCTTTCTCGGCGAATATCAGGCGGGGGGTATCATCATCGTTCTGGGACTCGAAGAGGATGGACGACGTATTGTGAATAATTTTCCCTGTACGGGAATGCACGGCGGAAAGGTATTTTTGCGTACCGCCGAGCCCGGCATCAATCTTTCTCCGGGTGTAACGGCGTCCCCGGCAACTGAGGAGGACCTGGAAGATATCCGCCCCTACGTCGAAGCATTTTGCGCTTATTTCGGATATGACCCCGCCTTTGTTCTGGGGCACCCCTTTACAAAAATAGTGCCGGACAGCCACAATCCGTATAAACAAATGTACGTAGCAAATTAGAAAGCAGGCATAAAAAACAAGAGCTCCGCAATTCTTCCGTGAAGAGAATATGAAGCTTATCCGTCTCGACATTTTGCAGAAAAGCTTTCACTATGCTCGGAGTGCGGCAAATCAAACGCGCTTTCATCCCGATGACGCTATCCGGTTCGCAAACCTAAATCTCGTAGGCGAATTTGAAACGGAACACGTATGCGCCGTAGTTTTTCAAAAAGCCACCGTTCAGACAAGGAGGTTTTCAGTCCTTTTTCTGCATATAAAAAAATTCCCGCAAACCGTTCGTCAGGCACGTGGGAATTTTCATTTATGTGATTTCTCTGATAAGAACATTACTCTTTCCGAAATCGGATTTTTGCCTCAAATACCTTTGAAGAGGCTTATACACGGCGAGTTTTGACGAGAGTCTTGAATTCATGCATTCCTTTCGTCAAGCAGCATTTTTGCGCCGTCAAAAGTCTCGATGCCATACATCACGAGGTTATCCATAGCGCCCGCCAATGATATTGCATAAACTCCTCCGCCGCGAACGTTCTTTATGGTAATGTTATATGTCTCTTCACTCGTTGAGTGGCGTGTGCCGAACAAGCGCGTATCGCCAACTCGAACGGCGTACAGTCCTCTGTCCATGTAAGGAGATGTGCTTGCCATATCGTAAACGCCGTCTATCAGTATATCATGAAGATTCACATCTCCTTGATTCAGAAGTCTTACGTTTGTACAAAAGGCTGCAGTAGCAATATTCTTGATTTCAATGTTACAGATATCCGATGACAGACCTTCAACCGAAAAGGCTTTCTCTACACCTCCGTTGAGACCTGTCAACGCGATAGAATCATCTTCTGTAAATCCGGTTATGTTCTCAATCAAAATGTGGTGGCAGCCTTGACGCAAATCAATACCGTCTGCATTTTTTACAAGAATCTCGTTATATTTATTACGTATTAATCCGTGATACTCGTTTCCATTCTCATCTATCGCCGTATCGTTTGCGCAAAAATCTATATTTCCGAGATAGCCATGGGAACAATAGAGAAAATTCAAAGCCCACCAACGCTGGTTACGGCAGGAAATATCAGAAATTTTAAATCCGTCCACGTTTGTGAAGAGAACAAGATTGTTTTTCCAGATCGGAGGAAGACCGTTCTTGTTTTGTGTTTTTTCGGAAAGGCCGTTGTATTCTCCACCGTCGAGAACAGCCTCGCCGCGACCGACTATATTGATATTACGGTCAGTACCATTAACAGTTCTTCCCTCTTTTGTATCGTGATGCTCGTTGACGAACATATTGGAAAAACACCCGTCCGCCATCTTCAGATGGCAATCCTGCAGAATCAAAGTAAAATTCGAAGGCAGACGGATAGCCTCGTCAATCTCCCAATTTCCGGAGATAGTTGCCGTACGGTTTCCGTTTTTTATCGCTTCGTTAATTTTCGATATTATATATGTATGACCGTCTGCTTTATATGTTTTTTCTGTCATTGCTACACCGCCTTCCTTGAGGTTATTATAGAATAAATTCGGTACTGTGTCAAGATGATTATTTCAAAACCTCCGTCAAAAGCGAACAAGGGGAGATATCTTCAATAAAAAATTTCAAATACCTTCCCAAAAAATTACTCGCCTTGGCGTTTCATGATTCTGATACTTGGATTCCGTTGTGCAGCATTACATGTTAAGATATCTGCTAAGTTCGGAGATGACCTGTTTTTCGGTTTTCAACGCCATAACGCTTTCGGCAATCTTATCCGCCTCCTGCTTGCTCCAACGGGAAATCTCTCTTCTGGTAGCCAGTAAAGAGGTCGGGTTCACGCTGTACTCATCGAGGCCGAAAGAGATCAGAAGCGGAATAAGAAGCGGGTCTGCGGCGGCCTCGCCGCACATGCCGACCGGAATACCGGCCTTTTTACCTTCGGAAATGATGTGCCGGATCATACGCAGAACCGCCGGAGAGAACGCAGAGTAAAGATATGCCACGTCCGCATTGCCGCGATCGACCGCCATAGTATATCCGGTAAGATCATTTGTGCCGATGCTGAAGAAGTCCGCTTCTTTGGCAAGCACATCCGCAAGGATAGCGGCAGAGGGGGTTTCAATCATCACGCCGATCTTGAGGTCTTTGTTATACGCAATCACCTTTTCGTCCAGCTCTGCCCGGATTTCCCGGATCAGCGTTTTTACCTGACGCACTTCATCCACACCGGTAACAAGAGGGATCATAATCCGCAAATCGCCATAAGCACTGGCGCGAAGAAGTGCGCGCAACTGAGTTTTGTACATATCACTGTTTTTCAGACAATAGCGCACCGCACGGAAACCCAAGAACGGATTCTCTTCTTTTTTCATGCCCAAATACGGTATTTCCTTGTCGCCGCCGATATCCAATGTTCGGATGATGACGGTTTTGTTTTTCATAATCAGAAGCGCTTTTTTATAGGCTTCGAATTGTTCGTTCTCGTCGGGCAAGGTGTTTCTGTCCATAAACAGGAACTCAGTTCTGAAAAGTCCGACACCTTCGCCGTCATACGCAATCACTTGACTCGCGTCTTCCGGCGTTCCGATGTTTGCAAACAACTGCACCTTTTCGCCGTCCTGTGTGCGGGTCTCAAGGCCCACGAACTTTGCCAGCGCGGCGCGCTCCTTCTCAAAATCCATCCTCAGTCGGAGGTATGCTGCGACGGTTTCCTGTTTTGGATGCGTCAGGACTTCACCATGAATTCCGTCTACAATGACAAGTTGGTTATCCTTGAGGTTTTCGGTTGCGTTTTCCACACTCAAAACCGCCGGGATTTCCATCGCCCGTGCGAGGATGGCGGCGTGCGAGGTTTTAGAACCGACTTCCGTGATAAAGCCGACCACGTTTTTTCGGCTGATGCATGCGGTCATCGACGGCGTAAGCTCCTTTGCGACCAGAACGGTATCTTTTGGCAAATCGGAAAGATCTACCGTGTGTACCCCTAAAAGCAGCGCCAGCATCTCGGATTTGATGTCCTTTACGTCTGTCGCTCTCTGCTTTGTCATCTCGTCATCTACGGCGCTGAACATAGCAATAAACAAATCACATACAGCTTCCACCGCCGATTCAGCACACTGCCCGGCATCAATGCGTTTTTCAATCTCGGAACACATATACGGGTCCTTCATCATCATCATGTGCCCGATGATGATTTCCGCCGCCGATTCCCCTACGGTTTCCCGCACGTGCGCACTCAGCCGTTCGTTCTTCTCAAAAAAGAGTTTGAGCGCATCGTTGAGCCTCCTTTTCTCCGTCTGTGCATCGCAATCTGATTTAGGCGTATATATTGTGTTAATCTGAAAAGATACCGCTGTATTTTAACAGCTCCAAATTTCAAGACTGACATAATACGGAATCTCAAAAAACACAGTCAGACCCGCCCATTCAAAGTTCAAATGACAAGATTATTAAATGTTATTGGCAGATGCTTGATTTGGTAACGGTGCCAAGCCCGGTCAGGTAATCATGCAAAGCATCCATGCCGCAAACCCGGGTGTCGTTTATACTGCCCTTGTTTTTGATCTCCGCTGTATATCCGCAGATTACGACAGTATACCATCGCATATTGTCAAGCTCGGCGTCGCCGGACGTTGCCAGTATATACGGAAAAGGGTTCCCGTCTCCATATAAATCGAATCCTTCGGCAGCAAGCCGTTTGATCTCCTCTCCCATCAGGGTAAATGTTTTTACGGTATCCACCCATCCGAGAGGGTTCACCGTACTGATAATATCGTCGGTGACCGGACCTGCCCAAAGGCATCCGTTTACACCGAATTCGTTTTCTTTTCCGTCATGGTATGCACCTAGTGATATCAGAGAACAATCTGCCCCCGTGGCTTCGATAAAAGCCGAACCGACTAACCGAGCCGTTTCCTCGAGGGTGAGATCCTCCGCAATATCCGCAAATGAAGAGGTATGGTTTTCAAGGGAGTCTTTAAGCGAACGGTTCATTACGGCAATTACGTTATCTCCCGTTGATTTTCCGGCATACCACTCGATGCACTCCCTTCCTATCGGAACGATCAGATCTTCCCACCCTGCATATATAAGCGGCGCGCTGAATCCTGCATTCAGTGTTTGCATGATTTTGCCGTATTCCTCTGAGGTATTCATGTCTATGTCTGATAGCGGCATGAATTGTTGCGGATTTCCGGGAAGCAGCTTTTGCCCCTCTTCGGTAGAGATAAATGACATAAACTTAAGAGCATCTTGCAGCTTTTGCTTGTTCTGCGGCTTTTCCAGATCCGCATTAAGCCCGTAGTAACATGCGGTATTTGTAATATAGCGATTGTTTGAGCCATCCATACTAAGCCATGGTATGAGACCGTATTGATCTCCTGTTCCGTCCTCATTTTGTGAGAACTGAAAGGTTCCGCCATGAATAAAGAATGCGGTATTTCCTTCGCGAAAATGCGATATTACATCTTCTGTGGTTTTCCCATACCATCTACCGTTGATAATGCCGAGGTCTATCCACTTCTGCATATATTCAACGGTGTCTTTCCATGCATCGTCGGCGTTAACTTTTCCGTTCAAAAACCGCTCAACCCAATCTAGGCCTTCGGGCGTTCGAAGAAACATGGTGTCACCGAGATTGAAAAGATATTGAAATCCGTTTCCCGCAAATTCCATTGATGTTGCGGAAATATCAACATTTGCCTCGTTGATTTTCGGTACAAGCTCCTTTAGCTCATGAAAGCCAGTGGGAACGGCCCATCCGTGCTTTTCAAAAAGAGTTTTGTTATAGTAAATTCCCAAAACCGAGAAATTGCAGGGGAGCATATAAATTGACCCCTCAATGCTACATTCATTAAGACGGGATACAGCATAGTTTGTGCAGAAATCATACACGGAAAGATCGATCAGGTGTTCTTTTTGAAGCTCTTTATCCGGAAGGACATTTGAGGTATAAATATCCGGAGCCTGTCCCGATTCAAGTATCCTGTGGAGATAGGAGGTCGAATTATGCCCACTGTAGCTGATAAACCGCAGATTTACCTCCGGATACGCTTTCTTGAAGGCTTTTTCAAACTGTGTATAATCCTTATGAGCTGTCATTATTGTAATCGGCTCGTGAACAGTTTCGGAATTATCTGCGCAGGAACAAAATGACAGGCAAGCGATTATGACCGCCAGAAAACAAGCGGTGAACATTTTTATTTTCATGAATATATCAAAACTCCTATCCCGACTTTTTTGGATTATAGGTCCGGGTAATCATGCTGTTAATCGGTATTCTTCAGGTCATGTTTTTTGTATTTCATAAGCGTTGAGACTAAAAGCTTTCCGTTGATCGGCTTTGAAAGATGCTCATTCATTCCCGCTGCTAACGATTTTTTAATGTCCTCATCAAAGGCGTTAGCCGTCATCGAGATGATGGCTATGCTTTCGGCGTCCGGGCGAGAAAGCGAACGAATTTTCTTTGTTGCCTCAAGACCGTCCATCACAGGCATCATGACATCCATAAGAATCACGTCAATGCTTCCGATGTCTGAATGCTCAAAGGTATTTACAGCCTCTTTACCGTTGCAGGCAATAAGGACATCTGCCTCCGCTTTTTTCAAAAGGTGCTCTGCAATATTGCGGTTGAGCATATTGTCATCGCAAAGGAGTATCGTCATGCCCTTCAGAGAAGAAGGCGGAAGCGCCTTCTCGGAATCATCCGGTGTGGAAAAGGCATTCAGACATACCGAAAACGGCAATAGGATCGTAAAACGGCTCCCTTCGTTTACTTTACTGTATATATCGATCGTGCCGCCCATTTTATCGATCAGCTTTTTGACAATTGACATTCCGAGTCCTGTGCCTTCATGGTATGTACGGCCATTGTTGTTTTCCCGCCAGTACGGATCAAAGATATGTTCCAGATACCCCTCGTTCATGCCGATACCGGTATCAGAAATGATGAACCGAAAGCTTGCGGTCTCACCGTCGCAAGATACTTCATCCGTTTCAAAGGTGACATTCCCGCCTTCCTCCGTAAATTTCACGGCGTTTCCCAACACATTGATCAGCACCTTTCGGAGATAGAGATCACACCCCATCAAATACGGATGCTGAAACTCGTTACACCGATAGGTAAAGCTGAGATTATGTTGCTTGGCAGAGCTGCTAATGATCGAACAGCAGGTATCCATAACCGCTCGCATATCAAACTGTTTTTCGGCAGGTGCATCTCCGCTGCTTTCCATGAGCCCCATATCTAATACGTCGTTGATAAGAGCAGTCAGGTGCTGTGAGGCGGAACGGATATTTGATAGGCAAAGCTGTAGCTCTTCTGTAATATCCGGACTTTCTTCCGCTCTTTCCAGCATGCCGAGTATACCGTTAAGAGGCGTTCGCAAATCGTGAGACATATGTGACAGAAACTCGCTTTTTGCCATATTCGCCCTGTTGGCTTCTTCTGCTGCATTTTTCAGCGCTATATTTAACTGCTTTTGCTTTGTGGCGTGAATCCGCATATTGACAGTTAAAATAAAGTAGAAGATAATCGTTGCCGCAATTAACACGCCGATCACTGCCATCGCAATGATACGATACATAGTTGCGTTCAGCAAACGCTCCGATCCCATGCTCAATGTTTCGGTTGGCATGATCAGTGTAACAACCCAGTCCGGCGTTATTATCGGTGCCATTGAAACGAAATAATTTGTACCTTCATATTCAAATTCGAGGCTTTCGCCGGCGTCATTCTCCAGACTGCTCTTTAGTTCCTCAAAGCTTTTACCATGCAGGAACCTGACATTTTCAAGCGTCCTCATGATATTGGCAGAGGTGCTGAAGGCCCCTATGTTGTTTCGGCGGTATATGCTTCGGCCGTCGGTATGTATAATAAAAACGTCGGCAGCCCCGTCAAAGCCGGAGCAAAAAAACGCCGAACAGTATACTTCCGGCGGTATGACCATGACGGTATGTGTGATCTGCGTACCGTCTTTAAGTACCACGGGATTATCGAGGCGGTGGATAAAAAGCATATGTTCTTTTTCAGAGTTAAATGTGATGGAGGCGATAACTACCTGCCGCTCATTCGCGGATGATTTCAGAAATTCAATATTTCTGAATAAACCGACATAACCGCTTGAAATATAATAGTTTGTTTGAGAATCCACGACCGTTAAACGATAATTGGGATTATTAATACCGTTTTCCGCTTCTGAAAGGAGGCGGGAAATGTCCTCTTTTTTATCTATCTCAGTTGAAAGCAAGTGAGCAAATGCCGCATCCGAAACATCCCATGAGTAACTGCAGATAGAATTTACTGTTCTGGCTATCTGTTCGGAAATCTCATTGAGATTCTCGCTGCGCTCCGCATATAATTCGGCGCTTACAGATTGGAAAACCGAGTATGCCATCACTGCAAAAGTTGCAAACAAGAGAACAACTAAAAGCATGCCGATAGTCATGGATATCCGATTATAATGGTGGGTCACAGCTTTTTTCATTATTACACCACGCCTTAGCATTTGATTCAGATGGGATCACGGGTTTTCTCTTTATAATCAAGGACTTTTTGCTGAATTTTCTTTTTGCTTTTCTTACGAATCAGGACTTCTTCTCCATTTTGGAGCAGACATACGTCGTTTGCTTCGCTTACATAATTCATATTTACCAAATAGCTTTGGTGACAGCGTAGAAAGCGCGTATCCTTCAGTTCTGTTTCAATCTGACTAAGCTTCTTGTATATATTGTACTCCCGTTGCTCTGTCCGGTGCAAAATACATTTTGTATTGATGCTTTCCACATATATAATCTCGTTCAGCGGAATATATACAATATTTGACTTCTGCTTGACCTGATAGCTGTTAAACTGATATTCCGGCAGAAAACGGTCCAGTGTACGTCGGATATCGGCAAGGCTGTATGGCTTCAGTATGTATCCGGACGCATATACATTATAGCTCTCAAGCGCATAATCGGCTGAAACAGTACAAAATACAATCTTGCCCCGGTACGAAAGGTCTCTCAGCTTTTGCGCAATGTTCATACCGAACGAATCCCCCATAAACAAGTCGAGAAAAATCATATCGTATTCTATATTTTCCATAACATCGTAATACAGGGCAGTTCCGCGATCGTATAATGTAAATTCGCAATGCACAGAAGTTTCAAAAAAGTATTTTTTCAGGAGAGAATACAAAAGATTCCGTTCTAAATCGTTGTCATCACAAATTGCCAAACGCATAAAGAAAGCAGATTCCTTTCCGGACGATATTTTGTTGTACTATGTTTTTACACTGTACAATTCGTCCTCAATAATATCACATAAGTGGATAGGATCAACGTCGTATTTATTAAGCTTGTCTGCCAACGACCTCAGCCAATCTACATCGTCGGATATACCGTAGACACAGTCCTTAATGTCCAACAATCCGTTAAAAAATGAACATGCGCAAATGCCATATGTATACTTGTCAAGTTTCGCTGATTCATTTTTTTCTGTGTCTTTCATGTCTTTTTCGCCTTTTCTGACTACTAGATAGATGATCATTTTTTAAATTACCTTTTTTAGATTTCAAAAACAGCAGCTTACGGATACTTTAAGATTTTTCCCGAATGAATCTTACATCTGCAATTATACTAAATAAAGGCAATAAATGCACAAAAATATGAATTCGGCAAGGTTAATGAGGAAATCGGTCGATTAAAATAATATTTAGTTGTTTTTTAATCTTTTTATTGCGGTGAGTACACGGTTATATTCTGTTTCAAGTTGTTGCAAAACGGTTGCCGACGGCAGCAACCCTTCTCGCAGCTTGTCACACAGCTTTGCGGCACAATCGCCTAAGCCTTGAAATCCAAGGGTATAGCCGATCCCCTTTAGGGTGTGCGCCGCACGAAAAGCACTTTTGAAGTCATTTTCTTGCAAGTTCTTCAGCAGCATAGAGTAGGAAGAATCGGACGGGAACCCGAGTACGAACATTTCAACGGTTTCTATATCCTCCAACCGTTCAAGTACGTTCATAACGTCTCCGCCGACCTCTTCGTAAAATTCGGGTAATGTTAGTTTTGGTGCATACGGTATCTCCATTTAATCACCCATCCTTTCTTACATGGCAGTGCACACCTGATAATCTCCTTTTTATTAACGTCCGCTGAGATGAACATAATTTTCATCATGCGTTCGGTAATATTGAAGTTGAGAGCAGAATACTCCGGTTTCAAGCGTCAGACGGATATCTATCAAGGCTGTGGATGAAAATATGAAGGACAGCATAGCTTGTACTGCTCTTATTCAACAGAATTATACAATAAATGGCAAAATAAGTCAATAGCAATGCGAAATTACTTAAATTGGAAAAAAGTAATGAGTACGATATAACTTTCATATACTCTTGTGTGGTGCTTTTCTTATTGAGTATAGGCTCCTTAAAAGATTCTTTCGGTTTGCCCGGCAGTTCCGTAATTAATGACAGCAGTTACTGCAAAGCAATCAATTAATATTTGCACGGCGACCGCCGCATTGACTTTGCCAACTCCCGAAAACAAAGCAACCGCGGTCGTATTCCGCTGTCGCTCGATGCGAAATAATGTGTTACAGCACATTGTGAAATATTGCTCCTTCGTCGCAATGTGAAATGAAATTTGCCCACATGCGCGTCAGCGAATATTTCACATTTGCGTAGCAAATATTTCACAGCGAAGCTATTTCACTTGCCCGAAGGGCAAATTTCGTTGAAAAAAGCACTTGCAAAAAATGCAAGTGCTTTTTTCTGAAGCGAGTTGACAAAAAAGATGCCGTAATATAGATGAAGTCATTACCGTCTTTTCCAACGGTCCGACGAATATTCTCTGCTGTCAGTCAGATTTTTGACATTCAAGGCAGGGTTGGTTACATTCATTCCCGTACCGCTTGCGCTGCCGTAGTCGCGATACCAACCCGATGTACATTCAAAGATAATGGATTCCATTCCCGTACAACCGTCAAATGCATATTTTTCAATAACTGTCACTTTTTCGGGAATTACGATGCTTTTGAGCGAAGTGCAACCGTCAAAGGCGGAATAACCGATCTTTGTTACGTTTTCACCTATCGAAACGCTCTTCAGACCTGTCAAACTGCGAAAACACTCATCGCTTAGTTCTGCTATGCCTTTGCCTATGGATACAGATTCAAGTCCGTCGCAAAAGTAAAACGCGCCGCCCTCGATCGCCGTCACGCCGTCTTCAAACACGATCTCTTTTATCATTTTGCAGTCCATAAATGCATATGTGTGGATCACCCCGGAGGTAACGGTTACCTTTTCTAATCCGGAAGGAATATAAAAGTTGTCATACCGCTCCGTTCCGTTTGAAACTTTAAAGGTCTGCGCTGCCTTTTGTGCTCCCGAATAGGAGACTGTGCCGAAAATAAATCCAAGAGGATCCGATGCCGATTGGCTTGTGCCAATAAAAGGCAAGGTGATTTCCTTTAGAGAGGAGCAACCGGAAAGAGCACCCTTTTCAATTTCTTGAATGTTGCTTTTTATGGTGAGGATCGTCAATTCAGAAGCATCTGTAAACGCCCCGCTCATAATTTTTGTAACCGGTTCATCGTTATAATATTCGGGAACGGTGATCTCTGTGGCGACAGTGTTCAACAATTTACCGATTCCGTACGTTCGGTCGGAAAGAAGAACATACTCAAAATCAGGCTCTCCTTTATCTTCACCGCCGTTCCCGTTTTCCTGCTCTTGATCATCATTTCCGCCGGATCCCGGTACCATAACGGTTATATCGGTTGAAGTATCATCGTTTTCGGATCGATCATTACAAGCGATAAAGGTTATCAAAGTGAACATGATCAATGCAAATGGCAAAATCCTCAAAAATAGTTTTTTCATAAAATATACCGTCCTTCTTGGTTTATTATAGCACTCTTTGGGGCGGGGCGCAAGAGGTCGTGCAAAATCGTTTGTACGAAGCGCGGGCATCATTGTCGCGTAGCGTCACATCATTGCGAAGCACATCATTTGCAACTTTATTTGCACGAAGTGCAACCTCGTTCATTTGTGTCCGCCTGCGGCGGAATGATGTTGAGCTATTGTGCTCTATATTATTGTATCACAATCCCTACTATTTTTCAATATTCACCGCAAAAGTCAAGCGGTAAAGGTTCACTTCTGCTCCCTTGCCCGAAAATGCCGATTGGCATCTTTTTATTTTCACTAAAATCCGAATTTCAAAAAAGTGAGGAAAACAGCGAAAAACGAAGAAAACCCGAGAAAATCTCGGGTTTTTCGGTTGGCATCTTTTTTGTCAACTCGTCTTGAGTATAGGCTCCTTAAAAGATTCTTTCGGTTTGCCCGGCAGTTCCGTAATTAATGACAGCAGTTACTCCAAAGCAATCAATTAATATCTGCACGGCGACCGCCGCATTGACTTTGCCAACTCCCGAAAACAAAGCAACCGCGGTCGTATTCCGCTGTCGCTCGATGCGAAATAATGTGTTACAGCATATTGTGAAATATTGCTCCTTCGTCGCAATGTGAAATGAAATTTGCCCACATGCGCGTCAGCGAATATTTCACATTTGCGTAGCAAATATTTCACAGCGAAGCTATTTCCCTTGCCCGAAGGGCAAATTTCGTTGAAAAAAGCACTTGCAAAACATGCAAGTGCTTTTTTTGTCAAGACGCATTGGCACGCTTTTACAAAATTTAGATTGCATCGAGTTCAAAGGTCTTGCATGGGCATAAATAAGAAATATCGGGACGCTCTTGCAAGGCGAAAAAGGAATTGATCTACCTGGATTGAGATGCTTTCGATCCGGTTGCATACAAAACTTCCTTATGGGGCGGCAACTTCATTCCGTGCAATTTTTTTTCGGAAAAATTAAAAAAAGTATTGACAAGCAGTCATTATTGATTTATAATACTAAATAGTATAGAATATCAATAAGAACAGAAAAGCGACAAGGATTACAGATATGAACCGTAACACGATCCAGCGTTCCTTGGTTTTGGAAGCTGTAAACAAACTTCATTGTCATGCCACAGCGGACGAGATATACCATGAGATAATCAAAACGCACCCCCACATCAGCCGCGCCACCGTATATCGCAATCTCAATCTGCTTTCCGATAGGGGTGAGATACGCAAAATGGAGATACCCGGAGGCACCGGCTGCTTCGACCATCTTCTGCACGACCACTGCCACGTGAGGTGCGAGAGGTGCGGAAGGGTTTTCGACGTTGACATGGAGTATGTTTCCGGCTTGGAGCATAACATCAAAGACACTCACGGATTTGATTTTACCGGCTACGATATTATTTTCCGCGGAATATGCCCGGAGTGTAAGAGATCATCCGGCCAAACATGAAACCGATTTGCATTACCCAAACATAAAAAATTTTGAAAAGGAGAATTGCTATGAGAAGCATCACAAGATTAGACCTGCAATATGCACACAGGTTCTACGGATTCAAAGGAGAAGCACAGTACCTGCACGGACACACCGGCGTTCTGACCCTTGAGGTCGAGGACAGCATCGAGCCGGGCGTGAATATGGTATTTCCCTGCAACGAGATTCAGAAGACCGCATGGGAAGTTCTGAAGAATTTTGACCACGCGCTGGTTCTGAGAGAAGACGACCCGTTGTTGCCCGCCATCCTCGGCGTTTACGAGGAACAGGGCATCAGAAACGGTGCGCCGAGCAATAAAATGAAAGGTCCTGCTTTTAAGACAGAGCTTGCCACCGCATATCCCGAGTGCCGTCTTGTCGTTACCAAGGAGACCATGACCGTAGAGGGCATGATCAAAATAGTTTACGACCTGTTGAAGGATAAGCTCAATATCGCCAAGATCACCTTCACAAGCGGTGTAAACGCCGCATCTCAGGAATATGAGGTAAACAAGACCATCGACCGTTGCCCGCTGTGTGGCATTGCGCTGAACGAAAACGGCGTCTGCCCGAAGTGCGGATACAAGAAGAAATGATATTATTCACCAAATATTGATAAAGAACCATAAAAAGCCCGAAATTCCTTTTGGAATCGGGCTTTTCCCTCCAATATCTTTTAAGAGGCATATGCGTGAGTATAGGCTCCTTAAAAGATATTTTTTGTTGACAAACAGAATATTATATGTCTGACAAATGTTAAATACTCTTGGGGAATTTGCGGGTAGGTAGGTTTTAACTGCCTACCCGTTTTTTGTTCCCTGTGCTTTTTATGACACGTCGTACTGCGGGAGACGGATTGCCCCTACAAACTTGTAGATGATTTTCACTTCCTGCATTTTTCTGCCCGCATACCATTCCGTTTCGGATATAATGATTTTCTCCACGAAACTGTTGAGAATTTCGGGCGTCAGTTCCCGTATCTCGGAATAGGTCTTTACCATTTTAAGGAACTTGGACAGTTTTTCTTCGTCTTGCTCGGAATCGGTCAGGCTCCGCTTTAAATCCTGCATCTGCCTTTTTAATTCCTGTCCCTCGTCCTCGTAGGATTTCACAAGAAAATCAAACCTCTCATCGGTAATTCTGCCGTTTACGTTGTCTTCGTAAAGTTTGCGGATAATCCTGCCGATTTCGTCTTGTCGGTCGCTAAGCCGTTTCAACTCGGCTTTCGCTCTCGCCTGAAACTTTTCCGTTTCTTTTTTCGATCCCGACAGGTATTCGTCCACAAACTCCTTTTCGTGTAAAATAACGTATTCGCAAACCTTGTGCAAATCGCATTGTACAACCCGTTCGAGGTCGGATACCAAAATCCGATGACTACTGCACAATCCTTTTTTCTTCTTGCGATAGGTAGCGCAGGTGAAATTATCCATATTCCTATGCTTTGCCACCCGTTGAATAGTAAGTCTGTTTCCGCAGTCGGCGCAATAGAGTAATCCCGAAAACATATTCGGCTCGTTGAATTTCGTGTATGCCCGTTTGGTCTTTCGCATTTGCTGTACCGTTTCAAAGGTCTTTCCGTCTATGATCGGCTCTTGCGTATTCTCGCAGATAACCCATTGGTCTTTGGGTAAACGCACCTGTTTTTTGTTCTTGAACGACTTTTTGGTCGTCTGAAAGTTTACCGTATGACCGGCATAGGCTATCTGGTCAAGAATGCCTTTTACGCTTGCAACGCTCCATATTTCGGGAAATTCGCTTAATCGGTGAATTTTTCTGCCGCGATGAAGATTGTATAACTGCGGCGTTTCAACTTTTTCTTCCGTCAACTTTCTTGCGATTTCCGGCATACGCATTCCGTCCACGAACATCTGAAAAATTCGTTTCACCGTTTCGGCGGCTTCTTCGTCGATGATCCATTTTTCCTTGTCGTTCGGATCTTTGATATACCCGAACGGGGGATTGGAAGAAAGGTGTTTGCCCGAATTGCCCTTTGCCTTGAATACGGCGCGGATTTTCTTGCTCGTATCCTTTGCGTACCACTCGTTGAACACATTCTTAAACGGCGTTAAGTCGTTTTCCGTCTGTACGTTGCTGTCAACGCCGTCGTTTACGGCGATAAACCGCACGTTGCAGTTCCCGAAATAAATCTCCGTGTAATAACCGACCATTATGTAGTCTCTGCCGAATCGGGACATATCCTTGACGATAACCGTTCTGATTTTTCCTTCTTCCACGTCCGACATCATTCTCTGAAAGTCGGGGCGGTTGAAATTCGTTCCCGAATAGCCATCGTCCACATAAAACTCGGTGTTCGTAAAGCCGTGTTCTTTGGCGTATTTTGCAAGCATTTCCTTTTGATGAACGATACTGTTGCTGTCGCCGACGAGTTCATCGTCTTTGGAAAGGCGACAGTAGAGAGCGGTGACATCACCTCCGTAATTGTAATTTCTGTTTTTTATCGCTATTTGTCCTAACATCTTACTTACCTCCGTTAAAAGGCAAACAGCGAGTTCGTTCCGTTTGTTCCCTTATCATCCCGTCTCTTCGTCGGGATATAAGTCTTTTCATAATATCCAGCGGCGTATCCGTCGCATTTTTCATTTCTTCGGCTACAACGACGTACGTCTTGTCGCCGATAACGTGGTATTCTACCCGCTCATACGGCAGGTTATTGGTTTTTGCTTCGTTTTCCGTAATTTTAATCTCCTTATCATTGATTTCAATTACGCAAAACGGCAGGAAATAGGTTACGGCAAATCAGTAGTCAAAGTGCCGTTTTCTTTCTTTTTCTTCAAAGCCTCGTATCCCTCTTTGATGAGGCGGACTTTGGTTATATCGTTTTCTTCGAGAAATTCGTTTATTTCATAAAAAAGCGCTCTCGGTATCATCGTGCCGATGTTTCCGCTTGCCTGTTTTCTCTTTTCCTTATTCTTTTCTTCATACTTCCTGCGCGTCTTGCGTACAGGCGTATCTTCCTTTCTTTCCATTACGCTTAACCTCCGAAATTATATTCTCGTATTGATACGTATTTTATCTTGTTTCAGATAAAAAGTCAAGCTCGGATGGGGAGTAACGGGAAGGTAGCCCTTTAATTTTACTTATAATTGTTGTTTTTGTTGTGTCTTTCGTATTCTCTCCGTTCTTCTTCGATTTCCCGTTCAATCTGTTGCAGGCGCGGAATCCGCATCGTTACGTCCGGCGTGAACATAGAGAGAACGGAGTCAAAGAAACTGCCGATGGTTTTCGGCTTGCCTTGGCTTATGCGCCTGTACTCCGTAGGGTTCGTTCTTGCAAGAGTTTTCCCGACGCGGGCGTAATGCGAATCGCTGTCTTTTTCCTGTTGCAGAGTTTCCGCTTTCTTTGCATATTCGAGCGTTTCGCCCATAGACCTGTCAAGCCTTTTTGTCAGGTCTTTGTTCTCTGCCGTTAAGGCAACGACCTGTTCTTGCAGCCGTCCGCGCTTACGGGGAATATCCCCGTTTTTCGCCTCGGCAAGAGCGTCTGCGTAAACCTGATTTTCTTGCCGTATCGCCTCGGCTTGTTCGATTATCTTTTTCGCCTTGAACTCTGCTGTGGAAAGGTGCTTTGCCTGACTGCCTTCCTTTCCGCGTTGTAAGCCGTACTTCTTTCCGACGGATTCATAAAAGTCCGTTTGCAGTTGTTGTAATTTCGATTTGTCGAACAACTCTTTACTGCAAAGCCTTCCGTCTGGCGTGATAGGAACAAGATTGAGGTGCATATGCGGCGTGGATTCGTCCATGTGAATTACCGCCGATATTACGTTTTCCGTTCCGTATCTATCTTCAAAGAACTTGGTGCAGTCCGAAAAGAAGTTGTATTGCGATAATTTCGATAGTCCGTCAAAGAACGCTTTATCTGCGCCCACGACAATAGAGTTCATCACGACCGCGTCTTTGCGCGGAGAGAGATTTAACTCGGTTATTCTCTGATTGATGAACTCGGTGTACGTTCCGTCGGGGTTGTGCATATGATAATTGTCATTTGTCTTTGAACTGTCTATCTGCGGATTGTCCGGCTTATAATTCTCGTCCCGTTCGTTTTCCCGTTCGATGGGGGCGACGTCTTGCTTATGGTATTTTTCCATATGACATACTAAATAAGAAATTGTGGTTTCCTCCTTAATTTTAATTTTCGTTAGCCGTTGGGCAAAGTGCATAGTAGAGAGTGTCTGCCACTGTGATTTTTTAGTGGACATTCAGCCTCGCAGAGCCCACTACTTCGGAATCGAAGTATAGTGGGCTACACTTTGCCCAAACTGTTCTCTTTTTACTTCCCGTTTGCTTCCAAAGTTGCGCCCGCTTATGGCGGACGACATTGCTCGTAGTTTTTCATATAACCTCCCGATTTTTGGCGTGAAAAAGGTCGTTGATTTTTCTTCATCACCGACCTAAGATGCGTTTCGGCATAAGCCTTAACGCGGTATTAAATTGTCTGTTCTTCTTACATAATAAAGCCTCCTTGTTTTTGTCTGAGAATAAAAAAATCCGCACGAATCTCAATCAACCGTTAAACGGTAATCTTCTTCGTGCGGATTAGTTCCGCTTATTAAATTGTAGATTGTACTTAAAAAATTGTACAACAATAAAACCCACACTCCAAACCGCATTTTTACGGTTGAAATGCCTGTCGCAGAAATTGCTCATTCTCAAATGCAACCCTATGGTAAAGCGACAGTAATTCTTCGCTACAATTCTATGCCGTAGCGATATTCACTTCCACGTCAGGGGAAGGAATAATGGGTAAACTCCCTATAATATATATACCCACAATAGCAACAATTCAAACATACGTTCGAAGTTGTATTCTTATTTTAGCATATCTTTTTCAGCGTGTCAAGCCTCAAATGTCCACGATTATGGACATTTGACTGTTTTTTGTCTATAAAACTATATTTATCTCGTCGTACCTGTCGATTTCGCTTTGACTGTTTTCAACCGTTTCTTTCAGTTGCCGTTGCTCCTGCTCATATTCCTCGAACATCAAAGCAAACCGTTCTTCCGTTATCATGGCTTTGAATATACAATTTGCTATAGGTAATCAATTAACTTTTTACATACTTAAAAAGGATTATTCCCTTAATTACCAACAGCAAAAATACCACTGTTGTAGCATACGCTTCTCTTGTTATAGCCAGAAGACATACCGTAAGAATACTTAGTACCATCGATATTACCGTAACAATTTTTTGTCCTTTTTGAATTCTGATTTTTGTTAGAATTATTTTTACGGTTCCAACCAAGATAAGCGCTATATACATAATCCAATATGTCAAGATATTAAACAATGTGGTTTGAGTATATGCAAACAGATTTACGGCATAAATATATTCGTCGATCGATTTTGGATAAAGAGGCAAAACGACAAGCAAAAATGAAAACAAATCGACAATTCCGAATATCAGGTCGCACATATTCCGAACGTTGGATTGATTTTCTTTTTCTGCAATGGAAAGTAATTTTTCCCCCGATAACAAATCATCAATAGTAACAGAAAAAAAACTTGCTATTTGTTTTAACGAATCTATACTCGGATACCCCCTTCCCGATTCCCATTTTGAAACAGCAGTTCTTGACACATACAGAGCCTCCGCTAATTCTTCTTGCGTAAGCCCTCTGTTTTTTCTCAATTCTTGAAGTTTTTCATTAAATTCCACAGCAAAACCTCCGGATCAGTTTTCTTTTTTCGCGCATAACAAAACAACAGCTTTATAAATTAAAAATAACCCTGCACTCAAAATGATAGAACCGATAATATCTGTAATCCAATGAACTCCTGACAGCAATCGTCCAATTACCATAAAGGCGGAAAAAATAATGCTAACGATATTTATAACTATTTTTACCCACGCATTTTTGATCCTGCGATTACACTGAAAAATAAGCGTTGGCATAACGCTTAATACAACAAGCGTCGTTGACGACGGGTAAGAAGCTTCCATATGCCCGTTGATAAATACTGGTCTGTAATTTATCGGAATCATTTCAAAAACAAAATATCCCAACATTACTAAAATGTAATAAATTCCTAAAATAATAATGTCATAATCTACTTGTAATAAGCTTCTTCTCTTAATCAGTTGAATAAGTCCGATTGTTGCGAATATCATGCAGATAACCAACGGTACAATACCCAACCAATCAGTAATGATATAGAGAGGCATATTCGTTCCTGTAAGTTTGTGAAACCAACAGTTAAATGTTGCAAGACCTATATCCGTACCGTTCAATCCGACTTGTTGAACGTCCACCATCTGTATTAATATTGTCCAGACAGCAAATGCTATTATTAACATAATTCCTATGACTAATGTTCTTTTTCCACTCTTTTTCATTTTTACTCTCCTTACTTTGTCTGCTTTGCCCTTAGGCTAATTTAATTATAATTGAAAGAATGGAAAATATCAAGAACCGATACTTCACATGCTTGACACGATTCGTATCATTTGTTTAAATTGTTTTCTGAAGCCTTTAATCTACCGCCCCAATTTATAAAAGAAAGCCTCAAAATATAATTTATTATATCATATTCACTAAATAATTTCAATACCTTTTAGCGTTGCAATATTATTAAGAAAAAGAAGAGCCCGATTTCTCGGACTCTAAAAACGAACTCGCTATTTGCATATATTGAATTTAATACTTCTTCTAAATTCCCCACGAATATTTAACTAATGATCTGCAAATCGCTAATTGCATAATGCGTTACCTTAAACTACACATTGCCGTGCAGACCGGGCGCGACTTCTTTGAACTTGGGAAAAGCAATACAGATGTGGAAGGACTGCGTCGGAAATTCTTGGGTGAACTGCACTGGTTCACCGATATGATCGACACGCTGCATGTGGAGGACACCCTCTATAAAAAAGAGACGAACGCGTGACGCCGGAAATGGCCGTTTTTCTGATGTTACCGGCTGTGCCACCGGCTTCTTTAATCCGATCTCATCTGATAACTTGATCGCTTCTAATAAATGCGTTGCTGTACTTTCCCGTTTATTTTCTCCCTTTCAGGGCTTTATTTTTTTACTCGTTCTTCGGAGAGTACCAAGTCCGGCAGATAGTAGTCTCCGCATAGCGTATAGCTGATACATGTTTTTCCGCCTGAGATATGCTTTTTCAGTTCCATAAAAGATCCCTCCTGTCAGAAACATTGTACCTGATAGGTGGGATCTTTGCGAATGTGCCCCGCACACGCGGCTTATGCTATGTTATCTTGCTCTTTTTCTTTTGCTGCAAACAGCAGTTCCTGACAAACCGAACACGCTTGCCGCCAATAGTGCAATCCACAATGTCATGTGGCTGTTATCTCCGGTCGGAGGTGAATCCGTATCGTTATCTACTGTCGTTTTAGCCTTAACGGTAAATGTAAAATAAAGCAGAAAGAAAAAGCGATAAGCTCTTACGTTCCATTTGCCGAGAGATTCAAAAAAACTTTTTTGCTTACTACGGCGAGGATCTCTCGGTATAACTGCTGAATGATAAGGCTGACCATGAAGTATTTGGACGAGTCTTCTTCGGGCATGATGATAAAGATCGCGGACTTTTCACAAGATGATCGTTTCTCGTTCTAACGGTGTGAGCTTATAGTCTGACATTCGATACGAGAGAGCTCCGGCTAACTGTCTGCGTTCCACGGGGAGTTGAACACGCGCGGTGTAATCGCCATTTGAAATAATTGCTATCATGGTTTTATCCTTTCTGTGAAAATTAAAAATGCCCGACTCTCATGTTTCGGAGAATCGGGCATGGTAAGATAAATATTTTTTTGTGGGGAGGAGAGCGAGAAGATGCCATTTTTTCTTTTCCTTTCAAGACATATTTTTTAACAAAGATTTTTTGAAAATAACGAAAAAAGGGGAGATACCTGCGATGAAAAATCGCAAATATCTCCCCTAAAAAGGTATGGAAAAGGTTCATTTCTGCTCCCTTACCCTAAAACGCCGATTGGCATCTTTTTATTTGCCTCAAATCCGATTTTCAAAAAAGTGAGGGAAACGGTGAAAAACGAAGAAAACCCGAGACAATCTCGGGTTTTTCGGTTGGCATCTTTTTTGTCAACTCGTCTTGGAGGCGCCACCCGGATTTGAACCGGGGCGTAAAGGTTTTGCAGACCTCTGCCTTACCGCTTGGCTATGGCGCCGTATTTATTCATATTTAATAATATGAATGCTATTCTGTTTTATGACTAATAATTTTGTTCTGCCAAAATCAGAGGGGGTATTGCAAGGGCGAGGGAATTGCGAGTGGTGTACCGCAAGGGCGAGGAAATCGCGAGTGATGTACCGCAAGGGCGAGGGAATCGCGAACGACTCCGGTCATCGCATACAGGCAGATACAAATTTACGGACAGGCATAAGACGTATACCGGTCCGTATGTTTCTGGAGCGGATTACGGGGCTCGAACCCGCCACCTCGACCTTGGCAAGGTCGCGCTCTACCAAATGAGCTAAATCCGCATATTAGCGGCAAAAGTTTCTGCCGCTGGTGCCTCCGGTCGGAATCGAACCAACGACACGAGGATTTTCAGTCCTCTGCTCTACCAACTGAGCTACAGAGGCGTGTAATGGCGACCGAGATGGGGCTCGAACCCACGACCTCCAGCGTGACAGGCTGGCGCTCTAACCAACTGAGCTACTCGGCCATTCATTACGCAAGGCAGCTGACGCTGCCCTCTGTGTTAGCGAAAAACCGCTATGGTGGGAACAACAGGGCTCGAACCTATGACCCTCTGCTTGTAGGGCAGATGCTCTCCCAACTGAGCTATGCTCCCGAAAATGACCGCTGTTTCGGCGACGTATGATATTATAGCATAGCGTTTTTTATTTGTCAACACCTTTTTTTAATTTTTTTGTTTTTTTACAGCCGACTTTTTGCTGTTTTCTTGTCTTTGATATCATTTAAGATATGTGAAAAGTCATTGCCGCAAAAACAAAAAGATTGACAAAATTATCTTCAAAGTATATAATTATATGTAAAGAAAATATATAATACAGCAGAAATACATCAATAATATCGGGGGCGTTATGTTAAAGGCTGAAAGAATATCGGTAATGAACTTTGAAAATGCGATAAGGGGAGCGAGAAATCCTCTCAACAGTTGGAGCCGTATGGACAGCTATTATGACGAAAAGGGTAATTTTATTCTCGGAGAAAACGATTTGTCGCTTGCGACGAGGCTTGCAAGAGCGGGAAGCGACCACAGAAAGTACCTTCGTCAGATTATCGTAAGTATGGATATAACGGCGCCGCTTTACTGGTGGAAGGAATTCGACACATACAAGGTAGGCACCGTCGCCAACAGCTGCTCTACTATGCACAAAATTCATGCTTCGCCTTTTTCACGTGACGATTTCAGCTGTGAACGTCTCAGCGACGACGCTCTTGCGGTGCTTGACGGACTTATTTCGTATCTGGAATCTGAGAGAGTAAAGTTCGTTGAGACGAAGGAGAAGGCTCACTGGCACAATATGATACAGCTGCTGCCGTCAAGCTACAATCAGATGCGTACCGTAACCCTCAACTACGAGGTTCTCATCAATATTTATTATGCGAGAAGAAACCATAAGCTCGCCGAATGGCACACGCTCTGCGACGCAATAATGGGACTTCCGTATGCTGATAAGCTTATAGCGGTTAAGGACGAAGAGGAAAAAGAGGTCTGATGCTTTGGCAGGTATTTTTGATTTATTCGACCGTATTTCGTCAAAAAAAGCGAATATCGGTAATATAGAATATATAGTGGCGGGTCTGGGCAATCCCGGAGATGAATATAAGGGGACAAGACATAATGCGGGCTTTATCTCGCTCGACCTGATAGCAAAAAAGCACACAGCGGAAGTCAAAACGAAAAAATTCAACGCGCTCGTGGGCGAGGCGTGTATTTCCGGTAAAAGAGTTTTGCTTATGAAACCGCAGACGTATATGAATCTTTCGGGTGACGCAATTTCCGCGGCGGCGGGATTCTATAAAATCAAGCCCGAGAATATTATCGTTATATGCGACGATATAAATTTCGACGTGGGCTTTATGCGTATCCGGAGAAAGGGCTCGGCGGGCGGACATAACGGGCTTAAAGATATAATAGCAAAGCTCGGCAGCGATAACTTTATAAGAATTAAAGTCGGAGTCGGGAAAAAACCGTCTTTGGAATACGACCTGGCAAGCTGGGTTCTCGGACGTTTTCCTGAATCGGATCGGAAAAAACTCGACGAGACAGCAGGCAACGTATGTCTTGCGGTTGAGGATATACTTTCATCGGATATTGACGGGGCGATGAACAAATATTCAAAATAACGACATTTATAATAAATTATATATTCAAATCAGAAACGGTAAAATGAATAATATTTTCTCTCTTATACGCTTTGAACGCGAATTTGCGGGTGTTCTCGGCTGCATAGGCGACGAGCTGTCTGCTCCCAAGCCTCTTCCTATAATAGTCAACGGCCTGTCGGGAGGAATGAACGAGGCGTTCATACACGAGGCGGTTCTTCTGTCGAGACAACGGGTATCGCTGATACTGGTAGGCGATGAGCATACGGGGCGCAGACTGACAGCCCGTCTTGACGGATTCGGCGTTCGCCCTTTGTATTTTCCCGAAAGGGAACTTATGTTCCATAATATTTCGGCTTCTCACGACACCGAGCGTGAGAGGCTCTTTGTGTTACATTCCGTAATTTGCGGGGAATGCAATGCGGTGATAACGACGCCTGCCGCCGCACTGTCCTTTACCATGCCGAGAAAAGTGCTCTCAGACGGTACACTTCATATCCAAGTAGGCAACCGCTATGATATAAGCACCCTTTGCGAAAAGCTCACGAATATGGGATACAGAAGCACGGAGAGCGTTGAGAGCGTGGGGCAGTTTTCGCACCGCGGCGGTATCGTTGACATATTTACGTACGGCAGCGATTTCCCTGTCAGGATAGAATTCTTTGACGATGAAGCGGACCGCATGGGATATTTTGATATCATGACGCAACGAATAGGCGAGGGAGTCGATAGCGTAACTGTTCTGCCTGCAAAAGAGATGACGGTAGATTCGTCGGCGCGTGAGAGAATACGCAAAGCCGTTTTCTGCGCACTCAAAAAATGCAAGGACGATGATGTAAAAAAAGAGCTTCGCGCGGAGATAGCGGTATGTGAGGGCGGCGCAGATATACTTTTCTCTGATAAATACATGAGTTGTATTTACCCCGAGGCGGAGTGTCTTATCGATTATTTCAGCAACACAAGGGCCGTCGTATATATATGCGAGAGCAATAGGGTGTCCGAACATATAAAATCGTATGAGAGTATGATGCATGAGACGGTCTTCGGAATGGTTGAGAAAGGTCTTATCACTTCCGAATGGGCGGAATATGGGATGTGCGAGGCAGATTACGACGTATTCATCGCAAACAGCGTAGCCGTCCACGTCAATGCTTTTTCGGGCGGACTCGGCTCCATGAAGTGTGCGGGTATTTTCGGCTTCAGAGGAAGGAAAACCGTTTCATACGACGGCAAATATCAGATGCTGAAGGATGACCTGTCAAACTTCATCACCACTCATTACAGAACGGTGATTTCGGCAGGCTCCGAGAGCGAGGCGAAGAGCATAATAAATTCGCTCTCCGATGACGGAATAATAACCGTACCCATATATGAAAACGCATCCTTTGACTTTCACGATATGAAGGAGGGGGCCGTATACGTGGCTCTCGGCAGCTTAAGCTCTGGCTTTGAGCTCATAGCGCAGAGGGTGGCTCTTTTGACTCTCTCGGCAAGCACGTCGGATACGGTTACCCGCAGACAATCCTCAAAGAGAAAACGGCATGTGAAGAATGCCGGCGAGAGGATAATGTCCTTTGCGGATTTACACGAGGGGGATTATGTTGTTCACGCAACTCACGGTATAGGTATGTATGCGGGTATGACGACTCTCAGAACGGACGGGGTTCTGCGTGATTATATAACCATTAATTATGCCGGGGCCGATAAACTCTTTCTTCCCGCCGACAGACTCGAGCTTATATCAAAATATATAGGTACCCGTTCGGAGGACGGCACGGTTAAGCTCTCAAAGCTCGGCGGCACGGAATGGCAGAGAGCGACCGCAAAGGCAAAAGCGTCAGCCAAGGATATGGCAAAGGACCTTATACGCCTTTACGCGGAGAGGCAGAAAAAGGAGGGCTTCGCTTTCCCGCGCGAATGTTCCGCGGAGAGGGAGTTTGCTGATTCCTTTGAATTTGAAGAGACCGAACCGCAGCTTAACGCAATAGAAGAGATAACGGCAGATATGGAGAGGGTCATGCCTATGGACCGCCTCTTGTGCGGAGACGTAGGTTTCGGAAAGACCGAGGTTGCTTTTCGCGCGGCGTTCAAGGCAATATGTGCCGGCAAGCAGGTTGCCATGCTCGTTCCTACCACGATACTCGCTCTTCAACACTATCAGACCGCCATGTCACGCATGAGGGGGTACCCCGTAAACATAGAGATGCTGTCACGCTTCCGCACGTCCAAGGAGAGCGCGCTTATACTGCGTAGGCTCAAACGAGGCGATATAGATTTGATAATAGGAACGCACAAATTACTCAGTAAGGAAGTTGAGTTCAAGGACCTGGGTCTTCTCATAGTGGACGAAGAACAGCGTTTCGGCGTGGGGCAAAAGGAAAAGATAAAGATGAGGGCGGCAAACGTCGACGTCCTTACGCTCACGGCAACACCGATCCCCAGAACACTGAACATGGCGATGAGCGGAATACGCGATATGTCAATACTTGACGAAGCACCGGGTGATAGAATGCCGCCTCAGACTTACGTGCTTGAATACGACGAAATAATAATAGAGGATGCAATATCAAAGGAGCTTGCACGAAAAGGGCAGGTACTGTACCTTTACAACAACATCGAGAATATCGACCTGGTATGCGCAAGAATAGCCAAGAAGTTTCCCGAGGCACACGTTGAATTTGCTCACGGACAGATGGAGCATGACGAGCTGGAGGATATATGGCAGGCGCTCGTGCGGGGAGATATAGATATACTCGTCTGCACAACCATAATAGAAACGGGAGTCGATTTGCCGAATGCAAACACTCTTATTATAGAAAATGCGGACAGAATGGGACTTTCCCAGCTTCATCAGATAAGGGGAAGAATAGGTAGAAGCGGAAGGCAGGCATACGCATACTTTACCTATCGCAGGGGAAAAGCACTATCCGAAATCGCGGAGAAGAGACTCTCCGCCATACGTGATTATGCGGAGTTCGGGGCAGGCTTTAAGGTTGCCCTGCGAGACCTTGAAATACGAGGGGCGGGTAATTTGCTCGGATGCGAACAGCACGGCAATATAGACGCCGTGGGATATGATATGTACGTAAAACTGCTCAACGAGGCGGTGCTGGAAGAAAAGGGAGAGAAGAAAGAGGCGCCCTACGAAAGCAGGGTCGACATACATGCGGACTGCAATATCCCCGACTATTATATACGTTCGTCCTCTCTGCGTATGGAGATGTATAAAAAGATATCTCTGATAACCTGCGAGGATGACAGAAGAGACGTATTTGACGAGCTTTGCGACAGATTCAGCGATCCGCCGATTCAGACGGTAAGGCTTCTATACGTGTCCATGGTACGTGCGCTCGCATCAAAATACAGAATAGCAAAGGTAACCGACCTCGGCGCGGAAATACGCTTTACGGCTCCGAAATTCGATATATCCATATGGTCGGAACTGTTTATGGAGTTTACGGGAATGCGTTTTGTTGCAACGGGCGCTCCGTATATCAGCTATAAGCTCAGAAAAGGTGAGGATGCCGCGATTACGGCAGGCAAAATACTCGTAGAGTACGACAGGAATCATTCTGCCGTATATTCGGAAAAGGAGGGACAGAAAAATGATGAAGGGAATAAGCAAGAAAACTAAAATCGTCATTATAGCCGTATGTGCGCTTTTGCTTGCGGCGGCAATAACCGTTACCTCGTTTCTCGTTTATTATCGCAGACATACGGTGATGAAGTACGGCTCGTACAGGGTAACCGAGGATATGTATGAATACTGGTATTCGACGTATAAATATCAGATACTGCGCACCTATCCGCAGGCAAAAGATACCGCGGCCTTCTGGTCTTCCGACAACGGAAGCGGGCAGACCTACGAGCAGTATTTCTCGGATGTAATAGACGGATATATCAAGGAGAAGCTCGTCGCGTCGGTATTGTTTGACGGTATGGGTTATACGCTTTCATCGGCCGCCAGGGAAGAGATTTCCTCCGAGCTTTCCGAAATGCTGGAGGCGGTAGGAGACGGGGATAAGGATAAATTCAACGAGACAGCGAAAAAGTACGGTATAGACTACGACGGATACAAGAACGTTGCGGTCTTTAACTATAAAGCAACATACCTTTTTCACATTCTTTACGGCGCTGACGGGAGCAAAGTGTCGGATGAGGAGGCAAATCGGTTTTATAATGAGAATTACAGCCGAGTGAGAATAGTTGTCATAAGGAAAAACGACGACTACCTACGAGGCACCGACTCTCAACCTATAATCTCCGAGGACGGAAAATACGTTATGAACAAGTATGATGACGCCAAGATTGCCGAAATCGCAGCTCTTATCGAGAGAATGAAGGGAGAGGTAGATTCCAACAGTATGAGCGAGGAAAAATTCCTCGGTTATTTTGAGGTGGAGAATCGTGACTTCAAGGCGGGAAAATACGAGGGGGGGTATTACTTATCACGGTATTCAAATTACGATAAGGATATAATTTATCTGTCACAGAAAATGAACGTGGGAGATATTGCTTACGTTGATAAAGACGACTATACCATATTTATGAAAAAATATGAAAACGAAGAAAAAGCCTATGCCTCTTATGAATACAAGGATAGCGAGTGGTTCGATTCGTTTTATAAGCATGCGGCAGAGAGCGCCTACTCCGAGCTTCTCAGAGCGGAGTTTGACAATATAAAAGTGTATGACGACGTAAAGGAAAAAATCAAGCTCTCAAAAGTCAGATATAACTGGGAGATATAAAATTCGTCGACGGCAAATATTTGAAATTTTGTATTAAAGAGGATATATATGGGACGACAGAACTGGAGAGGCGGCGCACTCGTTGCGCCCATTCCCACGGCGCTCGTGAGCTGCGGGCGTGAGGGCAAGGTAAACGTACTCACCGTTGCATGGTGCGGTATTCTTTCAACGGTACCGCCCAGAACCTATATTTCGGTAAGACCGGAAAGATATTCGTACAACATAATAAAGGAGACGGGCGAGTTTGTGATAAATCTGCCTCGCGCGGATATGGCGAGAACGGTCGATTTCTGCGGCATGTATACGGGCAGTAAGGTAGATAAGGTTGCAAGGTGTAATCTTCACCTCGGCAAATCGAAAGAGGTCCTCACTCCGCATATTGAGGAATGTCCGATAGCTCTCGAATGCCGTGTGAGGGAAATAATAAACTCGGGTTCTCACGACGTGTTTTTTGCGGATATAGTATCGGTTTCGGTGGACGATTCGATAATAAACGCAGACGGCAAAATGGAGATTGCAAGAGCAAATCTGATGGCTTATGCACACGGAGAGTATTTCTCCCTCGGGAAAAAGCTCGGTGTTTTCGGCTTTTCAAGCATGAAAGCAAATTCTCAGAAAAAGAAAACGGCAGCAATACTGCGCAACCGAAAAAAGAATAAAAATGATTGAGTAAGAGCAAAGGAAATTGAAACTAGTGTTATTTAAAAAGAGAGTTAGGACTCAAAAAGTCCTAATTCTTTTTTTTATTTGCTTATGCCGTGAAAGGTTCTTGACATGAGTAGAAATGGTATAGGCTTATCGCCAAGGGCAAGAAAAGATAACTGCTTGCAGTTTCTTTCCCTTGACCGCATGCCCTAGAATAATCAAATTAATGATAAAGTGTCTAATTATTACACTAGTTTCAAATCGGTTAGACTAAAATTAATTTTTTTCTTACTCCTTTTTTCATATAAATCAAAAAAATCACCCGCTGTCAATAAGAGAAAGCGGGTGATTTTTGTATGGCTTGACGGTTAATCGGAAAATTTGTTAATGCTATGACTCGGGCCCTTTTTATTTACATCATCTCATCAATGCGTGATAAAAGCTCGCAAGGCTTGTCAATAATGACGGCAGCACCCATTTTCCTGAGCAAATCCTTGTCACGGAAACCCCACGATACGGCGATGAGGTCCATGCCGGCGTTTTTTGCAGTCATAACGTCTACGTCGGAATCTCCTACGTAAACGCTCTCACCGATATCAGAACCAAGCTCGGCAAGTGCCGCAAATACCGTATCGGGCGCTGGCTTTCTGTTAACTGTCGGGCTCTCTCCGTATGCCACGTCAATGAGGCCGGGGAAGAAAACGTCACGCAGTTCCTTTACGGCGGAGTCGATTTTGTTTGACACTATTGCCGTTTTGAAACCTCGGCTTTTCGCCACTTTAAGCATATCTGTAATTCCGTCATACGGGCGTGTAAAGTCCAGAGAATGGGCGGAGTAATGCTCCTTGAAAGCGGCGAAAACATCGTCAAACAATGGATTTTTATCTCCCTCGGGTACGGCTCTCTCAATGAGTAGGCGGATGCCGTTGCCGACGAAGGCGCGTATTTCGTCAAGAGTTCTTTTCGGCATCGAGAATTTTTCGAGAGCGTAGTTGGTGCTGTTTTTAAGGTCCTCGAGAGTATAGAGAAGAGTTCCGTCGAGATCGAAAATTATTGTGTTTTTCATGAGCTGCTCCGTAGATTTTTGATGTTCGCTTTCTTTTGCGAAAGAAAACGGCGGAAAGAAAACGGCGGAAAGAAAACGGTGGAAAGAAAACGGTGGAAAGAAAACGGCGGCGATTAAAGCTGGTCTGCCAGGTCCAGGAGCAGTCTCTCGGTTTTCTCCCATCCGAGGCACGGGTCGGTTATTGATTTGCCGTAAACGCCTTCTCCGATTTTCTGGCATCCGTCCTCGATATAGCTCTCAATCATAAGTCCCTTGACAAGCTTCTTGATATCCGGGTTGTGACGGCAGGAGTACAAAACTTCCTTTGCGATTCTGGGCTGTTCGGCATATTTTTTGCCTGAGTTAGAGTGGTTGGTATCTACAATAACCGCCTTGTTTTGAAGGTCCTTTGCGGCATATGTTTCGGCAAGGTGTACGAGATCCTCGTAGTGGTAGTTGGGATATGCGTTTCCGCGTTCGTCAACGTAACCGCGAAGAATTGCATGGGCGAGCGGATTTCCCGTGGTGCGTACTTCCCATCCTCTGTATATAAAGTCGTGGGGGTGCTGTGCGGCCGTTATGGAATTCATCATGACGGAGAGGTCACCGCTGGTCGGGTTCTTCATGCCCACCGGTATATTGAAGCCGCTGGCTGTCATTCTGTGATGCTGATCCTCCACGGAACGGGCGCCTACGGCAACGTATGAGAGAAGGTCGTTGAAGTATCTGTGATTTTCCGGATAGAGCATCTCGTCGGCACAGCTGAATCCGTAGTCGGAGAGGGCCTTCATGTTAAGAAGTCTGGTGGCGATAATTCCCTTAATCATATCAGGTTTGCCGCTCGGGTCCGGCTGGTGAATCATACCCTTATAGCCGTCGCCGGTAGTTCTGGGCTTTCCCGTGTAAATACGGGGTACTATAAAAATCTTATCCGCTATTTTGTCCTGAAGCACACGCAGTCTTGAGATATAGTCAAGGACGGAGGCTTCACTGTCGGCGGAGCAGGGACCTATTATAAGAAGGAGCTTGTCCGATTTACCCTCGAATATATCGCGTATTTCACGGTCGCGGTCCGCTTTGATTTTCGCGAGTTTTTCGCTTACGGGGTATTCCTCCTTTATTTCTTTAGGTATGGGGAGTTTCTGAATAAATTCCATATTCATGGTTTTTTCTTCCTTTCGGCTTTTGCGTATTTATATTGTTTTTGTTTTTTCTTATTTAGGCTTTTTATCGAAGAGCGCACGCCTCGCGGTTGAATAACGCATCATTTCACGCAGGCTTTCTCGGTCACCGCTTTCAAGGTATGAGCGCAACCTCTTCATCTCATTCATATATAGGTCCATTCGAGATATGAGTGCCTCACGGTTGAGCAGAAACAGCTCGCTCCACATTTCATCGTTGAGCCTTGCTATACGTGTAAGGTCGCGGAACGAGTCTCCCGTATAGTCTTCAAGATGCTCTGTAGTCTGACAGGTCATAAGGCATATGGCTATGCAGTGGGTGAGCTGGGATACGAATCCGATTATTTCATCGTGACGTTTGACTGACAGCTCGGATATTCTGGAGAAGCCGAGTATACGGCCGAGTTGCTTGCAGGTTTCGATTCCGTTTTGAGTGTTTTTTTCGCTGGGGGTTACGACGTAGTTTGCATCCTTAAAGACGGTTTCGTCGCTGTTCTCGACACCGCTTCTTTCGCGCCCCGCCATAGGATGCGCCGCTATAAATTCCGCTCGGTCGCCCAGCATTTCCTGTACCGGTGCAACTATACATTCCTTTATACCCGTAACGTCGGTGACTATGGCGCCTTCTTTTATATATCTGCCGTTTTCCTTGACCCAGTCTATAAGGATGTGGGGGTATAGGGCAAGCACGATTAAATCGGCTTTTGAAATCAGGTTTTCGTCTATCTCGGTGGTTGCAAAATCGACGTACCCGTGAGACATCGCAAAGTCTACGGAGCTCTGCTCCTTGGTTATTGCCGACACGCGGTAACCCTGCGCTTTAAGCGCCTTTGCGTACGTTCCTCCAATGAGCCCGAGACCTACTATGAGTATGTTTGTGTTCTTATCTATTTTCATATGGACATTGCTCCGTTTTTTATTTGGTGTTCAAGAGAGAGTGACGTCGACACCTATGGATTTTAAGATATCGAAATATTCGGGCAGACTCTTTCGAACAGCCTCTGCACCGTCGATTTTTCCGCCTGTAAATACAAGCAGGGTTGAAAGCGACATTACTATTCGATGGTCGTTATGACCGTAGAGCGTCTCGCTCGGAGTGCGGAGCCCCTGTGGGAAAACGGCTATGGAATCCTCGTTTACCGTTACTTTGGCACCGAATTTGGCAAGTTCCTGCGCCATAGCCGCGCCACGGTCGCTCTCCTTGATTTTCAGTCGGCGGGTACCGCAGAATACGGCACCGTTTTTTGCCGCGGCAACAGCCATAAGAATCGGCCCGAGGTCGGGACAGTTGCCTATGTGTATTGTCGGGGTTCCGCGCGTGAGCATCTCAAAATATTCGGAATATGCACGGTCTCCCTGCAGGCTGTTGGGGTTGAGTGCGTTAACCTTAACGTCGCCGCCGAACAGATTTAGAGCATCGAAAAATGCAGAGTTGGAATAGTCCCCCTCAACCACCAGTTCCGCAGGGGTATAGTGCTGCCCCCCTTTGATATAAAGCGTTTTATCATCCTGCCATCTGACGTCAACTCCGAATAGCGAGAGCGTTTCTATGGTAAGATTGAGATAAGAGCGACTTTCTATCGGAGGTATTATCGATATACGGCTGTCGTGACGGCAGAGAGGAAGCACGAACAGGAGTCCGCTGATAAACTGGCTGCTTATATTTCCCTCAACACGGTATTCTCCTGAGGATAGCTCGCCTGCCACGGTGAGTGATGAGTTGTATCTTTGGAAGGTGAGCCCCTGATCCGCACATATTTTTTCATAAACTCCGAGAGGACGTGAAAAGAGAGTATCACTGCCCATGAGAGTGAAACTCTCCCCGCTCATAAGGCACAGGGGTACGAAGAAACGCAGAGTGCTTCCGCTTTCATTGCAGAAGAGTTTTTTGGTTGAACGAGCTCTCGTTACATCTGTACCGCATATTCTTACGGAGCTACCCTCCCTGACGTATGTTGCACCCAGAGCAGAGAGGCAACCGAGAGTTGCAAGAATATCATCCGAATCGGAAATATTATGAATTACGCTCTCTCCCTGTGCAAGTCCGGCACATATGAGCATACGGTGAGCCATACTTTTTGAAGGGGGGGCATATATTTCGCCCTTCGGAATACTTTTCCTGATTTCTGCTATCATATCAATATTTCTCTTCCTTATGCTTTCTGATGTATTCGCAGAGGCGGTCCATTGCCGTGAGGTAACCGTCTGTTCCCTCGCCTATTACGGAAAGCACGCACCCCTCCCTGATATAGCTTACATGGCGGTAGTTTTCCCGCTTTGAGAGGTCGGATATATGCACCTCCGCCGTCGGAGTCAGAACGGCTCTCACTGCGTCGAGGATAGCGATACTCGTATGTGTATAAGCTCCGGGATTTATCACTATTCCGTCATATTTTTTATAGGTAGACTGTATAAAGTCCACCAAATCCCCCTCGTGGTTTGACTGACGGAAAGTAACTGCCGTGTTTTTTTCTCTTGCATGTTTTTTTATCTTTTCTTTCAGGCTTTTGTAGCTCTCTTTTCCATACTTGTCCGGCTCTCGTATTCCGAGCATGTTGAGGTTAGGTCCGTTTATTATCATAAGTCTGATTTTTTCTGTCATACTGTTTTATCCTTTCGGCTTCGTTTGTCAAGATCATATCGCAAGAAAATTCAATATTTTTTCTTTCGTATGCTCGGCACAGTTATCGCTCTTCACGGTGAAGTCCGCACACGACGAGTATATGGGATAGCGTTCCTCATATCTTGCCTTCAGGGCGTTTCTGTCGCATGAGAGGGGGCGGTCATAGGTAGGCTTAATAAACTCGAGGGGACGGTCTATGAAGATTATTTTGCCGTTTCGCTTCATCATACGTATATTTTCTTCTCTTAAGATTATTCCGCCGCCTGTAGCGACGATATCTCCGCACGCTTTATCTCCTATTTCGGAGAGAACCTCGGATTCCGTATTGCGAAAAACAGCCTCTCCGTCCTCTCTGATTATTTCGGCGGGTGTTTTTGCGGTCTTGTCGGTGATTTTTGCATCAGTATCTATAAAACGCTTACCGAGACTCTCTGCGACAAGTTTTCCTACATGACTTTTACCGCATCCGGGCATACCGACGAGGTAAATGTTTTCTTTTTTGGAGAGGATATCTCGATATACTCGGTCGCATGCTTCGGGCGATATATCTTTTTCCGTAAATATCCGCGCGGCCGCAACCGCCTGTCCTACAAGCATATATAAACCGCCCTGTGCAGGAATCCCGAGCTCTTTTGCCGATAAGATAAGATTCGTATTTATCGGGTTATAGACGACGTCAATCACCAGGGAGAGTCTCTTAAAATCGGAGAGGTCTATCGGCGAAAAACTCGTTTTCGGATACATTCCGACGGGAGTCGTATTTATTATTACGTCAGCGTCGCCGTAATCTCTTTTAGCTTCGTCATATCCGATAAGTCTGCCGGAATCGTCGTTCTCCGTTTTATCGGATATCTGCGTTTCGGGAATGCTTCGGCTTACTCTCAGTATCGTTTTTGCACCTAAATCGCGACATACCGCAAGAGCCGTCTTCGACGTGCCTCCGCTGCCGAGTATAAGTACCGTTTTTCCCATAAGGGTATCGGTGTTACGGAGTATTAAGTTTTTCATTCCGATAAAGTCAGTGTTATATCCGTAGAGTTTACCGTGTCGGTTCACGACGGTGTTCACCGCGCCGACTGTTTTTGCCGTAGAGTCCATTACGTCAAGATATGGTATCACATCCGTCTTATAAGGTATTGTTACGTTTATTCCGAGAAAATCGCGCTCTCTCATAAAACTGTCAAGCCCGTCCTTCGGAATTTCACGAAGTTCGTATGAATAAGAGGCTATTTGCTCATGTATATCCTTTGAGAAGCTATGTCCGAGCTTCTCTCCGATAAGTCCGTATTTCATCTTTTGTATTCCCTTGTTCAATAGGTTGCTTCCGACGAAGGAAGAAAATAATCGTCACCGTATCTTATTTGGAGCATATCGCAAAGAGCTAAGGCAACCGCACTTTCAACAACAACGGAGGCACGGTGTACTATTGCGGGGTCGTGTCTGCCGCGAATCATCAGTTCGCGGTTCTCGTGAGTCAGAAAATCAACGCTCTTCTGCGGTTTGTATATGGAGGGTGTTGGCTTTACCGCACACTTGATTTTTATCGGCATACCGCCGGATATTCCGCCGAGTATTCCGCCGTTGTTGTTCGAGAGGGTTATTATGTTACCGTCGGATACGGCGTATTCGTCGTTTGCTTCTGAGCCGTACATATCGGATATGGCAAAGCCTGAGCCGAACTCAACTCCTTTTACGGCGGGAATGCTGAAAAGAATATGGGAAAGATTGCTCTCTACGGTGTCAAACCACGGTTCGCCTACTCCCGCGGGCATGCCGGAAACGGCACATTCTATTATGCCACCTACGCTGTCGCCGACGGCTCTCACGCTCTTTATTTTCTCGGTCATTTTCTCTTCCGCGGTTTTTGATATGGTGGGAAAGATTCTGTCCGAGAGGGTTAGTATTTCATCTTTTATCGTCTCGTTATCCTCTGAGAAGGGAGAATCCGAGATATCGCATATACGCAGTACGTGCGCACCCACGAAAATCCCCTTTGAACGCAGGGCGGTTATGGCTATTGCGCCAGCCGCGGTTATACCTGCCGTAATTCTGCCTGAAAAATGGCCGCCGCCTCTGCTGTCCGAGAAGCCGTGATATTTTTCGTATGCGGTATAGTCGGCGTGTCCGGGTCGAGCCACCGTTGCGGTATTGGCATAGTCTGAGCTTCTGGTATTATGGTTTTCTATCATGAGGGTTATGGGGGTTCCGGTCGTTTTGCCGTTCAGAACGCCCGAGAGAATTTTCACCTCGTCCGCCTCTCTTCTCGCGGTAGATACCGAGGCGACGGAACGCCGCTTGCTCATTTGCTTCGCAATAAATTCCTCGTCAACGGTAACCCCCGGGGTGAGTCCGTCCAGGACCGCTCCTATGGCGTTTCCGTGGCTCTCGCCGAAAATGGTTATGCTGACTGCACTGCCGAAAGAATTCTTCATTTTATTTTCTCCTTTATCTCGTCCGCAAAGTCGGAGAAGTCTTTTTTCTCTATTCTGAACGTTCCTATTTTGTCGCAGTAAACAACGTTTATTTTCTCGCCGTCTTTCTTTTTGTCGTGCGTCATGATTTTTATTAGGGTATCGGCATCTTCCTCAGTCTTTGTCGGCAGGTTGGCAAGGCGGAGGACTTCTACGAGCCTTTTCTTTACCTCCTCGGAGGACATCGGTAACATTCCGAGGGCTACACACTCGCCGTGCAAAAGGCGAGATATATTGGCACTCTCTATTGCATGACCTACCGTATGACCGAAATTAAGCACACGACGAAGACCTGTCTCACGCTCATCATTTTCGACGACGTTTTTCTTTATCTCAACGGAGAGTTCTATGATTTTTTCAATATTATTTCTGAAATCGCCTTTTTCAAGCAACGAAAAAAGCTCGGGCGAAAAAGTTGCCGCCATTTTGATTGATTCCGCAAGGCCTGCGGAAAGCTGACGGTCGTCCAGGGTTGAGAGCACGTCGGGGTCTATGAGGACCTTTTTCGGCTGGTAAAACGCACCCACGCAATTTTTTACTCCGTCCAGGTCTATCGCGGTTTTTCCACCTACGGAGGAATCCACCTGCGAAAGAAGCGTTGTGGGAATATTGTAGAAGTCAACACCTCTCATAAATGCAGAAGCACAGAAGCCTGCCAGGTCGCCGCATACTCCTCCTCCGACGGCTACCACCGCATCGGTACGGGTAAAGCCGTATTCCAACATCTTTGAGAGTATGGAACGGAAATTATCGAAATTCTTGCTGCTCTCACCCATAGGGATGGTGAATATAAACGGATTTGCACACTCGTCTGCAACAGCCATCGAATATTCTTTTGGGACGCCGCTGTCGGTAACTATCATTACCTTGCGGTTAAGATTTATATATTTGCCTGCGTATGCAAGAAGCCCTCTTTCTATGACTATATCGTAACTCGCATTACCGAGATTGACTTTTATCGTCATGTTGTTTTTCCTTTCGTCGTAATTGTGTACGGGAACATCCTCGCTCAATGTATTTCCGCAGGATAACGGAAAGAGCCGAGGACCTTAAGTTTATCGCAGGAGGAAGAAAGCTCGGCGAGCATTTTTCTGCCGTTCTCGGTATCGAAGTTGCCCTCAGCCTCTACGTAAAAGTAGTATTGCCATAATAGCTCTTTCATCGGACGGCTGCGCAGACAACGCATGTTGTATCCGTATTTTCCTATTATGTTTACGGCATGGGCAAGGGAACCCGCTTCGTTTGAGACGGTGAACATCATAATCGAGTGTCTGTCACGCTCGTCAGAAGAACTGACCTTAGCTTTTGCAAGGGTCGCAAACCGCGTGGTATTGGTGTTGTTTTCGTTTATATTGCGGGCGATGATGTCGAGTCCGTAGAGCTTTGCCGTTTCCTCGCTCGCTATGGCGGCAACGTCAGAGCGCTCGCTCTGCGAGACGAATTTCGCCGCACGTGCCGTGTTCTCAAATTCCTGAATTGAAAAGCCGTGCTCGCGGATGTAAGACGCACATTGCGACAGTGCCTGGGGATGGCTGATGACGTCGCGTATATCGGAGAGCTTACATCCCGGTTTAGCCATCAGGTGGTGGGTTATATAGAGGTCATATACACCTGTAATATACAAGGAGCCGGAGAAGAGCATATCAAATACGGCGCCGACCTCGCCTGCGGTGCTGTTCTCTATGGGCAAAACGGCAAAATCACATTCGCCGTTGACTACTGCGTCGTATGCGGTACGGAAATCGGGGAAGGGTATTTTCTTTGCGTCGGGAAATATTTTGTCGGCGGCAATATAGGCGAACGCGCCTTCCACACCTGAAAAAGCAACCTTCGCCCCATTCATAAGGCGTGATTGATAGGAACGGGAAATGCGCATGTTATTACGCAAAAACTCCGTGTAATAACCGCGGATTTCATCATCCTCAACCCTCTCTGAGTTATGGCGTATGAGGTATTCTTCACGCGCCTCGTCAAGTATCGGAAGCGCATGTTCTTTTTTGTATTCGTACACGCTGTGGACCGCTTCCATTCTCTTTATGAACAGGCGGCGCATTTCGCTGTCAACTTCGCTTATCGTTTTTCTTGCGACTGCGAGCTTGTCGGTTTGTTCGTTTACGTTTTTGTCTGACTGATTTTCCATTTTATTTTCCTTATGTCGGTAATCTTTGTTTTGTGCCCTTCAGGCTTGTTTTTTGAGGTTATACTCTTTTGCAAGAGCCGCAAATGCACTGATGGAATTTTCTATCATTTTCGTTTCGGTGCAGTATGCTATTCTTACATAGCCGCGACATCCGAAATCATCGCCCGGCACGAAAAGAAGCTCGTGCGCTTTTGCCCTTTCACAGAACGCGTTTGCATCATCCTCGGGCGATTTCATAAATACGTAGAATGCGCCGCTCGGCTTTGCACACTCAAAGCCCAGTGCAGTCAGATTCTCGTACAGAATATCTCTGTTTCGCTTATAAACCGAGATATCGGATTTTGCATCGAGACATTTTTTCAGCATGAACTGGAATATGCTCGGCGCGCACACGTATCCGAGCGTTCTGCCTGCTCCCATTATTGCGTTGTAGAGAGAGACGGCGCTTTCCGATGCGGGGTTTACGAGTATATATCCTATGCGTTCACCCGGTAGGGAGAGGCATTTGCTGTATGAGTAACAGACTATGCTGTTCTCGTAATATTCCGTTACGTACGGGAGCTCCTCTCCGTTATAGACAAGCTCGCGGTACGGCTCATCGGAAATAAGGTATATATTGTGACCTATCTCTTTTTGCTTGGTTTTAAGCATGTCGGAGAGCACGGAAATCTCATCTGACGTGAGGATAGTCCCCGTCGGGTTGTTCGGCGAGTTTATGATAATGGCGACCGTGTTTTTATCTATCGCATTTTTGAGAGCTTCGACGTCGAGGGAAAAGTTAGGAGGAAGCAGGGACACCTGCTTCATTTTAGCCCCCGCACCTTCTATAAACACTTTGTATTCCGGGAAGAAGGGAGAGAGCACTATTACCTCGTCGTCGGGGGAAGAAACAATTGCCTTTACGGTTATGGTAAGCGCCGCCGCCGCACCCGAGGTAAGATATATGAGGTCGGGGTCGGTATGAGCCGAGAAGCGTTTGTTGACATACTCGGAAATGCTTTTACGGACTTCTTTGTCGCCCTGCGCGCTCGTATATGCGTGCAAATCAGTTTTATCCGAGTCGGAAACAAGCTCGAGAAGAGCGTCCTTGACTTCTTTCGGTGCGGGAACGCTCGGGTTGCCTATGCTGAAATCAAATACGTTTTCTGCTCCTATCTCTTCCTTGCGCTTTTTGGAGTATTCGAAAATCTCACGGATTGACGACCTTTTTTTGCCCAAAGATTCCATTTTTGCGTTTATCATAACGTATTCCTTTCCCCGACGCACAAAGGTACGTGCAGAGCTGATTGTCGGTTAGAATTATTGATGTTAACAGTGTTAACTTGATTTGACGACATAATTATATACTATTGCGAAAAAAAAGTCAACACGAAAAGAAGATAAAAATGCAAATTTTCTGTGATTTCGTTGAAAAAACATGTTAACTGTGTTAAAATGTTATGTAACAGGTGATGTTTTCTTTTCGGAGGTGAATCATATGGCTGACGACATATACGGCAATGAGACGTTGAGAGAGAGACTGATTATCGCCGGCATAGATGAAATATCACGTCGCGGCATAGCCGACTTTTCGCTCAGACGAGTGGCAAGTGCATGCAATATTTCATGCGCGGCTCCGTATAAACACTTCAAAAACAAAGAGGACATGATACTCTCTATCATAACCTTCATAAATGACAAATGGGTTATGTTCAGACAAGGAATAGCCGAGATGTACGAGGGCAACCCGAGAAAACAACTCGTTGAAATATCTATAGCATATATCAGGTTCTGGATAGCTAATCCGAATTATCTCTCGGCACTTTATAAATCCGGAAATGCCGTTGAGGACAGAGAGGGCCTGTCCGAAATAATCGGCGATTATTGCAGGGAAAAGGGACTTTCCACCGACGAGTGGAGAGAAAAGGAGCTTTTTCTTCGTGCCTTTCTTAACGGTGCTGTTAATATGCTCGACAGGCATGAGATAGAAAACAACGGGCAGACCTTCTCCGGTATAAGAAAAATAATCGAGCGAGAGATAAAATAGTCCTAAAAGAATCAATGACAATTTCGGGAAAGGATTTGAAAATTCGAAATTTACGCGACTTGATTCTTAACCTATCAAAAAAACGGCTGTCATCCCGAAAGACATACAGCCGTTTTTTTGTTTTTAACGTGAGGTTTTTTTGTTTATTTTGAAAATTCTGCGCAGAATCGGCGCGAGAAATTTCGGGGAGCGAACGATAACTATTTTCATATTGTCACCTTCGTAAGTTAAAAGTCATCTTATTCGGTTTTAACGGCTTATCGTTGCAGAAAAAACAACGCACCGAGTGCTATGAGTACGGCCGCTTCTATTACGGCTATTGCGGCGTTTGGTATGAAAAAGGATACGAGCACGCCGAGGCCGAAAGAAAATATTCCTATGCCTATTACAGCCTTGCAGTGAAATCTCGATTTCATATCAGTCCTCCCGCAACAATTATTGTTCATCTGTTTTCAGTATATTCACGGTACGGAAATATGTTACGCAAAAGGCTATAATTTCGAACTCCCGAGATTGAGAAACCTGATGAGGTCGTACACATTCAGGGTTATGACTCACTTATAATATTTGTTCATTGCACGGTGACGATATTCGCTGGGGGTCATGCCACATTCCTTTTTGAATACGTAGTTGAAATACGACTGAGAATCGAATCCGCACAGCTCCGATATCTTTTCAATCTGATAGTCGCTGATGTTGAGCAATTCCTTTGCCGTTTTCATTCGTTTCTCGAGAATGTATTTATACGGCGTTTTGCCCGTGCTCTTCTTAAACATATTATGAAAGTAGACGGGAGAAAAATTGACTTTTGCAGCTATGTCGGAAAGGTTTAACTTCTCCATATAATGCTCGTCGATATATTGGACGGCGTCAATGATGGCCGAATTATTCTTTGCCGTTTGCGAAGTCAGCGCTATCGCCTCTTGCGTTTCGCTTTTCTTTAAATTTTCGTATAAATCGTTTATGATTTCTATGAGAAAGGCATACGAAAGCAATTTTTCCGAAATGTCACCGAAGTTTATGCACAATATCATTAATCTTATTTTCTCTTTGAAATTTTCCACGTTGTTCGCGGTGAAACATTCGGGGAGAGAGTCCAGAATTCTTTTAAAATCCGAATCCGTACCCGCCAGGTGAATATAATAGGAACGCAGCGGAAAAACACTCCTCCTTATCTGTCCCGGCTTTGCGCATATTACGGTTCCTAAGGTGGGTTTATACTCCTTCTCATTGATGTAGGTGGTGCCGCAATTGTCGAGATAAAACTCGATTTCATATTTGTCGATAACGTGGTTTTGCGTTTGCGACATTCCCGAACGTACTATGGAACTGTCAAAGTATCCCGCACTGATTATACACGGTAAAGTTACTGAATCCTGCATTTTGTCTCCTTATTATTATTTTGCCGGAATCGGAATTGTGCCCACGAGCGATTTGATGCAAAACAGCATTCCGAAAATTGCTTTTGTAAATCCGACCGCACTGCTATGTCGCCAGCAAAGTAAAATATTATAAAAAAGCAATAATAAATCTGTATAAAAGAATATTGGTTTTATGCTATAATATAACCGTAAAACAATCGCTTAAATTGGTATTTTTCACAAAAATTAATAAAATTTAAGATTGCACACGGTCATTTTGCACTTAAATATAGTCTAACACATTATTTTTGATTTTTCAAGTGAAAAAATAATTTTTCAACAAAATTATTGGTAAAAACGACAAAACAGCGGTTGATTTGATAAGATGTTATAAAGCGGCAAAACCACTCGGAGGGTTACTTGAATGAATATCACTTGGATAGGTCAGGCGGGGCTTCTGATAAAATGCGACGGATATACCATAATCGTCGACCCGTATCTTTCCGACAACGTTGCAAAATTTGTTCCAAAGAACAAGCGCAGACAGCCGATAGACGAGAGTCTGTTTGAGATAAAGCCGGACGTTGTGCTGATAACCCATTCTCACCTCGACCATACCGATGAACCCACTCTCAGACACTACATAAACGAAGATAGCTGTGTAACGGTCCTGTCGCCGACAAACGCATGGCAGCAGATAAAAAAATACGGCGGAAACAACAATTATGTTCTTGTGAATCCCGGAACGCAGTGGAGTTTTGGAAATATCAGAATTTCAACTGTCGCGGCCGAACATTCTGACCCTTGTTCGGTCGGATTTATTATTGACGCAGAAGGAAAGAAATATTACATATCCGGCGACACTCTCTATAATACCAACGTTATCGAGGACGTTAAAAAAACCGCCGGAGGAGAGGAAATCTACTGTGCTTTCCTTCCGATAAACGGCGTCGGGAATAATATGAATATTACGGATGCGGCACGCTTCGCCAATGATATCGGAACGAGATTTGCGGTTCCCGTGCATTTCGGAATGTTCGATTCTTTAGACCCGAGCGATTTTGAGTTCGAAAACAAAATCATACCGCATATGTACGGCGAAATAGTTTTCCCGGATTAAACCTCTGAGAAAATCAAGGCGAGAGTAAAAAAGCCAAAACACGCGGCGCGGTGGCACGGTACAAAAGAAAGCCGAAGCGTGCGGTGCGGTGGCACAGCACAAAAGAAAGCTAAAACACGCGGCGCGGTGGCACGGTACAAAAGAAAGCCGAAGAATACGGCGCGGTGGCACGGTACAAAAGAAAGCCGAAGAATACGGCGCGGTGGCGCAGCACAAAAGAAAGCCGAAGAATACGGCGCAGTGCCGAGGCACATGGAGAAAAGCAATGAAAGTTACAGATATAAAAACATTTGCGGTAGACTGTTTCCGCACGAATTGGGTGTTCGTCAAGGTGTATACCGACGAGGGAATAGACGGTGTCGGCGAGGCAACGCTTGAATATAAGGAAAAAGCACTGATAGGTGCGGTAGAACATATTAAGGAATATCTGGTCGGTAAAAATCCGCTGGATATCGAAAATCACTGGCACTCAATATACAGAGATGCATACTGGAGAGGCGGTGCGGTGCTTATGAGCGCACTTTCCGCCGTTGAAATGGCTCTCTGGGACATACTCGGAAAGCATCTCGGCGTTCCCGTATATCAGCTCATGGGCGGTAAGGTGAACGATAAGGTAAGGATATACGTAAACGGGTGGTTTGCGGGAGCAAAAGAGCCCGAAGAGTTTGCACAAAAGGCAAAAATCGCCGTCCAACGCGGAGTTACCGCGATGAAGTGGGACCCGTTCGGCAAATCATATCTTGAAATCTCAAACGACGATCTTGACCGCGCCATACGCTGTGTGGGGGCGGTAAGAGATGCCGTAGGTGAAAAGGTTGACCTCCTGATCGAGGGACACGGAAGATTCAACATTCCTACAGGAATCAAGATAGCAAGGGAGCTCGAGCAGTTCAAACCCATGTTTTTCGAGGAGCCCGTTCCACCCGACAATCTTGATGCACTCAAGGCGGTTAAGGACAAATCGCCCGTCGCAATATCGGCAGGCGAGAGATTGTATACGCGGTGGGATTATCGCAGAATGTTCGACCTCATGGCGGCGGATTACATACAGCCGGATATTTCACATGCCGGCGGAATCATGGAGCTCAAAAAGATAGCAGCGGAGGCGGAGTGCCGATATCTCCCGTTTGCACCGCACAATCCGTCGGGCCCCGTTGCAAATGCGGCAACGTTGCAGCTGGCGGCAAGCTGTCCTAACTTCTGCATACTTGAAATAATGTACAGCGACGTCGAGTGGCGCCATGACGTAACGAACGAGGCGCTCGAATATAAGGACGGATATATTACGATACCCGACCGTCCGGGACTCGGAATTGAGATAAACGAGCAGGAGTGCCTTGAGCATCCGTATAAACCTCATACTCTCAGGCATTATACCGGCGCGCTCACCGATATAAGACCGGCAAAAACCGAATTTTACTTCTGACGGTTCGTCGGAAATTTAACAAAAGTGAACGCCGAGCTTATGCGGTCGGCGGTCCGAAAAAACAAAAGGTCGAACGCCTCTTATGCGGTCGGCGGTCCGAAAAAACAAAAGTGAACGCGTCTTATGCGGTCGGCGGTCCGAAAAAACAAAAGTGAACGCGTCTTATGCGGTCGGCGGTCCGCAAAAGCAAAAGACAGAACAAGTCTTGTGCGGTCGGCGGTCCGCAAAAGCAAAAGACAGAACAAGTCTTGTGCGGTCGCCTGACCTGGATGCGGTAAACACCGCAATACTTAATTTCGTACTATATTAAACTTTATATAGTAAATAAATAAATTTTTAACGGGCAAATCGGAGAAACCGATAATAAGCCCGAGAATGCAAGGAGGAAATCTTTTATGAAGAAAAGGATTCTTAGTCTTTTACTCGCGGCACTTATGGTACTGTGCGTAATCCCTGCGATATCACTCGTATCATATGCGTCGACCCCCGACACTGTTGAAGACTACATGTCGGCCCTCGGAGTAAATGACGGCGACGATGATGAGAGGGCACATTTCATCGCTCTCATCGAGGCATACGGATATGACGGTATGCCGACGGCAAAAACGATAAAGGAGAAGCTCGACGGCTATAAGAAGTTCGACGCCGAATACACGAACGAAGAGATTGCAAACAAGCTCTCGTATTCGGTAGTCACTTATTTTCCTCAGAAAACGACCGACGAGATTGCGGCCGTAATTCTCGGCGTTCTTAACGCAGAGGAAAACATTAACCTCACGACCATCGATATGGCGAAGGCTATTTCGAAGGCTCTTGCGGCAGATGACGTTTATACTTCGGCATCCATCTCAAGTATTCTGTCCACAGATATACTTGTAAAAACCGGCCTTAACGATTGGAACTACACAAACCACGTGACGAAGCTCAAGGCTCTTAACTGGCTTGACGGTACCACCACTAAGCCCGGCAACAATCACTTGATACTTAATGCGCTCAATAACAACAAATACGTTGACATCGACACGTGCATAGACACATGTGTTACAAACGGAATCACAAAGACCCATGAGGACAAAACGGCATACGACAACGTTGACGAGATGAAGGCGGCTATGAAAGCGGACCTCATCGCAATAAGCTCAACATACGTTGAAAATGACGAGACGAAGTATATAAAAGACTATGCCGCCGAGCAGCTCATGCTTTTGAATCCGTTCAGACTCAACGGTGAGCCCGTAACCGCAGACGAAATAAAGAATTGTGTGCAGACTTATCTTGAGAGCACTCCGGCACAGATGCGCATTAAAGCTGCCATGGGTATTGCACTCGAGCTCGAAAATCTGGGATTGTATTTCGAAAATACCTATACGACGACGGATATGACGAATGAAAATGCAAAAACGATTCCGCATTTCTTCGATATATACGACGACTACAATGCACTCAAAGACAAGACAACGTACGGTTCACGCAGAGTTGATAACTTCTACAACAACTTCACCGATATCAAAGTAGTTGCGGAAGAGGGCGAAGAGAAGGTGGCTGCCGCAGAACAGTTTAGGTCATACCTTGACTACTACTTTACTGCAGGAGTAGGTAACTACGGCTACTACGAGGATCTATGGTATGATGACGGACACCTCATATCTTTCATCGACTATACCGGCCTTAACGGTAAGTATGCGAGCGCTCACTATAAAGTACTCGACGCTGCCGATCCCACCGGTACCGTTGCCGGTATCGACAGTAATTTTGCAAAGTTTATCGATGGCAGAGAGTATTATGCGCCTGACGGCACGACCGTAACTAACAGTAAATACCTGCAAACTACTTATACAAACCAGACTGACCGTTCCTACATTAAAATAATAGGCGGTCAGAATATCGGAGAATACCATATGCTCGGTCTTGATAAGACGACCGGTGCATACAGCATAGAATATGACGAGTACGGTCATCTTACGTCCACGGGAACAACTGTTCTTAACGTGTACGTCGGTGTATCCTTCACAAAGGGCGACGTGCTTTCACGTGACTTAAACGGACTCGGAAATATCAAGAACGTTACCGGAAACGGAAGACTTGTAAATTATCAGCCCAACTTCTTTGCCGACAATACGTTATACGACGGCTCGAACTTCGGCGGATATACGATAGAGTCGGTATTCAGAGCAAAAGACGTGCCTGAGAGCGGCCAAACGATGGTAAGATTGCTTGCCGGCTACAGCTTCGGCTATGCTACCAATGCAGTTAACGAGTTCGGAAATACGATAGGATCTTTCAGAGTTAGTAGCGGAAAAATAACGCAGCTCGGTACCAACTCAAACGCCTCAGGTAAATATTATGGATTCCCGACAGCATCTCAAATAGATCCAAGTGCAAACGTTCTCAGAACACAAATCGGAATGAGCTTTAACTCTCTCCAAAAGAAATCCGGCGAGGTCTATACGTCCCTGAACGGATATGACGCAGTAAACGGAAGTGAGAATGCTGTCCTGCCTATCGGCTCCGGATATGTGTTCAAAGTAATGAACGGTTCCAATGTAAAATATACGGTGACGGCAAATAACGTGGCAGATGCCTCAGCCACATATTTCCAGCTCCAGTACAAACGCATGTATTCGCAGAGATACTACGATACCGTTCTGACCGATGAACAGAAGAAGAGAAACGAGTTTGCAGACCTCTGCTACTACTACGGCGTCGAAATTACCGATACGATTAAGAATATAATTAAAAACGACAGCATCGATTTATACGATAAAGCTACTAACGGATTCCAGGTAGGCGACTCGAATACCAAGGAGGCTTTTGCAGAGAGAACCGAGTCTTTACAAGAGGTAATGTGGTATGCCGAAAATATCAAGTCGATATATGCAGGCAATGATTATCTCTATGCCGAGATAGACTTTACGGCAATCAACAGCTCAACGGTAGGCGCTCTTGAGGACGCAGCTCTCGATTATATCAGAATGATAGAGCCGAGAGGCGAGGATCAGAATGCGGTTCTTAACAACGGTAACGTCTCTAAAGGTAATAGATACCCGCAAAAGGATAAGAATGGTAACGTTGTCAAGGACGAATCGGGCAATACCGTTTACGTAACAAACCCATACAACGGATATCACTACTATCTGAAGGTAACTGACGGTAAGCAGAGGAACAAGTTCTTCATCTTAATGGCTGCTCAGGCAAACAACGGAAATCTCGATAATCCGACAATCGATAAGACACTCGCAACCACACCGACCGGACTTTACAACTGGACATCTCAGAACTTTTACACTCCCGAGCAGAGAGCGGCTGCGGACTTCGTGCATCCGTTCCTCAACAAAGACGGAACGTTCAAGGCGGGAACTGCGAACGTATCGATTTCAACCTCGTATATATTCACGGCAACGCAGGTTCTGGAAACAGGAAAAGCAGCATCCACCGGCCAGCCCATATATAATTACGCAACAAATTACGTTGATCCCAGCAATAATAAGGCAAATCTCGGATGTAATAAAAATTCCGGTTACACTGTGACTTTTGCCGGACAGTATTTAACTAAAGCTACAAACTATACTGTTTCAGGGGGTCCCATTCCCGATTCGCCTAATCTTGTAAGAATAAATGGTTCATATTACAGATTCGGACTGGGAAATAACGCCAGCGAGCCCGTATTTAACGGTGTGCATGAAACCGACACTAACTCATGGAATCCAAACGGCGGTATGTTCGATCTATCCGTCTCCGGTTCATTTGACCCCGACAGCGGTGCATTCAGCACGACAGACACAACGAGCATAAGATCTTACCTCAACGGCTCGATTATGTATACCTACGACAGGTCCAATGAAGAAATAACAAATACCGTACGTTCCATAACAAAGAGAGTCCATTCCGGCTACAACTCCGAGACGATAAGACTTCAAGACGTAATACCGACGTATCTCAGAATATACGAGACAGACCTCACCGAGGACCAAATAGCGAATAACCACTTCGTTGACATCTGCCGTTACTACCACGTAGATACCGACCTCTTCCGCAGTGCGGACAGCGCAACTCAGAAGAAAATCGTTGACGAGTTCAAGAGAGTCAGAATTAACGGTGACGGTGTAAATGCTCAGTATATTTATGATATCATGACCTTTGCAACCTTCGGCGTTGACAAGGCAGAGCTTGAGCAGGCGCTCATCTTCGCAGGCTTCCAGGCGAGAACGAACACCAATATCGGACTCCGTTCGGTATTCGTACTCAACGAGGACGTAC
>JAXEKG010000009.1:0-174984 GCA_034101145.1 Eubacteriales bacterium | reverse complement strand
TCTGCTGCCAATGTCAAGCTCTTTTTCAGAAATGGAATGTAGATACTATGATTTTTTATGTTTCCTCTCTGTTTTTTTATCTTTATTTCGCCTCATGGGAAAGTCGGTTTCCGACTTGTTGCCAAGCCCGTTTTTGAAATAGATTGCAAAAACCTTATCCTGCTTGTAAAATGTACCCGTTTTCCAATTTATTTTTCGGGCTTTTGCTTTCCGTTATAGCGACATAATCTCGTCGTAGTGCGACAGTATCTTGTAAAGACTTGGTTCGTTTGCCCACTTGGAACTTGCTTTTAACTTGTCCGAAAGTACAGAGAAATCTTTGTCTTTTACAAGTTCAACCGCATTGCCGTAGAGATTGTTCCTGATGTGCGGATGTGCCGACAAAAACTGTTCCAGCGTCATTTCGGCAGTTTGCTTCTGTGATTTACCGCCATGTTTTCCGACAACGCTTCTCGTCTTGCTTATGTCGAGTTTCCTTTTGGCAAGGTTGAAGTAGAGAGCGACGTTATTGCTCAGATCCGTAGGCTCAAGGCCGTCTACCATATAACCGTAGATCGCCTTTATGTATTGCCATATTTCTTCGTCCGTCATCAACAGAATTGCCTTGTAGTATGCGTACTGAAAGGTGAAGTGCTTCATCTTCATGTTAAGCCTTTTCGGGCGTTTCCCGCTCTTTTCGGCTTCCTTGCTTTCCGTCATCACGTCGATAATGTTCTCCCAAAAGTATTCCGGCTTGTTTCCTTTCGGCGGTTTCACCGGCTCTTCTTCGAACATAAACCTACAGATCGCTTTCATAAACTGACCACGCGTTGCGTCGTCGTCCAGCATTTCCATAATGTCTTTGTAAATCTCATAAAACGTAAATTGCGTCAATCTGAATACCTCCTTTTGTTGTTTTCTGCTTTACGTTTTGTCTTTTCTGCCCGTTAAGGCGGGTATACTTGTTTGTAACTCATGCTCTGTTATCTCCTTCCCGTTCACTATATATGGACATTTGCTTGCCTGTTTGTAGGGGTGTTTTTCGTAAGTTCTTGAAAATATCCTCTACTTATATTGGAAAGTTTTCATCTCTTTGTGGGGGTGTTTCAGCAAACTTTTTCGAAAAATCCTCCTACTATAATTGGACACTTCCGGTACGAAAGTTGACGGTCTGCACGAAACTTTTTTCGTTAAGACAAAGATCCTCTCACTATATATGGACAACAGAGAGTAAGAACTTCGTATTTTTCCGAAAAGAAATATCCCTCTACTATAATTGGAAACTTCCGGCACGAAAGTAAACGGTCTGCACGAAACTTTTTTCATTAAGACAAAGATTTTCTCACTTCATACGGACAATAGAGGGCAAAAACTTTTACGTTCCCATTGCATATCCTCAATATTACTGGAAAGTTTCAATTGCTTTGCGGGGGTGTTTAGAAAAAATTTTTTATTGTCCTCCTATAATTGAAGACTGTCACTGTAAAACTTCGTATTTTTCGCAAAAGAAAAATGCCCCTCACTTATATTGGAAACTTGACAGCAGGTTTTACAAGGTTTTTAAAAAAATATAGAAATTATCAAACTGTAAAAAAGGCATCGGAAATCCGATGCCTTTTGCCTTAGTTATTTTCAATAATAGACGATAGATATTCATGCCAAATTTTCTCTTCCTGGTATTGTCTTTTCAAACCTTTCCTTACTTTAAATATTTTATTTTCTGACGTAGAGTAAAAAGCATTTGCCCCAAACAATACACACTTTTGTGAATGTATGATTATTTCGGACAAGTTATGACAGTAGCGGAATGCGTTCATACCTATAAAGTCGATCGTCTTAGGAAGAGTTATATTCTCTATCCTGTCGCAATATGCAAATGCCCAATTACCAATAGTTTTCATATTATAAAACGTTACCGCTTTTAAAGCGGAGTTACCATAAAAGCTCCAGCCGCCGAAATATTCCGTGTGTCGGATTTGAAGTTCTTCAAGATATGGATTGTTCCTACAAAAATCGTCTGTAATATTGCCATGAATATACAGTTTTGTGACTTTAGGCATTTTCCCTCCGAAGTAGGACGTCAATTTATATTTACCGCTAATAGTCATAGTATACATCGACTCGCAACCAAGCAGTATTGCTTTGCCGATTTGAGTTTCATAATGAATATTAACATAATGCAAATTCGGAGAATGATAAAATGCGAAATCGCCAATGCGTTGACCTGCGAATTTAATACATTCAAGTCCTGTTTTTGCCAACGCAAATTTACCTATTACATCAACGTTTTTCAGATCTAATTCTTCGAGACTGTTGCACGAAAATAATGCACCATCGCAGAGTTCCTCAACGCCGGAAATCTGTTCTAACTTTTTTGTATACGCCAAGGCACATACACCAATTCTATTGGCAGTTATTGTTTTCAAAGAACGACAATTATAAAGGCCGAATTTTCCAATGCATTCAACCGTGAATTCCGCTTTTAATTTCGAACATCCGTAGAAACAAAACGGCGGTATGCTATCTATATCAATCGCTACGTTATTCAGGTTGTTACAGCGGTAAAAAACGCCTTCACCAAGTAATATCGTTTGCGTTGCTTTGACTTGTTCTATCTCTGTATCCGCAAAAGCATAGCTCGCAATGTGCGTTACTTCTCTGGGTAGAAGAACATCCTTGCTATCACCGTTGTAACGATACAACGTTTTTCCTATAATTGCAAAGTTCTTTTGATTATCGAGCCATTTTGTTTTATAAAAAGCACTATTTCCCACGTGAACAACAAGCTCTCCGCCTATAATTCTTTCGAGTTTAGTTGCCCCCAAGAAAGAATGGTCGCCAATATACTTAAGAGCCTTTGGAAGTTTTATTTCAGTCAAATTGCTACACTTAGAAAAGGCATAATCACCAATCATTTCTATCGTATCAGGCAAGTCAATGGAAAGCATTTCGCTTCTGTCATGAAATGCGCCGCTTGCAATGATTCTGACAGGCTTACCGTTAATCATGGCAGGTACTGTATGACGAGCCATTCTCTTTCCTTCCTTGGTCAAACCTTTGATTTCGATAATATCGCCTTTTTGGTTATATTTAAATTCTTCAAAAACACCGAACGTCTGCGACTCATACTTAATATTCGAAGCGTTCTTCTTGGAGAGTACGACAATTTTGCACCATTCGCACCCTTCGTCATATATTTTCTCAAAGATATACGGAGGCGTTGATGATGAACAAAGCAGTTTTATTTTAGGATAGTTATTTCTCAACTCGATGGTAAGATCAAACCAATCCCCACATTCCTGTATTTCATTTATAATGAGATAGGCATTTTCACTTTCCTTTCGTGCATTATAAAAATCTGCTATTAAGGAAATGATATTCTCGTTGTGCAGAATCGGCAGTTCGTAATTGAGATATAGAATATCTTCTTTTTCCACGCCACGCATAAGCAAATCTTTACAGATTCGAGCAAGCATATCTTTTTTACGGAGACCACTTTCGCCTGCAAGAAAGACAAAGTTGTTTTTTGTTTCGTCAAAATATAATTCTTGTACTTCATTGTAGTCATACGCAAAGGCGAGATCCGAAAAATCCGTGTTAAGCCCTTCATCAAGAATATCGAGTTGTCTGAAATAATCAATAAATTTCTGTTCCATTCTATTCTCCTAACCGCAAAACCGATTCAAATACGCCAACAAATGCCCCCAAACTAACATCCATGTGATGATGCCCGAAATACCACTTCTTATAGCAAATTTTATCGGCTAAGGTTTGTAAATAATCATTTAATACTTTTTCTTCTGGGACAAGCTTAACCCCAATCTTTTCGGCTGTTTTTGTCGGAGCTACATGCGTTAAAACATAATCCACCGTCATGTTGACTCCGGCAAGATTATGAATGCCGTTTTCATAGTCTTTTTCCGTGGGCATTTCCTGCTCCCAAATATAAATAGGAGAAGAGTTCGTAAGTTTTTTCACAGAAAAGCCGCCGCCAAAAATAAAGAAGGTCTTTCCGTCAATACAATACACTTCACCACGCATTAGATGGAAGAGTTTTTCACTTATCCGATGAACCTGCCCTCCGCAAAAGGTTTTTATCGGATACTCGTAAAGCAAGTCGAAGTTTTCGTGATTGCCATCCAAAAACAAGGTTTTGCAAGGCAGACTCTCATAGTATGCTCGCACCTCGAGGTGTTCGGTCTGACTCCATATCATGCCTGCATCACCAAGTATGATTAAATAGTCTGAGTCGGTGATAGGTAGTTTATTTAATTGCGTTTTCAGCCATTCGAGTCTTATGTGACCGTGAATATCCGAAGCAAGATAAATCATTTTCTGACCTCTTTTATTAGATTTTCTGAAGTAAAACCGAACACATGCTCTCCAAACTCAACCCTCTCACTACAGACTATATGTTCAAGTGACGTTGCATAATAAAACGCCTTATCCTCTACAACCTGAACGTTTTGCAAGTCTACTTTTTTCAGGTGATATGCGTCCGATACAGCTCGGAAAGAAATTTTTTCCGTTTGTGTCGGGAGAGTAAAGGTATCGTCTTTTTTAGCAATAGCGTATTGTAAAAGTACTCGCATATCCTTTGTGTATAGGTTGCCTTCGTACGAGCAGTAGTCTGCATTGTTCTCGTCAACTTCAATTGTTTCAAGCGATTCACACGATCCAAACGCATAAAGCCCTATGCTGTTGATATTTTCTGACAGCGTAATTATATTGATTTTATCACATCCGTGAAAAGCCCACGCACCGATAGAAGTTACTGTGTTCGGAATAATAATTTTCTTCAAGTTTTTGCAGTCGTCAAATGCGCTGTCTTCAATGGAAATCAATGTATCAGGCAGTATAATTTCCCTCAGATTTCTCGCATTTTGAAATGCGTGTTTACCGATTACCGTTACACCGTTTGGCACCGAATAGCTTGTTTCGGGGGATGTTGGCGGGAACCGCAAAAGTTTCGTTTTTTTCTTGTCGAACAATACACCTGCCGTCGCAGAGAAGTAAGGATTGGCTTTTTCCACAAAAATCTTTTTTACTCTTGCAGAGTAAAAGCAGTTCGGGTCAACCGTTTCTATCTTATCGGAAATATAGACTACACCGTCAAAACAGTTCTGCTCATTTATTTGTTTTATTGATGATATTTCAAAAAAAGAAAGGTCCCCGCCCGCAAGCAACGCCTTTACATCCACATGAAGGGATATCAAATCGCGCATCGTTCGTTCCGCATCCTGTTTGAGGGCAAGTAAATACAATTCTTTTGCCTGACTTAAATCTTTTTCAACGCCTATACCTTTGATGTAACAATATGCAAGGTCTGTTGTTCCGTGAGAATAGTTATTCTCGGATGCGAGTCTGAAATATTTAACGGCAAGCTTATCGTTTTTCTCCACGCCTTCTCCGTACAAATAGTTTTGCCCGATATCACGCATTGAGTGAACGTATCCAAGGTCGGCGGATTTTTTGTACCAATAGGCAGATTTTTCTTTATCCATTTTCACGCCTTGTCCGACGAGATACATATATCCGAGATCGCACATTGCTTCAAGATTTCCAAGCTCGGCGGCTTTCAGATAGAGCCCAAAGGCTTCTTTAAAATCATGTTTCTTACCAAGACCGAAAGAGTACATATCCGCCAGAATTACGATAAATTCGGCAATATTTTTACCTGCTTTTCTCTCGACGACAGATATGATGGGAGAAACAAGTTCAATAGCTCGATCAATATTTTTAGCCGTTCCGTTTCCTTCAAAAAAACTAAGCGCATAATAGAATGTGCCGCGAATATTTCCGAGCGCGTGTGCTCTTTCAAACGATGCAAGAGACAGTTCCTTACTGCGAAGAAAACGCTTGCTTCCGATGGAATATTCTTTCCCTCTCTTTATCCATCCATCACTGTCAATCGCCGAATAAATTCCGTCAAACAATGCCGCTTGATATTTATCATCAAACAGAATCGACTTTTTAGGTAAAAGCAATAGCTTCTCATCGGAAATTTTTTCTATTCTGTCTTTCCACACGTTTAACGTAAGAGGCAAATACTCGATCAAACCGAGTTGAACTTCATTCGTTACAGCGTCGGACACAAGACAATGAACACCTACTGCCTGTGCCTCAATAAGAGTAATGGGTAACCCCTCATAAAGAGATGGCAACAAAAATGCCGATGATACGGAAAGCAATTCGGGCACGTTACTGTCGGGAGGAAGAATTGTTACGTTATTCAAGCCTTTTTCGGTAATAGTTCTTTCAAGGCTCTCTTTTTGCTGACCATACCCCACAAGCATAAATCGGACGGTTTCATTCTTTTTCATTGCTTCACAAAGTGAAAGAAGGAAGCCGACATTTTTCTGTTTGGTAAATCTCCCCACAAACAAAAAATATCGCTTATTCTTGCCTAATCCGTATTTATAATATATATTTTCATTTGCAGGTTTAAATTTTTGATAATCCACGGCATTGTAGCACACCTCGCCACCATTGCCGTACAGAAAATTTCTTGCCGCATCTGAACACGCTAAAGCGTGAGTAGCATATTTGCCGACCATTTTTGCAGACAGATATTTTGCAATCTTTTTGCCGAACGTCAGACCGTTTGGGTTTGATTGGTGGCAATGAGAAATTCTCACGGGAACACCCTCAAGGTAGGCTTGCTTCAAATATATCCCATTGTTGGAGTAATAGTGAGAATGAACGGCAACCGGCTTTTCTTTGCGGATTATCTCCCTGATTCTTTTTGCCTGTCGCAAAGCCCTTACAAGACCTTTCCCTTTTACAACAACGTCGTAAACCTTACCGCCCATTATTTCTATTTCTTTGCGGTAATAATCTTTTCCTTCGGCTGTATTTATGAAAATGAATTGATAATCGTCTTGCAAATTGCGATATAAAGTCATGATGAACGAGGATATACCATTCAGTCGCAAATTGCCACCGATTTGTATAATTTTCTTTTTCATATTCGTATTACCTTGACGGGACATCCATTTAAGGTGTTTTGCAAGAGCCTTATGTGTTTGGGAAGATATATTGTTTCAAGAGAGACGCACCCGTTGAAACACCAATCTGCTATGTCTTCCACACTGTTTGGAATGCGAATTGTTTTAAGTGCCGTACATCCGCTGAAAGAACTTCTGCTTATAAATTTGAGTCCGTTCGGCAGAACTATATCCGTTAAGGTTTCGCATCCCGTAAACGCACTTCTGCCGATATTTACAACAGTTTCGGGAATTACTACTGTTTTCCCTTTTGCCGCAGTAGGAGGACAATATACGATTTCTCTGACAGTAGCATCGTAAAGTATACCGTCCACGACCTGATAATACGGACTGTGGTTTTCGATAACGACGTTTTTACAGTTTGCAAAGGGATTATATCCGATTTGGCGAACCGATTTCGGAATAATAATTTTTTCAATCATATCGCAATTCCAAAAACAGTTTCGACCAATGGTTCTGACAGTGTCGAGAAGTTCAACTACTTTTACGCCCGACCCCATGGAATAATGCATACAGGTTGTTGCATTCTTATCGTAGAGAACGCCGTTCACATATTGAAAATATGGACTATCATTGATAAGGCGAATGTTACGACAGTCAGAAAAAGCATTGTTTCCCATAAACTTTACGTTCTTGGTAATTCTCACAATTTGTAAGTTTTTGCACTTGTAAAAGCTGTGTTTGCCTATCCAAGTCACGCTTTCGGGAATGGTATATTCCGTATCTTTTCTGCCTGCCGTATAATGAATTAATAACTTTTTTGCAGCGTCAAATAAAATGCCGCTTTCATTGACGAAATGGACGCTTTTGTTGTCAATTTCAATATTCAGACAACCTGCGAAGGGATCATCACCCATTTCTGATACACTGCTTGGAATGTTGATATGCTTTAAATTTTCACAGTAGACGAAAGCGTCTCCGCAGATGCAGTCCACGCCTTCGGGCAACACAACTCTTTCAATGGCAAGGTTGGACCAAAAGGCACCTGTACCTATTCTTGTAATACCCTTCGGAACGGTAACCGTCTTTTCACTTCCTGTATATTTCAGAAGTTCGCCGAATTTCACTATAAATTCCGACGGAAATTCTCCCATATCCGTAGGATTATAGTAATCATCAGAATATATCGGCGCCGTCTTTTCAAACACTCCTGCCGTATATATTTCCGTGCCTATATATAGCTTTGATTTAAAATCTATCAACCCTCCTGAAAGTTGGGATGTATATAGACATTCGTTGAATCTTGACTTACGTTTGTACTCAGTAAGCAGGGATTCATAATTCTTACCCCAACCTTCTGCAAAAATACCCATATACAGTTCGCCATTGGGCTTTTTGATTACTAAATCATAGCCGGAATCATTCATTACGATTACATTGGCGGAATATCCCTTTTTCAGCAACCTGTCAATACATTCAAGTATGGCGAAATCTTTATATGCAAGCAAAGGATAGCTGTTCCCGAGATATTCAAATCTCTGTTCTTCAGAATAAATTGTCAGCGTAGTATCGGGATATTGGTAAACAAACACATCGGGCGCTATTTCATCGTATCCGAGTTTACGATATAAAATCACATATTTCATATCAATGAACAGAGTGTCTTTTGTCTTTTCAGCCATTGATAATACCTCTCTTTTTAAGTTCGCTCATCATAAGCTCTACCACCGTTTCTTCGTCAAGGTTTGTAGTATCAATTACAATGCCTGGCATCTCGTAACGTTCAATAACGCTCCGCATTTTTTCATAAGCCGTTTTGATATACTGAACCTTTCGTAAATCCGAGTCGTTCGGGTTTCTTTTTCTCATACGCTTTTCTATAACTTCAGGGTCTGCGTAAATAAGAAATGTAAAATCGGGAGAGCCTATCGTCTTGAAAATAGCATCGAAAATATAATCCGTTTCGGGCGTACCGCTCCAACAGTAATTGGAGAGGATATGTCTGTCGGTAATGATATTCTGTCCTCCGAATTTCTCATAAAGATAAATATTTCCAAGTCCGTAAAACCACCCTGTAAATTGCTTGTTGTTGCTTTGATTTACTTCATTGCGAATACGAATATATTCCTTATCTCCTTCCTCATCAAAGAGAAAGTGCAAAGGTTTTTCAACTAATAAAAACCCGAGTTTTTCCGCAAGCTTTTTCGCCGCCGTACTTTTGCCAACCCCGTCAAATCCTTCAATTGCTATATGCATAGTTTAATCTCCTAATTGGTGGTTCTTGTCTCTACTTCGTGTTTCTTTCCGCTCGTAAACCCGTCAAGGATTTCAAGATAACCGCTTACTCTGCGTATTCTTGTCACGTCTTTCGATTTGCAGACGGGGCATATATCAAATACGCCCGAAGCACCGCAGGCTTTACATATATCCTTTGGAAAGTTTATTCCAAGGTATCTCACTCCCGATTTAATCCCTTCTTCCACAAGTTCCCTTAATCCTTCATCATTACCTATGGGTGCTTCGCCAAGTTCAATATAAGAAATAGAACCGCCGTTGCAGTAAAGGTGGAAAGCGCCTTCTTTTTGTAATTTTTCTCTTGCAGATATTCCGCTATCGACGTTTACGTGGAAGGAATTTGTATAAAAGCCTTTGGAGAAAATGTCGAATTTAGGTTTGAACATAGTCTTATCGATTTCAATAAATCTTCCGCTTATGAGTTCGCCGCTTGTTGCCAGAAGCGAAAAGTTTATGTTCGTTTTATCTCTCTGATCATCGCAATATTCACGCATGAATTTTACAAAGTCAAGAGCGACTTCATAAGCATCTTCCGATAGATAAAAACGAGAACCTGTCAACACCTCAACCGCTTCGGAAAGTCCTATAAATCCGATGGAAAGAGTGCCGTGTTTAAATACTTCGGATGGTTTTTCAAACGGTACACACCATAACTGACGAGCAAGATTTGCAGGGAAATCTTCCGCATTTATTCTTGTGGTTTTGCGGTATCGGTCGAGCAATATTTCTGTCGTGGTGTTTGCAATTTCCAACCACCTCTGCTTGAAAAACTGCACCTTTTCCGCAACTTCTTTCCCGCCATAGGCATTGTCAATCTCAAGAGCGAGGCGAGGGAGATTTATGCTGACGTTGGCGATATTGCCTCTCCCTATAGCACCTGCATATCCGAATATATCATCTACTACTCTTGTTCTGCACCCCATAACGGAGAGCTTTTCTGCAGGCGTGTTCTTGTCCCCTTCACAGTCACAAAGCAGATAGGTCGGAATCATTTTCTTTGCCGTGCAAAGCAACGCCTTCTGATAAAGGTCGAAGTTCCTATCTCCTTCGGTTCTGTTGACGCCGTCACTCACCTTAAACACGATGTTAGGCTTGTACACGATATCGCCGATCTTTTCAAATTCGTCTATCACTGAATAAGCGATAAACCTTGCTCGCTCGTTACGAGCGAGACCAATATTCAAGGTTACATAGTAGCTTGTTTGCCCCATTCGAGTGTGCGTATTATTGCACCATAAAATAAAATCTCCTATGCAAGAAGCTATCAGTTCTCGATTAATTTCGCTATCTGCTGTCTCTCCCTTTAAATATACATCCATCATACATCTCGCTATCAGCAATTGAAGAATGAAATCTGCTAAGTTCAGAAAAAGAACATGTATCAAGAATTTCTGCAATTGTAAAAGACTTCATTCTTTTCCTCTTTAACTTTTTAATAAGTTGTTTCCATATGGTACCCATATCATCGTCCGCATAATTCGGCGAGAGTATTCGTAAAAGTTTCTCTTTCACTTCTCCGATAGATAACAATGTATCATAACAATTTGTATTGTTTAATAGCATCGCCCGCATATGCCCCTCTATGATACGCACTGTTTTAAAAATCCAACGAGATATACGAGCATCGTATTTTGCACATTCTGTCATTTGATAATATGTAATAACATTGGTAGCTTCCCCACAAGCAATTTCATATATTCTTTGAAACCTATCTAAGCCGTTATATTTTATCCAGTCTTTTAGTTTGATTTTTTCATCTTCTGTCGTTATTATGTTTTGTAACCAAGATTCATCCATATTGAGTCCCTCACTTAAAAAATTTTAATACAGTCAGTATCGCCGTTATACGAAGATACTCGTTCGTAGGTCTCTATCAGTTTAATCGGATTCATAACTTCATTGAGCGTAACAGGGCGAGGGCGGCTTTCTATTGAAATAACAACTTCGCCATATAATCTCTTTTGCTTTTTTCCAAGTTCCATTTTTGTTATTTTTTCTATTGGAATTACAAGAGTGTTTTCTGCTGTCAGGTATGTTTTCAATATTAAATGAGATTGATTGAGTTCTCCCATATAACAACAAACTTTGCCGCGTAATGCACGGGTTATTTCAATTATTCCACTTGGTAAAATGCCTAACGAAATTGCGGCACATATTATTGCAATAATTTTGAACACTCCGATTTCAAGTCCTAATCCCAACCCAAAACACAAGCCCGATAATATAATTAAACAGGCAAAAATAATGCAACATACAAAAGATCGAACAGATAAATTGTTTGCATAGAGTATATATCGAAAACTGCTGTCCACTTCTGTTTTTTTTGCTACTTTAGAGTTTTGAAGAACACCGGCTAACACATCAGGATCATTAAGATCTATCGACTCATCAAGCAAAGAATCAAACGAAACTTGCAACACTTCTGTTAAATCCCTGATATTTTCAAGTTTTGGCTCGGTTTTTCCATTCTCCCAATCTGATATAGATTGACGGCTGATTCCGTACTGACTTGTTCGGGATAGTTTTTCTCCTAATGTTTCTTGAGAAAATCCGCGAGCTTTTCTAATAATTCTTATTTTGTCTGAAAGCTTCATAGTTTCACCCCCCTATGCTCACATTGTAAAGCATATCCTGCGCAAGCACCACCAACCTAAACCTTGAATTTTGTCAAGTATAGCCTTACATTTCTATTTTTTACAAAAAAGAGTCCTAACAGTTGCCCTGTTAGAACTCTCCTCGTACACTCTTTTGTTCAGGACAGATTCGCAACCGTCGTTACTTCTCTGAAACTGCATTGAAATGTTTTACTGCTTTATGTCAACCTGTTTTTTGACAAAAAACAACCGTCAAAACGGACGCTTCCATGCAATTTGCTTTATCTATGTATTTTATATTATATCATAAATTTATACTTGGATGCAAGAAAAGAAAGAACCCGTATTCGTAGTTGCAACGGCAAACGATATTAGTTCGCTTCCGCCCGAACTCCTTCGTAAAGGAAGGTTTGATGAGATATTCTTTGTTGACCTGCCTTCTGCAAATGAAAGAGAAAACATTTTCAATATTCACCTTAAAAATAAAGGTCGTGACGCAAAGATTCTCGGTCTTGATATGCAAAAACTTGTAAGAGCAAGCGAAGGTTTCTCCGGCGCAGAAATCGAAGAGGTTGTAAACGAAGCTTTGTTTAATGCTTATGCAAACGGTCAAAAGGATTTGGAAATGAAGAATCTTCTTGATGGAATCAAATCTGAAATAGAAAAAGAAAGAGAAAAAGTTGTACAACAGAGACTCGCATTTGAAGCAGGCGTAGAAACGAGAACGGACAGCGATAGCGTAGAGGGGAAAATACAGAATTTCCTTTTGCAAAAAATGGATTTTACGGAGCATTATGTGGATAGAGATATAATCTCGCAATTTGTTGATACCGTTATTCCGCGAAGCGAAACTTGTTATGAGTGGTATATGGATTTCGATTTGATTGAGAAACCGAACGAAAAGAAAAAAATGGTTTGGTCATTTAAGATAGACTATAACGAGGCGAAAACATATCGTAAAGAGAGAGAAGGAATGTTAAGACCCAATCAGTGGGAAGACCTCATTGTCAGAGTATACATTTGAGGGATTTGAAAAATTCATAAGGGGAGAAAAATAACTACTCAAGACAAGTTATTTACTTGCGTAGTATAAATACGAAAACAAGCTGCGACGTCGTCGTAGAATACAGATATTGCACATAGTCAAGCGATATAATACAGCACTCAAACGGGCGATAAATCGCTCGCTCGAAAGTTGGTACAGCACAAGCGAACATCCGTAATCCTAGGTCCTAAATCTTGGATTAAAATTTAGTAAAAACACCATATATTGTGTTTACGAGCCTGTATCTTCTCGATGCAGGCTCATTTTTTACGTTTTTTAGGCAAAAAATAAGCCGAAAAACGCCCAAAAAAACTTTTATTCCACTTAAGTTGAACACTTTACTTTTGTTTTTTTGTGTGGTACAATATACATAAATAAGATTTCAAGCAAAAAAGGGTAGAAAAAGGCAAAATGACCAATTACAGAGCTATTTTACAGTATCATTATGCGGGAAACACGACGACGCAAATCGCTAAGCTTTGCGAATGTTCGCGTACAACCGTTTTGAAAACGATTAAAAGAGCGAAAGAATGCGGTATTGACGAGCCTGCCTTTGAATTACTGTCGGATATTCAGTTGCTTGAAAAACTTTATCCCAAGCGCGTGCATAGAACCGGCTACGAAGAGCCCGATTTTATTGCGCTTGAAAAGGATAAAAAGAAGAGAGGACTTACGGTTTTCGTAATGTGGCGTAGATATTATAAAAGAACGTTAGCCGCAGGTTAAAAGCCTTACGGAAAATCGCAATTTTTCAAGTTGTTTAAGCGGTACGACACGGGTTCTTTTCGATTTGAGTTTCAATATACGTAAACGATGAAAAAAGCGAGCGCGTTAATTTCCGATTACGTTTGTATTCCCTCGAGACTTGGCGAGGGCGTTAAGCGTGCGGCGAAAGAGAAATTCCATTTATGGTGCAAAAAAATGCGCCTAGACCCGCAGAAGATATAGACTAAGAATTGCTTGGCAACCTTTATTTGGTTGCTAAAAAGTGAAAAGGCATTAAAATTCTTGATTTAAAAATTAGGAAAAGTATGTTTGAGTTTTTAAAGAAGTTCTTTAATAAAAGACGAGCACAAAAATTAAATGTACGTATCGCTAAGTTAGAAACAGCGTTTACACTCTTTCAAATTATTGAAGCGGAAGATGTAAAAACGGAGAAGTTGATACAACGCTTGTCTCAGGATGAGAATTATGCTGACCTTGTTTCTCGTTATAGAGTAGGTGTGCAAAAAATTGGACAACACAACGACACGATAAAGTCGTTGATTTTTGCATACAACTCTTTATTGAAGCAATATCCGATTTCTGATATTTTGGAGAATATTGAATCGTGTTCGGAAGATAAGTTGCTTGATTTAATGTCAACAGTCAACCAAGTGTATGAATATGTAATTCCTAATCGCTTTGAACATAAGAAACAATACGATGAATATAAAACTCGATTACAAGACATAGTTGATAATTATGCGCTTATCAAAGAGCAGAAAGGCTTACTCAAAACTATCAATGAAGAGATTGCAAACTTGCCAGATTGTTATATTGATGATGAAACCGTAGAGACGGCACTCGCAAGCGCAAAGGCTCTATTAAGAAAATATACTTCCTATCCCAAAACGTATTATTCTACGCCTATTATCAATCAACAGGTAATTGAAAAACATAATGAGCAATTTATTGCACGCCATATAAAAGATGAAATCTTTGATGATGTAAACGGAAGAAGCTTGGATGAAGAGCAAAGAAGAGCTGTTCTTTGCAATGCAAAATCAAATTTGACCATAGCAGGTGCGGGTTCAGGCAAAACTTTGACTATTTGTGGAAAAGTAAAATACTTGTTGGAAAATGGTCTTGCATCGAGAGATGAGATTTTATTGCTTTCTTATTCAAGGGCTTCTGCCGATGATTTGGCAAAAAAAGTAGATGGTGTAGCAAAAGGGTTAAGAGTAGAGACTTTCCATGCTTTAGGTTTAAATATTTTAACCGAAGCAAACGGTAAGAAAAAAGCGATAGAAGAACAGTTAAAATCTTACATAGCGCAATTTTTTGACGAGGAGCTTGCTTCCAATCCTAAAATTGCCAATGAGATATTTCAGTTTATTTCGTTGTACTTTTATGCTCCTGAAACCAAAAAATCAAAGAAATATAAAAACGACGGGGAATTATTCCAGGATTTAAAGACGTCGGGTTTTAGAACGTTAAAAGACCGTTTGGGGAAACTTTCAGCGGATAAGTATCATCATGAAACTCTGAAAAATGAATACGTAAAGAGTAATGAAGAACTAGTAATCGCTAACTTCTTGTTTACCAACGGCGTTGAGTATGAATACGAGAAACCGTATGAAGTGGAAACGAGTACGCCTGAAAAGCGACAGTATACACCTGATTTCTACTTGCCTGAATATGGAATTTACTTGGAGCATTATGGCATAGATAGGACGGGGAAAGCGCCTCAGTATGAAAAGGAAGCGAGTGACGCCTACGTTCAATCAATGAAATGGAAACGCACAACGCATCAAACGAATCAAACCATTTGTATTGAAACCTATTCCTACGAGTTTTCGGAGGGTACGATATTTGACAATTTAAAAACGCGGTTGCAGGAAAACGGCGTGGAATTAAAGCCGTTGCCACAAAAAGAAGTGGTCGATGCTTTGCATAATGCCTATTCAGGGAGAGATTTTAGTTCCTTATTCAACCTGATTATGACGTTTATATCTTTGTATAAAGCACAAATCAAGGACGATAGCGGATTCGACAAATTCAAAGAGCAGTTAAACGACTCGCAGTATAGTTCAAGTCGTACGCGCTTGTTTTTAAATATTTGCCAAAACATTTATAATTACTACATGGAAAATCTTCGTGCTGCGGATAAAATCGACTTTGATGATATGATTTTGCAGGCGATTGATTTGTTAGATAAAACGCCTAACTTTAAATATAAGTACATTATTGTAGACGAATTTCAAGATATCTCGCAAAGCAGAACTCGTTTCTTGCAAAAATTGATAGAACATGGAAATGCAAAATTATTTGCAGTAGGTGATGACTGGCAAGCAATCTATCGTTTTGCAGGGTGTGATATCAATGTATTTTTAGAGTTTGAAAAGATTTTTCCAAATGCAAAATTGAATTACATTACGTCCACCCATAGAAACTCGTCTGAATTACAATCCATTGTTGAACCGTTTATTACCACGAATCCAAATCAATACAAAAAGCATATTCGTTCAGCAAAGCACCAAGAGAAACCTGTGCGAATTATATATCACAAAGGCAATAAACCAATGGCTTTAACAAAGGCACTTGCCGATATTGAAAAATTGAACGCTACCGCAGAGGTGTTGATTTTGGGCAGAAACAGACGAGATATTGATTCGTTTATTTGCCGAGAAATACAGGTGGTGGATTATAAACGAATATTACATAAAGACTTCCCCCAAATGCAATTAAAGTATAGCACGGTGCATGGCTCGAAAGGCTTGGAAAGTGATTTTGTTGTGTTGATTAGCGGTGAAGATGCAGATAATGGCTTCCCCAATAAGACGGAAGATGATGCGGTCTTGAATTTGTTGTTGGGGAAGAAAGATTCTTATGAATATGCAGAAGAGCGTCGTTTGTTCTACGTCGCATTAACAAGAACAAAGTCGATTGTTTATTTACTGTCTGACAAAGAAAAATCTTCGCAGTTTATTCAAGAAATTAAAAACAAGTGTTTTGTAATGCACGACGAAACTGCTCAAAAGGAAGAAAAAGAATATCTTTGTCCTTGGTGTAAGTCGGGGCATTTGGTTATTCGAGAATCGGAAGTAAATAAGAAGTCGTTTTATGGCTGTTCTAATTTTCCTTATTGTTCGTATACGAATGATGATATGAAATCGGTGTATTTCAATAATCGTTGTCCTGATTGTGGAGATTTTTTAGTGTTGAGAAAAGGGAAATACGGAACATTCTTCGGTTGTCATAACTATCCGCGTTGCAAACATACACAGCAAACGATAGAAGAACCGCGTCGTCGTATTGGATTTTAGTGGGTGGCGTTAAGATAGCAATAAAAAGAACTTGAAAAATGCCGAAAAAGTCAGGGTTTATAAGGGATTAACGCACTTTCAAAATGGCAAGGACTGTCAAGACCAGCTACGAAAAATTGGGTGAAAAATCACCAAAACCCTACAGCTACCACGTTCTGTATAAATATACATAATTCGATAAAATATGCAATATGTATGCATAAGGAAAACAAAACGCTTGAAAAAGGGTATAAATATACACAACCAACTTTTCAATATACACATCTCTTCAGGCAAACATCCGTAATCCGAGGGGCTAAGATTTAGCTGTGAAAAGGCACTACGCTTTTTGACACGAAAGGTAAACTGAATTATAAAATTGACCTTGCAAAAGAAATTTTGCAGGGTCTTTTTTTACGCTCAAAACCTTGCACAAGGTTGAAAAATAGCGATTTTTTGGAGTTTTGGCAAATTGTAAAGCCGTTTGCCTCTTTTGCCCGAATATTTTGACGCGCAACTACTTTTTCACTCTTTTCTCTTATCTTTTATCTATAATTAAAAGCCACCCGCAAGGGTGGCTATCCTATCGGGATAAGGTTGCCCTCGCCATCGACGGAGAAGGTCATTGTAGGTGAGCCTTCATCGATAACAGCAACAATGTTGCCTTCCTGTACCCGGTCGGCACAGTATAAAACTGTTGTGTTTCCGCGCTTGTTTTTGGGTCTGTTTCTACCACAATGAAATAAACCTTGCCGTTGTCGTTGAACTGATAGATGAACTTAAAGTAGTCATAGACATCCGTCAAATTTTTATTTATAACTGAATTTATTATACAAAAATATCTATAATTTAAGTTGTTTTGAGAGGAAAAAGAAAACTCTACTTATGCAAGTTGAGATTTCTAAACTATCCAAGTTAAATCCCTAAAGGACAACCGCCTTTATAACGGCACTTTTTGCGTCATTTCTTCCTTAAAACGATTTTTATGAAGTTCAGATATTTTCCGCCGCCTGCTTCCATGGACTTTCGGTCGCCGATTGCATATTCGTTTTCCTGCTTAAGCCAGTCTGCCCAAATCTCCTCGTTGCTCTCCATTTCGTCGATTGAGATAAGCTCTGCACCGTGGCACTTCGTTACGGTATCCGTCCAATATTTAATATCGCGCATATAAGAAAGCTGTTCGGGCGTCCATGAGAGCAGAAGCTCTGGTGGCAGGTTATCGTGGCAATCTTTCTTCATTCCGGGTATTGCAATATAAACATATCCGCCCTTTTTTATGAACGGCAACAGTTTATCGTCAAGGTATTTTTCGTCACGTCCGAAATAGTTATAGGAATCGGTGCTTATGACTGCGTCAAAAAAATCCTTTTGAAAGGGTACTGTATTTGAAGGAATTTCCGTGGGCGCCCCCGGAGAAACTGTCGGAGAGCTTGTTTTCAGCACGGGCATGTGCGGTTATTTGGAGACTCTGACTGATCCCAGTTATTATGGGCAAATCGTCATGCAAACTTTCCCGATGATTGGAAATTACGGCGTGATTCCCGAAGATTTTGAGGGGGAAAGTGCGCTTTTCGGCTATATTCTGGGAGAGATTTGCGACGCTCCGTCGAATTTTCGCTGTGCAGGAACGCTCCGGGAATACTTGGTAAAGCGGGGGATTCCGGCTATTGCGGGTATAGACACACGGGAATTAACCCGTCTTTTGCGTTCTCGGGGAGTTATGAATGCCAAAATTTCGGACAGTATTACCGCAGATTTATCTGAAATACAAAATTTCCGAATCCTGCATGCCGTAGATCATGTTACCTGCAATCAGATACGGATTTATTCTTCCGACACACCTCGGTATCGCGTGGCTCTGATTGATTACGGGGCAAAGAGAAACATTATCCGGTCGCTCGTGTCCCGCGGATGCGAAGTTACGGTTATGCCGGCAACCGTATCTGCACAGGAGATTTTATCCGGTGGCTTTGACGGTGTAATGCTCTCAAACGGTCCCGGGAATCCTGAGGAGAATATTTATCAAATCGAACAGATTTCCGATTTGTTCGGAAAGATACCTCTGTTTGGCATTTGCCTTGGGCATCAGCTCTTGGCTTTGGCTATGGGAGCAAAGACCGAAAAACTGAAATACGGTCACCGCGGAGTCAATCAGCCCGTTAAATTTCTTGATAACGGCAGAACCTATATCACGAGCCAAAACCACGGATATGCCGTCATCGCCGACTCCGTGTCTGCAGGTAAGGTGAATTGGGTAAACGCCAACGACGCAACGGTCGAAGGAATTATCTACAAAGATAATGCGTTTTCGGTGCAGTTCCATCCCGAAGCCTGTTCCGGTCCTAAGGATACATCGTTCCTTTTTGATGTATTTTGTCAGAGAATGGAGGATAAATACTGATGCCGCTTGATAAAACAATAAAAAAAGTATTGGTTATCGGTTCTGGTCCTATTGTCATAGGACAGGCTGCCGAATTTGATTACGCAGGTGCGCAGGCGTGCGCGGTTTTGAAGCAAGCCGGTGTCAACGTAGTCCTTGTTAACTCTAACCCGGCAACTATTATGACAGACAAGTTTCTGGCAGATGAGATATATCTTGAACCGCTGACGGTTGCCACCTTGAAGCGTATTATTGAAAAGGAAAAACCCGACTCTTTGTTGGCAGGGCTCGGCGGTCAGACAGGTTTAACTCTGTCTATGCAGCTTGAAAAAGAAGGCTTTTTGAAGAAAGCAGGAGTACGGTTAATCGGAACTAACGTAGAAGCGATTGACAAAGCCGAGGACAGAAAGCTGTTCAAGGAAACAATGGCTGCCATAGGGGAACCTACGGTTCCTTCCGATATTGCCGAAGACGTGGAGCATGCCCTGGCAATTGCCGCCGACATCGGTTATCCCGTCATTGTCCGTCCGGCCTTTACGCTGGGTGGTACGGGAGGGGGCGTTGCATATAATGAAACGCAAATGTACACGGTTGCCAAAACGGGTTTGGATGCCTCTCCTATTTCACAGATTCTGGTTGAAAAATATATTTACGGTTGGAAAGAAATCGAATTTGAAACCATGCGTGACAGCATCGGCAACGTCATTGCCGTTTGCTCCATGGAAAACGTGGACCCGGTCGGTGTGCATACCGGGGACTCGATAGTTGTCGCTCCTGCCTTAACACTTTCGGATAAAGAGTATCAGATGCTGCGTTCTTCGGCATTGAATATTATTACAGCCCTGGATATCGTCGGCGGTTGCAACTGCCAGTTTGCGTTGGACCCCGACAGCTTTACCTATTCGGTCATCGAGGTAAATCCTCGTGTTTCCCGTTCTTCGGCATTGGCATCCAAAGCCACGGGTTATCCGATTGCGAAAATCACCGCAAAAATTGCTTTGGGCTACACCCTCGACGAAATACAGAACGACATTACAGGCAAGACCTGTGCTTGTTTTGAGCCGACCTTAGACTATGTGGTGGTGAAATTTCCAAAATGGCCGTTCGATAAATTTGCGGGAGCATCACGTCGTCTCGGAACGCAAATGAAGGCGACGGGCGAAGTAATGGCAATAGGCAAGAATTTTGAATCGGCATTGATGAAAGCAATTCGCGGCGCGGAGATTTCTCTTGATACCTTGAATGCTGCGCCTTTGTCAAACGACGATGTGGAAACACGCCTTCTTGCTCAGGATGACCATCGCATTTTCACGGTGTTCGAGGCCATTAAGAACGGTATTTCCCTTGACCGTATCTTTGAATTAACCAAAATTGATAAATTCTTTTTACACAAGCTTAAGAATCTTGCGGATTTTGAGATGGAGATTTCCTCCGAATTTAACGAGGAGCTTTACCTAAAAGGCAAGAAACTCGGATATCCCGATGAGGCACTCAAAAGATTGTCAGGTAGGAAAACTCTTCCCAAACACCGCACGGCGTATAAAATGGTAGATACCTGCGGTGCGGAGTTCGATGCAAAAACCCCGTATTTCTACGGAACAGCCGAGAAGGTATGCGAAGCTCGTTCTTTTGCCCGTTCAGATAAGCCCGTGATTATGGTTTTGGGCTCAGGCCCTATTCGCATAGGCCAGGGAATAGAGTTTGACTACTCCTCGGTTCATTGTGCTCTGACTTTGAAATCCATGGGGTATTCAGTCGTCATTGTCAATAACAATCCCGAGACCGTTTCCACCGATTACGATACAGCTGACCGTCTTTATTTTGAGCCGCTGACGCCCGAGGACGTTATGGACATTATCAAGGTGGAAAGCCCCATCGGAGTTGTTGTTGCTTTCGGCGGCCAAACCGCAATTAAACTGACACAATATCTGGATTCACAGGGTATTAAGATTCTCGGCACGTCTGCCGAGGGAATTGACATTGCTGAAGACAGAGAAAAATTCGATGCGTTGCTGGAACGTTTCTCAATTCGTCGTCCTCAAGGAAAAGGAGTTTTGGGACTCGAGGAGGCCTTGGATGCGGCAGAAACGCTCGGATATCCCGTATTGCTCCGTCCTTCTTACGTTATCGGCGGACAGAATATGCGTATTGTTCACAACGCCGCTGAAGTGAAAAAATACATGGAATGTATTCTCGCACAGGGCATTGATAACCCGGTCCTTGTCGATAAGTACATGATGGGAACCGAATTGGAGGTCGACGTCATTTCGGACGGGAAGGACATTTTGATTCCCGGAATTATGGAGCATATCGAGCGCGCGGGAATTCACAGCGGTGATTCGATTGCCGTTTACCCACCGTATAATTTGAGCGATGCGATGACCGAAAAAATCATTGATTCGTCAACGAAATTGGCGTTGTCGCTCGGCACCCGCGGTCTTGTCAATATTCAATATTTGATATGGCAGAACGAGCTGTATGTCATTGAGGTAAACCCGCGTGCCTCCCGTACCATTCCCTATATAAGTAAAGTTACGGGTGTGCCTATGGTAGACGTAGCGTCTCGCGTGATGTTAGGTGAACCTCTTTCATCCCTCGGTTACGGTACGGGGCTTTACCCGGTATCTCCGTACGTTGCGGTAAAGGTTCCGGTGTTCTCATTTGAAAAACTGACCGATGCAAATTCCTACCTCGGTCCCGAAATGAAATCTACGGGTGAAGTTTTGGGTATCGGCAAATCCGTCGAGGAAGCATTGTTTAAGGGTTTAACATCTGCCGGAATGAGCGTCAATACGCGGAAAAAGGAAACTCCCGGTGTTCTTTTGAGCGTTGATACACACGACCAGTGGGAAATATCTTCTTTGGCAAAGAAATTTGCCGATTTGGGATTCTGTATTTATGCGACGCCCGAAACGGCTAAAACCGTTTCCCATCTTGGTATTCCCGTGAAGAGCGTTGGCGGAATCAAATTCGGCGGTGAAGCCTTTGCTCTTATGGAAAAGAAAAAGATTGATTATATCGTTTATACGGGCGCCTTACAGGATGAAACGGTAGAAGAATACATTGCTCTTCACAAAAGAGCCATGCAGCTTGCAATTCCTTGTTTTACGTCATTGGATACGGCGACGGCACTTGTCAGCATGATTTCAGGCGGCTATACCGAGCAGAATACGGAAATAATCAACATCAACGCACTCCGTAAGGGCAGAGTGTCGCTGCGCTTTGCCAAAATGGTTGCAACCGGTGACGATTATATCTATATCGAAAACTTTGACGGAAAGACCGACTGTCCCGAATCCTTATGCGTAACATTGTGCGACAGACACAGAGGTATCGGCGGCTACGGAATCGTGCTTCTGGAAAAGAGCGAGATAGCAGATGTCAGGATGCGTATGTTTAACCGTGACGGAACACCCGGCGGTATGGCGGGAAACTCGCTGCGCTGCGTGGGAAAGTATGTCTTTGACAGAGGATTTTGCCGCAAGAATACGATTCTTGTGGAAGTGGGCGAAACAGTAAAAACTCTTCACGTAACCACCATTGGCGGCAAAGTTAGCCAAGTTACAGTGGATATGGGCGTTCCTCACTTTGAAGCCGCATCAGTTCCGGTCTGTTTCCCTGAAGGGGGGGCAGAAGGGGAGATTACTGTGAACGGAGTGTCTTATCGGGCTCATTGTCTTTCCATGGGCAATCCGCACAACGTTATATTTACCGAACGTCCCGATCAGCCGGATTTGTCAAAAGTCGGGCATTTGTTTGAAAATCACCCTTATTTTCCGGAGAGAATCAATACCGAATTTGTACGCATTGTTGACCGTAACACCTTGAAAATGCGTGTATTTGAACGCGGAAACGGAGAAACGCTTGCCTGTGGGACGGGCGCGTGTGCCGCGGTTGTGATGGCGGTGAAATTGGGATATTGTGCGGCTTGCGAGCCGATTACCGTCAAGGTTGCCGGCGGAGATTTGATTGTCACATACACGCCCGAAAATTCATCGTCTCCCGAGACTGAAGGGCAGACCGTAACTCTTTGCGGAGACGCCAAGCAAATTTTCGAGGGCGTTTTCGAGTATTGAAACAATCTTCACCCAAAGAAATACATTTCTCTATGTCAATCGGAAAGCGACTTATTCAAGTTTGGACAAAATTTCAAATTGACCGTCAACTTATAAAAAATCACCCGCTGTCCTTTATTGACTGCGAGTGATTTTATGCTTTATGTGTAAGAAGGGAGTAAGCAAAATTTTAATTTGACTAAGTCCCTTTATTACGTCGCGAAATCCGGAACTGTTTATGTAACGTAAAATAAAAACAGTTTTATAATAAAGCGAGCACCGACCGGCTGTTTATTAAGCGTGTCGGTGCCTGTTTTTATGCGGTATGGGTTGATTATTGAATATCGGTTGCCTGATACCCCTGATCGGCAACAGCCTGTTTGAGAACATCATTTGAAATCTCTTTTTCCAGCGTTACAACAGCAGTTCCGGTCTTATGGCTGACTTCCGCCTTTATTACGCCGTCAAGTGCTAGAAGCGCTTTCTTTACGTGCATCTCGCAATGTCCGCACATCATACCTTCAATTTTTATTCTCTTTTCCATTGTTTTTGTCTCCTTTTCGGTTATGATTTCTAATATATTCTTGATTTTATGATCCCTTTTGGAATCGTGCATCTTAAAAAAATTAAGGCGCAGAGCGTTGGTAACTACGCTGAAGCTGGACAAACTCATTGCCGCCGCAGCAAACATCGGACTTAACTGCCAGCCGAGTACACCGATAAATACGCCGGCTGCCAACGGAATACCGATAATATTATAGATAAACGCCCAAAACAGATTCTCGTGAATGTTTCGCAGCGTCGCACGGCTCAAACGTATTGCCGCAGGAACATCAGACAGACGGCTTTTCATCAGCACCACATCCGCTGCATCAATCGCAACATCTGCACCTGCACCGATAGCAATGCCGATATCGGCACTTGTAAGCGCCGGAGCATCGTTGACGCCGTCGCCTACCATGATGACATTTCCTTTTTTCTTGAGCTCACGTATTACACTTTCCTTGCCGTCGGGGAGCACACCGGCAATCACTTCATCGACACCGGCCTTTGCTCCGATAGATTTAGCCGTGCGCTCGTTATCGCCTGTCAGCATCACTACATGGATGCCCATATTCTGCATTTCTTTTATCGCCTGCGGACTGTCCTCTTTGATAATATCCGCAACGGCGATAATACCGCAAAGCTCCCCGTCGCAGGTAAAGAACAAGGGCGTTTTTCCTTCTTCCGAAAGTCGCTCTGATTTTACTTTTATTTCATCAGGCACGGGAATTTGTTCGCTTATAAATTTATAACTGCCGCCAAGCAGGACAGCACCGTCAAGGGATGCGGTAAGTCCGTTGCCGGGTAAGGACTTGAAGTGTTCTGCATCACCGGCTGCCAAACCTTCCTGTTCCGCCCTTTGAGTAATTGACCGTGCCAGCGGATGCTCGCTTTTTTTCTCAAGCGTATAAGCGATATACAAAAGCTCCTTTTCGTTTCTGCCGTTTACCGGAATTATATCCGTAACCCTTGGTTCTCCTTGCGTTATTGTTCCGGTTTTATCAAGTGCCGCAATTTGTGTTTTCCCCGTTTTTTCCAAAGATACAGCCGTCTTGAAGAGAATACCATTCTTTGCTCCCATTCCGTTTCCGACCATGATGGCAACAGGAGTGGCAAGACCGAGCGCACATGGACAGCTGATCACCAATACGGATATACCCCTCGCCAAAGCAAATCCCATGCTCTGACCGGCGATAAGCCATACTATCACGGTTATCAACGCAATGAGAATAACGGCAGGGACAAACACACCCGACACCTTATCTGCAACCTTGGCAATCGGCGCTTTTGTCGCAGCCGCGTCGCTGACCATCTGAATGATTTGTGAAAGCGTGGTGTCTTCACCGACTCTTGTCGCTTCACAGCGGAGAAAACCCGACCGGTTCAGCGTTCCTGCGGAAACCGCGCTTCCAACCGTTTTGTCTACCGGGATACTCTCTCCTGTAAGGGTAGATTCGTCGACTGCGCTGTTTCCATCTAAAACGATTCCGTCCACGGGGATATTTTCACCGGGACGCACGACAAAGATTTCCCCCTTTGCCACCTCTTCAATCGGCACGGTTATTTCGGTACCGTCCCTGTCGAGCGTGGCAGTCTTGGGAGCCAGCTTCATCAGTCCTTTCAAAGCGTCGGTTGTTCTGCCTTTCGAGCGCGCCTCCAGCATTTTCCCAAGAGTTATAAGCGCAAGTATCATAGCGGCGGATTCGAAGTAAAACTCGTGCATATAGGACATTACGGCATCTGCGTTGCCCTTTACCTGCGCATCCGTCATGGCAAACAGAGCGAAGGTGCTGTAACCAAAGGCAGCCGTAGCGCCTAATGCTACCAAAGCGTCCATGTTCGGCGCACGGTGCCACAAGCTCTTAAACCCGCTGATAAAAAACCTCTGATTGATAACCATGATTACAACCGTTAACAATAGCTGTAAAAGTCCCATTGCCACATGGTTATTATTGAAGAAAGACGGCAGAGGCCAACCCCACATCATATGCCCCATGGAAACATACATAAGAACTATTAAAAATCCGAGAGAGGCAATCAACCGTTTTTTCAGTGCGGGGGTCTCTCTGTCTTTCAGTGCATCTGTGTCGGAAGATGACCGTGTGTTTCGCTCCGTGTTTCTTTTTTTAATTGCTGCGTCGTATCCTGCCTCACGAACCGCCGCTATAATCTCTTCAGCATCGGCAGTCCCCTCCACGCCCATGGAATTGGTAAGCAGGCTGACCGAGCAGGAGGTTACACCTTTCACGCCTGACACCGCTTTTTCCACACGGGCGCTGCAGGCGGCGCAGCTCATACCCGTTACTGTATATTGCTCCATAATAGATTTGTAACGCCTCCTTTTATTTCATCAGTTTTTGCAGAGTTGCCACTAACTCGTCAATTACCTCATCCTTGCCGTCACGGATATCTCTGGCAACACATCCTCGGATATGACTCGCCAGCAGTTCCTTATTAAAAGCATTGACTGCAGCGTTCACAGCGGCAGACTGAATCAAAATATCCGCACAGTAAGCATCTTTTTCCACCATGCCTCGAATCCCGCGAATCTGCCCTTCAATTCGGTTTAGGCGGTGAATCAGCTTTTTGCGTTCTTCATCTGAGCGAGCTGTTGTTTTTGTGCAGCATCCGCATGCTTTTTTATCTGACATGTTCATATCTTCCTTTCATACCCTTATGAGACATATTTATTATATACCCGTATGGGGTATATGTCGATAGGAACATCAATAGATTTACAATTAGTTCAAAAATTGTCATTCAATATGATTGTATTATTCGATTTTCAGTTCATCGGATTACCTCGGTTGATTGTCGTGATAGACCTTGATGTGCTCAGCCATCAGCTTTTTGCAGTATTGCATTGCCATACTCAAATTTGTCATTTGCTCTTTCCCTGTAGTCGAGTAATGTACCGATTGCTTTTTCTGCGTAGCTTCTGTTCGCAAAATGAAATTCACCTTTGGAAATACGGAAAAAGGCGATACTCCATATTCTTTCCGCTCGGCAAGTTACGGAAAGGGATGATAGCAGGATTAAAACAGTTCTTCGTCTTTGTTCATCACATTTTCGTCAACCATCCGAGCGTGTGAACAATATATTGTACGGAAGATTGCAGACTTCTGTTATTATTGCTTTGCAGAGCTCAATGTTCAAATTGAAAGTCAGTTCAATACTTTCGTCGATGATTATCTTTTTATGCGTGTTTTCTCATTTTTCCCCGAATGGCTGTTTTTTAACACAAAAATGCTATACCGATGACAATGAAGCAGGGTAAGCAGCTTGAAGGAGAAGACAAAGCTGCTTCGACTATAATCAAGGAACGAAAATAACTATTTAACATAAAGAAATCGAGTGTCCACAACTGAAATCCGTTATGAACACTCGATATGGTGCGGGTGACAGGACTTGAACCTGCACATTGTTGCCAACATAAGAACCTGAATCTTACGCGTCTGCCAATTCCGCCACACCCGCATATATAGGTTTACCTTTTTTACTGACGGAGAGGTAACACCTATGCTGCTGCATCTGAATTCAGGTGTTTAACACTTTGTGGGTGAATACCTGAATTTTACAGTTTGGCGATTCTTATTCCTTTGCCTTCAGCAATACTTCCTGTGAAAACGAAGGGATTCTGCCGAGTCCGTCCGGGCCGACATTTAGCAAGTAATTAATTCCCATACTGTTTAACTTTTCACGACGGCTGCGAATCTGCTCGGGAGTCAGCCAATTCTGATCGAAATACTTAAATCCCCAACTGGAATTCAATGTTCCGGCAGTTTCGTAAAGACCGTAGGGGGAATACTTAAATCCGCTAATATTGTTCATATCAATATCAGCCTCCTCTGAGACTTTCTCCGGGAGTTCTTCAGGATATTCGTTATCTCCTAATGACACATAATCATATGCTCCGTTGCCAATGCGCGAATTAATGAGACAGTTTGGCTGAATGGATTTTACAAGCTTATTAAGCTCAAGACTTTGCTCTTTTGAAATAGTGTGCGGGACATCAAACCACATAAGACATATATCACCGTAGTTTTTTAGGAGCTCAGTAACCTGCGGCTTGATTTTTTCCTTAAAGCAAATTGAAAAATCTTTATGTTCTCTATCCTTGAAGTCCCAGCTGTTATCCCATGACACACCGCTGCAGCCACTGGTATTGTCATATCCGCCGCCGTGAGGATGATGCCAGTCAAGCTCCTGCGAATAATACAGACCGAGTTTAAGTCCGTATTTATAGCATGCCTCGGCAATCTCTCCTACAACATCACGCCCGAAGGGAGTTGCATCCACTACATTGAAGCGATCCGCCTTAGAGTGGAACATTGCAAACCCGTCGTGATGCTTTGAGGTCATCACGAAATACTTCATTCCACAGCTGCGGGCAAGTTTTATCCATTCGTCTGCATTAAAATATATCGGATTGAACGAAGCCGCAAGCTGCTCATATTCGTCATTAGGAATCGGCATATAGCTTTGTATCCATTCCGCATAATCCTGAACACGCCTGCCTTTATATTCACCGCCAAGGAGTGAATACAGACCCCAATGAGCCATCATTCCGTATTTTGCTTCCTTAAACCATTTTATATTATCCAAGACAACATTACTCCTTGTATTCCTTGATTTTGATTCTTGTAGCGGTTACGTTACGTGCTATCCGCCAAAAAATTTCTGCTTGCTTATTCTTCAATTCAATAAAATTTCGATTATACGTAATAATCATTAATTTCACAGCCGCAGTGCCATTAAAATCTGTTCTTGTAATTATATCTGATTATATACTAATCTTAGGAAAAAGTCAACCATAAACTACTTTCTTTCAAAAAAATCCACTCGTCTGACTGCTCAAAATGAGTTTTGAATTCCTGCGAATGAAATCTAATCCTTTATTACTGAAAAAGAAAAGACCTTGTAAACTGTAATAGTCTACAAGGGCGATGGTGCGGGTGACAGGACTTGAACCTGCACATTGTTGCCAACATAAGAACCTGAATCTTACGCGTCTGCCAATTTCGCCACACCCGCATGGCTTCATTGATTTACCCGACTGCTGTCTTGTTACGGGCAAATTTGTTGATGAAATGATTATACCACTGTGCAGGTCTAAATGTCAACACTTTTTTAATTATTATTATTACATTTATATAAATTATATATCACATCGAGATACGAGAGCAACAAGAGCTTGCTTTTGCAATAATCAGGGATGCCGCTTCCGTCGTTTGTGATAAGAAAATCAGTTTGGGCTGTGAGAATAGTCAAAACCGCAATGCGAGAGAAATTCACGTGCTATAATGGTTGCGCCTATCTGGTTCGGGTGGATTCTGTCCCATGCAATATATGAAGAATGTCTGTATGTAAAATACTTATTAAACATGGCTTGAAGGTCTATAAATTCACAGTCGTATTCCTCTGCGAGTTTTTTGCAAATTCTCCCGTATTCATCCATGCGTGCTCGCATAGGGTCGGAGGCATTCGGCTCCATGTAGTATGGGGTCATAATAAACACACAGCGGGCGACAGCCTTCGATTTTTCTATCATAGCTCGAAGATTGCTTTCATATTCTTGGGGCAGTACCCAATCGGATGAAATCGCAGGAGAATCAAACTGTCTCCAAACATCGTTTATTCCGATACATATGCTTATTAAATCGGGTTTCAAATCTATTACGTCACGGTCAAAACGCTCGATTAGGTTGCGGCTGGTATCTCCGCTTATTCCCGAGTTTGTAACTCGTATGCGAACCTCAGGATAAAAAGTTCCGAGCATATTGTCAATTATTCGTACATAACTGCGTCCGAGATTATCGAATAGTCCCTCTCCCACCGGATTTTTGCTGCCCATATCCGTAACGGAGTCACCTGCGAAAACTATTCTGTCCATATCTTTAAAAATCATGTGAGTTCTCCTTGATTTGCAAAATATCAGGGTTCTTTTGCCCCTCATCTCGATTATATCAAATTGCGGAACAATGTCAATAGGTTTGCGTATTTTTATTAAATATGGCAGAATCACTGCATCATTATAATTCAAAACGCACTATTAATATGAAGCATTATAAACAATAAAACTTCGCTTTTCAGATTTGATATGCTATGACTGTGTATTGACAATTTCGCACTATTATTTTATACTATTAGCATCCAAGTAAAGGAAAGCTTTACTATTTCCATAATTATAAATTAAATCCCGCAAAGATTGTTGTCAAGACATTTTATCGGCTTTTATTCGTTCTCTCGGATAGCTTCTGTCAGAATTTCACCGCAAAACGGTGAGTGTCTCTTCCAATATAAAAATACAAACTGTGTTTATGACAATTAATGCTAAAAGAAATAGGAGATTTCTATGGATACATCATCCACCTTTGTAAAATACGAAAACAACATTCTGACTGTCGGTAACGCTTTGTTTTCTCATTCCTTTGAAAATATTCAGTATATCGGAAGCGTTGTGTCGGACGGAGAAGGGCTTTCCCTGCCTTATCTTGAGGTAAGCGTATTATACGGAGACAAAACGCAAAAGATGTGTATATGGGAGGACCTGCCACTGGTTTATATGACAGGACATCCCGATGTTCAGATAATGAATCTGCACGGAGAGCATTGGATAGCACGCGGCATAAAGCTCAACGCTTTTACGGATGTTAATGATACGCTTGCCGTGCAAACGAAAAAGAATATGTTTGCACGCAGTATTCCGGACGGATTTGACGGGGATATCTTCTTCCTTGAAAATCCGCAGGACGGAAACGCGGTTGTCATCATTTCCGAAACTCCTGATTATCAGAGCGCACATCTGGATGTTGCCAACGGTGCAGTTACGGTTAAAAACGGCGGGAACGCGCTGATGCTCGGCTTTTGTAAAACGGGAGAATGCGAAAGACTCTGCCGTGACTATTACCGTCATGCAAGGCATTACGTTGAGTTGATAAGTATGTCAAACACCTGGGGGGATTCAAACCGTTTTTCACGTGTTTGCAGTGAGTTTTTACTTCACGAGATTGATGCGGCAAGAGAGATAGGCGTTGATATAGTTCAAATCGACGATGGCTGGCAGACCGGAAGCACCGCCGATAAATCCATACGTGACGAAATGGGAAGAAGAAAATTCAACGACGATTTCTGGAAGTTGGATAAAAATAAATTTCCTAATGGAATGAAAGAGATTTCGGATTACGCGGCAAAGGATAATATACGGCTGGGGCTCTGGTTTGCTCCGGACAGTCATGATGGTTTTGCTCTTCTGGAACGCGATACGGCCGTTCTCAAAAAAGCATATGACGAATGGGGAATACGTTTTTTCAAGATTGATATGTTCTGGGTGCTTTCCGATACAGACAGAGACAGATTTCTGGAGCTTTTAAGGAATATTTATTCTTTCGGAGACGATGTTTCGGTACAGCTCGATGTCACGAGAAACGCAAGAATGAATTATCTCTGCGGCAGGCAGTACGGCACTGTATTCGTTGAAAACCGGTATGCGAAGAGCGGTAATTATTTTCCGCACCGCGTTTTGCGGAATTTGTGGACTATTTCACGTTATATTCCCGCATCCAAATTTCAGTTTGAGCTTATCAATCCCGATATTTATACCGAATCTTATAAAAGCGACGATCCTTTTGCACCGTCAAATTATGATATGGATTATCTGTTCGCCGAGGTTATGCTCTCAAATCCTCTGTTCTGGATGGAAATGCAGTTCCTTTCGGCAGAGCGCCGCGTACAGCTTGAAAAAATAATGGAGGTGTGGCGCTGTTGCAGAAAAACTCTTGCGTCGGCTGATGTTGCACCCGTAGGTGAGGAACCGTCCGGAAGAAGCTTTACCGGTTTTTTTGTCTCGGAAAACGGCAGACCGAGGTATTTTTTGGCGTTCAGAGAACTGAACGAAAAAACGGGGTATACATTCTCTCTTCCGTCTGAATTGGGTGCCAATCCCAAGCTTTTGATAAGCAACTGCGATGCGTCTGCCGTATCTTGCGGTTCGGAACTTAAAGTAGAACTCACTTCTCCCCGTTCATATGCTTTTTTTGAATTTGAGTAATGTAATTTCATAAACCGAACGCTGCTTGTCTACAGACGTTCTTAAAGGGGCGGTTTATGTAAAAACTGTGTAATCATTCAAATTGCAGACAAAAACCCGCCCTGAAGTAAAAACAGTTTCGGAGGCGGACTTTTGATTGTTCGGGATTTATGCGGTATGATTATTTGGCCGGTTCTGCGTATTTCATTCCGAGAAGAGCAAAGAGCTCGCCGCAAAAGCCGGAATCAGTCCCGCAACTCTCGCAAAGATGAAAAAAGACGGCGCAACCGTATCAAGCGACGTGCTCGTAAAGATATGCACAACACTTGGATGCACGATGGATGATATAGTGGAGATTGTGCCGGACACTCACAAAAACTAATGTGTGCAGGGGAATTCGCAGATGAAATGTGCGGCTGAAAGGAGTAATTCTGAAGAGAGATAGCATGCGTCTGCATAAATATTATGATGGTACATATCAATATCTAAAGAGTTTGGAAATGAAAGAAATATGAAAATGACCGAAGTAGTAGCAGCCCTCATCTGGCAGGGCAATAGATTTATGATATGCCAACGCCCGGCGCATAAGGCGCGAGGGCTTCTTTGGGAATTTGCCGGTGGCAAGGTCGAACCCGGAGAAACGAAAGAACAGGCACTCATCAGAGAGTGTCAGGAGGAACTTGCCGTGACTATTTCCGTCGGTGATGTGTTCATGGATATTGTTCACGAATATCCCGACTTGACGGTGCATTTGACGTTGTTTAACGCCGCTATCGCCGAGGGCATACCGCAAAATCCGGAACATAACGATATCAAATGGATTACGCCCGGCGAGATTCCAAACTATGAGTTTTGCCCGGCGGATGAGGAAATGCTTGCAAAAATATACAAAGTGAAAAATGATAATTAAGGAGAAACTGTTATGCGTAAAAATTTCGGAGCAAAAACATGGCTTTACCCCATGCCCGTGCTGATTGTCGGCACATATGATGAGAACGGCACGCCCAATGCCATGAATGCGGCTTGGGGTGGTATTTACGACATGGGTCAGGTCATGGTCTGCCTTTCGGATGACCACAAGACCACAGAAAATATCAAGAAAACAGGCGCATTCACCGTTAGCTTTGCCACGGCAAATACGGTCGTGTCCTGCGACTACGTCGGCATCGTTTCGGCAAACGATGTTCCCGATAAGTTTGCACGTGCAGGATTTCACGCCCAAAAGAGTGAGCACGTCAACGCTCCCGTCATCGAGGAGCTTCCCATGACGTTGGAGTGCAGGCTCCTCAAGTTCAACGAGGACGGCATCTGCATCGGCGAAATCGTCAACATCTCCGCTGACGAGAGCATCCTCGGCGAAAACGGCAAGGTCGACGCGAAAAAGCTCGATCCGATTATTTACGACAGTGTAACGCACGCATACTGGAGCTTCGGTGAAAAGGTAGGACAGGCATTCTCGGACGGAAAGAAGATTCAATGAAGTTTATCAAAACTGCCATATGGGGAGAAAGTGATACTTGAAACAAAACGCCTCATTCTTCGAAGTTTATCAAAGCTGCCATAGGGGGAGAAAATGATACTTGAAACAAAACGCCTCATTCTTCGCCCGTGGAGAGTGGATGATGCGGAAGACCTGTACAGATATGCAAGCGATCCGGATGTCGGACCGCCTGCGGGCTGGCCACCGCACACAAGCGTGGAGAACAGTCGTGATATCATAAAAAACGTTCTTTCAAAACCCGAGATTTACGCAGTTTGTCTGAAAGACGGAACTCCAATCGGAAGTATTGGGCTTCATTTGAATGGCAACACGGACATGACCGATCGGGACGACGAGTGCGAACTCGGTTATTGGATCGGCAAGCCGTTCTGGGGACAGGGACTGATCCCCGAAGCCTCTCGTGAGTTGCTCCGTCACGCTTTTGAAGAGCTTGGTATGCGTTTTGTCTGGTGCGGTCATTACGACGGCAACATCAAGAGCCGCCGTGTTCAGGAAAAACTCGGATTTGTTTATCATCACACTACCGAGGGAGTTGAAGTCAAGCTGATGAACGAGATCAGGACAGGACACGTGATGCTTTTGACGCGTGAGAGATGGCTCGAGATGGGTTATTTCTGTGATTATATGAACCAAATGATTGATGCGGGCGATTGTTATGATATTCAAATGATATCGGGCGGGTACATAAAGCCCGTCCGCCTTGTCCGATATTAAAATCGATCGGCAGAAGGCTCATGAAGCCTGTGAGCAATGTCTGCACAGAATGTGCAAAGAGAAGCAATGAAAGACGAGTGTAAAATGACTATGTTTGATTTCAAAAATAAAGTCGCTGTTGTAACGGGCGGTGCGAGGGGCATCGGCAAGTGCATCCGCGAGCAGTTTGAGGCGGCGGGAGCGACGGTATGCGTCATCGACCTGCTCCCGAACGATTATTTTGTCGGCAACCTTGCGGACAAGGAAACGCTTGAGAGATTTTCCGCAAAGGTGATTGCCGACTACGGTCATATTGATTATCTGATAAACAATGCCGCGCCCAAAATGTGCGGCATTACGGACGGCAGTTATGAGGACTTTGAATACGCTTTGAAGGTCGGTGTGACAGCACCTTTTTATCTTTCCAAGCTCTTTGCACCGCATTTTGCCGAGGGTGCAAGTATCGTTAATATCTCGTCCTCCCGCGATCGGATGAGTCAGCCCGAGACCGAGAGCTACACAGCGGCAAAGGGAGGTATCTCTGCGCTCACGCACGTGCTTGCCGTCAGTCTTGCGGGCAAGGTACGTGTCAATTCCATATCGCCCGGGTGGATAGATAATAACTATACCGTATATGAGGGTGCGGATGCCGTGCAACAACCGGCAGGCAGAGTCGGAAATCCACCCGATATCGCCAATATGGTGCTTTATCTCTGCTCGGACATGGCTGGATTTATTACGGGTGAGAATATCTGCATCGACGGCGGTATGACTCGTCAGATGATTTACCATGGCGACCACGGATGGTTGCTTGATACAGAAAAATAACAATCTAATTTGGAGGCTATTATGAAATTCATTACGATCGGCGGAGAAATTTCCGCATCCGCAATATCCTTGGGCTGTATGAGAATGGCAGGCCTTGAGGAGAAAAGAGTAGACGCAATCATGGATTGTGCACTTGAGCGTGGCATAAATTTCTTTGACCATGCGGACATTTACGGAGGCGGCGATTCGGAACGGCTGTTTGGTGGGTATCTGAGTCGGCACAAGAGTGCAAGAGAGAAGATGTTCATACAGACAAAATGCGCTATTCACGACGGACAATTCGATTTTTCAAAGGAACATATTATCCGTTCGGTGGAAGGAAGCCTTTCCCGTTTAGGCGTGGATTATGTTGACTTTCTTTTGCTACATCGCCCCGATACGCTCATGGAGCCCGAAGAGGTGGCAGAGGCGTTTGACGCTTTGGAAACATCCGGAAAGGTACGTCATTTCGGCGTATCCAATCACAACCCAATGCAGGTCGAACTGCTCAAAACGGCAGTCAGACAGCCCCTTGCCGTCAACCAGTTGCAATTCTCGGTAACCGAGGCGGGCATGGTAACGTCGGGAATGAATGTGAATATGAAGAACGCGGAGTCACAGATGCACGACGGCGGGCTTCTGGAATACAGCCGCATCAAAAAAATGACTATTCAGGCGTGGTCGCCGTTTCAGTACGGATTTTTTGAGGGGACTTTCGTTGACAATGAGGATTTCCCCGAACTGAACGCAAAGCTTGCAAAGATCGGCGAAAAATACGGTCTGTCCAAAACGGGAGTCGCGGCGGCATGGATTTTACGCCATCCTGCCAATATGCAGCTGATTGCGGGAACGATGAATCCCGACCACCTGACCGACGTCTGCAAAGCCGCGGATGTGACGCTGACACGCGCGGAATGGTATGAAATATACCGTGCGGCCGGGCATTGTCTGCCGTAAGGGAGAGCAAAAATCAACCCATTTATTGTTCGGCATTAACAAAAAAATTCCGTAGAGAACCGTGCATTTTCTACGGAATTTTTTGTTTGAGTTATATGAATTGAACGTGCAGCGCATTACCGGGACCGCACAAAGCGAGCTTTTCTTGCTTCGGAAAACACGGGACCACTCCGATATTCGTATGACCTTATTCAACAAAAATCGTTTTATGTTATATATATTATTGAGTATAATATTGTAACAAATGCACAAATATATCAATGATTTATCTGTAAATTTTACAGTTTTGTGCATAACGATAAATGAAAACCCGGCATACGTATTGACATATGGAAAAAATTGTGATATCATAAATCTATCGTAGAGGTACGATATATTTGACAAGAAATCATTTACAGGAGGATTTATTTTTATGAAAAAGTCAAGAATAGCATTATGTCTTGTAGCTATGCTCGTGCTTGTGACGATTCTTTTGTCGTCATGCGGTGCATCCGAGACGATAAAGGTTAAAAAAATATTTGATAATGATGCAGAGCCGGAACGTAATGACGTTGTCAGTACCGGCGAGGCGGTTTCTCTGAGCGGAAATCAGGATGAAAACAACAATTATTTCTGTAAGTTCGTTGATACGACCGGCGAAAACAAGGTTACGTACGTTTACAGCTTTATTACCGGTAAGACGATGTTAACCCTAACCGATAACGGTCTTACAAAGCAGTATGACGTAGAATTCATCAACAACTTGCCGGTGCTTACGGTTACGGAAACAACCGTCGATACAAGCGGAACGAAGACCACCTATACGCTCTATGACGCTATCGGCGAAAGTATCGCCAGCACTCAAGACAGTTCTGAAACGTTCATGAGAATAAACAATAGTTTCTTTAAGTTTAACGGCGGTGTATATACTGCCGACGAAGAAGAGGGAACGTTGACAAAGGTTGCCGACTACGTATCATACATGAAATATCCGGAATATAACTATAAAATCGGTGATTGTTACTATGTACTTGACGAGTCGTCCGGCGGTGTAGAAAGTGTAACCGTATATGACAAAGACTTCAATATTATATTTACATATTATACACCGAGTTACGCGACATACGCTGATGCGTGGGTGCTCAACAACGGCAACCTTCTTGTTCAGTATCTTGTAAAACAGCCCGATGAAACCGAAAAATATGATATTTTTGATGAAACGTCAAGCAAAAAATACGACATCAATGTTATAGTTGTCGATATAAAGAACGGAAAACAGACGAAAACTGATTTCGATGGTTATATTTACGATGTTATTTCAAGAGAAGAAGAAACTGAGAAAATTTGGTTTGAAGGCTTGGATTCCGATATTGAGAATATGGTACATTATTGTCCCATAAACGACCACAGAATCGAACAATCCGATGCTGAACGGAAATATGCTTCTCTGACAAACAAGGGTAAGATAGATTTCTCTCTTAAGGTTGTTGAAGGCGCGCTTGATTTACCTGAAAAGGTAGCTGAAAACAGATGGGTGGTATATACCACAAGCGGCTACAGCATAATTAACGAGAAGAGCGAAGTATTAAAGACCATAACCAACATAAATAACGTTGAATTTGTAGGTTCGTACATACTCACTCAAGAGGGAATATTCGACATGGATTTCAATCTCTTGAAGTCGCTTAAGGATTCCGACTCCGCTTCCTATACTGCAACGCCTATCGGCAATTCCATCATTGTTTGCGAGGACGGTAAGACAACCTCCGTCTACACTCTCTACAATAACGGGAACACTACCGTTATCGCTACGTCAAGTGATACAAGTAATGAGAACGTTTACGTTGAAGACAACTATTATGTTGTAGCAAAGACCGTTGACGGTATTACAACATATACATACTACAATGCGGACGGAGCTAAACTCTTTGATACAAAAATAAGTCTTAGCGAATTTAGTACCTATGGCACAACCACCCTTCTTTCCGGTTACGATTCGGCAAACTCCAAGATGGTTTACTATTCGATACATAAATAATCAAATCCCAAGAAAATCAAAGCCGTGCAGAATATTACTGCACGGCTTTTTACATAACCGTTTCGTAGAGGGAGAGAAGCTCCTCTTCTATTTTTGATATTTTCTCGTCTATTTCGGAGGCGCGGACGTAGTCTGAGGCGGCATCTGAAAACAGTTCTGCCCTAAGCCTTTCTTCTTCCTCCTCGAGGGAGGCTATGCGTTCCTTGGCTCGGCGGATTCTATTCTCCTCCATGCGTTTTGCGCGTTCTTCTTCCTTTTTCTTTATATAGGACTCTTTTCCGACGTTTGTGACGGCGGTGACGTTTGAATAATCCGAGTCGCCTGTTTTTTTACCTTTGTCTGAGATGAGACTCGTTCTTCTCTCTTTTTCCGACAAGTATTCGGCGAAAGCATCTGTTCCTTCTTTTATTTTAATGGCAGATATTTCCCCTTGATTTGCCATAGTAAGGTCGATGATATCTGTTGCAAGGGCATTTATGAAGTATCTGTCATGCGACACCGCTATTATGGTTCCGTCAAATGCGCAGAGTGCCTGTTCGAGGGCTTCGCGCGAGTTTATGTCAAGGTGATTGGTGGGTTCGTCCATTATGAGCAGGTTGACTTTTTTGAGCATAAGCTTTGAGAGGGTTATGCGTGCCTTTTCTCCTCCGCTCAAGGAGGATATTTTTTTGTCGAGGTCCTCGGCGCCGAAGAGGAAGAGCGCAAGGGCCGACCTTAATTCAAAGTCGGTTTTTTGCGGATATTCGGACCGTAGTTCCTCAAACACCGTATTATCTTCGGATAGGGTATTATTCTCCTGGTCAAAATATCCTACCTTTATATTATAACCGAGTTCGGAATAACCGTAAGCGGGGATGAGTTTTCCCATAATGAGTTTTATCAGAGTCGATTTGCCGCAGCCGTTTGAACCGAGAAAGAAAAGACGCTCTCCTGAGTGTACGGTAAACGTAAGTTTGTCAAAAAGCGGAGTATCTCCATAGCCGAACGTAAGCGATTTTACGCGCAAAACCTCGCCGGCCGATTCCTTTTCCTCGTCAAATTTAATTCGTATCGATTTTTCCGGAGAGGGAGTAAGTTCAATCTTTTCCATTCTGGCCAGCTGTTTTTCCTTTGCCCTTATGGTGACGAAGTTATGTTCCATTCCGCATTTACGTTGAAAGGCTATGTTATCCTTTATGCGTTGTATGACGCGTTGCTGCTCCTTGTATCGTTTCTCAACGGATGCGGCTTCTGCCTCTTCAGCCGCCTTGCATGAGGAATAATTTCCGGGGTAAAGACGTGCTTTACCGTATCTTAAATGCAGCGTTTTATTCGTCACGCGGTCCAGAAAATATCGGTCGTGAGAGATGAGGAGTATCGTTTTTTTATAAGATGACAGAAAACCTTCGAGCCATATGAGAGCATCCGTGTCAAGATGGTTTGTCGGCTCGTCGAGAAGAAGCAGGTCGGGTTCCATGGCAAGCAAACGGGCAAGGGAGAGACGAGTATGCTGTCCTCCACTCAACGAAGAGACGGGAAGCGAGAGATGCTGTTCGGCAAAACCCATATTTATTAAGGTAGATTTACAGCGTGCCCGAAATTCAAGTCCGCCGCTTTTTGCATATCTGTCGTGAAGTTCCGAGAGACGGGCGGATAGGGAAGCTATTGCCTCGTTATCCGTTTCCGCAGAGAGCTTGCTCTCAACCGTGTGCATTTCCTCTTCCGTTTCAAGTAAATCCGAAAAGACTGCGTACATATATTCGAGAACGGTTTTTGCTCCGTCCTCGTCGGTTATTATGACGTTCTGCTCAAGAAGTCCGATACTCTTTCCTTTAGAGACGTAGACGTTCCCGTCGTCGGGCGTATATTTTCCCGTTATGAGCTTAAAGAGCGTTGTTTTTCCTGCTCCGTTAACACCGACAATGCCGAGACGGTCGCCCTCGTTCACCGAAAAGCTGATGCCGTCAAGTATTTTTTTATCCCCAAATTCAAGCGTTAAATCGGACGCTGTAAGAATTACCATGTGAAAATCCTCGTTTTATATCTTCGGTTGCAAAACTGTTTATCTTTATACTTTTTTATTTTACTATAAATAAGAGAAAAAAGCAACTTTGTTTTTAAAGTAACGCAAATATGAAAACCGATACAATAAATGAATATTACAGAATAAATATTCATAATACGATATGTTCAAAACGAATTTGACAGAGCAGTTAGACTGAAAATGCGCATTGATATGTCAAATATATACAAAATAACTCTTTTTAGAAAGACAAAACATGGTAATAAAATACAAAATTTAATAAATATTTAAAATGCTGTTGACAAATGAATATTTATCCCGTATAATAAGTAACGTACAAGGAAAACGGAGATTTCTCCAAGAAAGGATTTTTTAAAATGAAAAAGTTAATATCACTTGCACTCTGTGCAATCATGGTTGTCGCATGTGTTGCGACTCTTGCATCCTGCTCGTCCAAAAAGTATATCGGAGTACAGTCCGGAACAACCGGTCAGTATTTTGTTGACGGAGACGAGGAATGGGGCTTTGACGGTCTTGAAGGTTATGAAGCAAAAGGATATAACAACGCGGGTCTCGCTGTTAAAGACCTCAAGAGCGGTGCCGTTAAGTACGTTATCACTGACGCTGCTCCCGCAAAGGAGCTCGCTAAGGCAATTGACGGTGTAAAGGTTATCGATATTGCACTTACCGAAGAGGAATATGCATTCGGCGTTGATAAGAACCAGGCTGAGCTTCTCGCAAGCATAAACAACGTTCTTTCAGAGAACAAGGCGGAGATAGACGCAATTTTCGCTAAATATGCAAACGACGGTGAAGTAACACCCGTAACCAGCGCAACTAAGGACCTCTCAAAGGCTGACTCGCAGCTCGTCGTAGCTACCAACGCCGAGTTTGCTCCTTTCGAGTACGTCGACGGCGACAAATACGTAGGTATAGATATTGAGATAATGAAGCTCGTTGCAGACAAGCTCGGTCTTGAACTCGTAATAGAGAACATGGACTTTGATGCAGTGGTTACCTCTGTAGGAAAGAACGGCGTTGACGTTGCCGCTGCGGCTCTTACGGTAAACGATAAGCGTAAGGAATCCGTTAGCTTCACTAACAGCTACTACAACGCAGCTCAGGTTGTCATCACCCTCGCAAATGACACCTCGTTTGACAACTGCAAGACTGCCGACGACGTAATCAAGGTTATCTGCGGTAAATAATAAACGGAGTCGGTTACTTTATGAAAGCATTTGAGTTGTTCTATGCACAATTCATAACTAAGGGCGGTTATAAGACCGCCCTTATGGGTTTAGTTGCGACAGTTGAAATTGCCGTATTCGGCCTGGTTATCGGTATTCTGCTCGGCACTCTCATAGCGGTGGTTAAGGTAATGCCGAAGTACAAGAGATTGCCCAGAATACTAAATGCAATATGCAACGTGTACGTTGGGTTTTTCCGCGGAACGCCGATGGTTGTGCAACTCCTGATAGGCTATTTCGTCCTTATCCCGTCTCTCGGGATAACTGTAGATGCGGTTGTCGTTGCTACTCTTGTATTCGGTCTTAACAGCGCGGCATACGTATCCGAGATAATGCGCTCCGGTATTCAGTCCGTAGACGTCGGTCAGCTCGAGGCGGGACGTGCCCTCGGACTTCCGTATTCGGTCGCTATGCTCAAGGTTGTTATTCCCCAGTCCGTGAAGAACATTTTGCCGACTCTCGGAAATGAATTCATCGTCCTCATAAAGGATACATCGATAGTAAGCTTCATCGCTGTCGTGGATGTGACCAAAGCGTTCCGCCAGATAGGAGACGCAAACTACGAATACGTAATACCGTACATAATGCTGGCGATAGTATATCTGGTTATCGTTATGATAATAACCTACGGCATCAAGGTCATGGAGAGGAGGCTCAAGCGCAGTGAAAGAGCAAGATAAATCCGCAAAGCGCGATAACATAATCGCGGTTGAGAATCTCTGCAAGGACTTCGGAGACAACAGAGTTCTTTGCGGAATTAATCTGAACATAGCTAACGGCGAGAAAATAGCTATAATAGGTCCCTCCGGATGCGGGAAGTCGACGTTTTTGCGTTGCCTTAACTGTATGGAGGACCCCACGTCAGGCTCCATATACTTTGACGGGGTAGATATCGCCGATAACAAGGTAGATATCAACATACACCGTGAGCATATAGGGATGGTGTTTCAGCAGTTCAACCTTTTCAATAACAAAACAGTGGTTGAGAATATAATGCTTGCCCCCGTTTATATAAAACTGAAAAGGCTGAAAAAGCTAAAGAGGGCAAATCATATTGCTAAGCTCACCCGCCATCCGCAAGAGATTATCGAAATCAAGGAAACGAAGAATGATATAATCACACAGGCGCGTGAGAATGCCATGACGCTTCTGAAACGCATTGGTCTTGAGGACAAAGCAGACGTATATCCGTCAACTCTCTCGGGCGGACAGAAACAGCGTATAGCCATTATCCGTGCTCTTGCCATGAACCCTAAGGTAATGCTTTTTGACGAGCCGACCTCGGCTCTTGACCCCGAGATGGTAGGCGAGGTGCTCGATTTGATACGCGAGGTTGCAAAAGAGGGAATGACAATGGTTATTGTCACTCACGAAATGGGATTCGCCAGAGAGGTTGCAGACAGGGTTCTGTTCATGGACGGTGGTATTATTGCCGAAGAGGGAACACCGGAGGAAATTTTCGATAATCCCAAAAACGAGAGAACAAAGCAGTTCCTGAACGCAGTTCTGTAGTTCTCAAATATTTGAAAAGGTATTAATGCAAACGACAAGGTGTTTTGAACTTTGTTCTGTAGTTCTCAAATATTTGAAAAGGTATTAATGCAAACGACAAGGTATTTTTGAGCCTTGTTCTGCGAGTTTGCGGTATTTATAAAAATAAAAACAAGCAGTTTCGGTAAAAGCCGTTATCTGCTTGTTTTTGTGTTATTACGGTTATCTTTTGTCCGGGAAGTGACGCTCAAATTCCTCAATATTCTGTCTTATCGTCTCACGTGCGATTTTTGCAGAATCAACCTGATGTACCTCGACGGTTTTGTTCTCAAGCTGTTTGTATACGGTAAGAAAGTGACGGAGCTCTTCAATGATATGAGAGGGAAGCTCTGAGACATCTTTATATACATTGTATTGAGGGTCCCCGAAAGGAATGGCTATGATTTTCTCGTCGACTTCATCGCGGTCTATCATATTGACGACTCCTATCGGGTAGCAACGAACAAGGCTCATTTTTTCTATTGGCTGACTGCACAGAACGAAGACGTCGAGCGGGTCGTTATCGCCTGAATACGTGTGAGGTATGAAACCGTAATTCATAGGGTAGTGGGTGCTGGTATAGAGAACACGGTCGAGTATTATAAGTCCGGTCTCCTTATCAAGCTCGTATTTATTCTTGCTGCCCTGTTCTATTTCAATGCATGCAATAAAGTCATCGGGGGTTATGCGTTTCGGGTTTATATCTGTCCAAATATTCATAGTTACCTCCTGAATTTTGTTGTGATTCTTTACTTTGTTATGTTAATATTTTATCAAAATAAAATAAATAAGTCAAGGCATATAATGAGAAAGACAAATATTTTGCTTATTTCTCATTTGCGTTGTGACGTAGTATATATAGAAGCTTCTCAAAATTTTCGGGGAGAGGACACTCAAAGGTCATATATTCGTTTGTGCGCGGGTGAGCAAACGAAAGACGTTTGGCATGCAGACACTGTCCCGACAGAAGACTGCTGTGTTCTGCCTCAAAGCGCGTTTTGCCTCCTCCGTATACCGTATCTCCAAGCAGGGGGTGGGACATATAGGACATATGTACACGGATTTGATGTGTTCTGCCGGTTTCAAGTTTCAGACGAAGATAGGTGATTTTACCGAATCGCTCCGCGACTTCATAGTGGGTTATTGCTTTCCTGCCACCCGATACGACTGCCATTTTTTTACGGTCTTTGGGCGAACGTCCGATGGGCAAATCCACGGTTCCGCAATCGTCCTTGAAGCCGCCGTTTACGAGTGCGTGATATTCCCTCACGATTTTATGCTCTTCAAGCTGCGCAGCCAGGGCGCGGTGTGCGTCATCGTTTTTTGCTACGACGAGAAGTCCGCTGGTATCCTTATCAATCCTGTGCACGATTCCGGGGCGTAGAACACCGTTTATACCGGAGAGAGAGTCCTTGCAATGATGAAGAAGGGCGTTGACGAGTGTACCGTCGGGGTTTCCTGCCGCCGGATGCACGACCATTCCGCTCGGCTTATTTATGACGAGAATATCTTTGTCTTCATATATAATATCGAGCGGAATGTTCTCCGCCGATGCGGAGAGAACGACCGGCTTCGGTATTTCTACGGATATAAGTTCGCCGTTGCTTACGGTGTGGTTTTTCGGTTTTTGAATACCGTTTACCGTAACGGCGCCGTCAAGGATGAGTTTAGCCGAAGATGAACGGGATACTCCTGCCACATCAGCCACGTAAGCATCAAGGCGAAGTCCGTTTTTCTCCGGCTTTACTTCATATATCATTTTTATTTTCCTTTGCTTTTCTGCTTTCTTTTACAATATCGATGATAAGAGCAAGACCGACGAGGCATGCTCCGACGCATACGAAGGAATCCGCAATATTAAACGTGGCGAAATTAACGAAGGCAAACTCGATGAAGTCCACTACGTATCCGAGAACCAATCGGTCTATCATATTTCCTATGCCGCCGCCGATTATCATTGCTATACCGAATACGTACAGATTATTCAACTTTCCTATGCAGAATACGGAGTATACGCAGAGAGCAACTATGGCAGCAGAAGAGATAATCATAAATATCCATCTGTGTTCTGCCAGCATGCCGAATGCGGCACCCCTGTTTATAACGTAACAAAAGTCGAATATATACGGTATCACCGATATCTTGCGTCCGAGAATCATATTGGTTGAGACCAAAAACTTTGATAACTGATCAAGGGCTATTGACGCAATTACCGTAATCAGTACAAAGAGATGTTTTTTCGTAAATGATACTTTAGGCATTTTTACTCCGGAAGGTGAAATCTTAATTTATCATAGCATAGACCTGACAAGGACCTGCAGGATGATTATTATAAGATATGAAAACATAAACGACATATCTATCGGAAGACCTGAAAACCATCCCAGCCGTTCAAAGAGCTTGCGTATGGGTATGAGCACGGGCTCCGTTATATTAAAGAGAAAGACGTGTATCTTACTGCCGTACATGGGGTCAAACCAACTGAAAAGTGCGCGCAGAAAAAGGGCGAACTCCATCACGTAAAGAAAATAATACGCAGAGTATCCCAGAACGTAAAAAAGTGAATACATTTATTTATCCTTTATTATTTGGGTTTTCGGTCGGATGTTCCGTCACAAACGGCTGAGTTGACATGATTTTGCAAGTAGTTTTTTGCTTTTGAAATCACATATTGTCGATGTCGTCAATGTTTACAGAAGAATTCATTCTCGACGGCCTTTTTGCCCTGTCCTCGCTGACGCCTACGTTATTCGGCGTTGCGATATAAGTATTATTGGCTATCTTCTGAAGCTGACCGTTTATAGAATACGTGACTCCGCCGAGGAAGTCCTTTACTCTCTTCACGGTATCTCTGTTGGTATCCTCAAAGTCGATTACTACCGTTCTGCCTGCTATAAGATGATCGGCGGCAGTCAATACGTCCTCGAACTTTTCGGGTCTTACGACTTTCAGCTGAATACTGCAATTCTGTTGTGTTCCGCCGAGTCCTCCCAGAGAGGGTGCCGGACTGCTCTGCATCGGCGCTGCGGTATCTTCATAATCGTCAAAGGTATCGTCTACCTGACTTTCATCGCTTAATTGACCTTTCTTGAAAAATGGCATTGCTTTTACCTCCATGATATTTGGTTTATATTATTTTGTATTTCAAATTAACGTTATGAATCAATGTCTGAAAAGCGCACGTCCTATGCGTACGGCTGTTGCTCCGCACTCTATGGCGATTCTGTAGCTGTCGCTCATACCCATTGACAGCACCGGCTTATCCGTTTTATACAAAGGTCTCATCTCTTCGTACAGCTCACGGGTAAGAGAAAAATATCTTCTGTATTCATCCTCGCTTGAGAAAGCGGGCGCCATAGTCATGGCACCGCATAGTTTTACGTGAGGATAAAGTTCGTATACACTCTTGGCGAATGCCACGGCATCATTCGGCATAACACCGCTTTTTGCCTCTTCGCATCCGCTGTTTATTTCTATAAGGCAGGGAATGTCTATACTTGATTTTTCTCCCTGACGGTTAATCTCACGTGCGAGTGAATCCTTATCCAGCGAATGAATAAGCGAGACCTTGTCCGCTATATATTTCACCTTGTTGGACTGCAGGGTGCCGATGAGATGCATACGTGTTTTGGATTTATCGATTTTTTCATATCTGTCCAGAAACATTTGAACACGGTTCTCGCCTATATCCGTAATACCAAGAGACAAAAGCTCGGATAACTCTTCCTGTGAAGCACTTTTCGTTACGCATACGACGGCGGGCTCCGATACGTTTTTACGGGACGCAGTTTCTCTTACGTCGTCAAGTATTCTTTCGTAATTGTTTTTTACATACGATAGATCCATATATTCGCCTCCGCGACAGCGGTGCCGACCGGCACAAAGATATTTATATAAAATTATATCATAAATAAAACAGTGTTTTCAAGTATTTTGAAAAAAATTAAAGAAAAACCCGAAAAAATATCAAAAGCCCGCATGGCAGCAAAGAGTATTATGAACGGATATAAGAATAAAAACCGACAAATCAAAAAGAAAAAATCCGTAAGTGCTTGAAAGTCTTTAATATATATGTTAAAATAAATAAGATTTATAAAGATGTATCCGAAAGCAATAAAGGAGAGAAGAATGACAACTGACGCAAACGTATCGGCTCTGCCGTCTTCGGCGGCACTGGCATATCTCGGAGACGCCGTATTCTCGCTTTACGTGCGGGAAAAGCTCGTTGAGCGCGGTTTTTCTCATGCAAAAGAACTTAACGAATATTCCAGAAGGTTTGTTTCGGCTCAAGGTCAGGCGGAATTCTTCCTCAAAATAGAGGATATGCTTACAGAGGAAGAGAGAGACATATGCAGGAGAGCATCAAACTCATCTCATTTACAGAGACCGAAGCATACACCGATATCGGTATACAGAAGGGCAACGGGGCTTGAGGCTCTTATCGGCGCTCTTCATTTTGTAAAAGACGTCGCCAGACTTGATTTCCTTTTGTCACAGCTGGATTTTGAGGAGCTGAGTGACGATACGCATACGGCAGTAAAAGTACAAACAACGAGAGGGTTATAACAATGATACAGAAGATTAAAGGAACTATGGATATTTTGCCTGACAGAACTCCGCTGTTCAGGTATATTGAAGGGATAATGAGAGAGGAAGCCGCAAAGTACGGTTTCGGTGAGATACGCACACCTACCTTTGAAAATACCGAGCTTTTCGTTCGCGGCGTGGGAAATACCACGGACGTCGTGCAGAAGGAAATGTATACCTTCAACGACCGTGATGAGAATCGCTCTATATCACTTCGCCCCGAGGGGACAGCCTCTGTTGTAAGAGCGGTTATAGAAAACGGCAAATGCTCGGACGCTATGCCGCTGAAATACTATTATATAATCAGCTGTTTCCGCCACGAGGCGCCTCAGGCGGGAAGAAGCCGTGAATTTTTTCAATTTGGAACGGAGATGTTCGGCTCCGAAAGTCCTGCGGCAGATGCAACGAGCATTGCTCTCGCTGCATCGGTTATAAAAAGGCTCGGGCTCGATAACGTAAAGCTCCATATAAATTCAATAGGCTGTAAAGAATGCAGGCCCAAGTACAGAGGTGCTCTGACAAAATATTACGGAGAACATGAATCCGAATTGTGCGATACCTGCAAGAAGAGGTTGGTGTCCAACCCTCTGCGCCTTCTCGACTGTAAAAATCGGGAATGCGCCAATCTTGCGAAAGATGCACCAAGAACCGTGGATTATCTCTGTGACAACTGCCGTGAGCATTTCGAATCGCTTAAAAAATATCTTGACGGTATGGGTGTTGAATATACCGTTGACTCCTCCATCGTACGAGGCCTTGACTACTATACCAAGACGGTTTTCGAATTTGTAGCCGAGGGGATTGCCGCGCAGAGTACCGTATGCGGCGGCGGAAGATACGACGGACTTGTAGAGGAGCTGGGCGGTCCGGCTCTTCCCGGCATAGGATTTGCAATGGGAATAACGAGAATAATTCTCGCCATGGAGCAGCTGGGTAAGGATAAAATCGAAGAGTGCAAGCCGAAGCTGTATATCGCCTCAATGGGTGAGGCGGCAAGCCTGCGCGCTCTCTCAATAGTGGAAAAACTGCGCCGTGAGGGAATATGGGCGGAGTGTGACGTCGTTGGCAGAAGTCTGAAAGCACAGATGAAATATGCGAACAAGCTCGGGGCAGACTATACTCTGATAATAGGTGATTTTGAACTTGAAAGCGGAAAAGCGCAGCTGCGCGATATGAGGGCAAGCGAACAGAGGGAAGTCGAACTCGATAACTTTACTATCTGATAAAAATAAAACCGGGGGGTGGCACATAATGGAACGAGAAAAATTTCTGCCTGTATCCGCAAGGGATGTAAAGGAAAGAGGGTGGGACAGAGTTGATTTCGTCTACGTCGTGGGTGATGCATATGTGGACCATCCCTCTTTCGGTTGTGCCATAATTTCCAGGGTGCTTGAGGCGGAGGGCTTCCGCGTTGCCATACTTGCTCAGCCTGATTACAGGAGCTGCGAGGATTTCAGAAGATTCGGAAGGCCCAGGCTCGGATTCCTCGTCAGTGCGGGAAATATCGACTCTATGGTCGCTCACTACACGGTATCCAAAAAGAAGAGAAATTACGATTACTATTCTGCCGGCGGGAAGATGGGAAAAAGGCCGGACAGAGCCGTAATCGTATATTGTAACAGAATAAGGGAGGCGTACGGTGACGTACCGATAATCATAGGGGGGCTTGAGGCTTCGCTCAGACGTTTTGCTCACTACGACTTCTGGGAGGACCGTGTGAGGAGAAGCATACTCGTTGACAGCCGTGCGGATATACTTACATACGGCATGGGCGAGAACATAATGATAAGACTGGCAAAGCTGCTGGAGCGCGGTATCCCCGTCAAGAAAATACGCGATGTGAGAGGATGCGTTTATCTTGCCAAAAAAGGTGATAAGGTGTTCTTTGACTCAATCGAGACGTATGATTACGACGTTCTGAAAACCGATAAGGCGGCTTATGCGGATGCCTTTGCAACTCAATACAAAAACAACGACAGCATACACGGGAAAGCCGTAATAGAGTATTACGGCGATAATATGCTGGTGCAGAATCCCCCAATGCCCCCTCTGGAAAGGGAGGAGCTTGACAGAGTTTACGCACTGCCGTATGCAAGGGATTATCATCCCGACTATGAGGGCGAGGGAGGGGTACCCGCAATATCCGAGGTGAAGTTTTCCATCACACACAACCGGGGTTGTTTCGGTGCCTGTAATTTCTGCGCAATCGCATTCCATCAAGGAAGAGAGGTGCGCTCACGTAGTGAGCAGAGCGTAATAGAGGAGGCAAAGAAAATAACGGCTCTTGCGGACTTCAAGGGATATATACACGATGTCGGAGGACCTACGGCAAACTTCCGATATCCTGCCTGCGACAGGCAAAAGGAGGTCGGAGTATGTCCGAACAGAAAATGTCTTGCCCCTACCCCCTGTAAAAATCTCAAGGTTGACCATACAGAGTATGCACATATGCTCCGTGAAATAGAGAAGCTGCCAAAAATCAAAAAGGTATTTATACGCTCCGGCATAAGATTCGATTATCTTATGTATGACAAGGACGATGCTTTTTTCAGACAGCTCGTCGGGCATCATACCAGCGGACAACTCAAGGTCGCACCCGAACATTGCTCGGACAACGCGCTCTCAATGATGGGAAAGCCGCCTATTTCAGTTTATGAAAAGTTCAGGAAAAAGTATTTCGAGCTTTGCAATCAATGCGGTCTGGAGCAGTATCTTGTCCCTTACCTTATGTCGAGTCACCCCGGCACCACGATGGATGATGCCATAACTATGGCACTATGGTTAAAAAAATGGGGTTATTCACCTCAGCAGGTGCAGGATTTCTATCCTACGCCGGGCACTATATCCACCGTTATGTTTTATACCGGCATAAACCCAATGACGAAGAAGCCCGTATACGTATGCACGGATTATCATGAGAAACAGCTTCAAAGAGCATTGTTGCAGTTCTCGAATCCTAAAAACAAAAGTCTTGTTATTGAGGCCTTAAAGAAAGCAGGCAGGGAGGACCTTATAGGTTTCGGAAATGAATGTCTCGTAAAACCTATCTCGCAAGGCAGAACGGATACGAAGTCGGAAAGAAATCGAGCCGGCGGTAAAAATACCGCAGATTCAAAAAAATCGGTATGGCATAAAGGAAGAACGGATAAGATAAGCAAGGGTATTAAAAACTCATACGGCAAAAAAAGCACAAGCAATAAAAATATTACGAAAAACGGATATTCATTGCCCGTCATTGGAAAAAAACATAGAGCTGAAAAAGGTGTTAAAACAAAAAACGCAGCAAAGAAAAACGGTAGATAGAACTGCCTGCAGACGAACGTTTTACAATATTTTTTGAGTTGAAAATTTCCATAAAATGCCTGTCTTGTGCAGGTTGTACAAAAAACCGAAAAAGCGAGTTTTCCACATTTTTTATGTTGATAAGTCGCTGAAAATGTTGGTAGTTTTGAAAATTGCTGTGAAAATAAGAGAAAATGAGCTTTATTTCGGAGAGTTTTCAACATTTTCAACATTTTGAATGTGGAAAACTATTTTTGACGATAAATTCAATTTCTACGTTTTTGCATATTGACAAAAAATCGAAGTCGGCAAAATCCGATATATAAAGCAGTGATGAAAAAATAAATGCGGGCTGTCAGAAATCGTATCAAAGACAGACCGCATTTTTGTTTACTTATTTAAGAAGTTCCTTCATACCGTAAAGAACGATGGTTCCTACATCCGAGGATAGTTTTTCGAGCGAATAGCTCCTGTCTGAATTAAACCAGCTTTGATAAACGGCTATGAGCCCCGTGGTTATGTATTCTGACACAAAGTCCGTGCGTCTCGAATCTTTGAGATGTACGTTCTCTAACGATTGCTTTATTTTTTCTTTGAGATATTGCGTGATTTTTTTGACTATTTGTGAGCTTGAATCGATTTTCATAAGCTCGCCGTAAAGCTCTATATTATCGTTAATGACGTCACTCAGCGTATCGAATACTCGTAATGGGCGGTTTACGAGATTTTCAAAGTTTAAGTCGTCCGTTACACGCATAAAAGAATCGACAAGCTCTGCCTCGATTTCTTCCATTATCATATAAGTACCGCGATAATAATTATAAATGGTTTTCCTGTCAACGTCGGCAAGGTCGGCTATTTCCTTAATCGTTATATTATTCATATTCTTTTCCGAAAGCAACTTTATGAATGCACTTTTGATAGCACGCTTGGTTTTAATTACCCGACGATCACATTTTATGGATTTATCCGTCGTTTTTGTCATTTTCACGGTTTCTCCTTTTTGATTTTCTTTATTTTATCACCTTAATGTGAATAAATCAACATATATGGAGAAAACAAGTTTATGCAAATACGTATTTACATATTTAACGGCGGTTCCCGAAATGTATTTTTTGTTTGTTTTATATTTAGATATTTACAAGTTAAAAATAATATGGTAAAATATATAAATAAAATGTGCGCGCATTGTATGTAATACGCGGTATATTCCAAAATGAGAGGGAGCGGTTATATGAAGTGTCCTGTATGCGGGGCTGCAGACAGCAGAGTTCTTGACAGCAGACCGATAGACGATGATAAGAGCATAAAAAGGCGCAGGGAATGTCCCGCATGCCTGAAAAGATTTACCACCTACGAGGTGATTGATTCGGTGCCTCTGTCCGTCATAAAAAAGAGCGGTGAGCGTGAATTCTTCGACAAGCATAAACTGGAGGCCGGAATAGTCAAAGCGTGCTATAAGCGCCCCGTTGACGCCGCAAAGGTTGCAGAGGATATTGAGACGGAGCTCACGAATTCTCTTCTCACGGAAATAACGACCAGGGAGATAGGGGAAATGGTTATGGAGCGTCTGCGCTCAATCGATGAGGTATCATACGTCCGGTTTGCCTCCGTCTACCGTGAATTCAAGGATATAGATACATTTATAAGTGAAATAAACAAGGTTTTGAGGGACAGAAAATGATAAAGAGTATGACAGCATACGGATGTTCAAAGTCTGTGAATACGGATAAGGATATTTCTGTTGAAATCAAGAGCGTCAACGGCAGATATTCTGACATACAGATTCGCCTGCCGAGAGCTTATCTGCCTCTTGAGGATGCGATAAAATCTCAAATACAAAACAGTATTTCACGAGGAAAAATCGACGTATTCATCACGGTGACATTCCACGGTTCCAAGCAAGGAAAAATTTCACTAGATAAAAACGCTGCCAAAAACTATATAGATGCTTTACATGAGTTACGCGACGAATTCGGACTTACCGATGATATCAGCGTTATGACGGTTGCAAAAAACGGCGATGTTTTCACGTATTCCGAAGAGGATTTCGATATTGACAAGGAATACGCCGGGCTTATTCCGGTTATTGACGAGGCGTTGGCAAGGCATAGCGAAATGCGTGAGGCCGAAGGAGAAAAAACACGTGCGGATATGCTTGAAAAGATGAGTGTTTTCCGTTCGTACTGTGCCGAGGTTGAAGAGATTTCAAAAAATTCGATAGTAGGATACAGAGACAAGTTCGAGAGCCGTATACGTTCTCTTCTTTCCGACAGAGATATTGTAATAGACGAGAACAGAATTCTCGCCGAATGTTCGATTTACGCAGATAAGGTTGCAATAGACGAGGAGCTGGCAAGGCTCTCCTCTCACTACGATGCCTTCCTTGATATTCTGGATGCAAAGGAGCCTTCGGGTAAAAAGCTCGATTTCCTCATGCAGGAGTTCTTTCGTGAAACGAATACTATAGGCTCAAAGGCAAACAATGCGAAGATAGCGACTCTTGTCGTGAACATGAAGAGCGAGCTCGAAAAAATACGCGAGCAGGTGCAGAACGTAGAATAACGGTATATCGACTCAAACAAACGCAAAAGTATCAAGTATGAAACGATATTGGAGGTTAAGAAAATGAAGTTCATAAACGTAGGCTTCGGAAATATGGTTGCCGCAGACCGGGTTGTCGCAATAGCATCTCCCGATTCCGCGCCGATTAAAAGGCTTATTATAGATGCAAAGGACGATGCGCGCGTTATCGACGTTACGTGCGGCAGACGCACGAGGGCGGTTATCATAACTGACAGTGAACACGTTATTCTTTCTGCGATTTATGCGGAAACGATATCTAACCGTCTGGACAACAGCGAGACCGATGATGACGAGGAAGAAGAGTAAGCTCGCTTATATTAAACAGCATACCGAAAATTCAATAAAGTCAAATTAACTAAATGGCGTATAGACTGCGCCGAAGGAGGAAATATGATAAAACCATCAATGAAAGACCTTACAAAGGGAAAGATTAACCGTTACGAGCTTGTTTTGGCAACCGCCAAGGGAGCCAGACTCGTCACGGACGAATATTGCCGTCAGCGCAGTGCCGCCGAGAAAATGATAGCACGCAAGGAGACCGATAAGCCACTTTCGGCTTTTATAGACAAAGACTACAGAGATAAAAAGGCGGTCACCCTCGCCATTGAGCGCATAGAGAGCGGTGAATACGCCGTGACCAGAGATAATCAAGAGGTATAAGCAAGGCAGTCTATGAGACTTTTTCCGTCTCTTAACGATTCATACAGATAAAAAGGGGGCATACAATATGAGAATTGCGAAAGTATATCTGTTGGATGCTCTTTTTCATATAGACAGAGAGTACGACTACGCGGCGGGGGAAGGTATTTCTCCAAAGGTCGGAAACATCGTTACGGTGCCGTTCGGAAAAGGCAACAGACGTATGCTCGGTATAGTATCGTGTACCTATGAAAGTACCGATAAAGAGACGGAATCGGAAATATCGGGTAGCGAAGCAACGCTTAAATCCATATACTCGGTACATCCGTCGGAGTATTCGCTCGATGCAGATGCAATGGAGCTTGCACGTATGATAAGTAAGCTAACCGTATGCACTTTCGGTGAAGCCGCAAGGTTGATGCTTCCGTCGGCCGTTCTGTCTGTTTCACATCTTCCGAGCGCAAAATACAAGAAGTATGTTTCCGTTTCAAACGGTATTGACACGGGCGCCGCAAAAAGTCCGTTGCAGAGGGCTATTATCGATTTTCTTTCCGAGAACGGTGAATGTGAGCTTGAGTATTTGTGCGACGCTCTCGGAATAGATAAGGTCAGGATAAAGCCCCTATGCGAACGAGGCGTAATAACGGTACGCAAGGAAGAGAAAATAGCGAACACGTATGAAAAATACGGCAAAGGCAAACCAAGCAAAATAATACTGAACCGCGAGCAGACAGATGCGCATGACAAGGCAAAGGAGCTTATGAGTTCCGGAAAACCGTGTGCCGCTTTGCTTTTCGGCGTTACCGGCAGCGGAAAAACAAAGGTTATAATGAGCCTGATAGACGACGCGCTCGCCATGGGAAAAACCGCCGTTATGCTGGTACCTGAGATTTCTCTTACCCCACAAACGGTATCTCTTTTCTGCGAGAGATACGGAGAGAGGGTGGCGGTCATCCATTCTTCGCTCAGCGCAGGGGAGAGGCTTGATTCGTGGAGACGTATAAAAAGAGGGGAAGTTGACCTTGTAATAGGTACGCGTTCCGCTATATTTGCGCCTCTGAAAAACATAGGTATAATCATAATCGACGAGGAACATGAACATACCTACAAGTCCGATTCGGACCCTAAATACCACACCCGTGACGTAGCATCGGTCAGGTGCAAACAGAATAATGCGCTAATGCTTCTTGCCTCAGCAACACCCTCGGTTGAGAGCTTCTATCGGGCAAAAAAAGGAATATATACTCTGATAGAGATGAAGAGACGCTACGGCGGGGCAAAGCTGCCGTCCGTTCACACGGTGGATATGAGGGGAGAGTTATCTTCGGGAAACGTATCCTGTGTAAGCCAGCTCCTATATGATAAGATGTGTGAGAGACGAGAGAGACGGGAGCAGACCATTCTTCTTCTCAACAGGCGAGGATACAATCCCTCTGTTCATTGCAGAAAATGCGGATACGTATTTGAATGTCCGAGATGTTCCCTTTCCCTCACTTACCATTCTGAAAACGGAGGCAGAGGGAATCTTATGTGTCATATTTGCGGATACCGAATCGAGTCCCCCGCGGAATGTCCCGAGTGCCATGAGAGGTCGCTATCTTTCCTCGGAACCGGTACGCAGAGAGCAGAGAGCGAGCTTGAACGTATTTTCCCCGACTCACACGTACTCAGAATGGATGCGGATACTACTGCAAGTAAACATTCTTATGAGAATATGCTAGACTCTTTCAGACGCCGGGAATACGATATTCTGCTCGGAACACAGATGGTAGCAAAGGGGCATGATTTCCCGTCGGTGTCTCTGGTGGGCGTTATGCTGGCGGATTCTTCCCTCTACGTAAACGATTTCAGAGCTTCCGAGAGAACGTTTTCCCTGATAACGCAGGTTATCGGCCGAGCAGGAAGGGGCAGCCTTTACGGCGAGGCGGTCATACAGACGTTCAGACCCGACAGCGAGATAATACGTCTGGCGGCAAAGCAGGATTACGAGGCTTTTTACGATATTGAGATAAAGCAAAGGGAGGCGCACCTCTTTCCTCCGTTTTGCGATATCGTAACCATGACCGTTACCGCAGATGACGAGGAAAAGCTCAAGGAGGGTGCTACGAGAGTTTCTAACAGTCTCGGAGAGCTTGCACAAAAAGTTAAAAGTCCGGTTATCATATTCGGACCCGTGGATGCGCAGATATACAAGGCAATGGGAAAATACAGAAAGAAAATAATTATAAAAACGAGAATAAATTCGGAGATAAGAAAAATGCTATCCGATATGAGGATGATTTTTTCGTGCGATAAAAACATTCTTCTTACTCTTGATATAAATCCGACAAATACATAGGAGAATATTATGGCAACACTTAAAATAGTAACCGAGGGCGATGAGATTCTCAGAAAAACGAGCAGACCTGTCACTCAGATAAATCAGAGAATACTTACGCTTCTTGACGATATGACCGAAACGATGAGAGAAGCAAACGGATGCGGACTTGCCGCCGTGCAGGTTGGAGTTCTGCGCAGGGTCGTTGTAATAGAGGTAAAAGAGGGAGAGGTAATCGAACTTATCAACCCGGAAATTATTGAAGAGAGCGGACATCAGGAGGAGTGTGAGGGATGCCTTTCACTGCCGGGTAAATGGGGTATAACCTCCCGCCCGTCGAAGGTTAAGGTTAAGGCTACCGACAGGGACGGTCGGGATTTTATCATTGAGGGGGACGGCTTGCTTTGTCGTGCACTCTGTCATGAGATAGATCATCTTGACGGTAAACTGTTTGTGGACGTAATGATTCGTGAAATAGATGAGGACAAAAACTGATAAAAATATTGGTTTTTATTTGATTTCACGGTTTTCTTCGGAGGTGGTTTAATGAGAATTCTTTTTATGGGCACGCCCGAGATATCTGCCGTATGCCTCAGGGCACTGGCAGACAACGGCTTTGAAGTTATAGGAGCGGTTACGGGCGAGGACAAGCCGAGAGGAAGAGGATATATAATGACGCCGAGTGCGGTGAAGGTTACCGCAAATGAGCATGATATACCCGTCTTTCAGCCAAAGACGCTGAGAGATGAGGCATTTTCAAATATTCTTTTCGAGCTTCGCCCCGATATTATAGTTGTTGTCGCTTACGGCAAAATACTTCCACCGTCGGTGATACATTTTCCTCCTCTCGGATGCGTTAACCTTCACGTATCGCTACTGCCTAAATATCGCGGTGCGGCACCTATGCAGAGGGCGATAATAAACGGTGACAGATATACCGGAGTTACCGCTATGTACATGGATGAGGGGCTGGATACAGGAGATATAATCGAGGCGGAGAAGTTCCCGATACTTGATAACGATAATTTTGAGAGCATACATGACAGAAGTGCCGACGTCGGATCGAAACTGCTGTGCCGCGTTCTTCGCCTGATAGAGAGGGGAGAGGCTACGAGGACGAAGCAGGGGGACGATTTCACTTATGCCGCTAAGATTGAAAAGTCGGATTGCATTGTGGATTTCAATAAAACCTCGCACGATATTGATTGTCTGATACGCGGACTCTCACCGATACCTCTCGCATTTACGAGAACCCCCGACGGAAAACTACTGAAAATCGTATCGGCATCTCCGACACACGGACACGGAGAGGCGGGCGAGGTGATACGGCTGGACGATAAGAACGGAGGAGAGGGAATAGTCGTGGCTACCTCCGACGGTGCAATAGCCATAAAGACAGTTGTCCCTGAAGGAAAAGGAAAAATGAGCTCCGCGGATTTCATACGCGGAAGAAAAATAAAGATTGGAGATATATTGAGATGTATTTAGATTATCTGTACCTTATAATCGTTTTACCGTGCGTTATTTTTGCTCTTATCGCGCAGATGAACGTATCAAGAACCTTCAACAAGTATTCGGCCATGATAACGTCTTCGGGCATGACGGGATATGACAGCGCAAGAATGATTCTCGACAGAAACGGGCTTTATAACGTAAGAATAGATAGGGTTTCCGGGAATCTCACAGACCACTACGACCCCAGAGACAATGTTATAAGACTTTCGGATACAGTATATGATGCCAGGACACCTGCCGCTCTCGGAGTTGCGGCTCACGAGGCAGGACACGCCCTGCAATATGCAAATAACTATATACCTATGAGAATACGCGGAGCTATAATTCCCGTGACGAATTTCTGCTCTAAATGGTCGATGCTTCTTATACTTATAGGAATAGTTTTTCTTTACGTTGCTCCTTTCGCATTCTGGATAATGCTGGTCGGAATAATATTCTTCTCGACCTCGACTCTTTTTCAGCTGGTTACTCTTCCTGTTGAATTTAATGCAAGCAGACGTGCGATGAAGTGCCTTAGCGAATCGGGCATGCTCGACGGCGGAGAACTCCGTGCGGCGAGAAAAGTTCTTACCGCCGCAGCTATGACCTACGTTGCCGCACTTGCGGTTTCATTTGCGACGCTTATGCGTTATGCCATAATTCTAATGTCGGGAAGCGGCAAGAGAAGGCGCTGACGGAAATACAAAAGTATTACGATGAAAGCATCACAAATGAAATGAAAGAAATACAATCAGAGGTAAGATACAAGGCCCTTCGTTGTCTTATTGCAATACGGGAGAGGGGGGCGTACTCAAATATAATAACCGACAGAGCTGCATCAACTCTGGAGGATGATAGAGACAGAGCTCTTCTTTCTTCTCTCGTTCTGGGCGTTACGGAGAGAAAAATCACACTTGATTATATCATAAAAACCCTCGCCGCCCGCTCGGAGTCGGATATTGATACTGACGTAAACGAGATTTTGAGGCTCGGAATTTATCAGCTTAAATATATGGACAGGATACCAAAGAGGGCTGCGGTATGCGAGACTGTAAAACTCGGGAAAAATGCATCACAGCGTTCCTTTATAAATGCGATTCTACGTGCATACATAAGGAAAGAAAACGATATTGAATTTCCTAAAAAAGAAAAAAACTTCGCAAGATACTTGTCGGTTAAATATTCGTTTCCGAGGGAGACGTGCAGATTTTTTCTGAATCTTTTCGGGGAAGATAGGACAAGAGAGTATTTTGAATATTTTAACAGCGTCCCGCCGCTGTGCCTGAGGGTGAACACCTTAAAAATATCACGTGATGATTTTATTTCGTTATTGAATGAAAAAATAACGGAAAAAAAGAGTGCATGCTGCGACAGTACGGTGAAAAAATGCGCAAGCTGTGACAGCGCCGTAATCGTTGAGTCGGGTGCTGTGCGCGATATACCCGGATACTCGGACGGTCTGTTTTTTGTTCAGGATATATCATCACAGACAGCGGTAAAGGTGCTCGGAGCACGTGAGGGGTCCACGGTATATGACGTATGCGCCGCCCCCGGAGGTAAGAGCTTCGGAATAGCCATGGAAATGAAAAACAGAGGCAAAGTATACTCTTTCGATATTCATAAAAGTAAACTCTCGCTCATAGATTCCGGTGCCGGGCGGCTGGGGATAGATATTATCAAAACCGCTCAGAGAGATGCCTCTCTGCCTCCGAAGCCATCGGAATACAACGATGCCGAATACGTTATGTGCGACGTCCCCTGCTCGGGACTCGGAGTGCTCGGTAAAAAGGCGGATATGCGTTACCGAGATATTGGTTCCGTAAAGGAACTGCCGAAGCTGCAATACGAAATACTGACACAGAGCGCCAAGCTATTAAAGGTCGGCGGTGAGCTCGTATACTCAACCTGCACCGTAAACCCCGCCGAAAACGAGGGGGTTATCGACCGTTTTGTTCTGGAGCATAATTCTTTTGAATTTGTAGAATTCAATGCGGATGGCGGTATGCGTGACGGAAAACATACCTTCCATCCGAAGCTCGAAGAGCACGACGGATTCTTCATATCCAAGATAAAGCGAATAAAATAGTTTTGCGAAATGACAAACCCGAGGTAATAATGGAAAACAAGATTGATATTATGTCGCTCTGCGAGGAGGAAATAGCAGAGTTAATGCAGAAAATCGGTGAGCCGAAATATAGGGCACATCAGATATACACCTTTCTTTCGCGCGGTGTTTGCTTTGACGATATGACAAATCTCTCTAAAAAGTTAAGAGACAAGCTGTCGGATATGTGCGAATTCAGACTGCCGACGGTAGAAAAAAAGTTGGTCTCGAAAATCGACGGTACGGTGAAATACCTTATGCGACTTATTGACGGAGAGCATATAGAGAGTGTTTTCATGAGATATGAACACGGCAACACCCTGTGCGTATCGAGCCAGGTAGGATGCCGTATGGGTTGCCGCTTCTGCGCCTCTACGATAGGAGGAAAGGTGCGAGACTTAACCGCCGGAGAAATATTGGGGCAGATAATAACCGCTCAGAACGATACGGGTGAAAGGGTGTCAAACGTCGTTATGATGGGTATAGGCGAGCCGCTGGACAATTTTGACAACGTAGTGAAGTTCCTTCGCCTCGTAAATTCGAAAAACGGTCTCAATATAGGTTACAGACATATATCGCTCTCGACCTGCGGTCTGGCAGACAGGATAAATATGCTTGCCGAATTGGAGTTTCCGATAACGCTGTCGATATCGTTGCATGCGTCGAGCAACGAAAAGAGAAGTGAAATCATGCCTGTGAACAACAAGTGGAGTATTGAAAAATTACTCGACGCATGTGTGGCTTACTACACTAAAACCGGGCGAAGAATATCCTTTGAATATACTTTGATTTCCGGCAAGAACGATACTTTGCAGGATGCAAGAGAGCTTGCCGTACTGCTTCGTAACGCATTTGCCGAATGTGAGGCTCCGGTACATGTTAATCTCATACGTGTAAATGAAGTAGAGGAAACCGGATTTCACAGGGGCTCGGAGGACAGCGTTAATCGTTTTGCGGATATGCTCAATCATATGGGGGTTACCGCAACCGTCAGGCGCAGACTCGGTGCGGACGTAAACGCAGCCTGCGGACAACTCAGACATACAAACTCGTAAGCTTTTCATAACGTATCGGAGGGGGTGACGCGATGGAAGCCGTAATAGATTCGAGATACAGACTTATCCGCAGTATCGGTAAGGGTGCGAGTGGGGAGGTTTTCGTCGCAGAGGACGGTCTCGTAAAAAGAATAGTTGCAATAAAAATATACAACACAACGGACACTTCCTCGGCGAGGTATTTTGACTCGGAGGCCCGTGCCGTTACCAGACTCTCACATCCCAATATTGTTGAGGTATATGATATAGTGAGCCGCGACAAATATAAGTATATCGTTATGGAATACGTAAACGGGATAACTCTTCAGGAATATTCGGAAAAGAGGGGTATACTCAGCGTCGATGAAGCCGTGGGATGTATATCACAGGTTTTGTCGGCTCTTTCCGAGGCTCACGCAAACGGTATAGTACATAGGGATATAAAACCCGAGAACATATTGATAGACAAAAACGGAAACGTAAAGCTCACTGATTTCGGAATATCGAAAACTACCGAAAACGATAATTTTAATCGCGAGAACATCGGAGTAGGAAGCGTTTACTACATAAGTCCGGAACAGGCAAGCGGCGGAAGAATAGATTTGAGGAGCGACCTCTATTCTCTCGGAGTCGTTATGTATCAGCTTTTGTGCGGAAGAGTACCGTTCGACGCGGAGAGCAAAACCGCGGTTGCGATGATGCATATAACGGATATGCCGACTCCGCCGTCGGAAATAAATCCGCACATACCGAAGAAACTCGAAGAAGTTATTCTGAAGGCTTTGCAGAAAGATCCGAAAACACGTTATTCTACCGCACAGGAGATGCGACAGGCATTGCTTTCCTCGGTAGGAATAAAACACGATAAGCCCGACGATACAGTCAAAAATGCACTCGGAGTGGCTAAGACGATTTTTTTATGCGCAACACTACTTGCGGCTTTCATCGGACTTTGCGTTCTTTTTGCGGTTAAGGCAAACGCCAATACCGAAATTCCGATAAGTATTATCAATCGAACTTGCAGCATTTCGTCCGGTTTTTATTGTATAAAACCGTAGACCGGACGCAGAGTATAATTTATGAATAAAGGAGTTTTATGAATAAATACGAGGGCAAGGTAATCAAAGGGTTGGGAGGCCTTTTCGAGGTGCGTTATCATACGGAGGAGGGCTACAAAACTACATGTTGCCGTGCAAGAGGAAACATAAAGAAAAACGACAGTAAGGTGCTTGTCGGAGATAACGTTTATATTACCGAGGACGGTTCAAATACCGTTATTGAAAGTATTGCAAAGAGAAAAAATGCGCTTATCCGTCCTCCCGTTGCCAATCTCGATTATATGTTTATTACGTTTGCGGCAGCCGAACCGACACCGATGCTTTCCACAATCGATAAGATGACGGCAATTGCAGAGTACAATAAAATCAAACCGATAATCATAGTGACTAAAAGCGACCGCTCAGACCTTGCCGTCAAATATGCCGATATATACAGACAAGCAGGATTTGAAACTTTTATATGCAGTTCGATTTACGATTACGGAATCGAAGAAATTAAAAAATACGTAACCGATAATCTGAGCGAAGGAAAAATCGGTGCGTTTTCAGGAGCATCCGGAGTAGGAAAGTCCACGCTTATGAATGAGATTTTCCCAACTCTTGAAATTGAGACCGGAAGCATAAGTAAAAAAATTCAGAGAGGGCGGCATACCACAAGACACGTAGAGCTTTTTCCCATAGATGGAAATGATGACTGCGGTTATCTCGCAGATACACCGGGCTTCAGCCTTATTGATTTTGAGAGATTTGACTTTTTCGGGCTTGACGACCTTTTCGGTACATTTCCCGAGTTTTTGCCTTACTCAGGTAAATGCAGGTATACCGACTGTTCTCATACGGGAGAGAGCGAGGATGAATGTGCCCTTGCCGCAGCGGCGCTGGATGGAAAGATATCCAAAAGCCGTCTTGATTCATACAGAAATATTTATGTAACGTTGAAAAACAAGAAAAACTATTAAAAGTTTAATTGTTTTAATTTTCGAAAAACTATTGACAAAACAAAAAAGATGTTGTATAATTCTTTCGTTATCCTAAGACAGCAGGTTACCGTAAAAGTGTTTTCACCACCCTGCCGAGGTAAGCGAATCTGATATATTATGTATTATTTTCCTTTTCTCGGATGCGGTATACGCTTTTCGGAAAAGGATTTTTTATTTGAATTTATACGGAGGTAAAATAATGCCAAGCAACAAGATTCTTGAAAAGAAGCAAGAAGCGGTAAAGGCTCTCGCAGAGAAAATGAAGAGTGCCTGCTCCGGTGTACTTGTTAAATATGAAGGCATTACGGTTGAGGACGACACAAAGCTTCGTGCTGCTCTTCGTGCGGCCGGTGTTGATTACACGGTTATGAAGAACACGCTCACAGGCAGAGCCTGCGACATGGTCGGCTATGAAGCTATGAAGGAACACCTCTCCGGAATGACCGCTATCGCTCTGGGTACTACCGACCCGATAGCTCCCGCCAAGGTTCTCAAGGAATACGCTGATAAAATCGATTCCTTTGAAATAAAGGCAGGCTTCATCGACGGCGCCGTTATCGACGCTAAGGGCGTTGAGGAACTCGCAAGCATTCCGTCAAAGGAAGTACTTATCGCGAAGATTCTCGGCAGCCTTCTCGCTCCTCTTTACGGTCTCGCTTACGTATGTCAGGCGAAAATCGACAAAGAAGGCACACCCGCAGAGGGTTAATTACGGTTGTTTATAACCGAAACAATTTAATTTAAATATTTTTTGGAGGATTATTAAAAATGGCAAACGAAAAGACCACCCAGATACTTGACCTTGTAAAAGGTCTCACCATACTTGAACTTGCTGACCTCGTAAAGGCTCTTGAGGAAGAGTTCGGCGTCAGCGCAGCTCCCGTAGCAGCAGCTCCCGCAGCAGGCGCAGCAGCTCCCGCAGCAGAAGAAAAGACCGAATTCGACGTAGTTCTTAAGGCTGCAGGCGCAAACAAGCTCGCAGTTATTAAGGTTGTTCGTGAGATAACCGGTCTCGGACTTAAGGACGCAAAGGATCTCGTTGAGGCTGCTCCTAAGACTGTTAAGGAAGGCATCGCAAAGGATGAGGCTGAAAAGATCGCCGCTCAGATTAAGGAAGCCGGCGCTGAGGTTGAGGTAAAGTAATTTACCCACCGTATAAGCTGTCCGTCCGGTTCTTATGCCGGGTAAAGGATAATAGAAAAAGGGCGCTATGCGCCCTTTTATTTTTGAAAAATGGCTTTTTGTATTGACAAAAAACGTTTTTCGTTGTATACTGTTACCGTAAGCTCCCATACGGGAGTTAAAAAAATTTCAATTATTTGAACATTTGTTCAAATGTTTTAAGGAAATCCGGAAATCGTGATTACCTTGTCGGAAAGGATGAGAATATGAAAAAGACATACAATATTGACGTTGACTGCGCAAGCTGCGCTATAAAGGCGGAGGAAGCTGCGAGAAAAACCGAGGGCGTTAAAGACGCATCAATAAACTTCATGACACTTAAAATGACGGTTGAGTTTGCAAACGGAACGGACGAGAGGAAGGTCATGAAATCCGTTCTTAAAAATTGCAGGAAGATTGAACGTGATTTTGACATAGAGTTATGATAACTGTATTTCACCGAAAAGCTCGGTAATCAATATATTTTCGAAAACTATAAAAATACGTTTCCACGTTTCACCTAAACAGGAGCATTTATATGAATCGCAAACAGAAGAAAAAACTTTTACGTATTATTACGGCGGCACTTATCATTGCGGCGTTTTCCGTAGTATCGGGCATAGTTGAAATAAACAGATGGATAGGTCTCGCCGTATGTGCAATCCCCTACCTGATAATAGGATATGATATACTTATATCTGCCGTATACGGAATTATAAACGGAAGGCCCTTTGACGAAAACTTCCTTATGGCGGTGGCAAGCATAGGCGCTATGGTTCTCGGAGACTATAAAGAGGCTGTCGCCGTTATTCTGTTCTATCAGACGGGAGAGCTATTTCAGAGCGTGGCGGTCGGACGTGCAAGGAGAAACATAGGAGAGCTGATGGATATAAGGCCCGACAGTGCAAATCTTTTATGTGAAGATAAGAGCGTAAAGCAGGTATCCCCCGAGAAGGTTCCAACGGGAAGTATTATTGTTGTAAGACCGGGCGAAAGAATACCTATCGACGGAGAAATCATCGAGGGTGACGGAGATATAGATACCGTTGCTTTGACGGGCGAGAGCGCTCCGCGTTCGGTTAGTGTCGGCGATGAGGTGATAAGCGGAAGTATCTCGATAAATTCGGTTTTTCACATACGCACAAGCAAGGTTTTCGGAGAATCAACTGTATCGAAGATTCTTGCTCTCGTCGAAAACGCTTCGTCACGTAAATCGAAGTCGGAGAATTTCATATCGAAATTCTCGTATATATACACCCCTGTTGTATGTATCGCGGCCTTGATTCTTGCGATATTGGTTCCTGTCGGAAGGATTTTATTCGGTTTTGTTCCGGATTGGTCCGTGTGGATATACCGCGCACTTACATTTCTTGTAATAAGTTGCCCGTGCGCGCTCGTAATAAGCATACCGCTTGCTTTTTTCGCAGGTATCGGCGGTGCGAGCCGTGCAGGTATTCTTATTAAAGGCTCAAACTATATGGAGACGCTCTCGAAAATAAAAACGGTTGTCTTTGACAAAACGGGGACGATGACTTACGGTGTTTTTGAAGTGGTCGGCGTTCACCATTCCAAAGAAAGCGAAGAAAAGCTGCTCGCTCTCGCCGCATATGCTGAAAGCTACTCCTCTCATCCTATCAGCAAAAGCATACTCAAGGCTTACGGCAAAGAAATAGATAAGGAAAGAATAGGCGAAATACATGAGATTGCAGGGCACGGAGTATTTGCGGTGATAGACGGTGACACGGTTCTTGTCGGAAACGACAAGCTAATGAATGAATACGGGATTGACTATATTCCATGCCATGAATTCGGAACGGTAGTGCATGTGGCGCGAGATAAGGAATATATGGGGCATATTCTCATAGCCGATAAGGTTAAGGAAAATGCAAAAAGCGCAATATCGTCTCTGAAAAGAACGGGTGTAACGAGAACGGTGATGCTTACCGGGGACAAGCGTGAGTGCGCACAGACGGTAGCAAAGGAAATAGGCGTCGACGACGTATACGGAGAGCTTTTACCGGCAGATAAGGTCAAGCACGTTGAACGATTGATTTCCGAACAGTCCGCCGGTGACAAACTCGCGTTTGTCGGGGACGGCATCAACGATGCTCCGGTACTTACGAGGGCCGACGTTGGAATAGCCATGGGTGCTCTCGGCTCCGACTGCGCCATAGAGGCCGCAGACGTGGTTCTGACCGATGATAATCCGGAAAAAATATCGCTGGCGATAAAATTGTCACGCAAATGTATAAAAATAGTATATGAGAACATATATTTCGCCATAGGAGTTAAACTGACGTTTCTTGTCCTTGCGGCTATTGGTATTACTGATATGTGGCTTGCTATATTTGCCGACGTAGGCGTCATGATACTTGCTGTTTTGAATTCCATGAGAATGTTGGTTAAAGGAAAGGTAAAACAATATGACAAATGAAATGAAAAAAACAGAGAAAACAGAACTTTGTGAGGCGCGGGAACTCCACCTCGATCGTATAAATGAAGTCAAAGAGAAGATGCCGGACGACGATACGCTTTACGACCTGGCCGAGCTTTTTGCGGTTTTCGGTGATTCGACAAGGATACGCATATTGTTTGTTCTGCTGAGTTCGGAGGTGTGCGTTTGTGATTTGTCGGATACACTGAATATGACTGTATCCGCCGTATCTCATCAGTTAAGAATACTGAAATCAAACAAGCTGGTAAAATGCAGACGCGACGGAAAATCCGTTTTTTATTCTCTTGCAGATGACCATGTGCGCACCATAATCCGCCAGGGAATGGACCATATAGAGGAATAGGGTATAATGGACAAGCCTTTTCCGAAAATCTAATAACAGAAGAAATAACGCTTTATGTTTTCGAAGCGACGGGGTAATTTCAAATGAATTTAATGTATATGAAATATGCGGTCGAGATAGCCGCATGCGGTTCTCTGAACCAAGCAGCAAAGAAATTATATATAGGACAGCCGAATCTCAGCCGAGCTATACGCGAGCTGGAAGCATCGCTCGGAGTAACGATATTTGAACGCTCCGCCAAAGGAATGGAGATAACGCCGGACGGAGAAGTATTTCTGAAGTATGCGAGGTCTATACTCAGTCAGGTTGATACCGTGGAAAACATTTTCAAGAAAGGAATGGTCAACAAAAAGCGGTTCTCTATATCCGTGCCGAGAGCAAGCTATATTTCCGAGGCATTTTCCGAGTTTTCCAAATGCACAAAAAAGGGTGATGAGGTAGAGATGTTCTATAAGGAAACGAATTCCATGCGTGCGATAAAGAACATTCTTCAGGAGGACTACAAGCTGGGAATTATAAGGTATGCCAAAAACTATGACCGATACTACAAGGAAATGCTTGAACAGAAGGGGCTTACATACGAGATTATAACCGAGTTTCATTACGTGCTTATAATGAGTGAAAAAAGTCCTCTTGCAAAAAAAGAACATATTGCGATGTCAGACCTTGCGGAATATACCGAAATCGCGCATGCCGACCCATACGTACCGTCGCTGCCCGTATCAGCAGTAAAAAAAGAGGAATTGCCTGAGTCGGAGAGATGTATATTCGTCTTTGAAAGAGCAAGCCAATTCGAGCTTCTCTCGTCAAATACCGACACATTCATGTGGGTATCGCCCGTCCCCCCGAAAGTGCTGGAAAGATACGGACTGGTAATGCGCGTATGCGATGATAACAAAAAAGTATACAGGGACGTTATGATAAAGAGATCAGATTATAAACTATCCGAGCTGGACAACAAATTTATCTATGAGTTATGTCGTGTAAAACGTGAGATTTTCAAGTAAATCAGGTAATTGCTGATTCCTGCTCCTGAATGCATTACTGATTTACGCTCTATACATTAATAATGAAAACAGTCATACTGCATTTTGCACAAAAAGCCCTGCGGTACTTTGTTCATACCGCCGAATTTTATTTTGGGCTATTGATTTTTTATAAGTTCAATGATATGATAATAGCGTATGATAATATCTTTGCATTGAAGGAGAAGATTTATGAAAAAAAGATTACTGTGTATGCTTCTCGCGGTTCTTACGGTTCTTTCCGTTATTCCTGCGATAGCGATTTCGGCGTTTGCCGACGGTGGTGAAACCATCCAATACAGAACAGATAAAACCTATGAGGGTTATAAGGATTTGTATTACACGGATGGTCTTGTCGCTTTCGTCGATTTGACCGGGATAAACGCCTCAAACACCGGCACTACCGCCGATTATGATGAAAACGACAAGCTGGTAACCGGCGATAAAACCGCTTCCAACATAGGCGGAAAGCATTACTACATAAGAATAATAGACGGTGCCCTTAAAGGTAAATACTTCATGCTCGGCAATAACGACGGCAGTATTGAAGTTGACGCAAAGGGTAACCTCGTGTTCCCCGCAACGAGTGATGTCAACTCATCGTCATTAAAGGGTATTTATTTCGGATCGTACTTTACCGACGAGAGCGGAGAAAAGAAACTCTCAGATGATCATCAGATAGCAGGTACTAACGGAAACTTCGGAATAGATAATGAATTTTACTATCCGAGCGATACTGCGGATTCGGAAAATAACTACGGCAGCTTCACTATCCAGGCATCTGCATATGCAGATCCGAAGACTCTTGTCCCTGCCGCATTTACCAAGACGTCTTATCAGAATTGCAGATTGCTTTTCTTAACATCGCTTTTCGGCTCAAGCAACGTGCTTTCAATGAAGTATAACGTGGAAGACATCGACGGAGAGCTTACCGCAACAAAGGTAATCTACGGTTCTCGCTATGAACATTCACAAGGAAAATTCCTTTCAACCGACGATACTTTCCCAAAGAATATTGAGCTTGCTGCATCAATAACGCATAAGAATGCAGCGGGATCAGGTTCGAGTGCGGAGGTAACGGTAACAGTAAACGGCAATACCTTGACTACCGATACCGTGCCGGGATTCAACACAACTATAAGCGATACGGCGAATAACAATTCCGGATCAAAAGCGCAATCAAATCCCATTATTAACGCACACGGTATCAGTTACAGGTACATTCGTATGTACTCGTCCGTTCTTGACGGTATAGCGTTAAGCCAAAATAAATTTGCCGATCTTTGCTACTACTACGGACTTAATATTCCGCTGTCCTTCACCGATTGGGAAAACTCCGGGAAAATCAGATATACCACGGTATATTCGCTCTTCAGCAGCTATGAAGTAGGTCACGATGCGGCCGAATATGCAGAGCAGATTGCGGAAATGCAAGATATACTCGACAGATATGACGTCAAGTACAATGCACCTGCAGTTGCGGGAAGAGAAGCCGAATTTGCAAAGTATGAGAATCTTTGGTATGATGACGGACATCTTATGTCTTTCGTTGACCTTTCCAAGCTCTCCGAAGCAGAAGTGCTCGACGTAAACTCTCCGTCCTTTGACACCGATGTTGACAGTGCACGCCTTATCAACGGCGGTGTGTATACGGCAACCGGCTCGTATAGCAAACATAACTTCATAAAGATTATCGGCGGTAAGAATAAAGGAGGATACTACGTCCTCGGTACGATTGACTCCCAGAAAATCAGCGTTGAGCCGGACGGACGAGTCAAATTCCTCGACTACTCCACCGAGAAAAACATGAAATCCTCAAAGAACGGTATATACTTCGGTACTGTGTTCGGAAAAGAACATCTTAACGTCTCCTTCCAGGGTGTTACGGACATAAGCAAAATGGACGCTTTGCTTCAGGAAACCGTAACGTTCGATAATTTCTTCAAGCCCTCGTCGACAGCTCTTTATGACGGAACGTACGGTACGTTTACCATCGAAGAAGTTCTTGAGCTTAACCCGGGCAAGGTTAAACCCGCATCTGATGCAAACCTTCACATAGTCGGCGGTCTCGGTACGGGCCACGGAGGTGAAATAGGTACGTTCAGACTCCACCAAGGTGAGGACTTTGCCTCCGAGTTCGGAACGGCGGATTACCATAACCTCGGACATTGGGAAGCACTTCCCGGATATCCGTGGGCATCAGGTTCCGTTACACACCTCATTTATAACACGGTATATATCACCGATTCTACATTCCAGAACTCGATATATGCGATCTCGAACACAAACCCCAATTCTATGGGCAAATATGAAAAGGCCTCCGCATCCGGTAATCTCCCGAAGTATGACGTAAGCTCCGGTAACGGAATGTCATATATACGTGCGGCAGGTTTCTCACAGTATTTCGTACGTCTGTACGACTGTATGCTCACCGAGTCACAGGTAATGCAGAACCATTTCGCAGACCTCTGCTATTACTACGGACTTAAGAATACGGAAATCCTCGAGGCATATGGCTCAATTGCACTTAATGATAATTTCTACATCAAGTTTTTCACATACGATGTAGGAAAGCTCAAGGATAGCGATATAACCAAGCTCCAGGGCTATATTGATGCAAGAGTTGCTGAATTTGCAAGCATCAGCGACGAGCAGAAGGACGAATATAAGGCATCGCTAACCGAAGCATACAGACAGATAGAGGCATCTGCGACAAGCTCGGCAGAGGCTTTGGAAAATATAAATGCCGTTATATCGCAATTAAGCGGTGATGCCGATGATATTCAGGCAGTTCTCGACGCTAAAACAGGTGCCGGTGAGGATGTTAAGATACTCACAGAACAGCTCGCAAAGCTCAGAGCCCTTATTGATACCGCAAACCAAAACAAGGATAATGTCAATGCATACAAGGCAGCTGTCGATGCCCTTAAGGCTGCCTCCGAGACGGCTTACAATGCGGCAATCGCCACAACAGAAACCGTAGAACTTCTAAGTAACAAAAACATAATAGATAAGAATCTTCCTCTTGCACTTGACAATTCCGCTAAAGCAGTATATGCGGCAGAAGTTGCGGCTGTAATTCAGGCAAACGCACGTGAGATAGTCAACTATGCAAACAGTGCAGACGCTATTGCAGCGTTCAAAATCACCGATTATATCAACTTTGCAGGATTCCAACAGAGAATCGACGGATATGCCGCAATGCGCGCAGTATTCAACGTTAATTCTGAGGAAATTAAGAAAGGATATACTTATACCAACGGTTCAAAGACTCAGAACTATAACGTAGTCACGTTCGGTTTCGTTCTTGCTCCTGCAGGTTCAGCTCAGGACTTTGACGATATAACCGTAGAAAACGTTGACGGTGCGTACGTCGTTAAGGTAAACGGCAAGACGGTCTCCAAAACGAAGATACTCAATGCTCCTGACGACAGATATCTCGTTGATGAAGCGACTAAGGCAAAGGCTACGACCGATTCTACTCTGAATGTATACGGATTTGAGAATTCGATGATAGACGTCGGACACTCAAGCTACAAAACCGCATTTGAGCAGGAATACTACTATCGTGCATACATGGTTCTCGAAGGAGAAAATACCTCTTTCATCAGATATCTGGACGCACAGAGTCAGAATCTCTCGACGGATGCCGTATCGATATATCAGCTCGCATCCTATATAAGTACCAATTATGCAGGCGAGAGCATACTCGACAAGCATTATTGGATATCAAAAGTAATCTACTATGTAGACAATGACTGATATTAAATAAAAAATTATTTGGGCTGTCTCAAATTCTAATTTGAGACAGCTTTTTTGTTTTACTTATCAATGATGTTGACTTTTTCGAGTTGGTATGGTAAAATTACGTTAAATGTATCGATACCGGTTCGATTTTTATAAATAATTTTATTGAACGGATATTGAAAACAATAATTCGCAGAAGGAATACAGGTATGCAACACAGCACTCAAATGATAAAAAAGTATACGGCTATCGCGGTTTTCTCCGCACTTGCCTATGTATGCACACTGACTGTTCATATAGACGTCGCAGGCTTCTTGACTTTCGACATAAAAGATGCGGTTATCACTGTAGGGGCAATGTTTTTCGGACCGCTAGCCGCCGCTTTAAGCTCGCTCATATCCTGCGTGCTTGAACTTACAATAAGCCATACGGGACCTTACGGCTTTATAATGAATCTGGCGTCAACCACAGTATTCGCTCTTATACCTTCAATTATATATAAATACAGAAGAAGGCTCAGCACGGCGATTCTCGCGCTTATGGCAGGCATTCTTTCAATGACTGCGGTGATGCTCGCTCTGAACCTTATTATTACTCCGTTTTATACAGGTCTTGAACGTGCGGCTGTCGCCTCTATGATACCTACTCTGCTTTTACCGTTCAATCTCGTTAAGGGTATTACAAACGCGTCGATTACCATGCTGTTGTATAAGCCTGTCTCAAGAGCCTTGCATGCCACGGGATTTTCGGATGCTGCCATTTCGGTAACAAAAGGATTGAACACTTCGGACGTTTCATACACGACGCTTTCGGGAGAAAAATCATCCGACGGTGATTCTTCCAAAGTCAAAGCGAAAAAAAGCATTAGCATGAGTATATCCGTAACTGTTATATCTCTTGCAGTATGCGCTGCGTGCATAGCGGTATTCATATTTGTTTTGAAGGGCGCGGTATTACCGGGATGATGTGTTATGAATCTGAGATTTGAAATAAAGCGTACAAGAATAATCGAAAACACCGCATTCGTTTTAATAGCAAGAATAGTATTTGAATTTTTGAATATAGGCATAAGATACGGAAGACTCGTTGTCTCGTTTGATTTTTCACCATGGAGTGCAGTATACACGTTTTGCATTATTTTGCTTATTTATGCGTGTTTTTCACTCAGCGAGACTTTTGCCGCAGTAGGGGTCGGCGGGGTATGCTGCGTATATTTTTTGCGCGCGGTCATCGACCTGCTTTCAGCTCTCGCCGAAAAAGATGCAGGCATACTTCTTCCTTCGTTTATGCTCCTATACATGTTTGCCGTATCCGTTGTCGTACTTTCCTTTATGATGGGAAAGGTGAGACTTGATTTTATTAAACTCTTCACCCTTATATGTATAGCGGGGTATACCGTATATATTGTTTTTGAAATCATACGGTGCGGCGGTACTTTATCATTTTCCGGCCTTTGCGACATTCTCGTAATTGTGTCATATGCAATGATGGTGAGAAGCATGGAGGAGAAGTGATGGAGGTAAAGCGCTTTACCAAAAACGATTCGTCGTTTATATGTGCACACTGCGGACGGAAGGTTCTGCCACTCGGTTACAGTTCAAGAAATCACTGTCCGTTTTGCCTTTATTCTTTACACGTTGACAATATGCCGGGCGACAGAGCAAATCCATGCAAAGGACTTATGAGACCAATGAGGGCAGACCCCGATTCGAAGAAGGGGTATATAATTACTTACAGATGCGAAAAGTGCGGAGATGTGAAGCGTAACTGCGCCGCTGTTACGGGAAAGGTCCAGCCCGATGACGTAAACAAATTGATACTCCTGACGGCAGGCATGTATAAGGACGACTGACAACGGGGAATATCCATAGAATCTAAGAATATTAGTATAGGAGATGCCTATGAGAAATTATTATAGAATCAAGGATGCAAGACCAAGCGAAATAGAAGTCGGCGGTTGGATTCGCGACTTTATCAAAAAGGAAGGTTACGGTATGCCGGGAAATCTCGGCAAAATCGGATATCCGTTTAATCGCTCCTGCTGGAGTGCGAGAAGCATGACAGACGGTGGTTACGCTCAGTGGTGGCCGTATGAGCAATCTGCGTATTGGGTAGATTCCCTGGTCAGAGCGAGCGCAGTGCTTAAGGACGACAAAATACTCGATGCCGTACGCGAACAGATAGAAAATTCGGTTAAGGATGACGGAGAGCCTTTTATGGGGCCGAGTGAACTCAAAGCTTTTGAGGGATGTAACAGATGGCCGCACGCAGTATTTTTCCGTGCGCTGTGGATGATGTTCCTTTATACCGGGGATGAAAAATACGTGCGCAGAATGAGAGAGCATTATCTCTCCGATAAATACGACTATCATACAAACAGAGATATAGCAAACGTTGAGTGTATGTACCGTGTCGCCGAATATTACGGCGACGAAAAACTCAAGAAAAAAGCAAACAGGGCTATGCAAAGCTTCGATAACAGCGGCTCAAGCGTAAATATGCGTTCGGCTATATCCGACCTCATGCCTCACACGCACGGAGTTGATGTAAATGAAAATACGAAGATGGGCGCTGTCGCATATCTCTATACCGGCAACGAGTATATGCTTAACGCGACTAAGAATTCTTACGAGAAGCTCGCAGGTTTCCATATGCTTCCCGACGGTGTTCATACCTGCTACGAGGCAACTACCGGTAACGAAAGCTTCAAGGTGCATGAGTCATGCGACATAAGCGACTATACGTATGGTCTTTCCTTCCTGCTCAAAGCAACAGCAGACGGTAAATACGCAGACAGGATAGAGAGAGCCTGCTTCAACGCGCTTCCCGGTGCTACGGGCAAGGACTTCCGCACAGCACAGTATTTTTCCTGTGTGAATCAGATTATATGCACGAGAAACTCTACACATCTTTCCATGTGGGCGAATACACCGAGGATGGCTTATCAGCCCCACCATTATCCGGAATGTTGCGTAGCAAATATCGGCAGAGCAATGCCCAACTATGCTCTTAATATGTATGGAGATTGCGCCGACGGTCTTTATATGAACCTCTATGGCGAGAGTAAATTTGACGGAGAGAACATTTCTGTAGAACAGAATACAGATTATCCTTTTGAGGATACGATAAATATAAAGGTACGTGAAGTAAAAGGCAAAAATACTCTTCATGTGCGCATACCCGAATGGAGCAAGGGATACGAGCTTACGAAAAATGGTAAGGCGGTCAAATCGGAAGTTGTAAACGGGTATGTTGCGATAAAGGTTTCAGAGGGTGATGCGTTTGTACTTAAATTCAATTATGCGCTTACTCCCGCTCATTCGTCCGACGGAGGAATATACTATTATTACGGTCCTTTGCTCCTCTCGCTTAAACTCAACGAAAAATGGGAAATAGACAGGGAAGAGAAGAGGCAGACAAAGGATTTCCCCGCTTACAACGTAACAACGGAGGATGATTTCGGCTATGCTCTCAGCGGATATGAGGGTAATGATGCGGTTATAACGAAAAAACCGATATCTGACAGCCCCTTCTGGGACGGAAGCTATCCCATTGAAATAAAGATGAAAGCAAAGCGCCTGAAAAACTGGACGTTGGTACATAAGGAAGGAAAGAAAGACCTCGCCAACGGCGGCGAAGGCATTGACGAAAAACAGATTGAATGCGGTGCAACGAGAGTTGCGGGCGATTTGATTTTTACCCCGAGACTGCCGTCTGCCGAATTTGTTAAGAAAAACCTCGGAGAAGACGCACAGATAACTTTGGTGCCTTACGGTTGTACGAGAATAAGACTTACGGTATTCCCAAAATACGATTTTGAGAGCTGATAATATAGTAAAAAGCGGCTGAGTCAAATTGTATTTTCTGATTTTTCATATACAAAAGCAATAAAAAACAAGGTCAATCTAATCGGTTTGACCTTGTTTTTGTCAGAGTCGCACATGTTAATACTGTGGCTGAGTCCCTTTTTCTTTACGACGTGAAATTATACTTTCATATGAGAGACCGTATTTGTTCGCAATATCGCGGGCATAGCTTTTTCCGTCGGGTTTTCTGCGGTATATTTTGAAAGAGCGCTCACCGTCCTCTATTCCCGCTACAAGAGTATCAACGGTAACTCCTCCTTGTTGAGAGGAGCGTTCGTTTATCTCGTCTATTCTTGCGGCAAGCTCGTGAAGATGCGTAGAGAATACGCCACGGCATCCCACGCTAGCAAACCCGGCAAGTATTTCCGCTGCAATATATGACGCTTCATATGCTCCCGTGGAGGATAGTGATTCATCCAGAAGTATCATTGAATTCTCGGTAACTCTCTCAAATATTTCATAAAGTCGAGAACATTCCTCTCCGAGACGTCCCTTATCTATGGTATCGTCGGCACCTTCGGGAAAATGTGTGAAAATCGCATCGCACGGGCTTATGCTTACATTCTGAGCACATACGGGCATACCGAGCTGTGCCATCGCCTGAGCGAGACCGACAGCACATGTTATTACGGATTTTCCTCCGCGATTGGGACCGGAGAGTATATAAATTCTTCCGTTATCGTCAAAGCAGAAATCGTTTTCCACGATTTTTGTATCTATACGGAGTGCGACATCAGGGTTATAGAGTTCCTTTGCGGAAAATGCCTTTTCACTCATATCGCACACGGTGGGGAAGGAGAGCTTATAACCTTTGCTTTCGAGAGAACGGACAACTAAGGTGCATTTGCTGACAAATTCGATTTCCGGGAGAAGCTTAAGAAGGAAGTCTGTATTTTCAAGTACGTATTCGCCGGCTATCCTTCGCCAGTCTTTTACCGAATGACGGTAGACCTCGGATATTCCGCGCATAAATGCACCGACGAGAGCATCTCTTTGGTTCTCCGATTCCTCTCCGCCGAACGGAGTTAAAGAGGCAATACAGGTAAACGAATCGTTTTTGAAACTGAGTCGAAGAATTTTATCCAGTGTTTTGCCTGATTTGAATCTTTCCGGGTTTACAGATATTATACCTGCCTCGGTCGGGCGCATCTGGGCATCGAGATTGACGCCGACGGTTACGCTCTTGACCTCCCGTATACGTGAGGAGAGTTTTTTGAGATTATCGTTAAGCTCTGTATAATAACTTCCCGTTGCAAGCTCCTCGACCGTCGAGAAGAGAGAGAGAAAAGCGGGGCTTTTTATTTCATCCTTTACAGTAGATATTTCTCCCCAGAGAACGTCTATGACGTGGACGTAGAGTTCTATTTCCGTTATGCTGTACAAATAATTATCCGATGTATTGCGCAAGTCCTCCGAGAGACGACGAAGCTCGAGTATATCGCACAGTATCGGCAGTGCCTTTGCAAGGGCATCGGACAGGCGCGGTATATTTATCATATCGGCAAAAGTCTTTTGTCGGTATTCTATTACGTCTTTGTTGTACGTGTAATAGTCGGATATATTGCCGTTCTTCATATCGACCATGTCTGAGATACCGAGCTCTACTGATACGTCCTCACTTATATCCGGCTTGTCCTTACCGTTCATATGGCGTTCGTATGATTCTTCCGACGGATATATAAGACTCAAAAATTTATTATTCATAACTTCTCCGAAAAATAAAAGATAGAGTGTCCTCTATCTTTTATTATATATTAAAACGCATGTTTAGTCAAGTTGTTTGACATTATGGATAAATAGTTTACCTTTTCTTAATCAAAGGATAATTCTTACACGGACCATTCCGTCTATTTCCGAGAATTTATCGGATACGCTGGACGGTACGGGTGAGGTTGTTTCGACCATTGTGTAGGCATATTCGCCCTTCGCCCCGTTGACCATGTTCTCGATGTTTATGTTCTGTTCGGATATTGCGTTGGTTATCTGCGAGAGCATATTCGGAATGTTCTTATGGATCAGGCATATGCGTGATGCGCCCGTATGAGGTATTGAGAGAGAGGGAAAATTCACACTGTTACGGATATTACCTGTAGTGATGTAGTCTTCCAGCTCATGTGCCGCCATAACTGCACAGTTCTCCTCTGACTCTTCGGTTGAAGCGCCGAGATGCGGGATGCACGTTATTCCCTTAACGCCTATTGTTTCAGCCGTAGGGAAGTCGGTTACGTATGCAGACACCTTGCCACATTCAATTGCTGCCTTGATATCCTGTGCATTGACAAGGTCGGCACGGGAAAGATTTATGATTTTCACTCCGTCTTTCATCATGGCAAGAGTATCTTTGTTTATCATATTCTTGGTTGTCGGGGTAGCCGGTACGTGGAGGGTTATATAGTCTGCGCGGCGGTATATTTCGTTGTAATCGGCTGCCTTCTCTATGGAACGGCTAAGGCTCCATGCGGCATTTACCGTTATGTACGGGTCGCATCCTATAACCTTCATACCCATATGTGTTGCCGTGTTTGCAACCATTCCTCCGATGGCTCCGAGTCCTATAACTCCGAGAGTTTTGCCTGCAAGCTCTGTTCCCGCATACGCACTCTTGCCTTTTTCAACAGCCTTTTCGATACCTTCCGTTCCTTCAAGACTTTTCGCCCATTCTATTCCACCGACAATGTTTCTTGAGGCGAGAAGAAGTGCGGCTATGGTCAGTTCCTTAACGCCGTTTGCGTTGGCACCCGGGGTGTTGAAAACCACGATGCCGTTCTCTGCACATTTGTCGAGCGGGATGTTGTTGACGCCCGCGCCGCATCTCGCTATTGCGAGAAGCTCTGCGTTGAGGGGCATATCGTGAAGTGCGGCGGAACGAACCATTATGGCATCCGGCGCCTCGATATCGTCCGATACTTCAAATAAATCGCGGTCGAACACGTCGGTGCCGACTTTTGCGATTTTGTTCATAAGTTTAATTTTCTTTTTCATTTTGATATTTTTCTCTTTCGTTTTTATACGTTTTCCGAGCGGGAAAATCAGACAATACTGTCGGGCTTGGGATTTGCTTTTGCAAATTCATCCATGAATTTTACGAGCTTCTCCACACCCTCAATGGGCATCGCGTTATAAATTGATGCTCTCATACCGCCGACGATTCTGTGTCCCTTCAGACTCTTGAGTCCTGCTTTTGCCGCTTCGGATGCGAATTTTGCATCAAGCTCCTTATCGCCGGTCACAAATACAACGTTCATCATCGAGCGGTTGCGCTTTACGACAGGCGAGGTGTAATAGTCCTGAGAATCGAGATAATCGTAGAGAATTGATGCCTTACGTCTGTTGATATACATCATCTCTTCAAGACCGCCGATACTCTCGAGCCACTCAAAAACGAGTTTAGCCATATATATGCACCAGCATGGGGGAGTATTGTACATCGAGTTGTTATCCGCCATAACCTGATAGTCGAGCATGGTTGGGGTTTTGGGGTCTGCATGACCGATGAGATCTTCACGTACAATAACTATCGTAAGACCCGCGGGAGCCACGTTCTTCTGTGCGCCTGCATATATGAGTCCGAATTTCGATACGTCAACAGGCTCGGAGAGGATGCATGACGACATATCAGCAACCAGCGGAACGTCTCCTGTATCGGGAATATAGTGGAACTTCGTTCCGTATATCGTATTATTGTAGCAGATATGTACGTAATCGATATTTTCACGGAAACTCTCACGGGTTGTGTCGGGGACACAGTCAAACGGGTGGAGCGAGCCTGCACTTGATGCTGCAACCGCAACGTCACCGTATTTTTTAGCCTCTGAATAAGCCTTGTTCGAGAAGTTGCCGGATACTATATAGTCTGCCCTGTGATATTTGCTCATGAGATTCAGGGGAACTGCCGCAAACTGGGTTGAGGCACCGCCTTGAAGGAAAAGCACCTTGTAGTTATCGGGGATTTTCATGAGTCTGCGCAGGGCGGCTATTGCGTCGTTAAGTATAGGCTCGTAGTCCTTTGATCGGTGACTCATCTCCATAACGGACATACCGCTCTCACCGTAACAGAGAAGCTCTGACTGAGCTTTTTCAAGCACGCTGAGCGGAAGCATTGACGGACCGGCAGAGAAATTATATACTCTCTCCATAATTAGCACCTTTTCGTCGGGATACGACGACCTTTCAATAAATGTTGTTTGAGCTATACGATTGAATTATATTAAAGTGTAGCATAAATTTAATTATATAGTAAAACATAGAAAAAGTCAATGGAGACGGAGAATAAAATTAAAATAATATTTAATCATAAGCCTCATTGCTCTTTTTCTAGTGAGGGACTGATATGTCTTTAGTTTTTATTTATGCAGAAGAATACGGCTGACTGCAAAAATCAAGCAGGCGTCACATTTGACACGGATTTGAATTTACCAAATTGTTTTCACTTTTACGTTCACGGCCCTAATCCCGGAATTAATAATAACGATTCGGTTGACACAGAGAAGCGTTTGATGTAAAATGACTGTAAGGAATGAAACACGATGACATATGTAATGTTTTTAGTGGAGGCGGTATCGTTATGAAGATAATACACACTGCGGATATTCATCTCGGCTCTAAAATGGAGTCGAGGATGCCGAGGGATAAGGCTAAGGAACGCAGACTCGAAATCAGAAAGACTTTTTCGGATATGATAGAGTATGCACACGAAAACGGAGTCGGTGTCATTATGCTATGCGGTGATGTGTTTGACTCTGACAGACCGTCGGAGAGTGAGAGGGCTTTTTTCTACAATGCGGTAAAGAGGTATTCCGACATCGATTTTCTATATTTGAGGGGAAACCACGATGCCGAGGTAGGATATGACGATGAGATAGAAAACCTGAAAATGTTTTCCGATTCCTGGTCTTACCTTTCATACGACGACGGGAAAACGGTTATAGCGGGTGCGGAAATAACAAACATTAACAAGCGCTCTCTATACAATACACTTTCACTTGATAAAAATAAGTTGAATATAGTCATGCTTCATGGGCAGGTGGTTGAGTCAAATGAGGAAAGTTCAACGCCGAGTGAAGAGTATATACCGTTATCATGCGTAAGGGATAAGGGGATAAACTATCTGGCTCTCGGCCATATTCATTTGCGAGGAGAAAAGAAACTCGATACAGAGGGTATATACGTATATTGCGGATGCCTTGAAGGCAGGGGATTCGACGAATGTGGAAAAAAAGGTTTCTGCCTTTTGGAAACGGATGCCGCTGTCGGAAAAATAAAGCTGGAATTTATTCCTTTCGCAAAACGTGAGATAAGGGAAATAACAGTTGACGTGTCACAATGTCACAGCATTTTCGCCGCGCAGGAGAAAGTGATAGATGCCATCGACAACAGGGAAGATATATACAGAATACACGTAGTCGGAGAAACGGAGTTTGATACCTCAAGTCTCGCTGATACGGTTGTGGAAGGCGGAAATGCAAAATGCTTCTTCTGCGAAGTTGCAGATGAAACTCAGCCGAGGATTTCACCGGATGACTATGACGACGATATGTCGCTGAAGGGGGAATTTATACGTATCGTGAACTCGGATACAACTCTTGACGATTATTTGAAACACCGTATTATCCGTGAGGGGGTACGTGCTATAGACGGAGGTACGGTAAAATGAAGATATTATCCTGTCATATAGAAGGGTTCGGCAAAATATCGCATCGTGATTATAAATTCGAGGAAGGTATAAACGAGGTTTTCGGAGAGAACGGATACGGAAAAACCACCCTATGTGCCTTTATCTCGGCTATGTTATACGGCATGGAGAGCGTCAGAAAAAACACCCGTGACTTTATGCCAAGGAAACACTTTTTTCCTTTTGCAGGCGGTTCCTTCGGAGGTAATATAACCGTTGCCGCCAAGGGCGGAATATACAGAATAGAACGGTTTTTCGACCGTGAGAGCGAGAAGAGAGATACCCTTGATATTTACGACGAAAACGGAAACAGAACAGAACCGTCTGAAGAAATAGGAAGATTTATGTTCGGAATAGGGAGAGGTGCATTTGAGAGAACAGTATTTCTGAATGCAGAGTCAATGAATACAAATACCGATTCCGATATAAACGAAAAGCTCGGCAACCTAATCAACAACACAAATTCCGAATACAACTGCAAAAATGCCGTCGAGAGCCTGAGCCGCCGTCTAAAAGAACTCGGCGGGCCGAGAAAAGGCAAAATTCATGAGAAAAGGGAGGAAATTACAGCAAAGCAGCGGACGATAGCCGAAATAAAGAGAGTTAAGGATAGTCTTCTCGATAATTACAATAATAAAAGAGAGATTGAGGAAGAGATAGATAAATGCGACTTCCTTGCTCGAAAAGCGATTGAGAAACAGAAATATATTGAAGATAAGAAAAAATATGACGATGCGCTTTTTGAGTTATGCAAACAAAAATCCGAAGTTGATGAAATACTCAGCAGATTCCCGTCTGGGATACCGAGCATAGAGCAGATAAGCGATGCCCAGAAGATGGCAAACGAGATTGATGCCGTCAGCCGTGAGCTGTCAGCATATAACGTAAATGAGGATGATAAGAAATTATCGTTACTCGCAGAACAGTTTTCGCACAAAATTCCCGATGATACCGTGCTTGAAGAGTTGAGAAAAAAGAAGAACAAGATAAGAGCTGAGAGGACAAACCTCGATGCCTCATTCATAAAACCCGATGCAGGATATGATGTAATTCCGGAAACAAAAACAGAAGAGAAGCTGAGTAATCCTGCAATTCTTCCTGTGTTTTCGGTGATTACCCTTATATGCGGGGTTGCGTTATGCTGTTTGCAGTCGATTATCGGAACCATAGCTCTCGCAGTCGGTATCGTTCTTACAGTTTTCGGAGTCGCGGGAGTATCTGCCTCGGTTTATATCAAAATTATCAACAGTCGCAAAACGAAAGAATATCGTATTAAGAGGTTGATATCCCTTGAAAATGAAAAGATAAAAAAGGAAACCGAGGAAAAACGCAAAAAAATCTCAGAGCAGTTATCAAGTGACTGCGAAGAGCTTTCTCGTTTTTTCGAAAACTATGCCATATATGAGGAGGACTTCGACGAGGCATATTCACAATTGACAAACAATTTAAGAGAGTACGAAAGACTCTCCGATGCATGTGAAAAGAAGAATGAAAAGCGAGAAAAACTCGCAGGCAAGATAGAAGAGCAAAAAAAGATGATATTCAGCATACTTTCGGGCTACGGAGTATCGGACCCTGAGGAATACAAGGGATATCTGAAAGCCTTTTCCGATGCACGCAGACAGTACGACGACGCGTTCTCAAAATGGAAATATGCAAAGGAGTATGCTGAAAAGCTCAGGCCGTCCGATGAATATGAAGTCGGTATATCGGACAGCGAAACTGACCTTTCCGCTATTGATAAGAGAAAAAGAGAACTTGTTGCCGAAAAAACAAAACTCGAAAAGTATATATATGACTCGCAAAAACTCTGCGACACGCTGACGGATGAAGAAGAGAGCTTTGACAGACTTAATGCCGAGTGCCGTGAGCTGGAAACAGAGTGCGAAGTCCTGACAAAAACAAGGGATTATCTGCTTCTGGCGGAAAGAAGAATAAGCGATAAGTACATGGCCCCCATACGAGATAGATTCTGCCGATATTTAGTGAGTATTCCGAGGGGTGTGCTCGGTTCGGCAAACATCAATTCCTCCCTATCGGTAAATTTTGAGATTGGAGGCAGGACGTATGAGGATATGCACCTGAGCACGGGAGAAATGTGTCTGTGCTCGCTCTGTCAGAAACTCGCTCTTATCGACGTCATGTACGTTAAGGAGAGACCGTTTATCGTTTTGGACGACCCGTTCGTTTCGCTTGACGAAAAGTATTTTGATTCGGCATCAAAGATTATAAAGGATTTGTCGCAGACGACGCAGATTATATATCTCTACTGCCACGAAAGCAGAAGAATTATCGGGTAAAACAAAACTATCGGATATACAAAACATTTTGTTCTAACATTCAACCCCTTTGTCATAGTATTTAGTGATGAAATATGGCGGAGGGGTAATATGTTTATTTATTCGATGAGAGCCGGTACTCTTAAATTCTTTTCCGTAATTGCTATATCGCTTGCGGTGCTTTTTACACTGATGATTTTCGTTGACCCTATCGAGGCGGTAACGACATCGGGAGAGGAGGCGGAGACCGTCAATTTCTCAAAAATCAAAACCGAAGAGGACAGAAAGAATTTTCTCTCCGAATTCGGATGGCAGACCTCGGGGGATGCACAGGACATAGTTGAATTTGTAATACCCGAGCAGTTTGACCGAATAATGCTCGGCTATAACGAGATACAGAAGTCACAGGGCCTGGACCTGTGCAGGTATACTAAGAAAAAGGTAGTACGCTATACTTATGAAATAACCAACTACGACGGATATGAGGGAAAGGTATATGCTAATCTCATAATGTATAAAAACAAGGTTATTGCCGCCGACGTATGCTCTGCAGATCCGTTCGGCTTTGTACACGGTCTGAAAAAGCAATAAAGATACCTTAAACCATTTGATTTTCAAAGCTTCTTATTAAGTAGGAAATGTTTCGTTGCCAAACGGATGAAAGATTAAATTAAAAGGTCTGAGACAAATTAAAATTTTTGCTTACTCCCTTTGTTACACATCAAGCAAAAAATCACCTGCTGTCAATAAAAGACAGCAGGTGATTTTTATATAGGTTAATTGTCAATTGAAAACTTGCCCAAACTTGACTCAGTCCTTTTTTCATATGGAGTGAGCGTATATTATTTGCCGCTGGCACCGTAGTTTGAGAGTACTCGGGCTGAGGGGTCGTTTACGTTACAGCCCTGCCAGCTTTTGTTCGGCATCCAGAAATCCGATATCATCTTAGCTTGATGCGGATAATACTTTTCGAAAATTTCACGGTAGAGGAGAGATTCCTTGGTAAACGGAGTTGCGTGGGAATACTTTTTGCGTTTTTCCTCATACTCCTCATCGTCGTAAAGACCGTTTGCGTATTCTTTCAGATAGTCGACCATTGAGTGACCGACGGCATCGGAGAAAGCCGCTTTTTCACGGTAGAGAATATCGTGCGGGAGCCAATCTCCCTCAAATGCGTGACGGAGAAGATATTTGCCTATTCCGTAGGTGTTCATTTTCTTTTGCGGGTCTACTGACAGAACGTATTCTACAAAATCGAGGTCTCCGAACGGAACGCGTGCCTCAAGCGAGTTTGCCGATATACATCTGTCTGCACGCAAAACGTCATACATGTGAAGCTCGCGTATGCGTTTCTCTGATTCCAGCTGAAATTCCTCGGCGCACGGAGCAAAGTCAGTATACTTATATCCGAATAGTTCATCGGATATTTCTCCTGTCAGAAGTACGCGTATATCTGTGTTTTTATGTATCCATTTGCAGAGCAAATACATACCCATGCTCGCCCTTATTGTGGTTATGTCGTAGGTGCCGAGAGTGCGTATTACCGTCTCAAGAGATTCTATTACCTCTTCTTTGGTCATTATTACTTCGGTATGCTCGCTCCCGATGTACTCTGCTACTTCACGTGCATACTTTAAATCAATGGCGTCTTCGCTCATGCCGATTGCAAATGTCCGTATGGGCTTATCGCTTTTTCTTGCGGCTATGGAACATACAAGAGACGAGTCGAGTCCGCCCGAAAGAAGAAATCCCACTTTCGCGTCGGATACAAGACGTTTTTCAACTCCGCGGATTAACTTATCCTTAATATTACTGCACACACTTTCTACATCGTCGTGACATATGCTCTTTGGACGTGAAATGTTGTTATAACAAACGAACTTTCCGCCCTTGTAGTAGTGACCGGGAGGAAATGGCATAATCTCATCACACATGGAAACGAGGTTTTTCGGCTCGCTCGCAAACATCATGGTTCCCATCTTATCATAGCCGTAATAAAGAGGGCGTATGCCTATCGGGTCACGGGCGGCTATATACTCGTCTTTTTCTTTATCGTATATTATAAGGGCAAATTCCGCATCCAGCATGGAAAACATATCCGTACCGTATTTGCGGTACATGGGGAGCAGTATTTCACAGTCGGAACCGCTCTTAAAAGTATATTCAGACGACAGCTCATTTTTGAATTTTTCATAGCCGTATATTTCACCGTTGCACACCGCAAAGCTTCCGTCAAGCTCAAAAGGCTGCATCCCCTCCGGTGTCAGTCCCATTATCGCGAGACGATGAAAAGCAAGAAGGCCACGACCGCAGTCTATGACGCGGCTGTCATCGGGTCCCCTCGATACAGTCCTCTCAAATCCCCGCATAAAATCGGAAAAGGTGGTACACACGTCGCAATAGCCCATTATAGAACACATAATATAATCCTCCTGAAATTGAATCAATCAGCATTCAATAGGGCAAGTGCCGTACTCGCGGTGCCACCTATTTTTGTTCTCTTTTTCGCTGCCGAAACCCATAATTAACTTAATATGGGGTAACGATAGTTTTGCCGTATAACGGACGGCTTACCGGCTTGCTTACTCTGCGATACTGTATTGCCAAAGCTAAGTGGCACTCCCTCGCATTTCTGTTTGCGGCTCGTCGGGTGTTATTCACACGGGGGCTTTTGACGGCTTTCACTGTCCCGTCTCGCTGTTTTCCGCCGTGTCCGTGTTACTTCTCCCGACTCAAACGCCTTTACTTATTTAATCTTATTCTACGTCCTGAAGAGCGTCATAGCCCTCTTCACCTGTGCGTATCTTAACTACGTTCTCGACGTCATATACGAATATTTTTCCGTCGCCGATATGACCGGTATAGAGAACTTTCTTTGCGGTTTCTATAACCTTGCGTACGGGAACCTTACTTACGACTATATCGAGCTGTATCTTCGGAAGGAGCGTCGCCTCCACTTCGATTCCACGGTAGTATTCCGGCTCGCCCTTCTGTATACCGCATCCGAGAACGTGCGATAGAGTCATGCCCGTTATGCCTATGTTGATAAGGGCTGCTTTAAGTGCTTCAAATTTAGCTTCCTTGCAGATGATTTCCACCTTGGTGAATTTGGGAGTGTTTTCATCGGCAGAATCGAATGAGGGCATCTTCTTTACCGGAATTGCCTCTGCAACGGGAACGTCTCCCGTAACTGTTATGGGTTCTACGACGGAAGCATAATCATCCGAGGTAGTGTCGGGCAACATTGCGAATCCTGCGTAAGAGGTAAGCAAGCCGTGCTCCGATATATCAAGACCTGCGATTTCATCTTTGGCATCCGCACGCAGACCGATTGTCTTTTTAAGTATGAAAAATACAAGGGTGATTATGACGGTAACATAAGCGGCAACGGATATAACGCCCAGAGTCTGTACGCCGAGGAAATGCAATCCGCCTCCGTAGAAAAGTCCTTTTTCGGTCGTGGAACCCGTTGCAAAGAGACCTGTAAGTATTGTGCCCAGAGCACCGCATACGCAGTGAACGGATATGGCTCCGACGGGGTCGTCGATTTTTACAACCTTATCAAAGAACTCTACGGAAAGTACGATGACGATACCGAATAGCAAACCCATTATTGCAGAACCGAGCGGGCTGACAGCATCGCACCCTGCGGTTATACCTACAAGGCCTGCAAGGGCGGCGTTGTACGTCATTGAAATATCCGGCTTCTTATATTTTATCCAAGTAAAGATCAGGGTTGCACAGCAGGCGACTGCAGCGCAGAGGTTCGTGTTGAAGAACACACGGCCTGCCGTTTCGATAAGCTCATCGCTATCCATTCCTACCGTAGAAGCACCGTTGAATCCAAACCAGCAGAACCAGAGTATGAATACACCCAGAGCGGCAATCGAGAGATTATGCCCGAGAATTGCACGGGGTTTTCCGTCTTTTCCGTACTTTCCGATACGAGGACCTAACATCTTCGCTCCTATAAGGGCACATACGCCACCTACCATATGTACTGCGGTAGAGCCTGCAAAATCATGGAATCCGAGTTCTGAAAGCCAGCCGCCGCCCCATATCCAGTGTCCGGATATCGGGTAAATAAAGAGAGAAATTGCCGCGGAATAAATGCAGTATGCCGAGAATTTTGTTCTTTCTGCCATTGCTCCAGAAACAATCGTTGAGGATGTTGCACAGAAAACCGTCTGGAATATTGCAAATGACCAAAGGGATACACCGCTCGGTAGAACGGCGGAATAATCTCCCATTATAAATGGGTCAATCCAGCCGAAGAGGGCTGTTCCTGTTCCGAACATTACTCCGAAGCCGAAGAGCCAAAAGCACGGCGTTCCTATACAGAAATCCATTAGGTTTTTCATCAGGATATTTCCGGTGTTTTTCGCCCTCGTGAAACCTGCCTCGCACATTGCGAAGCCTGCCTGCATAAAGAATACGAGAGCCGCACCGAGAAGCACCCATATTGTGTTGACCGGACTGTATAACATAGTTTTATCTCCTTTTCCAATATCTTTATTTTATTATTTTTGATTATTTTACTCCGAAGAGCAGGTCGCCGTAAGTCGGGAACGGCCAGTATTTTTCAGCCGTCATGCTCTCCGCCTCATCACATACGACACGCAGCTCAGCCATTTTCTGCAGTATCACATCTCGAATCATTTCGGATGCCTCAGTGACGTCGGATATTGTCGTATACTTGATAGTTGCACCTTCAAGTTCGTTTGTGGCTGCCGCAATTTCGTCTGTAAGCTTTGATAGGGATAAGAGAGTGTCCTTTTCATATTTGCATGAAAGTCCGGGGAGAACCTTTTCCTTTGATGCGAGTGTGTCTGCAAGTACCTTCGAATATTCCTCTACGGCAGGGAGAATATCTTTCCTTGCCATATCTATCATGGTCAGAGCCTCAATATTTACGGTCTTGCAGTAATTCTCAAGTGTTATTTCGTATCTTGATTTGATTTCCGCAGGAGTAAATACCTTAAGAGAAGTTAACATATCTACATTTTTCTTATCGAAAATTCTCGGCAAAGCATCAGGAGTTGTGCGGAGATTGAGAAGTCCTCTTTCTTCCGTCGCTTCTTTTATCCAACTCGCGTCATATCCGTTTCCGTTGAAGATTATACGCTTATGCTTTTTGATTACTTCTTTTATGAGGTTGTGAAGATCGCTTTCAAAATCCTTGGACTTTTCCAGAATATCCGCATATTTTTTAAGCGATTCGGCAACTGCCGCGTTAAGCATTATATTTGAGCACGCTATGCTGTTTGCCGAGCCGAGCATACGGAATTCAAATTTGTTGCCGGTAAATGCAAACGGAGAAGTTCTGTTTCTGTCCGTTGTATCTCTGGTAAATTTGGGCAGAACGTGTACTCCGAGTTTCATTATTGTTTTCTCTGCCGCACTGTACGGCTTTTCGTTTTCGATAGCATCAAGCACTGCGGTAAGCTCGTCGCCAAGGAATATCGATATTACGGCAGGGGGTGCCTCGTTCGCGCCGAGACGGTGATCGTTTCCCGCTGATGCTACCGAGAGACGGAGCAGATCCTGATAATCGTCAACCGCCTGAATAACTGCGCAGAGGAAAAGCAGAAATTGTGCATTCTCATACGGTGTTTCGCCCGGTTTAAGAAGGTTTACTCCCGTATCTGTCGATATGGACCAGTTGTTATGCTTACCTGAACCGTTGACTCCCGCAAACGGTTTCTCATGGAGCAGACATACGAGCCCGTGTCTGGACGCTACTTTCTGCATGATTTCCATTGTAAGTTGGTTGTGGTCGGTGGCTACGTTTACCGTTGAGTATATGGGCGCAAGCTCGTGCTGAGCAGGAGCTACCTCGTTGTGCTCTGTTTTTGCAAGTATTCCGAGCTTCCAGAGTTCGTCGTTCAGATCTGCCATGAATTCTGCAACTCTGGGCTTGATAACTCCGAAATAGTGGTCGTCAAGCTCCTGACCTTTCGGCGGTTTTGAACCGAACAGCGTGCGCCCGCAGAACATGAGGTCCTTTCTCTTTTCGTACATGGCTTTATCTATAAGGAAATACTCCTGTTCGGGTCCTACCGATGCACGAACGCATTTCACGTCTGAGTTGCCGAATAGTTTAAGGACACGCAGGGCCTGTTTATTCAGTGCCTGCATTGAACGGAGAAGCGGTGTTTTCTTGTCAAGAGCTTCTCCTCCGAAAGAACAGAATGCAGTCGGTATGCACAGGGTCTTGCCCTTAATGAAAGCAAAAGATGTCGGGTCCCATGCGGTATAGCCTCTTGCCTCGAACGTAGCTCTCAATCCTCCGGACGGGAAGGATGAAGCATCGGGTTCTCCCTTTATCAACTCTTTGCCGGAGAACTCCATGATAACTCTGCCGTCAGGGGAAGGAGATATGAAGCTGTCGTGTTTTTCTGCGGTTATTCCCGTAAGGGGTTGGAACCAATGCGTGAAATGCGTTGCTCCGTGAGCTACTGCCCAGTCCTTCATTGCTACGGCAACCGCATCGGCAACCGTCGGGTCGAGTGTAGCACCCTCATCTATTGTTTTTTTGAGTGAATTGTAAATTTCTGACGAGAGGGTTGCTTTCATTACTCTGTCGTCAAACACAAGACTTCCGAAAAGTTCAGTTACTGTACTCATTTTCTTTACTCCTTATTAGTTTTATTTATTTTGCAGATACAGATTTTCTTTCGCATGAATGAGATTAACTATCGTTTTATGCGTTGGGGTAGGAATTTTATATTTCTCTCCTAATTTAATAACGGCTCCGTTAATGAAGTCTATCTCCGTTTTTCTTTTATGCTCCATATCCTGGCACATAGATGCTTTGCCGGGTGCCAGCTGCACGGCGGTCTTTATAACGTCATCGATAACCTTTTCGTATTCGAAATTTTCTCCGTCATGCTTTGCCACTTCGACTGCCTCACGTATCAGGGCCTCCGCTATGCTGCGGGCATATGAATCATCGACTATCGTTTTTATTTTGCAATCGAGCAGGGATGTCACGGAATTTATCGTCATATTTATGAAAAGCTTCTCCCACAGAAGTCTGTTTACATCATCGCAGTACTCGGATTCTATATCAGACGCCTTGAAGGCTCCTATAATTTTATCTGAAATTTGCTCTATTTTGTCGGGGGAACCTATATGTGTGACGCCTGAGCCCGAGTGAAAGATTATGCCCGGAGAGAGGGTTACGCAATTGTGCTTCGTCGTTCCGAGAAGAATATTGTCTTCTTTCGTGAATTTCTTCATAATATCATAGTTTCCCATTCCGTTCTGGAGGGAAAGAAGTACCGTATCCTTGCCTATAATACCTATGTTTGATGAAAGGGCAATTTCGCTTGCCATATCCTTTACAAACAGAATAACGAGCTCATAGCTTTCGTTTACACTCCCGGAGAGAGCAGCCTTTACTTTATAATTTTTTTCGTCTCCCATGGGAGACTGCACGGTTATTCCATACATGTTAAGCGCGTTTACCGTATCTTCATTTACGTCAATGAGAAGAACCTCGTGTTTCTTCGTAAGCATAGTTGCATACAGACACCCCATGGCTCCGGCGCCGATAATAGCTATTTTCATAACTGTTTTTCCTTTGAATTTTCAGTTTACTGTATCTTCATAATCCAGCCGTCGGGAGCTTTTATGTCACCGTGCTGTATTCCTATTAGCGTCTCGTACAGTTTTTTGATAACAGATTTATCGTTCTCGACACCGAATTTGTATTCCTTGCCGTGGTCGTCAATCGTTCCGACGGGCGATATTACTGCTGCCGTACCGCATAGACCGCATTCCGTAAAGTCCGAAATCTCGTCCAGCCTTACCCGTCTTTCTTCTGCTTTAATACCGAGGTAATGCTCTGCTACGTATAGGAGCGAACGGCGTGTAATTGACGGAAGTATGGTGTCAGACTTTGGCGTTACAAGCGTATTGTCTTTTGTTATAAAAATTACGTTAGCTCCCCCTGTTTCTTCTATATACGTCCTGGAGGCGGAATCCAAATACAGGTTCTCGTCATATCCTTTTTCGTGCGCGTCGGCAATAGCGTAAAGGCTCATGGCATAATTGAGGCCTGCCTTTATGTGTCCCGTGCCGTGAGGTGCCGCACGGTCGAAATCCGATATGCGTATGCGCAGGGGTCTTGCACCGCCGCTGAAATAGGATGCAACAGGCGTCGCAAACATACGAAACTCAAATTCCGTTGCAGGCTTTACGCCTATTACGGCGTTAGTGCCGAAGATATAAGGTCTTATATACAGTGAACCGCCGCTTTCGTGGTCCGGTACGTATTTTTCATTGGCTTTTACGACTTCTCTGACAGCTCTCTCAAACATACCGTCGGGGATAGGCGGCATCATCATACGAACACAGGAGTCGTGAAGTCGCTTTGCATTAAGGTCCGGCCTGAAACAGACAATGTTTCCGTCTTTCGTTCTATATGCTTTCAATCCTTCGAAACAGGTCTGTGCATACTGAAGAACACATGCGGATTCATTCAGTTTTATAGTTGCGTTTCCTGTGAGATGTCCTTCGTCCCATTTACCGTCGCGGAAATGTGCAACGAATCTCTTTGCCGTTTTATGATATGCAAATCCCTTTACCGTTTCTTTCTTTTTCATATAAGGTAACCTCCGAAATAAGCGTCCGATACGAGTCGGAATGTCTGTAAAATCAAAAGGGGCAGAGAAGTCCGGAACGGACGTCTTTGCCCCAAAAATATTATACGGCGTCAAAGGTAATAACCCAAGACACCGTTGCCTTTATACCGTTAATTATACTCGTCGTTTTTAGTTTGTCAATACTTTTTTCAAAAAAATGTTTTTGTCGAAAATATTTTTATGAAGAGTAAAAATGTTTCCTATTTTAACAGTGAAATAAGACGAGAAAAACAGTCAATATCCGACTTCAATATCCGACATTATTTTTGCAAAAACCGTTGACAATGAAAAAGGGCTATGTTATAATATGCACAGAAAATATTGCTGTGCAATCTTCGGTGCTGCGCACCCGCCGCACTCGCACGCTCGTGCGGCCGTGCAATTGAAACGACGGCGCAAAAAAGTCCTTGCAAGCAAACGTTTTTGCTTGTGTTATAATATGCACAGAAAATATTGCTGTGAAATCTACGGTGCTGCGCACCCTCCGTACTCGCACGCTCGTGCTGTTTTAATTTTTTAGTTTGTACCCGCGGCATGCTTTCTATAAGATAATTTAGTTATAAAATTTAATTTTCGGACAATGAGCAAAGGCGTTCATTCTTACAGGGTAAGTGCCCTTTGGAATGAGCGTTTTATCTTTTTGTATTATTACAAAATACCGATGTAAACTCGATAAATCAACTGAAAAGATAATATGGGACGCCTGAGTCGAAAGGAGACTTATATGGATTATTCGGCAGAAGAAGTAAAACAGTATATATTAGAGGAGGACGTAAAGTTCATACGTCTCGCTTTCTGCGATGTTTTCGGAAAGCAGAAGAACATATCCGTTATGCCCTCCGAGACTGACAGGGCTTTTCGCTATGGGATAGCGATAGACGGCTCTGCTGTAGAGGGATTCGGAGGTATAACGTGCTCGGACCTTTTCCTCTATCCCGATTCGTCCACGATAGCCCCATTGCCGTGGAGACCTGACCATGGAAAGGTTATCCGTATGTTCTGCGACATTAAATATCCCGATGGCAGAGCTTTTGAAGGTGACACGCGCACAATACTCAAAAGGGCTGTTGAAGAAGCAAAGAAGGAAGGGGTTTCTTTTGTGTTCGGCTCGGAGATGGAATTCTATCTTTTCAAGTGCGATGAGAACGGCAACAGAACGGACGAGCCGTATGACAGTGCCGGATATATGGACATAGCACCCGAAGATAAGGGCGAGAACGTGCGCAGGGAGATATGCCTGACGCTCGAACAGATGGGTATATATCCCGAGAGCTCTCATCACGAAGAGGGCCCGGGGCAGAATGAAATAGATTTCAAGTATTCGGAGCCGTTATCCGCTGCGGATAATGCAGCGACTTTCCGCACGGTTGTACGAACAGTTGCCGCCCGAAACGGACTGTGTGCGGATTTCTCGCCAAAACCGATAAACGGAAAACCCGGTAACGGAATGCACATAAATTTCTCCGTCAAAAAGGACGGGGAGGAAGACGTTATGAGCGAGGCTATTGCGGGAATAATGTCGCATATACCCGAAATTACGGTTTTTCTGAATCCGTGTGAGAAATCATACGAAAGGCTCGGATGTGATAAGGCCCCGTGCTATATTTCATGGTCTGAGCAGAATCGTTCACAGCTTATTCGTATCCCTGCGGCAAAAGGAGAGTGCAGGCGTGCGGAGCTTCGCTCTCCGGACCCGAGTGCAAATCCGTATCTGGTACTTGCTCTTCTTATATATTCCGCGCTTGACGGTATAAAAAATAAAATGAAGCTTATGCCGCCGATAAACGAAAATCTCTACAATACATCTGATGAAGAAAAACTTGAAATCGGAAAATTACCGGCAACGTTCTGTGAGGCAAAGACAGTAATGATGGAATCGGAGTTTGTTAAGGGAATTTTGCCGGAGGTTATCATAAGCGAATACGCAAAGTAAGTTTACGGGTAAGTTTTACTGACTGAACATCAAAAATCAAAACGAAAAAAATTACGGAGGTGGGGATATGCCGTTGTGTGAATCTACGTATGCGACTCTAATTGTGTCGTCATCGGAAAAATTCAATTCGACTATTTCGGCGGCATTACCCGAAATCAGATATACACCTAAAGTAACCGTAAACAGCGTATCCGAGGCAAGACGCGCCGTTCTTGAAAACCAATTTGACATAGTAATAGTAAACTCACCGCTTCCGGATGAATTCGGAACAAAATTTGCGGTAGACATGAGCCTTTCGAGCACCGTAGGCGTTATGCTTTTCGTAAAATCGGAAAACTACGATGAAATATCGGCAAGAGTTACGGGATTCGGAATTCTTGTGATACAGAAGCCTGCCTCCATGCAGATCGTTTCGCAGTCTATGGCTCTTCTTTCCGCTACAAGAGATAGGCTCAGACGGATGGAAAAAAAGGCCGAGTGTCTGGAAGAGAAAATGGAGGAGATAAGAATAATCAACCGTGCAAAATGGCTCCTTGTTGAACAACTGAAAATGACAGAGCCTGACGCACACCGATACATAGAAAAGCAGGCTATGGACAGATGCGTTACCCGCAGGGTTATTGCGGAAAATATTCTCACAACGTACAAATAAGTTACTAAATAAAATATATCGGAATATAAAGACATCCGAATCGGAGGCATAATTATGACAAAGTACATTTTCGTCACAGGCGGAGTTGTGTCGGGGCTCGGCAAAGGAATAACGGCAGCATCTCTGGGCAGACTTCTGAAAGCGCGTGGGCTTAAGGTTGCCGCGCAGAAACTCGACCCATACATAAACGTTGACCCCGGAACGATGAGTCCGTATCAGCATGGTGAAGTATACGTAACCGAGGACGGAGCAGAGACAGACCTGGACCTCGGACACTACGAGAGATTTATCGATGAGGATTTGAATAAGTATTCAAACCTTACAACCGGTAAAGTATATTGGAACGTACTCAACAAGGAGAGACGCGGTGAATATCTCGGCTCTACCGTGCAGGTAATCCCTCATATAACGAACGAAATTAAGGACTTCGTATACCGAGTCGGAAAAAAGACGGGAGCAGACGTTGTTATTACTGAAATAGGCGGAACGATAGGAGATATCGAGTCACAGCCGTTCATAGAAGCGGTAAGACAGATATCGCTTGACGTGGGACGTGAGAACAGCCTTTTTATACACGTAACTCTTGTTCCATTCCTTCGCGGCTCCGATGAGCATAAGTCAAAGCCTACACAACACTCTGTAAAAGAACTTCAGGGAATGGGTATAAATCCGGATATCATAGTTCTCCGTTGCGATGAACCGCTCGAAGAATCCATATTCAACAAAATTGCGCTTTTCTGCAACGTTAAAAAGGATTGCGTAATAGAGAATATGACAATACCCTGTCTCTATGAGGCACCTCTTATGCTTGAAAAGTCCAACTTTTCATCAGTTGTTTTGCGCGAGCTGAACATAGAAGCGCCCGAACCGAGACTCGACGAGTGGACGGAAATGGTCCAAAAGATAAAGACAACCGACAAAACCGTCACAATCGGTCTGGTAGGTAAGTACGTACAGCTCCACGATGCATATCTTTCAGTTGCCGAGGCTCTGCGCCATGCAGGTTATACCGTCGGCGCCAATATTAAAATAAAATGGATAGATTCCGAGAACATAACCGCGGAAAATGCGGGAGAACAGCTCTCCTCCCTTGACGGAATAATAGTTCCGGGCGGTTTCGGCGGACGCGGAATAGAGGGAATGATACTTTCCGCAAAATATGCAAGAGAGAATAATATTCCGTACTTCGGAATATGCCTCGGTATGCAGATAGCGGTTATCGAATATGCTCGTAATGTTGCAGATATTGCCGATGCCGACTCCGGCGAATTCAATGAGATTTCCAAAAACAAGGTAATCGACTTTATGCCGGGGCAGAGCGATGATATCGACAAGGGCGGAACACTACGTCTCGGTGCATACCCCTGTGTGATAAAGTCGGGTACAACGATGGAGAGATGCTACGGAAGACACGAGATTTCCGAGAGACACCGTCACCGCTACGAATTCAACAACGAATACCGTGAAATACTGACATCAAAGGGACTTACTCTATCCGGTCTTTCTCCCGACGAAAGACTTGTCGAAACGGTCGAGTTATCGGACCGTCCATTCTATGTGGGTGTGCAGTATCACCCCGAATTCAAGTCACGTCCGAACAGAGCACATCCTCTTTTCGTGGGATTCATAAAAGCATCGCTTGAGAATTCAAAGTCAAAGAAAAAAGGATAATTACAAAACAGCAAAGCCAAAAAAGTAAAAGAGAAAAGCTGATATGAAACAAGTATTGCAAAACGAAAACTTTCTCGGCGCATTTCTGCTGATGATAAGCATGATTATCATAGGATACATAATGCGTCGCAAAAAAGTGATAACCTTCGAGGGTAAAAAGTCAATAACCGCCCTTGTATTTAAGGTGGCCTTGCCGTGCATGGCGTTTTCCGCTTTTATGCAGGATTTTTCATCTGACGATTTTGTTTCGGGCATTGCCTCCCTTATTGCGGCAACGGTTTTTTATATCGTATGGCTGATTATCGGAAGGTTAATTTTTGCAAGATTAGGCAAAAGAAAAGCACTTATATCGGGGTTCATGATTTCTCTCGGACAACTGACGCTGTTTTCGCTTCCTCTCATGAAAACTTTGCAATCGGACAAGGCTATGCTCTATGCAAGCATAATGACCCTTGCATTCAGAGGGGTGCTTTACTTTGTTGGCTTTACAACTATTGCAAGTGCCTCCGAAGATAATACCGCGGAGTCGGGCGGAGGAAACACGTTTACAAAAACGCTGAAAAAGGTTATACTGACACCCGTAATGATAGCGATGATAATCGGTATGATTATATGGCTCTGCCAGGGATTTTTACCGCAGAGAAACGGTTATTGTATATTCAGAATAGATAAGACTCTTCCGGCCGTATACAAGGTCATTTCGGTCCTTTCGAATATGGTCAGCCCTCTTGCAATGTTTCTTATCGGTATCGATATGGGAGAGAGAGAACTGAAATATGCTTTGCGTGACGGGAATGCGTGGTTTGCAGCTGTTGTACGTATGGTTATATGTCCGTTATCTGTTTTTTTGCTTGTCAGATTTGTCTTTAACTTCTTGTTTGATGCAGATGCGGTTATGGCTTTAACGCTCGGCTTTGCGGCACCCTCATCCGTTACGCTGAACCTCTTCTGCTCTACGTATCATTATGAGGAGGAATATGCATCTCACATAACAGTCGCCTCAACACTGCTGTGTATACTGACTGTTCCTCTTATTAGCGTGCTTATTGCACTTTGACCGAAAACATATGTCTTAAAAATTCTTACAAATTATATAAAATCGGAGATAAATTATGCACGATACATACGAAAACCCTTTATGTCGCAGATATGCGGGCAAGGATATGCAGAAGCTCTTTTCCGACGACTCGAAGTTTTCAACATGGAGGCGGTTGTGGGTTGCTCTTGCAGAGGGAGAAAGGGAGCTGGGTCTTCCCATAACGGATGATCAGATAGAAGAAATGAAAGCCCATATTTCGGATATCGACTACGACGTGGCGGACAAACGGGAAAGAGAAGTACGACATGACGTTATGGCACATATATATGCTTTCGGAGAAAAATGTCCGAAGGCAAAGCCGATAATCCACCTTGGCGCAACGAGCTGTTATGTTGGTGACAACACGGATATAATTCTTCAAAGAGAAGCTATGCTTCTCATACGGAAAAAACTGCTGTTTACAATTAAAGCGGTTGCGGACTTTGCGGAAAAATATAAAGACCTAAAGACTCTCTCATATACTCATTTTCAGGCGGCTCAGCCCACGACTGTAGGAAAAAGGGCTGCTATGTGGATGCAGGATTTGATTCTTGACCTCGAAAATCTGGATTTTGCAGTATCGAGGATGAAGTTGCTCGGATGCCGAGGTACGACGGGAACGGGAGCAAGCTTTCTTGAACTTTTTGACGGAAACACAGAAAAGGTTGAGATGCTCGAAAGAATCATTGCAGACAAATTCGGTTTTTCCGGGGTATACGACGTTAGCGGTCAGACGTATACGAGAAAGGCGGATTACTTTATTCTTTCCGTGCTTTCGGGTATTGCTCAGAGCGCACAGAAGTTTTCGGGAGACGTGCGCTTGCTCTCCCATCTTAAAGAATTCGACGAGCCGTTTGAGAGTGGACAGGTGGGCTCATCCGCCATGGCATACAAACGTAACCCTATGCGCAGTGAACGCATATCGTCTCTTGCAAGACTGGTTATAGCGGACACGCTCAATCCCGCTATGACGGCAGGAACGCAATGGCTTGAACGCACTCTCGATGATTCTGCCAACAGAAGAATAAGCATACCCGAGGCTTTCCTCGCAATTGACGGTATTCTTACTCTTTATATGAACGTTATCTCCGGCATTACCGTATATCCGAAGGTAATAGAAAAGCATATGGCAGAGGAGCTTGGGTTCATGGCTACGGAAAACATACTTATGTATTGTGTAAAACACGGAGGTGACAGACAGCTTCTGCATGAGGCAATACGCACTCATTCGGTTGCCGCCGGAAAAGCTGTTAAGCTCGAGGGAAAAGAAAACGATTTGCTCGACAGAATTGCCGAAGACCCTGTATTCGGTATTGACCGCAAGACAATAGACGAAATAATAGCAGACAGCAGATTTACTGGTATGGCTAAGGAACAGACGGAAAAGTATCTGATAAAAGTAAGAGAACTTCTTGCAAAAAACGCAGATGCCATGGCAGACAAAACAACCGATACGGTTAACGTATAAACTGTTCGGAATATTTAACGAATTATTATAATCATGATATATAAGAGAGGTTTTATTTTATGCTTACAGCAATAGTCGGAATCAACTGGGGTGACGAGGGAAAAGGAAGAATGGTCGACCTTCTCTCGTCGGATTATGACATTATATGCCGTTATCAGGGTGGAAACAATGCAGGACATACGGTAGTAAACGACAAGGGAAAATTCATACTCAATCTTCTCCCGTCCGGTATTCTCAGAGAAACAACCGTAAACGTTATGGGTAACGGTATGGTTATAGACCTTGAGCACCTTGTCGGCGAGATAAAATCACTGACGGATAAGGGAATAAAGATAAGCCCCGAAAACCTTAAAATCAGCGACAAGGCAATAGTTTGTATGCCGTATCACAAAATGCAGGACATCATGGAGGAGGAGAGGCTTGCCGATAAGAAATTCGGTTCTACGAGAAGAGGTATTGCACCCGTATACGCTGATAAGTACATGAAGAAGGGTATACGCACCTCAGACCTTCTTCATCCCGATACTCTCGAGGAAAAGGTGCGCGACATCGTCGAGTGGAAGAACATCACCGTTACGGGTTACGGGCACGAGCCCGTTTGCGCTGATGAAATGCTTGCGTGGCTTAAAAAATACGGAAGTATCATAGCCCCATACGTAACCGACGTATCAAAATATCTTTACGATGCAGTTGCTGAAGGTAAAAACATTATGTTTGAGGCGCAGCTCGGTGCTCTTCGCGATATCGATTTCGGAATCTATCCGTACACGTCATCGTCTCAGACTCTCGCATCATTTGCTCCTATCGGAGCGGGAATCCCCGGTGTTCCTCTTGACGGTACTATCGGAATTATGAAGGCATACTCAACCTGCGTCGGAGAGGGCCCCTTCACTGCGGAAATGTTCGGCGAGGATGCGGAAAAGCTACGCGCGGCGGGCGGTGAATATGGTGCGGCTACCGGCAGACCGAGAAGAGTGGGTCCGTTTGATATTCCTGCATCTAAATACGGTGTTCGTGTTCAGGGGGCGAGCGAAATAGCTCTTACCAAGCTTGATGTTCTTTCATATATGGACAAGATTCCCGTATGCGTTGCATATGATGTTGACGGTACGATAACCACTGATTTTCCGACGGGGGACGCACTTAACCGTGCAAAACCGGTTCTCGAATATCTTGACGGTTTCGGTGACGTATCGGCCTTTAGAGAGTATGACGAGTTGCCCGAAAACGCTAAAAAATATATTTCATATATTGAGAAAGCGGTCGGCTGTAATATTAAATATATTTCGGTCGGAGCCGGAAGGGACGAATATATCGAAATAAAATAATTATGTTTGATATTCAGTCAAGCATAATAAAATAAAAAGGGGAAGTATGCAACTTCCTCTTTTATTATTTTATTGTTTTATTTAATGAATGCGATGAAAAGTATATTTATTATCGTTGCACCATTATTTTTGAGTATTGTTTTTGCCGTACGTGAGTTGTTTTAATTATTCACATAGTTTATGAAACGCATAAATGCGGCTCTGCCGTCCTCTGTGCATTTATATACTCCGGCATCGCAAAGTACTCGCACAAACGTTTTGCCGACTTCTTTTTTCAGTATTTCCATGACCGTATCGGCATCGGGATCGGAAAAGTCATAGTCATTTTTGAAGTTTTCAAACCATGCCGAGTGTTTTGCCACAGATTCATTGTCGGCAAGGTTAAAATTACCGTTTGAAACCATATCGGCTATGGTCTGCATTTCGTTTTTGAGTCTTGACGGAAGAACGGCAAGTCCCATAACCTCTATCAGCCCTATATTCTCCTTTTTGATATTGTGCAGCTCTGCGTGAGGATGATATAACCCGAGGGGATGTTCTTTTGTCGTTATATTATTACGAAGCACAAGGTCAATTTGATACTTACCGTTTTTCATGCGGGCTATCGGGGTGATTGTGTTATGCTTTTCTCCGTCCGTCTCGGCAAATACAAAAGCATCGGCATCTGTGTAGGAACGCCATTTTTTAAGTATTTTATCGGATAGGGATATAAGGCTTTCGCGGTTTTCCGAAGTCAGGCGAATAACGGACATGGGCCAGTGAATTATTGAGGCGGATATATCGTCAAATCCCGGAAAAGCAAGTTTTATTTCATCGGGCGCCGTCTCCATGGCGAACGTATACCTTCCTCCCTGCATATGGTCGTGAGAGAGAATTGAACCGCCCACTATCGGCAAATCCGCATTTGAGCCTATCATATAGTGGGGAAAGTAATCTATGAAGTCCAGCATTTTCACAAACGTGGAACGGTCTATTTTCATAGGGGTATGCTCGGAGGAGAGAAGTATGCAGTGCTCGTTGTAGTAAACATAAGGCGAGTATTGCAGATACCAGGTAATGCCGTTTACGGTGAGGGGAATCTGACGCAGAGTCTCTCGTGCGGGTTTTGTGAGAGTACCCTCGAAGCCTTCGTTTTCGTGACAGAGCAGGCACTTAGGGTAACCCGACTGCTTTGCGTTTTTTGCGGCGGCAATAGCTTTCGGGTCTTTTTCGGGTTTTGAGAGGTTTATTGTTATATCAATATCGCCGAATTTACTCGTGACTTTCCACTTCATATCCTTTTTTACACGGTAGGTGCGTATGTAATCCGAGTCGGTGGACAGCTTATAAAAATAGTCTGTAGCTTCTTTCGGTGATTGCTTGTAAAGAGAAGAAAACTTCGCTATAACTTCCGAGGGACGGGGTAAAAAGCATCCCATAATTTTAGTGTCGAAAAGGTCTCGGTAAGTTACCGTATTTTCGGGAATAATACCGTGCTCTGCGGCGTAGTCGCATATATCACAGAGTATATCCTCAAGGTGACGGGTTGTTACACGCTCGCTTTCTTCATACGACTCAATTCCGAGGGTGCCCAGCACTCTGTTGATTGCGTACGCACGGTCTTCTTTTTCGATAAGATTTGTTTTCGTTGCATAATCTGCAAGCTCGCCTATTATTCTGCTTATGTTTTCCGATGACATTTTATAATTCCCTTTCGCTTTGCATCAAGCGTATTTATCATAAATATTTTAACACACTTTTTTTTGCATGTAAACCGATTTTTGTAAAAATATTGACAGAAGTATTATGTAGTTGATGTTTTGCGCAATTAAAGATAGCGGTTGACTTTGCTTAAGAAAAAAGGTATAATATTAATGTGTAAGATATTTTTAAAAAGCAATGTTTATGAGTTGCGCATGACGGTTAATCCGACAGAAAGGTACGGTATCGAAAATGGCAGTAAATCCCTGTGAAAACAATAACCTCATATACCGTATCCTTGTCGGTAAAAGCATGGGTACGGCAATCGTTATTTCGGCTGATAAGGATATTGCGGCACTGATAGCGGAATGGTTGAAAAGATGCTTTGAGAGGGTTGATATATCGTACGCTTTGCCGTCCGATACGGAGGATACACAATACGATCTTACGGTTTGCGATATCGACAGTATTGAGTATCCGAGAAGATATAACGGCAAAACGGTGTTTTTTTCACGCTCCCCGGAGAAGGCGCGCGGGCTTTTCATACTTCGCCCTTTTACGGAAGAGGACTTCATGTCGCTGTGCACGGAGAATACAAAGGACGATATTATCATCGAAGAAAAGGGAAAGACCGTTACCGTGGACTCGGTCACGGTATCGCTTACTTCTCACGAATTTGATTTGTTCCGACGTCTGAATGAGCAACGCGGCAGTTTTATTGCCAGGGAGAAGCTGCTCGCCGACGTTTTCGGAGAAAATTCAAAAGACGGTATGCTGACGGTATATATACACAGATTGAGAGAAAAGCTCGAAGGTGAGAGAAAACTCATACTGTACGACAGGGGTCGAGGGTATTGCCTTGTCGCTCATACCGAGATAGGAGGGGACAAAAAATGTTGAAGCTGATTCTCGGAGACGTAGGCAGCGGAAAAAGCGCCTATATAAACGAGCTGATAAAGCGCGGACTTGACAGCAATGAAAAAGACTCTTTTGCCGGATATCTTATAGTTCCGGAGCAGGAAACCCTCGAGAGGGAAAAGGCGATGGCGGAGTTTTTGCCCGCATGTGCGCCGCTGTTCTTTGAGGTAACGAATTTTTCACGGCTGGCAAACACTGTTTTTCGTTCTCTGGGAGGCCTGTCATACAATTACGCTGACATTTCCGCTAAAACGGTTATTATGCAGCGTGCGATATCCGAGGTGCTCCCCCTCCTGAACGAACGGCGCGACGTTCACGACAGAAACGGGCTTCGCCGTATTCTTTCACAGACCGAGGAATTACGCAGAATGAGAATAGGTGCCTCACAGCTTGACGCTGCGGCATCAGCTCTCGCCGAGGGAAGTCTGAAAAAACGCCTTGAAGACCTGTCTCTCGTAATGGTGATGTATAACAGGCTGATTAACGAAAAGTATTCGGACTCAATGAACGACCTGGACAAAATGTACAACCTTCTCTGTAAAAACGATTTTTTCCGCGGAAAGAAAATATATATCGATTCATTTACGAGCTTTACGGGACAGCAGACGGCGGTTTTCGGAAAACTGATAGAGCAGGCAGACGTTACAGTGTCGGTAGAGTACGATTTTACAAAAAAGAAAATGTGCTTCTATGAATCCGAAGAGTTTTTGAAAACTCTCGAAAAAACGGCGAAGATGCGCGGAGTGAAAGTTGAGAGGGAAGTTCTCTCCGACCGGAAACGAACGAAATCCGAGCTTATACGCTACGTATTCAACAACATATGGTCCGTCGATTATCATGTTTCGTTATATGAGGGCGAAGCGGATGACAGGCTATCCGTTACGGAATGCTCCGATATATACGACGAGTGTGACACCGTATGCGCAAGGATACGTAAGCTGATTTCCGACGGTGCGAGATATTCCGACATAGCAATAGTTTTTTCGAGCCCTGACAGGTTCCGGGGAATACTCGACGAATCTTTTACAAGATATGGTATTCCGTATTTTATGTCGGTTAACGAGAACATAACCTCTTTTGAAGTGATAAAATGGATATATTCGGCATACTCGGTTATAACGCAGGGCTTCCGCAGGGAGGACGTTATAACTTATATGAAATGCGCCCTTTCCGAGCTTGACGAACGGGAATGCGATTCATTCGAAATCTACGTGCAGAGATGGAACATAAGCGGAAGAAAAGCTTTTGAAATCGACGATGACTGGAATATGAATCCCAGGGGATACGTAAGAGAGAGAACGAAAAAGGATGAAGAGTTTCTTTCTGTCGTGAACACTGCCAGGAAAAAACTGATTTTACCTCTCGTGCGTTTCTATGAGAAGAGCTTAGGGGTGCACACGGTATCAGAACATGCAAGGTTTCTCTCCGACTTTATTGCGAGTGAGGGAATAGAGGATAAGCTTCTCGAAAGAGCAAAGACCGTCTACGCCATGGGGGACGTTGAAAGAGGGGAGTATTACACACGGCTTTTTGACATTATCTGTGATACGCTCGAGCGTCTCGTTGAAATTGCCGGAGATATGGAGGTAAATGCGGAGAATTTTGCCGATCTGCTCAAAATTATGTTCGGCGAAATAAATATTGCCAGAATACCTACGTCGAGGGACGAAGTAACCGTAGGCAACGCAGACACGCTGAGACTGAGCGAAGTAAAGCACGTGTTCATAATCGGTGCAAACGAGGGTGTATTCCCGGAAACCGTAAAGCAGAACGGACTTTTCAGCCACTCTGAGTGCGAGACGCTCGCATCGGTCGGTCTTAATATAGAGGATAACTTCAAGGTAATGTCGCAGAGGGCGCTATTTTCTTTTATGAGAGCGGGACTTACCGCAACGGACAGCGTGAACGTATCCTATTCGCTGAAGGACTCCGCGATGAACGCAATCTCTCCGTCATATGCGGTAGACAGAATACGGAAGATAGCAAACGGGAGAGAAAAGTTCATGACCTCGGGCAATATTCCGATTTATGAAAAAATATATACCAAGGACAGTGCTAAAAGGGTTCTCTGCAAAGCAGGGGAGGATAACTGTGCAATTTGCGGTGACGAAAAGGAAAAAAGAAGAAAGCTTGCCCAAGACATCTTATCTTTAACAGATGGTAACGGGGAATATTGTGAGATATCGTCAAAGATAAGAAACGGAGAGGAATTCGTCGACCCCGTTCTTATAAAAAGCATCGTCGGAAATTCTTTGTATCTTACACAAGGACGTATTGAAAACTATGTCAAATGTCCGTTCTCGTATTTCTGCAGATACGTACTGAAGCTTGACGATGACTCCGAAAACAGATTCAATACAGCAGACATAGGCAACTACGTTCATGCGGTGCTCGAGAACGTTTTTTCGGAAACGGTGAAGCTATCAAAGCCGATTGACGAGATAGAAGAAAACGATATAAAACGATTGGTAAGTGAGTCATGCAAAAAGTATGAGAACTCGATAATGTCAGATGGAGGTATGACGTCGGCACGATTGCAAAATCTGTTTTCACGCCTTGAGATTGCCGCCGACGCTGTAGCGGGTGAGGTATACGATGAATTATGTAACAGCGGATTCCGCCCGGCATACTTCGAGCTTCCCATATCTTCACAGGGTATTGAACCTGTAAAAATGGCAATAAACGATGACACCGTGGCAACAATAAACGGAGTGGTGGACCGTGTGGACGTATTCGAGGACGGAGATAAAGCGTACGTCAGGGTAGTGGATTATAAAACCGGTGAAAAGCGTTTCTCGGTGTCGGATATAAAAAAAGGAATTAATCTGCAACTTCTTCTTTATCTCTATTCCATCACGGAGAACGGCTCCTCATACTTCTGCGAAAAAGAGATAGTCCCCGCAGGCGCACTCTATATGACGGCGAAAACATCTCCGGTTAAAGTCGACACCCCGTCGGCTACGACCAAAGAGCGCAGGGATGCAGTATCCTCTCAGATGGTACGGAGCGGAATACTTCTGAAAGACGGAAAAGTCAATAAAGCCTACGATATGTCCGGTGACGGAAAAGGGATGCCCGCAAAAAAGTCAGAGAGCATGTACAGTTTAGGTGAAATTAAAAACATGTTCTGCGAGATGTCCGACGTTATAAAAGAAATAGGAAGGAGAATAATGTCCGGAGACGCAACGGTGCCGACGGAAAAGCACCGCCGTTCCTTTGAAAGCTGTAAATACTGCAAAATGAAAGATGTATGCAGAATGAAAAGTGCTGACGTTTAGATTTCATATTTAAATTCCGAATTCAAACGTAAAGATAAAGTTTATTTTACATATAAGTCAATATATTCAATAATCACTTCAATTTTTGCAATTGAAAGGCACTCGGAAAAAATCTATAATTAAATCGGTAAATGAATAAAAACCACAAAAAACAATGAGGTGTTAAAATGACTGAATCGGAAAAAAAAGTTTACGACCTTGGCGTTCTGCCCGTAATTAAAATCGATGACCCCGAAAATGCGGTTCCGCTCGCAAGGGCACTGTGTAACGGCGGACTTCCGGCAGCTGAAATTACGTTCAGAACCGCATGTGCGGCTGAAGCAATAAAGAGAATAAAGGCAGAACTGCCCGATATGCTTCTCATAGCAGGAACCGTTCTTACAACGAAGCAAGCGGATGAAGCAGTAGAAGCAGGCGCTGAGATTATCGTCAGCCCGGGACTTAACCCGAAGGTTGTAGAGCATTGTATAAAGAAAGGGGTACCGGTTATCCCCGGCATCTCAAATCCTTCGGATATTGAGACTGCACTTGAGCTCGGTCTGAAAACAGTTAAATTTTTCCCTGCCGAAGCATGCGGAGGTCTTAAAATGCTGAAAGCCATGAGCGCCCCTTACGGCTCGCTTATGTTTATGCCGACAGGCGGAATAAATGCGGACAATCTTCTTTCATATCTTAAATTTGATAAAATTCTGTGCTGCGGCGGAAGCTTTATGGTTCCCTCCGATCTTATAGCCGCAAAGGAATTCGGAAAGATTGAGGAGCTCACGAGAAATGCTGTTTCTTCAATGCTCGGTTTTGAACTTGCACATATAGGAATAAACACCGAAAACCGCGAGGAAGCGGAGAAGTATGCAAAGCTCCTCTGTGCCATGTTCGGCTGGAGCATTCGCGAGACGAGCAAGAGTTATTTCTCCTCCGAAAAATTTGAGATAATGTTCGGTAAAGGCCCCGGAAGATGCGGTCACATAGCGATAGCAACGAATTTTGTTGACAGAGCTGTTGCATATTTCAAACGCATGGGCGTTGAAATCGACGAGTCCACGCTCAAGACGGACGCAAAAGGAAAGCCTACGTTCGTATATCTTAAGGATGAAATATGCGGTTTTGCGGTTCATCTTGTTCTTAAAAAATAATTTTACACGTTTCAATTCATTATTTACTATTTGCTGTCTCAATCCGATTTGAGACAGCTTTTTATGTGATATTAAAACAACAATTCAAATAAAGCCTGCGTAATGAGAAACGACTGAACTTTTATAAATTTATGCAAAATGCACAAAAATTAAGTCGAAAATATGGTCATTTGAACACTTTACAATTTATATTTTTTTTTGTATAATTAAGTATGAATGAAAATTCAGATTTTTTGGGGGAAAAATAAATGAAAAAAAGCACCAGAATTATTTCTTTACTCATTGCGTGCCTTATGATGCTTTCCGCAGTATTCATGCTGGCATCGTGTGAGGACAAGGATGATACAAATCCAAGCAGCAGTTCAGACGGAAGTCAGTCTTCGAGTTCATCGTCATCTGCGTCGTCCTCTTCTAATTCCAAAGAGAAATTTACCGTACGTATCATAGACGGTATGACGGGCGACATTCTCGAGAGCGTAAGGGTAACCGCGGGACGTTCGGCTATGATAACCGGTGATTACAGTGACTATCACTACGGTTACGTGCTCAACGTTTCCAAGCTCAATACCGAACTTGCGGCTAAGGTTACCGAGAATAAGGACATTACTCTTGAATATAACGAAGCAGAAGTATTCACCATTGCTCTTCAGGACAAAAGCGGAAACGCATATACAAGCTATTCTTATGAGTTCAAAGAGAGACTTTCAAAAGAAGAAATACAAAATAAGAAGAAAAACGGCGGGGACGATGTTTATTTCGTTGACGATGAAAACGATTTTTCAAAGACGAAGAACGACTTCAACATAACTTCCATTAACGGCGTAGTAAAGATTTATGCCGGACAGTCAATATCCGACATTCCTTCGGCTCCTTCGGAGGTAGGTATGTCGTTCTCAACGTGGGTAATTGTTGAAGACGGCGGTAAGCTCGGAGACGTGTTCACCGGTTCTAATGTAGATAAGAACTATACTCTTCGTGCAAACTACTCTAAGGATGCCGGCGCTATCTTGTTCCTTAATGAAAAAATTCAGACTCAGGTAGGCGGAAACAGAGATACGGCATTGACCGTGTTTGACAAAATCACTCTCGCTACAAGAAACGGTCACGAATATAACACTACGTCTGCTAATGGTATTTCGAACGACGGTAACGAATACCTCAGATATGAGGGCGAAACCGAACAGTCGACGAACGCTATAGGTACTTTCCGTTTCGCACACGGATTCGGAACGTTCAATTATTATCAGGGTGAGCCCGGCGACATGACACCGGCGTACGCAAACCCCACGACGAACAAGTGGACACAGCAGTCCTCTAACATCTACTCCAATGAGACCACAAAGAGGGCAGGTCTTAACGTTCAGATTGACCAGAATACATATATGGCATTTGATGGCACATATCTCTACGTATATATAGTTGTACGTGACGATACGGTTAACAACTTCAAAGCGGCAGATAAACAGACTATCAAAGAGCTTATTGCAAGCGGCAATGAACCCGGCGGATTATACCGTTACGGCGATAACGTTGAGATTCGTTATTACTTAGGTGATCCTACCGAACTTAAGGGTTATGGTACGGGTAAATATGACTATACCAGCGATCCTACAAGAGACAATACCATGCGTTGCCTTGTTCTGGACCGTGAGGGTGAGTTTTTACTTACCTCTCCGGAGCCGACGGGAGACGGAAAGATATTGCAGAAAGATTATGTCTCTCTCATTGACCTTGATAAGGACAATCCGAACAGAACGACTAAGAAGCTTTTGAATTCCGAAGGAGAAGAAAACGGATACGTTATAGGACTTCTCTTTGACATTAACGGATATAATACCGCAAAGGGGTATGACTGGAGTGCAAACAAAAATATATTTAAGATGGCTTTTGCAGTTCAGATAAACGACAGGTTTGAGGCTTTGAAAAAGAATGATACGTCCGGAAATATTGTGGATGCGGATAAATACGACGAGTGCACAAACCCCGACAACGGTCTTGTTGCGTGCGGAGTTCAGACTACGCAGAAGGAGTATTCCATAATAACCATGATAAAATTAACAGAATCGCAATATAAAGAATCGCAAAATAAAGAATAAGGTCTTTTAGACCTGACAGCAAAAGAAAACCGAGTCCGTGAGGACTCGGTTTTTTAATTTAGCTTATGTAATTTTATGCGGGTTTACCTGATGCTTTGCAAACGAAAATTGCATTTGCAAATTCTCCGGCTATTTAGTCGGAATGAACTTTCTGTTTTCTTGCTTTTTTATCGGTCTGCGACCTTTACGTGCAAACTTTTTTGACATTATCTCCGCCGAGCGCAGGCCTTCACGATATGCGGTCTGACGTGCTTCTTCAGAGCGTTCTGAGGTTATCTTCATACGGTACGTTCCGTTTATGTTGTGAGTGAGACGTACGGTTGTGAAAAAGTCTCCGTGTTCACGACAGGTATAGGGGGTTATGTATCTTTGCCCTTTCAGATGAAGGGTGCGCCCCGCACGTTCCATGGCGGTGTGACACATCGGGCAGTCTGTGACATGATAACCTTCGTCAACGAGAGATTCCATTGACGCAAAACCGACGAAGCCCGTCTCACCTACATCCGAATCGCCAATTGTAACGCTTGAAAGAGTTTTTCCGCTGCATGGATTATATTCGGCGATGCCTGATGCCACGTTGAGTTTTTTTGCTACGAGAGACGTGAAATATGCGTCGTTAAGAGCATCGTGAGCAGGGAGGGTTTGCTCAATGCCGAGTTTTTCCATAGCGTATTCGAGGGCATGCTGTTTTCCGTCGTTCTCTATCTGACGGGAATAAATACTTTGAAGGTCATATACCTTATCAATCCAGCCGTAATCAAGTGAGTTTGCATTGAGGTTTTCCTTAAGCATCGGTATATCGTCCGGTCCCCATGTAAGAAAAACAAAATCCTCTCCGCAGAAACGGCGGAAGCTATCTATTGCCGAGACGAGGGGTACTCCGCTGTCCATCATCTCCTGAGTTATACCGGTCAGGAGCATGACGTGCCTGTTCACTTTGGTGAAGTATTTCGGTTTCACCGTGACGGTATAACTGCCACATATATCAAGATTTTCGTTTAATTTTACGGCTCCTATCTGTATAACTTCTCCGCGCAGACGTGCGCTTAATCTTTTCTGAACGGATTGTGTCTTTTGATAGTAAGCCTGATTCCATTCCAGGTCAAGTATAATATAATTCATAATATTCCTTTGCGGTTGTTTATTCTTTTGCTGCTTTGTCCGTATTACATCATGTACGAAATAAAAAAGAGCTATGCGATTGCAAAACAATACCAAATTATTTTAACACTTTTACGACGGTAAATCAAGAGTTTTTTCAAAAACAAGTTATCATGTTTTTTGGTTTGTATATGAAAATATATAAAAATAATACATTAAAATATTATAGAATAATATTATTGACAATTCAATAATATTGTAGTATAATGTAAGTGGAAATATATATTTTGGAGGAAATTATGAAAAAGTTACTTAGCATAATGTTTGCAATTATACTTATCTGTTCCATGGTTATCCTGACGTCGTGCGGAGAAGATGATGTTGATACGGATAATAGTTTATCTTCCGCAACCAGTTCCTCAGCAACTACATCAAGTTCGTCCAGTACAAGTTCATCTGCTTCTTCAAGTTCTTTGGGATATAATCTCGAAGCAAGAAAGACGGAAGTTAAAACGATGTTAAATCAGTACCGTACTTCTCCTGATATGGCAACGGGACATCTGACCGATGAGACTACAACGGCTCTCGACCGAGCATTCTCGGACATATGCAACCAGATCGACGCTCTCACCGCCATTGACGACGTAAACGCAACTGCGGAAACCTACAAGGCAATGTATAAAGCGGCATTCAATACGGCAAACGTTGATGAAAACAAGATATCGGCGATTGTGACAGCCTATAAGACGCAGCTCGACAGCTATGCGGCAACGATGGAAATAATCGGTAATTACAGCTCCGATAAGGAAGCCGAGTTTAACGCAGTAGTAAATGCGGCAAAGAATGCTTTGAATGACGACGAACTAACATCAAAGGCAGCTCTTGACACAGTACTCAATCAAGGAAAGACTGCAATAAAAGAAAAGGCAGACAGTATCAAAACAAGTGCGCCGGTTCTTAGCCAAGCTGATATTGACAATGCAATTGCAAGCATAGACGCAGAAACTGCAAAATACGGAGTGAACGGTTACAACAATGACGGAACCGAAGCTCCCGGAAAGACTTACGAGCACGATCTTACCGGTATGCTCGAAGAGGACAGAGACTCACTCATGCAGATGGCTGAGAACGCTAAGGTTGAAATAAGAGCGGCTAAAACCAAGGACCGTCTTGACGAAATAGTTTCAGATGCAATATCCGACGCGCTTAGCTTCTACAATGCAAACAAAAACTCGATAGCAGATTACGTTACGACCGCAAGGGAAAAACTTACAAAGTATCTTAACGGCGAGACTTTGTGCTATGAGAATGACGTATACGATTCAAAGATACATGCAGATCGCATATATTCCGACCACAGCATTGACGAAGTGGCTCTCATAATGAATACGGCAAGCTTTGACGGTCTGACCAGCAAAACCGAAATAGACGATAAAGTTCAGACAGTTAAAAACGCCATGTACGCACAGTATCTCAAAATAGCAAAGGCTTATACACAACTCTCATAATTATTATAAGCAAAGTCCGCCCGGAAGAATACTTTCGGGCGGACAAAATGTAAGCACAACAATTGAAAAGGTAGATATACATGGTAGAAGCTAAAAAAGTTCCCGAGCTGTTCGGCAGTATGGTATTCGGAGATGCGCAGATGAAGGAAAAACTGCCACCTGACATATACGAGGAGCTGCACAGAACTATTGATAACGAAGAACCTCTCAAACCCGAAATTGCAAATCACGTTGCAAAAGCAATGAAGGAATGGGCAATAGAGAAAGGCGCAACCCACTTTACACATTGGTTCCAGCCTATGACGGGTATCACGGCTGAAAAGCACGACAGTTTCATTGAATCGGACGGTAACGGTGGCGTCATAATGAAATTTTCCGGTAAAGCTCTTATTAAAGGCGAGCCTGATGCCTCCTCTTTCCCGTCCGGCGGACTTCGCGCTACTTTCGAGGCGAGAGGCTATACCGCATGGGACCCGACATCCCCTGCGTTTGTAAAACAGAACACTTTGTGTATTCCGACGGCTTTCTGCTCATATAGCGGAGAGGTGCTTGATAAAAAAACGCCTCTTCTTCGTTCTATGGAAGCTATAAATAAATCGGCTAAGAGGATACTGTCGCTTTTCGGCAAAAAAGTCGACAGAGTAAATACCACGGTCGGAGCGGAGCAGGAATACTTCCTGATTCCGAAAGAAATGTATGAAAAAAGGCTCGACCTTAAGCTTTGCGGAAGAACTCTGTTCGGCGCAAAACCGCCGAAGGGACAGCAGCTCGACGATCACTATTTCGGCGCTATAAGACCAAGGGTAAAAGCCTTCATGGATGATCTGGACGAAGAGTTGTGGAAACTCGGAATTCTCGCAAAAACGGAGCATAACGAAGTGGCTCCGTCACAGCATGAGCTGGCACCCATATTTGCAACAACAAATATTGCGTGTGACAACAACCAGCTTACCATGGAGCTTATGAAGAGAATTGCAGAGAAACACGGACTTATATGTCTTCTCCACGAGAAACCGTTCTCAGGCGTCAACGGTTCAGGCAAGCACAACAACTGGTCGCTCTCAACCTCGGACGGAACGAACCTGCTTGAACCGGGTGATTCTCCCTTTGACAACGCACAGTTTCTCTTGTTCCTGACAGCAGTTATAGCCGCCGTGGACGACTATGCGGATCTTCTCAGAATTTCCGTAGCATCGGTAAGCAACGATCACCGTCTCGGTGCGAGTGAAGCGCCGCCGGCTATTGTCTCAATCTTCCTCGGAGAAGAGCTTAACGATATTTTCAAGTCCATAGAAAATGCGACGCATTACAGCAAGAAGGACAGCGAATATATGGATGTCGGAGCATGTGTGCTCCCAACCTTCCCGAAAGACAATACGGACAGGAACAGAACGTCTCCATTCGCATTCACCGGTAACAAATTTGAGTTCCGTATGCTGGGTGCAAACGACTCCATAGCATGTGCAAACATCATGCTGAATACAATAGTATCCGACCGGCTGGACAAATACGCCGATATGCTCGAAGGTGTCGGCGAAAAAGATTTCGGCAGTGCGGTTACAAAAATAATCAGAGATGAATATTCTGCACACAAGCGTATTATATTCAACGGAAACGGGTATTCCGCAGAGTGGGAGGCAGAGGCTGAGAAACGAGGTCTCTCCAACTATAAGACAACTGTCGACGCGGTGCCTCACTTTACAGACAAAAAGAACATAGAGCTTTTCACACGTAAGGGTATATATACTCCTACCGAGGTTGCGTCGAGACGTGATATACTTCTCGACAACTATTCAAATATGATGTCTATTGAGGCGCAGACTATGGTGGACATTGCCATAAAACAGATAATACCTGCTGCCATGTCCTACATATCAGAACTCACCGGAAACATGATAAACAAAAAAACGCTCGGTATAACATCCTTTGAATGTGAGAATACCATTGTCAACGAGATATCCGCACATGCGGATATGGCATACAGGCGTGCTTGCGAGCTCTCTGCTCTCCGTGAAGAGGCAAGACCTTTGCCGAGCGGTATTGAGAGCGCACGTTTCTATGCAGACATGGTAAAGCCTGCTATGGAAAAACTGCGTGAAGAATGTGACAGACTCGAGCTTATCACTGCAAAGAAGTACTGGCCGTATCCGTCATATTCGGACTTGCTTTTCGGAGTTTGACGTTTGTAATATCCGATAAAAAACCGACGTATCAAAGAAAGATAAGTCGGTTTTCTTTTGTATTATTTTGTAAAACTGTTGTTCTTTTTGTGAATCACTTTTGAAATTTTTGAGCGCAGAGTGCGGACGGGGCGTGTTCTGTTTATGCGTCTGACGTATGCTTTGTAGTGCGGGTCGTTTATATTTATGCGCCGACTGTCTCTTAATATTGCGATGACTTTTGCTTTTACGTCGGCATGGAAGATGCCACGTTCGATATCCCCCTGATTGTCTCCGCATATAAAAAGTTCATCACCCTTTATTTTTACGATGCGATGCAAAACCCAATTGCCGTTTTTTCTTCTATATAGAATAATATCGTTTTTTGCGAGCGTGCCGTCATCGGGACGAGAGAGTATCACGGCATCTCGTCCCTCCCGGATGAGAGGAAGCATACTGGTGCCTTTCGGATAAAGACAGAATTCACCCCCGTGGTAAATAACGTCTTCTATAATGGGGATGAGCTCACTCATGTTTTTTCTTTCAGTCAAGGATTTTTGCCTCTTTCATCGCTGTGATGAAGTCGTGCACGTCGGTCTCTGCCGTAGCACGGTCTACCGCGTATTCTGCCGTGAGAGCGTCAATAAGAGCATTCTCGGTCTCACATTCCAATAATTTGTCAAACAAAAACGCTCCCGTCTCATTGAGCCGTATCATGACGTTTACATCCTCTCCTCCCAAGAGTGGAACCGCATAATATTCATCTCCGATTTTTCTGGTTATATATTTTCCGTTAATTTTCATCAGACATTCCTCCGTATGCGACCTTTGCCGCATCTTCACTTATATTACATATGAGATTATATGCTTTTGTGCATTCTGCGAAATCGTTTGCGATGGAGAACAGTTTAATTCTTTTGTCGGGTGAACTTGGTATATACAGCATGGGTATCAGTTTAGAGAAAGTGTCGGCGACGGAGAGTTTTTCTACGATGTTTTCGGGTCCCCGCTCAAGAAAGGCGATTGAAGTTACGGGAGCTGATATGTTCTCAGACATATTTTCTTTACCGCACCATGGACTTCCATATACCAGGAAACAGTTGTCTTTTCGGCGGATAATCGGCTTATCTCCGTTTATTATTCTTACCTTATCTCCGAAAACGCGTTTCCACAACGCGATGTGTGTGCTTTTTCCCGTACCGCTTTTGGCGGAGAATAAGTAACCGCGTCCGTTCATTTCTATTGCCGCGGCATGAAGCATAACAGCATCGAAATATGCAAGCTGTTCGCATATTTTACGCAGACAGGCAATGAACTCGATATATTCTTCTGAAAATGCCGTTTGGCATAGGTTTTTTGAACGTTCGTATTCAATATCGGCATCCGTTATTTCTATGGAGAAGTCGCATGAAGCGTTGCCGGGCATATCATATATATAGTCACGGCACATTTCTTCGAGAAAGGAATGGCGATTGTTTATTTGTATAGTTAAATCAGCGAGCTTTACGGTAAACAAGTCATACTCCTTTCTTTTCGTTTTTTGAAGAGTTATAACTTACTAATATAAGTATACCATAATAAATTTCGCTTTTCAATCTTTTTTAACTTTTGAAAATAATATTTTTCAAAATACTTGACATAGCCCTATTGCTATGATATAATAATAAACTGCATTATAATCGCTTTGGTATAAAATGGACAAATGAAAATTTTTTGTAAATTAAGCAATTTTATCGGTTCGGTATAAAATTTATTTATATATGCCATAAGCGAAACTGATTGTGAAAATACAGAAAGATGAAGGAGCAATTTAATATGCTTAAACTCCAGAAGCTCGGCAAAAACGAAAGAATGAGCTTTGCTAAGCTGAACGATGTGTGCGAAATGCCTAACCTCATCGAGGTTCAGAAGAGGTCGTATGATTGGTTCCTCAATGAAGGTCTTCTTGAGGTTCTGCACGATGTATCGCCTATCGTAGACTATTCGGGAAATCTCATCATTGAATTTGTTGGTTACAGCCTGAACAAGGAATCCGCAAAGTATCCTGTTGAAGAATGCAAGGACAGAGATACCACCTACGAGGCTCCTCTCAGAGTTGACGTCCGCCTTACGAACAAGGAGACGGGTGAGGTAAAGCAGTCTCAGGTATTCATGGGTAATTTCCCGCTTATGACAGACAACGGTACGTTTGTTATAAACGGCGCGGAGAGAGTTGTCGTTTCCCAGCTGGTGCGTTCGCCCGGTATATACTATGACAGAAACATCGATAAGTCGGGTGAGCACAGCTATACCGCACAGGTTATACCGTACAGAGGCGCATGGCTCGAATACGAGACTGATGCAAACGGTGTTTTCTACGTTAAAATAGATAAAACGAGAAAGCTCCCGATAACCGTTCTCATACGTGCACTCGGAGTTGAAAGCGACGATGACATAGAGAATATGTTCGGTGTGGAGAGTATGCTCGCGGCAACAATCTCAAGGGACGAGTGTGCCAAGCTCGCAAGTGAGAACAACTCCACTCTCGGCGATGAGGCTCTCAAAGAAATATACAAGAAGTTAAGACCCGGCGACCCGGCAATAGTCGAGAGCGCGCAGATGCTCGTAAATAATCTCTTTTTCGATCATAAGAGATACGACCTTGCCCCGGTCGGAAGATATAAGTTTGACAAGAAACTTGCACTCGCAAGACGCATACAGGGGCAGCTTCTCGACCAGACCGTTGTAAGCCCGATTACGGGTGAAGTTGTTGCCGAGGCAGGCGCGTATATCGACAGAGAGCTTGCCGATGCCATCGAGCGCTGTTGCGTAAACGAAGTATTCGTAAAAACCGAGGCAGGCGCAAGGGTAAAGGTATTCTCAAATAAAACGGTTCGTCCCGAGGATTATCTCGGATACGACCTTGTCGACTGCGGAGTAAAACTCGGCGAGAAGGTTGACGTTGATTTGCTCCGTGAAATCTGCGAGAATGCGCAGGGCGATGTTGATGCAATCAAGGCTGAAGTCAAGGCAAGAATAGACGAACTTGCACCCAAGCATATAACAAAGAACGATATTTTCGCATCCGTTAACTATCTGCTCAACCTGACACACGGTGTAGGTCAGATAGACGATATAGACCATCTCGGAAACAGACGTCTGCGTTGTGTAGGAGAGCTCCTCCAGAATCAGCTCAGAATCGGTATGTCGAGAATGGAGAAGAATGTTAAGGAGCGTATGTCGATACATGACAACGACGATATGACTCCTCAGGCGCTGGTGAATACAAGGCCCGTATCCACCGCCATCCGTGAGTTCTTCGGTTCATCGCCCCTTTCACAGTTCATGGATCAGAACAACCCCTTGGCCGAGCTTACTCATAAGCGTCGTCTCTCGGCACTCGGCCCCGGAGGTCTGTCACGTGACCGTGCCTCATTCGACGTTCGTGACGTTCACTATACTCAGTACGGAAGAATGTGTCCTGTCGAGACGCCTGAAGGTCCTAACATCGGTCTTATTACTTATCTTTCTACGTATGCGCGTATAAATGAATACGGATTCCTTGAAGCTCCTTACAGAAAGGTTGACAAGGAAACGGGAGTTGTTTCCGATACCGTAGAATATATGACTGCCGACGTTGAGGATGCATATATCATAGCACAGGCTAATGAAAAACTCGACGAAAACGGAAGATTTGCAAACGAGAAGGTTATTGCAAGAGATAAGGCGGAAATCATTCAGGTAGACGCATCGCAGGTTGACTATATGGATGCGTCGCCGAAGATGGTCGTTTCCGTAGCAACTGCATGCATACCTTTCCTTGAAAACGACGATAACACCCGTGCGCTCATGGGTTCAAACATGCAGAAGCAGGCAGTGCCTCTTATGAAAACCGAGTCTCCTATTGTTGCAACCGGTATGGAATACAAGGCGGCAGTAGACTCAGGAGTAGTTGTGGTTGCAAAGGAAAGCGGTGTTGTAGAGCGCGTCAGCGCAGACCAGATAGTCATACTCACCGACAGCGGACGCAAGGAAGTTCATGCCCTTATAAAATTCAAGCGCTCCAATCAGGGTACGTGCGTTAACCAGAGACCTATCGTCGATGTCGGAGAAAGAGTTGAAAAGGGACAGGTAATCGCAGATGGTCCCGCAACCTCCAACGGAGAGATTTCGCTCGGTAAAAATGCCCTTGTCGGATTCATGACCTGGGAAGGTTACAACTACGAGGATGCGGTCCTTCTTAACGAGAGACTTGTCCGTGAGGATATGTATACCTCAATTCATATAGAAGAATATTCAATAGAAGCAAGAGATACCAAGCTCGGAGCACAGGAAATCACCCGTGAAATTCCGAACGTCGGCGAAGATGCTCTTAAGGACCTTGACGCGGACGGCATAGTCAGAATAGGTACCGAGGTTCATGCGGGAGACATCCTCGTAGGCAAAGTTACTCCTAAGGGAGAGACGGAGCTCACTCCCGAAGAGAGACTCCTCCGTGCTATATTCGGTGAGAAGGCAAGAGAGGTGCGTGATTCCTCCCTAAAACTTCCTCACGGCGAATCCGGAATAGTTGTTGACGTAAAAGTATATACAAGAGAAAACGCCGAAGAGCTTGCTCCCGGTGTTAACAAGGTTGTGCGTGTATTTATAGCACAGAAGAGAAAGATATCCGTCGGAGATAAAATGGCTGGCCGTCATGGTAACAAGGGTGTCGTATCACGTATACTTCCTCCCGAAGATATGCCGTTTCTCCCCGACGGAACTCCGCTGGATATAGTCCTTAACCCGCTGGGCGTTCCTTCTCGAATGAACATAGGACAGGTGCTCGAGGTACATCTCGGAATAGCCGCAAAGAAAAACGGATATAAGATAATGACTCCCGTATTCGACGGTGCAAACGAGAAGGACATTCTCGAGCAGATGAGACAGGCGGGATATGCACGTGAAATCCGTCCCGGTGAATGTGTGAGAGGAAAAGCGGTATTCAAGGAAGTTGTCGACGAGAACGGCAGACGCGACCTGCAGAGAGTTGACGATGAAATAGTCTCCGACAACGATAAACTCAAAGAGCTTATGAAAACCGAGACACTCAGAGTTATCGACGGTAAGACTACCGTTTATGACGGAAGAACGGGTGAGGCGTTTGATAATCCCGTAACGGTAGGTATAATGTATTACCTTAAACTGCACCATCTCGTAGACGATAAGGTACATGCGAGATCCAACGGTCCGTACTCCCTCGTTACTCAGCAGCCTCTCGGAGGTAAAGCACAGTTCGGCGGTCAGCGTTTCGGAGAGATGGAAGTATGGGCGCTTGAAGCATATGGTGCCGCATATACACTTCAGGAAATGCTTACCGTAAAGAGTGATGACGTGCTGGGTAGAACAAAGACGTATGAGGCTATCGTTAAAGGTCAGAATATTCCTACTCCGGGTATTCCCGAGTCGTTCAAGGTTCTCGTGAAAGAGCTTCAGGCTCTTTGCCTTGACGTTAAGTGTCTTGATGAAAACGGAAACGAAATAGAGCTTTCACAGCTTATCGACGACAGCAATGCGCCGAATACAACTTCTCTGGATGAGCTTGAAGATAAAATTGACGGAGAGGGTACCGATAACGATTCCGTATCCGACGATGACGACGATATTGTGGAAAACGATGACGTCGACGATAGCTTCGATGAGGATTCCGAATACATCGATGATGACGACTATATCGACAAGGAATTCGAGGAATTCGCAAATTCCGCTGACGGTATTGAGCCGGACGACAAGGACCTTGAGTAATACGGTTAACTTCAACTAAATTGAGAGGGGATAGACTTTTCCGCTTTATTTACGTGCGGAAAAGCAGAAAATAAATATGGCAAATTTTGATTCTATAAAAATAGGTCTTGCTTCTCCCGAAATGATACGCAGCTGGTCGCACGGCGAAGTTACAAAGGGTGAAACCATAAATTACAGAACCCTTAAAGCAGAGCGTGACGGTCTGTTTTGCGAGAGAATCTTCGGTCCTACCAAGGACGGAGAGTGCATGTGCGGTAAATACAAAAGAATCCGCGTAAACAGCGGTAAGACCAAGATATGCGAGAAGTGCGGAGTTGAGGTTACCTCAAAGAAGGTTCGCCGAGAGCGTATGGGACATATAGAGCTTGCTGCTCCGGTATCTCACATATGGTATTTCCGTGCGGTTCCTTCGAGAATGGGACTTCTGCTCGATATATCGCCGAAGCTTCTTGAAAGAGTTTTGTATTTTTCAAGATATATAGTTATTGATCCGGGTTCGACACCGCTCGAGAAGAAACAACTTCTCACAAACGACGAATATCATGAGGCATACGAAAAGTATGGCGATGATTTCCGTGCCGGTATGGGTGCCGAGGCCGTAAAAGAACTTCTGAAAGATATAGATATCGACGCACTGTTTGACGAACTCAAAGCAGAGCTTGCTACCGCAAGTGCGCAGAAGAAGATAAAACTAATCAAGCGTCTTGAAGTTGTCGAAGCATTCAAGCGTTCCGGAAACCGTCCCGAGTGGATGATACTCGACGTAATACCCGTACTTCCTCCGGATATAAGACCTATGGTACAGCTTGACGGCGGACGTTTTGCAACCTCCGACCTCAACGAGCTTTACAGAAGAGTTATTAACAGGAACAACCGTCTGAAAAAGATGATGGAGCTTCACACTCCCGAAATCATTATCAGAAACGAGAAGCGTATGCTTCAGGAATTCGTCGATGCTCTCATCGACAACGGACGCCAGGGCAAAGCGGTTACCGGCGCATCCAACCGTGCACTCAAATCTCTCTCTGAAATGCTTCGCGGTAAACAGGGACGTTTCCGTCAGAACCTGCTCGGTAAACGTGTTGACTATTCCGGACGTTCGGTTATAGTAGTAGGACCTGAGCTTAAAATATTCCAGTGCGGTGTGCCGAAGGAAATGGCAATCGAGCTCTTCAAGCCATTCGTTATGAAGAGACTCATCGAGATGCAGCAGGCAAACAGCATAAAGGACGCGAAGAAAAAGATTGAGAAGCTTGACCCGATTATCTGGGATGCTCTCGAATACGTAATAAAAGACCATCCGGTACTTCTCAACCGCGCACCTACTCTTCACCGTCTTTCGATACAGGCATTTGAACCCGTACTTGTTGAGGGAAGAGCGATAAAGCTCCATCCTCTGGTTTGTACGGCGTTTAACGCGGACTTCGACGGAGACCAGATGCCTATACATCTGCCGCTTTCCGCCGAGGCACAGGCAGAGGCAAGATTCCTTATGCTTTCCGCAAACAACCTGCTTAAACCTGTAAACGGCCATGCCGTTGCGGTTCCGTCACAGGATATGGTTCTCGGTTCGTATTATCTTACGATGGACAAAGAGGGCGAGGCAGGCGAGGACAGCATATTCCGTAACTTCGACGAAGCTATGATGGCATATGCTAACGGCTCTCTCGGGCTGCATGCACCTATCGCCATAAGGCTCGAAAGAGAAGTTGACGGCGAGATGCAGTCAAAGATTATCGGTCTGGATATGGAAAGCCATACGGTAATTCACGGCGAGCACAGCGTCACTCTCGGACGACTTATTTACAACAATAACATTCCTCAGGATCTGGGCTTCCGTCCTGTAAGAACGAATCCGTTTGAGCTTGAAGTCGAAAAGACTCTTGTCAGCAAGGATTTGAAGAAGATTGTCGACCTTACCATTCTTCATCACGGATTTGAGGTTGCCGCAACCGTTCTCGATAACATTAAGGCTTTGGGATATAAGTATTCTACAAAGAGCGGTATATCGATATCTATATACGATATGACCATACCGAATGAAAAGAAGTCGCTTCTCGAAGAAGGCCAGGCACGTGTGGACAGTATTCACGAGTGCTTCGAAATGGGTGAACTCTCAGACGAAGAAAGATATGAGAGAGTTATCAAGGTATGGGAGGAAATCACCAACCGTGTATCCGATGCCCTTACCGCAAACCTTGATAAATACAATTCCGTTAACATGATATGTACTTCGGGTGCCCGTGGTAGTATCAAGCAGATGAGACAGCTCGCAGGTATGCGCGGACTTATGTTCGCTACAAGCGGTAAGACAATAGAAATTCCGATTAAGTCTAATTTCCGTGAAGGTATTACGATGCTCGAATACTTCACCGGCGCAAAGAGTTCACGTAAATCTCTGTCCGATACGGCACTCCGTACGGCAGACTCGGGATACCTTACCAGACGTCTCGTTGACGTATCGCACGACGTTATTATCCGTGACGCTGACTGCGGTTCTACGGAGGGCATAGTCGTCAGCGACATTATAAACGGAAAGAATGTCCTCGAGCCTTTCAAGGAGAGGATTATAGGCAGATATCCGGTAAACGATGTTGTAGACCCCACAACGGGAGAGATTCTCGTATCCTCCGAAAACATGATAAATGAGGACGATGCGGAGAGAATAATCAAAGCGGGTATCACCTCGCTTGAAATCAGAACCATTCTCCGTTGCCGTTCAAAGAGGGGTGTATGTGCTAAGTGTTACGGTCGTGACCTTGCAACGGGTAACCCCGTATCCGTCGGAGAATCCGTCGGTGTTATAGCCGCACAGGCAATAGGTGAACCCGGTACGCAGCTTACGATGCGTACGTTCCATACGGGCGGTGTCGCAGGCTCTGACATTACACAGGGTCTTCCTCGAATCGAAGAGATTTTCGAGGCACGCAAGCCGAAGAAATCCGCAATCGTCACCGAATATATGGGTACGGCTCATATCATTTCGGATAAGAAAATCAATAAGGTTATCGTTAAAGGCGATGAGGTTCCGAACGGCGAAATAGTGTACGAGATACCCTTTGGCATGCGTCTCATAGTTGAGGATGGTCAGCAGGTATTCCCGGGTGAAGAGCTTACCGAAGGTTACGTAACTCCTACCGAAGTGCTCCGCATAAAGGGCATAAACGCCGCGTACGACTACATTATTCGCGAGGTTCAGAAGGTATACCGCGGTGAGGATGTTGAAATCAACGATAAGCACGTCGAGGTAATTGCACGTCAGATGACGAGCAGATGCCGTATAGTTGATGCAGGCGATACCAAGTTCCTTGACGGCGCAAGCGCAGACGTACTCGAAGTCCGTGAGGAAAATGAAAAGATTGCTAAGAGAATAGCAGCAGGCGAGACTTCACTCAGAACCGCAACGACGGAGCCGATGCTTCTCGGTATTACTAAGGCTTCACTTCTTACCGAATCCTTCCTTTCAGCGGCATCCTTCCAGGAGACGACCAAGGTTCTTACCGATGCTGCTATCAAAGGTAAGCAGGACCACCTGCTCGGTCTCAAGGAGAACGTTATTATCGGCAAGCTTATTCCTGCCGGAACGGGCCTTGACAAGTATCGCAATATCGACATAAAGAATGTCGGTGCAGATGACTTTTCCGAGAAAACCGGCGAAGAGCTTTCGGTTCAGTAATACTGTAATACATCAGACAAACAAAATTGAAAACGGTCGAGGTCGGGCTCATCCGGCACTCCGGCTGTTTTCTTTTTTGATTAATACTTGACTTTGCCGATTTGATTATGCTAATATTATTATGAAACATGACAGCTCGTGCACTTTAATTGATAAAATTGAGAGCTTGGTAAAAGGTGGCTTGAAATGAGAAATATTCCCAAATGGCTTGAAGATGCGGTTTTTTATGAAATATATCCGCAGTCTTTTTATGACACAAACAAAGACGGTATAGGAGATTTGCAAGGTATCACGGAAAAACTTCCTTATATTAAATCATTGGGATGTAATGCAATATGGATGAATCCGTGTTTTGAATCTCCGTTCGGAGATGCGGGATACGATATTTCCGACTACTGTAAGGTTGCACCGAGATACGGAACTAACGATGATTTGAAAAGATTGTTTTCCGAGGCTCACAAGCTCGGCATGCACGTAATTCTTGACCTTGTTCCGGGGCATACTTCTCTGGAGCATAAATGGTTTGAGGAATCCTGCAAAGCGCAGAAAAATAAATACAGCGACCGCTACATATGGACGGACAGCGTATGGGACGCTCCGACAGTCGGCAATATAACCGGTTGGCTGCGCGGAATATCCGAGAGAAACGGCTCCTGCGCTCTTAACTTTTTCTATAATCAACCTGCGCTTAATTACGGTTTTTACAGATGCGAAGAGCCGTGGCAGAAGAGCATGGATGAACCATCGTGCGTTGAAACGAGAAGGGCTATGGAGGACGTAGTTCTTTTCTGGCTTGATATGGGCTGTGACGGTTTCAGAGTCGATATGGCAAGCACACTCGTGAAAAACGATGATGAAGACTGTAACGGAATAATAGAATTCTGGAACAGATTTTTCTCGCGCGTAAGGGAAAAGTTTCCGAATGCGGCGTTTGTGTCGGAGTGGGGAGACCCGTATCATTCCATAAAGGCGGGATTCGATATGGATTTTCTACTCCATTTCGGTCCGTCGCATTATATGGATTTATTCAGAGATAACCCTTATTTTTCTTCAAAGTGTAACGGCGATATATCCGAATTCGTAAACCGCTATAAAATCAATATGGAGAAAACGGAAGGTAAAGGTCTTATCTGTATACCCACGGGAAATCACGATATGAAGAGATTATCGTATTTCCTTGATGAAACCGAGAGAAAGCTTGCGTTTGCGTTTGTTCTATCCATGCCGGGAGTACCTTTCATTTACTACGGAGATGAAATAGGTATGAGATATCTTGAAAATATCAATTCGGTTGAAGGCGGATACGACAGAACCGGCTCACGCTCTCCGATGCAGTGGAACAATGGAAAAAATGCAGGATTTTCTGCGGCACAAGAGGATAAACTGTATATAAGAACGGATACGTCAGACCAAAGACCTGACGTTGAGAGTGAATCCGCAAATGCTCAATCTCTCTTGAATGAAGTAAAAAAGCTCATAACCCTCAGGAAAAAACACAGTGCTCTCGCGCCTCTTTCGGAAATAGAGTTTGTGTATGCAAAGAAAAACTCCTATCCGTTCGTTTATTTGCGTAAGAGCGAGAACGAAAAAATACTTGTTGCAATAAATACTTCAAAGGAAGACAAGAGTATTGAAGTCGACCTTGACGGCAAAGGTGAAAATATATACAGCACAGGCGGAGAAGCGAAGCTCTCGAACGGACGTCTTATTGTACCGAAGAGAAGCGCAACGTTTATAAAAATGTAAAATTGTTTGAGCACGGCAGATTTGACTTTTGTTCGGTCTGCCGTATTTTTTGTTCAATGCGTTTAATATAAGTTTCTGAAAACGCATAAATTGATATCAAATCAATAATTGCTTTCCGTGAATAAAAGACACGCGAAATCACAGTACGCGATACGCGCACACGGTCTGTATAATACAAACAAATTATGAGGTTGTTTTTTGTTCATTGATACAAATCTAACAAAATTAACAGAATATCGATAAATCTATTTACTTTTTTTTACAAATGTGTTATAATAAGTGAGTATTTGATTATACAGAATTTCAATAAAGGAGATTTTAAGATGAAAAAATTAATTTCACTTGCACTTGCGGTAGTTATGTGCGTTGCATGCGTATTCTGTTTTGTCTCCTGCTCAAAATCTGTAGATGTAGAGCTGAAAGACGGCGCGGAAATCACCATCGGAGTTTATGAACCTGCTTCAGGAGATAACGGAGCCGGCGGTAAACAGGAAACTCTCGGTGTTAAATACGCTAACAGTATAAAGCCTACCGTAACAATCAACGGTAAGGAGTATAAGGTTAAGCTTGCTATCGTTGACAATCAGTCTTCAAACGATAAGGCAAAGACTGCAGCGGCAGAGCTTATCAACCAGAACTCCATAGTAGTTCTCGGTTCCTACGGTTCCGGCGTTTCAATTGCAGCATCCGAAACCTTTAAGGAAGCAGGCGTTCCCGCCATCGGTATCACCTGCACCAACCCCCAGGTTACCGAGGGTAACGAGCATTACTTCCGTGTATGCTTCCTCGACCCGTTCCAGGGCACCGTTCTTGCTAACTATGCAAAGGATGAGCTCGGCGCAACCAAGTCATACGTAATGGCTTGCCAGGGAAGTGACTACGACGTAGGACTCGCAGACTACTACAAGAAGGCATTCGGCGACAGCAAATGCGTATATGAGACGTTCCCGCAGAACACATCTGACTTCACTTCTTACGTTCAGAAGGCTATCGATCAGAGTGCATCCGTAATATTTGCTCCCGTATCCGTTAACTATGCGCAGCTCATCGTTTCCAAGGCAAATGACCTCGGATTCAAGGGCACCATACTCGCAGGCGATACGTGGGACAGCAACAAGATAGTTGAATCTGCTACCGGCAAAGACCTCGATATTCGTGTTACCACCTTCTATCAGGAAGGCGCAAATGCCGAATTCGATACCGGATTCCAGGCATGGCTTAACGCAGATGCTCAGAGACTTTCCGATAACGGCGGTAATACCATGGTATCCGCGGTATCCGCAATGGGTTACGATGCATACATGACGGCTCTTTATGCTATCGAGCATGCAAAAGTTGACGGCAGCAAGCTCACCTCCGTTGCAGTACGTGATTCTCTCGCTGCTATGAAGTCCGCAGACAATGCGTTCAAGGGTGTAACAGGCGTTATATACTTCAACGATACCGGTGATGCAGTCCGTGACACCGCGTATATCAAGAAGATTGACACTGCTAACGGAAATTGGACCTTCGTTAAGGAGCAGAAAGCTTCATAAAGTCCACGAGGCATTATAAGCTGCATAAAGCTTAAAACTCATCCGACAATAATTTTGTCTATCCGCACATGAGCTGCGAAAAGGTTATCAAGATGATTGACAGACGGTTTTCGCCTGTCAATCTATCTTTATATCCGACATTACATCTGATACATATATTTGAAATAAAATACGGATAGACTCTGATTGCTTGTCGGAAGGTGCATGGGTGCAAGATAAATACAAGAAAGTATCTATATTTGAACTTATGCACATTCCGCGACAAGCATAAAGAAAGGAATAACAATATGACTTATTTACTTGCCGGTATATCCGCAGGCGGTCAGTATGCTCTGATTGCAATAGGATATACTATGGTATACGGTATACTCAGACTTATCAACTTTGCACACAGTGACGTGTTCATGGTTGCGGGACTAATAGTTGTCTACGCAAATGCGACGATGCCGCTGTACATATCCATACCGCTTACGATTGTTCTTACGGTGATTATCGCATTTACAATAGAGAAATGCGCATATAAGCCCCTGCGTTCCGCACCTCGTATGTCGGTAATGATTTCCGCTATCGGAGTATCATATCTTATTCAGAACGTTGCGCTTTACGTAACGGGCGGACTTCCCCAGGATTATCCGAAGGTAGAATGGCTCGCAAGGGTTGTTAAAATCACTGATAATGCCAAAACAAACGTTGTAACTCTGATAACGCCTCTTATAGTTGTTGTGCTCGTTATCGCACTCGTGCTTCTCATCAATAAAACCAAGATAGGTATGGCGATGAGAGCATCTTCCGTAGACTTTGAGACTGCACGGCTGATGGGTATAAAGATAAATAACGTTATCAGCATAACGTTCGTAATAGGCGCGGCTCTTGCAGCTGTCGGCTCTGTACTTTACTTTAACAACTACCCGTCTGTTACACCGACCTCAGGTGCTATGCCCGGTCTTAAAGCATTCGTATCGGCGGTTGTCGGAGGAATAGGTTCTATACCCGGTGCAGTTGTTGGAGCATTCATAATAGGTATATGCGAGAACTTGCTTAAAATGGCCGGACTTACGGCATTTTCGGATGCGTTCACATTTGCGCTGCTCATAGTCATCCTTTGCGTAAAGCCGTCGGGTATCTTCGGCGAGAAAAAGACGGATAAGGTATAAGGAGGCAGCATTATGAAACAAAAACTTATAGATTTTGCGGCTCATAAAAAAGAGCTTAAGGTAATGTTATTCCTCGTTATCGTATTTGCGTTTCTTATCATAGCAGACATCGTTTTCCCTTCATATTCGATGATTATACTCGTGCTTAAAAAAGGAACGGTATATTCGCTTCTGTGCGTATCTATGAACCTGCTTAACGGGTTTACAGGTCTGTTTTCGCTTGGACAGGCGGGATTTATGCTTCTCGGAGCATACACGTATGCGGTGCTGACAATACCTGTATCCCAGAGGCTGTCGGTATATTATATGTATGACGGAGGAGTAATAAGATTTGCGCTCCCGTGGGTATTGGGTCTGCTCCTCGCGGGTGTTGTTGCGGCAGTATTTGCTTTCCTTATAGGATTGCCCGTACTGAGACTCAAGAGCGATTACCTTGCGATAGCAACGCTCGGATTTGCGGAAATAGTACGAGCCCTCGTCGTCTGGAGCGGCCTTGAAAAGATAACCAACGGCTCGATAGCACTCAGAAACTATCCTTACTTCAAAACGCTGATGGGATATGTTATCGTAGTTGCAATATGTATTGCCATAATAGTGTTGCTGATACGTTCTACATACGGAAGGGCTCTCAAAGCCATAAGGGATGATGAGGTTGCCGCCGAGGCTATGGGCATAAATCTCGCAAAACACAAGATGATTTCTTTCGTGACAAGTTCCTTCTTCGCAGGTTTGGGCGGTGCACTCCTCGCTATGTATCAGACAGCGCTCACCGCAACGCAGTTCAGCTCCGTGCTTACTTACGAAATACTTCTTATAGTCGTAATAGGAGGTATCGGTTCGGTTACGGGCTCCATACTTGCATCGTTTTTGTATATAGCATGCTCCGAGTGGTGGCTTCGTGGTCTCGACTCAGGGACGTTTCTGGGCATTTCACTTCCGATATTCCGTTCCGGATTCCGTCTTGTCGTATTCTCGGTTGTAATAATGATAATAGTGCTTTTCTTCCGTCGCGGTATTATGGGAGAGAGGGAGCTCGACGTTGACCGCCTGGGCAGATTTGTAACAAAAAAGATACCTTATTTCTTTACGGTATCTTTGCCTAAGTTCATAACAAAAACCATTCCTCATTTCTTCGCACATACTCTCCCCGAGTTCTTCTCGGTTAAGGTTCCCAACTTCTTCCGTACAAAATTCGGAAAGAAAACGGAGGGTGACAAATGATGAAAAACGTACTACATGTAGAGAACCTGACGATGCAGTTTGGCGGTGTCGTTGCGGTAAACAACCTTAACCTCGATGTAAACGAGGGGGAAATCGTTTCTCTTATCGGTCCTAACGGTGCCGGGAAAACAACGGCATTCAACGCTATTACCGGTGTATATGAACCTACCAACGGCAAAATTGACTTTATGGGAGAGACTTACGTACAGAATCATCCCACCGGAAAAATGAAATCAATGTACGCAGGAGAAAATGCCGACCTTTATCTCAACAAAAAGATGGTAAAGACGCCTGACAAGATAACCAAGCTCGGAATGGCGAGAACGTTCCAGAACATAAGACTTTTCAAATCAATGACTGTTTTTGAAAACGTACTTACCGCCATGCATATGCGTCGAACTTCCAACCTCTTTACAGCAACTTTCATGCTTAATATGAAAGAGGAAAGAAGGATGAGAGAGAGAACTCTTGAGCTTCTCGAGCTTCTCGGCCTTTCAGACGTTAAGGACGAACTCTCAACCTCGCTCCCTTACGGAAAGCAAAGACATCTTGAAATCGCACGTGCGCTCGCAACGGAGCCAAAGCTCCTTTTGCTCGATGAGCCTGCGGCAGGTATGAATCCTCAGGAAACCAAGGAGCTTACCTCATTCATAAGGCATGTAAGGGATATGTTCGGTCTCACCGTTCTTCTTATAGAGCATCATATGAACCTCGTCATGGACATATCCGACAGAATCTACGTTATTGACTTCGGAAAACTGATAGCAAGCGGAGTTCCCGCAGAAATTCAGGGAAATCCAAAGGTTATAGAAGCGTATCTCGGAGGTAGCGAAATTGGTTGATAATATTCTTACAATAAAAGACCTCGTCGTTTCCTACGGCGGAATACAAGCGGTAAAGAAAGTATCACTGGACGTTCCGAGAGGACAGATAGTGACGCTCATCGGCTCTAACGGCGCAGGCAAGAGTACTATATTAAAGAGCATAGTCGGACTTGTTACTCCGAAGAATGCACAGATTGTTTTTGATGGTGAAAACATCGCAGGAAAACCGACCGACTATATAGTATCGAAGGGAATTACACTCGTACCCGAGGGCAGACGAGTTTTCCCGAATCTTACCGTTCTTGAAAATCTCAAAATCGGGGCCTACATGCGTCATGACGATCTTAATGAGGATATAGAGAAGGTATACGTTCTTTTCCCGAGACTTAAGGAGCGTTCGTGGCAGCTCGCAGGTACGCTCTCCGGTGGAGAGCAGCAGATGCTGGCGGTCGGACGTGCTCTTATGTCTAAACCGAAACTTATCATGATGGATGAACCCTCTCTCGGTCTCGCTCCCTTGGTAGTACAGGGTATATTCGATATAATACAAAAGATAAACGAACAGGGAATAACCGTACTTCTTATCGAGCAGAACGCAAACATGGCGCTTAAGGTTGCTGACAGCGCATACGTTCTTGAGACGGGGACGCTCACTATGAGTGGAAGCGGAGCCGAATTGCTGGCAGATGACAGAATAAAGGAAGCATACCTCGGAAAAAACAAATAATATACGTTAATATATGATTATATAATAAAAAAGCAAAGCAGGGTTTATCCCTGCTTTGTTCTTTATTGGGGCATTTTTACTTTTCCCGAGTTTACGAGGGTATCGGTGCAATCATCACCGTTTATATCTGTTATATGAAGCTCTGTGACTTTGCCGTCATGCCACTTCATGGATATTCCGTATCCTCCGCGTGCACGAATGTTCTTCGCCTCTCCGTTTGATAGTTCCTTTGGGCATGCCGGCAGTAGCTCTATGACTCCACGATGACTTTGCACGAGCATCTCCGATATAGCCGCACAAATGCCGAAGTTACCGTCTATCTGGAAGGGTGTATGTGCATCGAACATATTCTTGTACATTGAGCATTTGAACATACGTACAAGGTAACTGTATGCGGTATTTGAATCACACATACGGGTAAACATATTGGTTATCCACGCGTTCGACCATCCGGTGCCTCCGCCACCGTTATCGAGGCGGTATTCAAGAGATTTTTTCATAGCTGCATAGTATGGACTGTCTTCATTATATATATTGCATGGGAAGTAACCGCAGAGGTGTGAGATATGCCTATGTCCCTTTTCAGTTTCCTCAAACTCCTCGTTCCATTCGAGAAGTCTGCCGTCACTGCCTATTGTCAGCGGATGAATCTTTGCGAGTTTTTTCTCATATTCAGAATAATCTTTGCCTATATATACGCAAAGCTCTATGAGGTTTTTATAGAAATCCATGATAAGCGATAGGTCCATACCACTGTTTTTCGCTATCTGGCAACGCTCTCCGTTAAATATAAACACATTCTCGGGTGATTCGGAAGGCGAGGTAGAGAGGTAGCCTTCGCTATCTTCTATCATAAGGTCGCTGAGAAATTCCTCCGCACGAACAAGGATATCAAAATTCTTATTCAAAAACTCCTTATCCAGAGTGTACATAAAATGCTCGTAGATATGTCTGCACATCCAGATACCGCCCAGTTGCCAAAAACCGTGCGGGCCCTTTGTCGCCTCGGAGTTAAAACGCCAAATATCCGTATTATGAGTGCAATACCATCCATTCATACCGAGGTGATTGGGCTTTTTTGACAGATCTGCCATCATGTCAAAGAGTGGCATATGGCATTCCGGAAGTCCGGCAACCTCTGCCGCCCAGTAGTTCATCTGAGTGTTAATATTGGTTGTGTAGTTGGAACGCCACGGTGAAAGTACGTCATGAGTCCATATTCCCTGCAGAGTTGCGGGCTGCGTACCTTTTCTCGATGATGAGATAAGGAGGTATCTTCCATATTCGTAGAGCGTCTGTACAAGCTTCTGATCTTCTTCACCATCTCCCAGACGTTTTATTCTTTGGTCGGTTGGTATAGAGTCAAGGTCATCGCCGTCAAAGGTGATTCTCGTCGTATCGTATTCCTTTTGATATGCGGCAATGTGACGTGCTTTTAACTCATCGTACGTATATTTGAGAGCGTTGTTCAGCTTTCGGTTGCACTCGGCCTCTGCGTCTTTTCCCTGGCTGACCGGTAGTTTGTCGAAACCGTTGAAACTCGTAGCTATTGAGATTATTGCCGTTAATTTATCGAGCCTGCCGACGTGAAGCATCTCACCTTGATTTACAATATTATTGTTTGTCAGGATTTTGATTTTTGCACAGAAACGGACGGTCTCTGCGTTTTCGTCATAAATCGTCTCCCCGTCTTTCGTTATTTCAAGCGGGCAGTAACCCTTTACGGTTATGGTATCGCCGTCTATAGTTTTAGTATGCTTCATATACGGATTTACGTGTATGAGCATTTCGTTCCAGTCCCAATTGCATTTGAAGTCGTATACTATGACGTCGTCTGCAAAGGAAGTGAAGCATTCCTTCTCCATATAGAAAGGTTCCCAGTGCTGTACGCTGTAGGTGTTACGGTATATGCCTGTATCGAGGTCAAGCGTGCGTATGTAGTTATCAGGATCGCAAAGCTGGGTTGCCGGAGATTCGAATTCTATATTTCCAAATGAAATATAAGCATCGGTGATAAAACCGGGTAAAATCTCTACTACCTTTTTGGTTGCCTCATCGTACTTACGCCGGTCAAGGAGTTCCCTTAATTCTTTCAGGTCTTCTTTTTTGTACCTGAAATTTTTATCCTTCCCGGGAGTGCCGGACCACAGAGTATCCTCGTTAAGCCACAGCTTATCGTCAAACACGTCGCCGTTTATCATGACGCCGAGCCTTCCGTTTCCGAGGGGAAGTGCTTCGTTCCAGTTTGAAGCTTCCTTGTTATACCAAAGTTTTGACATAATTGAGTTCTGTTCTCCTTTGAAATTTTATAATTTTATAGCACGGTTTGATTCTTGGTTTATCAGAAGGCTTTATTATTCAGGTTCATTTTATTATTCCGATATTTTCAAAATCCGGAACGGAATAAGGGACTCTTTCTTTCTTATAGCCCATTACAGGGTCTGTTATCGCCGCATCCGATTTTCTTTTTCTGAGCGACTGAGCATAGTTTTCTTCAAGTGTGAAATTAAGGTTCTTCACATCTGTGAAATGTTCGTATTCAACACCGTTTGCGTACATGTTGTTGTAGAAAACCTCGCCTGCGTTATAATCTTTTTTATAGGTCGCTGCAAGGTAGGGGTAGCGGTTTTTCCATTCACGCGAGATTATGTTTACTCCTGAGAAGTTCTCGGGATCATCGGTTGAAACGCGCTTTATAAATAAGGGGTCGTTATGCATAACGTCAAATCCGTTATCGGGGTATGAGGGAAAAGCGTTGCAGTTACAGTCAACAAAGAAGTTGTTAGACACGCTCGTCATACCGCCCTGATTGAATTTTATTACAGGGAAATTATAAGTTCCGTCAGATATTATATTGTAGAAGAAGTTTGAATATACGGCGTTGTATATTGCGTGGTCATCAAAATATACGGCGGATATGCCATAGCCCCCTCTGTATGAAGAGCGTATATTATATATGAAGTTGTTGTGTATTTTGTTGCCAACCTCAGAACAATCTCGCCCCATGTATATGGCTCCCATATCGGAAACTTCGCAAAGAACGTTGTGTATGCGGTTATATGATATATCGTGATCGTTGCCGTGAATATATATCGCCACGCTCGGAAGCTGTTCAATCTCACAGTGGCTTACCTTATTGCCCACACCCATTATATTTATCGCTCCGCAGTAGGTGCGGTTTAGTCTGTTATTGCGTGCAAAATAACAGTTGTATACCGTATTTGAGCCTTCTTCGAGACTCTTCCTGTCGCCGCCGGAGAGCAACATACCCCCGGCACCCGTATCGATAAAGGTACAGTTAATCACAACGTGATTTTTGCCTGCATGGTTGTTCCATGCCGCATATTCGTACAGAAATTCGTGCCAGCTGCCAATATTTCTCGAAAGATTCGTCGGTACCGCTACGTCCTCTGCTCTTATACCGTGTGCATTGTGCTTTCCTTCCGGCATTTGCGTTGCTCCGCAGCCCATTTGTATGCCCATGATTCCGAGATTGCGGAACGTGCATTCTTCTATTCTTACCGATTCTCCTCCTTCGATATAAATACCGCTGTTTCTGCTATTTTCGAAGGTAATCCCCTTAACGGTTATATTTGACGCGTTTTCTATCGCCATAATAACTCTGTCAAAGGAGGATAGCTGGATGAGCGATTTTGATATATCTTTCTTCGGATACAGGTATAGTTTTTCGTTTGATATATCGACGTAGTATTCTCCCGGTTCGCTCATTTCTTCCAGAAGATTCAGTATTCTGTAATTTCTTCCTTCACCTGCGGAAAAACCATATATATGGGGAAGAGCGGTCGTTATCGTTGCCGATTCCGCGTCTATTTTGGCAATCTTTATTGTGTCGTCGGCATAGCTCGAACCGAAATAACCGCTTATATATGCATTCTCGGCGCGGCGCCAAAGATATGCTTTTTCGGAATTAATTCTTATGGTTGCGGGGACCATGGAGAAGTCACATTTGTAAGGCACGCTGCCTTTTTCGACTATATCATCTGCGTTTAATGCCGCTGGATTTTCGGAAAATTTGGGGTATGACGTTACAACGTACGGTTCACCGTCAATGAACAGCTCGTTGGGTGCATTCTGATACGCACGGCGAAAACCTCTCGTTCCATAAGGTCCTTTCTTGAGTCTGTACGGGGCAAGGTTTACCTCGAGTATATGCTCTGCGGCCTCCTTGTTTATTATTCTGCTCTTTACGTTTTCTGATATCGGCAGTAAGCTCTTGTTGTCAATTACAGCTCCGCCGTCGAATACTACCTCTTCGCCTTCATATGCTTCGATTACGGTATTATTGTCCTTTTCGTTAAGCTCTATGGTTGAATATATAAAATACCTGCCTGAACGAATGTATATCGTAACCGGTTCGATGCACATTCTCGCCATATCAATTGCCGCTTCGACTGTTGCAAGTGGCGCTTCCTGAGTTCCGGGATTCTGGTCGTTTCCGTCCTGTGCGACGAAAAACGTTTTTCTTTCTTCCTTTTCAGATACTTTTTTCTTTTTGAACATAAACTCTCACTCTTCGTTATTTCATTCATCTTTGATGTTACGTGCATCAAAAATGGGTTTTATAATTTATTGTAGCATATTATTATTCACATTTCAATATTATCTGTAAAAAAACAGTAATTTATGATTAACGGAATTAGGGAAAACGTCCAATACGTTTACAGTTTTACAAGTGCAGTCTTTTGACTTTGCAAGCTACATTATAATTCAAGTTTTTAATCGAATATATAATAAAAATATTTACAAATAAAAGATAATGTGATACAATTAAGGAAATATCTGTTCGTTTGGGGGCATGTCTATTTACAGCGTTGGATTTTATACACTCGGATGCAAGGTTTCACAATACGAGACAGAGGCTATGTCCGAGATATTTGAGAAACTCGGATTTCGCATATCCGATTACAATGAAGTATGCGACGTATACGTAATCAATACGTGCACGGTTACTGCAGAGAGCGATCGAAAGTCACGCCAAATTATACGCAGGGCGAAGGAGAAAAACCCGTCGGCGGTTATCATGGTATGCGGATGTTATTCTCAACGTTCTCCCGAAGAGGTTGCCGCCATAGACGGGGTAAGTTATGTTTGCGGTACTAACGGAAAAACCGAGATGGCAGAAAAAGCGCTTCAAATACTGAACCGCAACGGTGAATCTATAACACGAATAAACGTATCTTCGCTCGACAAAGCAAAATTTGAAAAAATGAGTATACTTACTGCCCCCAGGACGCGTGCGTATTTGAAAATCGAGGACGGATGCGATTGCAGATGTACTTACTGCGCTATTCCCGATGCACGCGGACCTGTCAGGTCGAAGCCGAAGGACGAGGTTATTGCCGAGATAAACGCCCTATCGGATGGCGGGACGAAGGAAATAGTTTTGACGGGCATTGAGACAGCATCGTACGGCTCGGATTTCGGAGGATACGGACTTATCGACTTACTTGAAGAGATAGAAGAGAAAAGTTCTGTTGAGCGCATTCGTCTGAGTTCATTGACTCCGGAAATATTGCGTGACGATTTCATTCACAGAATATGTGCGCTTAAAAAGCCTGTACCTCACTTTCACATATCAATGCAGAGCGGCTCGAACAACGTACTTCGAGCGATGAAGAGAAGGTATAATACGGAGCAGGTGCTCAAAGCCATGGAGCATATGCGTTCCCATAGGCCCGAGGTTATGTTTACAACGGATATGATGGTCGGTTTCCCGGGTGAGAGTGACTCGGACTTTGAAGATACGCTGGAATTTACAGGAAAAGCAGGTTTCCTTGATATGCACGTTTTTGCTTACTCAAAACGCAAAAATACTCCGGCGGCATTATATGCGTATCAGATAGACGAAAAAATCAAGAGATCCCGTTCCGAGCGACTGTGTAAATTGCGCGATGAGATAACCGCAAAAATACTCGCCGGGGTAGTTTCGGAAAAAAGAAAACTCTCGGTTGTGTTTGAGACTTATTCGGACGGAATTATGACGGGGCACAGTGCAGAGTATATAAAGGTTTCGGCGCCATCTGACAAAAACATTCACGGCGAGATAAAAACGGTTATACCGCAGGCGGTAGGCGAAAAGCAGATTTTTGCCGAAATTGCAGAATAAAACGTTAAAACAAAATAAATAAATTTTCGTTTCGGAAAACAACATAGGAGAAAGAAAAATGGATAACAAACTCAAAACAATGGACAAAATTGTAGCTCTTTGTAAAGGCAGAGGCTTTATATTTCCCGGCTCCGAGATTTACGGTGGTCTGGCCAACTCATGGGACTACGGACCTCTCGGCGTCGAGTTCAAAAACAACGTGAAAAAAGCATGGTGGAAAAAATTCGTTCAGGAATCTAAATATAACGTAGGGCTGGACAGTGCGATAATAATGAATCCGCAGGCATGGGTTGCCTCGGGTCACGTCGGAGGTTTTTCCGACCCCCTTATGGACTGCAAGCAGTGCAAGGCACGTCACCGTGCCGATAAACTTATAGAAGAGTATGCTTTCCAAAACGGTACAAACGACAATCCCGCCGGATGGAGCTTTGAGGAAATGGCAAAGTTCATAAAGGACAAGGGAATAGCCTGCCCCGATTGCGGAGGTAAAGAATTCACGGACATAAAGAAATTCAATCTTATGTTCAAGACCTTCATAGGAGTAACGGAGGATTCGACAAGTACCGTATATCTTCGTCCTGAAACCGCACAGGGTATATTCGTAAACTTCTGTAACGTACAGCGTTCAACGAGGAAGAAGCTTCCGTTCGGTGTTGCTCAGATAGGTAAGTCGTTCAGAAACGAAATTACCCCCGGCAACTTTACTTTCAGAACGCGCGAGTTTGAACAGATGGAACTTGAATTTTTCTGCAAGCCGGGAACGGACCTTGAGTGGTTCAAATACTGGAAGGATTATTGTCATAAATTCCTGCTCGACCTCGGAATGAAAGACGAAAACCTTCGTCTGCGTGACCACGACCCCGAGGAGCTTTGCTTCTATTCAAAGGCCACGACGGACTTTGAATTTCTCTTCCCGTTCGGATGGGGAGAGCTGTGGGGAGTTGCGGACAGAACCGACTATGACCTAGGCCAGCACCAAAAGTTCAGCGGTAAGGATATGACTTACTTTGACCCGGAGACAAACGAACATTATGTACCATACGTCATAGAACCGTCTCTGGGTGCTGACAGAGTCGCCCTTGCTTTTCTGATAGACGCATACGATGAAGAGATTGTAGGCGAGGGTGATACGAGAGTAGTGCTTCATCTTCATCCCGCCCTTGCTCCTTATAAGGTCGCGGTGCTTCCGCTCTCAAAGAAGCTCTCCGAGGATGCAGGCAAGGTTTATGATGAACTGTCTAAATACTTCTCTGTTGATTTCGACGAAACCGGCTCTATAGGTAAGAGATATCGCCGTCAGGATGAGATAGGAACTCCGTTCTGCGTAACTTACGACTTTGATTCACAGAACGACGGATGTGTAACCGTTCGTGACCGCGACAGTATGGAACAGATAAGAATAAAGATTGAGGACCTAAAAGCTTATATAGACGAAAAAATCGTTTTCTGAATATAACGTTAATCACGTAGTTTTTTATAAAAACATTTTTACGTATACGTTGGTTTTATTTCAAAAACGCATAAGGAGATTTTATGAAAAAACTTATTAATGCCGAAAACGAGCAAAGAATAGATGAGCTTCTCGCCGATATGAGTTTGCGAGAGAAGGTAGGACAGCTTCATTCCATAAATTTCAACGGCAAGTTTACGGATGAGCTTAAAGATGCTCTAAGGCATGGGGATATAGGACTTTTCCTGCTTTGTACCACTGCTCATGCGGGCGACGGAAATGCTCAGAGTATTGACAAGGCTATCCTTAATGAAATAAGAGATTTCGCACGAAAAAATTCACCTCATCACATTCCGATTATTACAGCGAGGGACGTTATACACGGATTCAGAGTTGAGTATCCTATTCCGCTTGCCATGGCGAGTGCGTTTAACCCGGAGCTTGTCAGCAAGTGTTACAGGGCGACCGCCAGGGAGGCAAAGGAATACGGAATAGACCTTTCTTTTGCACCCATGCTCGACGTATCGCGAGACCCACGCTGGGGAAGATGCATAGAGGGTCCGGGTGAGGACCCGTACGTTGGCGAAAGAATGGCAGAGGCGGTTGTTTCGGGATTTCAGACGGATGATTTGTCAAACAACGATGCCGTTGCGGCATGTGCCAAGCATTTTGTCGGATACGGAGCGTCAGAAGGCGGACGTGATTACTGTCGTACGGAAATATCCGAGTATTCACTCAGAAACGTTTATCTGCGTGCTTTCCGTTCTGCCGCAAAGAGCGACATAGCGTCTGCTATGAGCGCATTTAACGATATTTCAGGCGTACCCGCAACCGCAAACCGCCATACCATGCACGATATTCTTAAAGAAGAATTCGGATTCGGCGGATTCATTATCAGCGACTGGGACGCAGTAAAACAGCTCGAAAGGCAGGGGGTTGCCGAGGACAAGAAGGATGCGGCACGCCTTGCAAAGAATGCGGGACTCGATATGGATATGACAGATTCCGCGTTCGGTGAAAATCTTGTCGACCTTGTAAACGAGGGTAAGGTTTCAATGTCGGAAATAGACGATTCCGTACGCCGTGTTCTCCGTGTAAAATTTGCGCTCGGTTATTTTGACCGTGAGAAAAACGAAAAGATAGAGTGTGACATACCTGCTCACAGGGCTCTGGCAAGAGAGATGGCAGGAGAGAGTATGGTATTGCTCAAAAATAACGGAATACTCCCTCTTTCAAAGACCGGAGATGCCATTTACGTAGTAGGTCCCAGGGGATACGATACCCGTGTAATCAACGGAAGCTGGGCGGCTGACGCCGACGAAGCATATTCGGTTACCGTTGCCGACGGTATCGCAAACACGAAATGTTCAAGATACATTGTGAAGGTTAGTTCGCCGTATAACGATGAGATAATATTCAGAGTTGCGGATTCTAAGAAAAGCACTGTAGTTGTCGTTCTCGGTGAGAGCCACGTCGTTACGGGTGAGGCGCACAGCGTCGCCGATATAAGCCTCGGTAAGGACCAGGTAGATCTTGTAAGACGGATTAAAGGCTTAGGCAACAAGGTGGTAGGCGTTGTCGTCGCGGGCAGACCCCTCGCTCTTACGGAGGTTGAGCCTTATCTTGACGCAATAGTTTACGCATGGCACTGCGGTTCTGAAACGGGCTCTGCGGTTGCAGACATACTCTTCGGAGACGTTAATCCTTCAGGAAAACTCGCAATGACGCTTCCGAGAAGCACGGGACAGATACCCGTATATTACGGCGTTACACATAGCGGAAGAAGCTGTGACTCATATTACAGAACGAATCAGTACAAGGTGTACGATGATTCCCGTCCCGATCCGCTTTATCCGTTCGGATACGGACTTTCATACACGAAATTCGAGTTCTCTGAGGTCGTTTGCGACAAGTTTGAGACCACCCTTGACAAAATAAATTCGGGTGACGGATTCCGTGTTCATGTTACCGTTAAAAACGTAGGTACAACGGAGGGAAAAATTGCGGTTCAATGCTACATAAACGATATGGTGGCACAGGTAATGCGTCCTATTAAAGAGCTTTGCGGTTTTGAAAAAATCAAGCTCGCCCCGGGCGAGTCGAAAGTAGTGGAGTTTTTCGTAGGCTTCGACTCTCTCTCGTATTACAATGCCGAGAGCCGTCGTGTGGTTGAACCGGGAAAATTCGATATATTTATTGGCGAGGACTGCTATACCGAAAATAAAATTACGGTTACGGTAAACGATTAAAAAATCGGAATTTAACTATCGGAATTCAGGCGTTAAAGCACGCGGAATTTAACTTGAAATTATCAGGGGAAAATAATATGATTTACCATATTGACGGGCATGCAGACAGTATATTGCCTGACGGATATGAATGGGAACTTGTCTGGCATGATGAGTTTGACGGTGAGGAATTGGATATGACTAAATGGTCATATCGACTGCATTATCAAGGCAAGAGGCATCAAACGTACGTAGACGACCTTGTTTCTCTTGACGGTAACAGCAATGTCGTGTTTCGTCTTGAAGAAAGAAATGGGCAGTACTATTCAAGCGTTTTGCAGACAGGTGAGAATAAAACGGATCGAGGACCCGGGGATGAAAATACTACGTTGAGAAAGGACGGGAAGGCAAAATTTGCGCATAAATACGGTTACTATGAATGTCGTTGCATTTTGCAGAAAGAGAAACCGTGGTGGAGTGCTTTTTGGATTCAGTCCGAAAATATAGCAGATGAAAACCTTCCTCCGGAAAAAGCAGGGGTAGAAGTTGACGTTATGGAGTCTTTCAGCCCCGGTCGTGTAATTCCGCATTTCAATCATTGGGGCGGATATGGCGATGGGCATAAGTTCGCTAACACAGCAGGGATAGACAGATGGGCAACAGATGCCGATGCATTCAACGTCGAAGACGGGTATCACCTTTTCGGTGTTGATTGGGAAGATGACGGCTATACGTTTTATGTTGACGGCGTTCAAAGCGGCAAAAAAATTGAGGGTCCCGTTTCGCACGTTGAAGAATTCATACTTCTTTTCACCGAGTGTGTCGGGTACAGAGACGCAATTCCGGGATATATTGCGAGCAACGAGTTCGGCCATGGAATAAGCGATAAATTCATAGTGGACTTTGTCCGTGTATTTGACAGAAAGTAAGTTACCAAATAAATAAGCCCTGTGAGCTGCACAGGGCTTTGTTTTTATTCATGCACCCTCGGTAAGGGCTGCAAGATTGTATAGAGGCATGCGGCGCGAATAAGGTTGCGCTACGTAGCGGACGGAGCCTATGCGGTCTCCGCTGACTCCGTATTTTTGATTATATCCGAAAAGATTTATGTAGCAGGTAAGGTCGTGCTTTTCACCATCCATGGCTTTCAGCACTTCAAAAAGAGCACGGGTATCGTCTATTGCTCGGTGAGAGTTCTTTACGACTCCTTCAAGGCCGTATGCGGATATGGCGTTTTCAAGTCTGTGAGGATATTCATGTCTGTCTTTGAAAACCGTGAGGGTATCAAGCATATCGCATTTTTTAAGTATTTCGGCAGCTCCCTGACGGCGTAGCATCTGATATAAGAAATTCATATCGAATTGCGTATTATGTGCGATAATCAGATGACGCTCTCCCCGAAAAAGCGACAAAAAAGTTTCTGCCGCTTCTTTTTCCGTTATTCCGTCATTCTCAAGCATTTCGTCGGTTATATGGGTAAGCTCAACTATGTTACGAGGGAGTTTTTCTTTGTCCGGCAATTTTATAAGTATATCATCCTCCCTGACGCGTTTTCCTACATTTGTGAGAGTCACACAGGAGAGCTCTATCACGCGGTCGGTATGAAAGGAAAGTCCTGTCGTCTCCGTATCTAACGCTATCACGGTATCATATCCGGATAGAATGTCGTTAAAATCCGCGTTTGCGCACGAGGGGGATAGACTTATCTTTGAAAAATCGTTGAGTGAACGGCAGTGCGGACAGCTCTTCGGATATCCTGAAAACGTTTTATTACAGTTTGGACAGATAAACATATTATTCTCCTTTATGTTCATACCACGCTGTGGCTCTACTTAATGATTTTACAACATCAAAGAGTGATTGTCAATGAAAAACTCATATCGTACATTAAAAGTTTATTGACAAATAATGATTTTTGCTATTGCTATTATAAATAAAAAGTGATAAAATAATTATGTTTATGCAGTCGCTTTTGTAAAGCAAATCGTTAAACGAAACTATGAAATAAAGCGAAGCAGTAAAGTATTAAAAATTAAGACGGGAGATAAACGTGTATACTCTGGAAGAAGAAATAAACCGCAGATGTACCTTTGCGATTATATCGCACCCTGATGCGGGAAAGACTACGCTGACCGAAAAGCTGCTGTTGTACGGAGGCGCAATTCAGACTGCAGGTGCCGTAAAGGGCAAGGCATCCGCACATCATGCCGTATCCGACTGGATGGAGCTTGAGAAGCAGAGGGGAATTTCCATAACCTCGTCGGTTATGCAGTTCGAATATGACGGAAGGTGCATAAATATACTTGACACCCCGGGACACCAGGACTTTTCCGAGGATACCTACCGTACACTTATGGCAGCCGACAGCGCTGTCATGGTAATCGATGCGGCAAAGGGTATTGAACCGCAGACGAGAAAACTCTTTAAGGTATGCGCTATGAGAGGTATACCGATATTCACCTTCATAAACAAGCTCGACAGAGAAGCGAGAGACCCGTTTGATTTGCTCGATGAACTCGAAAAGGAATTTGGCATAGGAACGTATCCCATGAACTGGCCCATAGGTTGCGGAATAAATTTCAAGGGTGTTTACGACCGTGAGCGTAAGTGTATTCTTTCCTTCGGTGACCAGCATAGAGGCAGGGAGAGACTCAGCGCCGTTGAGTGTAATATTGCCGATAGGGAGAAACTCAACGAGCTTATAGGTGAGAGGGCGGCAGAAACACTCATCGAGCAGGTAGAGCTTCTTGACGGAGCATGCTTTGACTTCGACATGGATAAGGTGAGATGCGGAAAACTCAGTCCTGTATTTTTCGGCTCCGCACTTACAAATTTCGGCGTTGAAATGTTCCTCGGCGACTTTCTTAGCATGACTTCGGCGCCACTCCCCAGAAAGTCAAGGGGCGAACTTGTAGACCCTGTAAGAAGTGACTTTTCCGCATTTGTGTTCAAAATCCAGGCTAATATGAACAAGGCGCACAGAGACAGAATAGCGTTTATGCGCATATGCTCGGGCAAGTTCGAACGCAATGAGGAATACAAACACGTTCAGGGTGAAAAAGCTCTCAGACTTTCACAGCCTCAGCAAATGATGGCGCAGGAACGTTCTGTTATTGACGAGGCGTATGCAGGCGATATCATCGGAGTTTTCGACCCGGGGATATTCTCAATAGGAGATACCGTATGCGCCAAGGGCATGGACGTAAAATACGACGGAATACCGACCTTTGCTCCCGAACATTTTGCCATGGTCGAACAGACCGACAGCATGAAGAGAAAGCAGTTTGCGAAGGGAATGAATCAAATAGCACAGGAGGGAGCTATTCAGATATTTTTTGAGCCCGGAACGGGACTTGAAAGAGTAGTCGTAGGAGTTGTCGGCGTCCTTCAATTCGAGGTACTCGAATACCGTCTCAAAAACGAATACGGCGTTGACGTCAGAAGGCGTGACTTGCCTTTTGAGCTTATCCGCAGGATAGATAATACTGATATAAATCCAGCTGATTTACGCCTTACGTCGGATACAAAGTGGGTTAAGGATTTCAGAGACAGGGATCTTTTGCTGTTCACGGGGGAATGGAGTATAGATTGGGCTTTGTCGCATAATGAGGGGCTCAGACTATCCGAGTTTAACGAACACGACGACTTCGGTCTTTAAGATATGAAAAGCGGTGACGTCACCGCTTTTTCATGTTTATTGTTTCAGGAAATGTTAACATATTGTTCATAAAGTTCTCGACTTTACAAATATTAACCGATTTTATATACCGCTAAAAAAGAAAAACTATTGAAAAAAGTAAGGTTATGTGTTAATATTAAAATATACTTATCAGTTAAGATATTATTTCTGCATATAAATGCAGAAAACCGTTGTGACAAAGAAAAGGAAAAAAATATGAGGATTGTGGTCAAGGTCGGCACGTCGACTCTTACATATGCGACGTTCGGACTGAATATTCGCAGGGTTGAAGAATTATGCAAGGTGCTCAGCGATTTAAAGAACGAAGGACATGAGGTGATACTTGTTTCCTCCGGAGCGATAGCTATGGGAGCAGGCAAGCTCCTCCTTAAAAACCGACCGTCGGATATGCCGACAAAGCAGGCGGCCGCGGCGGTTGGACAATGTGAACTAATGTATACCTACGATGAGCTTTTCGCAAGGTATAATCATACAGTGGGGCAGATACTTCTTACCGGCAGTGATATAGACCACGAGGAAAGACGACTGCACTTCGGAAATACGATGAAAAGACTACTTGAGCTCGGCGTTATACCCATCGTAAACGAAAACGATACCGTAACTACCGATGAAATAGTGATAGGAGATAATGATACTCTCGGTGCAGTGGTTGCAGTAAATATTGATGCAGATCTGCTTATCCTTCTGTCGGATATCGACGGGCTTTATACAAATGATCCGCACAAGGATGAGAATGCAAAACTTATCAGTGACGTATTTGAACTTGACGATTCCGTTATGGCACTCGGTACGGGAAGCGTTTCCGGACTCGGAACCGGGGGCATGCAGACAAAACTCAGCGCCGCCAAAATGTGCGTTGAAGCCGGGGTTGATATGGTAATAGCGAACGGAAACGATCCGGACAAGCTCTATGGCATCGTCAACGGCGAAAAGACAGGAACCAGATTTTACGGCCGGAAAAAGTAAAACAATCTGAAAATAACTCCTACAGGTAATGAGATGAAACAAACAATTGAAATTCTAAAGGAAGCACGCTCGGCACTGGCGGAAGTGTCACAGCTTGATGAAAACAGGAAAAACGAAGCGCTGATTGCAATGGCAAATGCAATACTGCGAGATAAGAGTGATATACTTGCAGCGAATGAAAAGGACGTTGAAAATGCCAAAGGAAAAATAAGCGACGTCATGATAGACAGACTCAGACTCACAGACGAACGCATAGAGTCGATGGCGTCGGGAATCTATGACGTTGCCAAGCTCACAGACCCGGTAGGTAAGGTGATATCGTCATACCGTCATAAAAACAAAATGATAATAGACAAGGTATGCGTTCCTATAGGAGTCGTCGCAATAATATATGAGAGCAGACCGAACGTCACCTCGGACGCGGCTGCACTCGCCCTGAAAAGCTCAAACGTATGCGTCCTGAGGACCGGTAAGGAAGCTATCCTGTCAGCAACTGCCATAGTACGCGCAATGCGTAGGGGGCTTGCTGATATAGGTATTACCGAGCATGCAGTCAATCTCATTGAGGATATCTCGCGAGACAGTGCAAGGGAGCTTATGGAGGCTGTCGGGTACGTCGATCTTCTTATTCCGCGTGGCGGAGCAGGGCTTATTAACGCATGCGTACAAAATGCAAAGGTGCCTTGCATCCAGACGGGTACGGGCATATGCCATGTGTACGTCGACGAATCCGCCGATATAGATATGGCTCTCTCAATAATAAACAATGCAAAAACGTCACGCCCCTCCGTCTGTAACGCCCAGGAGGTTTGCCTTGTAAACGAGAAGATTGCAGGTGAGTTTTTGCCGAAGCTTAAAAAGATTCTTGTCGATGACAGAATTGCGGAAGGAAAGATTCCCGTAGAACTTCGTCTGGACGATAAATCGGCAGCTTTAATTGACGGTATACATGCAGGGGAGTATGACTTCGACACGGAATTCAACGACTATATTTTAGCAATAAAAATCGTCTCCGACACGGATGAGGCAATAGAGCATATTTCGAAACATTCGACACATCACAGCGAGGCTATTATTACCGAAAACAAGCAGAATGCGGATAAATTCACGCGTCTCGTCGACAGTGCCGCCGTATATGTAAACGTTTCGACACGCTTTACCGACGGAGGAGAATTCGGACTGGGTTGTGAAATGGGTATATCAACTCAAAAGCTGCACGCAAGGGGGCCTATGGGTATTTGCGAGCTTACGACGTATAAATACATTATACACGGTAACGGTCAGATAAGGTAACGATTATATTTGGAGGATAAACGAATGCTGAAAATAGGATTTATAGGTACCGGAAACATGGGGGGTGCCATAGCAAAAGCGGTATGTGCAGCAGGCTTTTCCGACGGCGTATATCTCTGCGATAAGGATGAAAATAAGGCATCGGCTCTTGCAAAGCACTTAGAATGTAACGCAGAAAACAACGATTTTGTTGCCATGGAATGTGATGTTATATTTTTATGCGTAAAACCACAGTTTATTGATGATGTCGCAAAAGAACTGTCGGATCTCATAATGAAACGCGCAAACGATAAAAAACCTCTTATTGTCAGTATTGCGGCAGGCGTGAAAATTGAAAAAATAGCCGCTCTCTTCGTCGAGGGGATTCATATCATAAGGATAATGCCCAACACCCCTGTTGCGATAGGCAAGGGTATGACGGTTTATTGCACAAATGCTTACACTACCGATGAGGATGAGGCAAACTTCATAAAAATAATGGCAAAGGCGGGCGAGCTTGATAAGGTAGAGGAGAGGCTCATCGATTCTGCATGCGCGATATCGGGGTGCGGACCCGCATTTGTATATATGTTCATAGAGGCCATGGCGGACGCGGGAGTAAGATGCGGTCTTTCGCGTGATAAGGCGCTCAAATATGCACAACAAACGGTTATCGGTGCCGCTTCACTCGCAAAAGAAAGTAAAAAACACCCCGGTGAACTTAAGGATGCCGTATGCAGTCCTTCGGGAAGCACTATCGAGGGTGTCGCCGTGCTCGAAAAATCTGCGTTCAGAGGTGCCGTAGCAGAGGCGGTAAGTGCGGCTTATAAGCGCACGGTTGAACTCGGAAAGTAAATATCATGGCAATGTCTCATCTTCTTTATACGCGGGAGGTGAGACTTTTTATATATGTAACATATCAAAGGCATGCGTCATATTCTTTTATTGTAGGCACTTATGATATTATAAAAATCAAAGCGACCTGCGGAATAAAAAAATAAGGAGAAGATTATGGCGCAGTTCAGAAATCAGGCACAGCTATCATACAATGGCACAACGGTAAACTCTAACGTAACTGTCGGCGAGATAATAGAAACGCTTTCGGTTACAAAGAATGCCGTAACGGAGAATTATACTATCAGCGATGACGTGACCTATATTATAAGCATACGTAATACAGGCTCAACGAATCTTAGCGGTGTTACCGTCACCGACAATCTGGGTTCGTATATCTATAACTCAAATACTCTGTACCCCCTGACGTATATTGCAGGGTCTGCAAAGGTATATCTCGACGGTGTTCTGCAGGCAACTCCGACGGTTAATGCGGGTCCTCCGCTCGTATTATCCGGCTTGTCTATTCCATCGGGAGGAAATCTCATAATCGTGTATGAGGCGATTCCGAATCAGTATGCCCCTACAGCATCCGACAGTACCATTACAAATACGGCTACCGTATCGGCTAACGGAGGAAATACAGCAACGGCAGAGGAGACGGTGAGTGTGATATCCTCGCCGAATCTGAGCATAAGCAAGAGCCTGTCGCCGGTATCCGTCGAGGAAAACGGAACGGTAACATATACCTTCCTTATCCAAAACTACGGAAATAAAGCGGCAGAGTATTCAGATAACGTGACTGTTACAGATGTATTCACCCCGATTTTGTCCTCACTTACGGCAACTCTTAACGGTACGCCCCTGGCACTTACCACCGGGTATACCTATGATACCGGTACAGGGACATTCCGTACTGTTCCCGGCGTCATAACGGTACCTGCCGCAACCTATGTTCAAAACGATGACGGTACGTGGACTATAACTCCGGGTACGTCAGTTCTGACAGTAACAGGAACTGTATAACGGTATCGTAAAACAAAAAGTATCGTGAAAGGCAATTGCCCTTAGGGATTTAACTTCAACATTTTATAAAACTCGACTTATGTGAGTCGAGTTTTCTTTTATCACTCAAAACAACTTGAATTATACAGATTTTTTTGATATAATAAACTCATCTATAAATAGGATTTTATCGGAGAATTATATGTGGGTTATTGCTGCTGTCTTATCTGCCGTGTTTGCAGGTATAACGACAATACTTTCAAAATGCGGAATTAAAAATATTAATTCAAACGTTGCCACCGCAGCTCGCACTTTTATCGTTTTGGTGTTTGCGTGGATTATCGTTTTTGCTACGGGATCATACAAAACACTTGTAGACATTTCCGTTAAATCGTGGGTATTTCTTATTTTTTCGGGAATAGCAACAGGTGCCAGTTGGATTTTTTACTTCAAGGCTTTGTCTGTCGGTGAGGTTTCCAAGGTTGCCGCAGTAGACAAGTCGAGCGTTGTTCTTTCGGTGCTGTTTGCAATTATAATATTTACCGATGAACGCACGCTTTGGTGGGTAAAACTTATTTGTCTTGCCGCTATTGCCGTAGGTACTTTTCTTATGACCGATATAAAGAGAGTTCAGAATAAAAGTAAGATTGTTTGGCTTATTTTCGCTTTGCTTTCTGCGGTATTTGCGGCGGCGACTTCTATTCTTGCAAAGATAGGAATTAAAAACGTAGAATCAACTACTGCAACAGCAATAAGGACCTGCGTAGTGTTTGTAATGGCTTGGTTGATTGTGTTTTGCCGAGGAGAAGTTAAATTTGTAAAAGAGTTGAAAGGCAAAGAAATAGTTTTCCTTTTACTTTCGGGATTAGGAACGGGTGCAAGTTGGCTGTGTTACTATTACGCAATACAGCAAGGTCAAGTCAGTGTTGTCGTACCGATAGATAAATTGAGCATACTGATAACCGTGTTTTTCTCACTTATCGTATTCAAAGAAAATCTGTCAGTAAAGGCGTGGATAGGTTTGGCTTTTCTGACGGCGGGAACTGTTTTAATGGCGGTGTTTACATAAGTCACTGATGTTTATACGATAGATTTCAATTTATCGATTAGTTGTATTTTATAGAAAATACCTTAAAAAATAAAACACTATACTTTGCAAGCAAAATTGTGTGTTTTGCCGAGAAAAAAAGTAAAGGATAGCAAAATTTTGCTATCCATTTTACAATGTCTTAAAAATATCTGATGGTGACACCCTAAAACGATGCTTTTCATTTTTACGGTTGAAGGGATATGATGTAAAATTCAGATACGGCTATTGACTTCACTAAATAAATGTGATATTATAATTTCGCCCCAACCCCGATGAACGCAAGTAGGGAAAGTGCGGTGAGAATCCGCCACAACAGCCATTGCCGTGATAAAGAGTGCTGCTTTTAAGTCGGAATGCCTATCTTCGGGATAACTTGGTAAACATTCCCTCGGGCAAAAGGAAGGAAGGACCAAAACGCGCAGGGTCTTTTTGCGCGGTTTCTGCCCTTCGGCAGATTTTTCTTTATATGGGAATGTCTCATAAAACGTTTTAAGGAGACATGAAATGAAAACAAAACAAAATTCGATTGCGAGAATATTTGCGGTTATATTGCTGCTCACTGTTCTCATATTCACGTTTGCTTCCTGCGAGGAAAAGAGCAAAACGGGTTTTTGCACCGTAGTTGTAGGAGATGATACTCCGACCGAGTATAAGGTAAACCTTGATAAGGTGGAGATAAAGGAGGGACTTATGTCTGTTCTTTCCTACCTCAAGGAAGAGGAAAAGCTCGATTATAAGTCGAACGACGCGGGATACGGCGCATATCTTACTGAAATAGGAGATATAAAAGAAGATTCGGCAAACGGTATTTACATTTATATATGGACGTCTGTTGAGAAAGACTTTGACGTATCGCAATACGCTACCACCAAAGAGTATGACTCAAAAACACTGACAAGCTCAGGTGTAGGAGCATCTTCGATGACTATTGAGGATGGTGCGGTTATTTATATCGGAACCATAAAATACTGACGGGTAACTAACGTTGAAACACAGTATAACGGGCAGGGTTGCGCTTATAGGAATTTGTGCCGCCATAATCGAGTGTGGCAAGCTGGCATTTTCTTTTATACCGAACGTAGAGGTAGTAACGCTTTCTACGGCTCTTTTCGGATATGTGTTCGGAATCTACGGTATACTTGCATCCATTGTGTTCGTGACGATAGAGCCGCTTATATACGGGTACAGCACATGGGTTTTCTCCTATTACCTGTATTGGCCCCTCGTTTCGCTTATCTATATGATGCTCGGACGGGCAAGAGTGAAAAACAGAATAACTCTCACTGCAACGGCAGTTGCCCTTACGGCATGGTTCGGCGTTCTTACATCGCTCGTCGACGTGGGATTGTTCACGGGTTTTTATGATAATTTTTTTCAGCGATTTGCGGTATACTATGCGCGTGGATTTGCGTTCTATATTATTCAGTGCGTTACAAATCTTTTGCTTTTTCCGACGCTTTTTCTCTTCTTTGCGGACAAGCTCTCATCGGTAAAAAACCGAATGAATCTCTAAACAACAGTATTTAATTATTCGCGAATAAATAATTATAAGCCGCCGCACAATACTGTGCGGCGGCCTTTTTGTATTTAGTTAAAGAAACTGTTTTTCTCTCCGATGTAGGTTTTTATATCATCTTTAACTTTCTGTTTTACTTCAGATAATTTGTTTATCAGTTCGTTATAATTGTCATCAAGGAATTTTTTAGCTTCTGAATTTACGTTTACCGAAATGCTGCTTATTCCGTTATTTTCGTTTTTTTCAATTACGTCCTTGACGAAATCTTTTAGTTTTTCATTCTGAACGAATAACATGGGTATTTCAATTTTTGTTTTTACGTATTCTTTATTTTCGCTGTCGTACACGTAGATATATACGTCTTTCATCTCTATATCATAGCGTCTTGAAGCCGTTTTGAGACTAAGGCCTCCGTATTTGGTGGTTTCAAACAAATTTTCCGAACCGTTTACGTAGATACCTTTTTCTTCTCCGTCAACAGTATTATTTATACTGTTGATTCCTTTTATGTCGCTTATGTTAAACCAATACGTATCATAATCAACGGCTTTTACTGTTTCTCTGATATCGCCCAGCAAAAATTTACCCGTCTGATTATCGTAGACTTCGACGTAACCTTTGATCAGCAGATCGTCACTTTGACGTTTATTTGCCGTTATTGTGGTATATTTTTCGTCTACCGTGATTATGGCACAGCTTTTTATCTCATATCCCAATGCCCCGGCGCTTTCGTATAGATATCCTACGACTTTGCCGTCGTCTTGTTTTTTGAACTCAAGCTCGGAAGAAATCACGTTAAGAAGATTTACAGCAACCTTCAAATACTTATCGCCCTGCATTTCATATTTGACTGCATTAGAGTCTGTAACTTGTATACGGGCATAGTTTGTTTCCGTCGCCAAATCATAAGACATTTCAATGGCAATTCCTCCGACTGAACCTATAAGAAATTCATAACCGTCGTTACTTAACGTTATTTTAACTTTAAGTGTTCCGTCATTTATGTCTTTTTCAAATACACCGAAACTGTCGGGGTGATCATTTATATAACTTTGATAAAAGCCCTTAACCAGATTTTTTGAACTCAAAACGGTATCCAGACATTTGAGTGCAGTCTGCATATGTGCTAAATTGTCATAAACAACATTCATCTGAAGACCGATGGTTTGTGATGGGATAGCCGAGACTGTTTCAAAATTATTTGTGAAGTTAAAATCGGGATTGGTTTTGTACCCTTTGCTTTCAAAAGACATACTTTCAGGCATATAACTCCATGGATCAGGGACGCGCGTTACCATGTCTATTATCGTAGAAGCGGTAGAAGAAGAGCCTTTAATTTTCAACTCGGCGTTAAGGGTGAGCGTTTTGTAACCTTCGCCGGAAATGGTTGCGGTAGCATTGTACGTTCCGGGAAGCGCAGCCGTGTTGTTCTGATAAGTTACCGAAACGCCGTCGGGAAGAGAACCGGTTATTTCTATGGTTTGTTGCTTGCCGGTGAAATCGGTTTCCTTGTCGTTAAAGCTTACGCCCGTTATTTCTTTCAGTTCTTTTACTGAAGAAGCCTGGGTGTTATCCGGATTAGCGATATCGTCGCAGGAGCTGAGGGTTATCATCATTATTGCAACAAATATCAAAGATATAATCAAAGTAATAAATTTTTTCATGTTTTTACCTCACAATATAAATATTTAAGCTATACAATTTTTTGACATAAGGGATATGCGTTTTGAGAGCTCGATTTCCTTTTTATTACGTGTCACAATATTGAATGGGAAAGAGAACATAGAGAAGATTATTGCAAAGAGAATTCCGATGATATCACAGAACAGTGTGAATACAAAAGTAATTACCGCAAACAGTATTTTCATGAGAATAAGCCACTTAAGTCCATCCCAGTCGAAAGTGAATATCAGACCGGGCCAATGGATCGTTTTTGAAAAGAAGAAATCCATGATATCAAAAATAATATCCGTCCAAAACAATTGAGAAACAAAAGTAAATCCCGCATACGCATTAAGAATAGCGCAAATAATAGCCATGGGCAATAACGGACGTACAAACGCAAGGGATAACGCAAATAACGCGACAGCGGTCAGAATTCCGAATATCATGCTTTTTTTAAACTGTTCTTTTTCGTATGAGTATTCGGATTTCAGATTGCGAAGCTTTTCATTATGTACGCATTTTTTGCAGAGATATTTTTTCTTGCCATCTCCGACGTCTCTTTCTTCATATTCATTCATTGTATAAAAGGGAGCTCCGCAACCGTCGCAGTACGCAATAATTATTCTGTTATCCGTTACAGTTGTCTCCTCCGCCGTTTTTGACGTCTGAGCTGTCGATGATTCTGTTAAGCCGATAAGTTCATCTGTTGAAATATTGAAAACAGCTGATATTTTTTTTATCATTTCAATATCCGGTTCGGAAAGTCCGTTTTCCCATTTGGACACCGCCTGGGGCGAAACGAACAACTCCTTTCCAAGGTCTGCCTGCGTCATGTTTTTTTGTTTTCGCAGTGTTGTGATCTTTTCTCCTATTGATGCCATTTGAATACCTCCGTTTTTAGTGTTGTGATTAAATTATATCAGACGTCAAAATTTTGTGAAGAGTTTGCGGCTCAACCGTTGGTTGAATTACTGTAAAAACAGTTGAATATAAGACGAATATGATGTTTTTTTGTCGAAAAAAAGCGAAACACATAATTGAATAAGTAAATATATATGTATTATAGCCCGAATACGGGCAATTGTCAAGGCATAAAGGCGAGTTTTATAATATAAGTATAAAATGTACGGAGTGTTGCTCGATGATTATATACAACAAATTGTGGAATGAACTTCACAAAAAGGGTATATCTCAATATAAGTTGATACACGAGTACGGCATAAGCACCGGGCAACTGGACAGAATAAGAAAAAACGGCAACATAAATACCTATACCCTGAACACCTTATGCAAAATACTGGGGTGCAACCTTGAAGATATAGCAGAATACGTGCCGGATAACGATTCAACAGAAAGTGGAAAATGAATTGGGTCTGAGTAGAATTAAAATTTTGCTTACGCTCTTGTTACACATCAAAAAATCACTCGCTATCAATAAGGATAACGGGTGATTTTTGTATAGATAGACGGTCAATTTGAAAATTTAGCCATACTTAGTCCTTTTTTGAAAACATGGAACAGTGCGTTTTAAGCTATAAAGCTTCTGAAGAAAAAATGCTACGAATGTTTCAGTGCTGATGCCGAATATATTTTCAAGCTGATTAAGAATCATAAATGCAAAAAGCCCATATCCTTTTGGATATGAGCTTTATGGTGGAGCATTCGGAGTTAAATCAGAACTGCACCATCGTGGTATGAAGTTTGGCATAGCACTGCACCCCGTCGATAATTGGGTGCAGGCACTGCCTGCTGGTGGGGCATTCGGAGTTAAATCAGAACTGCACCATCGTGGTATGAAGTTTGGCATAGCACCGCACCCCGTCGATAATTGGGTGCAGGCACTGCCTGCTGGTGGGCCATCAGGGACTCGAACCCCGGACCGACCGGTTATGAGCCGGTTGCTCTAACCAACTGAGCTAATGGCCCTTGTGTCATGGTTTCCCGCAAACGCAGTTGATATTATACCAAACAATTGTGAACAAATCAGCAATAATATATGTATAAAATATTAACAATTTCAACTTTGAATTATTTTTTTCTTTACTGTGTACGGTTTGTTTAACTTCTCCCGAAAAGATGATTTTTCGGGAGATGTGTTAATGTAAAATCAATTCTTTACCCGGTTTTTCGGACGAGGTATCGGGGTTTTTGGATTTGTCGGATTTTTCGGAGTCCACTTTATCCGTATATGATAAACTATCTTTGATTGAGGCAATCAAAGTCGGCTCAAATCCGGCAAGGATTTTGAATTTCATAACCTCAACGTTGAACTGCGGTTTTATTATCGAGAGTAATGCTATGGCTTTAGGCAACGAGCCGACCACTCCCGAGACCAGACGGCTAATCATAGCTCTGCCTGGGATTTCTTCAAACTTTATGCGTATATTCGACGCATCTCCGTAATAGATACTGATTTTACGTACGTTTGGCAATTCTGGAAAAATTATATCAAGCTTCAGCATTTTTTCTCTGTTTTCACTCAGGGTAAATTCGCCGAGAACCGATACGATATACTTTTCTCCATGTACGTCGATTACGCTTTCCTCATATGAGGTAAAACCTATTTTAAGCCTGTATTGCTCGTCTTTTTCATCAAATACAGCAAAAAGAGAGTCACCGTCTCTTTCAAATGACACCGAACCGATCCCCTTGGTATGGTTGTTCTGCATGAAGCGAATGAATATAGGCAGAAGTCCCACATTGTTTTCGGTAGGGATAAGTATCTTTCCTTCGAGGGCTTGTGCCTCTTTTGGTATATCACACAGTTTTCTTCTCAGAATAAAAGACTTGAATTTCTGCAAGGCGGTATACTTTTTTATCGGTGCTGAAAAAGTCCTCGATTTATAAAAATCATGCTCCGCCGATTTCAAAATGCGGCATTTTGCTTTTTTGAGCCCTTTCAGTTTTGAACAGGGAGCATCGGGGGTATAGTTTTTCGGAGAAAAATATTTTTCAATATTGTTAATAGTTTCGCTGCTCTGAAAAATTTCGTCGTTTCCCGAGGTGCATGCGATAATCATATTATTCTTAGGACATATCCATACGTTCTGACCGAGCATGCCGTTCATAAGAAAAGAGTCACCGTCACGGTTCACCCATATATGGAGACCGTAGTTATAGTTGCTGTCTTCTTTCTGATTTATCATATGGACGGAGGTGGCATTTTCTACATACTCCCGACTTATTATCTGTTTGCCGTTATATTTTCCTCCGTCAAGGAAAAGCATACCTATTTTAAGCATGTCATATGTGCTTATGTATAGCCCCCAGCCGCCTTTTGAATATCCCTCGGGTGATTTTTCCCAAAAGACATTTTCTATATTCATCGGCATAAAGAGTCTCTCCATAAGAAAATCGAAAAGGTCAACACCGCTTACCTTCGAGACGATAACGCCGAGAATATATGAGTTCATGCTGTTATATGCAAAGCGACTTCCTACATCTGCTTTAAGCTGTGAGTGGCAGAACTCATCCGTCCAATTTTCGAGCGTTATGGATGCAATTTCGCCGAGCGTTACGTTTGAGTTCATTTCGAGGAGGTTTTTCACGCTTATTGTACGCAGCTTTCCGTCAACGTCTTTACCAAAGAAGGAAGTGAGTTTATCGTCAAGCGAGAGCTTACCGTCGTCAACGAGTATTCCTATCGCGAGAGACGTGAGGGTCTTACACATAGAGTGTGTGAGATGCCATGTTCCGAGAGAATATCCCGGAGCCGCTGCCTCGCATATGAGTTTTCCGTTCGCAAGCACGGCGACGGTATGTACGTTCACGGTTCTTGAGGATTCCAGAGAGTGTAAAAAGGATGCAAGGCGCATACTGTCAAAGCCTTCAAGCTCCGGTGCCGTGCGGAGAAACGGACATTCCGTCGGTTTATTGCATATTTGGGTTTTCTGCGGCTTGTACGGTATTTGTGCGACATCCGTTTCGGAAGACAGAAAATATCCGTTTATTAAATCAAATGCTCTTTTGTATGTGACGTCCATTTTAAGCTCCCTCTCCTTTTCGGTGAAAAATATTCAAAATTTATAAACTTTGTTTTATTGACTTATTCATTTATATTAATTATAATTTAAATAAACGGCAAAATCAAGTTTGAGCAATAAAAATTAACAATTTGTCCCGGAGGAGAAAAACATGGATACATTCGTCAGATTCGATAACGTGACTAAAACATATAATACGGGAAGCGTGGAGATAAAAGCACTTTCCAAGGCAAGTTTTGAAATCAATAAAGGGGAGCTGTGCGTAATCCTCGGTCCCAGTGGGGCAGGAAAGACAACTCTGCTCAACATACTGGGTGGAATGGATACTCTTACCTCGGGACATGTATTCCTCGGAAACGATGAAATATCGGCGTATACGAAACGGGAGCTTACCTCTTACCGTCGGCATCGGATTGGCTTCGTTTTTCAGTTTTATAATCTTGTACAAAATCTGACGGCTCTTGAAAACGTTGAACTCTCAACGCAGATATGCAAAGACCCTATGCCTGCAAAGGAGGCACTTGACCTTGTCGGTCTTTCGGGTAGGGAGGCGAATTTTCCTTCACAGTTATCGGGCGGAGAACAGCAAAGGGTGGCTATCGCGCGGGCAATAGCAAAAAAACCGCAGCTTCTTTTGTGCGATGAGCCGACGGGTGCACTTGACTACGCTACGGGAAAAGCAGTACTGAAAATACTTTACGATATGTGCAAAAAGGAAAAAATGACTGTCGTTATCATAACTCACAATTCGGCGATAGCAGCAATGGCAGACAGGGTTATACACGTTAAGAACGGTACTGTAGAATACGTATCCGTAAATGAAGCTCCTATGTCTGCGGAGGAGATTGAATGGTGAAAAATGCGTTTTTCATAAGTGTTTTCCGTCAGATAAAGCAGAGCCTCGGAAGATTCTTTGCGATTCTCATAATAACCGGGCTCGGCGTAGGTTTTTTCGCAGGATTGCGTTCTACGGAACCGGCGATGATAAAGACCGGCGCATCCTACGTATCCTCTCACCGTATGTATAATTTCAAGCTTGTCTCCACACTCGGCTTCACAAACGATGACGTAAAGGAAATATCAAACAGCCTCGGTTATGCACGTGGGGCTTATACTTATGATATATTGGCAGGCACCGATAAAGGAGAAAAAACTATACGTGTACACAGCATAACCGACGGTATAAATATCCCGGAAATTACGGAGGGGGTTATGCCTTCCGCGTCAAACGAGTGCGTTGTCGACAGAAAAATGAGCGCATCCGTTCCGATAGGTTCAAGGATAGTTGTGCAAAATACTAACACGGAGGACGTAAAATCCGCCTTTTCGCATAAGGAATACATTGTAACGGGATATGCGGATTCTCCTATGTATCTTAATTTTGAACGCGGAAGTTCCCCCTTAGGCAATGGCACGATAGCGGGATTTATATGTATACCGGAAGAGGGTTTTACTTCTGATATATATAGCGAGATATACGTTCTTGCAAACGGTATTGCAGATACGGCTTTTTCCGATGAATACGATGAATCTGCATCGAAGTTTCTGCCATTGGCGGAAAGAGTTACCAATGAGTGCGCAATAAAACGCTATGATGATATAAGAGAAGATAAGAGAGATGCTCTTGACCAATACGAAGCAACAGTTAACGAAGAGCGTCAGAGACTCGAATATGCTCACACATATGGACTTATCGGTGATGAAGAATATAATGCGTCTCTTGAAAGGATAAGAAGCGCACTCGAAGAGATAACTGTCGGCAGAACGCAAATCGAAAATATGAAACAGCCTACGGTATACGTGTTCGGCAGAGACAAAAATACAGGTTATGCCTGCTTTGAGAGCGACTCATCAATCGTATCCGCTATTTCGGTGGTTTTCCCGCTTTTGTTTATGTTGGTGGCGATACTTGTATGTATGACTACCATGACGCGTATGGTTGACGAGAACAGGGGCGAGGTGGGCACGCTCAAATCTCTGGGTTATTCGAATGCTGCAATACAATTCAAATTTGTCGGGTATGCCGGTGTTGCATCGTTTATAGGCTGGATAGTCGGATTTTTCCTCGGCAGTTACTTTGTCCCGAGAATAATATGGTCTGTATACGATATTATGTACGGCTTTGCGGAAATAGAATACGTCTTTTTACCCGTTTTGTTTATTGTCTGTCTTATCGCCGCCGTCGGCTGTGCGTGCGGTTCCGCTTACCTTGCTTGCAGAAACGCGCTTGCCTGCGAACCTGCACAGCTTATGCGCCCGAAAGCACCTAAGGCAGGCAAGAAAATATTACTCGAACGTATATCACCACTGTGGAAAAAGCTGTCTTTTCTTCAAAAGGTTTCGGCAAGAAACATTTTCAGATATAAGAACAGGCTGTTTATGATGATGATAGGAATAGGCGGTTGTACAGCCTTACTCGTAACGGGCTTCGGCATCAGTGATTCAATAGAGAATATAGCCGATTTTCAGTTCGGTGAAATCACAAAGTACGACGCAGAGGTTTTCATCGGCGCTACCGCACCTGCCGACATAGTTGACAGGATAAAGGAGACGGACGGCGTTGACGGATGCATTAAGTCATACAAAACGTCAGCAGACTTGTCGTTTTACGACGCTGCGATGAGTATAAACGTTATATACAGTGACGAAAAAGACTTTTCCGATTATTTCAATATGCATAGCGGAAAAGAGCAAATCTCATATCCCGCAAACGGAGAAGTGACGGTAAGCGAAGGGGCGGCAAAGTCTCTCGGTATTTCGGTCGGAGATACCGTAAAGCTTGTAACCTCCGATATGAAGGAAACGGAGCTTACGGTATGCGGAATATTTGAAAACTTCGTCAACAACTATGTAGTAATAAATGCGGATGCTCTTACTGTCCTTTTCGGTGACGCAAAGCCGAATACGGCTTTTATCAACATAAAGCAGGATTATGATATACATCGGGTATGTGCCTCTGTGTCCGAGATAGACGGGGTAATGAACGTCAGTGCAAGTTCTGACGTTACAAAGAGGGTTAACTCCTCTCTCGAAAGCATAGGTTCTATCGTCTGGTTTGTTCTTATATGTGCGGCAACGCTTGCTTTCGTGGTTATATACAATCTTAGCAACATAAACATAGCGGAAAGAGTAAGAGAAATAGCCACGATAAAGGTCCTCGGATTTTACGCCGGGGAGGTATGGATGTATATTTTCAGAGAGATAATAGCGCTTGCTTTTATGGGAGGTATAATCGGTCTTCCTCTCGGAAAACTGCTACATACTTTCGTCATGGCACAGATAAAGGTTGATTCCGTTACCTTTCAGAATCGAATATCGTTTGTAAGTTATCTTGTTGCATTCGGACTGACGATGCTTTTCGCCATGATAGTCAATATGATTATGACTCCTAAGCTGTCAAAAATAGATATGTCGGGCTCGCTGAAATCGGTTGAATAAGATTTTTGAAAGAAAACGGTAAAATTTACAAAAATTAAAGAATTTGTCGTTTTATGCTTGACTTATAAAAAAAAGTGTTGTACAATTTACTTTGTTATGTTTTTGTCATATTATATAGATGATGAGACGGTACACTATAAGTATGCGAAGAGTGTTTATCTTTAATTGCAGATGCATTTGTGTATCGCATATGAAATAAAAACAATCGAAACGGTGAAATAAGGAAATGAAACAGCTGATACTCGTGACCTCTCCGCCTGCTTGCGGAAAAACTTTCATATCAAAAATGCTCGCAAAAAATCTGAAAAATATCGTGTATCTTGACAAGGATACTCTTATAGGGTTGTCCAACGTTATATTCGACGTCGCGGGAGAAGAAAGAAACAGAAGTTCTGATTTTTTCGAGAAGCATATAAGAAACGTTGAATACGACGTTATAGTCAATCTTGCCCTTGAGGCTCTTGTATATGCAGACACGGTTCTTATAAATGCTCCGTTTACTCGCGAGGTCCGCAACAATGAATATATGCTCGGACTTAAAGAAAAGCTGCGTTCCCTGGGCGCAATACTCACCGTCGTATGGGTACAGACGGATCTGGAGGTATGCAGGCAGAGAATGATTGAAAGAAATTCCGTGCGTGATACCTGGAAGATAGCTCACTGGGACGAGTACGTGGCGACGCGCGACTACTCTATACCGACTAATATCGGCAAAGTTGCCGACAGATTCATAATCTTCAAAAATTCTTCCGATGAAGAGTATAACGAATCCATGAAAAAAACCGTCGCAGAGCTGACATCCGACAAGTAATAAACAGGTATAAAAAAAGCTATAATCCACATTTCAAACGCTGATTTGTGTATTATAGCTTTTTTACGGTCTTTACATTTTGCAAAGAAGATCCGGAAGCTCGCCAAGGGAACGTATCTCGAAGTCAGGTATGATTTTTTCGTCCTTTTCCTTACCCTGCGGATTGAAGAGGCAGGTCCGTATGCCTGCGTTTATTCCACCCAGAATATCGGAGGAGAGGCTGTCGCCTACTATTATTGTCGTTTCCTTTTTTATTTCGGGTGCAGCGGCAAAGCAGTAATCGAAGAATTCCCTCTGAGGCTTTACGAATCCCGTCTGTTGAGATATAAAAATACGTTCAAAGTATTTTTCTATCCCCGCGCTGTCTATGCGGCTTTTCTGTATTCTTCCGATTCCGTTAGAGACTATGTAGAGCTTGTATTTTCCGTAAAGCTCTTTTATCGTTTCCTGCGCGCCGTCAACGAAATAATGTCCGACGGAAAGATTGTTCTCATATTCCTTCTCGACGGTTGAGGCAGGCACCGATACGTTGAATTCATCACAGAATATTTCAAATCGGCGCAAAAGAACTTCTTCACGAGTAAGCTCTCCCTTTTCAAGCAATTTCCATTGCGCTTTGTTTATGACGCTGTAGCGCGATAGAGCATATTCATCGGCAATTATACCAAGGGCATTGAAAGTGCGGATGAGGGCCGCCCTCTCGGCTTTATGAAAATCAAGCAGAGTATCGTCAAGGTCGAACAGAACGGTTTGTATCATTTATTTCTCCTTATATTGGTGTAACAATACAACTATATTTTATCACCGATAAAGGAAAAGTCAAGCGTCAGAACGATTTTTTCGGGGGAACGAATCACGAAGGAGCTTGCAGAGGAATATAACGAAAAACGAGAGCAAAAACCAGAGGAAGGAATAAAAAAGACTTATCTGCCCAAGAAAGTTTATGCGTAATCCGCTGTAATCCCAAACGTTTTGTCCGAGAAAAATATTGAATATAACGCCGAAGGTAAACTCTATTGTCGTGATTATTCCGCAACCGATAAGAGCTTTCAGAAATATATTAAGCCTCGGGAAATTCTCGCATGTAAGGTATATTAAATACATACCCAGAGCCCCCGCCAGAGCCATTGAATAATGGGTACGCTGTCTGTATATAATTTCAATGGACGGATAGATTATGAGTCCGCTGAAAAATGCTATGACGTGGTCAAGCGGTATTCTTTTTTTCATTTCATATTTCCTTTATGTTTTTATTTTTGTCTTGCATACCTATAGATTTTAACCGGATAGCAGATTTGTATACAAATATTTAATTGGGCTTTATCTTATTGTATATAGTTTACAGATTTTTAATATATTTTTTGAAAATATTGTTGGTTTTAACAATAAAATATGCTATAATTAAATTGTAAACGGAATACCGTTTGCAAAGAAATACAAAGGTGGTACTTTTTATGAGAATCAGAATTACGGCAAGGCAAATGACGGTAAAGAATGGTCTTAAAGAGCTTATCGAGAGGAAACTTTCTAAATTTGACAAGTTCTTCGGTGAGGACACGATAGCCGACGTAAAGTGTTCGCGCAAACACGATATGGAAATCATAGAGATAACCATTTCGTACGGTGGCACGCTGTTCAGAAGCGAGGAGGGCAACGAAACGTTTAACAATGCTCTTGACTGCGCCATGGATTCGCTCGAGAGACAGATAAGAAAGAATAAAACGAGACTCGAAAAGAAGCTGCGTGATAAGGCTTTCGAAAAGAGTATAGGAGATATAGAAGAACCGGAGGAAGAAGAATACGTAATACACAAGAAATCATTTGAAATAAAACCGATGACGGTCGAAGAGGCGATAATGCAGATGAATCTGCTCGAACATCAGTTCTATATGTTTGTAAACGATGAGTCAGGGAAATCATGCCTCGTATATAAGCGCAAGGACGGAGCATACGGTCTTATAACACCTGCATAATCCGAAAATCAATTCATAACCATTTATTGGTGACAGGCAATATTGCAACGGCGAGCGTTAGGCTCGCCGTTTTCCTTTTTCGGCGTATGCAACAAAAAGCCATAACCTCAGAAAAAAGGTTATGGCTTTTATATTGATTGAATTATTAATCCTTTGCGGTGAGGTAGCCCTCGCGGAAGAGAAGCTCGGCTATAAGGACTCCGCCGCCTGCCGCACCCCTTAACGTATTGTGCGAAAGGCCTACGAATTTATAGTCGAATACTGTATCGGGACGGAGTCTGCCGACTGTTATGCCCATTCCGCCGTAAATATCGCGGTCGAGCTTCGCCTGAGGTCGATTGTCCTCCTCAAAGTACGTAATGAACTGTTTCGGTGCCGACGGAAGCGAAAGCTCCTGTGCACGTCCGCGGTAGTCGCTCCACGCACGGATTATTTCTTCCTTGGTGGGTTTATTTTCAAATTTGACGAATACGGCAGCGGTATGACCGTTTGTCACGGGTACTCTTATGCACTGAGTGGTGATGAGGGGGGAGTATGATTTGACTATTTCATCGCCCTTTATTTCTCCCCAGATTTTGAGCGGCTCCTGCTCGCTCTTTTCTTCCTCACCGCCTATATACGGAATAACGTTATCTATCATTTCAGGCCATTCGCGGAAGGTTTTGCCTGCGCCGCTTATTGCCTGATACGTTGTGGCAAGAACTATTGTGGGCTTATATTTCATAAGAGGAGTGAGAGCGGGAACGTAACTCTGTATCGAGCAATTCGGCTTTACTGCTATAAATCCGCGTTTTGTTCCGAGGCGTTTTCTCTGTGAGTCTATTATGCGTATATGCTCCGGGTTTATTTCCGGTATTACCATTGGGACGTCGGGAGTCCATCTATGTGCGGAGTTGTTTGATATTACGGGTATTTCCGCACGGGCATAACTGTATTCGAGTTCACGTATATCTTCCTTTTTCATATCTACTGCGCAGAATACGAAGTCCACGCGTTCTTTTATTTCCTCGATATTGTCGGAGGAAAGTATTACAGTATCCTTGACGCTGTCGGGCATGGGAACATCGAGTTTCCAGCGGTCCGAAACAGCTTCTGCATAGGTTTTTCTTGCCGAACGCGGGCTCGCTATCAGCGCTCCGATTTCAAAATACGGGTGATTTTCTATAAGGGTTACAAAGCGTTGTCCAACCATTCCGGTCGCACCCACTATTCCTGCTTTCAATTTTCTCATTGCGGTTTATCTCCTGTTTTTGCGTTTTGCGATAAATTGAATTACGACCGAAAACAATCTGTCGGCGTATAAAAAATTGTATCACAGATAAATGACAAAGTCAATATAAAATCTGCTTTTTACGGACACAATCTTCGATACACGGACAAATTGTTTGACGGTGTTTATACTGAAAACAAAAGCAGGTCGTGTATAAGTCTTTTGCGACCCGCTTTGTCTGTTTTATTTATTTTTTGATTATTTTTATGTTAGATGGGGATATGCCTGCCTCGGAGTATACGATTTCGTTTATCTGCGCAAGCTGATTTGCCATAAGCTCGCCATCACTCTTTACAACTATACTCGCCTTATCCTTATTTATTACAGCGATGCACTGTTCAAATCCTTTTGCAGTAACCAGAGTTTCTATTTTCGATTCTGTTTCGATCTCGGTAGCTATGCGATTCATATCCTCAAGAGCCTGTGTTTTGGTGCTTTCAAGGGCATTCTCATTGTTGAGTACGCTTTTAAGTACCTCAAGAGCCTCATCTCTTGCCTGCTGACGGCTAAGCTGAGTTGCCTTGAAGTAAGCATCTTCCGCAGACATCGGGGTATTCGTCTGAACGCCGTCTGTCGGGGTGCTTACAGATGTATCGGGATTATCATCCACAGTTCCCGGATTATAAAAGAATGTGTAGTTAAGATAAATGGCGAGACCGATTATGAGGACGGCACATACGAGGATAATGTTTCTTTTTCCCACTCTTGCCAAAAAGCTTTTCTTTTCCGTAAAATTTATTTTTGCCATTGTTTAGTTCCCTCCACGTTATTTCTCACGGTTTTGTTTTGTAGTACATATATATTTTCGTATTCCGGTATTTATTCCTTCTTATGAAAATGTTTTTGAAAAAACCAAGAACAAATTATAAACGGAGAGTACCATAAGAATTTTTCATACGACGTAAAAGGCCGGTTAAAAAAGAAAACCCGGCTTGTGAAAATCCGAGTTTTCTTGAGTTATTCAATTTGAATACCTATTGGGTACGTGCGAGTCCGGGAGCCTTTTTTGAGACGCTTATGCGATTGGAGCCTATTCCGAGCAGGGAGGAAAGAGCGTTTGTGAGTTCCTCCTTTACTGTCATGCTGTCGCCCCCGTCACACGCAACCGCAACTCCGCGTATAGTAGGTGTTTTCGTTGTGAGCAGAATTCCGTTTCCGGAATATGTGACGTAGCTTTGCTTATCTCCGGTTCCGTTTTTCGCATATACGTTTTCTTCGCAGCTATCAAGCACGACCATAACGCTCACGTCTCCGACCCCATCGATACGTGAGCAGAAGTTCTCAAGCTCTTCTGTAAGCTTCAGCCGGTATTCCTCCGTATCCTTATATGAGTTTTCGGTTTTTTGGGGCGTCGTCTGTTTTGACGTAACGCTTTTGCTTACTATAAGCAGCGAAATTCCCACTATGCAAAGAAGTATGAGAGTCCACTTGCTTTTCAGATTCTTTATGAATTTCAGAACAGTATTTTCATTTGCCATTTACCGTTACCTCACATTCGGCGCAGTAATCTTTTTCTACGTATGCCACCATTGCCGGTATATTCGAACTGACGGAATTGCCGATGATATCGATGCAAACCTTGCTTATTATTATTCCGTCCTTTGTATATGTGACGTCCGCACTTACCGATATATCGTTTGCATCCGATATGCCGAATTTATGTATTATATCTTCTTTTATGCCATTTTCCACCGAAGCTTTTACTTTTCCTCCGAGCCATTCTTTTTGCTCATCACCGTCCTTTGCGATACTGTCGAAGTCAAAGACGTTATTTTCTCCAATAACGTTTTTATATGATGATATTTCTTCTGCGAACGAGCTAAAAAGTCCTTTTAGCGGTGATACTATTGTGTACAGTACAACGAGAGATAGGGCTAAGGCAAGTGTGCGACTCTGCCGTTTACCCTCCGATATGAAAGACATAAGTGTGCATACGAGGACGACCGTCAGCACCGAGGTAAGGTATTCTTTCATTTATGTAAACATTCCTTTACTTTTGATTTACGATATGGGAAATTCCGTTTTCAGAAATATAGCCATCACGATGATAAACGATACGGAGACGATTAGAAGAAGCGCTATCAGCATATCCAGTACGGACATAAACGAGCGATATACTTTTTCGGACGAGGAACAACCCGTCGAGGAACATATTGTTGCACATATAGAGAGAAGAAAACGTACCGTGAAAACGTAGATAAACGTCGGCGTCAATATTCCGAAGAGAACGAGAACGGAGCCGATACCCACGGTGCTCTTTATGACAGACAGAGACGCGGATACGGTAGAGAGAGATGATGAAACCGTTGATCCGGCAATTGGTATTGAGGAGCCGACGAAAAATTTCAACGACTTGGAGGCAAGGGTATCTTTTGAGGCGGCTATTACCGTCTGCATACCGAAAAGTGCGGTTGCCGTCATGCTCAGAAAGCCTATTATGGTCATATAAGTTTTTTTCAGGCATGACGATATTGACGATACGTTGAAGGAGGGTGAAAAAGTATTGGCAATCGAGAATCCGAGCATTGAGGTCGATATTGGAACGAGGACTGATATACACAGTTTGTCCCATATGACGTTAAGTGTGCTCATGGCAACTGCAATAGCCCCCGCACTGTTCACGGCTCCTCCGCTGACAAGAATACCCGTGCTTATCGGTATCAACGCCTCCGATAACTTTGAGATATCTGACAGATAGGAAATAATCACGTCAAAGGACGGTTTTACCAATCTGAAAATAATCAGAGAGAGGGATATAGCAATGCATACGGTCACCGTCTTTGAGGAGGTTTTTGTTAAGCATATTTCCGCTATACATACGGCGACGCATATCAGAAGCATGGTTGCATAGAGCGTAGAGTTATTCTCGACGGAAGTTTCAAGTGATGAAAAGAAAAAGTCGATAATATATGAGAAGTTGCATTTTTCATCGATTGTATCCTCGTTATCCGAAGAGTCAAAAACGTTCTGCGCCAGAGAATTTGCCGTATCAAAAAACTCATCGGTATATTCCGTCGGCTCTTTTGCATGGCATCTTATGCCGAAGGCAAAAAACAATAGTATACAAAGAAATGCAATTCTGATTATCCTTTTCATTTTTCCTATCCTTATATTAATATAAACGACTTTACATCACGCAGCTTATGACGGATTTTATCATAGGAAGGCATAAGAGCATTATTTCTGCCCTGGCACATACTTCTATTTTTTCCGCCAGTGAGTTTTCCCCGAAGTCACGGCAGGTATCGGCGGTAAACTGCGTTGCAACTGATACGCATGCGACCTTCATGATAAATGAGAATTCCTCGCCCATACTCCCTGCCTTTGCAAGAGTGCGTATGTATTCTATTACGTCAGCGTATCTTTCAAGGGCAAGTCCGAAAAGAACAATGCCGCCTGCGGCAAGTACGTAGGGGTAAGCCTTTGTATTTTTTGTCAGGAAGAGTGCGGTACATACTGTTATGGCAAGTCCGAGTATACGGAAAAAGCTCATAGCCCGAATACCGACCTTATCGTCTGAAAGAGATTTCCTATTTCTCCTATCAGCATGAGAAGAACTATTATTATTCCGGAGAGGGAAACGAGCATAGCTTGCTCGTCTCTCCCTGCCTTACTGAGTATTTGGTAAGCTACAGTTACCAGCATACCTACTCCCGCAACTTTAAGAACGAGACTGACATCCATATTTTGACCACCCTATTTTTATATTGCTTCTCGAGATTTATCATTTAATAAAATGTATGCTCCATTGGAAAACAATATGAACGTATGCTTTATATCAGAACCACAATAAGCATAAGTCCACCCGTGAGTACAACACCGCGAAACAGCTTTGCTTTTTTCGGATGTTCATCCCGTACACGGTTAAAAAGATTTTCAAATTCACCTATGTAATAATCACATATTTCAAGCTGTTCCGTGCGATATCCCGAGCCGAGCTGGGAGGCGAATGCGGAGAGCATATTTATCTCCTCTTCTTCAAGATAGATTTTGCCTCTGCTTCTGGAGACGGCACAGCAGAGATCACCCTCTCGCGCTGCAGGCAGAAATCCACATTCCTCCAAAGCTTCGTTCGAGAATCCCGAGAAAATATCGGTGAGCGGGGTGCAGAAGCATGATATTTGCGCACGGACGTGACGCAGAAAAAGCATAAAGCCCTCCGCCTGACGCAATTTTCGCTTTTCCATCATGGTAACCTCATATGCGAAGTATACCGTGATAAACAGAATGGTGAGAATACCGAGACATTTGATAAGCATAAATAACCTCCGAAGAATAATAGTCAAATAAAGTCTGCATTATATGCGTAAGAACCGTCAGCATTCCTGCCGATACCAATATATGATGAGAACACCCCGTTTGATGTCAGAATTTTTATTGCAGGACGGTTTATAACTTCCGAAAGGCTGCTGCCGTGGGCGGAGGCTATGAGCGGAACACCGCAGCTTTGTACCGCGAGAATTGACTCTGCCTCGTCGTATCCGCCTATTTCGTCGCACACGATAGCCTGAGGGGAGAGGGTTCGTGTCGCTATCTCTATTCCCTCCGCTTTAGGATATCCGCGCAAAATATCTATAAGACAATCGTCGGGAATAAAGTCTCCGCCGATTTCCGCGCGGCAGTCCACTATCGCTATGCGTATGGCATCGCTGCCGGACGACAGCTGAACCGCGGTGTCGCGGAGAAGTGTCGTCTTTCCGATTCCGGGGGGAGAATAAACCAGCATGCCGCCTTTTCCTCCTGTTTTTCGCCATATCTTAACCGCGAAATCTCCTGCTCCGGGAATATTGTGGGATATACGTATACATATTGACGTTACGTCTCCTATGCCGGTTATAATACCGTCCTCCATTACGGCTCTGCCTGCCACTCCGACACGGTATCCGCCGGGTATGGTTATATACCCCTCCCTGAGGCTCTCGCTGTATGCATATACGGAACCGCGGCATAATAGCTTCATCGTGTCGGTCAGCTCCTGTCCCTTAATGCGAATGGGCAGAAGAACGTTTTTGCCGTCGATGGTGAGAGATGCCGCCCGGTCTGCTCGCAGCCTTATTTCCGAGAGTCTGCTCTCAAAATCAAAATAGCTCTTGTCGGCATTTTTTATTTCGAGCATTATCGGCGACGGCAGAAGGGATATAAGCTCCGATATTTTTTCCGAGAGCATAAGAGACCTCCTTTTTACTTCCTCATGATTTTATGTGATACGTGAGCATACGGCACAGGTGAGGATTATGCACAAAAGCATTACAGCAAAGGCACAAGGGATGGCATAACGTGTTTTCTTCACTCCTATCGAGCCGAAGTAAACCGATATAACGTATATTATGGTTTCCGAGCTGCCGAAAAGCACGGATGCACATATTCCCGCAAAACTGTCGACACCGTGTCTGTCGAATATATCCATAAGGACTGCACTCGAACCGCTGCCTGACACGGGCCTCATAACTATAAGTGGCATCAGTTCTTTTGGAATGCCCAGCTTCTCACCCACAGGATATAATAATTCAGCTATAAAATCCGCAAGTCCCGATGCCGTAACCATCTTCACCGCAACCGTCAAAAGAACCATGGTCGGCAGGATTCGGAAAGTCAGTTCGATTCCGTTTTTCGCCCCGACCGTGAAGTCCGAGAAACCGTCCTTTTTAGGTCTTGCCATTGCCACGGCTACCGCAGCGACGAGGAGGGGTATCATTATAAGAGAAAACTTTTCTGTCACAGAGCCCTCCTGCGTATACTTTGTATTTTTATGACGAAAACTACGTTTGACAGCGGTTGCGGTCGGGTGTCAACGGACAGTACGGAAATCCAAGCTTCCTTTGTCTTCGTCTGCGTATAATTCCCGATATACATGAACATAACCTTGTCAGAAGAACGGAGGATATGGCACATACGATACTCACAATCCATATGGGTATCACGACTATTCCCGCATGCGATGAGCCGTATAACCGTCTCATTGCTATAATTGATGATGGAACGAGATTGACGGAGGCACTGTTCAATACCGCCAGAGTCACCATATCGTCGGATGCCGTATCGGAGACATTTTCGTTTTCTTTCATTTTCTTCATTGCACTGAGAGCCATAGGGGTTGCCGCATTACCTATTCCGAGCATGTTGGCGGCAATGTTGGACGCTATTTCCTCACATCCGTTGTCGGAGGCAAACGTTTTCGGAAATGCAAATCGTATAAAAGGCTTTATCAGTTTGCAAAGTATCCGTATGGCACCCGATGCTCTCAGCACCTCCGTAATTCCGCAGAAGAGGCAGTTTACTCCGATAAGTCCGAGACTTACGGTTGCGGCAGACCCTGCGCCGTCAAGTATCGCGTCAGACATCACGGACATATTACCGGTTATGGTTGCGTAGAGAAGTGACGAAAGAGACAAAACAGCAAAGGTAACGGCTAGCATTTTTATGAATTCTCCTAAAAAAAATGAAATTGTTTATTCTAAAAAGTTAATAAGAAGTAAACTTTGTTATGTTGTTGACGAAATACTTGATTTTTTTAGTAGAATATGATAGAATTAAGTCGCAAAGATAATGCTGCGGCATCAAATGGAGGGGTATTATGGAAAAGACAGGCGTATTTCGCGAAATAGATAAACTCGGCAGAATAGTTATACCTATGGAAATTCGCAAAACCCTTGATATCAAGGAGGGGAGTGCCCTTGAATTTTCACTCAAGGACGGTGTAATACTTCTTCGACCGCTCTCTAAAAGTTGTGTGATATGCGGTTCCGAAAGTGATATTGCAGACTTCGGAGACAGGCATATTTGTCGCTCATGCATTGAGAAACTCAAAAGAATTTACTGATGTCAATACAGTATATTGACCGATACTTTGTAATATGACTCGTATTGCGACGCACATCGCATTTATATAAAACGCACGTAAAACGGCTTTGAAATATTTTTGCCGTTTTTTACGTGTTTTTTATTTACAAAACCAGACGTATATGATATACTGTAATTTGTTATAAAAATAAGGTGCAACAAATATTTTCGGAGGATAGGATGAAAAGAGACTTAATAGCCGACATATATAAGGACACGTCAGCTTATGATAATAGGAACATTACCGTCGGCGGATGGGTACGCAATTTAAGAGACAGTAAGGCATTCGGCTTCATCGATTTGAACGACGGTAGTTCTCATAAGGGAATACAGGTTGTATTCGAACGTGAAAAAATCAACAACTACGATGAGATATCTCATCAGAATATAGGCGCGGCTTTGGTGGTGTCCGGCAGAGTAGAACTTACTCCCGGTGCAAAACAGCCGTTCGAGCTCAAAGCCGATAAAATAGAAGTTGAAGGCACTTCAACTCCCGATTATCCGCTGCAGCCGAAGAGACATTCACCCGAGTTTTTACGTGAAATAGCGTATCTTCGTCCGAGAACAAATCTGTTCAGCGCGGTGTTCCGCGTTCGTAGCGAGGTTGCTTTTGCAATACACGAGTTTTTCAATTCGAGGGGATTTGTATACGTCCATACTCCGCTCATAACAGGCTCCGACTGCGAGGGTGCGGGCGAGATGTTCCGCATTACCACTCTCGATATGGATAACGTGCCTAAGAAAGAGGACGGTTCCGTCGATTATTCGAAGGACTTCTTCGGGAAGAGCGCAAATCTTACCGTTTCGGGACAGCTCGAGGGCGAGACTTTCGCTATGGCGTTCGGGAATATATACACGTTCGGTCCTACCTTCCGTGCTGAAAATTCGAATACGGCACGTCATGCCGCTGAATTCTGGATGATAGAGCCGGAAATAGCTTTTGCCGACCTTAACGACAATATGGAGCTTGCGTGGGATATGATTAAGCATATAATCAAGCACGTCCTTACAAAGTGTCCTCAGGAAATGCAGTTCTTCAACTCCTTTGTGGATAAGGGACTTATAGACAGGCTCACGGCTCTCGCCGACAGTGATTACGTAAAGGTAACTTATACCGAGGCGGTTGACCTACTCTCAAGGTCGGGACATGAGTTCCAGTATCCCGTGTATTGGGGATGTGACCTCCAGACGGAGCATGAGAGATACCTCACTGAAGAAATATACAAGAAGCCGGTTTTCGTTATAGATTATCCGAAGGAAATAAAGTCATTTTATATGAGACTTAACGACGACGGTAAAACCGTTGCCGCAATGGACCTGCTCGTTCCGGGCGTGGGCGAGATAATCGGCGGTTCTCAGAGAGAAGAGCGGTATGACGTTCTCAAGGCGAGAATGGACGAACTCGGACTAAAGGAATCCGACTATTGGTGGTATATGAATCTGCGCAGATACGGAGGAACAAAGCATGCAGGATACGGTCTCGGATTTGAGCGTATCATAATGTACGTTACGGGAGTATCGAATATTCGTGACGTTATACCATACCCCAGAACAGTAGGAAACGCCGAGTATTGATTTATATTCAGCAAAAATAAAAATGCAAAATCAATGAATTTGGTTTTGCACGGAGTTGTAATATATGGAATTCATAACGGTATTTCTCCTTGCTCTCGGCCTTTCCATGGATGCGTTTGCCGTATCTATATGCAAGGGGTTATCCATGAAAAAAGCGGATGCAGGTAAGTGCTGTATCGTCGGCGCATGGTTCGGTTCGTTTCAGGCATTGATGCCTTATATTGGGTTCATGCTCGGTTCGCTTTTTCTTGATAAAATAGAGAAATTTGACCATTGGATAGCATTTATTCTGCTGGCTGTAATCGGATTTAATATGATAGCCGAATCAAGGCATAAGGAAGAAGAGGCTGACGAGAAAAACGCATCGCTGGCATCCGGTAGTATGTTGGTCCTCTCAATAGCCACGAGCATAGATGCACTTGCTTCCGGCGTTGCACTCGCATGCGACGGTACAAGCAATATATATTTTGCAATAGCCGTTATAGGAACCGTAACTTTCGCTATGTCTTTTGCCGGTGTGAAAATAGGCAATATTTTCGGCTCGAAATATAAGTCGCACGCTGAGCTTGCGGGTGGAATAATCCTCGTCGGACTCGGCATAAAAACGCTCATATCACATTTGTTTTAATTTCTCAAAGTCCATGGCACGGAGGTATAATTTATGTCACTTGAAAAAGTAAAAAATTATTTTGATAAATATGCGATGAAAGACAGGGTTATAGAACTCGATGAATCAAGTGCAACGGTAGCCCTTGCGGCTCATGCTCTCGGTTGCGAGGAGGCGAGAATAGCAAAGACGATATCGCTTCATCTGGGAGATGGGGTAATCCTTATAGTGTGTGCAGGGGATGCTAAGATAGATAATGCAAAGTATAAGTACCGCTTCTCGACGAAAGCAAAAATGCTGTCCTTTGAAGAAGTTGAACCTCTTGTCGGTCATGCAGTCGGAGGGGTATGTCCATTTGCGGTGAATGACGGAGTTAAGGTGTACCTGGATGAATCGCTCAAACGTTTCGAGACGGTTTTTCCCGCCTGCGGAAGCTCTAACAGTGCAATAGAACTCACAATACCGGAACTTGAAAAGTATTCTGTCTATACCGACTGGGTAGACGTATGCAAGCTCCATGAGCCTGTCCCTTCCGTACAGTAAAGCGATAAAAGCCTGCTCCCGCAGGCTTTTTGTTTGGAGTTGCGGTTCTTATCAGCATATTTCTTATGTAAAATCTAACCGATAAATAAGAATTTTCAGAGATGAGAGTTTTATGAGTAAATTGTTATTAATCATTATATATATTGCATTCATAGGACTTGGTCTGCCGGATTCTTTATTCGGAACAGCTTGGCCTGCTATATATGCGGATTTCAGTTTGCCTATATCTTTTGGTAGTTTTGTCACAGTTACAGTCGCTTGCGGTACTATTATATCAAGTCTTATCAGCACGCCTTTGATAGTTAAATTCGGAACGAGCAAGGTCACTGCATTCAGTACACTCCTTACCGCTATTGCTCTTATCGGATTCTCATTTTCACCTGACATTTGGTGTATGGTTCTTTTGTCCGTTCCTCTCGGAATAGGCGCGGGTGCGATTGATGTTGCGCTCAATAACTATGTGGCACTGCACTATTCAGCCAGTCAGATGAGTTTTCTGCACTGTTTTTACGGCATCGGTGTATCTGTCAGCCCCTTTGTGTTATCGCTCGTTATTGCAGGGCAGGACGGTTGGAGAAACGGCTATCGGATTGCTTTCATTATTCAGATTTGCATTACGGCATTGATATTTCTGACTCTTCCGTTATGGAAGAAAGCAAACAAAACGAACAATGCCGTTCCGGAAGAATCGATAAAGGCGCTATCTCCGCGTGAGACTCTGAAGATTCCCGGTGTCAAATATATGTGCGCGTTGTTTTTTATCACCTGTACCATAGAATGTTCGTGTAGCTGTTGGGGTAGTACGTTCCTTGTTGAATACAAACATTTATCTCCCGATAAAGCAGCACAGCTGATACTTTTGTATTTTATAGGCATGGCAGTCGGTAGGTTTTTATCCGGTGTAGTTGCAACCAAGCTGCACAGTTGGACAATTGTTCGCATAGGAATGTGTATTCTCGGAGTTGCAGTCGTTATGCTTCTGATTCCCGGTACTGTCTTTTCTACGATAGGGTTCTTCTTGATAGGACTTGGCAACGGACCCATGTTTCCGAATTATAACTATATGGCTCCCGAGAACTTCGGAAAAGAGGTTTCGCAGTCGGTCATCAGTATTCAGATGGCTTTCTCATATGCCGGAATTATGATAGGTCCGCTTATCTGCGGATTACTCGGACAGGCTGTCGGGATGTTTATTTTTCCACTCTATCTGATTGGATTTTTTGTTTTAATGCTTGTAATAACTGTTTTTGTCAGAAGGCTCTTGCTGAAAAGAAAAAATGCTTGACAAATTACAGTTTTTCGAATAGGTTTGTGTGGAAAAACATATTCAAAGAGTATGGCACACTATACTTGTGGGCAAAGATTTGTGTTTTTGAAGCAAAAAAAGGCTGACGAAATTTGAAGTGAACCCCAAATAGTTCACAGAAAAGAAAAAGGCGCAACAAAGACAGGGAGAGGAAATTACCTCTTCCTGTTTTTGATTCTCGAAGTATTATAAAAAACTAACCAATCTTCTACAAGCAGTAGATATTCTTCGA
>JAXEKG010000004.1:0-108459 GCA_034101145.1 Eubacteriales bacterium | reverse complement strand
AGGCTGAATTGAGGGAACAAAATGTATTTTATGCTATCAAAGGAGATATCATAACAGAACATTCATCTATGATATCAGATTCGATTACTCTCCTTATTACAGCACTATACATGTAATGATTGCAACAATTATTTTACTTATTAATAACTCTGAAAAAACGGCAGTTAATAGAAAATAAATATTAAACAGGAGTAAAAATCATGGAAATCTCAAAAGAACTCAGTGAAAAAGCAAAAACCGCAAAATCGGCGGAAGAACTGCTCCAAATGGCGAAAGCCGAAAACATCGAAATGACCGCAGAGGAAGCTAACAAGGTGTATGCAGAACTTCATAAAACGGGCGAGCTGTCCGACGAAGAGCTGGATAATGTTTCCGGTGGCTGTGATGACATTAAATGGGGTTCCACTAATCACGATGTGCTTAAAGAATGTATACATTTCGATTTTGAAATCGGGACCCGGGTTGTTGTTAGATATACATATTTCCATTATAAAGGTACGATAATAGACAGAAAAGTTGAAAAGTCGAGTTACTTGTATTATAACGCATATTATCTGATTCACTATGATGACACGTCATATGAAGATGAGTGGGTACTGCAAGATCAAGTAGGCGTAATCGTAGGCTGAATTGAGGGAACAAAATGTATTTTATGCTATCAAAGGAGATATCATAACAGAACATTCATCTATGATATCAGATTCGATTACTCTCCTTATTACAGCACTATACATGTAATGATTGCAACCATATCATTCATTGGGTGAAGGCAAATATTCAGCTTTGGGAAAAAATGTGCAAAAGTTTAGTGTGGCAAATGAGGAAGAAAAAAATGAGTATCTGCTTGCAGTACAAAAAAACAGTTTTAAGAAAGTAAAGTTTTCGTAACCCCAAAAATGAAATATGATAATGTCAAAGAACAGGCAGGCATCTATTTCGTACACGAAAGCCATATTTGTTGTACGAAAAAGCTACAACACACAAAAAGCACAAGATATTCGTATCTTGTGCTTTTTCGTATGCTTATCTTGTGTTTTTGCCGTCGGGCAAAATCTTTGAATTTAACAGTTGCCTTTCGGCGTTTCCGTGGAAAAACAGGTCTTGAACTTACGACATATTGTTTTTGTTCGATAATGAGACTACGATTTCATAATATTTTTTAAGGAGCTGTCGCGCTATGCGGCAGCCCCCTTTTACTATATTTTTCACAGAGATATTCTTATCAAATAGAAATAACAGTATGAAGCAAACACAAGAAATCTACTTATCGGCTTTCTGCTTATGACTGCAATGCTGTTTGGCGTATTGGCAATTACGCCATTGACGGCTTCCGCTGCGAGCTTTAGCGCCTTTATGGTGGGAGAGTACCGATCAGACCGACCTCACGGTATGATTTGATTCCGAATGTATATCGAGCAGCGAATGGTACAGGCTAATGAAGTACGACGAAGCATCTGAAAAATATGACCAAGTAAGTCGCTCGTCAGGATACGTAGGCACAAAAACGCAGTTGGATTTTGAAGAATCTTCATACAATTTTTCAAGATATTCGAGGATTATCGGCACGGGATTGGCACTGTTCTGTCTATACATAGGTATCCGTCGCAGCGGCAACCGCGGTACCCTCTCTGCTTCCAGCATGACCACCGCCTGCCAGAAGCTCGGTGTTCTGGTTTTTCATAAAGAAAAAGAAATTCGAGGACCTTATCATGATATTCAATGCGATATTAAAAAAGAAGCAAAATAGGAGGCGAAACATGAGTGCCGTTAAGAAGCTGATCATCAGTCTTATCGTCATCATGTCCTGCGCTTTTTATTTCTTATTTTGTGTTTTGCAGCTTTGAATAGGATTTCGGGTTTTGAGTCGCATCTCAGCCCTTTTATTAAACATCTGACACATGTTGATTCATGTGTGATCGGATATAATCCATATATACACGCCAATCGCGAACACTCATAAAATGTTCGCCCGTTCTGTTGAAGAAAGCAATATCTCCCTCTGTATAATAAGTTTCCGGGGAAACCGATGAATATTTTCCTATATATCCTGCCTTACCATATATCTTATAAACTTCATCCGTTGCAATACATGTAAGTTGTTGATAATCTGTATCTGCACAAAAATCATTCTCTGCCGTTCCGACACAAGTCTTTCTGGGAGCAACCAGAGACATCAGAAAGTGTTGGTCAAACGGCATTTTAAATTCATTGTTTGCATATTTCTTGAATCCATCACAAAACCAAAACGGAAAAATATTTGTTATCGCCTCGAGATTCTCTCCGCCCTTACCCCGCGAAAGAGCCGCTCCGCAGCAACCCGAACAATTTACGCATGCAAAAGCAAATCGTTCATCAAATGCCGCTGTCAGAAGTGCAGTTTTCCCAAGTCTGGAATGTCCCATAACAGCTATATTCTTTTTGTCAACAGAATCTATATCTTGCAGATAGTCCATAATTCTTTGTGCCATATATGACCATATCATCAGTTTTCCCGCAGTTGTATTTGTTCTCTCATCCAAATCATATAAAACATGTGCAAGCCCGTCCCATTTATTGGAATCTGCTGTTACATCCGTATAACAAACCGTTGCTACTCCGAATCCCCTCTCAAGAATGTCCTCAACGTAAAAATATTTATCAGGGATGTCGGTCCTGAAATTCAAAAATACTATAAACGGAACTGCGCCCTCAACGTTTTCCGGATAAAAAACATTTACCGGAACGCTATGCTGTTTTGATTTATTCTCAAAAAGGAATTTCAGTTTTTCCCATCTAACATATCCCGAGAATTGTTTGTTCAGGACTTCTTCAACTGTTACTTTAAAAGGGATAACAGGCGGAAGATATCCGTATTCTTCTTTTTGCAGGATTTCTTTAATTTCGCATCTGCGTTTTTCCCAATCGTCTTGATTTTTTACCGTATCTCCGTTATTGAATCTTAAAAGTTTTGGCAAATCAAGTGAATTCAGCAATTCTTTCATTTTAAAAACTCCATCATCAATAAGTTCATTTCGTAACATAGTCAAATCCTTTTTCTTTACACTTCAAAAATATTTATTTTTCGTTGTTCTATAGTATATCACACAGTTAATTGAGTTTCGATATATAATAATAGGGATGACTTTCAATATTTTACTTTTACAATCGGTAAATCATACTTTCATCAATGTTGGGGAACCCGCCGATATCAACGTAGCTGCCCAGCTTTTCTTTTGCTCCTTCGGTGGTAATCACCTGATTTGTGATATAAGGCGGTATCTTGCCGTATATCGCACGGTAAATCATATGTGCACCAACGAATCCGGCAAGTGCCGTACTGTGCTTGTGCTGATCCTGAATACACATATCCAGGTCTGTCGCATCAGTATTCATAATCAGGTTATTTATCTCTCCCTTCCAATCCAGAAAATATACTTTATTTTTCCATAGCTTACATGCATTTTCAATCATTTGATACGGCTCGTTGTGTGCCGGGAAAATTACCAGCATAGTTCTTGATGACTTGCAGGCGTTCACTATACTTTCCAGGCTGTCTACCGCTGACTGGTTGTAAAACCCGCACATGAATACCACGCCGTATTCCCCGTTCTTGATGCGATTCATATAATCTGTATTCTGCACATAAGTCTGTACGTTGGCATATCCTATTGAACTCGCATATACCGATGTACTCATTCCGGCTTTTTGTATCATAGAGCTCAGAATACCACCTATCTTTGATGAATTGATAAAGCTGTTTCCGAGGATAAGCACTGCATCCTTGCCGTTGGCGGGGAATTTATCCAAACTTCCTTTGCAGGAATCATTTACAGCATCAACATTCTCACAGGAGTATATCAGCATGTCATTGGCGGAATAGTCTATCTCGGCATAATCGGTCTCCAATACCATACCTATCTCTTCGTCCCCGTCCATATAGTAGTAGCAGTAACATCTCGTATACCCGGAAGGACTATCTGATGTTTTCAAAATGTATGTATCTACAATAATGTCTCCATCTATAGATATGGTTTGAAGATCCATGCAGTTATTTTCATACTCTTCCGGAGTATATCCGGGATATATCCTGCCAACGACGGTTTCATCCCGCAGTATCTCATAACCTTCACTGTTTTCATTCAGTTCCCATCCCGATGGCAACGAAACACTGAGTAAAAGAGAACTCTCACCCAAGGCAAGGTAAGTTTCGTTATAATCTGAAGTTTTACGGCATTCAATATATGTATAGTCCCTCTCTGTTTGCGAAGCGTCGGTTTTATTCGTGCTTGTCAATGTATCATTGGAATCTGTTTCAACACAGGCACTTAACATGATACAGACAATCAGCAAAAGTGAAATCGCATAAATTATTTTCCGCATTTCAGCACCTCCCGTAATATTAATTCTACTATAAATAGTATATAGTATATTCCATATATTGTCAATGTTTTCGCACAATAAGATAAAACATTTCAATGATAAACATTTATGGTTTTATATGTGCGGGGAAAACACGGCGGACAATATCGTTTGCAGCAAAGAAGGCGATCAGGTTCTTGTCGAGAAAAAAGACGGAAGGGAAAGCTGTTATAAGAGGATAATACATATTTTAGACGGCAGACCGTTTACGAGTTATCCGGTTCGGACGTCAGTCGTGAATTTGCGCTCAAAAAGAAACTCGAAGAACAAAAAGAAGAATTTTGGTAACGGAGAAGTTTTGGAAACTTTTATAACACTTACTACATATAAAAAAGTAACTTACAAAACCGAGCAATTCAAAAGCATTACCGTAAAAGTAAAAACGAAGAACAGTAACGGAAAATTGAAAAACCGAACCGCGATTTTTGCAGACATAAAAGACCGCAGAATTAAGGCAAGGACGGATTTACTTTACCAAATATATGAAGAAACGGGCTATGAGCCTTCGGCGATGAAGAAAGTCCGAAAGAAAAATGATAAAGCAGAGAAGGACGAAATAAAAAACGCATACATAATTCGCTTGGACGGTTGAAACCGAGTCAACGAGAAATGATTTTCATGATTTTATCTGAAGAAAAAACGCAGGCAGAGGTTGCCGAACATTACGGTATTAGCGAAGCGAGTTTCACAGTCAATAGATAGGATTTATATGCCGCTCAAAAAATATTGAAAGAAATATTTTCCCGAAAACCATTAAGTTTTTCCTTTTAAATGTCCATTACTCTCATTATTATATGATGCTGAATCGGCAGAAAGCCATTGATGAATAACCCTCACTATTCTGCAATTTTCAGGAAATAGCGGTGTACGGACAAATCGCTGTTAAGTTCGGGGTGAAATGAGGTAACGAGCTGATTTTTCTGCCTTGCGGCTACAATTTTTCCGTCCACAGTTGCCAATATTTCGACGTTATCGGAAACGTAATCAATATAAGGAGCACGAATAAATGTCATCGGAATTTTCCCGATTCCTTTGAAATCAGCCTCTGTATAAAAACTTCCGAGCTGTCTGCCGTAAGCGTTGTGCACGGCGGTAATATCCATTGTCGCAAAGTGCCGACACTCATCGTTTTCGATTTTCTTTGCAAGCAAAAGCAGACCTGCACAGGTTCCGAATACAGGCAGTCCGTTTTCAATCTGCTTTTTTATAGGCTCAAACAGCCCAAGTTCGCGCATAAGCTTCCCTTGTACGGTGCTCTCTCCGCCCGGTATAATCAAGCCATCATAAGGTCGGTCCATATCACGCTTCTGACGAATTTCGACACAAGAAACCCCGAGACGTTCAAGCATCTGCTCATGCTCTATAAAAGCCCCTTGCAAGGCAAGGACAGCAATTTGCATATTTTATTTACCTCTCTTTGCCATTAAAAGCTCAATTTCCTGCTCATTGATTCCTACCATAGCCTCGCCGAGATCTTCCGAAAGCTCTGCAAGCATCTTTGCGTCATTGAAATTGGTTACCGCTTTTACAATAGCGGCGGCTCTCTTTTCCGGATTGCCCGACTTAAAGATGCCCGAGCCTACAAAGACGCCCTCTGCGCCGAGTTGCATCATGAGTGCCGCGTCCGCAGGAGTTGCAACACCGCCTGCCGCAAAGTTTACGACGGGAAGCTTCTTGTGCTCGTGGACGTAAAGTACAAGCTCGTAAGGAACCTGTAGCTGCTTTGCGGTATCAAAAAGCTCGTCCTTCGCCATAGAGCCGATTCTGCGGATTTCCTCCTCTGTTTTGCTGTTCTGCGCCTGCCTTCCCACCTGTTCGGCGCATGAAGCCGCCGGAATCTCCCCGGCGTAAGCACTGTTTCTTCCGGAAGAATCTTCGTGACCGACTCACGGACTGCCGCGTTTTACTATGACGGGCAGGGTGTGTATAGTAGAAACTTATCATCGATTGCCATGAGAAAGGAACCTTGGATATGAAACATACGATTTGTGAGCCCGAAAAACAGCTCCCCGTGGTGGGGGAGGCAGATGTCTGCGTATGTGGCGGCGGCTGCACCGGCGTGTTTGCCGCCATTCGTGCTGCAAGGTTGGGCTGTTCGGTCATTTTGTGTGAAGAGACGAATGTGTTGGGCGCGGCGGCCGTTAACGGGCTGGTCAACATCTGGCACTCACTGAACGACACGGAAGACAAACAACAGATTATCGCAGGGCTGACAACGGAGGTGCTGGCACGGTTGGAGGGGCGAGGGGCTCTCGCAAAGTCTTCAAACAGAAGCGTGGCGTATAACTTCAATCCCGTGGAGTTGGCGTTTGTGCTGGACGAGATGAGGGCAGAATGCGGCATTGACGTGCGCTTTCACACCAAGGTCTGCGGAACTATGACAGAGGGCAGTTGCCTGGAGGCCGTCATCGTAGAGGACCATGACGGGCGCGGCGCCGTCAAGGCGGGCCTGCCACCTACTATCAGGTGCCCTTTGACATTCTGGTGCAAGAGACATGGGCAAACGTCATCCCCGCCGGGCGGATGCTCAACGCAGACAGCGGTGCGTTTGGCGCTTTGCGCGTGATGGTCAACCTGAACCAACTCGGCGAGGCGGCCGGATGCGCGGCCGCAGTATGTCTTGACAGCGGAAAGGCCGTTTTTGACATCGACGGCACAGCGGTGCGCGCACTTATGCGCAAGGGCGGCTCTGCGGTGTAAAAGAAAGGGATGCCGTTGCAAGCGCAACAGCATCAAACGGTACCCCATGCGCTTTGGCGCATGGGGTATAGTTTTATTCAGGTGTGGAGGAGGCCTTTTGGAAAAGACGTTTTTCCCCGTCCTCTCCATCAAAATTTGCGAAAGGTACTGTGAAATGATAGAGAAGCACCTGAAAGTAAAATTTGACGAACTGACACCGCTTGTTTTGCAGAGATACGTTACGGAGCTGATGCAAAGCGGTAATATTGTAACGGAAGGGTTTTCGGCCGACTCGGTGGGCGGAATTATAACGGTGATACATTACTAATGCCTTATCCCGTCCAAAGGGTTCAACTTGATGTTAACTACGTTACTGCTGCATGTCTGAAACGGTCCTCTGACTTTAACATCTCGCCGATGCACACCGGCCAATTAAAACAATCCGATCGGGTTCTTTTTTTGCATAAAAATATAGCAATAACCCCCTTTTTCTTTATAATTGAGTTGAATCCACAATTAAAAAGCGGTCCAAAAGGAGTGTTATTGCTATGAGCTGAATTATATTATATTTGCTGTTGTATTATCAATGCCAAAAATCTTATTATGCACACCCGCAGAAAAATTACACATTTGCGCTAAAGCGTCTATTGCATCAGTTTCCGACATTCGCACGGTAGTATCGCCTATCTGTTCACAACCGCGCAGAATATATTTTTCCAATTGATTCGGACACATGACGGTTAATGTAACTGTTATGGGTTCATCAATTTTTTTCACCCTGAATTTTTCCAGATTCTTTAAGCCTCTTTCAGACTTAAATCGTATTTCCCGGCAAACCTCCTCCGGTGGACGGTGCAAAACGGAATATCTTGAATATCCACGTTTACATACAACCGTCTCAAGAGGTTCCCCGTTAAACTCAAGTGCCGAACGCACCGCGCTGTATTCTCCTGCTACAAGTATATGCGGCACATTGAAAAAACCGGCTCTTAAAATAGCAAATTCCGCTTCTCCTATCGGCTTACCGTTTATGGTAATTTCTGCAACCTCAGAGCTGTTACGGGTATGGTTTAAGTATCCGTTAATAACTCCCTGTCTAGAATGGCACCCTATCTGTACAGCTGCATCAAAGGATGCATCAAGATGACAAACCGAGCCAAACGGATCCTGCATCATCGCCATGGTAATCCCGGGCAAAAGTGAATCTATGCTGAAATTACGTCCGCCACCATGACTATCCCAGACAAGAACCTCCTTTGCACCCGCTGCAAACAATCCCTCAGCGCATGCATTAATTTCATTCGTAAGTGATTTTATCATTGCCGGAGTTGTAAAAGCACTATTGCCGGGCATACCTTCACGCTTGGTTCCCTCTGTTCCCGCACACCCTTCCAAATCAGTCAATATCATTACTTTCATATAAAAATCTCCATCCTATATACTAAGCTGTTTGACTGTAAAAAAGTCATGTGTATCCTTTGTAACACCATACCTCTTTTTATGCGCTCCGGGTGCCCATCCATGTAATTGCGAATACAAATCTATAAAATCATTGCCTTTTAAAATCACCGTCGTATTATCACGTATCTCTGCACCACGGCGAAAATAATCAACGGTAAAATTGGCAGACTGCATTTTGATTCTGATTTCAAAGCTTTCCGGTAATTCCTTAGCCTTATACTCCCTGATTTTTTTTGCAGCCCTTGCACTTTTTTCCCTTAATTCTCTGTAAACCTCTTCAGCAGGACGGTTTAAACTTCTGTATCGCCCTATTCCCTTCTTTGTTACAACAGTCTCAAGCCGCCCTGCAAATTCCTCGGCCTCACAGCAAGCAGCCATGTCACCCGACACCAATACCGTAGGTACACCGAAATAAGCAGCATTTAAAATGTAAATTCCCAAATCTCCGATAGGCTGATTATTCAGAGTCAGTGACTCAACCACCCGGCTATCCATGGTATGTGCCAGAAATCCATTCTTTGTGTTATTCATCGCATATGCTCCCAAAATCAGCACCATATCGACGCTTGCATCAGCTATAATCTGCGGACCTGCTGCATCACGAACGGTCATAAGCATAGTTCCGGGTCTCAAGTCATGAATAGTGAAAAATCCGCTGTCGGGCTGCAGATCACGCACAATAATTTCATCCACTCCGCCATCACGCAAACCGTCTATGCACGCATTTATTTCATTAAAAAGAAGCTTTTTTGACGGAGTACCTACCTCAACAATACGGCAGCCTGAGCCATCCATACCGCCTCTTACTCCGTCTGCGCCCTCCGGCATTCCCAAAATAACCGCTTTCATATATTTTTCTCCCTTATTTTAACAGATACTTAACAGATACTGTATTACTCATTTATTCAAATTTTCTGTCCTCTGTTTCCTCAGCCAAGTCTTCTGAACCCGCAATAAGTCCAAAGTTTACTTCACCATGCCACTCGCCGTTTTTATCCAATATACACGGAACACGTACAATAACCTCGTCTGTTACCCCGTCCTTGGCAATCATACAGTCGTTTACATTCTTTATATAATACCCGACCGGTGTATAAACGTATATACTTCCTCTTTCTGCTGCCGGACGTTTGACCGTCATATGTAAGGTATTGTCTTTCCATTGTGTTTCTGTATCCAATTCGCCCATGAGTAAATGCATATCGGTCGCTATGAGGCAAGGATGTTTTGTTTTTCTTACAAAATGAAATACTCTTACTGTTCCGGGAGGAATTGTCACCTTAAAACTATCTTTCCCGCTGCCGCAGAAAAGCTCATTCCAAAACTCCCATACAACAAACTCTCCGTCAAATTTCAGAACATGAGTCTCCTGCTCATCTGTAATATTATATACGGCAATTACAGAAGAATCTTTAAAGTTATATCTTGAAATACGCGGCGGATGCCCCTCTTTATGAGTGAATAAATCTTCGGGGAAGGCTTGTTCGCGGTGTCTTGGAAGAGTCTTTTTTATCATTGAAAGTCTTTCGTCTGAAATAATGCTTATACTGTCTCCGATCATGGTTGCACTGCCGCTCATACCATGAATTGTAGCTGAAATACGTGCATACTCCAAAGGAATAGGCTGATCTAATGTCAGGACATTTCCAATATCGTTAAAGTACAATTTTCGGTGAGTATAATAAGAAGCCATATTATATAGCGCTCTTTCCGGTCCCGTCCAGAAATCAAGTGCATTAATTATAAAGCTTGCCGGATAGAAGAATGCCTCCGGGTTAATCGCTCTTCCTTCACCAAAATCATTACCTGTCCGCATTGCATCTGTATATCCGCTGCATTGGAAGGTTGGTCCGCTCGAAATAAGCAGATATGTGTCCTCGCCGGCCGCCTCTCTGATTGCTTTCATAAATCCGCAGAAGCTTTCGGCACCTTTAACAAGCTTTGGATTGGCATGAGAAAACGAGGGAGCCGCATCAAGATTTCCCGCACCCACACGTACGAAATCTATCATATAATAACGTATTCCCATATCGTGCCAATATGTAAATACCTTGCGTATAAATTCAATAGCTTTTGGATGAGACGCGTCAAGTCCGTAAAGATCCGGTCTTTCATTTACAGGATATTTTCCGGCATCACCGTGTCTCCAGCCTTTAATAAATACCATGGGTTTGCCATCCGGTGTTTTATACAAAGCGTCCCATAACTCTTCTACAAGCGCTGTCAGTTTATTACTTATCAGGAACGGACCGCTCCAAAGCCCTGCTTTAAATCCCCGCTTGTTAACCTCGGAAATAAAATACTCAGGTCCGTTAGGCCAATTTTTTTTATTCCAACCGTACCAGTCCCCTACATTTCCGTCGGTAATATTTGAGTTGCTGACCCATACATATTCAAATCCGTATCCGGCAAGTCTTTCATTTACCGCATCAAGATTTGCAAGCACGGCCTCTTCCTTTGTTCCACCTTTTTTATCTGTATATGTCCATCCGCCTGCTAAACTTACGCCAAGTGCAGGTTTATCGCTGAAAACAGGCTTTATACGATCTGCAACAATAGTCGCCCATTCCTCAAGCTGAGCAAACGGTGATTCTCCGCATGCAACTGTAAACTCCTCAAACGGTGTTTTTTGTCCGGCTTCCAGAACCCATCCGCCAAAATCTCCGTAAGCGGTAAATCCATCTATCCGACCATCTTTAATTTTACGTCCAACCTTTGTTAAAAGTCTTTGAAAACCTATAAATCCAATCTGTAACGCTACAGACTTTGATGAAGAATAAAATTGAAATTTAATCTGACTTTCTTCCTGTGCACCCGGGGATGTCACATTCAGAACTTTCCTTGATTCCTGTCCTCTGTTAGGAACACCCAAAGCGCGTACATCCTCTGCGTCCGCCAGAATACCGGCATCTGAACTGAGAATGGTGAGCTTACCCAGAGATATATTACTGTCTGAGGTATTTATAAGCTCAGAGCTGATTAACAGACGTTCCTCTGTGCATACAGCCTTCCAGAGCCATTCAATCCTTTGAAATCTGATTCTGAATTTGTTTTCCTCGGTTTGTATTATTTCCAGCGGATACTCTATCTCACCGTCCGCTTCAATATATGGGACCCAATTTTTAAATACATTTATTAATTCAAATTTTCCGTTATTTAATACTATCTTCATTTTATTCCTTTCCACCGCAATTTTTTTTAATTATATATTATTTTATTTAGTAATGTCAACAATTTTGCGTAAAACACTGTAATTTTCGGCATTTTAACTAAATAAATCAGCCAATTGAGCTTGAAAAGAAAAAAACTTTGTGTATTATTTGTTTATCGCTTTCTCGGTTGTATTCCAACACAAGCCCGCAAATGAATAGTCAAACGATGCCCGGCTTGAAAATTTTACTTTTTTCCTGCATTGGCGACTTTTGTTTTCGTTTTATGAATTACCGCTTATTTATTTTTGAAAATGACTTTAATTACCGCGATAAAGTCTGAAAATTTCTTTTTCTTGATTGCAAACCAAAAGATAGAGAATCCTCCGATTTCTGCAACCGCAACGGAGCCGACCGTAATGCCCGCAATCGCTCCGCCCGAAAGTCCGCCATTTTCGGTTTTATCTCCGGTTTTTTCTTCGGTTTTATCTCCGGTTTCATCTCCGGTTTTTTCTTCGGTTTTTTCTTCGGTTTCATCTCCGGTTTCATCTCCGCCTGAAGTCAATTTTGTTATCGTCAGGTTGGTAATTTCGTTCCCGTCGACGTCAAAGTGTTTATGGCAGATTTCACAATCCTTGTGTCCCTTTACGCCTTCTGTGTCTTCCGTTGCCGGAAGTTCTTCTATCCATTCGCCAAAGCGGTGCGCGGTTGAATCGACTGAAATTGTCAAATCGGCAATTGCGTTGCCGTCTGCGTCAAAGTGTTTATGGCAGATTCCGCAATCTTTGTGCGCTTTCACACCTTCGCTTGCGCAAGTTGAGGAAACCTCTGCAATCCATTCCGTAAACGTATGCTGTACGGGCAGAATGCCCCATGTGGAAATGTCCGTAATCTCTACGGTAGCCGAGGCGTCTTCAAAGTATTTGCCGCACGCGCAGGACCAGTATTCCTCTTTGCCGTCGTTAGTGCAATCGGGTTCGACCTTATCAACCTTAGTCAAATCATGAGAAATACCCCATACGGCGTAAAGCGTCATATCGCCCGTCAGGTATATGGTATCGCCCGCTACGTAAGTCGCCGAGGTGGCGTCGGCAGTCTCTGCCCAACCAAGGAAAGTGTGGCATTTGCGGGTCGGCGACACGGACGTTACCTGCACTCGGCCTTCGGATGTAAAGGTTTTGCAGATGCTGTCGGCAACGGTGCCTTCGCCGCCGTTGAGGTCATATCTGACCGTAAACTTGGTGAAATCAGGCGTCAGTGCCAGCTTTTTGTCGACGGGATGGTATCCGATGTGGTAATCGTCGCTGTCGGCACTGAACAAGTGGCTGTAGTCGGTATCGTTTGCCGTTGAAATCATCCATGGATTGCGCATTGCAGTCACGCCGATGCGCGAGCCTTCGGTCAGAGCTGTCAGGGTGATCACATAATTCTTGTTATCGGTGAGATAGAGGTTAGAGCCTTCGTTATCCATGATGATAATTTTGGCGGTGGTAGCGGTAGCGTTCATCGTAAATTTGGTATTCTCGTAGAAATAGATGCCTCCGCCAACGCCGCCGGCCTTGTTCTTTGTTACCGTACCGTTCGTAATAATAAACGTACTGTCTGCATTATTCCATCCGCCGTTGCCAAACAGAAATATTCCGCCGCCGTTGAACTTGCTTTCGTTGTTTTGCACTACGCCACCGTTCATCGTAAAGGTGGAGGCCCAACAGGTGGATATACCACCGCCGTTACCGTAAGCGTAGTTGTCCTCGATAACGCCACCGTTTATCGTTATATTGCCGTAAGATTCCACGCAGATACCGCCGCCGCGCCCTGCCGTGGTATTTCCTTTGATACTGCCGCCGTTCATAGTAAACGTACCGCTGACGAACACTCCGCCGCCGTTTGTGCCGTTTTCATTATTTTCGATGACGCCGCCGTACATTGTGAAGGTAGTACCCATATTCACGTAAACGCCGCCACCCTCGTCGGTGGCTCTGTTGCCCGAAATGGAGCCGCCGTACATGGTAAAGGAGGAACTGTTCTTCAAGAACACACCGCCGCCGTCAGCGAATGCGAAGTTATCCGAAATAGTACCGCCGTACATCGTTGCACTGCCGCTTCCCACCAGATACAGCCCGCCGCCGTTTTTCAGACCGCTGCTGTTTTTCAGGTTACCTCCGTACATGGTAAAGGAACCCTCCACCCAGACGGCGCCGCTGTTGGCACCGGACGTTCTTCCGCCTATCCAACCTGTTCCCTTGCAGTCGCACAAGATGAGCTTGCCGCCGGATTCGACGTCGATTACGTTATTAGTACGATCGCCGTTTTGAAACGAATGTCCGTTGAGACACAGGTAGAGTGTTTGACCATTCTTGATAACCAAAATGCCATTGTTGCCGATGTGGTTATTCGAGTTGGAGCTGTGGACGACGTCGCTTTCCAGATAAAGGTAGGCGGCGCCTGTATCATCGTATGTAAAGTTGCCGCCGCTGTACGGCAAAAACGTCACGTCGCTGCATGAGGTATGCTCGCCCGATGCAATACCTCCGCCGCAAATACAGTGAGAATGGTCCTCTTCTGCGGCATAAACCGTCATTGAATTGCCACCAAGCATTGCACCGAATATAAGCACAAAACCGAAAAGCAGACAACAAAGACTTGCAAACAAAACTTTTGATTTGGATTTCATAATTTTCTCCTTATTTAGAACTATTCATAAGCAAAAGTTTATATTATATAAAACATGCTTGTTAGTTAAGTATAGTAACATTGAAAAAGGTATATGATTATCATGCTAATCAAAAGACAAAAGTTGGTGCGAATTTTTGCTTTTTACATTCAAGGTCGAACTACGGCTATTCTTTTGATATATTGCGGCGGTGGGGTAAAGTCCTGTGTACGGCTTCGTAATACACCGCTCATCAAACATGAAGCAACTCGATCATCTTAATAAGTTGTATTCAACGAGCGCGGATATTGCTATGATTCGGTTTTGCGGCACGATACATTCGGGCGTTTTTGGTTTACGTGGTCATATGCTTCTGCCGTAAAGGATACCGCAATGAAGTCTTTTATTTTAAGGTGTTTTTAGATTTTTGAACAGTGAGCAGCATTTTCATACGACGAAGGAAAGTCTGCCATTTTTAATTTTCCGTCTTAAACCCGTTATAATAATGATAAAATATGATATACCAAATTAACAAGACGGCGGGCTGAAACAGTATTTTCATCACGCATACGTATAATATGAAAATCACGGAATTTCTCATGATAATTCTATTTGCCTTGACTTCACGAGCTTTGTCTGTTATAATTTATCATGACAGGTATTCACGTGCGTCATTTGCGTAAGTGTATTCAAAAATCTTGTAGCTGAATTTCCGGCTTCACGGTAGTGCTTATCGCAGGGATTTGCAGAAGAGGCATGTTTGTTTTATTTTCGGCAATATTCATAATTGAAAATGAACTTGACAAAATAGGTTGTACGCGTATTACAGAATAGTCGGAAAGGCGTCGGCAGTTTCGTACATCTGTATGGTAATAAGAAAATACACGTCAAGCAATGAGAGAGCAGGCAATATAGGATTATAAGAAGCGGAAAATGCAACGACTGTATCAGCTGCAGGCCGAGTATCTTATACAATGTAAAAACAGCATTAACAGACAACAGGAGGGAGTAAAATGAAACATCAGATTGCTTTATTATTGATATTTGTTTTGATAATTTTATCACTTACAGGGTGCGGGCCGGAATCCGACACATTGAATGTAGACACATCAACCGGTACAAGCGGAGATAATAATATGAGTAGCAGTAGCAGTAGCAGTATCGGAGACCACGGCAATAACGGGGATGAAACCAATTCTACCCATAAGGATATTTCATTTACGGAATTATCCGTGAAAACTTCAGATGAAACGGATTTGCTATCATTTGATATTGATTATTATTCAACCGACATTATAGTGAAATACGTTAATAATTATGATGTAGATCTTTTTACTCTTCAGAATGCGCAGCAATCTGATATTGATGCTATTAAAGATTCACTTCAGGAATATAACTGCATCGGCGGGGTTTCTCAGGGATATGGCGGAGTATGCAATCCGATATTTTTCAAAACAGAAAAATACATAAGATGGTTTGCTGACACAATCTGGTTGACATCTTCTCCGTATGTAGCTTCCAAACTTGATACTGCGGATAATTATTCGACATGCACATACGCATTGCTGAAGTCCAAAGAAGATGATTCATATATAGCGGTTTTCAACACATCGCTTGATGAAAATCAAGAGGCAAAACAAGAGCAAATATTTCGCCTTTACTCAAAATATCAGTGCTATATCAGCTATTTTCCCACTATTTTAACGGGAAACTTCAGTTTCTCGGAAGTTGACGTTTGTCGTGATTTAATAACAAATTACGGTAAGATGGATAAGTGCTCCGAAAACGGTGGAACAACGGTGTTTACGTCCTGTTTTTCAGAATCGGAAATACAGTCCGTAGCTCATGGAAACAGTGGAACCAGTGCTTCGTTCGCACGCGTGAAAAAGGAAAAAACTCCGTATACAATTGATATCACCAATAATAAAATGATAGCGCTTTCCTTTGACGACGGTCCGTCGCTTACTGATGGGGCAACTAATCTTGTGTACGATACATTAAGTAAATATAAATGCAAAGCATCGTTTTTCCTGCTCGGAAGAAATATTAAGTCAGAGCAGAGCAAAAATCTTATTAAAAAAGCGTGGGAATCCGGTTATGAAATCGGGAATCATTCGTATAATCATAATAATTTCAGCCAGATAACCTCAGATTCAGAGAGAAATGAAGAAATTAAGAAAACCGATGATGCGATAGCGGCGGTTTGCGGGTTTCGCGCAACGCTAATCAGAATGCCATTCGGAAATAAGCCCGCAGATTTTACGATAGATCGCCCGGCAATAAGATGGACGTTTAACGTTACGGCTACAGAATCCCTTGAGACCGTAAAAAAGAATGCGAAAAGCGGTTCTATAATACTGCTTCATGATCCGGATACTACTGTTTCCGCTTCTGTTGATCCCATATGCGAGTGGTTGTATTCACAGGGTTATCAGTGCGTTACGGTAAGCGAGCTTTTCGAATTCCGTTCTGTACAAATGACTGCCAACAGTGTATATTCAATGGCGTGAGAACACAATAAAAAACAGATTAAAATAAATCCAAAAAGAGAAGTTTAGGCTTCTCTTTTTTGTAAAATGAAGGAGTTGCAGCAAAACTCGGAAATTACACGAAAAATATAATAAAAAAATGAGGCTTTCTTTGCGTGAAAGGCTCATTCTTTGTTCATTGTGCGACTTTTGCTGCAGCCCCGGCAGAACCGTGGGTTTTTCTGCGCATGAAGACATCAAACAATAAAAAGAAACGACTGCATGACATATTTGCATGCAGTCGTTTTGCATTTTTCAGTGAATGATGTTGGCGATACAGCACATAACAGCGCCAACTACTAAAACGGCGCCGCCGATGCCGTGCCCGAGCAATCCCGGGTTGAACATATCGGTTTTAATACCGCCGTTCTTTTCCTGCCGACGCATATCCAACAGTCCGAGAACCGTTGCGGCAATCAAGAGAACCGTTGTGATAATGCCAAGAATAATGGAATGATTTACATAATGAAACATCATCGTTACAATTCCTGACACCGCACAAAGCAATGAAGCAATTCCCATAGTAAGGCCTCCTCTCTGTTTACTTTATATACAAGTGCAGTATAGCACCGCAAATACAATTTGTCAACAGAAATGATGTCGAAATCTGTCGGAAAAATGTAAGCTATTTATTGTTTTGACGATTTTTCACTTTACTTTATTCGGTTTTGTAAGGTATATTCGGCAGTAAATAAGTAAGTATGAATACAGTTTAACAACCGGTTAAAAAAGAATGTTATGCGTCTTTTTGTATTCGAGCGGCGTTTGACCGTATGTTCTCTTGAACAAAGAGATAAATCCGGCACAATCTGAAAATCCGCTTTTTTCCGATGCTTGCGTAACGCTGCAGCCTTGCGACAAAAGCCTTGCCGCGTTTGCCAGACGTTTTTTTCTGATATATCCGGAGGGAGATACATTGAAAAAACGTAAAAAGTGCCTTTCCAAGGTGTTTATGCTTACGTGAACCTTTTGAGAAATATCGGTAACGGTTATCGGATACGATATATTATCATTTATGTATTTCATAGCTTTCACAATTATTTCGGGGTATGAGGTGTTTGAGTGATTAAGCACCGCGGCATCATGAAGCAGGCCTGTCATCTTAAAAAAATTCAAGTACTTTTCAAGCTCGGATTCATTTCCTTCCGTCATTTTCTTACAAACCGAGATAAGCTCCGAATATTTATCAGGGTCAAGTATCAACAGATTGTTTTCTCCGCAATTTCTTTTATAAAATTTATCGAAAAGATATTCATTTCCCAAGGCGGAAAAAAGAATCCAATAATGCTTGTGAAGCTTATTGCTATGGTATACACAGTGATGGTGTTCAAACGGGCGAGTTACAATTATGCTTCCGGGTACAATGGGGTATATACTATTCTCAACCACAAATGAAACGTCTCCGCTTAAATTTATGTAAATCTCACATTCATCGTGAATGTGCGAGTCAAACTGATTTTCCGAAGAATGTGAATCTATTTCTAAGTACTTTATTTTAAATTCGAATGGGCGTATCAGCTTGAATAAATAACAGTTGTCTAACATTTCAGATACCTCGGTTTCATTGAACTGCATGGTGATTATACTATATTTTCAGGTGAAAAATCAATATAAATATGCTTAATTTTCTTGTATAATTGATATAGATTAACTTTCCTGTAAAATCAATATCGGCGCATTTGTCGTATTGCGAGAACAATTAGGTTATATTCTGAGGAGGCGAGCTCATGAATTTTTTAAAAAACAACAAAAGGTTTTCCTTCAAGCTTGACGGAGAAAATGCCTGGGATTTGGATTTTAAGTGCGAATCCGTTGATGACGGTACAACTTTAACTACCGTATATCAGTTCAATAACGTACTCAAGGTTACCAATGTTGCAAAAAAGTATGAGAAATTCGGCGCTTATGAATGGGTTAACTATTTTGAAAACATATCTGATATGCCGAGTAAAATTATATCTGAGCTTTGGGACTGCGACTGCACATTACCGCTTGAGCATGAGGATGACAAAAAGAAGCAGACATATCTTCCCGACGTAAAATCCGAGACGAGGATATACGCTCCTCTCGGCTCGACACATACGAAAACTGATTTTTACTGTGACGTGGATTATATAAAAGGCAGTCAAAGACCGAACCATATATATCCGGGAAATACAAATAAGTATACTGCCTCAAACGGTAGATCCAGCGAGAAGAATGCCCCGTTTTTTAATATAAGCAAAAACGGAAGAGGGTATGTTTTCGCCATCGGCTGGACGGGTCAGTGGAACTGCGAGATTGCCAGAGGAAACGACAGTATTACTCTGAGATCTAAAATCGAGGACACCAACTTCAGGCTGATGCCCGGAGAAAAAATTCGGACGTCATCGGCAGTAATTATGCCCTATGATAAGAATGAAGAGGCTGATAATAAATGGAGAAGACTTGTAAAGGAACATTTTTCTCTTATCGGTCGTGATGGCAGGGATACAATCGGTCCTCTCTCGGCATGTATATGGGGCGGAATGACAACACGATCGATTCTTGAACGTATCGAAACCATAAAGAAAAATAAGCTTCCGTTTGAATATATCTGGATAGACGCCGGTTGGTACGGAAAGGACACGGAGCCTACTTCCGACGATTTCGAAGGTGATTGGTATGTCCGTGCCGGTGACTGGAGAGTCAGCAGTCTGATTCATCCAAACGCTTTGAAGGATGTGTCAAATGCGGTTCATGATGCCAAAATGAAGTTTCTTCTGTGGTTTGAGCCGGAGAGGGCTACAAGCTCATCTCCTGTTGTTATGCAGCATCCGGAGTATTTTCTTATCTCATCTTGGGGTGCACAGTATCCTACCCGTGTGTTGAATCTGGGAAATCAGGAGGCTTGGGAGTACTGCTTCAATACGATTTCCACGCTTATTGAAGAGTTGGGAATAGACTGTTATCGGCAGGATTCTAATTTTTCTCCCCTGGGCTACTGGCGCAATAATGATGACGCAGACCGTCAGGGTATCACCGAGATAAAGCATATTAACGGAATGTATAAGTTATGGGATAAATTACTTGAGAAGTTTCCTCATCTAATCATTGATAACTGTGCTTCGGGCGGAAGAAGAATAGATATCGAGACTCTTCGACGTAGTATTCCGCTGTGGAGAAGCGATTTTCAGTGTGCCGCAAATTATGACGCCGAAGCGTCGCAAATCCATAATCAGACTTATAATCCTTGGATGCCTTATTCCGGCACTTCAAGCGGCAGACTGTATGACGAGTACCAGATAAGATCTTCATACGCTGCGGCTTTAGCATTAAACCATTCATTTTCGGAAAGGGAGAGTTACTGCGACACCGAGGAAAAAACAGAGTTTATAAAAAAGTATACCGAAGAGTATCTCAAGGTTCGTCCGTATTTATCGGAAGATTTTTATTCGCTGACAGAAGTCAGTGATTGCCATGATGTATGGTGCGCCATGCAGTATAATCGTCCATCAAAGGGGGATGGAGTATTGCAGGTATACCGACGTGAGGATGCGCCCTACGAAACGGCGACGTTTAGCATTAAAGGCTTGGATAATGACGCAAATTATCTGTTCACCGACGCTGACGGAGGGGAGTTCGCGGTAAGCGGTAAGGAGCTTGCCGAACATGGTCTCACAATAACCATTCGGGAGAAGCACAAGGCTAAGATTTATTTTTATAAAATGGATGAAAAAGCTTCGGAGTCAACATGAGATATAAGACTGCAATTGGATGAATGGTTTCATAATTATAAGAAGCCGTGATTGAAAATAAATATAACAAAGACAGAACGTTAGATCTGCACTGTGTTTTGGAAATATTCTGTTTCCGCTTGCGGAATGCGTCTGTTTAAGTCGCAAAGAATATTTCCAAGCGGCGTAAATTGAACTTCAATTTACCGCTAATTGTGCACGCCGTTGTTCTGCCTTTTTGGTTTTATTGTAAGAAAATTCATGTTCCGAATAACCTCTTTGTGATTAGTTGCAAAAGCATTGCAGAAGAGAGCATAGCTCGAGCTTTTGCTGAATTTCGGTGTATAAATGTATATCTGTCGCAGAATCATATAAGAATTTTGTGGGAAAGTTATAACTTATTTCTAAATCATAAATTCTCCGAATTGGCGCAAAATAACCTAAAAAACCGGAGGAAAAAATCAATATGCGATATTTATGGACGGATGGTGTGTCGCCGGAACCGGGACAGAAGTTGTCGGGGGATGTGCATACGGAGGTTTGCATTATCGGAGGCGGAATGGCCGGAATTCTTTGCGCCGCGCGATTAACAGAATGCGGAATCGATAACGTTGTAGTGGAGGCGTCTTATGTCGGCGGCGGAATTACCAAGGGAACAACGGCTGTATTGACCGCTCAGCACGATGTGCTGTATCAGAATATTGTCCGAATGTATGATAAAGAACGGGCATGGCAGTATTTACACGCCAACCTTGATGCTTTACAACGTTTCCGGCAGATGTCGAAAGATATCGACTGTGAATTTGAGACTTATCCTTCGGTTATGTATTCTATGACCGGGAAGGATAACCTGAAGAAAGAAGCAGAGCTTTTGAAGGAATTGGGATTTGATGCCGTATACACCACAGACCCCAAGCTCCCTTTTTCCGTGAAAGATGCGGTGGTATATCCGAATATGGCGCAGTTTCATCCGCTTCGGTTTTTATATGCGGTAGCAAAGAGATTAAAAATCTATACCAATAGCTTTGTAAAGAAGCTGGAGGGAACTACTGCTTACACCGAACAGGGAAAAATTATTGCCGAAAAGATAATTGTTGCCACACATTTTCCATTTATTAACCGTCATGGACTTTACTTTATGAAGGAATATCAAAAGCGTTCTTATGTAATCGCTTACGAAAATGCGCCGTTATTTTCCTGCACGGCGGAGGATGCGGGGGAGGGGTTCTACTTTCGGAATTACCGCAATCTTCTTTTGATAGGCGGCGGCGACCATCGGACAGGAAAAAAGGGGGGAGGATACGCCGCTGTAGAAGAATTTGCGAGACGGCATTTTCCATCTGCGCGCGAGGTGTATCGTTGGTCTAATCAGGACTGCGTGACGCTGGATGGGATTCCCTATATCGGGCAGTACAGTCACGCCATGCCTCATGTATATGTCGCCACAGGCTTTAATCTTTGGGGGATGACAACTTCAATGGCGGCTGCGGATATTCTGTGCGACATGATATCGGGAAAAGAAAACCCGTATGCTTCGGTTTTTGCAACAAATCGGAGTATATGGCATCCGCAATTGTTTTGCAACTTTGGAGAAACTCTTGCGGATTTTGCCTTTCCCACAGTGAAGCGTTGTCCGCACCTCGGCTGCGCACTTCGTTACAATGCGGCGGAACACAGCTGGGACTGTCCTTGTCATGGTTCGCGGTTTGATGAAAACGGAGAACTGATTGAAAATCCGGCCATGAGGAATGCAGACGTATAAACTGTGATTTTAAGGAAAAAACTGCCGAATGTTCAATGCTATTATTAAAAACGAGCGCGATGCGTCAAGAGACGCCGTATTCTATTCTTTATATAAGTGGCGAAATGGTTTATCTGCGTTTAATATCCATTTTCGCGGTGTAAAACCGAACCGCTTTCTGAAACAGGCGGTAAAATGCGATTGAGAAGAAAAACCGCACAGTAAGGCTATTTGTGATATGCTTTCATTTTTTTCCGCAAGCATAAATTTCGATTGCTGCAACCTTACATTTTCAATATAGCGTTGCGGTGTAACTCCGGTAACCAGGTGAAAAACGTGTTGTATATAGTTCGGCGAATAATGAAATATTTCGGATAGCGTTTTCAAAGATATTTTTTCGCCGAAATGCTTGTTTATATAGGATATGCAACGTGGCACTAAATCGTTGGTACGTCGCTCGGAAGAACTCAGCGTAAGATATGCGGCATTACGGTTTTTATCTCGGATAAGCCAGTAAAACAATTCTATCATTTTAGCGAACGTGTAGTCGGAAAAAATATTGTTTTCGTTTTCCGTAAGATGATGCAGTAAATCTGAAAATATACCGCTGTATACCTCTACGTCGATTATACGGTAAAATTCCGGTGCGGAAGAGAGAAGTTCAAAATAAGGTGATTCTTCGCTTAACGTAAAATGAAGATAATAACAACGAAAAGAAAGAATACTTCGCCGTCTCTTTCCGGGTTTGCAGAGCAAAACGGTAGCGGGTGACAAAACGTATTCTTTATCGTTGATAATCGCTTTTCCCGTACAGCTCAGTAATAATTCTATTTCAAATTCACTCGTTATTCTTTCCGAAGTTTGTTTCATCGCAGGAAACTTCCTATTGGTATCGAATATTCCGAAATCCGTAATTTTTGCCATGCACGTTTTTTGTATTAATTCCCCTGACGCCATATGTTTATCCCGCCTTTTTGGTTCTTTTTTAATTCTATCATTTTTTTCAGAAAATATCAATTAAAATTGTTAGATTTTGATAAAAATAGTTAAATTCTTTATATGTATTTTTTCTTTTGTATAGTATGATTTATATATAGTTGAATATCGGTATGAAAAATTTATATGACGATGACCCGATGTTCGGCATACCGCTTTTTAACGACGGTAAGACGAGCATAATGGTCACATATTTTTATCCCATATGACGTAATGTATCCGACCGCTATGAAGAGAATTGTTTGAAACACACGTACGCTGAACATATCCCGAGTCATCACACGGAGCATTTTCGGATATTTGTCCGATTCAGTAATAAATTACATATTAAACGAGGTATATATTTTGAAAAATTATGTATTGGTAACGGGCGCCTGCATCAATACAGGCGTGGCAATTGTAGAAAAATTTTTGTCGGAAGGCGCAAGAGTTGTGTTTACCGGCAGAAACAAAGAAAGCGTTGAGCAAGCAAAACAATCATATCGGAATAAATATCCGCATGCGGAAGTGTACGGATATGCGTTGAATTCGCTCGATGAGAATAAGCAGGTAGACGAGCTGTCCGTTAAAGAATTATTCGATGAATTTGATGCAAAAGGAATATTTATTCAGAGTTTGGTGCTGAATGCGGCGGATCAGGGTTTGAATATGAAAATTTTTGAGAATTCTCTTGCCGATTTTCAACGTGTAATCAATACGAACGTATGCTGGAATTACTGCCTTACGGAGCAGGCGGCGAAGCGAATGAAGCTAAACGGCGGCGGAAGTATCGTGTTTATCAATTCCAACACCGCATACCGTGCAATTCCGGACAGAATTGCTTACGAGGCGAGCAAGGGCGCGCAACTCGGAATGATGCGCGGTCTGGCTCTTGATTTAGGTAAATATAACATTCGCGTAAATGCCGTATTGCCGGGAATGATAAAGACGGACAGATGGGATAAAAACCCTGAATTTTATAAAAACGTGCCGTCCCGCTATACGCCGCTCGGAGATGTCGCCACGGGAGACGATATCGCAGACGCAGTATGGTATTTTGCTATGCATGCGCGCAATACTACCGGTGCGGAGCTTGTAGTTGACGGCGGAAACACAATCCAACTGTATCCCGTTATTCCCGAGAATAAACAGGACTGACGGGATTATTGAACAGTAATCCTTCATAAGTTTTGAAATTACTATGAGACGGTAGTTTTTCAAACGCCGGTCTTGCAACTAATTCAATACTCTTTGCTTGACGTTGTATCATTGAGCCAGATATAGGATAAATATCAGCTGATAAAGCAGCCGGAACCAATTTGTCTGAAAAGGATATTCTATTGATGTTCCGGCTGCTTTTTTACGTAAAAACAGAATATCGCTTGCCATTGAGCATTTTGTTTTTTGTTTTAAAAGCATTCATATGATATTGTTGACTTTTATTATTAAGAATGATATAATAAAACATAATGTAATGATTACAAAAAAAGGAGTTTAAGATGAAAGTAACGGATGATATTTTTTATGTTGGCGTAAACGACAAAGATATAGATTTATTCGAAGGGCAGTACGTAGTGCCTAATGGTATGGCGTACAATTCTTACGTTATAGTAGACGAAAAAATTGCAGTTATGGATACCGTGGATAAAAACTTTACGCATGAGTGGTTCGATAACCTGCAAAAGGTTTTAGGTAAAAGGAAACCCGACTACTTGATTGTTCAACATATGGAACCCGACCACTCGGCAAATATTGTTAATTTCGTGAATTTATATCCCGAGGTTACAGTTGTTGCGTCGGATAAAGCATTTTCCATGATGCAAAACTTTTTCAAGACCGATTTCGCATCTCAGCGATTGGTAGTGGAAGAAGGAAGCAAGCTGTCGCTTGGAAAACACGAACTGACTTTTTTGACTGCTCCCATGGTGCATTGGCCCGAAGTTATCGTAACGTATGATTCATACGATAAGGTGCTGTTTTCCGCGGACGGATTCGGTAAATTCGGTGCGTTGGATACAAACGAAGACTGGGCGTGCGAAGCGAGAAGATACTATTTCGGAATAGTCGGCAAGTACGGAGTGCAGGTGCAGAATTTATTGAAGAAAGCGGCAGGGCTGCAGATAGAAAAGATTTGCCCGTTGCACGGACCTGTTCTTACCGAAAATCTCGGCTATTACCTCAATCTGTACGATACGTGGTCCTCTTACGGAGTGGAAAGCGACGGGATAATGATAGCGTACACTTCCGTTTACGGCAACACCAAACAAGCGGTAGAGCTGTTGGCCGAGAAATGCCGTACCAAGGGCTGTAAGAAAGTTGTTGTTACGGATTTGGCACGCAGCGACATGGCGGAAAACGTAGAGGACGCATTCAGATACGGTAAACTTGTTTTGGCAACGACCACTTATAACGGTGATATTTTCCCGTTTATGCGTACGTTTATCGAGGCATTGACGGAAAGAGGGTACAGGAACCGCATAGTAGGATTTATCGAAAACGGAAGCTGGGCACCTCTGGCTGCAAAAGTGATGAAAGGAATGTTTGAGGAAAGCAAGAATATAACTATCGCGGAGCCTATCGTAAAGATTAAGAGCGCAATGAACGACAAAAATAAAGAAGAAATCGAAGCATTGTCGGACTTTTTGTGTCAGGAATATCTTGCATCTCAAGACAAAACCGCAAACAAAAATGATTTAAGCGCTTTGTTTAATATAGGATACGGATTATACGTAGTAACGAGCAATGACGGGCAAAAAGACAACGGACTGATAGTAAATGCTGTGACGCAAGTGACAAATACGCCAAAAAGAATTGCCGTAACAATAAACAAACAGAATTATTCGCATCATATTATCAAGCAAACAGGAAAAATGAACGTAAACTGTTTGTCCATAGACACACCCTTTAAGGTTTTCGAAGCTTTCGGTTTTGTAAGTGGAAGAAACGTGGATAAGTTTGCCTCCTGCGAGACTCTCCGTTCTGATAACGGTTTGGTTTTCTTGCCTAAGTATATAAACTCCTTTATTTCGCTGAAGGTGGAAGATTACGTAGATTTAGATACTCACGGTATGTTTATTTGTTCCGTAACCGAATCAAGAGTAATGAATAAGACGGAAACGATGACATATACGTACTATCAGAACAACGTAAAGCCGAAGCCGAACGTGGGTGGAAAGAAAGGCTTCGTATGCAAGATATGCGGTTACGTTTATGAAGGCGATACTCTTCCCGACGATTTTATCTGTCCTTTGTGCAAGCATGGGGCGAGCGATTTTGAACCTATAAAATAACCGACACACTGAGGCTCTCGTTTTAAGACGCTCGGTTCTATTCATTTTGCTATTAAAAATGTCGTATGAAAAAGTCATACGGAAAAAGTTGTATTTGCAAATTCAATGGCACGGTGAGACTGCAACCGCATACCAACCGTGAATCCAACGGCTGTTGGCGGCTACAGCTCTCCTATTAACGGATATCATTGTACTTTAGCGGAAGCATTAGCTATGCCTATTCATCACGTATTAATATCTCCAAAACAAATGGCGTCTTGCATAAGCGAGACGCTTTTTAATTTGAGTCATAATCGGAGTATTTAATCATAACGAACAGTTTTCTGAATGTGTAATGATGATGCTAAGGATTATATACGGCACCGACACGAAAAGTCTTTTATATTATCTTTGAGATACAAAAGCGAAGAGATAATCGAAATTAGTTTTTTTAATAACTGAATGGTAGTATTTTTATATAATTTGAATTGCTTATATATGTACAGATTGAAAAAAGCGGAAGAATCATCCCGAAAGCATCTAAAGATATCAAGAAATCTATTATCGGCCTCGGCCTTGAAAAGCTTTGCAGAGATATTTTCCATCCCAAAAAATCATACGGTTTTGTTGCAAAATCCGGTGTGAAATGGACAAGATTACAATCCGGATGGCAAAGAACGGATAGAAAAAAGGGCGTTTACGATTTTGCCCGGCCGGACGAGACAGTAGATAAAATGATTGATATTGGAGTCGAGCCGTGAATGTGCCTGTGCTACGGTAACGACCTTTACACACCCGAGGGCAAAAAAGTATATGGAAGCATGGCGCAAAGGGAATTTCTTGAGACTGCCGCAAACACAGGATGCCTTGATTATATATGCTCTCTTATCATGCATATACAACCGAAAACGGATTTGACTATTACTATAATGAATACAAGAAATTTCTCGAAAGGCATGGGAAGAGTTTCCGATTATTCAGGGAGAAAGCGGTACGCAGTCACAACCGAGCAATGCAGGAGCCTTGAAGGGTGCTTGCCGGACTCCTCTTAAACAGGCAAATTTCTTATTAAGGCATTTACTCTGTGATATACGCAACAAGGTTTTAATCACATCATACTTCTCATGTATGGACATGGTTGAGGCACTTAACGGAGTTCTCGGATATGTGAATTCATACCTTGATTACGCGTATTTCGGTGTTATCGGTGCGGATTTTGATTTTTCTCAAGCCGTTCATTTCGGTGTTGGAAAGCCTGATGGCTCATCGGCTCTTATATATTGGATTCCGAAAAACATTCTTGCGGAAACTATTGAAACCACAGTATCGTTATCTGTAAAAACCGATTTTGTAAAGGGTGATGTACACCTTGTCGATTTGCTTAGCGGAGATATATATGCGCTTCCGCCGGAAATAATGAATACCGACAATGATGGAAATCTGTGCTTTAACAACGTACCTGCAACCGACAGCCCCATGATGATTACATTCGGTGATTTTTGCTCATAAAAACATAAAAAGGCCTGCGCTTTACCGCAAACCTTATTATAAAGGGGATGAGTCAAATCGGAGAATTTGATTTTCACCCTATACAAAAGCAACAAAAAAACCAAGACAAATCACATGATTTGAGCTTGGTTTTTGTTATGGCTGCACATAACTCTCACAAGTTGTTAATGCTATGACTCAGCCCTATATCTTTATTCAATGGTTCTTACGATATACGGGGCCATTTCTGCTTCGATTTTTGCCTTTTCCTCGGCCTCCGCTTTGCGCTGAGCCTCACGCTCTGCCTTAGCCTTAGCTCTTTCTTCAGCCTTCTGTGCGTTATATTCTTCGTCTGCATAAACACGCATGGAGAGGTTGAATTTACGGTTGTCAACGTCGATGTCGGTGATTCTCGCACGGACAATCTGTCCTATCGAAAGAACGTCTTCGGGCTTATTTATCTTCTCACGGCAAATCTTTGAAATATGGATAAGTCCGTCAGCTCCGTCTATAACCTCGGCAAATGCACCGAAAGGCATTATGCTTACTATCTTAGCATCTACGTCGTCTCCGACCTTGTATGTGTTTTTGAAGATGAAGAAAGGATCCATTTCCTCAGTCTTATAGCCAAGGGTAATCTTTCTGTTCTCACGGTCGAGCTCTTTGATATATACTTCTACTTCCTGACCGAGCTTTACTATCTGAGAGGGATGCTTGATTCTCTTATAAGAAAGCTCGATGTTCGGGATAAAACCGTCAACACCGCCGATATCGACGAATGCACCGTGAGGAATGAAGTTTTTAACAACTCCCTTGTAGTGCTGACCAACCTCGAGAGTCTCCCAGACTTTGTCCTCGAGGATTTTCTTTGCCTCTTTTTCTAACGTTTTGGCAGAGCAGACAGCACGCTTCTTTGCCTTGTCGACGTCAATAACAACAACCTTTTTCGTTTCGCCGACCACTGTGTTTAAGTCCTCTATTCTGTTGAGGGATACCTGGGATGCAGGCATAAACGCCTTAAAGCCGTTGATATCAACGAGAAGACCGCCCTTTACAGCAGATACGATTTTACCGTCAACGGCGTTGCCGGATTCTTTGAGGGCTACTATTTCGAGCCATGCTTTGTCATTGTCAACTCTTTTTTTGGAGAGGGTAGCGACACCTTCTGCGTCGTTTACGCGTATGACGAAAGCTTCAACTTCGTCGCCCGGCTTGAACATTGCTTTTAGGTCTGCGTTTACATCGTCGGTTATCTGGTCGCGCGAAATCTCGCCGGTAACCTTCGTGCCGAGGTCGAGGTACACCTTGCTCGGTGTAACGTCAGTGATTATACCTGTGACTATATCTCCCGTATGTATGGTTTTCAGCGATTCTTCGAGCATCGCCGCAAAGTCAAAATTCTCTGTGTTCATTCTTCTTTGAACCTCCGTTATTATATTCGCCGGTGTCGAAGCTCCGGCGGTTATTCCTATTTTAAGTGATGAGTCTACGATAATTCCGTCAAGATCCGAAATGCTCTCGACTCTGTACGTTGCAGGACAGTTTTTCTTGCATATGTCAAAAAGCTTTGCCGTATTTGAACTGTCTTTTCCCCCGATAACTATCATGACGTCCGAGGAGGAGGAAAGCTCAACCGCCTCTTTCTGTCTTTTTTCAGTCACATTACATATTGTATCAAAAATTTTCGTGTTTGTATATAGTTTTTTAATATTTTTTTGACATTTTTTCCACTCGTCCGTGCTTTGCGTTGTTTGTGATGCAAGTACTATTCGGGCATCAGCGGGAAAACCCGTATCCAAAAGGTATTTTTCCATGGAATTTGAGTCGATAAGGGCTTTTTTCACACCTTTGGCATAGCTCATTATACCGAGGACCTCCGGGTGTTTTTCGTCACCCAGAAGAAGAAATACGGTTTCATCATCTGTATTTTCAACGGCTATTTTATGTATTCTTTTAACAAACGGACAGGTCATGTCAGTATATGTAAAAAACTTATGCTTTTGTGAAAGCCTTGAAAGATTTTTTTCACATTCGGCGGTGATTCCGTGTGCACGTATCACAAGGACCACGGGAGATTCCTCCGATGATTTTTCCGCGATTTCTTCGATTTCTTCCTCCGATACGGAAAAAACTCCCCTTTCTTCCAGCTCCTTGATGTAAACGCTGTTGTGAATCAGTTTACCCAAGGTGTATATACGTGTATTACTATGCTCTGACAGCAGCTTTTCTACACAGTCCGTTGCACGTTTTACACCAAAACAGAAGCCACCGCTTTCCGCTACTGTTATCACTTGGCGTCACCGACCTTGTTTTCACTTTTTTCGAATCCGCCGAGCTTGCACATTTTATCGAAGGCTATTTCCATAGCTCTCGTATACTCTTCGTTGCCGCCGTTAACAAGACCGAGTTCCTCAAGAGTAAGCGGTTTTCCGAAGTATATGTCCTTACGGCGCATAAATTTATACTTCATATTCTTTGTAACGATACATACGGGGATTATCGGTACGTTCGCACGGTATGCAATGAGCGCGGCACCGTGTCTTACCGGCGTATCTGCCGGATTGAGGCCCGTGCGTCTGGTACCCTGTGGGAATATTCCTACGAGCTCCTCGTTCTTTGCCATTTCAATGCAGCATTTAAGCGCGTGAACGTCGGCGTTTTTCCTGTCTACGAAGCACGCTCCCATAGCCTTGAACAACTGCGCGAGTACGGGTATTTTACGCAATTCTGATTTTGCCATAAATCTTACGGGGCGTTTTATCGAGGACCCTATCGTTACAACGTCCCAGAGAGATATATGGTTTGAACATATGACGGCGCCGCCCTCTTTCGGAATGTTTTCGGCCCCGTGGGTATGAACTCTCATGGTAAAGTGAAGTATTTTTGCAAGAAAGAAATGCATTACTCTGTAGAATTTGCTTGTTTTATGTTTTTTTGCAGTAGAAATATTATCGGCGTTATTCATGCTTTTTTCGGTTTTTCCGGAGGTTTTTTTACTCATGTGAATTTCCTTTGCGCATTCATTTTTTACGCTTTTTCCTTTTGAGGAGAGGATGGAATTTATGATTTCAATACACTTCTCAACGCTTTCGTCGAAGGTTAAATCCGAATTATCGAAAAGCACTGCGTCTTGTGCGGGTATTGCAGGGGCGATTTCCCTGTTTTTATCGTTCTCGTCACGTTTTTTCATATCGAGAAGAACTTCCGGGAGAGAAGTATTTATTCCTTTGGCCTCAAGCTCGGCGAGTCTGCGTTTCGCACGTGCCTGCGGTGTTGCGGTAAGAAAAATCTTAACGTCTGCATCAGGAAAAATTACAGTACCTATATCACGTCCGTCCATAATAATCCCGTTATTTGCGGCAAGATTACGTTGAGCGTCGAGAAGATATTCACGAACCTGCGGTATTGCCGAAACCTTTGAGGCATACATTGATATTTCGGGGGTGCGTATGCTATCTTTTACGTCTTCGCCACATAGATATATATGTTGCTCGCCGTCCTCAAAGCGTATATCTATATTTATTTCGGGCAGAAGTGCGCATACCTTATCGGTATCGGACGGGTCAACCCCTTGATTTTTAACGTACAACCCAACAGAACGGTACATAGCTCCGGTATCTGCGTAGATAATGTTGAGTCTATGCGCCACTGCTCGTGAGAGCGAACTTTTGCCGGCTCCGCTCGGTCCGTCAACAGCTATTTTCAACATGATGCGTTATCCTCCTTTGATGCGTTAAGACCGGCAACGTAACCGGTTGAAAACGCTATTTGCAAATTATATCCGCCTGTATAAGCGTCGACATCTATGACTTCTCCCGCAAAGTAGAGCGATGAAACGAGCTTCGACTGCATCGTTTTCGGGGATATCTCCTTTGTATCTACACCGCCGCGGGTAACTATTGCTTCATCAATCGGACGCAGGCGTTTGAGTGTTATTTTGAATGATTTCAAAACCGAAACAAGACGTTTGCGTTCATCCTTTGTTATCTCGTTGACTTTTTTATCCGACGGGATTTGAACGATTTGGGGAATGAGTGCTGCCATCTTCGAAGGCAGCAGCCCTGACAGCGCATTTCCGAAGTCCCGATTTTTTGCCTTTGAGAAATCGGACAGAATCCTTGCATCAAGTGTTTTTTCATCAAGCGCGGGTTTCAGGTCGAGGATGAATGAAAGCGTGCCAACGTCGTATTTGCCTAAGTGTGCCGTAGCACTGAGAACAGTAGGACCGCTTATTCCGAAATGCGTGAAAAGCAATTCCCCGAAGTCCTCGTATATTTTGTTTCCGTTTTCGTCGACAACGGTAACCTTTGTGTTTTTGAGCGATAACCCCTGCATCCTACTGCATATGTCACCGTTTGCTTCAATAGGTACGAGGGAAGGCTTTATTGCGGTTATTCTGTGTCCGAGCGCGGCTGCAAGTTTGTATCCCGAGCCGTCGGAGCCTGTGAGGGGATATGACTTTCCACCCGTAGCAATTATTATCCTGTCAAAGGAATACTCCCCGTTTTCGGTTATCACGCCCACCGCCTTTGAATTTTCGGTTTTTATGCTCTTTACATTTTCAAAAACGATTTTTGCACCGTAAATTTGCCGTTTCATTGCAGAAACGATGTCCGATGCCTTGTCAGATTCGGGGAAAACCCTGCGGCCTCTTTCTGTTTTCAGAGGAACGCCCAGACCCTCAAAAAAACTCATTGTATCCTGCGTTGAGAATTCCGATATTGGGGCGTACATAAAGCGTGGGTTGCTCATAACGTTCTGAATGAACTCGTCTGTTGTACAGTTATTCGTTACATTGCATCTGCCTTTTCCCGTTATGGCAAGTTTTTTTCCGAGTCTGCCGGAATGTTCAAAAACGGTAACTTCTGCACCGTTTTTGAGCGCGGTACCTGCCGCCATCATTCCCGCGGCTCCTCCGCCTATAACGGCAACTTTGATTTTATTATTTCTTTGCATATACGTTATAATCGTCCCATATGCTCTCGAGACTGTCAAACCTCTCCTTGATCTCGTCCTGTTTTTTTCTGGTTATGGAAACAATGAGGGCGTTTACCAGGCTGAGCGGTGCCACGAGAGAATCAACGTAAGCCGCCATATCGCTCTGCGCGGTCAAAAGGAAATCTGCACCTTCCGCTATGGGAGAGGCGGTACTGTCAGTAAGAGATACCACTCGTGCTTTTCTCGCATGGGCAAAATTAACCGCATGAATAACACGCGTCGAATATCTCGGAAAACTGACGGCGAAGAGAACGTCTTTTTCTCCGATTGAAATAGCCTGTTCGAAAATTTCGCTTTCGCTTGATTCCTGAATGAATTTGACGTTATCGAATATGAGCATCAGGTTATGCGCAAGAAACTGTGCAATCGCAAAAGAGGAACGTGCGCCTATGATGTATATCATCCGCGCTTCCGTTATTGCGTCTACGGCTCTGTCAAACGAATCCTTGTCTATATTTTCAAGAGTATGTTTTATCTTTTCAATATCCGACGTCATGAGCTTGTCCAGAACGTTTGAATCGCCTATACGGAGGTTTGTCAGTGCTATACGCTGATTGGGAGTGAGGTTCGTCCTTACAAGCTCCTGTAGAGCACGTTGAAACTCCGGATATCCGTTGTATCCAAGCTCTATGGCAAAACGAACTACGGTGGATTCTGATATTTCTGCCATGGCAGCGAGCTTGGTTGCCGTCATATACGCCACCTTATCGTAGTTTTTCAGTATCAGGTCGGCGATTTTTTTCTGACTTTTCGACATTGTCGGAATAGCGTTTTTGATAATTAAGGAAATGTCATTTTTCATGTCATGCTCCGATATTTGATAATGAACGTATTATTCTGCCTGCATACGGGTGGATTGTAGAATTATATAAACAATGTGTTGATGTTATGCGAGTTTTTCCGTTGCTTTTGCTATTCGCAAAAGACTCTCTTCCTTGCCGAGAACTTCCATAATCTCGGTAGCGCCTCCGGGGGTTACGGGCATGCCCGATACCGCTATTCTGACGCACCAGAGGATTGCGCCGGATTTCACGGCGAGTTTTTCGGATAGAGAGGTAAGCGCGGTATAGAGATTGTCGTTATTCCATTCCGTGACCGCGGCGAGAGTGTCGGATATCAAAGGCATAAGCTCACGCGCTGATTCTTTCGTTACCTTGTTCTTTTTGTTTGCAAACATCTCCGTATCGTAGTCCGGAAGAGATGAGAAGATTGAGAGTTTTGCGTCCGCTTCGTTCAGCTTTTCGATTCTTCCTTGTATGAGCGAGAGCATCTTGTCGATATCGATATTATCTGAAAACTTTGTCGTTATAAACGGCATAACTCTCTCTTTGAATTCTTCAAAAGGCAATTTTCTTATATACTCCGCATTGAAGTACAGAAGCTTTGCAAAGTCAAATACCGACGGTGATTTATTTACGCCTTCAATTGAGAATACTTCTTTAAGCTCGTTGAGCGTAAAAAATTCTTTATCAGTATTTTTAGGGCACCAGCCGAGAAGTGCAATGTAGTTTACGATAGCTTCGGGAAGATATCCGTCTGCCACGAGATCCTGGAAGCTGACGGCGCCGTGTCTCTTTGAAAGCTTGGACACCGTGCCGTCGTCGTTTTTGCCCATAAGAAGGGGCAGATGTACGTACGTCGGTCTTTCCCAACCGAAAGCATCGTAGAGAAGTACGTATTTCGGCGTGGAAGTCAGATATTCGCTCCCTCTGACAACGTGCGTAACACCCATGAGGTGGTCGTCGATTACGTGTGCAAAGTTGTAGGTCGGATATCCGTCCGCTTTTATGAGTATCTGGTCCTGAAGCTCGGAGTTGTCTGTGCTTATTTCCCCGAATACGGAATCAACATATGATGTGCGACCTTCAAGCGGCATTTTTTGTCTTATAACAAAAGGAATGTCGGCGGCAAGATTCTTTTCCACCTCTTCCTTCGACAGATTACGGCAATGGCGATCGTAACCGCCTGTGGCATCGCTCTCATGGAGCTTGTCAAGGCGTTCCTTTGTACAGAAACAATAGTATGCATCTCCGCTTTCGATAAGTTTTTTTGCATATTCCATATATATTGGTTTGCGCTCGCTCTGAATATACGGACCGTGTTCTCCTCCAACGTCGGGACCTTCGTCGTAATCTATGCCTGTCATGGCAAGGGTTTTGATGATAACGTCGGTTGCTCCCTCGACAAGACGTTCTCTGTCCGTATCCTCTATTCTCAGAATAAACCTGCCGTTATCATGCTTTGCTATAAGATAAGAATAAAGCGCCGTTCTGAGGTTTCCTATGTGCATATATCCTGTAGGACTTGGCGCAAATCGTGTAACCGTCATTTTTTCTCCTTTAACCTGTATGTACAATATTTGCCGAATGATAAAACGCATATGGCATGAGAACACATACAGCCTGATTATTACATACGTTTAATATTCTATCATAGAAAAATTTTTTCGTCAATATTTTAATTGATAATTGTTATTATAATATTTTACGTTTTGCGTTTGACTTACTGACGAAAATATTGTATAATTATACCGTATCGAATGAAGTGATGGTAAAAGGAAAATATTATGTTCAAAAGTATTTTTGTGAAGTATATAACGGCATTTGCCGTGGTGATTCTTATCAGTTTCATGGTGCTCTCGACAATGATAACGACAATGATAAAAAGTTATGTACTTGATGAGAAAAAAGACAGCGTGGAGTGGGTTGCCTCATCCGCCGCTGAAATAATATCCATAGAATCCGAAAAATACGGATACAATCTATCCTCCTTTTTTTCGGACAATACGGGTGATACGGAAGCGATGATGCAAGCATACTCCGAACGTTTTGACGGAATGGTTTTCCTTGTTTCTAATGCCGCAGGTGCCGTGATTTATTCATCCGGCAGAAATTCAACGGGTGTTATGGTTATACCCGAATATGTCAGGGTTATTATATCGGATAACGGTGAGTTTTCCGACCCTATGACTGATTTAGGAGGGGTCTTAAATAACGATTATACGGTGGGCGGTAAAATTATAAAGGGAAGAGAGGGGGAGAACGTCGGCTCCGTTATCGCATGTGTGCCTCATTCGGATCACGAGATGCTCGTCGACGTAATGGGAAAGACGGTGTTTATGTCAAGTCTCTGGATAATGCTGGCCTCTATAATAGCGTTCTATTTTATTTGCGACAGGACGGTAGTTCCTCTTCGTTCCATGGTATCCGCGGCAAAGAGTTTCGCCGCGGGAGATTTTGACACACGAGTTGAGGTGAGGGGAAACGACGAGATAGCCGAGCTTGCCGCCGCGTTTAACAACATGGCGGACTCAATAGGAAAGTCAGAAAAGATGCGTAACTCATTCCTTGCCAACGTATCGCATGATTTGCGCACTCCGATGACAACCATATCGGGCTTTATAGACGGAATAACGAGCGGTGCAATTCCGAAAGAGAAACAGGATTATTACCTGCGTATCATTTCGGATGAGGTCCATAGACTGTCAAGGCTCGTTTCACGGCTGCTCGACGTATCAAGACTCGAATCCGGGGATAAAAAATACGATATGATTAACTTCGATATATGTGAAATGTCCAGACTCATTATCATCTCGTTTGAGCGGAGAATAGATGAGAAGAGGCTCGACGTGGATTTTGACGTTTCATCGGACAGAATAATGGTTCACGCTGATAAGGACTCCATTCATCAGGTTATGTACAATCTCATTGAAAACGCTGTTAAATTTGCAAAAGAAGAGGGAAAATTCCGAATAAAAATCAAGGAAACCGACAATCACAAGGTTATGATACAGGTTTTTGATGAGGGCAAGACCATACCCGAGGAGGATATTCCTTTTGTGTTCGACAGGTTCTATAAGACCGATAAAAGTCGTGGACTTGATAATAACGGAGTCGGCCTTGGACTTTATATCGTACGTACGATAATCGAAGCTCATGGAGAGAAAATAACTCTTGAATGTAAAGACGGAGGATGTAACTTCACCTTCACGCTGAAGGAAGCGGTTATAACGCCTCATCAAAATACTCTGCAACTCGTATAATGTTATGAAAAAATTTCTGCGCACAATAACGGCGTAATTTATAGGGAGGTATACTGTGGACAGAATAATTCTTCATTGTGACTGCAACAGCTTTTTTGCCTCCGTCGAATGTGTATCGCATCCGGAATACAAGGACGTTCCTATGGCGGTATGCGGGGACCCGGGAGATCGCCACGGAATAGTTCTCGCAAAAAATGAAATAGCAAAGAAGTACGGCATACAAACGGCGGAAACGGTATGGTCTGCAAAGAAAAAGTGTCCCAATCTCGTCATTGTGATGCCGCACTACGATGAATACGTGAAGTTTTCTTCGGCGGCAAATGAGATATACGGTAGATATACCGACCTTGTAGAGCCTTTCAGCATTGATGAATCATGGCTGGATGTGACGGGAAGCACGAGGCTTTTCGGAGACGGGCTGAAAATCGCTGAAGAAATAAGAGAAACGGTAAAGCGTGAACTGGGAATAACCATTTCGATTGGAGTTTCCTTCAATAAAATTTTTGCGAAGATGGGCAGCGACTATAAAAAGCCGGATGCCGTCACCGTTATTTCACGTGAAAATTTCAGGGATATACTATACCCCCTGCCTGCTTCAGACCTGTTTTTTATAGGTAAAGCATGTTCAAAAACACTTTCCGACTGTAACATAAGGACTATAGGCGATATAGCAAATTCGTCTGCCGATTTTCTAAAAAAGAAGCTCGGAAAACATGGTGAAATCATATATATATACGCTACCGGACAGGATACCTCGGAAGTGATACCCCCTGATAAATGGGAGGACTCAAAGAGCGTTAGTAACGGCATGACTTTCCGCTATGATATAACCTCCGACACGGATGTAAGGGTGGGCATTGAGTCTTTGACGGAAGAGGTGGCAATGAGGCTTAGAAAATATAATTTGAAGGCCACGGTGGTTTCTCTTGCAATCAAGGATTCATTTCTGTCTGTGTTTTCAAAGCAGACTACGGTCCATAACCCTACGGATACGGCGAGGGAAATAGCCTCTGAGGCGTATTCTCTGTACAAGAAAATGTGGACTCAGGGAAAAGCAATAAGAATGCTTACGGTTACCGCTACCGGACTTGTCCGATCCGATGAAGTTGCCGAGCAGCTCGATTTTTTCGATGACAGCGGAAAAAAGAGAGAAAAAACGAGAAAACTCGAAACAACACTCGACGGAATAAGGAAAAAGTTCGGCAGGGGGAGCATAACCAGCGGCGCGATTATAAATAACGAGTTCGGTCTTGATATACGTAACGAAAAGATAAAAAAATCAAAGTGAAAAATTAACTGTTAAATACTGTAATATCAACGAGGTGGTTATATGAACAACGTTAAAAATCCGGAATCGGATAACAGCTTCAAAGAGAAAAAGAGTTTCGATATGCTTTCGCTCGGCGAGATATTGCTAAGGCTTTCGCCTCCGACAAGTGAGCGCCTGGTAAGAGGAGATTTGCTGCGAAAACAGACGGGCGGCGCGGAGCTTAACGTCGCCTGCGGAATCGCCATGCTCGGTCTGCGTACGGGAATAATTTCGAAAATACCCGATAACGATATAGGATATTTTGTAAAAAATTATATCCGTTTTTGCGGAGTCAGCGATGATTATCTTGTTTACGATAAGACAAAGGACGCGCGGCTGGGAATTTATTTCTATGAAGACGGAGCGTCACCGAGAAAACCTACTGTAATATACGACAGAAAAAAATCGGCAATGTACAGTATGTCAATTGAGGATGTACCCGATAAGATATACGGTGAAACAAGGTGTTTTCATACGTCGGGAATAACGCTTGCCCTTGACGACGGTATACGAAACACTGCGGTCGAAATGATACGTAAATTCAAGCAGGGCGGCGCACTTATTTCATTTGACGTAAATTTCAGAGCCAACCTCTGGGACGAAAAGCAGGCGAAAAAATGCGTAGAGGAGATACTTCCTTACGTTGACGTTTTCTTCTGCTCGGAAACCACCGCACGTCTGACTTTCGGTAAAAGCGGAACTCTCAGGGATATCATGAAAGAGTTTACATCAGAATACCCCATATCCGTCGTGGCTTCGACGCAAAGAACGGTACACAGCCCGAAGAACCATACCTTTACGTCCGTGATATACAGCGCAAAAAACAATGAGTTTTATGAGGAAGAACCATATCGAAATATAGATGTAGTAGATCGGATAGGGAGTGGGGACGCATACGTTTCAGGCGTGCTTTACGGTCTTTTGGCTTATGACGGAGATTGCAGACGCGCTCTTGAATACGGAAATGCATACAGTTCTGTAAAGAACACTATTCCGGGGGACCTTCCGTCCTGCAATCTGCGTGATACAGACAGAGTTATAATGCAACATAAGGGAGAGAATAATTCGGAGATGAATCGCTGAGAATTTCTCCTGAAAGTAGATATTATTAATTCCGTATCGCCTTTTATGAGAACTCGATTGACTGACATATTGTGCAATGATATACTGTAATACAGTTAAATGCAAAAAGGAGTTGCTTATGGACAAACATTTCGGCGCGATGATTGATATGTCGAGAAACGGCGTTATGAAGCCGGGCAAGGTAAAAGAATACGTCGATTATCTTGTAAAGTTCGGATACAACACGCTGATGCTGTATACTGAAGACACTTTTGAAGTTGAGGGTGAGCCGTATTTCGGACATCTGCGCGGAAGTTATACCGAGGACGAAATAAAAGATATTGACGCATACTGCATCGAAAAGGGCGTCGAGCTTATCCCATGTATTCAGACGCTGGCACATCTCAACCAGCTGTTCCGCTGGAAAGTTTATTGGGATATAAACGATGTAGTTGATATTCTCCTTGTAGAAGATGAAGCTACTTACAGGCTTATAGATAATATTTTCAAAACGCTGTCGCGTGAGTTTACTTCGAGAAACGTTCATATAGGAATGGACGAGGCTTTTCTGGTCGGGTTTGGAAAATATATGCGCAAGCATGGCCAATGCGACAGATTCGAACTTCTCACAAAACATCTTGACCGAGTTTGCGGGATAGCGCAGAAATACGGATTCAAACCCATGATTTGGTCGGATATGTTCTTCCATCTTTTGAGCGATGCAAAATACCGTACAATCGACGGAAATATCGACTATGAAGCTGTGAGAGAAAAAATAAACAAAAACGTCGGTCTGGTGCATTGGAGCTATTCAAACAGACAAGAGCAGGTATACGAACAAAATCTCGGCATGCATAAAAAGATTTCCGATGATGTATGGTTTGCGGGCGGCACATGGACGTGGAACAGTTTTTCGTCTGCCAACAAGTATGCAATTTCAGCTTTGGGACCTGCCATGCGCGCATGCAGAAAATGCGGAGTAGACAATATTCTCATAACCGTATGGGGAGATGACGGTGCTGAGTGTTCTTCGTTCGCCTGTCTGCCGGCACTCTTTTATGCAAAGAAGATTTATGACGGTGAAGAAAACGCAGATGTAATTAAGAAGGAATTCAAGGATGCCGTCGGAATTGACTATGACGATATGCTGAGCCTTGATCGTGCCGACGTACCGTATCTTTCCTGTGAAGAATTTTCAGCTGACGACAGTGTTGCAATGAGGCAGAATCCTTCGAAGTATATTCTGTATTCCGATATTTTTGACGGTATTACCGACTCACGCACAGACTGCTCGTGGAGCTCTGTTTATGCTGAACTCTCGGAGAAGTATAAGGAGCTTGCTTCTGGAACCTTCGGTTATATTTTCGAGGCACAGAGTAAACTCTGTAAGGTTTTGGAAGCAAAATGCGGTATAGGCGATAAGCTCCGCCATGCATATAAAAACAAGGACATGGAAAAACTGACTGAGCTCTCTGCTCAAATCGAGGAAATACGTATAAGAGTGGAAGCGTTCTATGCTTCGCATAAACAGCGTTGGTATGAGGAGAATAAACCGCATGGATTTGATATACAAGAGATGCGTTTGGGCGGACTTATTCTCAGACTTAAATCCTGCAAGGAAGATCTCGACAACTTTATCTGCGGTCGGGTTGATTCTATTCCCGAGCTGGAAGAAGAATCTATCGATTATCTAGGAGGCACGGACGTAAAATACCCTGCGCTTCTTCATTATCCCAACATTGTAAGCCCTAATGTAATGTATCATACGTTTTACGGATGATATACACATATTTCGACACAATTTTGCAAAACACAATATGTTTATGAATAAATTGTAAACAAAACCTGCAATATTACTTCCGGAAATTATGTGCAATTTCAGAAACTTTTATTTGCAGTATTCGGAAAAGAGTTCGGACAAAAACGTTCCGAGCTCTTTTTTATCAGAGATTTTGCGGATACTCGGAAAAGCTCGGTAGTCAAAACTGAAAGCGCGCTTAACGCTCAAAAACAATCGGAGAGAGAATACTTATCTCGGTTTTACGAGAACTGACAAAACGGCTTGACAAAAAAATCGTTAAAGTTTATAATTAAAGTGAATTTGAGTTCGGCTATTCGGCGGTGAAACAGAGTATATGATTTCAAATGGTTTACGCTCATGCAGGCGGGTAGCATTACGTTGTTATTTTGAAATAATATTTATAAATCGAGCATTTTAACGTGAAGAGCATTTGCATCAGCTTTTCTGTAAAAAGTTCTATTATTTTGAGAGAGTATGAGAATAAGAAAAGAAGAAAACTGCGAGGTGCTGGTTATCGGCGCAGGAAGCGCAGGCTTCACCGCGGCTGTTGCCGCGGCACGCTCGGGTGCTGACGTAATTTTGGCGGAGAGGGAATGTATGGCCGGCGGAGTACTGACGGTTGGAGGAAACAATTCCATTGATGAATTCAATAATCCCTTTTTACACGACGCGAAAATGATAATCGGCGGTATCGCATGGGAATTGGTGTTAAAACTTAATTCGCTGGGATATGCTTACATTCCGGATATGGATGCCGAATGTAAAGGCAAGAGTGTGAAATTCGGTGTGAAAGTGAATTCATTGGCAGCGGCAACCGTTATGGATGAGATGCTCGTCGATAGCGGAGTAAGAGTCATGTACGGCGCAACTCTTGCTGATATCGAAATGAGCGACAGCAGAGCGGAGTCGGCGATTTTCTCCGTCCCGGAAGGACTTTTACGGATATCTGCCCGCGTGATAATAGATGCAACGGGTGACGGTACTGCAGCGTATCTTGCAGGCGCAGAGTACAGGATGGGTGATGAAAACGGTATACTTCAGCCTGCAACCATGCGTGTCTATCCATCTGATTTTGGGGATAAGTTATCCGATGAGAGCCGCTCCTTGTTTCTTTATTCATCTCTTCAACGTGGTGATAATATTAATCATATTGTGGGTTATGACCCCACTGACACGGAAAAACAGACAAAAGGAGAAATAGATGCGCGAAAACTTCTGTTAGATATGCAGAATAAATTGAAAAACGACTGTTCTGATTTTTCTTTTCTTGCAACTGCTCCTCGTTGCGCGGTCAGAGAAAGCCGCAGAATCGTCTGCGACCATACGCTTACGCTTGATGAATATGAAAGCGGCAGTGCAGATGGGGCAGTATGCTATTCCTTCTGGTACGTCGACATTCATAACGACAAAGATGGATTTTTCAAAATTCTTAACAGCGGTATAACCCCGAAAATTCCGTATGCATCTATGCCGGTCAGAGGAATTGAAAATATGCTCGTATGCGGCAGATGTATTGATGCCGACAGAGGGGCATCGAGCGCCCTGAGGGTAAAGGCAAGCTGTATGGCCATCGGTGAGGCAGCAGGGACAGCCGCAACTATGGCAAAGGACGGTAACGTTCATACGGTTGACGTTTTTCTTCTTCGCGAAAGGCTTGCCGATAACGGGGCAATAGTCCCCGATCTTACTCCGCCGAAAAGGTTTTCCGATATGATGATGAATGCGTAGTTATTTCCCGGGTAATATCATTTCTTGCTCTTTTCAAAACAACTCACTCAGGTGAATGTATCTATCTGTAATTCGGTTTGTTTCCGACTTGCAGACGAATCTCAATGACTTGCTTGAACTTGTTGATTCAAGCAAGCTTTTAGTTAAATCAAAATTGAACATTTTTGAAAACACAAGAGCTTTATTAACAAAGTGTTAACTAAAATGCTTTTGCCGGGCTATTTGACTTTTTGACATTATTATTGTAATATATGTGTATAAAACACGCTTTACTGATTTCGGCATTTGCCGTTATTCGTCTTTGGGGGATTTATCAGTGAGAAACGAATTTTACGTCGAAAATAAAAGACAAGACGCCGATAGATTCGTCGTCGCCGATAATGCGGTAAACTTCGGCAATACACTTCGGTGTCTGCGAGAAAGAATGAATTTCACACAAAAAAAACTCGGTGAGCTTATAGGATATTCGGAGAAAAGCGTCAGTAAGTGGGAGAGAGGAGATTCGGAGCCGTCATTAGCCACTCTGGTCAATCTTGCGCAGGCTCTCGGGACTGACGTCAACACTCTCGTAGGATACAGCGGTGCGCCCTCTTATTTCCTCGGAGTTGATATCGGGGCAGTAAGAAGCGTTTTTGTTCTTTCAGACAAAAACGGGAAAGTTCTGCGTTCATGTGACCGTGATGGCGCAAACCCCGTGGACGTCGGCCTCGAATATACCAAAAACGTTGTCGATTCCGGAATTTCGGAAATCATAAGAGGTATACCCTGCGGACTCGTCTCCGCTTTTGTCGGTGTTTCGGGGTTTGACACGGGAGATCCGAACGGCGAACTGGAGCTTATGCTCGCCAGATACGGATTCTCAAAATATTGCGTTGCTCACAGTGTTGAGAGCGCTATTGCCGTAACTCTCGGCAAAAAAGACGGAATATGTGCTATTATGGGCACCGGCAGTATTATATATGCTGTTAAAAACGGAGAGAGAAAGCGGATAGGCGGTTACGGCTATCTTCTTTATGACGGAGGTTGTTTTTACGATATAGGTCGCTCGGTTATTGAAGAGGCGCTTATGTCATATCACAGCGATATTAAAACCATGCTCTCCTCTATGTGCGAAAAAAAGCTGTCGGGTAATGTCACGGATGCTCTCGGTAACATTTACCGAAAGGGCAAAAGTTATATTTCCTCATTCGCGCATATTGCTTTTTCGGCATACCGTCTCGGAGATGAATCAGCGGTGAGAATAATAGAGAACAATATATCGCTGTTTACGGACAAGCTGCGGATAGCCCTATCCTATTTTGATGGTGGTACAGAGGTGAATCTGATAGGCGGAATGTGCGAGTATTCCGATGTCATTCTTCCGATAATGGAAAGACAGCTCGAAAACACAGGTGTGAAGATAAACGTCTGCAAGTACGAAAGATATTACGGCGCTCTTCTTCTTGCCGGTCTTAGCATGAAAGGCGATGATATGTACAATACAAACATACATACAAAGGAGATAAAGAAGTGAAAGAAGCCGTTATAAGTATTAAAGAATTTGGTGCTTGTGGCGATGGCAGGAATGACGATACAGGGGCCGTTCAGAAGGCAATCGATACGGCATCCTCTTGCGGTAAAACACTCGTTATCAATGAGGGGGTATACCGTATAGAGACTTTGTTCTTGCGGGACAACGTAAGTATCGTGTTTGAGGACGGTGCTGTATTCGACGCATCTACGGATATTTCGGCATATTCCGACGGAGAGGCCGGGTTTGTCGATGCGGTTGGAGTAAAAAGAGGAAAAGCTCTTATAATATTTGATAAGGTCTCCAACGTTAAAATTAAAGGACCCGGACTTATACGCGGAAACGGTGATAAGCTCAAGTCTTCCGAGAGACCGTTTCTTTTGCGCATATTCGGTTCTCACAATATAACCATATCCGATTTTCGCGTAGAGTCATCGCCTTCATGGTGTATTCATATATGCCAATGCTCGGACGTAACGGTGGAAAATGTCGTTATATATAACAGGGGTTGTGCCAATAACGACGGAATAGACGTAGATTCTTCTCAGAATGTCAGAATTATCGGATGCGATATTTCAAGCGGAGACGACGCAATATGCTTAAAAACCACTTCGACTCACCCATGCAGAAATATTACGGTAAAAAACTGCCGTGTATCTTCGGACTGGGGAGCTTTCAAAATAGGAACGGAATCGGTGGGAGATTTTGAGAACGTAACCGTTGACCACTGTTGTTTTCATGACGTGTTAGGCGGGGGAATAAAAATTGTTCCTACCGACGGGGGCAGTGTTGAAAACGTAAATATTTCCGACATACTCATGGAAAACTGCACCGGACCCATATTCGTGGCAAACGGGGAGAGAAACCGTGAGTACGCCACCGAAAAAAGCAACAAGCGCTCAAGTATCAAAAACGTTAAGCTAAACAACATAACCGCTGATGTTGTACGTGCGCCCGAGAGGGGCTTTTACGATGGTGAAATATGGGGTAATTCCATAGGGGGTATCGTTATATCGGGGACGGAAGCAAACACAATCAAGGATCTGAAAATCACAAATTCGAGTTTTGCTTTGCCGGGAGGATACTTAGGGAAAATACCTTCGTTTGTCCGCGAAATGAAGGATTTGTATCCGGAATTTCACAGATTTGACCCACTGCCGGCAAAGGGTATATATATAAGACATGCTGATTCCGTATCGCTCGAGAATCTGAGCTTTTCGTTCAAGGAGAACGACGTAAGAAATATGATTATTACCGAAGATGCAACCGACGTTAAAAGCAATAACGTGTGCATAGTAAATAACTGAACTGGAAATAACATTCAACTCGTCAAGAATATAATCGGTAGCAGACGAAATTGATATAAACACGCTGACAAGAAGAAAAACTATGTAAAAAGAAAACCGTGCGTGTTAGCTATCGATAACTATGAAGGTTTAGGTAAACGACCGTTTTGTCATGTGGATTGCGTATTTGAATTCGGCAATGGTAAAACAGTCGGAAAATGCACGTATTCCGAAGGAAAATTTGTCGATTTTTTAGAAGCAAAAGGCAAAAACAATTTAAAAGTTGACAATGCGTTTTTAATGATATATAATTAAATCCAACCACGTGATATGCTCGTATATCCAATCTCGTTCAACAAATAAATAATGCTGCAAAGGTTTATGAAACATGAAAAAAAACACATTTTTTGAAGATTTCAAGAAATTCATTTCACGCGGAAACGTGATGGACATGGCTGTCGGCGTTGTCATAGGCGGAGCGTTCGGAAAGATAGTCACGGGACTTGTCAACTACATAATAAATCCCATAGTCGCTGTTTTCACGGGAAACGGCACCGGACTTAGCGAGCTTAAAACGGTTATAACGCCGGAGAAGCTTGACGATGCAGGTAAAGTCGTTACCGCAGAGGTGGCGATTATGTGGGGTACATGGCTTCAGACTATTATTGATTTTCTCATAGTAGCGCTATGCGTATTCGTTATGCTTCGAGTCGTTATGAAGGCGAGAAACGTAATTGACGCGGACAAAATAGAAGAAGAAAAGAAAAAGGCCGACGAGGCAAAGAAAAAAGCAGAAGAAGCGAAAAAAGCCGCAGACGAAGCTGCGAAAGCCCTTGCCGAAAGACAGAAAATGCTCGAGGAAAGCGTTCTCAACCAGGAAAAGCTCCTTATGCAGATTTCCGAGTCTCTCAAAAACAAGAATGAGTAAAAGAAAAGTGACCTGACGCTCGGCAGGTCGCTTTTTTATTAACGATTAAGAAGAAAAATCGCAAAATTCAGATATCCTGCGAAAGCTACCCATATAAGATAAGGAATCTGTAAAACAGCGGCGACCTTTGAAACCTTCCAAAAAACCTTTATCATTTTTATTATGACGGCGAGAAGAAAAATGAGCCATACGAAAGACAGAAGAAATGCACGGAAATTAAAGAATATGATGCTCCACATGAAATTGACTATCAGATTTACAGCGTATGTAGAGAGAGCGTTTGATACAGCTTTAGGCATTTCATCTTTACGTGAATAAACCAAGGCGGCGCCTATTCCCATAAGGATAAATAAAATTGTCCATACGATGGGGAAGAGTATCGAAGGAGGGGCGAGAGGTGGTAGATTTACTGTCTTATAGATATCCATGCTGTCTCCGGTAAGAAAAGCGGAGAGCAAACCGACGCCGAGGGCTATGGCAACGGATATAATATACGGTTTTAATCTTTTCATACGAATACAGTTCCTTTCATCGGCAACGTCTCAATTATAAAAGCGTTATTACCTTTGCTTATATAATTGATTTTATTTTATAAAAGTGAAAAATATTCGTGATATTTATTCATTTTAAGGAAAGGGCTGAGTCAGGTTTGGACAAATTTTCCAATCAACCGTCAACCTATACAAAAATCACCCGCTATCTTTTATTGACAGCAGGTGATTTTGTAACAAGGGAGTAAGCGAAAATTTTAATTTGACTCAGCCCCGTTGTGTTTACACTCGGTCTTTTATTTCCGCGGTTATCTTAGACAGGAATTCTTCGAGCGACATTTCCGTCGTCTGTGCGGTGTCGCGGTTGCGAATGGATACAATGCCTTCCTCGGCTTCTTTCTGTCCGATTATAACCATGTATGGTACACGGTCAACGGTTTGAGCTTCTCTTATCATATAACCGATTTTTTCGTTTCTGTTATCAAGCTCTACACGCACCTTTGCATCCCTGAGGGTATTATACACTTTTTTTGCATATTCTGCACTCTTTTCGGAGACGAGCAGAACCTTTGCCTGAACAGGCGCGAGCCATACGGGAAATTTGCCTGCAAAATGCTCGGTAAGTATACCGATGAAACGCTCGATAGAGCCGAAGCATACGCGGTGAATCATGATGGGGCGCTGCTTTTCTCCCTTTTCATCGACGTATTCAAGTCCGAAGTTAAGGGGCATCTGGAAGTCGAGTTGAATCGTTCCGCACTGCCAGGTTCTTCCTAGTGAGTCCTCGAGGTGAAAGTCGATTTTAGGACCGTAAAATGCGCCGTCACCTTCATTTATCGTATAAGGCATATTGAGCTTGTTGAGCGCGCCGATAAGTCCGTTTGTTGCGGCCTCCCAGTCCTCGTCGCTTCCCATGCTGTTTTCGGGGCGGGTAGAAAGCTCTACGTAATACTTGAAGCCGAATTTGTTATATACCTCGTTTATGAGGTGTACGACGCCGGCTATTTCGTCGGTAATCTGTTCACGTCTCATGAAGATATGCGCATCATCTTGCGTAAAGCAACGGACACGGAACAGTCCGTGAAGCGCACCTTTAAGCTCGTGACGGTGAACGACTCCGAGTTCGCCCACTCTCATCGGAAGCTCGCGATAGCTGTGGGGTTTTGAACGGTAAACCATAACTCCGCCGGGACAGTTCATCGGCTTTATGCAATACGTTTCGTCGTCTATTGTCGTCGAATACATATTATCCTTGTAATGGTCCCAGTGTCCGCTTGTCTCCCAAAGATGACGGTTCATTATAAGGGGAGTGGAGATTTCAACGTAATTATCACGCTTATGGATTTCGCGCCAGTAGTCAATGAGAGTGTTCTTTATTGCCATACCGTTCGGAAGGAAGAATGGGAAACCGGGGGCTTCCTCCGCAAACATAAACAGATTCATTTCCTTGCCGATGCGACGGTGGTCGCGTTTTGCCGCTTCCTCGAGCATCTTCATATGGTTGTCGAGTTCTTCCTGCGTCTCAAAAGCGGTACCGTTTATTCTGGTCAGCATCTTGTTGTTACTGTCGTTTTTCCAATAAGCACCGCTCTGTCCCGTTATTTTGAACGCCTTAAGAGCCTTGGTATACGTTATATGAGGGCCGCGACACATATCTATATAGTCGCCCTGCTGATAGAAGCTGATAGGCTCCGTCTCATCCAGGTCGGCAATATGTTCAACCTTGTACGTTTCGCCCCTCTCCTGCATAAGCTTTACAGCTTCGTTTCTTGGCAAAATGAACGGCTTTATCGGCAGATTTTCCTTGACAATCGCCTTCATTTCCTTTTCGATTGCGACAAGGTCGGCATCGGTTAGCTTTATATCTCCGAGGTCAATATCGTAGTAAAACCCTTTTTCATTTGCAGGACCGTATGCAAATTTCGCACAAGGATATAGTCTCTTTACCGCCTGCGCCATGATGTGAGCCGCCGAATGTCTGAGAATGTGCAGTTTTTCCGCAGAGTCCTCGCAGACTCCTGTGGTTCCGTCATTGTAAATAACCTTCATTTCAAAATCCTCCGAACTGATTTGTTGCTTAATAATGATATTCCGTTACGATTGGCTATGCCGTCGATTTTATGGTTATAAAAACAAAACCCCCGACCGACTGCATAGGAATCGGTCAAGGGTGCGAGTAGCACGGTTCCACCTTGATTTTTAACTTAATTGTCCTTAACGCGGCAAACGGCACTGCATACTGATTTCCGCAGTGCAACTCGGGAGTGGTTTTCACACAAACCTTGACAAGGAATTTTCAGCAAACATTCCCTCTCTGAATGTCCGGGCAGGGTTACTCTCTCCGTCACTGTTTTTAATTTAATAGGAATAAAACAATAATATCATAACAAACATAAAAAGTCAATATTTTGTAAATATTTTTTGTCTTTTGCGAATACATTTTACGGGAAAGGGAAAACGCGAACCGCGTAAATGTAAAATTTATTCGTTTAATTGAGTTTTTTGTTGATTTTTGTGAATCCATATGTTAAAATTATGCCGAAGATGTTTTATTTAATTTTGCAAAACAGGGAGGAGGATGTATGCGAATATGGACGAAAAAACAATAGTATATAAGTGTCCTAACTGTTCGGCGGCTCTCAAATATGACGCAAAGAGCGAAAAGATGCTCTGTGAGTATTGTAACAGCAGTTTCGACGTCGAATCTCTGAAAGAATACGAAGAGGTCCTCAAAAAAGAAAAGGAAGCTAAGGAGCCGGAATTCGAGCAATACACGCCGAGCGAGATTGACGGGGAAAAGAGCCTTTATACCTGCAAGAGTTGCGGAGCACAGCTCATTTCCGACGATACAACCGCTGCAACAATATGCCCGTATTGCGGGAACGCCGCAGTTATAACCGACAGAATTGCCGGTATCTTCAAGCCTGATATGGTAATACCTTTTAAGGTCGAAAAGAAAGAGGCAAAGCAGGCTTTTCAGAGTTTTTGCAAGAAAAAATTTCTTCTCCCGCGTGATTTCATAGATGAAAACAAAATCGACGAGGTCAAAGGCGTATACGTTCCTTTCTGGCTTTTCGATGCGGACGTCGATGCGGATATGACGTATAACGCAACCCGTGTGCGTTCTTATCGTCACGGCGACTATATGATTACCGAAACCTCGCATTACCTCGTACGCAGAGAGGGGGACGTCGGGTTCGACCTTGTTCCCGTTGACGGCTCCATTAAAATGGATGACGAATATATGGAGGCGATAGAGCCGTTCGACTATCGTGAGGCAGTCGATTTCAATACCGCTTATCTGTCGGGTTTTCTTGCCGACAAATATGATGTTGACAGCGATTCGGCATCACCCAGAGTAAGTGAGAGAATAACGAACAGTACCCGACAAATGTTCAATCAAACCGTTTCAGGATACAGCAGTGTATCGCCTCGCACCTCATCAATAAACGTGCACAAAAGCCGAATACGATATGCCCTGCTTCCCGTGTGGGTTTTCGGCGCACAGTATAAGGGCAAGACATATCGCTTTGCAATGAACGGGCAGACGGGAAAATTTGTCGGCGAGCTTCCCGTATCGAAAAAACGTTTCTGGGCTCTTTTCGGTGCTATATCAGCCGCATTCTGCGCAGTAGGAACACTGCTTGCGTTTTTGCTGTAAGGGAGGTTGACGGTATGAGAAAAAGTGTTTTCGGAAAAATCGCCACGGCGTTTTTTGTGCTTCTCACCACTCTTCTTGCCTTCTCTTTAATTTCGATTTGCGCTTTTGCGGATGCTTTACCGAGAGTGGTTGATAATGCAAATCTGCTTACACAAGCAGAGAGAGAAACTCTTGAAAATAAGTCAAAATCAATATATTCTCAGTATGGTTTTGATATAGTTATGCTTACCGTCGACAGTGTCGGCGACGGCAACGCTGAGGATATTGCCTTCAATTTTTACCGTGATAACGGTTACGGTTACGGCAACGGACATAACGGCGCGATACTGCTCGTCAGTGCGGACAGAAACTACGCTTTCGTCGTATGCGGAAGCGGACAGTCGGTTTTGAAGGATTCCAGACTTGATAAGGTTGAAGATAAAACACTCGGTTATCTCAGAAATAACGATTATTACGGAGCTTATAACTGTTTTGTTACAGAGACAGAGAATTATCTTTTTAAGGATAATGAGGCGCAAAATGCTCCGAAACCGATATTCAGCCTCGGTTGGTTTTTGTCCTTTACGATAGCGGGTATCGTCATAGCATCAGCCGTTACATTAACCATGCGTTACCGTATGAAAACCGCAAGAGCGAGAAACGAAGCGGGAAATTATGTTCGTCACGGAAGTTTTCAGCTTAAGAGAAAGAGTGATATATTCCTCTACATAACACGCACGAGAGTCCGCATACAAACGGATAATAATTCCTCATCGGGCAGATCATCAGGTGGCGGCGGAAGTATTTCACATTCCGGAAGAAGCGGAAAGTTCTGACAGTATAAAAACAGTAGTTTGAAAATAACCGAAGTCAATAGAATTATTGGAAATAAAAGTTTAACATATCTTAGGAGGATAATGAAATGGGACTTATTCGTTCAACCCTTGTTGCGGCTAACACCACTCTCGGAGATCAGTGGAAGGAGTACTTTTACTGTGACTCACTTGACGCCGATACCCTTATGGTAAAAGGAAAGAAACGCACCTCAAAGCGTTCTTCAAACAAACACGGCTCTGATAATATAATATCGAACGGCTCCGTGATTTCCGTCAACAACGGTCAGTGTATGATTATAGTTGAACAGGGAAAAATCGTTGAATTCTGTGCGGAGGCTGGTGAGTTTGTATGGAACAACTCAACCGAGCCGAGCGTTTTCACGGGTGGATTCGGTAAAGGAATTATTGAGTCATTCAAGATATTCGGACGCCGTTTCACTTTTGGCGGAGATACAGGCAAGGACCAGAGAGTATATTATTTCAACACAAAGGAAATCGTAGGAAATAAATACGGAACGGCAACGCCCGTTCCCTTCAGAGTCGTTGACAATAATATAGGGCTCGACGTTGATATATCCATTCGTTGCAACGGAGAGTATTCCTATAAAATTGAAGACCCCATACTGTTTTATACCAACGTATGCGGAAACGTGCAGGATTCCTATACAAGAGATTCTCTTGACGGTATGCTTCGTACAGAGCTTCTTACTGCACTTCAGCCTGCATTCGCAAAGATTTCCGCTATGGGCGTAAGGTACAGTGCACTGCCCGGTCACACAAACGAGATCGCCGATGCGCTCAACGAAGTTCTCTCGGAGAAATGGCGTAAAATCAGAGGCATTGCCGTAGCTTCATTCGGCATAAATTCGGTCAGCGCTTCCGAAGAAGACGAGAAGATGATAAAGGACCTTCAGCGTACTGCCGTCATGCGCAATCCGGGTATGGCAGGTGCAACTCTTGTAGGAGCTCAGGCAGACGCAATGAAAGCTGCAGCCGCAAATTCCAACGGAGCTATGATGGGCTTCATGGGTCTGAATATGGCAAACGCTGTCGGTGGAAACAACGTGCAGACGTTATTCAACATTGATGCTCAGAACAAGGCAAATACAGCGACGCAGACAGGCAATACTCCGTCGGAGAATGAATGGAAATGTTCGTGCGGAGAAATGAATACGGGCAAGTTCTGTCAGAACTGCGGAGCAAAGAAACCCGAGGCCGGATGGGTATGTTCCTGCGGAACGGTAAACAAAGGTAAGTTCTGTCAGAATTGCGGAGCAAAAAAACCGTCCGGTGAACCGCTCTATCGTTGTGACAAATGCGGATGGGAGCCGGAGGACCCGAAGCATCCCCCGAAGTTCTGTCCGGAATGCGGAGATCCCTTCAACGATAACGATATAAAATAAAATCGGAATTACAGGTAAAAACGAGCCTTTGCCATATTGCAGGGCTCGTTTTTATGCCGAAACAAAGAATAAAAGGGAAACAGAAACAATTTTATTTTTTTTAAAAAAAGCTATTGACAATTACTTTTTATAATGCTATAATAACAACGTTCCGTCAAGGGACAACAATCGAATATGCACCTTTAGCTCAGTTGGTAGAGCAACTGACTCTTAATCAGTGGGTCCCGGGTTCAAATCCCTGAAGGTGCACCAAGGCCTCAGACTTGTCTGAGGCTTTTTATGTTCTATGATTTAAGTACCTCGTGACCCGAGATTAAGAGTCAAGTATGCATACGCATACAGACTCTCAATGCGGCCTCGCGGGCTCGCCGCCACTGAAACAGTGGGTCCCGGGTTCAAATCCCTGAAGGTGCACCATAAAAGAACGAACTTTTGTCTACCGGATAAAAGTTCGTTCTTTTTATATTTTCGGCACATTTTCGGTCAAAATACGGTAAAATCAAGGAAAAATACGCAAAATCACACGCTGCCGCGGTCATCGGGACTGTGGCAGCGTTATTTTTATGCCCGCAGTAGCGCTAAAAAGCACATTACTTTTTGTCGTTCTTTGCTCAAATAAAGAACAACAAAAAACATTGCGTCGTGAGAGATTTGAACCAAAATAATTGCAAAGTTTATAAAACAAGGACAATTTTGCCCCCGTTGCCCCTTTACAAAACGCATGAGTTGTGCTATTCTTATTCTGTATAACTACATTCTTTTTCGGTAGGAAAACACATGGCTGCCGAAAACAGTTCCGTTATAAGAATATTGAAACTATATGAATTGCTTCGTCAAGAGACCGACGAGAATCATCCGATGCTGGCATCAACCGTTTGCCAGAGGCTCGTCGAGCAAGTTATTCCCTGCGACAGAAGAACATTGTCGCGTTGCGTCAATATTCTCAACGATTATGGTTACGAAGTCATGGGACGCCTCTTCGGACATGAAAAAGGATATTATGTCATGGATCACGCATTCAGCTTCCCGAACTGAAAGTTCTTATCGACGCGGTGCAGGCAGCAAGTTTCATTACAGAAAAGAAGACTGCAGAGCTAACAAGCAAAATTGCAGCTCTCGGCGGTAGCAACCAAGCCGCTATACTCAAGAGCAACATGGTATGTTTCAATACTCGTAAGCACAGCAATGAGTCAATTTATTATAATGTAGCATTCCTTGAAGAAGCCATCGAGCATCAGAAAAAGGTCATTTTCCTCTACTATGATATCAACGAGAACGGCGAAAGATATATCGCAGAGACGGGCACCATTATGTAGTGGAACCGATCGCGCTCGTATTCAACGAGGACAATTACTATCTCGTCAGCTACAGTTCACGACATGGCAGCACATCAAATTACCGCGTTGATAGAATGAGCGGTGTGGAAATTATCGACGAATCAATAACGGAGGTCGCAGTTTAGTTGCGTGAGGATGTTTGCAAATACACCGAGCAGGCATTCAAAATGTATCGTGGCGAACCAGTCGAAATCACGCTTCAGTTTGATAACAAGGTCATCGGCGCAGTATACGACAAATTCGGAGAGAACACAAAAATTATGCGTCTTAACGCCGAGCAATGCGTAGCAAATGTTAAGGTGCAAATCAGCCCGACATTCTGGGGGTGGGTATTCCGGTTTGGCAAACAAATGCGCGTAATATCTCCGAGTACAGTAACGCAAGAATTTAGCATCAAACTGGCAGAACTTCAGTAGGAGGTGCGTTATGTTCGTACATGAGAACAATCTTAAAAGCAAAATTGAATCTAATTACAGTGGACTGGCAGAACTCTTGCAACAGCTATATGATCATGAGTATATACCTATGAGAAAACAACTATTGGCGATGGATTTTTCTGATGATAATCCAGGAGCATTCACGGTTGCAACGGAAATATTCAATAGTTATTACGATAAACTTCGAAGATTTTCTCAGAACACAATGTATCATCACAATCAAAATTCGAATCAACATATCTAGAGGAGATCAGCGTCTATTCGTTCCATAAAATTCCGCAAATTCAAAACCACGAACTTGGTATTTATAATAAACGCGTCTTTGCTGGACTAAAAATAGAAGAAGGTAATGAGAAAGGAGAGCCCGTATGGAGAAAAAAGCGCCAAGAAATATCGCGCAAAACAGGAAAGCGTTTCACGACTATTTCGTTATGGAAAAGTACGAAGCGGGTATCGCCCTTTTCGGTAATGAGGTTAAATCCCTGCGGTAGGTCAGGTTAATCTTAAGGATTCCTATTGCAGAGTTATGACGGAGAGCTATATGCAATCGGCATACACATAAGCCCCTATGAGAAGGGTAACGCCTTTAACCGTGATGCGATGAGAGAAAGAAAGCTTCTTATGCACAAGAAGGAGATTATGAGGCTCAACGGAAGTGTTATGCGTGACGGATATTCCTTAATCCCCTTATCCTTGTATTTCTCAGGCTCCAGGGTGAAGGTTGAACTCGGTCTATGCAAGGGTAAAAAGCTTTATGACAAGCGGGAAAGCGATGCAAAGAGAAGCGCGGAGAGAACCATCGAAAGAGTTACAAAAGGTAAAGGAGAAGACTGATGAGAGAGTATGTAGTTGATTTTTTAGATAAATTTGATTACCCCGTAGAGGCTAAGGCTGAGCTTATTGAAGCCTATGATACATTGGTTGCGAATGACGAGTGCAAGACGGAGCTTGACAGACTTGTAGGTCTTTACGAGGAAAACATCAATCTTGATTACGGCGTGATTTTTAAATCCACACCCGAAATGGAGAAAAAATGCGGAGTTCATCACTTCAAAAGCGAGCTTCTTATTTTCATTCTCTTTTCCAAACGCTTAAAGGAGCTTTATAAGGCTGAAAATATTGATGAGAGCATCTGGTTCAACAGTATGCTGGACCTTAAATACAAGCTTTTTGAGTGTAAGGCGGTTAAAAATATGTGGGGCTCATTTGTTGCGAGGTGGTTCCCCGGATTTTTCAACCTTACAAGATTTGCCCTTGGCAGATTGCAGTTCGAAATCGGCAAATATGACCAGAAGGATTACACAAAAGACGGAAAAACGGTTAAGACAGGGGACACGGTAATCGGAGTACATATTCCCAGAACCCTGACACCTCTTGATAAGCCCTCATATGACGCAGCTTTTGATATGGCGAGAGAATTTTTCAAGGGGAAAACAGGAGATACACCTATGGCGTTTACCTGCTGCAGCTGGCTCCTTTATCCCGATAATCTTGATATTCTTCCCGAAAAGTCAAATGTAAGAAAGTTTATGCTTGAATTCGACATCATAAACAAGTTTGACGACAAGCCCGGTCAGTATGCTGATATGTGGCGTCTTTTCGATATGGATTACACGGGTAATTTTGACGATTATCCCGAGGACAGCTCCCTCCGTCGCGCATTTAAGGCTCACCTTAAAAACGGCGGTAAAACAGGCGAGGGCTACGGAATATTCTTTGCTTAAAAAAATCCCCCACCCCGTGTGGGGGAAGACGGGTCCGTAATGGTTTCGACGGGGATTATGAGATATGATAAGCGTGGCGGGCTGGCTAATCCCGTATAATGCCAACTTTAAATAATAAACGACAACAGAACTGTTGCTATGGCTGCCTAACTAATTGCCCGTAAGGGCGATTAGTGGCAGTGCTGTGGCCTTTTGCGCCACCCGTTCCTCCGTGGAGTACCGTGGCCTCGGACTGAGCGTAACCTAACGGTGAACATAAACCGAGATTTCGTCCTTGTATCGGTCATGCATAAAAGGACTATCCAAAAGAGAGCCTGTTCCTCGGTGCTCCGTAGGAGAAAACCAAAAGAGTAACTACCCACGAAGAAGGTTGTATCAACGGATTTTCGGACAGGGGTTCGACTCCCCTCGGATGCACCAACAAAAATCGCACTTTTGTCTACCGACAAAGGTGCGTTTTTGTTTATACGGTTTTAGCGTTTGCTAAACTTCAAAGTTGCTAATTCGTTTTTCATAATTTCCAAAGTTTTTTCTAATGTTTTTAAATCGGTTTTTTCAGAGTCTGCAATAATTTGCAGAGCTTCCAAATGCATATTATGATTAAATATCATTTTTGCATGCCCGGTTCTGCTCTTTTTGGATTTTAAAGTATATGATTCTTCAAATTTATCTATACATTCTTCAGTGGAAAGATGTTTAAAATTGTAATAATACTTTACAAAAGTGCTTTTGCCTATCGTTGTTAACGTTCTTTTAATATCCATTTGTAATTCCTTTCAAAAGTGTCTTTTTAATTGTATTGCTCAGTATATTCTTTTTCAATATATCGTTTAATTCTTTCTAAAGTCGGTTCAAATTCTCCATAAGCATCAACAGGAGAATCTAAAAAGTATAATGTTCCGTACATACAATCCACTCTAAACAGCTTATTTAACTCTTCCGTGCTATAGAAAACACTATTTTGGACAAAGACATCTAACACTTTATTTTTCCACTCAAGATATTTGGAGCGAATCTCAATAATCCTTTCGTCTGAAGTGCTAAGATTAATTCTTTGATTATAAAGTTGAATAATGCCGTAATGGTTGCTCGTTGCAGGATTAAAACCAATAAGCCTATTTAATCTTTCGCCCATCTTTTCCCAAGCTTTGTGAGCCTCGACAAATTCATCTAAGGATAAACTCATATTTTACCTCTTTTACCTCTGATACATTTTGTTTAGAATATCCGATACCTTTTCAGCAAGTACCGTTTTCTCGGTATCATCTTTGCTTTTTGATTCCAATATCGCAGATTTAATAAAGTTAATCTCCTCGATAGAAAAAACTCGTCGTTCCATGTAGAATCCTTTGCTTGTTTTCTTTATGGGATATCCCATCTCTTGAAGGTGCTTAATGTTACGGCTAACCGTTTTTCTATCACAGGGGAACATATCCGAAATTATATCTGCGATTTTGGTTTGTGTAATCGGGGTGTTTGCATCGCTCTCGTTATTGAGCACATTTAAAACCCACAAGATCAACTGTTTTTTAGATTGCATTTTGAGAACCTCCTATAGTAATTATACCATATTTATTGTACCAAAAATCGCCCACACAGTCAAGAACAAAATATTTTTTATCGAGAATTGTTGAATTTATTTCTGCAGTCCTCTTTTATTTTCAAGAAAGGAGTTTAAAAATGAAGCAAGATATTCTTGCTGTAGCCTTACTCATTAGAAAATGCAGAAAGAAAAATAATTAAATTCCAATTTATCGAGCAGTACGAATGGTGTACTTTTAGTCGTACTTACCTCACTTTACGCACCTTTTGGTCGCTCTTTCGCAAAAAAGAAGTAACTTTTGTCTACCAAAAGTTACTTCTTTTTTTATCCATTGCGAAATTGGTAATATACAAGGCTTACGCCTTGATTTATTGACGAAAGTGTGATATAATAAAATCATCTATAAATAAGAATTTGACGAGAAAAACATATATGAAATACAAAGGAACACTTATTGTTGTTAAAGATTGTAACCGTGCGTTAAAGTTCTATAGTGATATGTTTGGATTTCAACTTCTTCAAGACAACGATGGGAATATGGAATTGACGAATAACATATATTTACAAGAATTGGGATACTGGGAACAATTCACAAAAAGAAGTGTAATTCCAAACAGTAATCAATCTGAGTTGTATTTTGAAGAGCCCAACATAGAACAGTTTGTAGAGCGTCTTGAAACACTTTACCCTGAAATTGAATATGTCAATCATCTAATGACACACAACTGGGGACAAAAGGTGGTCAGATTCTACGATTTGGATGGTAACTTAATTGAGGTAGGAACACCGGCGTAATCAACAAATTCCAATTTGACAAGCTTTACTATTGGTGTACTTTTAGTCGTTCTTACCCCACTTTACGCACCTTTTGGTCGCTCTTTCGCAAAATAAAAAGTCGACATTTTACGAAAAATTGAGATGTCGGCTTTTCATTTGTAATTAATTGTGCTATAATAAAATAGAATTATGAGAAAAAATTTATCAATCACCGTTAAAAATATGATGTGATGATAAAATCTAATGATAGTGGTTTACCAATATAGCAAAAACATAAAGTTTTAGAATATGAGAGCTTGAAAAACCTAGTAAAGATTATCAAGTATGCTTATTGGAAAGACAAAATTATTTTTTCTGAAAATCGTTTTTGATTTTTCAAAAATGTGATAAAATAAAAAAAAGTTTTAGGAGGCAAATTATGAACAGATTGAAAGACAAAGTAGCGGTCGTTACCGGCTCCACAAGCGGAATTGGTATCGGTATTGCAAGACTGTTTGCGGCAGAAGGCGCAAAAGTGGTAATCTGCGGCAGAAGACAGGAAAAAGGACAGGCGGTCGTGGACCGTATCCTGAAAGACGGCGGTGAGGCGTGCTATCACTATATGGATATCACAGAGTTAGCCAGCATTGAGAAACTTTTTGCAGATACCGATGAAAAATATGGGAAAATTGACGTGCTGGTAAACAATGCGGCGAACGTTGCTTTAAAGGATGGGCGCGTGGACGAGCTTACTATCGAGATGTGGGATAACATTTTTCAGAGCGATATGCGCGGTACTTTTTATGCAACAAAAACCGTGTTGCCTTATTTACAGAAAAACGAAAACGGCGGTTCTATCATTAACATTGGTTCTATGGCATCGTGCGGCGGCGATTTGAGTTCTACCGCATACGCCTGTGCAAAAGCCGGCGTGGACAAGCTCACGCAGTATACTGCGTTACAGTACGGTAAACAGAATATCCGTTGCAATTGTGTGCGTCCCGGATTGATTGTTACTCCTGAAAACGACGCTCACGTTCCACAGGTGCTAAAAGACATCTTTACAAGCAACATTATGGTTAATCGCTATGGTTGTCCTGAGGATATCGGATATATGTGTGTATATCTTGCTTCCGACGAGAGTGAGTATGTTACGGGTCAGATCATCAACGTAGACGGCGGACTTAACTCTCACGTTTCCACTGTCGCACAGTTCCGTCAGCTCAATTCTCGTACCTGGTAAAAGGGAACTGTCAATGGAGAATACAGTAGCGGACTCTTGACGTGAATACCCTATTGAAACAAGCATCCTTACGATGACGTTTTCAAAATATATTTTCTGCTTTTGAGTTCGTGTAACAGCACATTGTATGTGATTTCTTGCCGGAATAATCTGCTGCTTTGACTTAGGATGTCCTATATCGAATGAGGTCGTTACGTGTCGTAAAGTATGCTATAATCGTCGATAATTTAATAAGAAAGTCTTACACAGTAAAGATTATGGGCGAAATAGCAGGGTAACTTTTTCTGTGTTAAAAACAAGGCCGCAGACTTGTCCGAGGCTTTTTCTGAAAACAGCCCATCTTAATTTGAGATGGGCTGTTTTGTTTTTTTCAGCGGTTGGATAATGCGAAATAAAGAGTTTCTTTTAATTCGGTATAGTGAGGGACCTTTACAAATCCTATGTCGGATTGATATATTGGGTTATCGTTGCAGTTTGGCTCGTAATTATCACCGCAGAAGAGAACTTCGTCGTGTGAGTATCCGAAGCGAGTGCAGTATAAGTCAAGAGCCATATATTTGTTAAAAGGTTTCGGTACTATATCGAAGGACGTTGTACCGCTGATATATGGGGTATAATCGGGAAATGCCGAAACAACGTCGGCAAGCATCATTTTGCGGATTGAAAAATTCGGGTCAAAAGACAGTTTTTTTTCAAGTGTGGCGTCGGCACCGAGCGGTGTGTAGGTTATACATCCCGATGAATGAATTATTATATTGTTTCCGTACGGATATGAATATTTTGTCTGTATTGCGGATATCAGTTTTTCGGTTTTCTCTTTATCGCATGGGTAGGTATGGGAAAAGACTGCACGCAGTCCTTTGATTTTTTCGTCGTATTCCGAATATTGCATACCATAGTTGCCGACAATATCAATAGGAAAACAATTCATTTGTTTCCATATGCTCTCGGCTTCATTTGAGGCGACCATAATAGTTTTATATCTCAATGACAAATCTTCGAGCAGTCGTCTGTTTTGTTCCTCGAGGGGACATTTATGCTCCGTCAACGTCCCGTCAAGGTCAAAAGCTATAAGGCGTATACGACTCATACATGTCACCTCCGTTAAGTTAATATTTGATACGGTAAAACATAATACAACAAAATAATACAACATAGCACAAAGAAAGTCAACCCGGTAATGGAATATTTGAAAAAAAGATTTTCAGATACTTGGTAAAAGCATAAAATAAGTCTCCGGTATATATATTAAAGAGTATAGAAAAGGATAAGACGCCGGCATATATTGAAACGAGAGTGCGGGAGCCGACGGTATGGGAGGTTTATATGGATGTGATTCTTTGCGGTTCTCTCGGAAGAATGGGAGGTATTTTCAAAAAGATATGTGAATCCGAAAACTGTAAGGTTGCGGCGGAGGTGGATATACATAGCGGTGAGTATTGCAACATATCAAGGGTGGTAGGGAGATTTGACTGTATTATAGATTTTTCCGCACATACTGCATGTGAATCCGTATGTACGTATGCACAAAGCTACCGTCTGCCCGTTGTCATCGCGGTTACCGGACATTCGGAGGATGAGCGTGTGATGATAGAGAAAACCGCAAAAACCGTACCTGTATTTTTTTCGCCGAATTTATCATTCGGCATGTATGCACTGTGCAGATATTCAGCGGCACTGGCAAAGCTGTTTCCTGACGCCGATGTTGAGATAATAGAAAAGCATCATAGGGGGAAGGTGGATGCACCGAGCGGCTCTGCGCTGAAAATATCCGAATGTATAAGAAAAGAAAGAAATGGTGCCTATAACGTATGCGGAAGATACGGGCATCATCTGCGTGAGATGCACGAGATTGGAATTCATTCGCTCAGATGCGGAAACTATCCCGCAACACACGACGTTATAATAGCGGGAGAAAACGAAAGAATAGTTATATCGCACGAGGTATACGATCCAAAGGTTTTTGCCGTAGGAGCCATACGTGCGGCTGAATTTATCATAGGAAAAGAACCCGGACTTTACGGTATGGATGAACTTATGGGGGATATAATATGAGGGTTGCTGTATACGGATACGGAAACATCGGCAGAGCGGTTGAGAGAATGGCAAAGTATTTTACGGATGTAGAAACGGTTGCCGTCTTTTCCCGCAGGAAGATTGAATCAGAGAGCGGAATTCCCGTTCTTTCCCCACAGCAGACTGAGGAGGCTAAGGGAAAAATCGACGTTATGATAAACTGCAATGGAAGTGCTGCAGAACTTCCGGTCACAACACCGCTTCTTGCCAGGGATTTTAATGTAGTCGATTCATTCGACACTCACAAAAAAATTTACGAACATATAAAAAATACCGATAAATCGGCAAGAGAGGGCGACAAAATCGCCGCCGTTTCGGTTGGATGGGACCCCGGTCTTTTTTCAATGGCAAGACTTATTTTTTCATCTGTGATAACAGAGGGGGATAGCTATACCTTTTGGGGCAGAGGGGTGAGCCAGGGACATTCCGATGCAATACGAAATATTGACGGGGTCGATGATGCACGCCAGTATACCGTTCCTTGTGAGGAAGCTATCCGCAGAATATCGGCAGGCGAGCATATTGATGACGTACACCTTCTTCATAAGCGTGAATGTTACGTTGTCCCTCGCCCCGGGGCCGATAGAAAAAGAATAGAGGATAGTATACTGAATATGCCCGACTATTTTGCGGGATATGATACGCAAATCAATTTCATAGACAGTGAAACTATGAAAAAGGAACATTCGACGTATCCTCATGCAGGAAAAGTGATTAGGCGCGGAAGCTTCGGTTACAATTCTTACAGTGCTGAGTTTTCGCTTTCCATGACGTCGAATCCTTGCTTTACGGCATCGGTGCTTCTTGCTTATGCCCGCGCGATTTACAGAATGTATCTAAAAGGAGAGAGGGGATGCAGAACGGTATTCGATATACCGCTGTCTTTGCTCGCGAAAAACGAGGACGATTTGTATAAATGCCTCTGATGCGTAAGGGGGGATATGTTTACTTTGAATACGGTCAGACGGAAAAAGGCGTTTTGTTTTAGCAAAACGCCTTTTCATCAACAATTCAAACAAGATTGTGTGAGGATAGATAAGAGTAGAGCTGCTGCCCGTGATTCTGTTCTTCCTTCTGTATTTGATTCAACGTATTTCTTGCGTTTGTATCGCCGAATTCGAATATTGACACGTCGTAGAGAGATGACGCGTGTTTTTCCATGGCGAGTGCATCCTGACAGAGATAAGCATCATACTTCTTCGAGTCGGAGTGAGAATCACAGGCACTCTCTTTGCATGAATCCTCTGACGCAAACGATGAAAAACTCGCATCTGCCGCCGCATTTTCTCCGAGCATACCGTTTACCGTATTCAGGTGATTCTGTTCGTTGGATGAAATGGTTTTGAAAAGATTTTGAAGTTCTGCGTCACATGCGAGGGCCGAATACTTATTGTATTTTTCAATACAGAGCTGTTCCTGTGTTCTGAGGTCGCAAAGAAGACCTCTTTCTTTTTGTGTTAATACCATAATTAAATCATTCCTTTCTTTTTGATACATCGTATTATTGACCTTTAAATTTAACTTTTATTCATAAAATTTCGTATGTCGCATGTAGCAAAGAACTTTTTGATGCAATTTTGAATACGATACGTCGGTGAATATATAAATATATGATTTTATATAAAAAATAAGTAAAAAGTGTTTACAAAAGCGGAATTATGAAGTAAAATATAAATGACAGACAATGCGGAAGGATAAAACAATGAAAGATAATAAACCAAAATACAAAAGAGTTCTGCTCAAACTTTCCGGTGAAGCGCTTGCGGCAGGAGGAAGCGGAATAATAAATCGCGACTTCGTCGATACGGTTGCATCCGTTCTGAAAAAGAGCCTTGATTGCGGTGTTGAAATAGGAATTATCGTTGGAGCGGGAAACATATGGAGAGGAAGACAGGGGGAAGATATGGACCCGGTCAGAGCAGACCATATGGGCATGCTGGCTACTGCAATAAACTCAATTGCACTTCAGGATGCGTTTATACGAAACGGTATAGATACACGTGTGATGACGGCGGTTGATATGCAGAGATTTGCAGAGCCTTTTAACAGAGATAAAGCAATACGTCATCTTGAAAAAGGACGTGTGGTTATATTCGGTTGCGGACTCGGAGAACCGTTTATGTCTACGGATACGGCAGCCGTCGTTCGCGCCGCAGAGATTGATGCGGATATAGTTCTTATGGCAAAGAACATCGACGGGATTTACGACGATGACCCCAGGAAAAATCCGAATGCGGTGAAATTCGACGAAATATCCTATAAAGATATGCTCTCACGCGGTCTTTCCGCTCTTGACAGCACCGCGACGTCGTTCTGCATGGATAAGCATATGCCGATACTCGCTTTTGCTCTTTCCGACCCGGAGAATATCTACCGTGCGATAATGGGCGAGAACGTGGGAACGGTCGTCCACTCTTGATATATGTATTACAGGCTATAAATTCCAATACAACAAAAGGACAGGAGAAAGTATTATGAAATTCGACACCAGAGATTATGAAACAAGAATGAAGAAGAGTATAGAGGCATATCAAAGCAGCCTTGTAACTGTAAGAGCGGGAAGGGCAAATCCCAACGTTCTCTCGCGCGTATGCTTCGATTACTACGGCGCACCCACCCCCGTGAGTCAGATGGCTGAAATCAAGGTTTCGGATGCAAGAACGCTTACGATTCAGCCATGGGATGCATCTACCCTTAAAGGCATAGAAAAGGCAATCCTTACTTCAGATATAGGAATAACACCGATATCGGACGGCAGAGTTATAAGAATGGTATTCCCTCAGCCGACCGAGGACCGTCGCCGTGAGCTTACCAAGCAGGTATCTAAAATGGGAGAGGAAGCAAAGGTTGCCGTAAGAAATATACGCCGTGATGCAAACGATAAAATCAAAGAAATGAAAAAGAATTCCGAGCTCACCGAGGATGAAGTAAAAATCAGCGACAAGTCAGTTCAGGACCTCACGGATAAATACATCAAAGAGATTGACGCGATAACCTCAGATAAAAACAAGGAAATCATGGAAATCTGATATGTTTTTCAAAAGAAAAACGGAAAACAAAACCGATACCGCTAAAGCATGCGTACAAATGCCTGAATGCGAGGGAAAACTGAATCATATAGCGTTTATTATGGACGGAAACGGCAGATGGGCAAAAGCACGCCTGATGCCGAGAAAGTACGGACATAAGTACGGGGCGGAGAATCTGCGTCGTGTTGCACGACACTGCAAGGAGCTTGGCATAAAAACCGTAACGGTTTATGCTTTTTCCACCGAAAACTGGATTCGTCCGAAGGATGAAGTTGAGTCGATAATGAAATTGCTCGACAGATTCCTTAACGAGTCGATAAGGGATGCCGAGAAAAACGAAATCCGGTTTATCGTTTTAGGCGACCGTTCGGCTTTGAATAATACTATAACAGAAAAGATAAACCGTCTTGAAAGCATGACGGCAAATTATGCGTATACTCTGAATCTTGCTCTGAATTACGGAGCTCGTGCCGAGATAACTCATGCGGTAAACTCTCTTATATCAAAGGGAAAGAAGTCGGTAACCGAGGATGATATCAGCGGTGCGCTCTACACGAGCAAGAGCCCAGACCCGGACCTTATTGTGAGAACGGGCGGAGATTTGCGCTTATCAAACTTCCTTTTGTGGCAGGCGGCGTACAGTGAATTTTTCTTCACAAAAACACTGTGGCCCGACCTTGACGAGGCGGAGATAGACATGATAGTATCTGATTTTCTGTCAAGAGACAGACGCTTCGGAAACGTTAAAGAATAATCAAGCAGAACTACAAGAATAAGATATTACAAAATAAGGTGGTATACAAATGAAACAGAGAATAATCACTGCAACGGTTGCGCTGTGCCTTTTGGTTCCGATACTTGTATTTTCAGATACAATAGCGCTCGGAACAGCGATGTCGATTCTATGCCTTGTCGGTGTTTTTGAGATGCTTAGATGTCTGGGCATACATAGAAATCTCGTAATATCGGTTCCCGCTTATATAATTGCGGCTTTTTTTCCGGTCGGAGCATTTCTTTTCCGTGCTTATAGCGGATATTTTCTACTGCTTTTCGGATTTTCTATGCTCCTGTATATGCAGTATCTTTTCGTATATGCGGTTCTTCGCAGAGGAAACGTCAAGTATGAAACAGTATGCAAGGCAATAGTCAGCGTTGCATATATAGTATTCGGCTTTACCGCCATAGTAATGACACGATATCTTAAATTCGGCTCGGAGAAAAACGAATACGGTAAGTATTTTTACCTTCTCGTCTTTATAGGAGCGTGGGTGACCGATACCTTTGCTTACTTTGTCGGCAGGTTTTTCGGCAAGCATAAGCTCTCGCCCGAAATAAGCCCGAAGAAAACCGTCGAGGGAAGTATCGGCGGAACTGTATTCTGCATAATATCGTTTATCATTTTCGGCATAATAGTCGGAAATATTGCTGATATAAGCGGAGCATCATTCATAATTCTGCTTGCAATTACGGGCCTTATTATATCGGTTGTATCTCAGATGGGAGATTTGATTGCTTCGCTTGTAAAGCGTGAGTGCGGAATTAAGGACTACGGAAAGCTATTTCCGGGTCACGGCGGAGTCATGGACAGATTTGATTCCATACTCGGCACGGCACCCGTGCTGTTTGCAGTATTTTTTATCGTAAGTACATTCGGAGTAATAATCTGACAATCTCAATATGCAACTGACGGCGTAAGGTATGTTTTATTTACGCTGTCAGTTGTTTTCAATAGACTAATGATGTATAAAATAAACAGATAAGGTATCACGGGAAATTAAAATGCAATATAATATCAGAATTAACAAAGATACCGAAAAAGCAGGAAACGGTTGCGTTGCAGACTCTCTTCCCGATTCCGTATGTATTCTCGGTTCTACAGGTTCTGTTGGAAGACAGGCGATTGACGTTGCACGCACGCAGGGAATTCGGGTTGAGTTTATATGTTCCGGTCACGATATAAAAACGCTTGAGGAACAGGTGCGTGAGTTCCATCCGAGGTTTTGTGCTGTTTCCGACGAAAGCAAGGCGAAGGACCTTGCAACACGTATTTTCGACACCGATACAAAAGTATTTTCCGGCACAGACGGAATAACGGAAGCAATTTCTGAGTCGAAATCCTCGGTTGCGGTTAACTCGATTCTCGGAGAGGCGGGACTTGTGCCCACTCTTGCCGTTATCAAATCGAAAAAAAGACTTGCGCTTGCCAATAAAGAGTCGCTCGTGATTGCCGGCGACATAGTTATGCGTAACGCACGAGAAAACAATGTTGAAATTCTTCCTGTCGACAGCGAGCACAGCGCAATTTTCCAGTCGCTCGGTAAAGCGCCTAAAGATACTGTAAAACGTATATTACTGACGGCATCAGGCGGTCCTTTCTTTGGTTATGACAGAGAAGAACTCAAAAAAGTCACTCTCGAAGAGACTCTGTCTCATCCGACGTGGAACATGGGCAAGAAAATAACCGTGGATTCAGCAACAATGATGAACAAGGGCTTTGAAGTGATAGAGGCACATCATCTTTTCGACGTCGACGTATCGAAAATTCAGGTGCTTGTTCATCGTGAGAGTATATTACACTCCGCTGTGGAATATATTGATAATGCGGTAATAGCTCAGCTTGGCGTACCCGATATGAGGCTGTGCATACAATACGCTATCACTTATCCCAAACGCGTTTTCGGAAACGTGAAGCCGCTTGACCTTTTTTCTGTAGGTAAACTTACGTTCGCAGAGCCCGATATGAATTCATTTCCTCTTCTCGCTCTCGCGTACAAGGCAAGCGCGCTCGGCGGTGCCGTACCTGCGGTTATGAATGCTGCCAATGAAGTGGCAGTATCGTCCTTCCTTGCTTCAGAAATACCTTTTTGCCGTATATCGGAAATTGTTGAGGGAGTCGTTCTCAATATGGAATATGCAAAGAAGTATGAGAGCCTGGACGATATAATAGCATCGGACAGAGAAGCGAGAAGAATGGCAAAGAACCTGTTAAAGTTATCCCCGCAATAACTTAATTTATTATCAATAAAACTAAGCCACTTCGTTTTGATAATATGAGTTTTATCGTCAATTATCCTAAATCTATCGGAGAAAAAACGTGAAATTATTATATTTTCTTATTGCTGTATTGGTATTTGGTATGCTTGTGTTTATACACGAGCTGGGACATTACATTTTCGCCAGGGTTTTCAAGGTCAAAATATATGAGTTTTCGATAGGCATGGGCCCGACCGTTATATCGAAAACATCCAAGAAAACCGGAATAAAGTATTCGATTTCTCTCTTTCCGATAGGCGGATACGTCAGCATGGCGGGAGAGGATGAGGAGAGCGACGAGCCAAACGCCATCGGTAAAAAACCTGTGTGGCAAAGAATGATAATAACAATAGCCGGGGCGTTGATGAATCTTCTTCTCGGTGTGATAATTATGTTCTTTGTGATTCTTAATTCGAGGATAGGCACAACCGTTGTAGCTGACTTTCTTCCCATGGATAAAACCGGATATACGATTTCTTCCGAGGGGTATCTTTTACCGGGAGATGAAATAATCAGGGTGAACGGCACGCGAGTCCATACGGCAGCCGAGCTTGACTACGAGATACTTCACAGCGGCGGCGGAATAGTTGATATGACGATTATCAGAGATGGTGAGACGTTAAAAACCGAGGTGGCAATACCTTCAATTATTGACAGCGGATATAAATACGGTACGCGAGATTTCAGGGTATATGAGGATACTAATCGTTCCTTCGGCAGCCTTTTGAAGCATTCCTTATATCGCTCGGTATCAACGGTGAAAATGATATGGGAATCGCTTATTGACCTTGTCCGCGGACGTTACGGAATAGATGCGGTATCCGGACCTGTCGGCATAGCCGGAGCAATTACAGGAGCGGCATCTTCGGGGGCAGGTGCACTTAACTTTGCCTATATTGCAGCGGTTATCAGTATGAATCTCGGAATATTTAATCTGTTGCCTTTTCCCGCACTTGACGGAGGGAGAATGGTATTCTTGCTTATCGAGGGTATAAGAGGAAAGCCGGCACCGCAGAAGGTAGAGGCGTATATCAACGGTATAGGGCTACTTATACTGTTCGGCTTTATGATTCTCATCACCTTCAAGGACATATTTACTCTCATCTTCAAATAGTGCGGCAACGTTTATTATCAATGTTACAAAATAACAAAATATTAACGGAAATAGTAAAAATGAATTATAACAGTATAAGAAGGCATACTTCATCGGTAACTGTCGGAAATATAAAAATCGGCGGCGATAATCCCATATCGATACAGTCAATGACAAATACCGATACTCACGATACAGATGCAACGGAGAGGCAGATACGTGCCCTTGCCGACAGCGGATGCGATATAGTACGTCTTGCCGTCCCCGATATTGCGGCGGCAGACACCTTTTCGTTTATTAAAGCGCGTGGGATTAAGACACCTCTCGTCGCCGATATACATTTCGACTACAAAATTGCCCTCGCCTGCATAAAAGCGGGTGCGGATAAGATAAGAATAAATCCGGGCAATATCGGAGCAAGAGAGCGAGTAGTCGAGGTTGCCCGTGCCTGTGAGGAACGTAACATACCGATACGCATAGGAGTAAACAGCGGTTCTCTTGAAAAGCATATACTTGAAAAATACGGCGCTCCTACGGCAGAAGCGCTTGCCGAAAGCGCACTCTACCACGCAAATATTCTGGAAAGCGTAGGGTTTTCCGATATAGTTATATCGGTGAAAGCTTCGGATGTTTTTACCATGGTAGAAACGAACAAAATACTTGCAAAAGAGACAAGCTACCCTCTCCATCTGGGCGTTACGGAGGCAGGGGGAATCGAGAGGGGAAGAATAAAAAGTGCCGTCGGCATAGGCGCTCTGCTTACGTGCGGTATCGGAGATACTATACGCGTTTCTCTTACGGCAGACCCTTTGGCTGAGATTTCCGCAGCACGTGATATACTTGCCTCCGTCGGTATGCTCAAAGACGGCAAAATGGATATAATATCATGTCCTACCTGCGGAAGAACTAAGATAAACCTGATTTCGCTTTTGTCGGAATTTGAAGAGGCTGTAAAAAAAGAGAATCTGCTTTCAAAGCCCATTAAAGTTGCCTTTATGGGATGTGTAGTAAACGGTCCGGGTGAGGCAAGGGAGGCAGATATCGGAATTGCCGGCGGCATCGGAGAAGCACTTCTTTTCAAGCACGGTGAAACGGTGTGTAAGATACCGTCGGATAAAATCATTTCGACCTTAATAGACGAAATCAAGAGGATGTAAAATGGCAGCTTGCAAAAAGACTTTTTTTGAATTGTTCTCACGATATTCACCGTCCGAGAAATATTCAGATGTGATTTCTCTCGGACAGAATATGCAGGTACGGACAAGCAGGAACCCCGACAGAATAGAAATAGAATTCGACTTTCCTTACGTGATTGATCAAAGGCTTTTATATGGCATCGAGGACGAAATACGCGAGTGCTACAACGTTTCCTCCTGCCGTATTTTTCCCCATTACCCGCAAGAGCTGTTTTCCGTATCGCATATGGATGACATTGCGCTCGAGGCGGCACGGGTAGGGGCAATAACGTACGGATTCTTCAATGATGCCGTATATACGTCCTCGGAAGACACGGTAACGGTCAGAATTCCTTATAATGAATCGGGGCTCGCACTTGTAAACTTATCCGGAGCAAAAAATATACTGTCAGGTATAATTTTCAGCCGATTCGGAGTACGTAAAAAGGTTGAAATTGAATCAAGTGAAGATGCAGGTGAAAAAACGGAGCAACGCGCCCGTGAAATGGAACGAAACGAAGCCGAGAATTTTATGAAGGTAATGGAGGCTGCCTCGGCAAACGTTGAGGCAGACCCTTATGCCGACTTTGAGAAGAAGGTTTCCGTTTTTGATGATGCAAAATCCGAGCAGACGGATGAATTCATATATAAAATAGGGCACACAACATTCAACACCGAGGAGCCGTCTCTTATATTCGGTGAGGATTTTGCCATAACACAGCCACTCCCTATTTCAAACGCCACCGAGGAGAGGAGCTCCGCAATATTACTCGGCGAAGTTTTCCGCATTGAAGATCGTGAAAGCAAAGAAGGCGATAAGCTTAAAATAAGCATGAGCATCACTGACGGAGTGTCCTCGATATGTATAAGAAAAACGTTTCAGACAGACGAGGCACAATGGTACAAAGAGAAAAAAATCAAGGTCGGCGCAGTGGTTGCGGTGAGGGGCAGACTTTACCGTGATAAATTCGACGGTGAAATTGTTCTTGCAGCTCGTTCGATGTATAAAATATCAAAGATTCTGAGAACAGACAATGCACCCGAAAAGAGAGTTGAACTGCACCTGCATACCAATATGTCTACCATGGATGCCATAATAAAGCCCGATGAGCTTGTTTCTACCGCACTCAGATGGGGGCATAAGGCGATAGCCGTTACGGACCACGGAAACGTGCAGGGATTTCCCGAGATAATGAAGGCGGCAAGGGGTAAGGACATAAAAATACTCTACGGTATGGAGGCGTATTTTGTCGACGATACCGCGAGGGCTCTGTACGGAAATACTCGTCCGGAGTTCACCGACGAAATGGTTGTTTTCGACCTTGAGACTACGGGTCTTTCGGCAAGCACGTGCGAGATAATAGAAATCGGAGCCGTTAAAATCAAAAATTTCGAGGTTATCGACCGATTCGACACCTTCGTAAAGCCGAGCGCGGGAATATCGGAGGAAATAACCAATCTCACCTCCATTACGAACGAGATGGTAGCGGATGCACCGACTATCGAAACAGCTCTTAAAGATTTTCTCGATTTTATCGGTGATGATTTGCTTATAGCGCACAACGCTACTTTCGATGTCGGTTTTATCCGTGTTGCCTCAGATAAATGTAAATATAAGTTCGATAACTCTTATCTTGATACGGTTGCGGTATCGAAATACGTTAACCCCGAGCTTAAAAAGCATAAGCTCGATATCGTTGCGGAGCATTACGGACTCGGCGATTTTCACCATCACCGTGCAAGCGACGACGCAGAGATGCTCGCCCTCATATTTTTCAAAATGTTATCCCAGCTTAAAAACGAGGGAGTGACCGACTTTAACCGCATGGTCGAGGCTATGAGTGAAAAGGCAGACCCACTCAAGCTGAAGCCGTATCATATGATAATTCTGTGCAAGAATAAGACGGGACTGAAGAATCTCTACCGATTGATTTCCGACAGTTATCTTTCCTACTTCAGGAGAGTACCGAGAATACCGAAAACAGTGCTTACCGCGAACAGAGAGGGGCTTATAATCGGTTCCGCATGCGAGGCCGGCGAGCTTTATTCGGCAATACTCAACAAGCGTTCCGACGCTGAAATAGAGGAGATTGCATCTTATTATGATTATCTGGAAATACAGCCTCTTTGCAACAACACGTTTCTTATCGATAACGGAAGCGTCAGCGGTGTCGATGAACTAAAAGAAATAAACAAAAGAATTATAAATCTCGGGAAAAAACTCGGAAAGCCGACCGTTGCTACCTGCGACGCGCATTTTCTCAATCGGGAAGATGAAATATACAGAAAAATATTGCTTAAAGGACAGAAGTTTTCAGACGCTGACAGGGATACGGGAATATATCTTCGTACTACCGAAGAAATGCTTGATGAGTTTTCTTATCTTGGTGATGAGCTTGCGCATGAGGTTGTAATAGAAAATCCGAACAGAATAGCAGATGAGACGGAGAATATTCTTCCGATTCCCGACGGAACGTACACACCGTCGATGCCGGGCTCCGAGGAGGAACTGCAGAATCTCTGTTGGACACGCGCGAGAGAGTGGTACGGAGATGAACTTCCGGAAATCGTGGAAGCAAGGCTGAAAAGAGAACTCGACTCAATAATTCAGCACGGATTTGCCGTTCTCTATATGATAGCACAAAAACTCGTTGCAAAGAGCGAGAGCCTTGGCTATCTTGTCGGTTCCAGAGGTTCGGTCGGCTCCTCATTTGTCGCTACGATGTCGGGAATATCGGAGGTAAATCCTCTTCCGCCGCACTACCGTTGTCTGAAATGCCGTCACAGTGAATTTATAACGGACGGCTCGGTCGGTTCGGGGTTTGATTTGCCCGATAAGGCATGTCCCGTATGCGGTGAGCTTATGTATTCGGACGGACATAACATACCGTTTGAGACTTTCCTCGGATTCCACGGCGATAAATCCCCCGATATAGACTTAAACTTTTCGGGAGACGTACAGGGAAAAATACATAAGTATACAGAGGAACTTTTCGGAGTCGGACACGTGTTCCGCGCGGGAACCATCGGTACACTTGCGGATAAGACCGCTTTCGGCTACGTTATGAAATACCTTGAAGAGAAGAAAATATCTCTTCCGAGGGCGGAGGTTGACCATCTCGTTTACGGTTGTGCCGGAGTTAAAAAACTGACGGGACAGCATCCGGGCGGAGTTATTGTCGTACCGAAGGAATACGATATTTACGACTTCACCCCGGTACAGCATCCTGCAGATGATCCGAATTCGGATATAATAACTACTCACTTTCAGTTTTCTTATCTGCATGACACGATACTTAAGCTTGACGAACTCGGCCATGATATTCCGACAAAGTACAAGATGCTCGAAAAATACACGAACACGTCGGTTATGGACGTGAAGATGAACGACAAGGCGGTTTACGAATTATTTTTGTCGACCGAGCCGCTTGGGGTTTCACCGGGCGATATAGGCTCTTCACTCGGGACGTACGGTATCCCTGAATTCGGAACACGTTTTGCTATGCGAATGCTTGAGGAAGCAAAGCCAAAGTCGTTTGCAGACCTGCTTCAGATTTCAGGCCTTTCACACGGAACTAACGTGTGGACAGGCAACGCACAGGACCTTATACGTGATGGTATTTGTAATATTTCACAGGTTATAGGATGTCGTGACAACATAATGAACGACCTTATTCGCTACGGGCTTGACAAATCTCTGTCGTTTAAGATAATGGAGTCAGTGCGTAAGGGTAAAGGACTTACCCCCGATTGGATAGAGGAAATGAAAAAACACGACGTTCCCGACTGGTACATTACGTCGTGTAAAAAGATAAAATACATGTTCCCAAAGGCGCATGCGGCGGCATACGTTATGTCTGCCATACGTCTGGGCTGGTATAAAATTTATTATCCCATGGAGTTTTATGCGGCATTTCTCAGTGTAGCTCCGGGCGGTTTCGACGCTGTCGTGGTAGGCAAGGGAAGAGCCGAGGTAGAGCGTGTAATAAAGGAGATCGAGGACAAGGGAAATGACGCTTCCGCAAAGGAAGCAGAGGAGCTTTCGACGCTTTATATGGTCAGAGAAGCTATGGCGCGCGGTGTTGCTTTTATGCCGGTCGACCTTTATAAATCCGATGCCTTTGCCTTCCTGCCGGAGAACGGGAAAATCAGAATGCCGTTCAACTCTCTCGGAGGTCTCGGAGAATCTGCGGCACAGAATATCGTTAATGCAAGAAATGAGAAAGAGATTTTCTCTGTTGAGGATTTGCGTCACAGAGCCGGGCTTACAAAGGCTGTAATTGAAATTCTGAAAAATAACGGAGTTTTGGACAATCTGAACGAAACAAATCAGTTTTCATTCTTCTGATAACTTGTTGATTTTATATCTTAAATTTACTTTATCATAAGTAAAAATAATAGCACGAGTGCGATTTCAGACGAATTCTTTTTTGCGTTTCCGTACAGAATTGCGACCAGCGCAAGCAGTAGAATATCTTCGGAGTCGTTTGCTATGCCAAGACCGTCGAAAATATGTTTTATACCCGAAAAAAGCCCGTCATCGCATTTTTCATCACAATTTTTGTCGGATTCTTCATGCACTTCATCACATATTTCTTTTTCGCTTATGTATTCATCTTTTTTGAAATCATTGATTTCCGTCGGTTTGCAATCGTGTTGTTCCTCTGTACGGGGCCTGTCGTCTCCGAACGCCATGCCTGCATAGTTTTTTGGGATATCGATTTTTCCTTTTTCGTACGTTCTGCTGTACATACCATTACCCTCCGTTAGGAAAAAGCTCGAGAATTTTTGAAATTTTGATTATCGTATCAATCATTTCACATCTCTTTTTCGACATAAAGGGTTTTAGAGCTATGAGCAGTGCGACTTCGTTACCGTATTTTGATATGCGGCAGGGCGAAGGGGGACACTTCGGTGGACAGGCAATATTATGTAAATCCTTTGGCGGTGGAGGACACTCGTCATTGCATTGCGTGACAGGTGGGTGTGCGTCGCATGCACATTCACTTTCAGCAGGCGTGTTTTTTTGGTTGTTCAATCCTCCTATCAACGACGCTATACCGGAAATAAGGGCGGGATTAGACGTCAGAAGATTCAATATGCCGGAGATGTCGCCCAGCCCTCCGACCTCGTTTCCCTGATTACTCATTTTCCACCCTGTCGTTTTTTGAATTCTTCAACAGTGCGCATCGCTCTGTCTATATCCACGTTTCCGTCAATACTGCTTCCGAGTATTGAACGCAAGCGTGATATCTCTTCTTTCGGAGGCGTTCCGGACGGAAGATTTATTCCTGATGATGCTGCTATCATGCGGATTGTTCGCCATAATTGTTCATCGCTTTGTAGCATTAATGAGTCAAGAGCTTTTTTATCAAATTGCATATACTTACCTCGTAACTGTTTTTACTTACAGTATATGTCGCAAAATTAAAACGGCTAATAACAGTATTGCCTGATACAAACAATTAATTTCAATATAAATAAACAGAGGTTTACAATTTGAAAATTTTGATACTATCCGATTCTCATGGAAGATTACATAATATAGTTACGGCAATAAAAACTCATCCGGATGCAAGATATGTCCTTTTTCTCGGAGACGGGGCGGCGGATATATCGGAGGCTGAGAGAATGTTTTGCGATAAAATATTCTATTGTGTCAGAGGAAATAACGATTTTTATTGCGATGAGCCATATGAAAGAGAAATATGCCTGGAAAAACATAAGATTCTTATGTTACACGGACATACTGCAGGAGTAAAATACGGAAGCGAAGTGCTTATACCTCTCGCAAAAAACAGAAATGCCGATATTGTGCTTTTCGGACATACACATCAACGCTTTCTCTCGTATATTCCCGAGTGCGGAATATATCTTTTCAATCCGGGGAGCGTTGGAGAAGGCGGATATGAGAAAAACAGCTACGGAATACTTACTCTTGACGGGAAGGACGTTCTGTTTTCGCATAGTATTATGAATCAGTAAAACTGAAGCTGTCAGGCGTTATTAACGTTGTAAGATAAAGGAGATAAAATATGGGACCTGGTTTTATTCCCCCGATGAAACACGAGGAGAAACGGGAATGGCCGAAAAAGATAAGAGAAGTGCCGCGGTTTTTGATAAAAATCATTCACGACTTTTTTTCACGGCTGTTTTATATTGTAAAACTTGTATTTGAGGCAAGCCCTCCGATGATGGTGGCGATGGTACTGCTATGCGTCGTTACCGGTATACTTCCCGTCGTGGGAGCGTACGTTTCAAAATATCTTTTGAATCAAATAGCCTATGCGATGAACCTAGGCAACCTTTCCGATGAAATAAAGAAAGCATTTTCGACGGTTATTTTTCTGCTCATACTATATTTTGTATATCTTTTTTTGAATAGGCTTTTATCCCGTCTGGGAAATATGGTGAATACCATTGCGGGCGAAATGGTTGTAGACCATATAAAGGTACAAATAATGCGAAAAGCTTCAACCGTCGACATTTCGAGCTTCGATAAGCCGGACTTCTATGAAAAAATGGAGAATGCTAACCGGGAAGCGGGGATGCGTCCCATATCTATTTTAACGGCTACGTTCAGCGTTATGAGCACGCTTATCAGCGCTGTCAGCTTTATTGTTATACTGTGGAAATTGCATCCGCTGGCACCCATACTTATAGCCGTGCTTTCCATTCCTCTTGCGGTCGTGAACTATATATACAGAAGAAAGAACTTCAAGTATCTGCGCCGCCACTCGCGTGAACGCAGGGAGATGGAATATTTTTCTCAGAGTATAGTCGATAAGGACAACGTAAAAGAGATGAGAATAATGGGGCTCTCCGACACCTTCGTTCACAAATACGAGGGTGCCTTCAAAAGATATTTTAAGGGTATTAAATCCCTTGTTATCAAGGAGGGGGTAGCATCTTCAATAGCGAGTATTCTATCTCTTGCGGCTAACTGTCTGCTCTTTGTTTACGTAGCATACAGAGTGGTTTACGGACAGGATATGCAGATAGGAGACTACTCACTGTATACCGGTGCGCTGAACTCAATTACGGCTTGCGTGTCTACACTGATAGGCTCAACCGCCACGATATACGAGGGAACGCTCTTCATTGACAATATGATGGTATTTATGAATGAAAAACCCAAAATAGTCCCTAACGTTGACGTGCCGATAAAGCCATCTGTCGGCAGTGAGCATACCATTGAATTTTCGCACGTATCTTTCTCCTATCCGGGAAATAACAGACTTGTCCTTGACGACGTCAGCTTTACCGTTAAGAGCGGAGAATCAATAGTGCTCGTAGGTCTTAACGGAGCGGGTAAAACGACGCTTATAAAACTTCTTACAAGGCTCTACGATCCCACAGGGGGTACCATATATCTTGATGGACATGACATCAGAAATTATGACGTCAAGGAACTCTATTCTTTGTTCGGAATAATTTTTCAGGACTTCGGAAAATATGCGGTCAGTGTAAAAGAAAACATAGCGTTCGGCGACGTTAATGCCGAGACCGATGACGATAAAATAATTTCGGCGGCAAAGGAAAGCGATGCACATTCCTTCATAACGAAACTGCCGAGAGGTTACGATACCGCTCTCATGAAATATTTTGAGGAAGACGGCATCGAGCTTTCCATAGGTCAGTGGCAGAAGCTGTGTATAGCTCGCGCCTTCTATAAAAAATCCGATATACTTATTCTCGACGAGCCTACCGCCTCTTTGGACGCTATGGCCGAGGCAGCTGTTTTCAATGAATTTGCGCAACTTTCTAAAGATAAAATATCAATATTCGTTTCTCACAGGCTCTCAAGCGCAACACTCGCAACAAGGATTATTGTACTCGAAAACGGTAAGATAATCGAGAGTGGCTCGCATGCTGAACTTATGGCGAAAGACGGGAAGTATCACGATCTGTTTTATACTCAGGCAAAACGCTATATTGAAGCGGAGCCGATACCGCACGGCGAAAAATAAACGCAATAGCGCACACATCAAAACCAAAATAATAAAAAGCTGTAATCCACAGAGCAATCGATAAGCTCATATGAGATTACAGCTTTTTTATTTTTACGCCATCAAAGACCGAGACCTGCGGCACCTACAATACCGGCATCATTACCGAGAGTGGCAATCATAACCTTGGTTTTTCCTTCTTTAGCGCAGTTTCTGGTATATTGTTCGCGGTCGAGTGTTTCTTTCAGCGGAACAAGGAGGTTGTCACCTTCGTTACATACGCCGCCGCCGATAAGAAGAATTTCGGGCTGGAAAATATTAATCATATTTGCAATTCCGCATGCGAGGTGAGAGATATAGTCGTCTACCACTTCGGCCCCTGCTTTATCACCCTGCTTCATAGCATCAAACGCGGTTCTTGCAGTAACCTTTCCCGCTTTATCCGCAATCTGAGTCATAAGAGTGGGTATTCCTTTGACACTGCATTCATACAGTTTTTCTTCCGTGGATTTCGTGAGTGCGGTAGCGGACGCATAAGCCTCGAAGCATCCGCGTCTTCCGCAAGAGCAGAGTCTGCCGTTATATTCTATGACGGTGTGACCGAGCTCAGCACCTGCGTGATTGAATCCGGAATATATTTTGCCGTCGATTACTATTCCTCCTCCGACCCCCGTGCCGAGAGTTATCATAATAGCGTTCTTTGCCCCTTTTGCGCCTCCGCGGAGAGTCTCCGCAAGTGCTGCCGCATTAGCATCGTTCTCAACGTATACCTTCTTTACGGGTAGATACTGCATAAAGAGCTTTGCAATCGGAAGATTGACGAATTTCAGATTGTTTGCATATTCAACAACTCCGCTATCGCAGTTAACAAGTCCTGGACTGGCAATTCCGGCGTATTCAATGTCATCTACGGTGAGCCCGAGTTTATTCATGAGATTACCCGCAAGTTCGGCCATATCCTTTACGATTTCATCACCGGGTCTTCCAGCCAGCGTGGGGACGCTGTCTTTGATAAGTATATTGAGGTTTTTGTCGACAATTCCGACGGCAATGTTGGTTCCTCCGAGGTCAACGCCTATGTAATACATAATTTTCCCTGCCTTTTTATTGATTGTATCGTGAAAGCCGTGATAGGTATCACTGCTTTTGTTTCATATATATTATAATAGCCGACAACGGAAAAGTCAATACAAAAAGCACTTAAAGAAGATTTATAAAACATGGGTTCTATAAAATAAAAAATTTTTTCCTTGCACCGACAAAGATATTATGATAAAATTTATACGGATACAAGTTTGTGGCAGTTTGCAAAAAGAAATTTTCAAATTACTGAACAAGGATTTAAATATGAAGGTTTTACTTGGTATGAGCGGAGGACTTGATAGTACTTATTCCGCAAAGAAGCTTATTGACGCAGGACATGAGGTTGTGGGTGCTGTCCTGAAAATGCATGAATATACCGACGTGGATTGTGCGATTTCGGCGGCAAAGGCTCTCGGAATTGAAATTGTGGTTATAGACTGTGAAAAAAAGTTTGAAGATAACGTGATAAAACCGTTTGCCGATGAGTATTTCAGGGGAAGAACGCCAAATCCTTGTATTATCTGTAACAGTACGGTAAAGTTCCGTGTTTTACTCGATTATGCCGATAAAAACGGGTTTGATGCCATAGCAACCGGACATTATGCTCACGTAGAACGTGAGGGTGAAAGATATTTCATAACCATGGCAAAAGATAAAAAAAAGGACCAGAGTTATGTACTTTGGCGGCTGGGACAGGATATACTGTCAAGACTCGTTCTGCCCGTTGGAGATGTGGAGAAGAGTACGGTAAGAGAAATTTCGCGCATAGAAGAGTTGCCGTCGGCAGACGCTGAGGAAAGCCAGGAGATATGCTTTATTCACGGCGAGAACTATTCGGACTATCTTGAGAGAAGGTTCGGTAAGTCGCAGTCGGGAGACTTCATAGACGGTCACGGCAATATTCTCGGCAGACATAAAGGCATAATACGTTATACTGTCGGACAGAGAAAGGGACTCGGAATCGCGCTTGGAAAAAGGATGTTTGTATCGTCGATGAATCCGAAAAACAATACTGTGACGTTAACGGACGTACAGAAAAGCGACGAATGCGAAATATATGTTGATAATATAGTTTTTTCGGGAATGAAAGCTCCAAAGACAGGGGACAGAATTGAACTCGGTGTTCGCCTGAGATACCAGTCGCCGATACTTTCGGCGTCGGTTGAATTCATTACGGAGAAGAGAGCAAAAGTAAAGGTTCATGCAACGTCTTTATACCCGACGCCCGGTCAGTCCGCTGTGTTTTATGAAGGAAGAAAGGTTATGTTCGGGGGCTTTATAAGGTAGAATCAGCCTGCAAAAGACATTAAAATCGATGTTTTTGCGTCAGTTTATACAAAAAGGAACAAAAAAGAGAAAAAATCAGGTGTAGAAATTTTACACCTTTTTTTGTGCAATTTTTACAAATAAAAAAGCCGACGATATGTAATGGAAACCTTGTTTCCAAAACAAACATTATAGTAAACTATATTTACAAATATTTTTTGATAAAAATTAAACTCAAAAATTGAGTTAAAAAATAAGTCGATTTAAGTAAATTTTATTTACTATTTTTAAAAAAATATTTTTACCCAAAATAAAAACCGCGATTCTGCATCGAAATTTTAACAAACCCTGCGAGCAGTTGGAAAAAAACGTCAAAAATCAGTTTCCACGTGCAAAAAAGCATGCCTTATATGGACTTGACTATTTAAAAATATTGTGTTAATATAATTAAGACAATAATGTGTTGCCGTCTTACGCGTCGGTTTGATATAATTACATTTAAGTTATGCGTATTTTCACTCATTTCAGGAGGAAAGATTTCAGATGAAGAAAGCAAAATTATTACAGGTCATTGCTCTCGTTCTTGCCGTTCTTACAGTATTCGGTATGTTCGGCATTACTGCGGCGGCAGATGGCTCGTATTCCTCCGCTGCCTCGGATTCAACCTGGAAGCAGATAAGCGATATACTTAACGCTGTATCTTATTCTTCGTATTCTGCAAGGTGTGCGGATGTCAAAAAAGGTACGGGAGAAATCAGAATCGACGTTATTAATGATTTCTGCGCAAGCTCTGCGGGCATTCCCGAGGATATTGCAAAAAAACTCTCTTTTACCGTCCCAAAGAAAACTCTTTTTGAGTATGCTTCCGACCCTACTGCGTCTGAGGCGTATAAGAAAGAGCTCTCCGAGCTTGAAGGAGCTGACAGCGCGGTATATCTGCCCGACAGTGGTATGGTTACGTGGAAGATTGACGTACCCGAGGAGGGCATGTACGGTATTAAAATCGTATACGCCGTAGTCAGCGAAAACGTATCTTCCATCGAACGTATGGTTTACATAAACGGTGAAGTACCGTTCTCCGAAGCACGTTCGATAATGATGTCAAAGTCCTGGGAGTATGACTACGAAAAAGATTCTGACGGAAACCCGTATTACGTCGCAGATGTTAACGGTAACACTCTGCGTTCTTCCGTTTCGCTCTCGCTTCCGAGTTGGCGTACATATCAGTGTTCTGATTCGAACGGTTATACCGTAGTTCCTTTTGAATTCAAATTTAATGCCGGAACAAACTACCTTTCGCTCAATGCAACGAGAGAAAGCGTCGCCGTAAAAGAAATCGTACTTTACAGAGTCTACGACGCGATGTCGTATGCCGATTATTTGAAGGAGAATATTGCAAAACACGGAAACGTTATTCCTTCCGCCGATGCAACCGTTAAGTTTGAAGGAGAGCTTCCTTATGCGGTATCAGATACGTCGATATATGCATCCAACGACAGAACATCCTCTATAAATACATCGAACGTTTTTAATGCCGAGACAGGTAAAGTTGAGAATCAAAAGAATTCCCCGAGTGCGCAGCAACTGAACGTAATCGGTGCGTTCAGCTACGATACGAACGGACAGTGGGCATCATATAAGTTTACTGTCAGCGAAGACGGATTTTACAATATTGTAATGCGATATAAGCAGACAGCTCTTGAAGGTATGTTTGTATCGAGAGTTCTGAAAATATCGGGTGGAGAATACGGTGATATACCCACCGTTCCGTTTGCCGAGGCATATTACACCAGATTCAATTATTCAAAGGACTGGCAGGCAACGGCCATCGGCACCGGCAATGAGGGAACAGACGCAGAACAGTTCAGATTCTACTTTGAAAAAGGAAAAGAGTATACCTTATATATAGAAGTAGGACTCGGCAGTCTCTGCGATATAATCGGAACAATAGAGAAAACGCTTGCTTCCATAAATGATGCTTATCTTAATATACTTAAGCTTACCGGACCTAATCCTGACAAATACCGATCCTACAATTTTACTAAGATAATGCAACCCACCGTGCGCAGTCTTCTTGAATGTTCAAAGACTCTTTACGGTATTTCCGAAAACATTAAAAGCATATGCGGCACAACGGGTTCACACGTTGTAACACTTGATAACGTTGCGAGAACGCTTGAAAAGATGGGCAAGGATCCGGAAAACGAAATAGCGAATAATCTGAGCAACCTTAAATCGTATATTGGTACACTCGGTACGTGGATAAACAATTCAAAGAAGCAGTCTCTCACAATTGACTGCATATCGATACAGTCACCCGAAGAAAAACTCCCGAAGGGAAATGCAAACTTTTTCCAGGCCGCCTGGTTTGAAATATCCGCATTTTTCAAGAGCTTTTTTGTAGATTACAATGCAATGGGTGTTACCGAAGTTGATGAAGACACAACGACTATTAACGTATGGCTTGCATACGGTCGTGACCAGTCACAGATATGGCGTAACCTCATAAACGATAACTTTACGCCGAAAACCAATATAGCGGTTACGCTTAAACTGGTTGTTGCGGGAAGCCTTCTTCCCTCAGTTCTTGCCGATGCGGGCCCCGACGTCTACATAGGACTTGACGGTGCCAGCACTATCAACTATGCGATTCGCGGAGCAGTCACCTCACTCAATCAGTTCGATGGAATAAGCGAGCTTCTGGACGGAAATACCTTCTCTGAAGCGGCTCTTGTTCCGATAACGCTTTACGGAGAAGTATACGGACTCCCTGAAACGATGACCTTTGATATGATGTTCGTCCGTGAGGATGTCCTCGCCGAGTTGCAGCGTGACATCCCCGAAACTTGGGATGACCTCATGGCTATTAATACAGAACTTGTTTCAAACAACATGGAAATAGGTTTAGGTTATGAATCAACTATAACCAAGATGATATATCAAAGAGGCGAAAGCATATGGAGATATGAGGAGAACGGCGGAATTTATGCCGGCTCCCAGATAGCATACGGTGACGACGCACAGCTCGAGGTATTCTCGACGGTATCCAGACTCTACACCGACTATTCATTCCCTCTGACCTTTGATGCATCAAACCGTTTCAGAAGCGGTGAACTTCCGATTGTTATAGGTGATTATGTCGCAATGTACAATCAACTTACCGTATTTGCTACGGAAATCAGCAATCTCTGGACATTTACGAGAGTTCCCGGTACAAAACTTGCAGACGGAACCGTCGACCATTCAACGACTGCTACGGTGACGTCTACCATCATGCTCCACGGCGCAAAGCATAAGAAAGAGGGCTGGGAATTCATGAAGTGGCAGACCGAGGCATCGATGCAGGCACAGTACGGTAACGAAATGGTTGCCCTCATCGGTCCTTCCGCAAAATACGCTACCGCAAACATGAAAGCGCTTGAAAACCTCTCGTGGTCTTCAAAAGAGCTTGATGCCATAAAGCTTCAGCTAAATGACGTTGCGGCCGTCGCCAACTATCCGGGCAACTACATTCTTGTACGTTATATAAAGTTTGCGTTCATGGACGCATACAACAACAAGACAGACCCCGCATATGCGATGAAGTCCTATATAAATACAATAAATAAGGAAATAAACCGCAAACGTGAGGAATTTAATCTTCCGACAATAATTATCGGTTCCGACCTTGATACTACATTAGCGGAATGATTTTCGGACATTCAAACACTATAAAAGGAGAAAAAGCACATGTCAGAAACTAACATGGATAAGCATGATGAATCGGCTTTTGCAGATGCCAACTCAGACGGCACCGTAGGCACCGTTGCTATAAGTGCTGCCGACAGTGTCGGTACACTCGACGGTACCGATGCAAATGCAGACAATAAAGACATATCGTCCGGAAAAGCCGCAAAAAAGCGTCCAGTATCAAGAAAAGATATGACCCGCCTTCAGTGGACATGGAAGGAGATGAAGAATAATAAGATAGCATACCTTCTTATTGCACCATTTCTTATATTGTTCACAACCTTTACGGTTTTTCCCGTATTCCTTTCGATGGTACTCAGTCTTACGGATTTCAACATGCTCCAGATGCCGAACTTTGTCGGTATTTCAAACTACACTCGACTCTTTTTTGATGACGAGCTGTTTATAACCGCATGCAAGAACACCCTTATATTTGCGTCTATAACAGGTCCTGTATCCTATCTGCTCTCGTTCCTGGTAGCTTGGTTCATAAATGAGCTTCCGCCTAAAATACGTGCGGTTGTTACTCTCGTGTTCTACGCACCGTCAATATCAGGCTCCGTCTATCTTGTATGGCAGACGATGTTCTCCGGTGACGCTTACGGTTGGGTTAACGGAGCACTTATAAACCTGGGAATTATTTCATCTCCGATACAGTGGTTCAATAATACAACATATATAATGCCTCTGTGTATTGTGGTTGCTCTTTGGACTTCACTCGGAACGGCATTCCTTGCTTTTATTGCAGGTCTTCAGACGGTTGACAGAAGTCTATATGAGGCGGCGGCAGTTGACGGTATAAAGAACAGGTGGCAGGAGGCATGGTACGTAACCCTTCCGATGATGAAGCCTCAGCTTATGTTTGGTGCAGTTCTTTCAATAACGAACTCATTCAGTTTCGGCGGAGTTGTTGATGCACTTTGCGGTAAGCCGTCAGTCGATTATGCGGCGTATACGATAATGCATCATTTGGATGATTACGGCGGAACACGTTATGAGGTGGGTTATTCGTCAGCCATAGCGGTTATACTTTTCGTTATCATGCTCGGCTCAAACGTTATCGTTAAAAAAGCATTGTCAAAGGTGGGTCAGTGATATGAAAGTGAAAAAGTTAAGAACACGCAGACACAAGGTCGTTCTGAACCGTTCGGCAGGAGGAGACGCAGGCATAACCTTCTTCCTCGTTATACTCGGCGCATTCATGTTCATACCTATGCTCTACGTTATAATACAATCGCTTAAACCTCTTGATGAGTTGTTTATATTCCCTCCGAGATTTTACGTTGTAAGACCTACGCTTGATAACTTCGCGGATTTGTTCTCTCTTTTGAATGATTCGTGGGTACCGTTTTCAAGATATATTTTCAATACGGTATTTTTGACACTTTGCGGTACATTCGGAAACCTTATTATAGGTTCTCTGGGTGCTTACGCACTCTCTAAGCTTAAGTTCCCCGGAAGAGCTCTTATATTTAAGTTAGTAGTTCTTTCACTTATGTTCCATCAGACGGTAAACCAGGTTGCTCACTTTATAATACTCAGTGCTCTCGGTTTTATAGATACATATCTTGCAATCATAGTTCCTTCGCTTGCAGGTTCTATGGGTGTGTACCTGATGAAACAGTTCTTTGACAGCTCGGTATCCGATGCCGTCCTCGAGAGTGCAAGACTTGACGGAGCCTCGGAATTCAGAACTTTCATTACTATAGCAATGCCGATGGTAAAGCCGGCATCCCTTACACTTATCATTGAAACATTTAAGGGTCTCTGGAATTCAGGTGCCTCAATATATATTCACTCTGAACAGCTCAAAACCTTTAACTATGCGATAGGCCAGATAGTATCCGGCGGTATAGCGCGTCAGGGTGCAGGTGCAGCTTCGACGGTTATAATGATGATAGTTCCGATTACTATATTCATCATTAACCAGAGTAAGATTATAGAAACCATGGGCTCCAGCGGTATGAAGGATTAAGGAGGATAAAATCGTGAAGAAAAAACTTACAGCAATTATTCTCCTTACGTTGACCGCGATAATGGTTTTCGGCACAATCACAGTCTCGGCATCCGAGCCATATCAGACGTACACGTATTCGATTGATGGAGAAGCATTGTATTCTCCGGCGGCTTATAAACCTATTCCCGGTGGAAATATAGGAGCCGAATACATTTTCAAAAATAAAAGCAGCTTCAAAAGTAATGAGCTTAATACTCTTTATGATATATCTACCGACAGTGACGGAAATGTTTATATTGTTGATTACAAGGCAGGTACAGACGGTTACAGTCGTGTGCTCGTCCTTGATAAAACGTACAGATATAATTATGAAATAGTCAATTTTACAAATGAAAACGGTAAACTTGATTCATTTAATGCCGCACAGGGTCTGTTCGTGAAAGAGTATGAGAATGGTGACAAAAAGCTTTTTGTCTGTGATACTCAGAATTTCCGAATAGTAGTTTTTGATATTAACAATTTCGGATATACGTACAGCCATACCATCACAAGGCCTCAGTCAGTTCATTTCGGTGAGGATTCAATATACCGTCCTATTGCGGTAGCGGTAGACGACTACGGAAGACTCTTCGTGGTAGGCGCATCTACCTACCAGGGAATCATCGTCATGACGGGGAGCGGTGAGTTTACGGGATTTATTGGCGCTCAGAAGGTTACATACACTCCGATTGAGATGCTGAGACGTAGGTTTATGACCGCCGCTCAGCGAGCAAATTCAAAAACGTACGTATCAACCGAATTCAACAACCTTACAATCGATGAAGAGGGCTTCATATACGTAACGACATCAACAATCGACTCTCAGCAACAACAAAGCGCTATTAAGTCAAAGAAAGCCGATTACTCTCCCGTAAAGAAACTTAACTCTACAGGCGATGAGGTTATGAGACGTAACGGATTCTTTAATCCCGGCGGAGAAGTAGATATTACCGGAGAAAAGTTTACCAGTCCTTCTAAGGTTGTTGATGCCGGCATTGGCCCGGAGGGCACATGGTCGCTGATAGACCAGACCAGAAATAAAGTTTTCACATATGATAAAAACGGTAATCTGCTTTTTGCCTTCGGTGATGAGGGCGAACAGCTCGGTAATACAAAGTCGGTAAACGGAATTGTATATCAAAAGGTAAACGGGCAGACTCTTATGATTCTCCTTGACTCCGCTTCGAACAATTTCACGGTTTACAAGGCTACCGATTACGGAAACTATATCTATGATGCACTTAAATGTGAAAATGAAAACAGATATAATGACGCGGTAGACGCATGGAAGAACGTACTTATGTACAACAACAACTTCGATGCTGCATATATCGGAGTCGGTAACTCGTATTACAACCTCGGTAATGAAGTCGATGAGGCTACCGGCAAAACCGGATATCAGCTTGCGATAGAGTATTATGAGGCGGCTTATGATACCGATAACCGTTCGAATGCGTATAGTGAAATACGTAAGGAATGGATTTCAAATTACTTTTTCGTAATTATCATCGTTCTCGTAGTTGTTATATTCGCATGGACGAAGTTTAAGAAGTTTGCAAAGAAGGTTAATAAAGCCGCAATCATGCACGTCGGCAGAAAGACGTACGTGGAGGAGCTTTTGTATGTATTCCATCTCGAATATCATCCGTTCGACGGTTTCTGGGACCTAAAGCACGAGAAGCGAGGTTCCGTAAGGGCGGCACTTACGATAATGGGTATAACAATAATTGCGTTCTATTATCAGTCGATCGGTCAGGGTTATATGCTTAATCCGAGAGGAACATATATTTCGTTCTTTGTTCAGATTATTTCGGTTGCGGTCCCAGTTTTGTTGTGGGTAGTCTCGAACTGGTGCCTTACAACGCTGTTTGACGGCGAAGGCTCGTTTAAGGATATATTCATAGCAACCGGATACTCTCTTGCTCCTCTTCCGCTTATACTCATAGTTTGCACTATATGCTCAAACTGGGTTACCTCGGCCGAGATGGGTATAATATCCTTCCTTGTATCAGTAGGATTTGTATGGGTTGGAATTCTTCTGTTCTTCGGAATGATGGTAACACACGATTATTCGATGGGAAAGAACATTCTTATAACCTTGTTTACAATAGTGGGTATGGCAATTATAATGTTTATGGCGCTGTTGTTCTCAAGCCTTATAGGAAAGATGCTTTCGTTCATAGCGTCAATTATCACAGAGCTAAGCTACCGTGTGTAAATTCGATAATGATTGGAGATTAAAATGAAAATGAAAAGAATATTATCGACTGTACTTGCGTTTTTAATGATGCTCGGTTGCTTTGCTTCGCTTACTTCGCTCGTGGCGTTTGCGGAAGGAGAGGAGGGCGATACGTCGGCTACAAAAACAGAAAAGATCACTGCGGCAGCTCTGAAACAGCAGTACGCTACACCGGATGCGAAACTTATCGACGATTCAAACATGCAGATATATGCCGCAGCATACGACCGCCAAATATGGTGCAATCCTTATACCGGTGAAGTTTATTTTAAGGATACAAAAACCGGAGAAATTCTTGCATCAAATCCGTATGATATGTCAAACTACAATCCGACGGAAAACTTCGGTCTTATCGGCTCGACGGTTGCGCCTCAGGCAATGTCGCAGATTCTTATCAGCTACAAAGATATTACAGGTGCGTTCTTCACAATGAACAGCTACACCGAGGCGGCACAACGCGGACAGATTCAGATTAAGTATATCAAAAACGGTGCCAGGGTTGAATATACTATGGGACGTCTGAATTCTCTCTATCTGCTTCCTCACTGGATAAGTTGCGGTTCGGCTCCCGCCACATGGATAGATGAACTTCTTATCCGTGATGACGATTACGAATATTCGGCAAATGAATACAATCCGGAAAATGATGCCGGAAACGATTTGTATATCTATCTTATTCAGCCTATGATAGAGTATCGAAATCAATTTGAAGATGACGACGTCAGAGAAGAAGTTGAGCACCAGATAAAGAAGCTCGTCGAGTGGTACGCATGGAAAGATAATACCGATAAGGAAATGCAGAAGCTCTATCCTTGCCTCGAAAACGGATTCAACATCTTCGCAATAGACGAGAAGAACCTTACCGCAGGCAGACAGCTTCAGCTTGAATCCATAATTAAAACCTACGCTACTAAATTCAGTTATGATACTCTTGCAGTAATTCATGAAAAGACCGGATACGAGGCAAAAACAGAAATCTCCGCACTTTTCAGACTTGCTGTAGAGTATACGATTAATTCCGACGGAAGCCTTCAGATAAGGGTTCCCGGAAACAGTGTAAGATATGACGAGACCAACTTTACTCTCGAGAATATCTCACTTCTTCCGTATATGGGTGCGATAAACACCGCCAACGAAGGATTTATATTCTATCCCGACGGAAGCGGTTCGATAATCGGTCTTGATAAGTTTTATAACAATGCGGTTAACGTTTCTTCCAATATTTACGGATATGACTATTCATATTATTCATTGAGCGGAAATATGAGGGAACCTATAACAATGCCTGTATTCGGATCGGTACAAACCGTTAAGTATTATGAGGCTCCTAGCAAAACGTATTTGACGCTTTCCGAACAACTGTTGGGAATAACCGATTTTCTCACTCCTGCAGAGGGCTCATGGAACTACGGCCGTAACGACACAAAGACGCTTCTTACCGAAGATTTCTCTTCGGCAAGTCATAAATTCGGATTTGTCGCAATAGTGGAGGAAGGAGAGTCGATGATGACGCTCGTCGCTCGTTCCGAGGGTGCATCTCATTCATACGCCGGCGTGTACACTTCGTTTAATCCTCGACCGAAAGATACATACGACCTTGCAGACAGTATATCGGTAAGCGGAAATACGGAATGGACGGTTGTTTCCGATAAGCAGTATTCCGGTAACTTCAAATACCGTGTTTATCTCCTTACTGATGATTCTGTTGCCGCATCGAATTCGGTAACGGATTACTTCCCGACGACATGGATAGGTATGGCCAAGGCGTACAGGAATTATCTCGAAAAATCGGGAATAATTACTGCGCTCAACGAGGAAAACACCAAGGACTCCTTGCCTCTTTACATCGAGACATTCGGAAGTATAAAGGCAAAGACGAAGTTCCTCTCAATCCCTGTCACATCAAATGTTGCACTGACTACCTTTGAGAATATTATGACAATGCACGGAGAGCTTGCTGACAAGGGCATTACGAACGTAAACTTCAAACTCACAGGTTACTACAACGGCGGCTTGTCTGGTACGTATCCGTCCAAACTTAAATGGGTAGGTTCTACCGGCGGAAAATCCGGTTTCAGAGACCTGCTCGAATATGCCGCAGATAACGAAAAGGGAAAATTCGGAGTATTTGTTGACTTTGACTTCAGTTACGCAACGTCATCTTCCGGTATTTCTCTTAAGAAAAATGCAACAAAAACAGTAGACGGAAAGTACAGTAACAAGAAGGTTTACAACCCTGCATATCAGGAATACGTGAGTTACTTTGATATATGTATTAACGCCGCTTCCATTGCGGAATACGTTGACGAAATGACGGCGAAATACAGCAAATTCAAGGAGAATAATTCTTCTCTCGGAATATCGGTATCCACTCTCGGCGGAAGTCTTAATTCCGACTTTAACGAGGATGCGCCGATAAATCGCGAAAAGACAAAGGATGCTCTCATTAACGTGTTTGAAAAACTCCAGACAGAGTATCCTGATTCCGTAATGAGCAGTACCGGAAATGCATATGTGCTCAAATACGTTGATCACTTACTCGGGGTTAGTATCGACAGTAATCAGAGATTTGTGTCCACCTATACGGTGCCCTTTACGGGAATGATACTTCACGGTTACGTAAACTTTACGGGAACTGCCGTAAATGAATCGGGCGACCCGCACTATCAGATTCTTAAATCAATTGAAAACGGAGCCTCGCTTTACTACGTTCTTTCATACGCAAACACAACCTATCTTAAAGAAGATGAAAACTTTAATAAGTATTATTCCATAAGATATGATATATGGAAGGATCAGCTAATAAACCAGTATAATACCATAAATGGTGCAATAGGCGATTTGCAGCTCTACAAGATAGACAATCATCAGTTTATCAAGGGCGAACGCGTTCTTGATAAGGTCGACATTGAAAATCGAAACGTAAGGCTTCTCAACGATATGATTAAAGCGATAGAGAACACCGCTGAGAAAGGTTATATCGCTAAGCTCCAAGAAGTCAACAATGCATATGAAGCCGGAGTAATCGGAGCAGGCGAAAGCATCTCAATATCTTTTGACCGCGACAGCATTTATTCTCAGGCATATGGAATACTCGTCAATCATTTGTCGGATGAGCAGATTTCACAGCTCGGACTTTCAGATGGACTTACAGCTTCCATTAAGAATTCGATTGATGCCGCTATTGCAAAATACGAAACGCCCGCTGACAGTGTAAACCACAACACGTACGTTATCGGCTCGGATACGTATGATTTCATTGTCAACATCAACTCGATTGAATATACGCCTAACTACAATATAACCGACGCGGAATCGACCGAGGATTATACTCCTACCGAGTATACGATAGGAGACGGCAGTATAGTTATGGTTACCTATACCGACGGAACGTCAACCGTGCGTTTTGTAATCAACTATAATCTCTATGATATCACAGTCAAAATCGACGGTGTCAAGAGAACGGTCGGTGCTTACAGCTTTATAAGAATATAATAAGGAGGAAAAACAATGAATAATGCAAAAGTAAAACTCAATAAAAAGTCTTTCCTCCACTCCGCTTCTCTAGATAAGAGAAAGGCGAGAGCCGGCTGGATATTCGTACTTCCGTTCGTTCTCGGACTTGTGCTTATATATCTACCTATAATTATTGATTCGTTCTGGTATAGCTTTGCTTCCATAGGCTACGATGACGAAGGCCTTATAGTTACTCAGTTCGAGGGAATAAAATTCTATAAGGAAGCAATAACTACAGATGCACAGTATTCGCAGAAACTCGTTGAGGGTATAAAGGACCTTGTATTTGATACACCTGCAATAGTAATATTCTCTCTGTTCGTCGCCGTCATACTTAATCAGAATATGCTCGGCAGAGCAGTGTTCCGTGCGATTTTCTTTGTCCCTGTTATTATATCGACAGGTCTTATGGAATCCATAAACGCCGCAGATACAGTATCACAGATAATGGGCTCGGGTGGAATAGACGACGGCTCGGGAACAAACACCACAGACCAAATAGTTTCGGCCGTTGATATAGAACAACTGTTTTCATCTATGAAAGTCGGTACCGAGATAGTTGATTACGTCACCCAACTCGTTAACGATATATACAATATAGTTAACCGTTCCGGCGTACAGATGCTGATATTCCTTGCCGGACTGCAGTCTATTTCCCCTGCCATATATGAGGCGTGCCAAATAGAAGGCGCAACCGCATGGGAAACATTCTGGAAAGTTACGTTCCCTATGATAAGCCCGATGATACTTGTAAACAGCGTATATACGATTATTGATGCATTTACAAGCGAGACAAACGTTGTTATGTCATACGTTGCGGATGTCAAGAATAATTCTCTTGCTTCTGCGATGTACTGGATGTACTTCCTTATCATAATGGCCATTATCGGCGTGGTGGTTGCGATTGCTTCCTGCTTCGTATTCTATCAGAAGAGAGACTGAGAGGAGGGAAAAATATGAATACACCAAACACAATGCAAGCTCCTGTTGTGAAAAAGGAAACGAAGAATAAAATCAGAGTTGACTTTGACAGAACGCCCTTGCTGGAAAGACTCAAAACCAAATACCTCTCGCTCTTCTTTTTGAAAAAAACAGTATGGTTTTTGTTCAGATTCATTCTCATGCTCGGTATTTCTTACGTTATTCTGTTCCCGTTCTTCTCGAAGATTTTCGGCTCTTTTATGAGCACAAATGACTTCGTTGACGTTACGGTACGAATAATACCGAAGGAATTCAATGTAGATATGTACAAGTACATAATACTTGAAAATCACTATTTCGAGGCATTTTTGAATACAACCTTGCTCTCCCTCCTCTGTGCGGTGATTCAGACCTTTGTCTGCTGTCTTATCGCATACGGACTCGCAAAGTTCAAATTCAAGGGTAACAAGCTTATACTCATAATGGTTGTCGTAATAATGATAATACCGCATAAGACGATAAGCTTTGCACTTCAGCAGCATTTCCGCTACTTTGATTTGCTTAATTTCAGAGGCCTTGGATTCAGCGGAATATTGACGTCCTTGCATATAATAGATGCAGGCACCGGATGGAGTTGGCTTAATACCCCCGCACCACTGGTTCTCCTCTCGGCAACGGGTCTGGCATTCAAGAACGGACTTTACATATTCATGCTTCGTCAGTTCTTCCGCGGTGTTCCCGATGAGCTTGAGGAGTCAGCATATGTTGACGGATCGGGTGTTATGCATACGTTCTTCAAAATCATAATACCGCTCTCGATACCTATGATGATAACGGTATTCCTGTTCTCATTCTCGTGGCAATGGACGGATGAATTCTATACCACGCTCTTCTATAGCGGAAGTTTGTCAAAGAGATGGACACTGATGCCGGATATATATAAGAATATTCCGGAATCACTTGTAATGCCGGATACTTACGCAGGTAAGACACTTTACGAAACGGCAATCAAGAATACTGCAGGTATTATGATTATCGCTCCTCTCGTAGTAGTATACCTCTTCTGCCAGAAGTATCTTGTTCAGGGTATTGAACGTTCCGGTATAGTAGGTTAATTGCTATTTCAAAAACAAAAGCTCGGATAGCGACTTGTTCGCCGTTCGGGCTTTTTTGTTTAAGATAATTTTTGAAGGAGGATATCATTGACAAGATAAAACCTATGTGCTAAAATCGTGTTTGATGAAAATATATTTCGGCTTATCCGACTCGGAGGTTTTATGGATACCGTACTTTTTGTTTTTGAAATCATAGGAACAGTTGTTTTTGCAATATCCGGTGCTGTTGTCGGGATGAAAAAGGGAATGGATATGTTCGGTGTTTGCGTTATGGGTTTCACGACGGCAACAACCGGTGGAATAGTTCGTGACCTTATACTGGGCATTACACCTCCTACCGTATTCAGAGAACCTATATATGCCGCAGTTGCGGTGGTATCGTCGATATTGGTGTTCATACCGTTTGTTCAGCACGAAATGATAAGAGAAAAGAAAATATTCGATATAATAATCCTTATAGCAGATTCGGCAGGTCTCGGTGTTTTTTCAGTTGTAGGAGTGCAGTGCGCTTTGGAAAACGGACGCGAATGGGGACTTTTTCTCGCTGTATTCGTAGGAACGCTCACAGGAGTTGGGGGGAGTATATTACGTGATATGTTTGCAGGAAATACACCATACATATTTGTCAAACACTTTTATGCCTGCGCTTCGATGATGGGAGCTCTTACTTGTGCACTGTTGTGGGATATCACGGGTAATATACTCGCAATGATAATTGGTGCCGTTATAACTTTTTTACTCAGAATACTTGCCGCAGTATTTCACTGGCATTTGCCAAAATATAAAGGACAGATTATATAAATAATTAACACCTCGGAGTAATCCGAGGTGCTTTTACAAGGAATATGGCATTATGCCTAAAATGTATACCGTACTTAAATTAATCAAACTCCCGAAAGAGTCCTTCTATGAACATGCCGAGCCTTTCTCAGAGCTTTTCGTCTATGTACTTTAATTGAAGTTTTCAGAAGAATACAGAGAAATGAAAATACCTAAAATATAAAAAACGAGTGCCCATAAACCAAATCCGTTATGAACACTCGATATGGTCGGAATGACAGGATTCGAACCTGCGACATCCTGGTCCCAAACGCTAAAAGCCTTGTAAAATAAGGGTTTTTGAGTGATTTTTGATACTTTTCAGTCCGAATTTGATGCTTTCGGGTGCTCTATCAAGCACTGTTTCCACGTAGTCCGAAGTTGTAGATGGTCAAGATTGTGGTCGTAATCCAAACTCCATATTTTCTCCCACCTCACGCGAGCCGCAAGCTCCGCCTCGAGGTGGTTTTTTTGTTATCACCATTATACCATAAAATCACGAACATTTCAAGTCCCCTCACGGTGAAATATTTGCGACGCTGTAATCAAAGATAACCGCCGGGCGATTATATCCCTATTACACCTTCTCTCATAGGGCGTTAATATTACTTCGGCAGATTTATATAATTTCTTAAAACCTGCCGAAATTCTATTGACAAAATCGATTTTTTCGGCTATAATAGTATCAGAATTAAAATCAGCCGCAATTTACCCATTACGGAGGTATTTATGAGTTATATTGCACGTCATATGGAAAACAGAATTCTTGAACTGTCGAAGTCTTATTCGGCAATTCTTCTGACAGGACCGCGTCAGTCAGGCAAAACAACTATGCTTCGCGCACTTTCCGAAAAGGAAAACAAGGGACGAGAGTATGTGTCGCTTGATGACCTTACTACGCGCGATATGGCCAAGAACGATCCTGCCCTCTTTCTGCAGATCCACAAGCCACCCGTATTGATTGACGAGGTGCAGTATGCTCCCGAATTGTTCACATACATTAAGATTCATATAGATGAGCATCACAATCCCGGAGATTTCTGGATGACGGGCTCTCAGATCTTCCGTCTTATGCGCGGAGTTCAAGAATCCTTGGCAGGTCGCGTAGCGCTTCTGCATATGTCTCCCCTGTCCCAACGCGAAATCATCGGTGCAGATTGCATTCCCTTTACAACGAATATGAATGTGCTGATGGATGAATGCAAAAAAATTGCTCCGGTCGATACTCCCACCATCTTCGAGCGCATCTGGCTCGGATCAATGCCCGGTATCGTTTCGGGACTGTATGCCGACCGCAACATGTATTACTCCTCCTATCTATCTACGTATGTAGAGCGCGACGTGCGTGATATTTCGGGAACGGTAGACGCATTAAAATTCAATCGCTTTATTACCGCAGTAGCCGCCAGAACCGCACAATTGCTCAATTACCACGCACTTGCTGAGGACGCCGAAATCGATATGGTTACCGCCAAGGCATGGGTAGACATTCTTGAAACGCTTGGTATCATCTTCCTTCTGCATCCCTATTCCAACAATGTGCTGAAGCGTACCATTAAGACGCCCAAGGTATATTTCTACGATACAGGTCTCGTCTGCTATCTTACCAAGTGGTCAAGTCCCGAGGTCGCCGAAAGCGGCGCCATGAGCGGAGCTCTTCTCGAAAACTTCACGGTGTCCGAGATACTGAAGGGATATCAGAACGCAGGACGTGAGCCGTACCTGTACTTTTACCGCGACCGCGATGCCAAAGAGATCGACGTCATCATGGAGGGCGATGGCAAACTCTGCCCCCTGGAGATCAAGAAAACTGCCACTCCCGACAAACGTATCATTCGCACATTCGGCGTGATTGATAAATCCCCTCTGCAACTGGGCACAGGTGCTGTCCTCTGCATGGCAGAGCAGTTTGGAGCATTTGATAGGGACAATCTTATCGTGCCCATTTGGGCGATATAATAGCAGAATATGCTGTTTGGCGAGAAGCCGAGTTTTGAGGAAATAATGCAGGGAATAGAAAAGTTGGATACGGAAATAAACCAAGGAGAATAAAGATAATATGTTCGACAAAATGATAGAAAAAAAACGCAATCAATGGTTGTCCTCTGCCGAGTGCACAATAACATCATTGATTGACTATATAGTTAAGACGGGACAGATGCGTGATGCCCAGATTGAAGCAATTAAGACATATCTGTTTCTTAAAATCACATGTGAAGGCAAGCCGCTTGCCACTCTGTTCAAGAAAGGCGTTTTCAATTCGCTTGACCTGAATGCGTTAGAACTTTCGCTGTCCACAAGAGAATATCTGCTCTCCAACCCTTCTGCCGCGGCTCTTTTTGAGTACGCCTGCATGAAAAACGATAATGATGAGCAGGTTTCTGTCCAACTTGAAAAGACGATCAAAAAAGCGCCCGAAAGTATAGATTACAACAAGGTATGGGACGATACCTTTTACGGCGTTTCCTATACGGATTATTTGTTTAGTTTGCCTATGGGTGCGGGTAAAACATATTTGATGGCGGCGTTTATTTATCTTGATCTGTACTTTGCTATGAACGAACCGCACAATCCCGCATTCGCCCATAACTTCATTATTTTCGCACCCTCCGGCTTGAAATCCTCTGTTGTTCCCAGTCTTAAAACCATTCAAAACTTCAACCCGGCGTGGATTATTCCCGAACCTGCGGCAACCGATATCAAGCGCATTATCTCGTTTGAGGTTCTTGATCAAAGTAAAACCGAAAAGAAATCCAATAAAACAAAGAACCCAAATGTTCAGAAGATTGCCAACCATCAGCCGCTTTCCGAACTGTTCGGCCTTGTTGCCGTGACTAACGCAGAGAAAGTTATTCTTGACCGCATTGAAGAGAAAAACGGTCAGATCAGTTTATTTGAAGAAAGCGACGATGAAAAAGACAGACAAGCGAACGAGCTTCGTAATCTTATCGGCAAATTGCCGTCGCTGTCTATCTTTATTGACGAGGTGCACCACGCCGTCAGCGATGAAATCAAGTTGCGCGCCGTGGTAAGCAAATGGGCAAAAAATAATACCGTTAATTGCGTAATAGGTTTTTCAGGTACGCCCTATCTTGAAAAGGCAGAAAAAATAAAAATCACCGATAATCTTGCGGTCGGCACGTCCGAAATTACAAATATCGTATATTACTATCCCTTGATTGACGGCGTCGGTAATTTTTTGAAACGTCCCGTTGTGAAAATTGCGGAGATTGCGGATAGCTCTCGCATTATTGAAAACGGTGTTCGGTTATTCTTTGATACATATAAAGATACCGTATATGACGGCGGTCTTGTTGCAAAACTTGGTATTTATTGCGGAACGATTGAAAAGCTTGAAGAAGTTGTATATCCAATCGTTTCAAGCATTGCGGCTGAATACGGTATATCCTCCGATGCTATCTTGAAATTCCATAAGGGAAACAAACAATATCCCCAGCCAGCTGATAGCCAGATGCAATTCGATATACTTGATAAATCGATTTCCAAAATCAGAGTAGTATTATTAGTACAAATCGGAAAAGAGGGCTGGGACTGTAAAAGCCTTACCGGGATTATTCTCTCGCAGGAAGGCGACTGCCCGAAAAATATGGTTTTGCAGACGTCTTGCCGTTGCTTGCGCCAGGTTGTAAAGGGATCGCCCGAAACAGCGCTGATTTATCTGAACGACAGCAATGCGGACAAGCTCAATGCACAGCTTATGCAACAGCACCATATTTCGCTCAAAGAATTTTCCGAGGCAAACAACGAAAAAACGGTTTTACGCAGATATGATAGAACCGTCTATCTCAAACTGCCAAAAGTGGATTTCTATCAGTTGAAAATCAACTATGAATCTCTTGTGATAGAAGAAGCCGATATCGTCGGTGGTATATCTTCCTGTGCGGACAATGCCGCTGTCTCTGCCGATATTATCAAAACGACTGACCTTTCTATGAAGGAATTGAACATTACCGTTGATGACAGCGAGCGCGGAAATGAACCTGCTTCCTTTACCGCATGGCTCTATCGCATTACAAAAGGCAGCTTCGGGTTCGTTACGATGGAACAGCTCCGTCCCTATACCGAAGCTTTGAATGTAATTTTTGAACAGATAACCTACACCAAAGACGGTACCCGTTATTATAGCTCAAAATATAATCACTCACTAATTGAAGCGAATATCCGAAAGGCGTTTTGCGATAAGTGCAGTTTTTCCACGATAGAGGAACTGATTCCCGAAGAGGCAAATCTGTTGAATATCGCAAACTTTACTTCTACCGTTCAGACAGACAAGCCGCAAGACTATTATCCCGATGCGAAAACCGTTGAGAATATTATACTGGACGATAAAGGCAAGTTGAAAGTTGATCCGAAGCTGGCTATGACAATTCAATATCTTGAAGAATCGGGCAACGCATCCATGGCAGAAACTCTCCGTAAGCAAAACTCTTCTCATCCGCAAAAAGACCGTTCCTTCCATTACTTGCCGTATCGCACCGATAGCACCTTTGAGCTAACATTCCTCACAGAAGTATTGGGGCTTGAGGATATCGCAACACTTGACCTTGAGGTATATTACAACGGTGATCGCGCAATGACCGAGTTCAAGATTAAATGCTATAAAAACGCAAACGGCAAGTGGAGTTATGTAGGTATTTATACCCCCGACTTCTTGATTATCAAACGAAGGGACGGAAAAATTCATAAAGCGATTATAGTTGAAACAAAAGGTGATATCTATAAAAACGATCCTACGTTCAAAGACAAACGCCGATTTATGGAAACCGAGTTTGCGAAGAAAAACAATGAAGCATTCGGATATGACCGCTTCGACTATCTCTATTTGGAGGATACTCTCTCCGATAGTGATAGAATTATATTGACACACAAGAGAATTAAAGAGTTTTTCAAGGAGGAATTGTAATGAATGGAATTAGACCCACTGTAGGTATAGAGTTCGATGATAAATATATAAACGCAAAAAACAAACTGATTGAGTTTGTCAAATCATTGGACGAGTTGACTGATATGCAGAGAGCGCAATTGGCACAAGATTTTATAGCATCGTATAGTATAGCAACCTCTTTTGAGCAGTTTGTAAGCCATATGAATAACGGAGGAATCAGATAATGCCAATAAAATATGTACCTTTCATTCCCGAGCCTATCGAAGGACAAGCTGTTCTCGGTAACTTTAACAGAATACTCAAATACAAGGGCGCAGACGACGTGTCAATGACCTTACAGCGTGGTATGCCACTTTATGAAATGGAAAAGCAGGAAACTGTGGGCTATAATAAGGACGGAAATATGGTAATTCGCGGTGAGTGCGTTTCCGCCTGCGCCTATCTGAAATCAAAAGGCATTCAGGTTGACCTCGTTTACATAGACCCTCCCTTTGCCAGTGGTGCGGACTATGCAAAAAAAGTTTATATCCGCCGCAACCCGAAAGTTGCCGAAGCCATTGCCAAAGCCGAAGAAGAACTCGACGATGACGAACTCAAAGTCTTTGAAGAAAATATGTACGGCGACGTCTGGGATAAAGAAAAATATCTCAACTGGATGTACGAAAATCTTATGGCGATTAAATCGGTTATGAGTGAAACGGCGTCAATTTACGTTCATCTCGACTGGCATATTGGGCATTATGTTAAAATTCTGCTTGATGAAGTTTTTGGTGAAGATCACTTTAGAAACGAAATTGTTTGGTGGTACTTGTGGGGCGGACGTGGTAAAACACAATGGAATCCAAAGCATGACACTATTTATTTTTATAGCAGATCTGACGAGTGGATATTTAATTATTTAGACGTATTAGATGACCACAATTTGATGACAGAGGGCTCCAAGAATCGTTTGAACTATAAAGGAGCAATGGTGACATCAAAAAGTGAATCTTCCGAAATACCAGATGATAAGGTGTTGCCCTCTGATACCTGGTATGTTGCAACAATTAACGCTATGGCAAAAGAAAAATTAGATTATGCTACTCAAAAGCCCGAAGAATTGCTTGAGCGTATCATAAAAGCATCTTCCAACGAAAACATGGTTGCCGCCGACTTTTTCGGCGGTAGCGGTGTAACTGCGGCAGTCGCAAATAAACTCGGTCGCAAGTTTATACACTGCGATATCGGACTTAACTCTATTCAAACTACCCGTGACCGTTTGAAAGCAGACGGCGCACAGTTTGACGTGCTTGAAATTAAAGACGGCGTTCAGCTTTACCGCAATCCCGTTCAGACAATGGATAAGATTAAATCGCTTATTCCGGGGCTGAAAAACGAGGATTCTCTTGATTCTTTCTGGGAAGGCGCAATCTCCGACAGCAAGCTCGGAACAATTCCCGTTTACGTGCCGAATCTGATGGATAGCTCGTCAAAGCTTTTGGACGTTGTGTTGATGAACCGCATTATTCATCAGGCAATCCCCGATCTGGATCACAATATCAAAAAAGTTATCGTGTATTATGTCGATATTACCGACGAGGCAGAAATCCGCAAATTCATCTCTGAGGATGATAGCACTACTGTCGAAATCGAACTCCGCGATCTGAAAACGATCCTTGATGACGTTGTTATCGGAGATCACGTTGAATTCCGTTGCGAAGAAAATACCGACACTTTGCTCGGCGGATATGCTATCACGATTGATAAATTTGTCAGCGACCGTGTGATGTCAAAAATTACAGAGTTCAACAACAAGGCAATGCTCAATTCTTCCGAAAAGAAGCCCTATAAACCAATCATTATCAGCGATGATGGCTTGGAGCTTATCGAGTTTATTAGCGTAGACTGTACCTCTGCCGAGGGCGAATGGCATTCGGACAGCGAAATCAAGATTGACAAGCTCGGATATGTTGTTCGTAACGGTGTGAAAACCAAGGAGTTTTGGGATTGCCGCATTACTTCCGACAACAAGCCACTCCGCATCAAGATAAGAAACATCTGCGGCGATGAAACGGTTTGGAAGGTGTAACTATGCCGCTTGAAATTGTAAGAAACGATATCACAAAAATGAAGGTGGATGCCATTGTCAATGCCGCAAACGAGTCGCTGCTCGGCGGCGGAGGTGTTGACGGTGCGATTCACCGCGCCGCAGGCTTTGCACTGTCGCATAGCAACAAGTTCGACATCATAATCGAATATTTTATCAGCCGTGGCAATTACAATATTTTTGAAATTAATGAGGCGCTGTTCGCATTTGACCAGAGCCTGCTCGGAGGATAAGAGATGAAGAAGATAAAAATAACAGTGATGCGAAAGGCACGGTATGACGATCTGATCGACAAATATGAAAATCCCATCGAACACGCCTGTGGCTTAGAGGAAGGTCAGGTGTTTTTCTGCGAAGGTTGGCAAAAACCAGATGGCTTTTGTGACAGTGCGTGGGACAGCGTTTCACCGTTCATTATGACTCTTGCACACGGTGGCGAGAACTTTTACGATGGGTGGATGAAAAACAAAAAATCTGCAATGATTTCTTGCAACGATGGTTTCCGTCCTGTAAGTTTTTACATTGAAGTCTGTGAATAAAAGGAGATTGGACTATGTTAAAATTTATCTGCTACCCCAAATGCACCACTTGTCAAAAGGCAAAGAAGTGGCTTGACGACAACAAGATTGAATATGAGCTTAGAGATATTAAGCTCGACAATCCTACACTCGATGAGTTGACAGAATGGTTCAAGAATAGCGGCTTACCACTGAAAAAGTTTTTCAACACAAGCGGTCTGCTATATAAATCTCTCGACCTGAAAAACAAGTTGCCCTCAATGAGTGAGGATGAAATGCTGAAACTCCTTGCAAGTGACGGTATGCTTGTAAAGCGTCCGCTGCTCGTTGGAGATGGCTTTGTTCTTGTTGGATTCAAGGAAGCCGAGTGGAACTCTGCTTTGCGTAAATAATTTGTCGCCTGCCATGCGACCAAACCTCTCTTTTATTGACGTACAATATAGGCATCAAATGAAAGAGAGGTTTTTAATTATGAAAAACAACATGACCGAACTCGTATTTATTTTGGACAGAAGCGGATCGATGGCCGGTCTTGAGAGCGATACTATCGGCGGTTTTAACGCTATGATTGAAAAGCAGAAGAAGCAAGACGGCGGTTGCTATGTTTCGACCATTCTGTTTGATGATGTAAGCGAGGTTTTGCACGACCGCGTGAAGCTCGGTGACATTCCTCAAATGACCGAGAAGGACTATACCGTTCGCGGCTGTACGGCTCTGATCGACGCTATCGGCGGTGCGATTCACCACATCGGAAATATTCATAAGTATGCTCGCCCCGAGGATGTGCCGGAACATACGATGTTTGTGATCACAACTGACGGACAGGAGAATGCAAGTCACCGTTACACAAGTGAGCAGGTCAAGAAGATGATTGAGCGGCAGAAAGAGAAGTATGGCTGGGAGTTCCTGTTCATCGGAGCGAACATTGATGCAGTTGAAACTGCCGCACGTTATGGTATCAGCCGTGACAGAGCCGTGAACTACAACGCTGACGGCGAGGGTACGCATATCCTCTATGAATCGGTCGCGAAAGCGGTTTGCAATGTCAGAGCAAGCGTTCCGCTTGGTGCTGATTGGAGTAAAGAAATCAATGCCGATTATCAGCGCAGAGACAACAATAACAAAAAAATCTAATGATTTGTACCTGTGAACGGGGTAGCGATAATTTTTGCCCCAAATACACTCGTTACTTAGTTGATAACTAATCTGGGGTGGGACTTTTTGGCTCCACTCCATAATGCCTGATCTGGTTGTGGTCCCAAGGGCCACGACCACGGCATTGCACAACTCACCTTTCAATTATTGCGTCTCTGTAGTCAAAGAAATAGCCACGGCAACAAAACCGTGGCAAATCCAATTCGATTTCTTCTCCTCGACAAATTGGAATTTGATTACTTTTTTCTCTTCGGTTCAGGTAGTTCCTCGTACATCATTTCAAACAATTTATTGAGAAAACCTCTATTATCAATGTCCTCTACAAGGAGCATTTCTTTTGCACCTTCGTATGGGAGTTCGCGCGGTGCTTCGGGCATCAATACAACCGCAGAAGGTGTAGGCTTGACGAGCAGGCGGTTATCGTAGATACCGCCAACAACCTTGCCACCGTAATAAAGCACATATTCTCCCATCATAGTCCTCGTCAAAGACGGAAAATGAGATGCAGTTTGTGTTATTACCACTTTTTGATCATATGTAACAACATCACGGAAGAATCTTGAGGTTGTGGTATAATAAATCAAAAGTGAATTGAACGAGGTAAAGAACATGAAACACAGATTATTTCTTATCCTTCTTATTGTTTTGCTCCTCACAGGATGTGCTGTATCGACAGATAAAGATGTAACGTATACGCAAATAACCATGAGCGAAGCTGTGGAAATGATGGAAAGCGAAAGCGATTACATCATACTTGATGTTCGCCGTCCCGACGAATTTGCCACAGGGCATATTCCGAATGCGATCAATATTCCGAACGAAAGCATCGGCACGGATGAAATATCCGAGCTCCCCGATAAGGATAAGCTGATTCTGGTATATTGCCGAAGCGGTAACCGCAGCAAGCAAGCGTCCCAAAAGCTTGTTAAACTCGGATATTCGAATGTCGTAGAGTTCGGTGGCATCAACGATTGGAAAGGTGAGATCGAAAAGTGATAACATCACGGAAGAAGCAGAAGAATTGCGGTATACTTCGGGTGTAGATCAAACAAGGAGGACATAAAAATGTCAGTTATCAAAATCAATAAAGATAATTTTCAAAATGAAGTGAAAAATTCCGACAAGCCCGTACTTCTCGATTTTTATGCGGATTGGTGCGGTCCATGCCGGATGGTCAGTCCCATAGTAGATGAAATCGCAGAGGAAAGAAACGATATTAAGGTGGGCAAGATAAATGTTGATCAGGAAAGGGAGCTTGCCGAAGCGTTCGGTGTGTACAGCATTCCAACCCTTGTGGTCATGAAGGACGGCAAGATCGTCAATCAAGCGGTGGGTGCCCGACCGAAGGAACAGATCCTTGCTATGCTGTGAGGTGTGATATGGGATTTTTCAGTTTTTTGCAAACAAAAGATATAAACAGCGGTGTGAGAAGTTTTCTTTCCACCGAAGGAGCGGTGCTTTTGGATGTTCGTACACGGGAGGAATATTCCGAGGGGCATATTGAGGGAAGCAAAAATATTCCCCTGCAAAGCATAGAGCAAGTAGAGTCAATCATAAAAGATAAAAGCACACCGCTTTTCGTACATTGCAGAAGCGGCGCACGAAGCGCACAGGCAACAAGCATCCTGAAAAGAATGGGATACACAAATGTAGAGGATATCGGCGGCATTCTGTCGTACCGAGGAAAGGTCGTGAGATAGATGAAAGTTGTAATAATAGGCGGTGTTGCCGGCGGCGCGACTGCGGCGGCAAGAATACGCAGGCTTGACGAGAAAGCTGAAATCGTAGTCTTTGAGCGTTCCGGTTTTATTTCTTACGCCAACTGCGGACTTCCGTATTACATCGGCGGAACGATTGAGAATGAGGGTGACTTGACCTTGCAGACACCGGAGAGCTTTTATAAGCGTTTCCGTGTCAAAATGAATGTGCGCCACGAGGTAACGGCACTTCACCCCGAAAGCAAAATGGTCACCGTAAAAAATATTGAGAACGGTACAGTTTTCACCGAAACCTATGATAAGCTCATATTATCGCCCGGTGCAAAGCCGATCAAACCGAACTTTGAAGGCATTGACAGCGATAAGATATTCACGCTCCGCACGGTTGAGGACACGCTGAAAATCAAAAAATTTATAAATGAGAAATATCCCAAATCCGCAGTTGTTGTCGGCGGCGGGTTTATCGGAATCGAAGTTGCGGAAAATCTCCGTGAGCTTGGGATAGATGTCACACTCGTTGAAGCCGCCGACCAGCTCATGGCTCCTTTTGACAGCGATATGGCATCCTTCATCCATGCAGAGCTACGCAAAAACGGCGTTAATCTTATGCTCGGCAGGTTCGTTGAAGGCTTTGCCGACACTGATGACGGCATTTGTGTGAAACTAAAAAATTCTCCTACGCTCCACGCCAATATGGTCGTAATGGCGATCGGCGTTGCTCCGGAAACCACGCTCGCAAAGGATGCAGGTCTTGAACTCGGTATCAAGGGCAGTATCGTGGTGAACGACCGAATGGAAACCTCCGTTCCCGACATTTATGCTGTCGGTGATGCGGTTCAGATCAGAAATTTTGTAACCGATACGGGTGCGTTGATCTCCCTTGCAGGTCCTGCCAATAAGCAGGGCAGAATCGCCGCTGACAATATCTGCGGTATTGACAGTCACTACCGGGGAAGTCAGGGCAGCTCGGTTATCAAGATTTTCGACATGACCGCCGCCTCTACCGGCATTAATGACAAAACAGCGAAGGCACTCGGACTTTCTGCCGACAAGGTCATTCTTTCTCCCATGAGCCATGCCGGATATTATCCCGGCGGCAAGATGATGACCATGAAGGTACTGTTTGAAAAAGACACCTATCGTTTGCTCGGTGCTCAGATCGTTGGCTTTGACGGTGTTGACAAGCGGATCGATGTCATTGCAACCGCAATACGAGCCGGAATGAAAGCTTACGAACTTGCGGAACTCGACCTTGCTTACGCTCCGCCTTATTCCTCGGCAAAGGACCCCGTGAACATGGCAGGCTATATTGTAGAGAACATCAAAAACGGCGTGGTAAAGCAGTGGTACTACGAGGATACTGAGAGTCTGCAACGAGATGAGAACGTCACACTTCTCGATACGCGCACACCGACGGAATACAGCAGAGGCCACGTGGAGGGATTTATCAATATTCCTGTAGACGAACTTCGTGAACGCATTGGCGAACTTGACAGGACAAAGCAGGTATATGTTATCTGTCAAAGCGGACTTCGCAGTTATATCGCCACCCGAATTCTTGCAGGCAACGGTTTAGACTGCTACAACTTTGCAGGCGGCTTCCGATTCTACGATGCGGTGCATCAGGAGAAAGCACTAAATAAAAAATCCACTCCTTGCGGAATGGAGATCTGACAGGAGAAGAAAACGGTGTAATGAGAAAAGCGCCCGGAAATCCATTACGGAAATCTTGGCGCCTTTCTTCTATCCCAACAACACATCCGTGACAAGCATGACGCAAAAGCCTATAAGCAAAGCATAGGTCGCACCTCGCTCGCTCCCGTGTGCGTGGGTTTCGGGTATCATTTCGTCGCTGATGACGTAGAGCATCGTTCCTCCAGCAAATGCAAGCGCGAAGGGCAAAATCGCTGTGGATATACTGACGGCAAAATAACCGATCAGCGTGCCCACAATCTCAACGAGTCCCGTGATCATGGCAAGAATGAAGGTCTTCCCGGGGCGGATGCCTGCCGCAAGCATAGGTGCTATGATCACCATGCCTTCGGGAATATTCTGCAGAGCAATACCCCCTGCAATGATCAGTGCTTGCGTCGTATCGCCCGAGCCAAAGCCTACCCCGGCGGCGATGCCTTCCGGCAGATTATGTATGGCAATCGCCAAAACGAACAGCAGAACCTTGCTCAGATTTGCATTGTGGTGCGTTTCCGGTTCGTTCCCTACAAATTTATGTAAATGCGGCACTAACTTGTCGATGAGATTGAGGCAGACAGCACCGGCAAAAATACCTGCAACAGTTATTAATATTCCGTATTTTCCGCCGTATTCAAGAGACGGAACGATCAGTCCAAGCACAGCCGCGGCGAGCATCACGCCCGCGGCAAATGACAGAACGATATCCGAAAATTTATGCGATATGTTTTTGAAAATAAAACCTATCAGCGAACCGATAACGGTAGCACCGCCCACACCGAGGGCGGTTAGTAATACAAGCTCCATAATTTACCCTTCCGCAATGTTTGCAAGTTTGCTTTCATCAACAATTTCAATTGTTCCGCGTGACAGCCTGACCGCACCCTCGTTCACGAAATATCTAAGCATCCGTGTTACGACCTCACGAGGATTCCCCAGATGATTGCCAATTTCTTCATGGGTGATTTTCAGTATGTTTGAGCCTTCTATGTTGGCTTCGTTCAAAAGAAAATTCGCAAGGCGTTTGTCAAAGGTCTTCCACATGATTTGGTCTATAAGCCACATCACATCCGAGAAGCGGCTTGCCATAACTTCGTTCGTGTAATTGGCAAGCGGTGCACAGTTTTCCATAATGCCACGGTAAATATCCGAGGGAATGAGTATGACATCGGTATCCTTTTCAGCGGATAAAGTAATGTCAAACTGAATGCTGTGCATCATGCAAGAAGCAGAAAAAA
>JAXEKG010000002.1:0-242008 GCA_034101145.1 Eubacteriales bacterium | reverse complement strand
ATGTGTTCAGCTGAACGATACTAATTGACCGAGGGCTTGAACTACTTCTTGTAGTTCTCTTCTTGAGCTTCGTTATGCCTTTGTTCGGTTTTTTGTGAATGTTTGTTCTTTTTAACCTCTGCAGTTTTGCAGAGGTTTTTTTGCTTTTGGTTCTAATTTGCCGGATTTTATGATGTCGTGCCCTTCATTTGACATTCGGTGACGTTTTGACTAAAAGGTTAATATATAATTAAATGAGAGAAAATCAAGATTTGCGGTGCGAAAAGATACTTATATAGTTATTATTCACAAATGCGCAGTAATAAATTTGTAAAAAACGACGATGTGAAAATAATTGACTTTGATATACCGTTGTGCTACAATATAGGTGTATGATTATGCATATCTATGAAAAGTTTAATAAAGGAGAATGCTATGAAAAAGATTTTATGTATCCTGCTGTGTGCGATAATGCTTCTTTCACTTTTCGCATGTGGCGAAAATACCGGAGATGATACTCAAAGCTCGTCAAGCTCTACAACGGGAACCGAAAATCCCGGTACCGATCCGGATCCTACCCCCGGTGCAAAAACAGTAAGTATTAAGGATGTGCTCCAAAAGGACGCGTATAACTACGTTTATGTGTCTTCCAGCAACGGTGCTGACTCAAACGACGGTTTGACAAAGGAGACGGCCGTTTACAGTATTGAGAAGGCGCAGGAAATTGCAAGTACATTCATAGGTGCAAACGAAAACGACATTGTTATTGCGCTTGAAAGCGGCGATTATTATATGCCGGAAACTCTAAACGTTCTCTCCGGAACAGAGAGCCAGGGTGTATATTACATAACCTACGGAGGAGGTCAGGCGAGAATACTCGGCGGCTACAATATTGATGATTATAATATCAGAAAAGCCAACGAAACCGACGACGCATGGGCTCTCAGCCATATCAAAAACGAAACCGTAAAGAATAATCTCTACTACATAGATCTTCGCGATTATTCCAACGCGCTCACCTCGCTTATCAACAAGTGCGCAATCCGTCAGGGAACCACCGGTTCCTCGACGACCATTTCGTATGACGTTGTTGAATTCTACAACGGAGACTCCAACCTCCAGCCCGCAAGATATCCGAACAAGGATGAAGTTGAGGCAAGCGCAGAGAATACAAAACCGGGTCTTGTCGGTTGGTGCGTTCTTTCTTACCTTAATTATATATATGAAAACGGCGCAGATGAACCGAGCAACTGGAAGACTCCTACCGAAATGGGCTCTCTGGGTGGTTATACGACTACTAAGATGAACGTATGGCTTCTCGACGAAACGTATAACGTAATAAAAGACTGGGATTTTGAAAACGAGGACGTAATGATGATGGACTTCCTCGGAAACGACTGGGACGATCTTATCCACGTAGTTGAGAATTTCGTTGACTGCACGAAGCGTTTCAACAATGATTTCGGATATAAAATCTCGGAAAAGAAGGTATACAAAGGATACCTTACTACAGACAGAGGACGTAACTATAACGGTGACCTCGGTGCAGAGCCGGATGCGAACGGAAATACCCCGTACAGAAGATTCTATCTCTTCAACGCTCTTGAAGCGATAGACCGCCCCGGCGAATATTACTATGATTACGAGGGACAGCGACTCTACGTCTATCTCGACGAGGAGAATGCGGACACGTCCAATCTCTACGTTGCAATAAACGATGAGCCTGTTATAAAGCTCAAAAACTGCAAAAACGTACATTTTGTAAATGTCGATATAATGTACGGTCAGTCGACTCTTGTCAAGATCGAGGGAGCCAGCGGAAATATGTGTGAAAACATATCCTTCCTCGGATGTACGATTGCTCACTGCGCCGGCAAGGCAATTGATGCAAATTATGTAAAGAACGTGACAATTAAGGACTGTAAGATGTATGAGACCGGCATCGGAGTGCTTTGCTTTTCTGAATCATGTGGCCTCTATTCATCGAAGGGACAGCCGGTAGGAGACGCAAAAATACTCATCGAGAACTGTGAGATACATGATATAGCATCACGCCACTACTCATATTCATGGGCAATTGAACTTAACAGAGTATCGGGAGTAACGGTAAGAAAGTGCAGTATTTACAACGGTCTGCACGGTATGCTTTCCGGACATTTTTCAAACCTTATATTCGAATACAACGATGTATATAACTTCATAACCGATACGGACGACGTCGGAATATTCTACAACCTCTCAGATATACCTACTCAGATAGGAAACGTATTCCGCTATAACAAGATTCATGATATCGGAAACAAGTGGGCAGGATGGGGATATAATATATTCTATAACGACGGTTCCTCAACCGGTTATACCATGCATTCCAACCTAATATACAACATAACCAAAGACGGCAACCCCAGAATGTCTATTTTCGGAAAGATGAAGGGCGGAGTCGCATACAACAACCTCGTATTCGAAACAGGCAAAAACGTTTCCATAACCGGTAATGATAATAGTGACGGCGGGTTCTGGGCTTGGCGCGATATTCACAGCAGCGAAACTCAGCGTTCTGAGGCTCTGTGGGCTATGTTTAACACAACCGGGTTTGGCTCGCAGGAATGGAATGATTACTATGCAAATCAGCCGTACGACGTTTCATACTCCTACAATGCGCTTACAAAAATGCGTTCTTCCGAGATGTTCTATCAGATATACGGAAACGGATACGCACAGCTCAATAACGGAAAAGCGGTTAACGACGGCGGTGTTGTCCCTATAACAAATGATAATATCGGCAGATTCAAACTTGTTACAAAGACAGGGCGCGAAATAAACGGCACGAATTATCCCGCAAACACAACGTTCAGATTCAAAACAGTTAATGAGATGTTCGACTTCCTCTTCGACTATTTCGGACTCCAAGGTTCAAACACGAGCTGTACAGGCATTGATATGTACTATGGAGATGTTAAGGCAACCACCTATTATGCAAACCTCTATAACCTTGAATCCGGAGAAATAGATGATGAGACAGGTTCGAAACTTTACGAGCCTTCGAAATACGGAGCTTCCAAGGGCGTTACAAAGGGTGACGAATCATCTGTATACAGTACCGTAGCCAACGGTGAAATGATAGGCAGATGGGCATTCAAATGCGGATTCGTTTATCTCGGAGAGTATTACAACAATATCTCAATCAACACAACGCTCAATTTCAGCCAGCCGGCAAGCGTTTATTCTCATTCGCACGTTAAGAGATACGATTTCTTCGATACCACGATGAATGCGCCTCTCTTTAACGAGGACGGCACTGATTTCAGCGATGAAATCTACGACCTTATAGATAACCTTCAGAGTAGTGGAAAAATGCAGGATTTCAATCTCCATGAGCTTGATCTTATAAACAAGAGTCACTGCGATATTCTTGAATACGATACCTGATAGGTTTATATCAAAAAATCACCGTGAGACGAATAAATCAAATAACCGTCTCACGGTTTTTTATCAATATATTTTACCGCAATATGAGTAAGTAAAGATGCATTGATCCTTGATAAAGTATGGTAAAGCTTTTGATGACATAACCAGCATAACATTTTCTTGAATTATTATTTAGGAGGAAAGACGGATGAAAAAGACTCTTCGCACTATCACTATGATTTTTCTTGCAGTCCTGCTCTCAATATTGTCCATAATTCTGGTTTCATGTAATGATGAGGACGACAATGACGGAAACGGTTCTGTCAGCAACTCTGTATCCAATGGTGTTTCGGGCTACTCAGGAGGTCACTCAATGACCGATGAGCGTAACATACCGTTAACAACCGTATATGAATTGCCATGCGGGGGAAATGCAACAGAATACTCCGTGAGCGAGAATAATACAGAAGATATTTTTCCGGATTCAATCCTTCAAAACACATATGGGAAATACCATAACGCCCTCTCATCGATAGAAATGGGACTTATAGACGGAATCCTCAGAATGAGACAGGATACCAAATATTCGACAGATGGCAGAGTAAGCGAGATGTCAATCACCATACCGCGGATTGCAAATACTTCTATTTATAAGATTATTTTAGAGTGGAATCAAGAAAAAGAAACGGAGAAGATTATAACCACAACCGACGCATACGGTAACGGGGTATCCTCTTACGTAGAAAATAAATATAATGCAGATAAGCTCTCCTCTGCCGTCATGTATTCTTCCGAGGATCTGGCGTTGATGAAGATAACGTATCAGAACGGAAAGAGAGTTGTTGAGGAGGACTATAGCAACAAATACAAGGTATGCTATGAATACGATGCAAGCGGAAACGTTGCGAGCGCAACATATTATAAGGCTTTGGAAGAATCCTCAGCTATGGAAGAGAGTTTGAACGTTGAATACGTGACGGAGTATTTCAAGAAGCAACTGTTCGTTTATACAAACGGTGCGATTAGCTCAATTAAGTGTGAGTGCGTTGATGACGAAACGAAAACATCATATACGTTCACAGCTAATTACTCAGAAGCGGCCGTTAATATTTTCGACTCGGGCAACAGATTGGTGTTCAAATATGAAATATCGAAAAACAGCAACGTCATCGGATGTGTAGGCAGCAGTGTTGATAACGGTAAAAGCACAAAAAAATATGAGAATCGCTATGAGTTTGATGATAAAAATAATATCATAAAAGTCGAAGAATCCGAGTATTCCTCATTCGAGAGAGTCAAAAAAGAAACAGTTCAGATAACATATCAGAGCAACAAAAACGTTCTCAACAAAATCGAAAACGTCAAATACGGTTCAACGGATTCCATAATACTCGAAGATGAAACAATCAGTTTCAATGACGACGGTGCAGTGGACATAATCGTATCGAAAATATATGATTACAACGGCAATATGGATTTGAATCAGTCGAGTTCCATGGATATGGAATACGACAGTATGGGACGGCTGAACTTCACATCTATGTATAGCTATTTCAAACAAACTGATGGTATAATAATACCTAAGCTTACTATGGAAATGGAACTGTCATATGTCGATGACACATTCGAGATAAGCGAGTATAACGTCACAACGTATGAGTATACCGAAGACGGTGAAGCTGTTACGACAATCTCTAACATCTTAACTGACGCCGACAGTAACCCCATAAGTGGTGAAATTGACAGTTACGGAAGTACAGGTGAGATAGTACAAAAGATAATCATAGACAATAATGGCGGTTCGCCGTTATATACGGTATACACGTATAACAGCGACGGCAGCTGCAACATTACGTACCCTGACGGAAGCACGGAATATATTCCGCCGACGAAATAACGCGGGATACCGCGTCGCCAATATAACTAAAAAGAAGATACAACATTCATACAAACACTGTTTTCGAAATGACGTAAATTGCCTTTCGATTTATCGTCAGCCGTGTATGTAGTTGTATCTTTTTTTATTAAACAAAACGGCAATGCCGTCGGAATAAAACAGAAGAAAAAAGCAAAGACTTACCGTATGGAAAACAATAATTTTATTCTAATCATTATTATAAACAGTATTATTTCATACGTTTTTATGTTTATAACGGCAAAACTGATGGGCAAGAAACAGATAGCTCAACTGAATTTTATAGATTACGTTATAGGCATATCGATAGGTTCAATCGGCGCTGAGATGGCAACAGACTATGAACAGCCGTTTTATATTTATCTTATCGCAATAGCGATATTTTGCGTCCTTGAGATAATTATGAGCGTTATAGGGAGAAAGGGAACGCTCATGAAGAAAATAATCATAGGAAAGCCGTTGATACTAATTGATAAGGGGAAGATTGACGACGAAAATCTCAAAAAGAGTATGCTGTCCGTCGAGGAGCTGTTGTCTTTATGCCGTGAAAAAAACTATTTTAATATTGATGATATAGAGTTTTGCATACTCGAGACAAGCGGAAAGATAAGTATTCTGCCGAAAAGTGAAAAGACACCGCCGACAGTATCAGACATCGGTGTTATATTGCCGAAAGCCTCGTTGACTCCGACGCCCATAATAGACGGTCAGGTAACAGAGGCTGCCCTGAAGTCCATGTGCAAAGGGGAGAGTTGGCTGAAAAAGAGGCTGGACGCTCAGGGCTGCAAGCTGCAGGACGTTTTGCTCGCAACCTACGACGAAAACACAGATTCAATACACGTTCATAAAAAAAGAGGAAAAAAACGAAAGAATAAAAAAATAAGTTGAAAGATGACTAAAAATCGTACAAAAAAACACAAAATATATGCAGAGTAACGAAAAATGACGACGGTATTGATTTTATCGCATATGTATGATAAAATCATGATATACAGTGAAAGAAACAGTAAACTGACGTTGTAGATATGGCTTTTCCAAGCTGTAAGTAAACGTGGCAGGTGTCAGATGAAAAATACATCACTTATTAAAATGGTTGAAACAGCACTTCTCGGAGCTTTGATACTGGTGCTTTCATTAACTCCTATAGGGTATTTGCGGGTGGGAGCTCTGTCTATTACCTTCGTTACCATACCGGTTGCGGTCGGAGCTGTTATTATCGGTAAGGGAGCAGGCGCAATCCTTGGTCTCATATTCGGAATTACAAGTTTCGTTCAGTGCTTCGGAACGGACCCGTTCGGTACCCTTCTGATTGGGATAAATCCTTTTCTTACGTTCGTGCTATGCGTTGTTACCAGGGTTATGATGGGATTTCTCGTGGGGCTTATTTTCGAGCTGATGATGAAAAGCCCGAAGAAAGAACCGCTGAAAACCTCAATAGCAAATCTCTGTGCGCCTCTTCTCAATTCACTTCTGTTCCTCGGGCTGTTGTTTATCATGTTCGGTAACGTAGAGTATGAGGGTGCTCTTATTAAGGTGATAATAACGACGGTTATGATACTGAACGTACCTCTTGAGGCGGCTGTGGCAACTGTCATAGGAACTGCGGTATGCGTCGCCCTGCAAAAGTTGCCGCGTCTTTCAAAATAAAAATTTTCAAAGGGGCTGAGTCGAATTGGAAAATTTGATTTTTACCCTATACAAAAGCAACAAAAAACCAAGACAAATCATATGATTTGAGCTTGGTTTTTTGCTATGGCTGCAGATAACGTTCACAATTTGTTATTGCTATGTCTCAGCCCCTTTTTATTATTGTCTTTTGAATGCATATCGCGCAGACAGGACAGGGCGTCCGAAAGTCCGCCCACCTTATCGATAAGACCGCATTTTACCGCGGAATTTCCGTCAAGGACGGAGCCTATATCGTTTGCAAGCTGGTCGGTTTTCATCATTATCTTTTCAATATAGCTTCGTTCAACACTCGAGTTGCGAACAATAAAATCTACGATTCTGTCCTGCATTTTACGCAGATAATCAAAGGTTTGAGGTGCGCTGATTACGGTTCCGCTGGTACGCACGGGATGTATGGTCATTGTTGCGCTGGGGACGATGAAGCTTTTCTTTGCCGATACGGCAAGGGGGACTCCGATGGAATGTCCTCCGCCGAGAACGAGGGATACCGTGGGCTTCGTCATTGAAGCTATCAGCTCAGCTATCGCAAGTCCTGCCTCGACGTCTCCGCCCATGGTATTGAGGATGATAAGCACGCCGTCTATATCAGTGCTTTCTTCCAGCGTTACAAGTATGGGAATAAGATGCTCGTATTTTGTCGTTTTCTGCTTTTCGTCGGATATAAAGTGTCCCTCTATCTGCCCGATTATGCTAAGACAATAGAAGCGCTCCTCACCGTTGCCCGCAACCGTGCTCCCACTCTCGAATATTGAATTTCCATCAGAACTCTTTGCCATATCTTTCTTTTCTTCATTTGCGTTTGTCAGTTCTTTACTCTTCATTCTGTTACGTCCCCTTTTTATTGAAATTCAGTGAAAAAAATATCGATTTTGTGTATTTTTTGCATTAAAATTTCGGTTTATACATTTACAAATTAAAAAATGTATGATACAATAAAGATTGTGATTTTATTATCATACCTTAAATACGGAGATAAAGGAGCTAAAGATGAAAGAATTTATAGTAGAGACGTCTGCACGTCACATTCATCTTACGCACGATGCGGTGGAAGCACTCTTCGGCGCAGGACACACACTGACAAAAAAGAAGGACCTGTCACAGCCCGGACAGTTTGCATGTGAGGAAAAGGTAACCGTCGTTAACAAGACTATTGACAAAAAAACCGGTAAAGAGGTAGAAAAGACGGTCACAATGTCCGTTCTCGGACCGGAGAGACCGGAGAATCAGGTCGAGGTATCTTATACCGATGCACGAGCTCTCGGAGTTACACCTCCGATACATGAGTCCGGAGACGTTGCGAACACCCCCGGCGCAGTACTCAGAGGACCGGCAGGAGAAATCACAATAGGAAACGGTATTATCGTTGCAAAACGCCACATACATATGACTCCCGAAGATGCAGAGTCCTTCGGAGTTAAAGACAAAGAGATAGTCAAGGTTAAACTTAATACGGCACGTCCGCTTATTTTTGATGACGTAGTCGTAAGAGTCAAATCGTCTTTCGCCCTTGCTATGCATATTGATACTGACGAGTGCAATGCCGCCGCCGCATTCGGAACCGTATACGGCGAAATTGTTAAATAAGTTCAAATAAACGCAAAATTTTTATTAAGGAGAAATACATAAATGACAGACCACATTATTTATTCTGCCGAAGTGGAAAATATGTGCAAGGTTGCCAAGGGTCCGAAGCACGGCCCCGCTCCTATCCCGGAAGAGGGAAAATGGATAATGGCAAAGGAAATCAAGGACATATCCGCCTATACTCACGGAGTTGGCTGGTGCGCTCCTCAGCAGGGTGCGTGCAAGCTCTCGCTTAACGTAAAGGACGGTATCATAGAGGAGGCTCTCGTTGAGACTATCGGTTGCTCCGGCATGACTCATTCAGCGGCTATGGCTGCGGAAATCCTCCCCGGAAAGACAATTCTCGAAGCACTTAACACAGACCTCGTATGCGATGCAATAAACACCGCTATGAGAGAGCTTTTCCTTCAGATAGTTTACGGTCGTTCGCAGTCTGCATTTTCCGAGAACGGACTTACGATCGGCGCAGGCATGGAGGACCTCGGTAAAGGTGCTCGTTCAATGGTCGGTACCATGTACGGAACCAAGGCCAAGGGCGTTCGTTACCTCGAGATGACAGAGGGTTATTGCACACGTATGGCTCTTGACGAGAACGACCAGGTTATCGGATATGAATTCGTAAACCTCGGCAAGATGACAGACTTCATCAAGAAGGGCGACGACCCCACAACAGCATACAACAAGTCTATGGGTCACTACGGCAGATTCAATCCCGAGGATGGTGCCGTTAAGTATATCGACCCCCGTAAACAGTAAGGAGGAGGCAGAAATATGGCATTGTTTGAAAACTACGAGAGACGTGAGAAAAAGATTCTCGCCGCTCTTAAGGAATATGGTATAAACTCTATTGAGGAGTGCCGTGATATCACTCTCTCCAAAGGAATAGACGTTGATGCAATAGTACGCGGAACACAGCCTATTTGCTTCGATAACGCTGTCTGGGCATATACCGTAGGTACCGCTATCGCAATAAAGAAGGGTTGCACAAAGGCAGCCGACGCCGCAGCAGCTATCGGTATAGGACTTCAGTCTTTCTGTATACCAGGCTCCGTTGCCGAAAACCGTAAGGTTGGTCTGGGCCACGGAAATCTGGGAGCAATGCTTCTCTCAGAAGAGACCGAGTGCTTCTGCTTCCTTGCGGGACATGAGTCCTTTGCGGCGGCAGAGGGCGCTATTAAAATTGCCCTCAACGCAAACAAGGTAAGAGTAAAGCCTCTGCGTGTTATCCTTAACGGTCTTGGCAAGGATGCGGCATTCATCATATCAAGAATAAACGGTTTCACTTATGTTGAGACTGAGTTTGACCCATATACGGAAGAAGTTAAGGTTGTATCGGAGACTCCTTATTCCAAAGGCCCCCGTGCAAACGTAAAGTGTTACGGCGCAGATAACGTACCCGAAGGCGTTGCTATTATGAAGCTCGAGAACGTCGGTGTTTCCATCACCGGTAACTCAACCAACCCGACAAGATTCCAGCATCCCGTTGCAGGTACATACAAGAAATGGTGCGTAGAGAACGGCGTTAAGTATTTCTCGGTTGCTTCCGGCGGCGGTACAGGCAGAACGCTTCACCCCGATAACATGGGTGCAGGTCCTTCCTCCTACGGCATGACGGATACCATGGGACGTATGCATTCAGATGCGCAGTTCGCAGGATCCTCCTCCGTTCCGGCTCACGTTGAGATGATGGGTCTCATCGGCATGGGCAACAACCCGATGGTTGGCGCAACGGTCGCTTGCGCAGTTGCGGTTGAAGAGGCTTTTAAGGCTTGATTTATAAGGGTTTTTAAGAAAATCACCCCTATCGTTGTTAAGACGGTGTGGGTGATTTTTTGTCGTTTGCCGACATTTTGCCGACATTTTGCCGACATTTTTTAAGGTTGACGGCAAAAATTTGTCGGCAAAAATAAGCATCTTGTTTTTACTATAATTTTTATAAAGATAACATTATGGTTCTTGCGAAAGGTATTAAGATTGTATAAAGATTACAAGCAATCTATATTCATCTTTTCTTTATGAAAAAAGGCTCTCGGTTGAATTCCCGTAAGCCTTTTGTAATCGAATGAAAGCGCAATTCTAAAATTTAAGTTTTGATAATTCTCTATGAAAGCGGCGCTATCGTCAGGTTTTTGTGTGATTTTTCACTTTTTCTTTTATATTCATGTATTCCGGCTCTCATTGTTGTTGCAAGTATTGAAGCTATTCCTGCAAACAGGGATGAGCCCGGGACAAATAATATCCACATAATAAACCTTCTTTGTTATTTGATTATTGTAATTTTTGATATTTGAATATTGTATGTTTTACCGTTATATTGTTGTATATCGACTGTATAATTGTATATCAAATAGAATCTTCTGTTTTGTAACGGAATCGGATTTATACATAAGTTGTAAAACGAATATCATCTTTTATTTTAGCACGGGTAAACGAAGAAGGCAGGTAAACGAAGAAGAGAAGAAAAATCAAAAACGATTGGAAAATAAAAACAATAGCCGATAAATAAAAAGGGGCTGAGTCAAATTGGAAAAATTTGATTTTCACCCTATACAAAAGCAACAAAAACCAAGACAAATCATATGATTTGAGCTTGGTTTTTTGTTATGGCTGCACATAACTCTCACAATTTGTTAATGCTATGACTCAGCCCCTTTTTATTTATGAAGTTATTCAAGGGTTAATATAGCAAAGTCGTCTGTGTTTCTCATTTTTTCACCGGTTGAACGGGGCCACATCATGCCGTCCACAACTCCGGCACCGTTGTCGTTGGTTGCGCCGACTCCTATGGCCATATCTGTATTTTTCTCGACGAATATCGGATATATTTTCGATATATCGCTCCACGGTATTGCAATTTCGATTATTCTGCCGCCTTCATACTGTTCAAACTTTTTAAGGTAATCTGTGGCTGACAGTAAAAGGTCGCTTTGAGCAATCGGTCCTGTTTCAACCGGAGCGCCTATTGAGAGACTGAGTGAGCCGGTTGACTGTGCGGGGTGTCCGTGAGAAACATTTGGCTCCAGAGCAAAATATACGCAGTCTCCGTTATACATTTGTTCGCCGTACGGAGGCGGTACGTGAACGGCGTCGGTTACGTTCATTCTGCAATAGAAGTTGTCTTCATCATAGGCAAATCCGAAAGTCATTGAAAATTCATCTTCGCCGGGATATTTGCGGTTATTTCCGTATCCTCCGCAAAATTCCGGAGAATTCATTTTATATGAACGAACATTTTCCCAATCACCGGAAAAGCGCCCGACGCTTATAGCACAAGTTCTCTCGGCATAACGACGCTCGCAGTTGCCGGAGCGGACGATTAAATCATAGTCAAATATTGTCGGAACATCGTCAGGAAGCGGAATCAATACGCCGTCTTTATTTATATCGGCGACTATGTTTATTGACACAGGTAATTTAACCTTTATTTCGGCGTTTATCGGGGCCTCTTCCGATTTCAGGAGAATATATCTCTTGCCGTCACGGTATACGGGATATACAGATACATTTATTTTATTTTTTACCTTTACGGCATATAGTCTGCCGCCGTTTTCTCCCTCAATAGCAATAGGAATATAACTCATATCCTGATTTACCGGCATAGGAACGCTATCGAGTACAAAATTGCCGTTTTCGTCGGTTTCTCCGACGAGTTTATTCAGTTTGGCATCAGGATAATAAACCTTACCGCTTATGCTGAATTTCAAGGTTGCCGCATCTCCGCTTGTTAAAACAGGAGGGGCGAAACTGTATTGGGAATATTTCTCCACACGCTCCTCTATTTTTTCAATATAGCCTCTTGATTTGAGAGCTTCAACATATTCCGGGGAACCGAACAGCTCTTTTGTTTCTACATACTCAAGGACGGTTTTTCCTGCCCTTACGGCGGACAGTATGCTTTCGAAGGAATTGTCTTCGCAAAACACGATAGTTCTCATTTTCGGCGCAGAGTCGAGGTGACCGTCCGGATTTGCGTTTTTGAAATACAGAGCGTTTGTCAATCCCTTTTTATCTTTTATTCTGTGCGAATCCCATCCGCCGACAAGAGGAAGTTTTTTTCCTTCTCTTGCTCTGTGTTCAACATATTTCCAATCTCCGGGCCTTTCCAACTGTATTGCATCAACCAAATTATTGTCGATAAGATAGTCGATAGCTCCTTCTTTTTTTACTATGTGTTCAAAGCTCTTTGGATAGCAGATATGAGCGAGTGCGGTGAATCCCTTTTCGCTTTTCGCTTTTTTGAATTCGTTTATATAGTCGAGAGAATTGAAGTCTCGTTCATAATCGTTGTTTATATTGAGCATGTGTCCGAACCCGTACATATCCTCATGACCTATGTAAACCGCAACACCGTCAAGCCATTCTTCCACTTGCTTTTTTACCGTATCGGCACCTTCAATTGCCGAGTCCATAAGACAAATGAAATCATATCCGTAATATTGCATTGCAGCCATGAGCAAAGTGGGATTGTCGGTGCCGTTTCTTAACCAATGGTCGTGAAAGCCGCCTATCTGTACTGTTAAATCTCCTAAGACCATAAAATTCTCCTTGCTTTTTATGTGAATCAGTCAACGGTTGTCGTTATACCGCTTGTTGTATATATGACAATTATACTTTGTTTTTTTGTGTTTTTCAAGATATTTTATTGTTTTTATCAGAAATCATAACTAAATATTAAAAACACCGCACACCTTTGGTTTTTCGTTGTTTGTACAACTGATTTTCTCTTATTGCCTTTTATATTACAGCGTTATTTTTTATAACCGGTTGGAGTTTATCTGTTCATTTAAGCTTCTATGCTGTTATCTGCGGTTTGTTTATCCGTTTGGTTTCTTGTTTTGACTTATTTACTTGAGAGTATGTTTGCCGACAACGACGATGACTAAGGGGATAAATTTGACGGCGTGCCGTCATTTTGCCGACATTTTTTAAGGTTGACGGCAAAAATTTGTCGGCAAAAATAAGCATCTTGTTTTTATTATAATTTTACGGAAACATTCCGTTTATTTTTTAGCAAACATAAGACATAATTAAACAGCCAAGGAGATTATATGAACAACAAAGAAAGATTTTTGGAGCTTTGCGCCAAGATAAAACGAGAAGGCATCGAAAACCTCGTTAAGTGGTTGGAAACCGGCGACTTCTTCTATGCTCCCGCAAGTACAAGATTCCACGGTTCTTATGCCGGTGGACTTCTTGAGAACTCGCTGAATGTTTACAACGAGCTCGTAAGACTGCTTACCGCATATCCCGAAGTACAGGCTTCCGAGGAGACGACAATCATCATCTCCCTTTTCCACGACGTTGCCAAGGGCAACCTTTATCAAAGAGGAATTCCCGATACCGTCAAACGAGAAACCGTTGAGACGTATCAAGTTGAGGAAAAGTTTCCTTGCGGAGACCACTCGGATAAATCAATTATCATATTGCAGAATTTCATTAAACTTAAACCGGAAGAGATATTGTTGATTGCAACACGTATGGGTGGTTGGACTTCTGCCGTAAAAGGTGGCAGTCAGTTCGTCGGTAAGATTTTCGATACTTGCCGTTTGGCAGTCCATCTTCATTTGGCGGATATGGAAGCATCGTATCTCGTAGAAAAACGAGACGCTTAAATGTCTCGCGGCATTAGCTATTTAACGCCATTGTATCCAATAGATGACTATAGCATACACGGAGAAAGTAAAACCTATGACTTATACGTGGCAGAGGTATAACCGTATGTGACGAATGGTTGCAGTACGAGCCTTTTAAGGAGTGGACTGTAGTCAACGGATATGATAAGGCTCTATGAATCGACAGAATTGAAAACGATAAGGGATAATCATAAAACTTTTATCGGTTTTCGCTTTTTTGTATTGAAAAACGGTTTATATTATGCTATTATTTTACCATAGATACGGCTATTAATGTTGATTGGATTATATTTTATGTGGAGATACTGATATGGACGAGAGATTTTTACGGAGTGCGGCACTCATCGGAGAAGATAAGTGCAGGGCACTTTCAGAGGCACGCATAACCCTTTTTGGCGTAGGAGGGGTAGGAGGATACGTAGCGGAAACTCTCGCACGTCTCGGAGTAGGCAGCATTACCGTCATTGACGCGGATACTGTATCGATGAGTAACATAAACAGACAAATAATAGCCATGACATCAACCGTGAGTATGAAAAAGGCCGAATTGGTCGCAAATAGGATTACCGACATAAACCCGTCGGCAGAGTCGACTGCAATATGCGACTTCGTAAACGAAAATAATATATATCCGATTCTTCAAAACAGCCATCCTGACTTTGTAGTCGATGCGATAGACACGCTCACTTCCAAGGTTGCAATAATACGTGCCTGTAAAAAATTAAATATACCGATAATATCTTCTATGGGAACGGGAAACAAGCTTGACCCAACCAGACTGAAAATCAGCGATATTTCAAAGACTAACACCTGCCCCCTTGCGCGTACAATACGTTTGAAGCTTCGCACGGAGGGGATATCTGACGTTGAGGTTTTGTGGAGCGACGAGGCGCCGAGAAAGGTATGCGCTGACGCTTCAAACGGCAGACATTCACCTGCATCCGTCGCCTTTGTTCCGTCAGTTGCGGGAATCCTCATTGCACGCAGGGTGGCGGAGAGGATAGTCGGCGGATTCTGATACGGTGCTCTTGCGTAGTATATTAATAATTTATTATTCGGGCGCGCGTTATTGACAAATTGCGCGCCTTTTGATATACTGTATTCGTATCGCATTCGCTTGTAAGGTCTTTATTCAAGCGACGTTATGCGAGCTCTCGGCTGTCGGAGGTTGTATATGAATACATCGGCTGAAAACAAAAAGAAAAACGCTTTTTCTCCGAGACCGTTTGATTTCCTTATTTATGCGCTGATACTTATCTGTGCTTTACTTATATGGCTTTTTCCATATATTATGCGTGGAGACGATGTAGGTGAGACGGCAGAGGTTTTTTGCGGGGATACGGTATATTCGATTTCTGTTTTTGAGGATAACGAATACTCTTTTGTTAATAACGGGATAACCGTTGTAGTGACGGTGAGGGATAAAAGAATATTTGTTTCATATGCCGACTGCCCTGACGGTATATGTATGCGTTCGGGTGAAATATCAAGCCCCGGCGAGAGCATAATATGTGCACCGGCAAATATATCAATAAAAATAAGCGGTAAGGGGGCAGATGCCGATGCGTTCGCAGAGTAACCGCAAGGGTGTAGAGAGACTTACCGCGGCATCCATATGCCTCTCTCTCTCTTTGATACTTTCGTATATTGAATATCTGGTAATACCACCGCTGTTCCCCGGAGTAAAGCTCGGCATGGCAAACGTGCTGATAATGTTTCTGTTATTTCGATACGGAATAGCAGACGCTGTGTGCGTGTCGCTTTTACGTGCGTTTCTTTCGTCGTTTATTTTCGGAAATTTTTCCTCCCTTGTATTTTCGGTGAGCGGAGCGGTGTTGTCTTTATCAGCCCTTGTTATCTGCGTATTTCTCGGAGACAGGGTGAGCAGGATAGGGGCGTCGGTGTTTTCGGCGGCAATGCACGGTACGGGGCAGATTCTCGCTGCTGCGGTGATTTATTCCTCCGTCGGAGTTATTTATTATCTTCCTGTTATGCTTTTAGTTTCAATTCCACTCGGTGCCGTCAGCGGATGTATGCTCATATTGATTGAGGCACGCATAATACCCGTAAAAAAAACAGAGTGAATTTATTCGGAGACGATATGGGTGAAGTAAAAAATGTTTGAAAAGAATCGTGAGAGATATGTTGTGAGAACCGTACTGACAAAACTTCTTTCGGCGTTTTTGCTTTTTTCCGTGGTTGCGCCGATAGCGGTATTGCTATCGTCATGCTCCGAAAAAAGGAATGAATTTTCAGTTTTTGCATTTGACACATATCTGGAATTTAACCTGCGTTCCTTGGGGAAGGATAAAGACGATAAGATACAAAAAAAGGTTAAATCGGAGGTCGAGAGATATGAGAAGATATTTTCACGCACCGATGAGGGGTCCGAGCTTTACGGGATAAACCAATCTCAGGATACCGTGTTTGCGGTTTCCGACGACCTTGCCGATTTGATTTCGGAGTCGATTGCGATTGCAGAAAAAACGGGCGGGGCCTTCGATTTTACCTGCGGCGCTCTCACGGAACTGTGGAGAATATCAGACCCAAATGCCCCGATACCCGACGGCGAGGAGATTTCAAACGCTCTTGAATATGTAGGATATAAGAAGGTTACGCTTGACGGTCATATGCTCAAACGTCCTGTGGGTGTTATCATGGATTTCGGCGCGATTGCAAAGGGTTATGCCGAGAAAAAAATAACGGAGCTGCTTATATCGGAAGAGGTGGAGCAGGGGATACTTTCATTCGGCGGTAATATCTCTGTATTCGGTAAAAAGGATGACGGCTCGGAATACCGTGTTGCCATTAAAAATCCATACGGCGAATCGGGATATTCGGGATACGTTCAAATTCCGTCGGGTTATGTATCCGTATGCGGAACTTACGAGAGGAATAAAACGGTTGACGGGGTATTCTACCATCACATATTTGACCCTGAAAGCGGATATCCGAAAAACGGAGATATTGTTTCCGTCGCGCTGATATGTGATGACGGAACTATTGCGGACGCTTTTTCCACGGCACTGTTCGTTATGGGCGACGGTGCGTACGAATGGGTTTCCGACTGCGGATATGATATCGGAGCGATATTCTTTATGAAAGACGGAACCGCAAAAACAGTGGGAGATATCAACTACATGCGCAAGTGAATTGAGATGTTCAAATATCTTTGCCGTAAAAGGTTGATATTATGACAGGACAAAATTGGTGGGAAAAATGAATTTGGAAAACAAAAATCGGATAAAACGAATAAGCGAAGACAGCGAGAGCGAAAGATATATATCGGCAATTTCTTATGCGAACTATACGGACTCTGAAAAAGGCACACGCCATCACGCATACGTATATACTTTCGGTTGTCAGCAGAATGAGGCGGACAGCGAGAAAATACGCGGTCTGTGCGATAAGATGGGTTATGCACGTGCCGAGAGTGCAGAATGTGCAGACCTGATAATGGTAAACACGTGCGCCGTCCGTGAACATGCCGAAAACCGTGCGCTCTCAATGCTTGGTGAGCTGAAACACGTAAAAGAAAAGAACCGCGACGTCATTATAGGTGTTTGCGGTTGCATGGCAGCGAGAAAAGAAAGGGCGGAGCAGCTGAAAAGCCGGTATCCCGCCGTCGATTTCTCGCTTGAGCCGAATTCGATATACAGAATTCCCGAGCTTGTGTTCAGAAAAAGGTTCGACCAAAGATATAAGCGTACCTTCATAACGTCTGAGGACGATAACGGAGCTTTGTGCGAGGGACTCCCCATCGTCCGCGAGTCTGCACATAGGGCGTGGGTGAGCATTATGTACGGCTGTAACAATTTTTGCTCATATTGCATAGTCCCGTACGTCAGAGGACGTGAAAGAAGCAGAAACAGTGAGGATATTCTTGATGAGGTTTCTTCTCTTATCCGCTCGGGGTGCAAGGATATAACTCTGCTCGGACAGAACGTAAACTCGTATAAGAGCGACTGTGATTTTCCCGAGTTGCTCTCGAGAATCTTACGGAAAAACGACGGGGAATACGTAATACGATTTATGAGCAGTCATCCCAAGGACGTTTCCGATTCGCTCATTGACGTTATGGCTTCATCAAACGGCAAAATAGAACCTCACTTTCATCTGCCTCTTCAAAGCGGTTCCGACAGAGTTCTGAAAGCCATGAACAGGAAATATGATACTGCGAAATATCTCGATACGGTGAGAAAACTGCGTGAAAAAATGCCCGATATAACAATGACGAGCGATATTATCGTGGGATTTCCGACCGAGACGGAGGAGGACTTTTCGGATACGCTGAAAATACTCTCGGAAGTTAAGTTCGACATGATATATTCGTTTATTTACTCAAGCAGGAGCGGAACCCCCGCCGGCAATATGGAGCAGGTTCCCGACGAAGTAAAGAAAGAAAGAATGTCACGTCTTCTTGCTTTGCAGGATAAGATTTCTTACGAGAAAAATCTTCCGCTTGAAGGCAAAACGCTTCGCGTTCTCGTTGACGGGAAGAGCAAGGAAAACGAAGGTATGTATTCAGGCAGAACCGACTCGGGCAAGTTAGTGCATTTTGCGGCAAACGACTCGGACATCGGAGAATACCGTTACGTGAAAATCGGGCGCACCGAGCCATACGTACTGTACGGCGATATAAAAAGATAATAAAAAACGAAAGAGGAATTGATAATGAATACAATGGAACTTGCAACCGCACTGGGCGAGGCGATAAAGAACGACGAAGTGCTTCTCTCATACGATAAGGCAAAGGCTGAATATGAGGCAAACGCAGAGGTACAGGAAAAACTTCGTATTTACAATGCGCAGAGAGCGGCTCTTACCGAGGAGTTCAACAAAGAAATAGAGGAGCAGAATGCCGATACCATAAAGGCTCTTAAAGAGACTATGGACAAGCTCGGCGCGGAAATCGTCGCGTATCCCGAATACAAGAATTTCGAGGCGGCGCAGAAGCGTGTAACAACGTTTATGAACGAAATAAATGCAGAGATTACCCGTGTGGCTTTCGGAGTTGAGCCGAGCTCATGCACGCATGATTGCTCAACCTGCTCCGGTTGTCATTGATTTTTTGTCTGTAAAGCTATAAAATGAGGTTAATGCGATGGCTAATGAAATCGAGAGAATAAGCGAAATAAGCAATCCCACACCGATGATGAAGCAGTATATGGATATCAAGTCCGCATATCCCGACCATATCCTTATGTATCGCCTCGGTGATTTTTACGAAATGTTTTTCGAGGATGCCGTCATAGCCTCAAAGGACCTTGAACTCACTCTGACGGGACGTGACTGCGGAGCAGGGCAGAGAGCCGCTATGTGCGGAGTTCCGTTTCATAAGGCGGATGACTATATCGGTCGTCTCGTAGAACACGGACACAAGGTTGCCATATGCGAGCAGATGGAGAATCCCGCCGATGCAGTAGGACTTGTAAAGCGTGATATAATAAGGGTTGTTACACCGGGAACCATTACGGACGGCACACTTCTTTCCGACAACAAAAACAATTTTCTTATGTCGCTCTATTATGCTAAAAGCGGAATGGCAATAGCGTTTTTCGATATTTCCACGGGTGAGATAAGAGCGACGTTTATCTGCGGAGACGACGTCTTTTCACGTGTAAAAAACGAGATGGCTATATATACTCCGAGCGAAATTCTTCTTAACGTCGGGCGTGACGCCGTTGCGGACATATGCGACTTTGCTCAGGAAAAGTTTTCTTCTATGATAGAACCGTCGATGAAAAATGCCTTTGATCTTGATAACTCACTTTTGCTGATTTCGTCGGCTTTCCCGAACATGAGCAGGGATGAGTTTTGGAACGATTCGGTAATATGCGCTCTGGGCGCTTTAATTTCCTATGCGCAGGATACGCAGAAGTGCAAGGTATACGTCAAGGATGTCAGCATATACCGTGACGGAGAGCATATGGACATCGACCTGAACACGTGCCGTAACCTCGAGCTTGTTGAAAATATGAGAAACAAGGATAAGCGCGGTTCTCTTCTGTGGGTGCTTGACAAAACAAAAACGGCAATGGGCGGACGACTGTTACGTTCCTTTATTCTGCGACCGTCGGTGAGACTGGATACAATCGTTTCACGGCAGGACTGCGTTGACGTATTTCTGTCAGACTTTATGCTTCGCTCGGAGCTTCGCGAACTGCTCTTCGGAGTGCTTGACATAGAAAGACTGCTTTCACGCGCGGTGTATGGCAGTGCAAATGCACGTGATTTGTATGCCCTGATGAAAAGCATCGGTGCACTGCCGAAGATAAAGGAGTTACTATCGTCCGTTATGACAACGCGAATAGCTGACATGCGCGATTCCCTCGATACGCTGGACGATATATATGATTTGCTCTTCCGGGCAATAGATGAGAATGCGCCGTATTCCGTCAGAGAGGGCGGAATGATAAAAGAAGGTTTCCTTCCGGAAATAGACCATTTGCGTTCGATACAAAATAACAGCCGTGAATGGACGGAAAAACTGGAGGCAAAGGAAAGGGAGATTACAGGCATAAAGAACCTCAGAGTCGCATTCAACAAGGTATTCGGATATTTCATCGAGGTTACCAAATCGCAGACGGATATGGTACCTCAAAGATACATAAGAAAGCAGACTCTTACCAACTGCGAGAGATATATAACGGATGAGCTGAAAAGCTTTGAGACGGAGGTTATAACTTCATCGGAGAGACTGTGTACCATTGAATACGATACTCTGTGCAAAATCAGGGATATCGTAGTCAAAAACTCCAAGAGATTTCAGGATGCCGCTGCGTTCATAGCTGAAATCGACGTATATTTGTCTTTTGCCGAGGTCGCACAGAAGAATAATTACATCAGGCCCGAGGTTAACTGCAGTGACCGTACGATAATTAAGGACGGACGGCATCCGGTGGTTGAAAAGTTCGTTGACGCATCGTATTTTGTGCCGAACGATACATTGCTTGATACGGATAAAAACAGGCTTATGCTGATAACCGGTCCCAATATGGCGGGAAAATCTACATATATGCGACAGGTTGCGATAATAACGATTATGGCGCAGATAGGCTCGTTCGTGCCGGCATCGTATGCCGAAATATCAATAACGGATAAGGTTTTTACCCGTGTGGGAGCATCCGACGACCTTGCCTCAGGACAGTCGACTTTTATGCTCGAAATGAACGAGGTATCCACTATACTCAAAAAAGCAACGAAGCGTTCGCTTATCATATACGATGAGGTAGGCAGGGGTACCAGCACATACGACGGAATGAGCATAGCACGTGCGGTATGCGAATATACGGCAAAAAAAATAAAAGCGAAAACCCTTTTTGCAACCCACTATCATGAGATAACCGTTCTTGAAAATGAGGTGGAGGGCATAGTAAACTATAACATAGCGGCAAAGAAGAAGAACGACGAGCTGATATTTTTACGCAAAATCGTTAAGGGTGCCGCCGATGACAGCTACGGAATAGAGGTTGCCAAGCTCGCAGGGCTTCCGAAAGAGGTTATAGAAAGGGCAAAAGTTATTCTCTCCGAGATAGAGGCCGGGAAGAGTGTATCTGCCCCGAGCGACAGTACCGCCCACAAAGCACGTACTGCAAACAGCAAATCCGATACGGGGGTTGATTTGTTTTCCTCGATAGCGTCGAGCGAGGCAGATGAGGTCGCAGATAAACTGCGTATGACTGATATAAACACCCTGACGCCTATAGAAGCAATGAACCTGGTTTACGAACTTAAAAAGGTATTGAAGAGTTAGGTTAACACATCCGAAAAGCTTTGAGAGTTTTAATACAATATTCCGAGAGGGGGCGATGAAACTATGGGAAAGATTAACGTACTCAGTTTTGAGATAGCCAATCTGATAGCTGCGGGCGAAGTCGTCGACAGACCGGCGTCGGTGTTGAAAGAACTGCTCGAGAATTCAATAGATGCGGGCGCAACGAAAATAAAAGCAGAGATACGTGCCGGAGGAGTAAGACTTATTCGTGTGACGGATAACGGATGCGGAATGGACTCTGCGGATTTACCTATGGCCATAAAGAGACATGCCACGAGTAAAATATCGTCACGGGATGACCTCAACGGTATAATGACACTTGGCTTTCGCGGTGAGGCCCTTGCCGCAACGGCATCCGTTTCACGCATGACCATAATATCGAAAACTGCTAAGGCCCCCATGGGTACCATGCTTTCCGCAGACGGCGGTACAATAAACGAGGTATGCGAGGTCGGATGTGCCGACGGAACCTCAGTTATGGTGGAAAATCTTTTTGCAAACGTACCCGCACGGCGTAAGTTTCTGAAAAAGGATGCGACCGAAATGCTCGCATGCTCTGCCGTGGTAGAAAAGGTTGCGATGTCCCGTCCGAATATTGCGTTTGAGTTTGTTTCCGACGGTATTGTTCGTTTTTCAACCGCAGGAGACGGCAAGCTCATAAACGTTCTGTATTCTATAGAGGGTGCGGACTTTGCAAAGAAATTGCTTTTGGTTGATAACAACGATTGCGCAATGCGTGTTAGCGGATACGTAGGCAGGAGCGATAACGTCAGAGGAAACCGAAACTACGAAAATACTTTTATTAACGGCAGATATGTAAAAAGCAAAACGGTTACGGCAGCTCTCGAACAGGCGTTCGCATCCTACATAGCACCGGGGAAATTCCCGGTAAGCACGCTATTTATAGATATAAATCCGGCTCTTGTCGACGTCAATGTTCATCCGGCAAAGCTGGAGGTTAAATTCTCCGATGAGAGAAAAGTATTCGAGGCGGTTTATTACGCAGTAAAAACCGTACTTGGCAATGCACAATATCGTCCCGAAATGAGCATAGGCAGAGAGAGGACGGTAAAGAGGGATTTTTGTCGTTCTTTTGTTCCGTTGCCTGAAAATAACGGAAACACTCTTACTCCCCGTCAGTCGCTTGATTTGCTATCGCATTATGCGGGTGCGAATGATAAAACGAGTAAAGATATATATGCAAATGATTTGAATTGCGTTAACGGTCTTAATGAAACGAAAAGAGACGCCGTTAGCTCAGGCAGCCGGGAAAAAGACGACGCCATGCACTTCAGCAAAAAAACGACTGACGGTGGACACGCGAAAAGCGATGCCGAGCAATTCGGAGAGCACGTGAAAAGCGATGCCGTGCGTTTCGGCTCGGGAGTTTTCGACTCGAAAACTTCGGATGGGTTCAAAAAAAACAACTTGACTGCATCTCCCTTTCCATATTCCGATGAGGATATAAGAAAATATGACGTTTATCCCAATCGGGACGTAGACAAGAAAACCGAATCCGACAATTTTGTCGGCGATGCAAAAACGAATTCTGCAACCATACCGCGGTATAAGTACGTTGGCGAAATTTTCAACTGTTATCTTATTGTGGAAATTGAAAACAAGGTACTGATAATAGATAAGCACGCGGCACACGAGAGAATAAACTTTGAGAAGATGAAAAAGCAACTGCTCTCCGACGGGCGAATAGCATCGCAGGGACTCATGATACCGATAGAACTCGATATCGGAGGTACGGTTGCGGCTGATATATCTGAGCAAAAGGAAGAATTTTTGAATATCGGTTATGATTTTTCGATAAAAGAAAACAAGAAAATAATTCTTTCTTCCGTACCCGACAATATGTCCCCGGATGCGGCGGCGGACGCCTTCGGGGAAATAGCAAAGAGACTTTCGGAAGGAACGGGCAGTGTATCTCTTACGGATAGTGAAATGCGTGAGAGGGCGCTCTATCAGATAGCATGCAAGGCATCCGTAAAGGGCGGCAGAGTATACGATGATGCGCATATAATATGGCTGATAGAAAAGGTACTGTCGATGCCGGATATAAAGGTATGTCCTCACGGAAGACCTATTGCTATGGAAATGAGGAAAAGCGAACTTGACCGTAAATTCGACAGGTTAAAATAGATTTTTCGCCATGAGAAAACCGTTATTCAAAACAGCAAAAAAGAAAACGATAAGACAGGAAGATTATGTTTAAGGTATTAAAAACAGAGGGAAAAGCGCGCAGGGGCGTTATGGAGACCGTACACGGTACTATACAGACTCCCGTATTTATGAACGTGGGAACGAGCGCAACTATAAAGGGCGGAGTGTCCACGATGGATTTGTACGACATAAGATGTCAGGTTGAATTGTCGAACACGTACCATCTGCACATACGCCCCGGAGACGACCTTATATACAAGCTCGGCGGACTACACAAATTTTTCAATTGGGACAGACCGATTCTCACCGACAGCGGCGGATTTCAGGTGTTTTCCCTCGCCAAGCTGCGTAAGATAACCGAGGAGGGCGTATACTTCAATTCGCATATGGACGGTAAACGCATATTCATGGGGCCCGAGGAGAGTATGCGTATACAGTCACATATAGCTTCAACCATAGCAATGGCGTTTGACGAATGTATAGAGAATCCGGCACCGTACGATTACGTGAAGGCCTCGAGCGAGAGAACCGTACGTTGGCTCCGCAGGTGCAAGGAAGAAATGAAGCGTCTTAATTCTCTGCCCGAAACGATAAATAAAAATCAGCTTCTTTTCGGTATAAATCAGGGCGGTACGTATGAGGATCTGCGTATAGCAAACATGATAGCTACGGCGAATGAGGACCTTGACGGATATGCGATAGGCGGTCTTGCCGTCGGTGAGAGTGCCGACGTTATGTACCATATAATAGAAACCGTAGAGCCGTATATGCCAAATGACAAGCCACGCTATCTTATGGGTGTGGGTACGCCTCAGAATATAATCGAGGCGGTATACAGAGGAGTGGATTTCTTCGACTGCGTTATGCCGTCGAGAAACGCAAGGCATGGCAACCTGTTTACATGGCAGGGCAAAATGAACATCAACAACGAGAAGTATTTTGACGACCCGCGCCCGATATCGGAGGGATGCCGGTGCCCTGCCTGCAAGCATTATTCGAGGGCTTATATCCGTCACCTTTTCAAGGCACGTGAGATGCTCGGTATGCGTCTGTGCGTTCTTCACAACCTGTATTTCTACAATGAAATGATGGAGAAGATAAGAGAGGCACTCGACAACGGGAAATACGAGGAGTTTTACAGAAAATACGTGAACAGGCTCGCAGAGCGTGTTGACGACTGAAAGGAAAGTTACTATGTCAGGTGAAGTTACATATAAGCTCTGGGAGAATGAAATACCCGGAAGTTACGAATATGAGCCGGAAATAACATATTATCCATCCCTTGTTAAAATAACGAAGTCCACTGCGGTTATTTTCCCCGGCGGAGGATACGGTATGCTCGCATCGCACGAGGGGGAAGGATATGCCCGTTATCTCAATACGATAGGAATGGACGCCTTTGTGGTAAAAAACAGAGTATCTCCCTGTCGTTTCCCGTTACCTCTGCTCGATGCACGACGTGCCGTAAGATTTGTCCGTGCTAATTTTGACAAGTTTGGAATAGACAAAGACAGAGTTGCCGTCATGGGCTCCTCTGCGGGCGGACATCTTGCCGCACTCCTCTCAACGTTCAGGGGAAAATTCGACACAGAGGGAGCAGACATTATCGACAAAGAAGATTATCTTCCTAATGCTCAGATACTCTGCTATCCCGTTATTTGTATGGCAGACGAAAAAATAACGCATATGGGGTCAAATCTAAATCTGCTCGGCAAGGATTATTCGCAGGATACGGCACGCGCTGTTTCTCCGGACCTTATAGCCGACGAAGAAACACCCACTGCATTTATTTGGCATACAGCGGAGGATAAGAGTGTAAACGTCATAAATTCATACAGATACGCTGCCGCACTTCATGATAAAAACATACCCGTGGAGCTTATTGTGTATCCTTACGGGCATCACGGTGAGGGGCTTGCACCCGGCTTTGCGCTTAACAGAGGCTGGACTTCCGAGCTTTTCAATTGGCTCAATTACATAGGTTATATTGACACAAATAATTGAAAATACGAAATTGAGAATAAGATTAATAAAAACAAACGGAGTGAATAATGCAGCAAATTAAGGAATATAAGCTATGGGAAAAGGTAACTTTTCCCGAACAAAGCTCTGACGTAACAATAACATATTACCCTACGAGAAGAAAGGCTGGAAGAGGCGCGGTAATTATTTTCCCGGGCGGAGGATATGCCTGCCTCTGCGACTGGGAGGGAGATACATATGCAAATATGCTCAACACCCTCGGTATTGACGCTTTTATAGTGAAAAACAGGGTGAAACCGTATACGTTTCCATTACCGCTTCTCGACGCACGGCGCGCCGTAAGATTTGTCCGCGCGAATGCAGATGCGTTCGGAATAGATAAGGACAAAATAGCCGTCATAGGTTCTTCGGCGGGCGGACATCTCGCCGCACTCCTCTCAACGTACAGAGGCAAAATCGACGGCGAGGGCGCGGACCTTATAGACGATGAGGATTATCTGCCGAATGCACAGATACTTTGCTATCCCGTTATATGCATGTATGACGAGAAGGTAACGCATCTTGGTTCAAACGAGAACTTTCTCGGCAAGGATTGGACCCTTGATATGGCGCGGACCGTATCTCCCGATCTTATCGCCGACGAGAAGACACCCGTGGCGTTTATATGGCATACGTCAAACGATAACTGCGTCAGCGTGCTCAACTCTCTGAGGTATGCTCAGAGACTTCGCGAGGTTGACGTCCCGGCAGAGGTTCTTATATATCCCGTCGGCTGGCACGGACAGTCGATTGCACCTAATTCCGCTCTGAACCGTCAGTGGTGGCGAGAGCTTGACAGATGGCTTCGCTATATCGGATTCATAGTAGGCAATGAATAAAATTAAAAAGCTATAAGTCACATCGATATGCAACTTATAGCTTTTTGTTATTAGTCGGTATGGACACTCAGACTCCCGAATATGCGGAGAAACCACCGTCAACGGGTACTATTATACCGGTGACGAAACCTGCCGCTTCATCGGAAAGCAACCAGAGCATGGTTCCTATAAGTTCTTCGCTTTCGCCGAATCTGCCCATAGGCGTATTGCGGAGTATCTTTTCGGTTCTCGGAGTGGGTGTTCCGTCGGGGTTAAAAAGAAGGGCACGGTTCTGATTCGTTACGAAGAATCCGGGGGCTATTGCGTTTACACGTATGCCTGCACCTGCAAAATGTACGGCGAGCCATTCGGTAAAGTTGGATACAGCGGCTTTAGCCGCGCTGTATGCGGGTATTTTCGTAAGAGGGCGGAATGCGTTCATAGACGATATGTTTAGTATGGTTCCTTTTCCTCTCTTTGCCATATCGAGAGCAAATACTTGCGTGGTGAGAAAAGCCGCCGTTACGTTCAGGTCGAATACGAAGCGTATTCCCTCCGGCTTCAAATCAAAGAAGTCTACTTTGTTTGCATCGCCGAGTGTTTCGGGGTCAAAATACTCGTTTGAGGTTGTTGCACGGGGGTTGTTTCCTCCCGCTCCGTTTATAAGTATATCGCACGGCCCGAGTTTTTCCTCTACCGTGTGCGCAGCCTCCTCCAGACTCTCGCGCTCAAGACAGTTTGCTTTTACCGCTATTGCGGTATGTCCCTGCTTTTGTATCTTTTCCGCAACGGCAGTTGCAGCATCAAGGTTTATGTCAAGGACGGCAACTTTTGCTCCGCACTCTGCTATTGCCTCGGCAAAAGAAGAACAGAGGATTCCGCCGCCTCCCGTAATAACGGCAACCTTGCCGTCGAGTTCAATCTTAAAAGGTAATTTCATATGAGTTAACCTCCGAAATCTTAAATTGAATATCGTGTATTTTTGGTTTATTTCGTTTTGGTGATGCCTTCCCAAAGACCGGATAGATACATGGCACCGAGAGCTCTGTCGTAAAGGCCGTATCCCGGGCGTCCGTCTTCGCCCCAGATATTTCTGCCGTGATCGGGGCGGATATATCCGGTAAAGCCGTTATTTGCGAGGGCTTCTGTTATAGCGTATATGTCGAGAGAACCACATTCCGTCGGGTGAGGAGCCTCGTTGAAGAACAGGGTACCGTCCTCACGGTCGGTAAACTTGATATTTCTGATATGCGCGAAATGTATTCTGCCCATTTTGGCATATTTGGCAGCCATGGCCGGGAGATTGTTATTTCGGTTGGCACCGAGTGAGCCCGTGCAGAAGGTTATTCCGTTGTATACCGAGTTTACGGCATGGAATATCCTGTCGATGTTGGACTCGCAAGTGATTATTCTCGGCAGGCCGAAGAGGCTCCAGGGCGGATCGTCCGGGTGAACAGCCATTCTGACGTCGCATTCCTCACATACCGGAATTATTCTTCCGAGGAAGTATATCATATTCTCTGTCAGTTTTTCGCTGTCTACGGATTTATACCTTTCGAGCAATGCCGAAAGCTCTTCCTTTGTATAGCTCTCATCCCAGCCGGGCAGGGAGAGAGATTTTTTATTCGGGTCAAGAGCGTCTATCGTATGCTGGTCATAGGCAAGACAGTTTGAGCCGTCCTTAGTTGTGTATTTGAGCTCGCTCCTTACCCAGTCGAATACGGGCATGAAGTTATAGCATATAACTTTTACGCCTGCACGACCGAGGTTGCGGATAGTCTCGCAATAGTTATCAATATAATAATCGCGTTTTTCCGAGCCGAGTTTGATTTCCTCATGCACGGGAACGCTCTCGATAACTTCCATTTCAAGTCCCGCATCGTTGATTTTTTTCTTCATTTCAAGGATTTTATCCATTCCCCAGACTTCGCCGACGGGGACGGAATAGAGCGCGGTAACTACTCCACTCACAGAGGGGATTTGCTTGATTTTCGTAAGAGATACGGGGTCTGAATCTCCGTACCAACGGAAAGTCATTTTCATTGTCTTATAATCCTTTCTTCGTCTTTTTATATTGTATAACTTGTGACTCTGTTTTCATTTTATAACATCAAAGGATAAAATTCAATTGCAATTATTGCAAAAACTATTGCAAAAATTCGCGTAATATGGTATACTTTTCAAAGTAGTTCGGCGGTGTTTTTGCCAAAAGAGAGAAGGAGAGAAAAGAATGGAACACAAAAAATCGTATTCTTTTGGTACGATGTCGATACATCACAGTTATGATTCAGCAGCCAATTTTCACTCTTTTGAGCGGCACTGCCACAACACCTACGAGATACTCTACGTAGTAAGGGGAAAAGGAAAACTGAGAATCGAGGGCAACATTTTTGATATTTCGGACGGGTTCGCTGCATTTATACCTCCATGCAGATTCCATTGCGTCGAACCTGAAACGGACTCGGAATACGAGAGGTATGTAATCGGTTTTTCTCTTGACGACATTTTGCCCGAGGTTGCCTATGTGATTCCAAAGAAAAGCGTGGATTCAATAACGGTGACACAACCATGTGCCGTATCCGAACGTATCGGTGCTCTTTTTTCCGACTTTGAGCATATAGATTTTAACGAATCGGAAAAGAGAAATGCCATGGCACGCACAATACTTTCTCAGATTGTCTTGATTATTACCGCCGACGCTAAATCTTTCGGAGTGGACGGTAAGGAGTCTCTCGGTACTCGGGTTATACAGTTTTTGAATGATAAGATAACGTCTCATATTACCCTTGACGATATTGCCGGCGAGTTTTTTATAAGCAAATCTTATCTGTGTCGTGCATTCAAGGATTATAACGGTATATCGGTGCTCGGCTATATAAATGGTAAAAGGGTTGCTATGGCGAGAAAGCTGATAGAAGAGGGGCTTACAGCCTCAGATGCGGCATACAGTGTTGGCTTTTCGGACTACTCGACGTTTTTCAGAGCTTACAAGCGCATAGTGGGAAAATCTCCTACACACAAGAACACGGCAAAAGAAAAAAATATCGCGATGAAGATAAATACGAATACCGAAAAGAGTATGGATAATGTACAGAATACTTGACAATATCAATTCAGATGAGGATATTAAAGGATTAAACTATGAAGAGATGCACGAGCTTTCCGAAGAAATCCGTACGTTCCTTGTAGAAAAGGTGACTAAAACGGGTGGACATCTGGCATCAAATCTCGGAGTAGTTGAGATGACGCTGGCACTTCACCGTGTTTTCGACCTATCATCGGACCGCATAATATTCGACGTAGGACATCAGAGCTATACACACAAAATCTTAACCGGCAGAAAAGATAAATTCGACGAGTTAAGGCAGCCCGGCGGGCTCAGCGGTTTTACCCTGCGTTCCGAGAGCGAATACGATCCGTTTGGTGCCGGACACAGCTCAACCGCTATTTCCGCCGCACTCGGCTTTGCCGAGGCAGACAGTATAGCCGGCAGGGATAACTATACCGTTGCCGTTGTGGGAGACGGTGCGTTTACGGGTGGAATGGTTCATGAAGCACTCAATAATTGCAGGCGCGGACTGCATCTGATAATAGTGCTTAACGAAAACGAAATGTCCATATCCGAGAACACCGGCAGATTTGCAAGGCTCATAGCAAAGACGCGTGTATCGAAGAAGTATATGCAGACAAAACGCAATACGGTAAAGATTCTGAAAAGAATACCACTTATAGGTAATTTACTTTACCGTGCTGTAAAGAAGTTGAAAAATGCGGCAAAGAACGCCCTTGTCAAAACAAATTACTTCGAGCAGATGGGCTTGCGGTATATCGGTCCCGCAGACGGAAACGATATAGAGAAAACCGAACTTTTGTTAAGAAAAGCCAAAGATATGCACAGTGTTGTTATCGTGCATCTGAAAACAAAAAAAGGAAAGGGATATGCTCCTGCGGAAGAGAGCCCTACCGCATATCACAGTTATTATCCTGACAAGCGTGAGGAAAAAACGTTTAACGCACGTTTCGGAGAAATCCTCAGAGACATGGCCGAAAAGGACGATAAAATATGTGCAGTAACGGCGGCAATGGGGCTTGGAACGGGCCTTGAGGGGTTTTCCACCGAATTCAAAGACAGGTTTTTTGACGTGGGTATCGCAGAGGAACATGCGCTGACGTTTTCCGCAGGCCTTGCCTGCAACGGCATGAAGCCGTATTTTGCGGTTTATTCTACCTTTTTGCAGAGAGGATACGACAATATACTGCACGATATAGCTCTTCAGAATCTACCTGTCAGAATATGCATAGACCGCGCGGGACTTGCAACGTCAGACGGCGCAACGCATCACGGAATATTCGACGTTGCTTTTCTATCCGAAATTCCGAATATGACCGTATATGCACCGCAAACCTTCGGCTCGCTTGAAGCTATTATGAATGACAGTGCAAACGCCCGCGGCCCCGTGGCTATAAGGTATTCAAACGTAGCGGAATCGGAGAAGATAATAAGTGCTTTTTATCCTTCGGGAGATTACGAGAATTACGGAGCGAGGGTTTTTGATTCCGCAAAGGGAAAAGACACGGCAATAACGATTGTAACATATGGGAAAATCGTAGATAAAGCTCTTTCGGCAAAAGAGAAGCTGAAATCGGACGGATATGACGTTCAGATTATTCTTCTGGAAGTATTAAAGCCGCTTGATAAGGCCGTCTCGGTTATAAAAGAACATCTGCCGAAGAGAGGAAAAATCATCTTTCTCGAAGAGGGAATAAAGAACGGCGGCATCGGAATGATATTGCTTGAGCGGCTTTCCTCACTCGGCATCACGTACGGAAGAGAATACGACATCTTGGCAGTTGACGACAATTTTGCAATTCCCGAAGCCTCATGCTCAAAAGACGGTAACTCAAAGGAAGAATATTACAGATGTGCGCATATATCCGAAGAAGATATAATTTCTGTTGCAAAAAGTAAAGCACACACGGAGAAATAAAATGAACATACTTGTTATAGGAGATTCTTTTTCTTACAACGCAACAAAATATCTTCACCAAATTGCAAAGGCGAATAAGGAGGAGTTTTTCGTTGCCTGCCTTAAAAATACCGCAGACTATACGCTCGAGGGGCATTGGCGCGCGTTTTACAACAGAACTAAGTGCTATACCTTCTGCGTGAACGGTATGATGTCGGATATATCGGTCTCAATACCCGAGATGCTCTGTGCAAAACGTTTTGATATCGTTATTTTACATCAGGGGTCGAGGGATAGCACGGAATATGATTCGTATGCCATATACCTTCCGCTGATAGCGGATAAGATACATGAATGTGCTCCCGCCGCACGTATACTGTTGAACGAGCCGTGGGCATACAGAAACGGTTCTCCCGTTCTTCATAACACTATGGGCTATACGGATATGTATGAGATGGCATCAGATATTCAGGAGGCAGTCAGGAAGGCCGCAGAGAACTGTGAGGGGATATACGGTATTATCCCGTCATGTGAAGCCATGACGATAGCGGCGCAAAGGGAAATCGACATGTTCAAAACCCCCTCCGAGCCTTCGGATAAGGGTAAATACCTACTTGGTCTTATATGGTACCTGGCGATTTCGAAAAAACAGATTGAAAACAATAAATTCCGTGATTTCGACACTAAAATTTCCGAGGACGACGTCTCGGCGCTGAAAGAGTGCGCATACGAAGCCGCCAAGAATTACGGACTTAGGTGAGCGGAGGAAACGTAAATATGAAAGTTTTATCTGTCGGAAACAGTTTTTCACGCGATGCGCACCGATATGTTCATGAAATAGCTCGACATAACGGAGAAAATATCGAGACGTATAATCTTTACTTGTCCGACTGCGCTCTCGACCGTCATTACCGAAACATGCTGTCGGGAGACAGGGCTTATATATATGATTACAACGGGATAGAAACAGCCCTTCACACGTCTCTTGAAGAGGCACTTTCCCTTACCTCTTACGATGTCATAACTCTGCAGCAGGTCAGCATACTCAGCAATGACTACGATACGTTTGAACCGTATCTTTCGGAACTTATAAGATATATTAAAAAATATCAGCCGAAGGCAAAAATAATGCTCCATAAAACCTGGGTGTACAGGTCGGGGTGCGACCTTCTCTCACGCGTGGCGGGTTATACGGATAATTCGGAAATGTATGCCGATATAAATGAGGCGTATGCACGTGCTCTTGAAGAGCATCCGCAGATTTACGGCATCATACCGACATCAGATGCTATATGGAGAGCCATGCAGCTCGGGGCGGATAAAATATACCGTGACGATCAGCATCTCTCTCTCGGCTTCGGAAGATATATGGCGGCTCTGACATGGTACAGAACCTTTACGAAAAAACCGGTTTTGCCCGATACGTTTTCCTCATTTGATAGTTCCGTAAATGCAATAGAGAGGGATATAGCAAATGAGGCGTCAGCATATGCGGTAGCGAACAACCGTCATAATAACAATGCCTGAAACGTCTCAATACAAAAAGACTGTCTTTGAAAAAGCCAAAGACAGTCTTTAATTATATATTCATAAGAACGACGGCGACGGCGGCAACGCAGACAGCGCATATCTGTATCGGCTTCGGCCTTTCCCTGAATAATACTATTCCGCAAATGTTGGTAAGGACGAGGAACATGCAGCTGTTGAAAGGCAAAAGAATGAACACGGGGATTGACTGCAGTGCAACTACCCACAGGTAATTAAATGAGACGAGTACTCCGGCTATTATAATCGAACCTATCATCAGCGGTTTGTCGAATTTCGGAGGTTTTTCCCCATGCTTGCGCACCATTGGATATAGAATAAAGCTGAGTGATGATGCAAATATGTATGCAAATATTATGAGCAGATCACTTTCGCCGTTGTATTCCGATTTTGCAAACGCCTTTTGTATTATTCCGAGAGAACCGTTTGAGATTAGGAGCAGAGTTATCCAAAGAAACCATATTTTCGAAGCTTTTTTGTTTGTGGAATGATCTGGGGCAAATATTAGTGCAAAAGTCATAAGAGCTATACCGACGATATTCATTACAGTCGGGAACTCACAGTACGCTATTGCCGTAAAAACCAACGGAATAACCAATGAAAATGAAGAGAAAGTAGACGTTATACCTACAGGGCCGGTTCCAAGCGCGAAGACGTATGACAGTTGAAATATAATCGAAAAAACCGCAAATAGCAGCGAATATACGAGCGTTTCCGCAGCCGGCATACTGCGAAGGAAAAACGCGCTCATCGATACGGCGGCAATAAGAAATATTACAGCATTAAAAAATACTGTTTGAGACAAACCGTGAATCTTCCCCTTTGCACATGCGCCCTGTACCAGCACCTTGAACGTGGAGAGAGCAGGAAAAAGCATCATAAACAATATCATTTTGATGTCCATAATAAATTTCCTTGACTGTTATATATTGTTAAATCGCATTAAATGAATATAATACACAAAGGCCGACAACACCGAAGATTACTCCGAAAAATAAGCCGAAGACGAGGTCGCGAAGCCTATGAACTCCCGCAACATAACGGAAAACGCAGAGAACAATGGCGATAAAAGAAAGAAATATACCTATTATCACAGATATACGAAAGGATACTGTAGCTATGAGAGCTGCCGAGAGGGCGTGTCTACTGGGAAAAGAATTCCCCGGGCGACATGGTACTATCGGGGAAAATCCGTATATTTCTTCGGGTCGGGGTGCATTTATTTTTGCCCTTAAAAACGATATTACAAAGAAGGGTACGGCACATATAACGGCAATTTCAAGCATCAGCACGGCACTTTTGCGAAATGCAAGTAAAAGAACGGCTGCAAACGCAACGTACATAATCACCGTCGGTATATAATTCATAGCTTTTACAAACGTGACCATATGCGGTTTTGAAGCGATGCTCTCCACAATTTTCTTCTGATTCACTTTTGTTTCCTCCGATGTACGGCTTCGCCTGACGTTATCTGAACAGCCCTTTTTAGATAATAGCATATAAAATAATCAATGTCAAGGAGAATTAAAAATGATTGAGTCAAATTGAAAAATTTGATTTTTACCCTATACAAAAGCAACAAAAAAACCAAGACAAATCATATGATTTGAGCTTGGTTTTTGTTATGGCTGCACATAACATTCGCAATTTGTTAATGCTATGACTCAGCCCCTAAGTTTTGCAGTTTTATTCTGCGAAGAGTTCGCCGTTCTTGGCGTGGATGCGTATTTCGGTGTCGGGGGCGGGATTCTCCTCTATTATCTTCCTTGCAATCAGGGTTTCGAGATGCGACTGGATATACCGTTTCAGCGGTCTTGCACCGTATATCGGGTCGTATGCACGGTCTATGATAAGCTCCTTTGCCTCGTCATCCACGGTGATTGTCAGCCTCTTGTCCTTCATCCTGCGTGAAAGGTCTGAGAGCAACAAATCTACGATATTCTTGACGTTCTCACGCGTAAGCGGTTTATAGAATACTATCTGGTCGAGACGGTTGAGAAATTCGGGTCTGAACGAACGTTTTAGCAGAGAATCCACCCTTGCTCTCGAATCTTCCGATATATCTCCGTTGGCGTCAATGCCGTCAAGTATGATATCCGAACCGAGGTTTGATGTAAGAATTATTATCGTGTTCTTGAAATCCACACATCTGCCCTGACTATCCGTAATTCGTCCGTCGTCAAGCACCTGCAGAAGTATATTGAATACGTCGGGGTGGGCCTTCTCGATTTCATCGAAAAGTACGACCGAGTACGGATGTCTCCTTACAGCTTCCGTAAGCTGACCTCCCTCGTCGTATCCGACATATCCGGGAGGGGCACCGATTAGTCTTGATACCGAGTATTTTTCCATATACTCGCTCATATCTATTCTTATCATGTTCTTCTCGTCGTCGAACAAAGCCTCGGAGAGAGCCTTTGCAAGCTCGGTTTTGCCCACACCGGTAGGGCCGAGGAACAAAAACGAACCGATAGGACGGCGGGGATCCTGTATGCCTGCACGCGAACGAAGAATCGCATCACATACGCGGGATACGGCTTCGTCCTGTCCTACGACTCTCTTATGAAGTATTTCGTCGAGGTGAAGCAGTTTTGTGCGCTCACCCTCCATGAGCTTTGATACGGGGATTTTAGTGTGACGGCTGATAATCTTTGCGATTTCTTCCTCGCCGACCGTATCACGCAAAAGTGTGCGCTTCTTTTCCGTGTTCTCGGTAGCCTCCGCTTCTTCGAGCTTCTTTTTGAGCTCCGGTAGCTTACCGTATTTCAACTCAGCGGCGCGGTTGAGGTTATAGTCGTTCTGCGCACGTTCGATTTCCGCATTGGTTTTATCTATTTCCTCGCGGAGTTTCTGAACGAGACCTATGGAATTGCGTTCTTCTTCCCACTTTGCTTTCATCTTTGAAAACTGAGCGCGAAGGGAAGTAAGTTCGTTTTCAATCTCTTTCAAATGTTCTGCGGAGAGCTTATCGGTCTCTTTTTTCAGGGCGGCTTCCTCGATTTCATACTGCATTATCTTCCTTGAAATTTCATCGAGCTCGGTCGGCATTGAATTCATTTCCGTTTTTATAAGTGCGCAAGCCTCGTCTACAAGGTCTATTGCCTTATCGGGGAGAAAACGGTCGCTTATATATCTGTTAGAGAGAGTTGCGGCTGCTATAAGCGCGCTGTCGTGAATTTTAACGCCGTGATAAATTTCGTACTTTTCCTTGAGTCCTCTGAGTATGGTAACGGTGTCCTCCACTGTAGGCTCGGGCACTATTATCGGCTGGAATCTGCGTTCGAGGGCGGCATCCTTCTCGATATACTGTCTGTATTCGTTGAGGGTTGTTGCGCCGATACAGTGAAGCTCTCCTCTGGCGAGCATAGGTTTGAGAAGGTTACCGGCGTCCATTGCGCCCTCTGTTTTTCCCGCTCCGACTATGGTATGGATTTCATCTATAAACAGGATTATTTTGCCGTCGGAGGATTTGACTTCGTTCAGTACCGCTTTGAGACGTTCCTCAAACTCACCTCTGTACTTGGCTCCTGCAACCAGAGCACCCATATCAAGCGAAAATACGGTGCGGTTTTTCAGATTGTCGGGCACGTCTCCGCGCACTATTCTGAGTGCAAGTCCCTCAACTATTGCGGTTTTTCCGACGCCCGGCTCGCCTATAAGGCAAGGATTGTTCTTCGTCTTTCTCGACAGAATCTGTATCATACTGCGGATTTCATCGTCACGACCGATAACGGGGTCGAGTTTCTGCGCACGCGCCATTTCCACGAGATCCTGACCGTATTTTTTCAGAACGTCGTAGGTGCCTTCGGGAGATTCGCTGTCGGCGTGGCGGTTGCCCCTGATTTCCTTTAACGATGAAAGAATTTTGTCGTAGGATATGTTAAATGAGGAGAGTATCCTTCTCATTGTCTCTGACGGTTTTTTTATAATGCCCAGAATAATATGCTCGACGGAGACAAAAGAATCCTGCATGCTCTTTGATATACTTTCGGCCTCGTTCATCGCCGAGTCAAGTTCTCTGGATACGTATATTCTCTCCGGGTCAAAACCGCCTACGCTTACTTTGGGTAGTTTTTCCGTAGCCTCCTTAAGCCTTGCCGTCAGGGCATCCGTGTTAACCCCGGAGCGCTTGAAAATTTCCGCAGCAAGTCCGCCCTCCTGCTCCATAAGAGCGAGCAGAACATGTATATCCTCCATCTGCTGATTTTTAAGCTCGCCCATCATGCTCTGGGCACTCTGTATTGCTTCAATGCTTTTTTGTGTAAATTTCTGAAGATTCATAACGTAACCTCCTGATTTATAAAAGTGATATTGTTTTCATTATCCGTCATATGGGCGCTATATCGTCTGACGGGAATTCTCAAAATAGTTTTCGTATATATCTTCTATGTCCGCTATTGCTTTGTTCGGGAAGTTTATGTTTGCAAAGAAACATTTCATGGCACTGTCGAATGCGGATATATATTCTGCAATCATTCTGCCTACGGTATCGGTGTCAAGTTTCCTTTCGGCTCCCCTCTTGAAACGCGGCTTGATTTCTCTCGAATATCTTCCGGTCTCATCTATGCGTACAACAACGTCTCCGACGTGAGCTTTTTCTATTTTTGTCCACAGACGATAGAATTCAATCATTGCGAGTATCAGAGTCGAATTCTGCGTTCTCATCGATACGCGGATTTCACCGAGCGCATTGCTTTCGTCACGGTAAAGCTCGACACTGTATCTTATGCTCGGATGGTATTTATATATAAGAGAAGAATTAAATGAGAAAAGAGTATCCGACGCAGGTATAGCCATTTTGAAGTTGTCGGTGTCTCCGAGCAGGCTTCCTATATGCTCAAAGACCTTTCCTATTCTCATTTCAGGCGTCGTATAGGAAATATACTCGGCGAGAATACGGTTTATCATTCCAGAGCGATTCGTTCCGTTCTTGTAAGCAAGTCTGTCAATCTCAGAGACGATTTCGTCAGTGAGAACGAGCGAATAAACGTTTTTTGACATTTTATTACCTCTTTCAAAATGTAATGAAATTCTTCGGAATCGTAATAACTGTCCGAGTAAGTATCCGATTCTGATATAATTGTAGCACGAAAAAATAATTTGTCAATAGATTTATATAAATTTCTTTGCAAATTTAATATTTTTTTTCACGCTTTATCTGCAAAAAAACATAGCCTCGAAAATTATCGGATGCGGAAAAATCCATGGAGATTATTGTCTTTCAAAACATATTTTTATTCGTAATTTATTGACTTGTGCCGTCGATTATGGTATACTTTTAGGGTAATATATACTTAAAGCGCGGATGCACATTCGCAAAAAGTTAATTACACTGATTTTTAATATAATTTTTATATTGCAGAGGAGTAAAAAAATGCTTGAGGCAAAACATTTGAAAAAAGTTTATAAGCCTAAACGCGGTGTTCCGGTCAATGCACTCGACGACGTGTCGTTAAGGCTTCCGGAAACGGGAATGGTTTTTATTCTCGGTAAATCCGGTTCGGGTAAATCCACGCTTCTTAACGTTCTGGGCGGTCTTGACAGATGCGACAGCGGAGAAATAATCATCAAGGGAGAGTCAAGCGCAAAGTTCAAACAGAAGCATTTTGACAGCTACAGAAACACATACATCGGATTCATCTTCCAGGAATACAATATTCTCGATGAGTTTTCAATAGGGCAGAACATCGCCCTCGCCATAGAACTGCAGGGCAGACGTGCGACGAGCGAGGAAGTAAACGACATTCTTAAAAAGGTCGACCTCGCCGGCATGGGTAACAGAAAGCCGAATGAACTTTCCGGCGGTCAGAAGCAAAGAGTTGCCATCGCACGTGCTCTGGTAAAGAATCCGCAGATAATCATGGCGGACGAGCCTACCGGCGCGCTCGACTCAAAAACGGGCAAACAGGTTTTCGATGCTCTCAAGAAGCTTTCCGAGAAGAAGCTGGTCGTCATCGTATCGCATGACCGTGAATTCTCCGAGCAGTATGCGGACAGAATCATAGAGCTTGCCGACGGTAAAATAATATCCGACGTCGAGCTTGAAAAGAAGGATGACGGTACCGCAATCGAGGATAAGGGACTTAATTTCAAGGAAAACGAGATTGAGATTCCGGAGGATTATGAGCTTACCGACGCGGACATGAAAGCGATAAACGATTATCTCAAAAAACGTCGTGACGGTCACAAAGTAAGGCTGGGAATTCTCGCTCACGGAAAGGCTGTCAGCGGCGGAGACTTTATCCCCACCGACGAAAGCAAAATCCCCGAATCGAATAAGGGAGATTTCAAACTCATAAAGTCGAGACTTCCCCTCAAAAATGCATTCAAGATGGGTGCTAACAGCCTCGGACATAAAAAGGGAAGGCTTATATTCACTATCATTCTGTCAATAGTTGCCTTCTCGCTCTTCGGACTTGCATCCACGCTGTCAAACTACAATCACACGACAACCACGACAACCTCTATTATGGACAGCAACGTAAGATACCTTGCGCTTCAGAAGGGAGTAAACGAACGTCCCGACGACAGCTACGTATATTTCAATACGGATAATCAGACGTTTACGGATAAAGAGATGAAGGATCTCTCCGACGCGATGGGAGTTAACTTCAAGGGTATGCTCAACATCGAGTCACAGTTCCCCCAGCTTGCAAATCAAAATAAGTATATGAAGAGTTTTGAAGCGACTAACATAACCTCTGTCGTCACTTTTGACAAGGATGTGCTTGAAAAAGACTTTGCATATAATGTAGTTGCAGGAAATATGCCGACCGCAGACAATCAGATTGCAATATCGAAATTTGTTTATGAGCTTTACGCTAAATGCGGATATGCTGCGATTGGCTCGGAAGAAGCGGTAAATATCAACACTCCCAATGACCTTTTAGGCAAGACGCTCTCCCTGAACTTAAGCAGCCGCGACTCCGGTACATCGTCAAGCAAGACGTATACGATAGTCGGCATTGTCGATACCAACCTCGATACCGAAAGGTATAAAAACATCATATTTAACAGTGATATAAGAGGAGACGACAACGGAATCGCAGACATGATTTATTCATACGAATTCAGCGATATCGTAAACTACAGTATGTCCAATTCCATCTTCGTTTCGGAATCTGAATATACCAGATTGGCATCGACGATAAATACGACTGCCAGATACGATGATTTGTTTTTCGCAAATGCTTATTATGAGTCGGCCGGCGGTATGGGTCAGAGCATTCGTTTTTATCCCGGCAACAGTTTAATGTCCTTCTCGGCTCTCTCCTCCGAACAGTATTACAGAATCGACGGCGGTACAACCCTCGGCGACAACGAAGTTCTTGTACCTGTAGTTAACGTAATAAACTGGCTTAAACTTGGTGAAAACAGATATACAGTGGAGCAAATAAAAGCAGTTCTTAATTCTCTGAAAATTACGGATGTATCAACACTTTCCGATGATGAAAAGACAGAGCTTGTCAATAGATACGTCGGCTCGGATAAGTCCAGACTCGATGAAGCCGTATCAATGCACAATACAGAAATAGAAGATCAGCTTGCGAGACTTGAAGACCCTTCCCAAAAGGAAAACGTAATAAATGAGTGGAACAACGGATGCTATTTTAACGAAGGCCATACCTCGTATTTCGATTATGTATATACAACTAAGTATTCGTCCGGAACGGCAAACGGCGGAAATCTTGCTTTTATTAAAGAAATATATACCGACGACAATATGGTTTCATATAAAAACAAGATTATGAACATGTTTGACAATCTCATGTGGAATGCATGGAACAACATTACCGGTGAGGAACTTAACTTCACGATAGTCGGTTATTATGAGACCGAATACGATAAAGGCGAAAGTAACGGAGAAGAAGGAATGGCATTCTCGGATTCCTTCCTCGGCGGATTCATCGCAAAGGAACGCGGTAAGTACAAATCCATAATCGCTCCTATGCCGAAGGACGAGGCGGATGTAAGGAAGGCCGTTGCATATACTCAGGAAATCTATGATAACAATACCGTACAGTACACCATAGCAAACGACGTTACCGTTGTCCTCAATATGGTTAAGGATATACTCGATACAATAGGTCAGGTATTCCTTTATATAGGTATAGGATTTGCGGTGTTCGCTTCCCTTATGATGTTCAACTTCATATCCACGAGCGTTAACTTCAAACGCCGTGAAATCGGTATACTCAGGGCTATAGGCGCACGTTCGAACGACGTATTCAAGATATTCTTCTGCGAGAGCTTTATCATTGCTATGATAAACTTCCTGTTCTCGTCGATAATAACGGGCGGAGTTACAATCTATCTCAATACCTTCTTGCGCAGTCAATATCAGCTCCATATAACACTTCTTCAATTTGGGGTTATACAAATAGTATTACTTTTCGCAATATCCGTAGGCGTTGCCGCAATAGCAAGCTTCCTGCCGGTAAAGAGAATAGCAGCTCAGAAGCCTATCGACGCAATTCGCGAGAAATAATTCATGGTGAAGTAATCAATAAATCAACAACAAATAACGGGCAATGTCCAATAAAATGCGTTTTGGCATTGCCCTGACATTATTTATAACTTTGACATACGAATTAAATACGATTTGAAAAGCGAGAAATTTTATGAATAAGGATTTATATCTTTTTTATTCCGGAGAAAAAGAATACGACCCCAACAATCATTACGGATTCTTCATGTTCAATCCCGACAGATGCGAGGGGCACTACGTCCTTGCATTTACACGGTCCAAAGAAAACAATTATGAATCCGTAGAGATGAATCCGAAGGGCGGTACCGTCCTTTTCAACGGAGAACCTGTAGAATACGATTTCTTCAAATCAATCGGTTCATGGAATAACTATTGGTTTATCTCCATAGAGATGAGAGATAAGAATATGCAACCGGGAGAAACCTATACTATACACGTAGAGGATTTTGAGACGGCGGACGGACTCGTCATGGACCCGACCGATACTGTCCTTCACTGTACGCCGAAGCTCTCGGCCGATAACGAAGGGAAATACAAGGAACACGACGATGCAACTCTCATGGTTGCGCGAGAGGGCGCGGTTCTTCTTGAAAACAAGACCGGTCTTTTGCCTCTCAAAAACAAAAGAATCAACGTATTCGGCGATATATATACACGTTTCTTCAATATGACCGGAGGAGCAGGCTGCATTTTCCCGAGATTCAGCGTAGGCTTTATCGACGGCATGACCGAGTACGGCAGCTTTGAGTTTAATTCGGAGCTCGTCGATTTCTACATGAGTATGAAATCGTATGTTCCGACCTCAGATATGCTCGCACGTGCGAAAGCCTTCTCTGACGTCGCGATAATCACACTTTGCCGAGGTTCCTCCGAAAACATGGACAACGTGGCGAAGAAGGGCGGATACTATCTTACCGACGCCGAGGAAGAGATGATAGAGACTGTTACCGCCGTATTTGAAAACACCGTTCTCATCATAAATACCGGATATCCCATCGACGTTCGTTTTGTTGATAAATATAATATAAAGAGCGTTCTTTGGTTTAGTTATGCGGGACAGTATGCAGGCAGGGCGCTTTCGGACGTTCTCAGCGGAAATACAAATCCGTCCGGCAGGCTGCCCGATACATGGGCATATGACTATTCGGATTATCCGTCGAGTAAAAACTTCATCCAGAGAGACGAGGTGCTGGGCAAGCCTACCGCAGATACGGCTCACGTTACCGACGTGTATGAGGAGGGGCTGTACGTAGGATACCGTTATTTCGACACCTTCTCGGTGCCGGTAAAATATCCGTTCGGTTACGGTCTGTCATATTCATCTTTCCGATATCGCATGCTCTCGTCCGAATACGACGGTGTAAAACTGACCGTAAAGGCGGAGGTACGCAACACAGGAACGTGCAAAGGAAAATACGTGCTTGAGCTTTTTGCATCGGAACCTGACGGCGAACTTGAAAAATGCTCGCATAAACTAATAGATTTCCGCAAAACGAGGGAACTTGAGCCGTCGGACACGGATGTTCTCACCTTTGAGGTTACAAACGATGATTTTGCTTCTTATAACCCAAAGAAGGCTCAGATGGTTATGGAGAGAGGAGAATACCAGATATTCGTCGGAGAGCATATTAACTCTCTTGAATACATATACAGTTTCCGACTTGATTCAGACGTTGTCGTAAAACAGCTTCATAACTACTGCGTTCCAAGGGAAAAGGTTAAGGAGCTTTCCAAAAAAGACCCTTGCGGTACGTATCCAACGGGTAAAAAATCATTCGCCGATCTTTATGCAACAAGTTTTGACTTTTCAAAAACCAAAAGAAAGAAGTTCGAGCCCATCGGCGTCGGTACGTACAGCGGAAATATAATATACTACGAGGACGTGGAGAAAAACCCGAAACTGCTCGACAACTTTATAGCGCAGATGACTGTCGAGGAGCTTGCACGCATTTGTGTATGTTCTCAGGCATGGGCGGTCGATACGAACGGCGTTGCCGGCTCTGTGTATAAGCTCGAAAAGTATAAGATGAAGCCGTTCCTTACCGCAGACGGAAACTCGGCGCTGAGGATAAAGGACAGGACGATGGGATTCCCGTCGAGCGTGATGGTATGCGCTTCCTTTAACCGCGATATGGCGTATACCGTCGGAAGGGTTATTGCTCAGGAGGCTGCGGATTGGAAAATCCATATGATTCTCGCTCCTGCGATGAACCTGCACAGAAATCCCCTTTGCGGCAGAAATGCAGAGTATTTTTCCGAGGACCCCATACTCGCGGGAACAATGGCGGGCTATCATTCCAAGGGACTTCAGGACAATGATGTGGGTGCGGTAATAAAGCACGTTATCGCAAACAACTCGGAGCTTTGCCGTATGCGCAGTCACAGCATTGTCGGCGAGAGGCCTCTTCGTGAGCTATACGTAAAGGTATTTGAGGTATCTATGCGTATCGCAAAAGCAGACGGACTTATGACGTCCTACAATGCACTGAACGGATGCTATACAGGTATGGATGAGGAGCTCATGCTCGGCATATTCCGTGAGGAAATAGGGTTTGACGGATATATCATGACCGACTGGAACTCATACAACACCTGCGACTCGACGAAGGCTATTGCCGCAGGCAATAACTGGCTTACTCCGGGCAGTCCAGACGATAAGTATACCAAACCCATTACAGATGCCGTCAAAGACGGAAAAATGTCTCTTGCGCGTTTGCAGGATAATGCAAAATATCTCGTCGGTGTTATGCTCAAATACACGAAGTTTTATTCCTACGATTGAAAAATCCGTTCCTATAAACAGGACGGTATTAAGGAATAATGCGTAAATTATAAAACGAAAAACAATAAAAAGACCGGGACTTATGCTGATTTGCATTTGTCTCGGTTTATTATTGCCGTTTTTTAAGATTTTAACGTTTATTATCCTCGAAAAATTTCATTACAAGAGATGATGGCAGCAGTTTTGCCGCTATACCGGCGAGTTTTATTCTTGTTCCGCATATACATATCTTTTTTCCTTTGATTGCGCATTTGTATGCATGTTCTGCCACTTCGTCGGCGGATTTTGCATATTTGTCTTTTTTTGATACCGTCTTTGAATATCTTTGCATTTTTCCGATGAAGTCTGTTTTCACAGGTCCGGGACATACTGTGCTTACCGATATTTTTCTCTTTTTCAGTTCTTCTCCAAGCGCCCGAGAAAATGAGAGGACATATGCTTTGCTCGCCGCATAGACGGCAAAGTGCGGTTGAGGACAGAATGCCGCCGCACTCGAAAAATTCACTATTCTACCGCCTTTTTTTATATATGGAAGACATGCGCACGTGACGGACGTGAGCGCTGTGCAGTTAATTGATATTGTGTTGACAAGTTCCTCTTGCGGTATTTGCTCGACGTCTCCGCAAAAACCTATGGCGGCACCGTTTATCAGCCAGGAAACACACGGTTTTCTGCGCTCAAGTTCGGCAATAAGAGCAGGGCATTTGCCAAAGGACAAATCCTCTTCTATGATGATACAGTTTACGTTCGGAATTTTTTCACAGCGTATGGGATTGCGCGATACATACCATATTTCCGCGGGAATATCGCCGGTGTCGCATATTCGGCGTATCAGGTTGGAACATATACCTCCGCTGCCACCTGTAACTATTACGGTGTCCATGGACTTATCCTCTCATGTTGAAGTCTTCCGCAAAGCGCTTTGAATATGCGATAAATTTGCGCATAGCGTCCGTAGGCTGTTTTTTCGTTGATACGGCGATGCCCATATTTCTCGAAACATCAGGCTCGATAGGGAGACAAAGCACGTTTCCGCTGCGACCCCTGACGATAAGCTCCGAGAGCATGCTTATTCCGAGCCCGTGCTCGACCATTGATATAATTGCAGGGTCGTCGACGAAAGTGTTTACGGTTTTCGGATGGACGTTTTCATTGTTGAAAATTGTCATAATATCGATGTCGAAACCGAGGCTGGGCATAAGAAAATTGTCGTTTTCAAAGTTTTTTATCGGAAAAGGTTTTGTTATATCAACAGGATAGTTTATCGGGAGAATTGCCATTAGTTTATCATTTTTAAGATGAGTGAAATTGCAGGGAAATCTGTCGTTATAACTTACGAAAGCCATATCGAAACGTTCCGTGAGGATGCCGTTATAGAGTTCGGAGACGCTCCCTGTCGAAATCTGTATGTTTATGTTTGGAAATTCGTTTTTGAACATCTGTACTATTGAGGGCAACCAGTGCATGGCCATGCTTGAATATGCGCCTATTTTTATGACTCCCTCGCCATTCTCACGAATGTTTTTTATGTCATTGAGAAGCTCGTTTTCGAGTGCGACGAGTCTGCGTATTTTCGGAAGAATTTTTTCTCCGTCCTCTGTTACGCGGACACCGTAATACCCTCTTCTTATTATTTCAAAACCGAGTTCGTTTTCAAGAGAAGTCATCATGTGAGTAAGTCCCGATTGCGTGTAGCCGAGTTTTTCTGCCGCTTTCGAGAAGCTGCCGCAGTCTATTGCCGTGATAAGTGCTTCCAGCTTTGATATGTTCATCTTTACGTTTCCTTTTCCGTTTTTTCGTCGGTATATGATAAATACTCATATATATATTATAAAATGTCACGGTCAATATGTCAACTGTAAAATAGTTTTTGAGATAAAAATTGATAATAAACATTGAAGTGTGAAAATATAAAAACATAATAATCGAAAGGGGTAATTTATGTGGAAAAACGGAAAATGCGCTATAATAGGGACGGGGAAAGTAGGCGCTACCATTGCGTATACTCTTACAGGCTCAGGACTTTTCTCCGATTTGGTTCTGGTAGACGTTGACAAAAACAAGGCGGAAGGCGAGGCCATGGATATAAGTGACGGAATCCCGTTTCTTGTTCCCGTAAGGGTGAGAGCGGGAGAGTTTTCCGATATTGCGGGCGCCGATATAGTAATTATAGCGGCAGGCGCAAATCAGAAACCAGGGGAGACGCGACTTGATTTACTCACGAGAAACCTTATGATATTCGATGAAATAATAAGCGTCATTAAGCGATATAACATGGACGCAATATATATTATAGTTACCAATCCCGTAGATATTCTGACGTATTACGTACAGATGAAAACAGGCATTGCATCGGGACGCATTATAGGCTCGGGCACGGTCCTCGATACGGCAAGATTGAAGCAGCTGGTATCGGGATATTTCGGCGTAGACAGCAGAAACGTTCATTCCTTCGTGCTTGGAGAACACGGAGACAGCGAAGTGCCGATATGGAGCTCCGCAAATATTTCGGGAATAGATTTTCACGATTTTTGCAGAATGCAGAAAAGAGAATATAACAAGCAAGTGCTCGAGGGGCTGTTTTGCTCTGTGCGAGACAGTGCATACGAGATAATCAAGTCCAAGGGTGCTACGTATTACGGCATAGCGCAGGCGACAAGGAGAATCGTATCAAGCGTTGTGAGGGATGAGAGGAGCGTTCTCACCGTATCTGCACAGGCGGGCGGGGCTTTCGGACTGAACGGAGTTTGCCTCGGGCTACCGTCTGTGGTTGGAAGTGACGGAGTGCGGGAGATACTGAATATTCCTCTGGACGAGGAAGAATACGGAAGGCTTAAGAGCTCATCGGAGGTATTGGCGTCTGAACTCGAGAGGTGCAGAATAACGTTCGCATGAAAAAGTCGTTCTGCCTTTGATTGACAAATTCAACGCTTTGTAGTAAAATAATTAAAACGAACATTTTAATAATGATTAAACTGTTGTGGCAAGGAAACAGGATATATGGAAAAGGCAGAAGCAAAGAAAAGAATAGAAGAACTAAGAGAAAAGCTGACTTTTTATTCAAAGCTGTATTACGAGAACGATGCCCCCGAAATATCGGACTATGAGTATGATACGCTTTTCAGGGAACTTGAAGAGCTTGAAAAACAGTATCCGGAGTTTTATTCTCCGACGTCGCCTACGGTCAGGGTTGGTGGAGCGGCGCTTGATAAATTCGAGAAGTTTACGCATACGGTTCAGATGGGAAGTCTCTCCGACGTTTTTTCTCCGGAAGAGCTCTCCGATTTCATAGATAAGACAAACGAGATTGCGGGTGACGCGGAATATTCGGTAGAGCCGAAAATAGACGGTCTGTCGGTGTCTCTTACTTACAGAAACGGAGTTTTCGTTACGGGGGCAACTCGCGGAGACGGTTTCGTAGGCGAGGACGTTACTCTGAATCTCAAAACGGTACGCTCTATACCCCTAACGCTTACGGAGCCCATAGATTATCTGTGCGTTCGCGGAGAAGTCTACATGCGAAGAGACGTATTTGATGAACTTAATGAGGCAAGAGAAGATGCGGGACTTCCGCTTTTTGCAAATCCGAGAAATGCGGCGGCGGGCTCTTTGAGACAGCTTGATTCCAAGATAACTTCATCAAGACGCCTTGACATTTTCGTGTTCAATTTTCAGGAAGGCAACCTGTATATGGACGGACACGCGCCGAAAACACATGCGGAAACGCTCGACAGACTTTCACAGCTCGGTTTCAATACTCTTCCGTACAGAAAAACCGTTTCGGGAAAACAGAATATACTCGACTACGTAAAAGAACTCGGAAGTATGAGAGCGAACCTTTCGTTCGATATGGATGGGGCGGTTGTAAAGATAAATTCACTCGATATGCGGAAAAAACTCGGAGAGGGAACGAGCACACCGAAGTGGGCGATAGCATATAAGTATCCTCCCGAACAGAAGCAAACGAGACTTGTCGATATAATTGCGTCGGTGGGCAGGACGGGCGTTCTTACGCCTGTTGCCGTGCTTGAGCCCGTAAAGCTTGCGGGAAGCGTTGTATCACGCGCCACACTTCATAATCAAAGCTATATAGAGGAGAAGGATATCAGAATAGGCGATACCGTTCTGATACAAAAGGCGGGAGACATAATACCGGAGATAGCTAAAAGCGTGAAGGAAAAACGTGACGGCAGTGAAAGAGTATTCCAAATGCCCGAACGATGCCCATCGTGCGGTCATACGGTTATAAAGGAAAACACGTCGGATTCCATAATAACACGATGCATAAACCCTGCGTGTCCTGCGCAGAAGCTGCGTTCGATTGCTCATTTTGTCTCAAAGGATGCGATGAACATTGACGGAATGGGACCGCAGATTATCGAGGCACTTCTGTCTGCCCGTATAATCGAGAGTATTCCCGATATATATTTAATGAAAGAAAAAGAAAATCAGATTGCCGATATTGAGCGCATGGGTAAAAAGTCTGCGAAGAATCTTATTGAAGCAGTGGAGAAGTCGAAGGAAGCGGGACTCGAAAGGCTCCTGTATGCTCTGGGAATCAGACAGGTAGGTTCAGTTGCCGCAGAGAGTATCGCCGCAAAATTCGGAACTCTTGATAACTGTATGACGGCATCATTTGAGGATTTTTGTGCAATAGACGATATCGGCGAAATCACAGCGACAAATCTCGTTGAATATTTCGAAAATGAAGAAAACCGTCATATGTGCGACAGACTGAAAAATCTCGGAGTAAAAACGAGTGCGGTTGCAGAAAAACGCGCCGACACATTCGCAGGGCTTACGTTCGTGCTTACCGGTACGCTGCCTACAATGACCAGAGACGAAGCGTCCGAGAAGATAAAAGCGGCCGGTGGAAAGGTATCTTCCTCCGTGTCAAAGAAAACGTCGTACGTTCTCGCCGGAGAAGAAGCCGGAAGCAAACTCACCAAGGCAAAGGAGCTCGGCGTTGAGATAATAGATGAAAACAGGTTTCTTCAAATGCTCGGCGAATAAACCGATTATATAAAAGAGAGATTATTCTCTCTTTTTTATTGTGCAAAATTAATCGATATTTCTGTTTAGAGTATCATATAAGCGGTTGCGCTGAGTTATAGAAATAAAAACAACACGACAGTCTCCCTTTGATATGAGTATTCTGATAAATATTTTTACTTTCAAATAACAGTGCGTGTTTTTCTAAGAAAATAAATCTTCGGTTTTTTATTTGTAGGTTAACTTGATTATCGTAAAAGATTCTGCTATAATGTATACCGAAGGAGAGAGGGAACAAGATGATACATCCGATAAAGCATTTTATAACTATAACACGTCACAGGCATAAGGTTATGGGGTATTGTTTCCGTGCCGGTATCGGTTTCGGCGGGCTCTTCCACGACCTGTCGAAGTATTCTCCCACTGAATTTATCCTCGGTGCTAAGTATTATCAAGGAAATCGCAGCCCGAATGAAAAAGAGCGGGAGACGTTCGGTTATTCGGCGGCATGGATGCATCACAAGGGCAGAAACAAGCATCACTTCGAATACTGGAACGACCTCAACATAAATACCAAAACATACGAGAGTGTGCCGATGCCGACACGATATCTGAAAGAAATGTTCTGTGACCGTGTTGCGGCGAGCAGGATTTATCAGGGAAAAAATTATACGGATTCCTCGGCGCTTGAATATTTTCTCAAGGGAAATGCCGCAAGGAAGATGCACCCCGACACCGCGAAAACGCTCGAAGAATGGCTCCGTATGCTGTCCGAGAGGGGAGAAAAGGAGACGTTCTCATACTTACGTAAAATTAAAAACAGAGAAAAGAAAGCCAAATCATAAAAAAGGGGCTGAGTCATAGCATTAACCAATTGTGAGAGTTATGTGCAGCCATAACAAAAAACCAAGCTCAAATCATATGATTTGTCTTGGTTTTTGTTGCTTTTGTATAGGGTGAAAATCAAATTTTCCAATTTGACTCAGCCCCTTTTACTATATACGAAAAATCGGGTTCAGACAAATTCCGAAAGTGCGGATTGAATTTTCAGATACAGTTCCGTTGATACTTTAGTCAGCGGAAGCCTTAATTCGTTTTCACACATTCCAATAATACTCAGGGCGGCTTTTACCGGAGCGGGATTTACATCGGAGAACATCAGATGCATAAGAGGCGTCATACGTTTCTGCAAAGACAGTGCTTCTTCTGTTCTTCCGTCAAAATATTTACTGCACATATTCGAGCATTCCGACGGCAGAACGTTTGAGAGGACCGATATTACGCCGCAGCCGCCGAGAGAAAGAATGGGCAGAGTCATCGTATCGTTTCCGCTGTATATGAAAAGCTCGGGAAAGAACGTTGCCAGGTCGAGCGACTTATCGATGTTTCCGCTGGCCTCCTTTATTGCTACTATGTTTTCCTCCTCGTATATGTCGGATACCGTGTCAAGGGATATGTCTACTCCCGTCCTCGATGGCACGTTGTATATTATTATCGGTTTATCGGTATGGTTTGCTATCCTGCAAAAATATTCCGCTATACCTTTTTTGGTTCCTTTGTTGTAGAAGGGCGTTATCACGAGCAGTCCATCGGCTCCGTGCTCGCTCGCAAATTTGCTTTGTTCGAGGGCTCTGGACATTGAAAGGGAACCGGTTCCGACTATCATTTTTACTCTTCCGTCTATGAGTTCTGCGCTTTTATCAATGAGCTTGTGAGTTTCTTCATCGCCGAGAGAGGGGGATTCACCGGTTGTGCCGCATACCAGAATTGCGTCGACTCCTCCGCTTATTTGAAAATCTATCATTCTTTTGAGTGAAGAGTAATCGATTTTACCATCCTTGAACGGAGTTGCAAGTGCGGTTGCAACACCTTTGAAAATCTGTTTTTTCTTCATGTGTACCTCTCGTCTTATTATGCTGATGCGAGCAGTTAATAAGTTTTTCTGTTTTATTGTATTTGATAATGTACTTGAAAAATAATAAAATGAGTTGTATAATATGAGTGTTGGATTTACATATTTGCTTTTAGAGTACAATAACATTATATGAAAGCTGCGGTCTTGGCGACAATGGAAGAAATCAAAGAAGAAATAGTGAACGATAGAATAGAGACGAACCTTAAAACACACGACTTCTGGTATGCTCTGCCCGAGGAGCTAATAGCCCAGACCCCGTCTGAAAAGCGTGACGGAGCACGTCTTATGGTAATAGACAGAAGTAATGAAAACTTCACTTTTGAGCACAAACACTTTTATGACGTTATAGATTACATAAGGCCGGAAGATATGCTGATAGTCAATTCGTCGAAGGTTATACCGGCAAGGCTCATCGGAAAAACCGATAAAACGGGCTCCGACATCGAACTGCTTCTTCTTCGTATGCACGATAACGGAGAGTGGGAAACGCTGGTACGTCCCGGGAAAAGAGCGAGAATCGGCTCCTCCTTTACCTTCGGCGACGGTATTCTTCATGCTACGGTTACCGACATAGTTGAGGAGGGTAATCGTATGGTCCGTTTCTCATATCCCGGGAAATATTCGAGCATATATGAGGTTCTCGACGAGGTGGGAAACATGCCGCTGCCACCGTATATCACCGAGAAGTTAAAGGATAAGGACAGATATCAGACTGTATACGCCAAGGAAGAGGGAAGTGCCGCCGCACCTACCGCAGGTCTGCATTTTACAAAAGAGCTGTTAGAGCGTATAAAAGCTAAGGGATGCGGATACGGCGAGGTCACGCTCCACGTAGGGCTGGGCACTTTCAGACCGGTCAAGGAGGATGACATAAACAAACACATAATGCATTCGGAGCACTTTTACATAACCGATGACGTTGCACGGGAAATAAACCGCAGAAGAAAACTCGGCGGACGTATCATAGCCGTCGGTACAACTGCGTGCCGTGTGCTTGAGAGCGTCAGCGATGAGGACGGAGTAGTGCATCCTATGTCAGGTGACACGAAGATTTTTATATATCCGGGATACAGATTTAAGGCGGTCGACGCTCTGATAACCAATTTCCATCTGCCGGAGAGTACCCTAATTATGCTTGTCAGCGCGCTGGCAGGTAAGGAAAGAATAATGGCGGCGTACGAAGAGGCGGTAAAAGAAAAATATCATTTCTTCTCATTCGGCGATGCCATGCTTATAGAATAAACCGTGCACGGTCCCTTATCAGACAAAAAAATCCGCCTCAAGGCGGAATATCAGATTATTAACGTTTCAATGAGCTTTCAGATTATCTTTTTGAAAACGTGAGTATTTTGAAATCTGCGCTTACCGATATGGAACTCAACGCTTTCAGCCTCTCTCTGCCCTCATTATTCGTACGGTAGAAATACGGTGTCATGGCAAAAAGATTTTCAGCTTCCTGCAAATTCAGATTAAGGGTTCGCTTTGCGTTCGTCTCGCAAAGGAAGTCAAATCCGTCTAAGTTGTTTTCGGATACGGTATTCTTATACGGATTGTCGTATATCACCTTTTTTAACTCGATGAGATGTTCGGGGTTAGGTATTGCTTCAATAAAAAGTCCGCCCGGTTTTAATACTCTGAGAAATTCGGGTATGTTCAGCGGAGAGAAAACGCAAACAATCGCATCGGCGCAGCCGTCGGCATATGGCATTGATGAGACGGATGCAACGCATAAATCGGTTTTTTGATTTTTCCTTGCAGTACATTGTATTGCGTCTTTCGAAACGTCGTATGCATATATACTATGAGGTATGTTCAGAGCGTCAAGACCTTTTTCAATGAGGTCAGTGTAATATCCGCTCCCGCATCCGGAGTCTATTATTATATTTTCTTTATCCTTCGGCAATCTGCCTGCGAGGGAATTTATAATGGCATTTGCAAGATGCGAATATGCTCCGCTCGACAAAAATGAATCTCGGGCAAGTATCATTTCCTTGTTGTCGCCATGATTTTTGCCGTTTCCCGTAATCAAATTAACATAACCTCTTCGAGATATATCAAAGGAATGTCCGATTTCACATACGAGTGCGTTATCAGACTTATTCAGTTTTTTTCTGCATACAGGGCATATGAGAATCCCACTTTTATCTTTTACCATATAAACCGTCCAATACGTATTTTAATAATCTACCCTTAACATTTTATAATTATATATTTAAGAAGTCGATATGTCAATATATCGCACTCTGTCATTAATTGCTTTGGTAAAGATTTATTACCATCAATATTGAAATCGAAAAAGAATAAAGGAGTAACAAATGCCTGAAAATAATATAAACTTAAAGAAACTCGGTTGCTATCTCGGAGTTGATTACGGAGACGTAAGAACCGGACTTGCAAAGACGGATTTGAGCAGATTTCTTGCCGGCGGTATCGGCTATATAAAGCCCGGAGGAATGCGCAATACGGCGGTCGCCGTAGCGCAAGAGGCAAAAAAGGCGGAAGCAATTAGAATAATTGTCGGTCTGCCGAAGAATATGGACGGAAGTGAGGGCGAGAGAGCAAAGACCGTGAGAATTTTTGTCGATATTCTCGCAACTCTGACTGATATACCGATAGATTTCTGCGACGAGAGGCTGACGACGGTTGAGGCATATAATTTTCTGAATATAACCGATACCGCGTCGAGAAAAAGACGCTCGGTCATAGACACGCTGTCCGCGCAGATAATGCTTCAGGATTATATTGACCGCGAAAATTCACAAAAAAAATAAAACTATCTACGATTTTTTTACAGTTGTGACATATTTATTTTATATAATATTTTCAAATAACAGTATCTTCAAAGGAGGTAAAGATATGGAGGACTTCAACGACAAAAGCGGCTTTGACACTCCCGATAAAGGAGAAAATGCAATGGCCGAAAATGACAACAACACCGAAGGCAGTGCAGGTAATACGGAAAACGGTACCTATAATGATGCTAGCGGAGGGGAAAATTCGGGTAATAATAACGGCGAATACGGAGGGGAAAACAGACCGTTCTTCTCATATTCATATACACCGCGGAAGCCCCCGAAAAAAAGAAAGTCTGCGTCGGTTACCTCGGTAATACTGTGTGTGGTTATATCAGTGGTAATGTCGCTTACTTTTTCGCTTATCGGTATTTCCGTAGGTGCCAGAATAGCATCAAACAAAGGTGGACTCAACGAGTCACAAGTGAACGAGCTGGTGACTAAAGCTATTTCTACCGCGCCGAAGGAAGTGAAAATCGAGTCAAATACGGTAACACTTGATAAGGAAAATGCGGGAACGGTCGCCGAGGTTGCTGCTGAATGTATAACGAGCGTTGTAAGCATAAACGTGAATTATTTCAACTCCGACGGAACCCTGGCGGGTTCGGGCGCAGGCTCAGGCGTATTTATTTCAACCGACGGATACGTTGTGACGTGCAACCACGTTGTCAGCGGCGGCAGAACGCAGATTTCCGTAACGACATACGACGGTGTTACGTATGCGGCGGATATGATAGGCGGGGATTCATGGTCTGATATTGCAGTACTGAAAGTCAAAGACGCAGTGACTGGACAGCCGATCACAGTATCCTCTTATAAACCTCTCACAACATCTCCCGAAGGCGGACTTGAGTATATGTGCATAGGCGAGCAGATTGTGGTCATAGGCAATCCTCTCGGAACTCTTCCGCAGAGCGTATCGAGTGGAGTAATCAGCGGTCTTGACAGGAACGTTACGGTTGAGGGCGTTACCCTCAATCTTGTGCAGATAGACGCGGCGATAAACCCCGGTAACTCCGGCGGTGCGCTTTTCGATATGTGGGGAAATCTCATAGGAATAGTAAATGCAAAATCCGTCTCGACGGACGTTGAGGGTATTGGATATTCAATACCGTCCCATATTGCTCTTGATGTTGTAAAGGAGATTATCGAAAAGGGATACGTATCCGGCAGGCCGTATATAGGAATTGAGTTTTCGACAACTATGGTTAGCGTGCGGACGGGAATGCTTACATCCATACAGGGGTATGAGATAAAGTCCTATGCTTTCGGAGACGAGCTTAAGAACGGAGATATAATAAACCGCATCGACGGTAAGGAAATAACCGATACAACTCAGATAATAGAAATACTCGGGAAAAAGTCAGTCGGCGATAAAATAATTTTCAGCGTATACCGTAAAAACAGCACGGGTACCAACTATATTCTTATAGACAATATAGAGATAACGGTTCATTCAAGCGACGATTATTACGCGCTCGGCGGTTAACTTAATAAATGATTTAATTTACCGAGATAGGCACAAAGGCTTATCTCGGTACTTTTATTACGTGCTGTTATATGCGAAATACATAAAAATCGGAAATCATATACTGTTTCGGCGAAATATTTCGCCAAAAAACCGATACAGTAAAAATAAAACGAAGCCCGATAGGTGTTTATCCGTTTTTTATATTGACAAAACATACGACTTTATCTTATAATTACTTTATATATTATTTTAATAATATTGATGATAAAGTACGCATAAGGCTATAATGCCACTCAATTTCATAGTTTTTACATATCGGGCAGGGAATACAGAATGAGAATGAGAAAGAAAAAACACGGCGCAGAGAGGCTTGCGGCCCTTTCATATCTTACGGCCGAAAAGCCGAAAGAGCCGATAAAATGCGCACGTGACTGCTTTGGCAGAGAAGGAGAGCTTCATCTTGAAATAGGATGCGGCAAGGGTGGTTTTGCCTGCGGTATGTCGGAAAAATATCCGGATATAAACTTTTTTGCATTCGAGAGGGTATCCGACGTTATAGTTGCGGCGGCGGAAAAAGCCGAGGAACGCAAGGACAACAGAAAAACCGACAATCTCCGATTTGCGGTCGGGGACGCAAAAGATATTTCGGAATGGTTTGCAAACGACAGTATAGATACTCTGTATCTGAATTTCAGCGACCCATGGCCGAAGAAAAAACACGCTAAACGCAGATTGACTTACAGAAAATTTCTGGAGAACTATTTCAAAATCATAAAAAACGGAGGAAAACTTCGATTCAAAACCGATAATCGTCCTCTTTTTGATTTTACTCTTGAAGAGCTCGATGCCTTAGGTATAACATGCGATATTGTAACGTATGATTTGCATAACGGCGAATATAATGCCGATAATGTGATGACGGAGTATGAGAAGAATTTTTCCGAAAAAGGTTTCCCTATAAACATGCTTGTTCTTACGGTGAAAAAATAAATCCGAAAACCTTGGCAGCTGATTAAAACAAAGTGTATTCGACGGGGCTCTTGGAATACCGAAAAGCCTCTGTATTTGCGGTTTTGTCAGGCAAAACCGCCTCCGATTCTTTCTGGGTGAGTATTATAAGTATGCACAGTGCAAGAAGAATGAAAAGAAATGAGAGAGCCATTAGCCTTGCGTTGAAATTTTTCATGCGTTTTCAGCCTTTATATACACAATAACGTTTGTATTTCGTAAAATACAGAGAAGCAATACAGAATTATTTTGACTTATATCGGCAGAATTATACATAATAAAAGGAAGCGGGGGGGACTTTTTGCCATGTCTGACAATATTCATAAGGGCCATAGACAGAGGATGAAAAAGGTTTATATGAGTCATGGCTTCGATACCTTCGCTCCGCATGAAGTTCTCGAATTTCTTCTTTATTTTGTAATTCCGTATTCGGATACAAATCCGCTTGCACACCGTCTGATTGACAGATTCAAGAGTCTGCGCGGAGTTCTGGAAGCAGAAAAGGATGAACTGTGCGCTGTTGAAGGAGTGGGAGAGTCAACCGCAATATTTCTGAAATCCGTAGCGAGTGTCGGAAAAGCCTCTCTGTTTGCAAAGCGAGAGACGATAAAGCTGTCGAAACAGGACGATATAAGGAAATATATAGAACGGACATATGAACAGAGAAAAAACGATTTTGTTTCCGTTATAATGCTCAACAACGCCTCTGAGGTAATAGGACGGTTCACCTGCGATAACGTCAAAATAACGTCACCGAGATTCGACGCGGCGAGTGGAATTGCCGACGCCGTCCGCCTCCGCGCATCATGCGTTATTATATGTATCAACAGAACGGCCGAAATTGCCTTTCCGACTCTTGAGGAAACAAGAATGGTAAGTGAGTTTACCGGTCGCCTTTTTGCAGTGGGGATATCGGTTACGGAGACGGTGTTCACAACGTCTGACGATATGTATTTTTTGTAAGGAGCGTCTCTTATGGACATCGGATTAAGGAAAAGATTTTGCAGAGATTCCGTCAGTGGTATGACGGAAAAAGAAATGCTGTCGCTTATTCTCGGATTTTCCATGAGCGATGAAAACCTGCAAAAGGCTGTATGCGGACTTTTTGACTCTCACAATTCGCTTCACGATATATTATCGGAGGATATTTCAGCGCTTACGGATATTGATGGTGTCAATACACATTCGGCAATTCTTTTATCTCTCATATACCCGCTTCTTTCTTATGCCTATTCAACGGATATTTCCTCGGCTTGCAATTTTTATGATACGGACGAGGCCGCCAGGTTTTTCGTATATAAGTTTCTCGGCGTTAAGGAGGAGAAAATGTATCTTCTCGCTCTTGACCAAAAGAAAAAGATGCTTGATTGCGTAAATCTCGGCAGCGGTACCGTAAACGAGGTATACGTTTCTGCACGCAAAGTCGTCGATACTGCCAGAAAACTCAAATGCAGTTACGTTATTATGGCGCACAATCATCCGTCGGGTGAGGCGCTCCCTTCATCTGCCGATATATCGGCAACGTCAGTTATTCGCAATATGTTGAGTGATATGAATATTACTTTGCTTGAACATATAATAGTGGCGGGCAATGAATTCTCAAAAGTTTCCGAATACGGCAGCTACGATGAGCTTATGCCGTATGACTCGCAAAAAGATACGCTTATGCGGTCGTCTGACTATATACGCAAAATAGAACTTTTCCCGTGGGATATGAAAAATACGGAAAATAAGTACTGAATTCAATAAAACTTTCAGGCTGTCGGTTTTGACGGCCTTTTCTATTTCATATAATGTCGGGAGGAGGTGAGGATTTTGAAAAAAATACTGTTCGTTATCGGAACGAGACCCGAGGCGATAAAAATGTCGCCTTTAATACTCGGACTTCGCGGAGATGACGAGCTCTGCACATTTGTCATGACTACCGGTCAACATACGGATACTGTATACGAAGTGCTTAATGAGTTCGGAATACGTATCGATTATCCGTTTGACGTAATGAAACGGGAACGCACTCTCTCGGAGATGGGAGAGGCTGTTCTCGGTATAACGGAAGATGTGTTAAAAAGGCAGAAATTCGATGCCGTTGCGGTTCAGGGCGATACGTCAAGCGCTTTTTTTGCCGCCGTATGCGCTTTCCATCATAAAATCCCGATTATACATATAGAATCGGGATTGCGTTCTAACAATATTTATTCACCTTTCCCCGAGGAGGCGAACAGAAGACTTATAGCACAAATAGCAACACTGAATTTTGCGGTTGATGAGTATTCCGACAAGAATCTGACAGCCGAAAATGTTCTCGGCAAAATATTTACGGTCGGCAATACCGTCACAGACGTATTTTCCCATACGCTGATTCAGGAGTGGAGGAATACCATTACCGACAGAAGCTATATACTTATAACTTTGCACAGGAGGGAGAGTCGAGGAAAAGCGATGAGCGAAATTCTTCACGGAATACGTGACCTCGCAAAAAAACACGCTGACATCGATTTTGTATTTCCCGTGCATCCGAGCCCGTATATGCAGAATATATGCAGACGGGAACTCTGCGGGAGAAAAAACATAATACTGACTCACCCGTTGCCGATAACGGAATTTCACAATTTGCTCTCCCGTGCGATATGCGTTATCAGCGACAGCGGAGGAATACAAGAGGAGGCGGCATTCCTCGGCGTGCCGATAGTTGTGCCGAGGGAAAACACGGAGAGGGAACGGCAACTCAGAGCCGGCAGTCTCATTATGTGTCGAAGAGAGAGGGAGTCGGTGATATCCGCCGTTGAATATGCCATGGTATGCACAGGCAAAAGGGATGTAATACTTTCAGGTACGGACGTATCCGGAAAAATAATCGAGATACTGAAAAAAGAATTGTAAGCGTTTTTCGGAGCATAGAATGTGGTATTCCGAAACGGACATAAACGGCACATACGTAATTACAATATTGAATTTTCCGAAAATGTAAAAAATATTTAAAACCTATATACAATCGCAAAAAAATATGTTAAAATATATAAATAAAACAGTGCGCGGTATTTTCGGATTGGACTTTTGTTTAGCGTTGACAAATAAATCGGAATAATGCTGTTGTACATCATTATTTGAGTTGGTTTTGCCGAACTGTATATCCGAATCGGTGGGGGAGACGTTATGAAAAAAGGAAAAATAAGGCTTGCGGCACTTGTAATGGTTGAAACGTTCATGCTGTTCTGTTTTTTCTTCAGCCTTTATAAAAAAAATGCGTCGGCATGCGTGCTTTGCGGTTTTGCCGCCGTGTTTACGATATATCAGATTACATCTATTCTGATACCGAACAGAGAGAAAGAGTATTCGTCATACAAAAGGATATATGCCGCACATCTTGACGGAGTTTTCGGATACGATAACAGATATCTCTCACGTCTTTTACGTATAATATCATTCATCGGGAATATCAACCCGAAAATAGGTCTTATGTATGCGCCTAAACTTATATCCGTTTCCAGAAACGATAAGGAGAGGGCGGTCGTAAACTATTTTTGCGGCGTATGCTGCGATGCAGCCAACGACTATATGAAAGCACGCGATTATTACCTCAACGCTGTGAGATATGACGGTTCTTATCGTCAGGCGTGGTTTAGACTTGCGCTTGTATATAATACCATCGGGGAGGAAAGCCTTCGGGACGGTAGCTTCAGCCATGCTTTTTCCGCTGTCAGATATGATAACGGACTTAACGCAGACGATTATATTGAAGTTGCGGAAAGTACGAGACTTTCAGCAGAAGGATGGCTGATTGCATGTGATTATATAAACGATGCCTCTTCTCATGCGGAAGAATCGGTTATCACACATTATGCGCAGACGATAAAGGCTCTGCTCGAGAATGAAAACGGAGAGCTCGAAAAACATATATCATATATAGCCTCCGAGGGCGTTGACAGAAACAAAATACTTTACAGACTCGACAGATATTTGGTTATGAACGTTTATTCCGATTCTAAAAGGAATACAACGCATAATGATTTTTCAAGCGCTGACGACGCACATAATGAATGTGATGCCGTATATGAGGATAAAAAATAACATTTATACATCGCTTGGCTGTCCGGGCTTTATGCCAAAGACAGCCAGATTGTTTTGTAATTTTAATGTGGACAAGCCGGTATGGGCCTGTCATGGGGAAAAAATGATACTTATCGGATCTATTGTGAATTTCGCCGTCATTCTTGCGGCGGGTATAGTAGGAAGCCTTATCAAAAAAGGTATACCAAAGAGAGTCTCGGATATGGTGATATGCGGAATGGGACTCTGCGTTGTTTATATCGGAATCGACGGTCTGCATATAGGTGAAGAAGGGATGAACCCTCTTGTCATAATATTATCGGTAGGTATCGGAGTTGCGATAGGCGAGCTTATAAATATCGACGGGCTTATGGTTCGATTCGGAGACTTTATTCAAAGAAAATTCGGCAGCAAAAAAACGGGAGGCGATACAGTTTCGCTTGACGGTGTGTCTTCGGCGGGAAAACTCGGAGAGGCATTTTCCTCTACAACGATTCTTTTTTGCGTAGGCGCCATGGCGATAAACGGTGCCCTTATGAGTGCACGAGGAGACCATACCGTTCTTTTGGCAAAATCGGTTATTGACGGTATAAGCTGTCTTGCTCTTTCGACAACTCTCGGTATAGGCTGCGCTTTGTCGGCGTTCTCCGTGCTCATATATCAGGGCGGACTCACCTTGATTTTCAATGCCGTGATTTCAAGCATGGATTCAACGTCGGTAATGTATAATTCCGTAATAAATCATATGGGATGCGCCGGATCACTCGTGATTGTTGCAATAGGACTCAATATGCTCGGAGCTACCAGAATCAAAACTGCAAATTTCATACCTGCGATGTTCTTGCCGATAGCGGTATGTCCGCTGTTCAACCTTATCGGAATCCTTTGATTTTCATTTTCAGGAGAATTGTCAAGAATTGAACTTGACATCTTTCATAAATTAAAAAGGGACTGTAGCAAAACTCGCACAATACACAAAAAATCGAGGCTTTCACGCAAAGAAAACCTCATTTTTTTGTTTAGTATTTACATTTTCGTGTAACTTAGGAGTTTTGCTGCAGTCCCTTTTTGTCAGCCTCTTCTTGTTATCGAATTTTTCTTCAGAAGTTCATCCTTTATGTTCCAGAGCTTCTGCGAGAGGTCTACGTAATAGCGATGCGGATTTTCAAAGCGTTTTACCTCATCCCACAGCTTATCCGTCTGTTCCTTGCAGTATTTTCGTATTTCGGACACGTCGGGAGAACGGTATACGCACTCGCCGTTTTTGAATATGGGAACTTGCAATTCACGTATGGTGAAGGAATCAAAAACCTTGCGTTTCCACGTGTTGTTAGGGTCGAAAAGCTCAAGAGCGGTTGCACCGGAGAAGTCCTCGTCATAAGCCGAGAGCAAGTCTGCCTGCGCTTTACCGGTTTCTTTGTCGTAGAGACGGTAGAGACGCTTGAAATGCGGATTGGTTATTTTCTCGGGATTTTCACTTATTTTTATTTTCGGTACTGTTTGCCCGTCTTTCTCAACGGCGACGAGCTTGTATACACCGCCGAATACCGGCTCGCTTTTTGCCGTTATAAGTCTCTCTCCTACTCCGAAGGCATCCACTTCGGCACCCTGTGATATTATATCGCGTATAATATATTCATCGAGGGAATTCGATACAATAATTTTGCATTCCGGGAGCCCTGCATCGTTCATCATTCTGCGTATTTTTTTCGTAAGGTAGGCAATGTCTCCGCTGTCTATTCTTACGCCGAATTTACGTATTCCCATAGGGATAAGCACGTTTTTGAATGCTTTTATGGCATTTGGGATTCCGCTTCCTATAACGTCGTAGGTGTCAACGAGAAGCGTTGCGTTATTCGGATAAAGCTTACAATAGGTTTCGAAGGCCTCGTATTCCGTATCAAACATCTGTACCCACGAATGAGCCATGGTTCCCGTTGCGGGAATACCGTAGTCGCGGTCGCTCATGGTACATGCGGTCGCGGAACATCCGCCTATATATGCTGCACGCGCGCCGAGTATTGCACCGTCGGAGCCCTGTGCGCGTCTTGAACCGAATTCCGCTACTGCACGGCCGTCTGCGGCGCGTACGATTCTGTTAGCTTTTGTTGCTATAAGAGACTGATGATTTATCGCAAGCAGAACATACGTTTCAATAAACTGTGCTTCAATTGCAGGAGCCCTTACGGTGAGTATCGGCTCGTTCGGGAATATCGGGGTACCCTCCGGTATTGCATAAATATCACCCGTGAAACGGAATGTTGACAGGTATTCAAGGAACTTTTCGTCAAAGCAACCCTTAGACCTCAAAAATGCAATATCTTCTTTTGAAAAATTCAAATTTTTAATATAGTCTATTATCTGTTCAAGACCTGCGGCGATGGCAAAGCCTCCACCGTCGGGTATGGTCCTGAAGAATACGTCAAAATACGCTGTTTCATCAGATTTTCCCGATAAAAAATAGCCGTTTCCCATAGTCAGCTCATAGTAGTCGCAGAGCAGTGTATAGTTAACCTTATTCATATATTAACCTCTTCGCAAAATGATACAAATATTTTAGCACTTATTTCATAAAACTGCAAGATTAAAATTAAAAATATGTAAAAAACGATAAATTTTGTAAAAAAAATATTTATTTTCATACTTATTATTGACACTTAACTTCCATTATGTTAAAATGATGTCAATGTTAAAAAGTAATAATATGAACGCACGTTTATTTGCACTGATTTGCATAAAATAAGGTAGGAAAGGCTCTTGACGGCGTCTCTTGGCCCGCCGAGTGAAAGACTTCTTTATGACAGGATTTCTCAAAAAGAAGGGCGTGTCTCTGTCACTGAAAAAGTATTTCGTTGATGCTATGGGCTCAATGGCATTGGGACTCTTCTCGACGCTATTGATAGGCACGATTTTTTCGACTCTCGCAAAATATATCGGATGGGAGTATTTGTCTTCAATCGCTTCTTTTGCGACGGCGTCCACCGGTGCGGTACTCGGTATTGCGATTGCTTATTCGCTGTCAGCTCCTCCGCTTGTACTTTTCAGTGCCGGAGTCGTCGGATACGCCGGTAATATTCTCGGTGCGACGTTTACCATAGGCGGAGCGGAAAAGGCTCTTACAGCAGGTCCTGCAGGTGCGTTTTTATGTACGCTGATAGCTGTTGAAGTAGGAAAACTTGTTTCGAAGGAAACTAAGATAGATATACTCGTTACACCGACGGTTACCATACTTACGGGAACTCTTATAGCAAAGTTAATATGTCCTGCCGTGTCATACCTTATGTACTGGCTCGGATATTTCATAAATTCCGCAACCGAAATGCAACCTATTATTATGGGTATAATCGTTTCTGTGGTTGTCGGAGTTATCCTCACGTTACCGATAAGCTCTGCGGCGATATGCGCTATGATAGGAATATCGGGACTTGCGGGAGGAGCAGCGACGGCCGGTTGCTGCGCTCAGATGATCGGGTTTGCGGTCATCAGTTTCCGTGAAAACCGTTGGGGCGGCGTTGTCGCTCAGGGCCTTGGTACTTCAATGCTTCAGATGGGCAATATAGTAAAGAATCCGAGGATATGGATCCCCCCGACAATTGCCTCTGCAATAACGGGTCCGATTGCTACCGCCGTATTTGCTCTTAAATGTAACGGTGTCAGCGCGGGAATGGGCACCTGCGGACTTGTCGGACCTCTCGGTATAATATCCGGAACCGATATGGGTTCTTTTACAATAATCGGGCTTATTCTCGTGTGTTTCTTGCTTCCGGCAGTTCTCTCGCTCGCAATCAGCGAGTTTATGAGACGTTTCGGCTGGATAAAATACGGGGATATGACACTTGACGTATAAGTTGAATGCTTCGGTTGAAAATATATAAAATCAAAAAGTTAATACCTAACATATGTTTACACCATATGTTCTGAAAAATATAAGGAGAATAGTTATGACAAACAACAAGACAGTTCTTTCATGGGTAGAAGAAATCAAAGCGCTTGTCAACCCTTCCGAGGTTGTCTGGATAGACGGTAGTAAGGAACAGGCAGACTGGCTCCGAGCAAGAGCGGTTAAAACAGGCGAAATGATTAAACTCAACGAGGATAAACTCCCCGGCTGTTATCTTCACAGGACGAAGCCGAACGACGTTGCCCGAGTTGAAGACAGAACCTTTATCTGCACTCGCAAGGAAGATGATGCCGGTCCTACAAACCATTGGTGCGAACCCAAAGCAATGTACGAGAAGCTTTATGATATCGCAAGAGGAACGTATGCCGGAAAAACGATGTATATCATACCGTATTCAATGGGCCCTGTCGGCTCACCTCTCGCAAAGATAGGTGTCGAGATCACCGACTCCATTTACGTTGTTCTCAACATGCTTATCATGACGCGTGTCGGCTCAAACGTATGGGACGTTCTCGGCGATTCCAACGACTGGGTACGCGGTTTCCACGCATCCTGCGACGTTGACCCCGAGAAGAGATATATCTGTCAGTTCCCTGAGGACAATACAATAATCACAGTTAACTCCGCATACGGCGGAAACGTTCTGCTCGGCAAAAAATGCTTTGCTCTCCGCATTGCTTCCTATCAGGGAAGAAAAGAGGGCTGGATGGCTGAGCATATGCTTATCCTCGGACTTCAGAATCCTAAGGGAGATATACACTATATCGCAGCGGCATTTCCGTCTGCCTGCGGAAAGACAAACCTCGCCATGCTCATACCTCCTAAGTATCTTGCCGAAAAGGGCTATAAGATTTGGACTGTCGGTGACGATATTGCATGGATGAGGATAGGCAAGGACGGCAGACTCTATGCAATCAATCCCGAGAACGGTTTCTTCGGCGTAGCACCCGGTACCAATGCAAAATCCAACTACAATGCGCTTATGTCAGCATCTAAGAACACGATATTCACAAACGTTGCTCTTAACCTCGATGATAATACCGTATGGTGGGAAGGTCTTAATAAGGATTTGCCGGTTAACGCTCTTAACTGGAAAGGCGAGCCGTGGACGGCTTCCATGTTCGTTAAGGGTGATAAGACAACTTATGCCGCTCATCCGAACAGCAGATTTACTGCTCCCGCTGTCAACTGTCCCTGCATCTCTGATGAATTCGATAAGGGCAACGGTGTTCCGATTTCCGCCATTGTATTCGGCGGCAGACGTGCAAAATGTACTCCTCTCGTATATCAGTCCAAGAGCTGGGATAACGGCGTGTTCATCGGCTCTGCTATGGCATCCGAAACAACGGCAGCCGCTGCGGGTGCTGTCGGCGTAGTACGTCGTGACCCGATGGCAATGCTTCCTTTCTGCGGATATCATATGGGAGATTACTTCCAGCACTGGCTCGATATGGGAAAGAAACTCGGCGACAAGGCACCGAAGATATTCAACGTCAACTGGTTCAGAACTGATGACGACGGTAACTTCATATGGCCCGGCTTCGGCGACAATATGCGTGTGCTCAACTGGATAGTGGCACGTTGCGAGGGTAAAGCAGACGCTGTCGAAACTCCTATCGGTTACGTTCCCCGTCCGGAGGACATAGACCTCACCGACCTTGATATGGATATTGATACTCTCAAGAGCATTCTTGCCGTTGATAAGGACGTATGGAAGAAAGAAGCGGCAGAAATCGAAGAGCATTATAAGAAGTTCGGAGATAGGCTTCCCGCTGAACTTCGCAATCAGCTCGAAGCTCTCAAGACAAATCTTGATAAGTAATTAAAATACTATAGTAAATCATAAGGATGTTCATGAGAAATTAAATCAACGGATTTATATACAAAATGAACTTTCTGACGAAGCAAAAAACTCACGGATTCATAATCCGTGAGTTTTTTGATATATTTATAATGGTATAAGTTAATATATTTTCATAGCAAAAGAATTTATTTGACAAAATATAGAAAATACTGTATACTGTATATGGAAAAGTTTTACAGTATTCTAATACTTTTATTTTAGGAGGAAAAATGATAATGATTAAGAGAATTATTTGTTTGGCTATGCTTTTGACGATGCTTTTGACTTCATCCACGATGTTGCTTTCATGCGGTTCGGACGAGGAAGTAGTATCACTCTCAAGCTGGTATGTCAATCAAGACGACAAAAAGAAAGAGTACAATCTCTTTATAGGCTTTTTGAACAAGGATGATAAATATATCTCTACGGAAGTCGACGTTGATATTAAGATTGTTAATATTAAACAAGAAGAAGTTTATACTACAACAAAACACTTGACAAAAGATGATTTCGGCGAACATAAGGAGAAAAATGAAAATAATAACAGAACTGTTTTGCTCGCCAAAATTATTATTCCGTATTCGGATATTGCACCCGGTAAGTCGAATTACGGAGCTTTTGAGTTAACGGTACATAAGGATAAAGAAAACTCTTTTGATGAGATAAAATGCAGCATCAGCTCCTTGCCGATTAAGGAAACTGTTTTAAATATCGAGGGGCTTCCTTTAGAATTTGAAATTCCAAATAATTATTATGGAACGTCTGAAAACAAAAAATCCGTTTTCAGAATAACAGAAATTAAGTGCGATCCTTCTTTTTCAAGCATTAATGCTTCCGTTACCGTCAGCAAGGTTTCCGGAGAGAATGCCGATTATTATCCACTTAAAACCATTGGTTATAAAGTGTTTGACAATTCCGGCAATTTAATGAATGAAGGTTCATTTTATGTTGAAAATCTTAAAGAAATCACGGTCGGCGGCAGCAAAGATTTTGAGGCCTATCTATCCGTCAACAAAGAAATTGTTCCCGGAGAAACATACACATTACGCATCTTTGAAGAATAACAAATATAGTAAATGGGCTGAATCAAACATGAAAAAATTTTATAATTGACCGTAAACCTATACAAAAATCACTCGCTATCTTTTATTGATATCGAGTGATTTTTTGATTTATGTGCAATAAGGGAGTAAACAATAATTTTAATCTGACTCAATCCACTTCTTAAAACTAAAAAATGAAAATCAGGTGAAACTGTCGTAGAGGACTCGAATGGCATGCTCGAATTCTGCGTTTTCCACGCCAACGATTATGCTGATTTCGTCGGCCCCCTGCTCAATCATACGTATATTTATACCGTCTTTTCCCAAAGCGGAGAAGAGTCTGCCGGAAGTACCGAAATGATATGCCATTCGGCGTCCGACAACGGCAACGAGCGCCAAATCCTTGGTTACCGATATTGTATCCGGCGACAGTTCCTGCGTCAATTGAGACATAAGCTCGTGAAGGCATCCTGTGAGTTTTTCGGAGACAAAAAGAAGCGAGAAACGGTCGACACTGCTCGGCATATGCTCGGGAGCAAGCCCGAAACGCTCTGCGATTTCAAGAGCGTGTCGGATATATCCTATGTTTTCCGACAGATTTGCTTTTCCTATGGTGATTAATGTATAGTTTTTCTTTCCCGATATACCGGTAATGAACTTTGAGTGTTTGTCATCACCGTCGCCTTTTATGCTATCCATAATCAGAGTACCTTCGGCATTTATATCGTTCGTATTTTTAATATAGAGAGGAATATTCTTGTGGCGTATCGGGAACACCGCATCCTCGTGAAGAACCTGTGCGCCCATATACGAAAGCTCACGCAGTTCCTCAAAGGTAATCTGCTGTATCGGACGGGGATTTTTCACTATCGAGGGGTCAGCCATCAGGATTCCGGGGACGTCGGTCCAGTTTTCATAGCAATCCGCATTGAGGGCGGCTGCGGCGACAGAGCCCGTGATATCTGAACCGCCGCGTGAAAATACCTTTATCTGTCCGTCAGGCAGCACACCGTAAAATCCCGGAATTACTATTTTCTTATGAACAGTGAAAAGCTCGGAGAGCTTGCTGTTTGTTTTTTCAAAATCGATATGTCCGTCATAGTCAAAGTAAAGCCATTCGGCACTGTCAATAAAGTCATATCCGAGATATTCTGCCATCAGACGTGCGCAAAGATACTCTCCGCGACTGACAATAAAGTCTACCGGTGTATTTTTTGTAAATTTAGCACTGATATCGTCAAGCTCCGATTCTATATCTGTGGTCAGTCCGCATTCATTCTTTATTGCAATATACCTCTCACGGATTTTATCAAATATGTCGTCGCAGGATACGTTGTATTTGAGATGTGCATGACAAATATAAAGCAAATCCGTTATTTTGTTGTCCTGTGAAAACCTTTTTCCCGGTGCGGAAACGACTACGACGGTACGTGCTTCATCCGCCGATACAATATTTTTTACCTTTTCAAACTGAGTGCCGCTGGCGAGAGAAGAGCCACCGAATTTTACTACCTTTAACATTTTTAGTTCCTTGCTGAAGTTTTTATTTTGAAAACACTTGTTTTTCTACGAGAGATAGTGTATCATATAAATTGAGAAAAATCAAGATATAAAATACAAACTGTACGGTCGTTCTTCTCACCAAAAGCAAAATACCGCATATTCCGTATGTCACGGACACAATGGGATATAATTTTTCAAAAAAACGGAGGTTTTGCAGGCGAAGGGCGTTCTACAGCGAAAAATGGAGAAAAAATGAGAGTAAAACTTAAAATACCGGCGACAACGGCAAATATGGGACCGGGCTTTGACTGCCTCGGATGTGCGCTCACCCTTTATACGTATATCGAGCTTGAGGATATGCCGAGCGGTTTTGAAATCATCGGATGCGATGAGAAATACTGCACAGCAGATAATCTTGTATATACCTCATATCTTGCCACGCTCAAACGCATGGGCATAGACAGTGAGAGCAGGGGCGTCAGAATAATTATAGACGCTAACGTGCCCGTATCGAGAGGTCTTGGCTCTTCGGCTACCATGATAGTCGGCGGAGTTGTAGGGGCTAATATATTGTGCGGCTCGCCTCTTTCAACAAAGGAGATTTTTTCGTTGTGTAACGAGATAGAGGGACATCCCGACAATATTGCTCCCGCATTGTTCGGCGGACTTACTGCGTCTATGGTTAAGGACGGAGTACCGTATACGGTTCAATACAGTGTTTCAGATTCGCTGTATTTTTGCGCGCTTATTCCCGACTTCGAGACGTCAACTCACCGGGCTCGTTGTGTTCTGCCGAAGAGCGTAGACTACAAGGATGCCGTGTATAACGTTTCCAGAACAGCGATTATGCTCAAAGCTCTTGAGAGCGGTAATGAAATGCTGCTCTCAGCAGCCGTTTCCGATAGACTGCATGAGCCGTACAGAATGAAGCTTATAACCGGTTTTGAAGTTGTGCGTGCCCTTGCGCTTTCGCTCGGAGCCATTGCATTCTTTATAAGCGGTTCCGGTTCCACGCTTATGTGTATAACGAAGGATGCTGATTTCGCGGAAAAAATGAACAACGCCATGAAGGATTTCCCGAACAATTGGAATGCTATGTTGTTAAAACCCTCTGAGAACGGGGTGGAGGTTGTAGATGCAGAGTAATTATCTTATAGTAAACAAGTGTATTCTTCCGAGTTATTATGAAAAGGTTATAGAGGCACGGGCTATGCTTGAGTCCGGGGCGGCAAAGGACGTATCGACGGCGGCTCGTGCCTGCGGAATATCGCGCAGCACTTATTATAAGTACAAGGATTACGTTTTTTCACCGAGCGAGGATTCAGTGTGTAAGAAAGTAATAATATCGTTCAGCCTATCGCACGAGGCGGGCAGACTCGGTGAAGTCCTCGGCACCATGTCAAAGTACAATGAAAACATTCTTACAATAACGCAGAATTTGCCTATAGGCGGACAGGCGCACGTCGTATTGTCCTTTGACTCGGCAAACATGTCAATATCATCAGATGAACTTATATCCATAATAGAAAAGATACCGGGAACGGGATATGTAAAGCTCGTTGCAATAGAATAAAAAGTGCTTACATTCGTATTTTTTCAACAAAATCAGCACTTTTACTGATATTAAACGGCATGTTTTTCACGCAACTCGACATCTTTATGAATAAATTGTTAACAAAATCAAAAAGAGCAATACTATGAACAAAACGATAAAAGCTGACGTTGACGGATACAACACGGAATTTTTCGGCACGTTTAAGAGCTTTGGAAAAGATGGCTCCGTAAAAAGGGTTATTCCCGGCGAAAGAGCCGAGCTTCTCTCGGTTATGCGCATAAACGGCAAAGAACTATGGGAATTAAAAAAGGTCATACGGAAGTCGCCTGCGAGACAAGAGGTGATATGTCCGTATTTTCTGCGTTGCGGAGGTTGCAGTCTTTTACATATACAAATTGAAGAACAAAAAAGGCTTAAAACCGAATATGTAAAGCGTGCTCTCTCAAAAATCAAGGGAGTATCAATTAATCCTATAATAACTCTCAACACCGAAAAATGCAGGAACAAAGTGCATTTTGCCTTTACGTACGACGACGATCGAGTTCGCGTCGGTTTCTTCGATGAATTTACTCACGGAGTAATACCCGTGAAAAAATGTCCGATGCACAATGAGTGGTTTGAATATCTGGCAGAATCTCTTGAAGCGTGGGCAACCAAGACCGCAATACCCGTATACGAGCCGAAAAGCGGCAGGGGCATACTCAGATTTGCCGTTGCGAGGTTTATCGGGGATTCGCTTCAGCTTACCATAGTCATAAACAAAAACGTTGATCTGCATATCGAGGAGCTCTCAAAATCGCTTTCGACACAGTTTTCTCACGTATCGCTTTACTCAAACGTAAATCCCATGAAAAACAGCGTTGTGTTTACAAAGAACTTTCATCATCTTTTCGGTGACGAAAAAATATACGGGAACATATGCGGTATAGAATTTTCACTCTTCCCGTCGGATTTTCTTCAGGTGAACACCGAGGTTGCCGAAAAAATATACCGCGATATATGCGATAAAATAAAAGAAAGCGATGCAGAAACCGTAATTGACGCATACAGCGGAATAGGAATTACCGGTATGCTTTTTTCCATGGCAGGGAAGAAGGTTGTGAGTATAGAGATTGCAGAGTCTTCTGCCGAGGATGCACGACTCACTGCCAAGAATAACGGAATAGAAAATTATGAGGTGATTGTCGGTGATTTTGCAGACGCGATAAAGAAGATTGATGCCGATAAGGCGCTGTTCTTCGTCGACCCTCCACGCCAGGGACTCGGTCGTGAAGTGTGCGATGCAATGAGTGCTTTTCACCCCAATACGATTATTTATTTATCCTGTAATGTGCAATCCCTTGCTCAGGACCTACGGTATTTTGCGAAAAACGACTATCACGTATCGTCGGTAACACCGTACGATATGTTTCCTAATACAAAGCACGTTGAGACGTTGGTCGTTCTTTCCAAAAAAAGCGTAAGTCATATCAACATTGACGTTGAGTTCGGTGAAGGCGAAGGGCAGATTTCGTTAAAACAAATCAAAGAACGTGCCGAAGAACGCAAACCGAAAAAGAAAGTTACCTATAAAGATATACAAAACTATATCGAAGAGAATTATGGTTTTAAGGTACACACGGCGTATATAGCCGAAGTAAAGCGTGATTTAGGGTTGCCTATGTATGATGCGCCGAACGCAGTTCAAGAATTAAAACGCCCGCGTTCACATCCAACGGCTGAAATGGTAGAAGCGATAAAAGACGCTTTGAAACATTTTGGAATAATTTAATAAGAATTAAGGAACTTGGATTTGACATCCAGGTTCTTTTTCTTTGCGTATTGGTTTCGATTGAAAAAGTTCTCTAAATGTTGTATAATATGGAGAAGGAGATTGAAATGGAAATCAAGGGCTACCATATTATTTCGTTAGAAGCGAAAGTTATATACGAACAAGAATTGAAAAACGGCGTGGAGAAAGGGTATGTATTGCCTTCTAAAAATGACCGCAATTTTTTTGACTTGTTCAGAAACGTTTTGGATTATTCTCTTGATCTAATTGAACTTGAAAAGTGCTATTATTCTAAATGTAGAAATAGTTTCTCTTTTGAAGATGAATATCAAAACCAATATACTCTTGCGATTATCAACTTAAAATTCACATACACGTATCAAAATAAAAACAATAGTAAAGACCGTAAGGACCGTAAAGGATTGAGAGAACATTTTTATAAAAACGGTTTTAATCTTAACGGCGTACATTACGTTCGCTATAAAAGAAGTAGCGGAAGTTCTCGTCAAGGTAAATGCTTATTTATTAACGAAAAACTCTTAAACCATATGTCTAAATGGGGTGAATGTGGATTAAAGCCTACGGGAGACTTGGCATCGTGGGAATCGTACAAATCACTTTCTTTAAGTTCGTTAAAAGGAACAATTGATATTCCGCTTAACGGCATATTATTTATTCAAGATTGCAAAAGCGAATTTTTTGAAGAAGTAGTAAGCGTTGAAGAGAAAGACGGCGTTTTGGTTGCCACGACAAAAGAAACCACAATAGAAAACGATATTTGGGACGGGGAAAGTTTGCTCGACGATAGTTTATTCGTGGAAGACTATGCCGAAAAGCATATGTTGCTCCTTCGTAATAAGTTTTTCAAGTCCTGCGCTTTTAAGACCAAACTTCAAAAATGGTTTAAGGATAAAAATATAACCCTTGACGATTTGAAAGCAAGGGGATTTATTACGCTTGCAACGGATATAAGCCAAATTATAATGGTTACAACGCCGAACAGTATGAAATTCCTTAAATTTATGGGGGATGAATTTGCTAAAATCAACGATAAACTTACTGAAAGTAACGTTCGTAAGTGGATAGATAAGGTTGATAGCACCTTTGGTGTGGTTAAATACGATAAGCGCACGAAATTCTTCGGTGGTAAAATGGTGCAAACGAGCTACCAATTTATCAACACGTTGGGCTTTAACGAAAGGCAAGTAGAAGAATTATTAAAACCAAGCAAAGACTATTTAACGACAATTAGAAGTGATTACGATTTTATGCGCTATCATTATAGTAAAGCGTATAAAGGAGAAAAAGAAGAAGATAGAGAAGAAACGGCAGACGGTTTAGAAGAAAGAAGTAAAGTGATTTTTGCTTTAATGAAAATCAATTACGATTTTAAGGATACTTTACTTTATTATAATTTTAGAGATAAGGTAGTTAAAGCGCAAAAAGATAGATTAAAGCAAGGACATATTCTCTTACCGGGAACAAACGCAACGTTGTTTGGAAATGGACCTGAATTGTTATTAGCGTTGTCGGGTGAATTTGATTTACATAACACAAATAATCAATCGGCTATTTTGGATAAAGGCGAAATTGCCTGCAAAAAGTTTGAAAACGGCGAAAAGTTAGTTTGCGCACGTTCTCCACATATTACGATGGGAAACTTATATTGCGCTACGAATAACCTTTCAAGTGATATTTGGGATTATTTTGATTTAGGCGAAAATATCGTTTGTGTTAATGCGATTGGAGAGAATATTCAACAACGCTTAAACGGTTGCGATTACGATTCTGATGCTATGCTTATCACGAACGATAAACTTATCGTAGGGACGGCGTTTAATCAAAAAGACTTGTTCAAAGTTCCCGTATGTAGTATTGAGTCTGACGGAAAGAAAAAGCCAAGCCTTTCGGAGTTAGATTATAATACGAGCGAAAACAAGATAGGCGAAATAGTAAATTTATCGCAAAAACTCAACAGTATCTTGTGGGATAAGTTAAATGGTGGCTCGGATTATGAAAGTATACAAGGAATATACGAAGACGTGTGTAAACTTGCCGTGCTTTCAGGCATTGAAATAGATAAGGCAAAGCGTGCATACGGAAAAGGAAGTAATGTATTATTCTTGTAGCCGAAATAAAATGAAGCGAGGGGGCTTTTGTGATTATAGCGCTAATCTAAAGAAAACGGATATCGAACCGCTTGTTATAGGCGTTATAAAACAAATTATAAACGACGAAAGATTTGTTGAAGGTGTAAAAAGTAGTATTGGTATTCACGTTGATGAGGATAAGATTGTGGAAGAAATTAAAAATTATGAAGCAAAACTGAAAGAAGTTCAACTGAATAAAAATCGACTTGAAACGGAACTTGACACCTTGCCGATAGATGCTAAATATAGAGATAGAAAAATAAAAGATATGACGACGAGAATTGATTCTATGTACGACGTAATCGCTGAAATAGAAGAAAAGATTGATGACGCACGTTATAGAAAACACGCGATTGAAGAAAAATCATTAACATTTGAAAACATATATCGGATTTTAGAGCATTTTTCTAAAATATATGATATAATAAATGATGAAGATAGAAAAGAATTGCTTGCGGAGTTAATCAAAGAGATACATATCTATCCCGAAGGGGAAAGCGATTACCCGTTAAAGTCAATAAAATTCGCCTTTCCTATACTGTTAGACGGAAAAGAAGTAGATGAAATTTTTTTGAACAAGCCGTCGAGTGTCGAGGTTCTGGTTTGCCTTGAAAAGCAAGTAATGAAAACGGACGGTAGTAATCATGAATGATTCGGATAACGGAAAGAAAAAATACAGGCTCAACATCGAGCTTATTCCCGATGCATGCTGGTACTCAAACCTGAGGCATATTATGAAACCTGCCGACTGGGATATTATAAGACGTGACGCATATTCGAGAGCCGATGGAAAGTGTATGATTTGCTCACGCCCCGCAAAGAGGCTTGAGGCGCACGAGGTTTGGGAGTTCGGGAATAACGGTATACAGAAACTCTCGGATATAATAGCGATATGCCACCTTTGCCATAGCGTTATACATATGGCGAGAACATCTCTCGCAGGCAATGAGGATGCGGCAGTAAAGCATTTTATGAAGGTTAATAAATGCGGATACACGGATTTTATTCATGCATGGAATGAAGCCAATGAAGTGCAAAAAAAGCTCAATCTTATCCCTGAATGGCAACTCGACGTATCATGGCTTTCACGATTTGACTGAATTTAGTGTTGACTTTTATGTATTTCGATGATATACTTTTTTTACTGCATCATTTACTTTTAATATGACTACGTAAGATATAAAAACATTAATTAAATGCGATTTATTCGCAAGGGGGTATAACTTATGAATTTATATGCGGAAAAATATGAGAGAGAAGATTTTGAACTTGACGGAAGGGATGGTTGTGTAATAAAACCGCAGAATCCGAAAGAGGGAAATCCGTATATATGGAGAACTGAATTTCTCGGAGCTTTTGACAGCTGTGACAAGGAGATGTTGTCCCGCGGATATTATCTGGTTTACTATCGTGTCAGCAATATGTACGGATGTCCCGAGAGCATTGAATATCTTCATAATTTTCAGAAATATATAACCGAAAAATATAATCTCGCAGATAAGGCTATACTTTTCGGTTTCAGCAGAGGAGGACTTTATGCCTTCAATTATGCGGCGAAATATCCTGAATGTGTGCGTTTGATGTATCTCGACGCACCCGTACTCGATATACGCAGTTGGCCCGCCGGCTTCGGTGAGGGAATAGGCGCTCCGAAAGAGTGGGAGGAGTGTAAAGGTTGGTATAATCTCACCGACGATACGGCAAAAACCTTCAATGCAAATCCCCTGGACAAAATGAATTCAATAAATATTCCGATAGTGCTTGTAGCAGGTCTTAAAGATAGAACCGTACCCTATGCAGAGAACGGAGAAATTCTCGCAAAGAACTACAAAGGAAAAATTAAGGTCATACTCAAACCCGAATGCGACCATCATCCGCATAGCCTTGCAGACCCTGCGGAAATAGCGGACTTTATCGAGGAAAACGCCTGACTGTCATATTTGCGGTGGCACACCGCCATCCGCATAGCCTTGCAGACCCTGCCAAAATAGCAGACTTTATCGAGGCGCAAAAACTTTATACCGAACATAAAAACAAATCAAAAGAACGGAAGAATAATGTTAAAAGAGATAATACTTTGCAAATACGGAGAAATCGTACTCAAGGGAGCGAATAGATATACCTTCGAGTCAATGCTCACAAAAGAAGTTCGTAAAAGAATGAACGCCTACGGCAAGTTCAAAGTTTATCATGCACAGAGCACAATATACATAGAGCCCATCGATGATGTGTCGGATATTGACGGTGCATACGAATGTGCCAAAAAAATATTCGGGATTATCGGCGTTGGAAGAGCGGCCGTCGCCGAGAAGAATATGGGCAGCATAACGAAAACCGCAGGTGAATATCTTGCCGATAAGCTGTCCGGAATCAAGAGTTTCCGCGTAGATGCGAAACGTTCGGATAAAACATTTCCCGTAAAATCTCCGCAAATTGCCGCAGAGGTTGGCGGCGCAATACTTGCAAGGGTCCCGGGTATACAAGTCGATTTACATAGCCCGCAGGCTATGATAAAGGTCGAGGTGCGGGAAACGAATGCCTACATTCACGCAAATCAGGAAAAAGGTGCAGGGGGACTGCCGATTCGTTCTTCGGGAAAAGGGCTCTTGCTTCTGTCAGGCGGTATAGACAGTCCGGTTGCGGGATATATGATGGCAAAGCGCGGGCTTGACATCGAGGCTCTTCATTTCGAGAGCTTTCCTTATACAAGCGACAGGGCAAAGGAAAAGGTGCTGACGCTTGCCGAGGAGCTTTGTGAATATACGTCCAAAATAAACGTTCACATAATATCATTAACGCATATACAGGAAGAGCTTCGCGACAAATGCGAAGAGGATTATTTTACTCTGCTTCTTCGAATATTTATGATGAAACTCGCCCAGAGATGTGCTGAGAAATACAACTGTTCGGCACTGATAACGGGAGAGAGTCTCGGGCAGGTTGCATCTCAGACGATAGGCGCAATATCGCTTACCGACAGTGTTGTGAACATGCCTGTATTCCGTCCGTGTATCGGTATGGACAAAGAAGAAATCGTTTCCGTCGCAAGACATATAGGAACCTTCGAAACATCGATACTTCCGTATGAAGATTGCTGTACCGTATTCACCCCTAAGCATCCGAAAACGAGACCTCAGATCAACGTAGCCATGCAAGAGCTTAAAAAGATTGATTTTGACGCTCTTATGGACGAGGCATATTCGTCTATGTATACCGAAACGCGCCTTATACATGAGGGGTATCGGTATTGAACAATAATAGTATTAATACGTGCAACTCTGATAAAAACAAGGTCAAATCGATTAGATTTGACCTTGTTTTTGTTAATATTGTATATCAACCTCTTTTAATTCTGTTTTATGGGAATACCGTCAATTATTCCCTTCTTCTTCATTTTGCGAAGGTATCGGAAAAGGAGAAAACAGAAAGAGACGGTAACTATCGTCCATGTTACGGGATATGAGAGAAAAAGAGTTCTTATTGACGGTTTTGCTGCAAACACAGTATAAAGCCACACTATTCTCGTCACGCATACGCCCACAACGGTAATTATAGACGGTTGGATTGATTTGCCCATACCTCTGAGGGTTGCGCTCGATGTGCACATAATACCGGGTATAAAATAAAGAGGCATTGTAGTCCATATTCTTTCAAGAGCATACGACATGGCCTTGGGCGAATCCGGAATAAAGAGAGAGAGAAGCGGTTCGTCAAATATAAGTATCGTCCACCCTGCAAGCAAACCCGTCAAAACCGATAATAAAGATGTGGCAAGAAATATAGTTTTTATACTCGAATATTTTTTTGCTCCCATACTGTTTGAGGTAAATGTTACGGCGGCATCCTGAAAAGCATATACCGATTGATACGTTATGTCATCAAACGTGTTTACTGCAGACATGCCGGATATTGCATAAATGCCGAAACTGTTAACTGCCGATTGAAAAAAGACGTTTGAGAGTGAAAATGCCGCACTTTGAATACCTGCAGGCAAGCCGAGTGCTATTATGCGAATGAACTTATGATAAGACAGCTTCATTTTTCGAGGACTCAGCTTAAAATAGGAATCATAACGAAAAAGCCTTATGAGTGTAAGTACAGCCGACAGGGTCTGTGATAAAACCGTAGCATACGCAACTCCGTCAACGGTCATATCCAACACAAGCACGAACATAAGATTGAGCGCTATGTTTACCATGCCGGAAATCATAAGATAGATGAAAGGTCTCCTGGTATCTCCGAGAGATTTGAGGAGTGCAGAGCAGTAATTATACATGAGGGATGCCGGCATGCCTATAAAACATATTCTCATGTAAAGGACTGCACCGTCAAATACCCCCCCATCCTTTGGCGTTCTGAGAATATTGAGTAGAACCGGAGAAAGGAAGAATCCAAAAACCGATATTGTTACGCCCAGGAGGAGTGCGGTACATACCGCCGTATGCGATACCTCGGATGCGTTTTTTCTGTCGTCAGAGCCTATGTAGAAAGATGCGCAAATGTTTACACCGACAGAGAGACCGAGAAAAAGAGCGGTGATAAGATTAAATAGCGAAATAGTAGCGCCGACCGAAGCCAGCGCATTGTCTCCGCCGAACCGGCCTACTATGACAAGGTCGGCAGAATTGTATATAAGCTGCAGAATTGAAGAAAATATTATCGGCAGTGTAAAGAACAGAGTTTTCTTCACCATTACCGTAAACGTTGGTTTTTGTTCGAATGTTTCCGCGTTATTCATAGTATTCCTAATCAGCTGTCAATCGTCGAAGTGCATTTTTATAGTGTTTTGCGGTTCAACCCATATAGAATTCACAATTCCATACATCGACACCGGAATCCGCAAACACTGATTTCAGTCTCTCGTGCAGCATCTGCTTCGTTACTGAGCGTTTGAGTATTACCTGGATGAAGCCTCCGCCGCCGGCTCCGCTTATCATCCTGCCGCAAACGAGGTCCTTGCACGTATTGAATATCTGATCGATACATGTGTTCGTGCAACCTTCATCAAGTTGTTTTGAAAGCTCCCAGTGTTGTGATAGAAGGTCTGCGAATGAATCAATGTTGCCCTTTTCAAGTTCATACTTCATCAAGTGCGCTATTCTCTGTATTTGATTCAGTATGTCGACGACATTATTGTTGTTTCCGATATACTTGCCCATGAGTTCACGCAGAAGATTCCTTGCGAGGCGTCGCTGACCCGTGAATATCAGACAGTACCGCTCGTTAAGTTCGTCTATGGTGCTTTGGCTGAGATCAAGCTGAGTAATGTTAATCTTCTGTTCGTCCGTCGCCTTCGTGGTAAGCATTTTTATTCCCGGAACGTATCCGCCTACCTGGTCCTGCCATCCGCCGCCCGTACACATTATCTGCTCGAGAGCGAGTACACGGGAGAACACTTCATCGTTACTCGGTTCATGTCCGATAAACTGTCTTAGGGCTTTAATGCATGCCGCAGACATTATGCTGCTCGTGCCGAGACCTGAGCCGCGAGGGATGTTTACAGCACAGGTGGAGAGCTTTATTCCTCCGCCTAATCTTGAAAGAACGTCCTCCATTTCATGTCCGCTGATAGGTATCAGTCCCGATGCTATGAGTGCGGCCTTGTGAAGCGCAAAAGTATCGTGAGGATTCTGAGCATCCTGAACCTCCGAGAGGTCGGTATATTCCCAATATGAGCCGTTGTCGGTGCTTTCGAATATTATTTTATACTCGTCAAGTCTTTTGACGATTACTTCAATAGGGAATCTGCCATTTAAAGTAATTGCGGCGTTGAGTACCGTTCCTCCGTTTTCGTTGCAATATGGAGGTGTGTCGGACCATCCTCCTCCGAAATTAACACGCAGAGGTAAGCGTACGTCAACTTCATCCCGAGATATTTTTGCATCTTCTTCGTAGTGTACCGTTCCTTTTGTGTTTTCGAGGATACGCTCACGTATCAGAGAATAGCATTTATTTTCATAGAAGTCTTTATTGCCGCGCTGGGTGAGTTTTGACATGTAGTAGTAAACACGCATTTTGCGCTTAAATTCCGATTGCTCCGCCTCGTATATCAGAAGCTCGCGGACTTTATCGTTTACATCCGATGAGTACACACGGCATACCTCTTCCGCTGAGACGTTATCATCAATTGCTTCGAGGATTTTTTCGGTTTTGATTTTGTCGTTGAGTTTGAGCTTCCACGGAAGAATCTGAGTTACGTCCGCCTCGTTGAAGCTTTCCATAAGACTCATATATTTGTATGCGGGGATACCCTCAAGAGTGCATTTAACTGCCTCTATTATTGATTTGCAAACAGGGAAAAGCTTTGCAGTCCAGAGAGGCTCGCTTATCGGTTTGCCGAAATGGTAAGGTTCTTTCGGATTATCCTCTGTCGAGTACATCCTTACCACGAATTCGCCGCTTTTCAGTTTGAGCCCGTGAAGTACGGTGTGAGGGGGTATGGTAACGTTTTCAAGGGTTACGCTTGATATTACGCATCCTTCACCTATCAGCGTTCCTCTGAGAATATAGCTGTCTTCTATGAAAGAATTGTCTCCTATAACCGAGTTTTTGTTAATATAACTGTTTACGACGGCGGCATTGGTCTTTTTGTAGTTCGTGTTCATTCTTCCGAACCATTCGAGGAATCGGTACGAATCCATATCGGCAGTCATCAGTTTCAGAAGTTCCTGTGTAGTGCCGAAATGTATAAACGATGCGGGAGACATGCAGAGCAGCTTCATATTGTATTTATGCAGGACATTCCAAAGCTCAATGCGACATTCCGTAAGCTCCTTTGAAAACTCTCCCTCCGGTTTTTCCAGCATGTACTGTTCGAGGGTTGATTTTGATGCGAGAGGGTATACAAAATCCGCATAGAAACTGAGACGTACCTTATCGTTCACGAAACGGGAAAATTTTTCGTCTGTATCAACCAGAGAATACAGGTCGTTTAGTATATTCGAATCCAATATTATAGCGCCTGTGTCGATATCCACTTTTCCGCTGTCGGTTACGGCGCCCATTTCCATAAGGGTTTCCGGTGACTGCTTATGAAGAAAACTCGATACGTTGCCACTCTTATCCTTAATGAAAACGCCGTGATGCTGGGCTGTATCGATGTTTTCTTCGATTGAAATTGCCGCCGCACCTTTTGCATAAAAATCTATCTGAAGAGGATTGAAAATAAGCAGAACGTCTCCGGAAGCTACAAGCATGCCGTCGCTTATTCTGCCGGGAACTCCCGACATTCCTATTATGAATTCATCGAAAAGCGTAGAAATAGAACCGCTTCTGAGCCTGCGTGGAACCGGCGAAAAAAGCTTCCCGCATGCTGAATACTGTGGCACTCGCTTGCTGTCTCCTCCGCTGTGTATAACGAGAATTCTGAGCCCACGGAAGGAATCCTTTCCACTGTGATGCTTTATATACTTAAGTACGTTAAGCGTTGCTCCGCCGGAACCTATTCTTTTTCCGTCGTTGTCAGGTATTACCGCATAATGAGTGTATATAGGCAGTCTGCCTGCCTTAAGGCGGTATTCTATCTGTTCTCTGAACGCGGTTGCCTGGGACTCATTTGATGCCGTGAGTATTACGTAATCCCATGTAACGTAGTGGGTGTTGACCAGAGATTTTTCGTAATCATCATATGAGTCGAGATATGATTGACGCAAAAACAGATTCTTATAATTCGGCATAATAAACCTCATCTGAAATATTTTGGAAATATAAGGTATTGATACGCATAAGTCCCGAGCAGACCTGAAATGGTGCCGGAGACGGCGCAGATAAGCATAAAATGCAACTTTTATTATAGTATATAAATAATGGTTTGTCAAGTAAATGAGAGTCTTACATAAGCGATGGAGTCATTGTGTGCGTATGGTATTTGATTCGAAAACCTCGCAATAAGCGTTCGGTAAAAACCTTTTAACACATTCCATATAAAAAACTGCTATATGTTTTTCGGTATGATAATGTCCCGCCTCTATAAGATTTATCCCCATTTCTTCAGCCATCAGCGTTATATTATAACTGATTCTGCCTGAGAGATAGGTGTCCGCTCCGGCTTCGATTGCCGATTTTACGAAGTCTTTACCGTCACCGCCGAGGACGGCAACCTTGTTAACCCCTCGATTTCCTGAGAAAAGAACCAGAGGTGAGGACAGTTTTTTCTTCACCGATTTTACAAAGTCTTCAAGGGAGGTAGGCGGTACGTAACCTATTCTTCCCATCCTTTCGTTTTGCGGACCGAAAGGCTCTGCTTCCGATAGACCGAGTATGTTCGCAAGACGCTCGTTCACTCCGTCAAAAAACATATCGGCGCGTGTATGGAATGAGAAAACGGATATCCCGGATTTTATAAGGGATATAACTTTTTTTGCTGTGTAGTCATCGTCGCTTATGTGGGATAACCTGTTGAAAATAAGGGGGTGATGTGAGATTATAAGGTCAAAGCCGTAATCTTTTGCATAGTTAACTGCACCCATAGTCACGTCAAGGACGCACAGAACTTTCTTTACCTCCCGAGAGGTGTCCGCAGAGCACATAAGCCCGTCGTTGTCCCACTCACAGGACAGAGAAGTCGGTATCATTTCATCCATCTTTTCGTACAGTTCTTTTACCGTCATGTTTCCACCTTGCTTTTATTCTTTATTTATTTGAAAAGAGATATATTCATTTGAGAATAACGCCGTTTCGCGTGCTGAGTATTCTTTCCGCAATCTCTGTGAAATCCTCGTGTTGCTTGCAGGGTATGCCTGCCTTTTTCAGACCGAGTGCGGCTTTTTTGTGTCTCTCAATGCTTTTCTTTACATGTTCGTAATAGTAAACGTTTTCGGGATTTTCGTCTTTCCCATCGCTTGCTTCGAGTTTCGGAAATATTTTTCCGAGTTCGGCTTCAATATCGCTGTATGTATATACTCCCCCTGTGTAATGGGCACATATGCAGCAGTATGTTTTGCCGCCTGAGAGACAGTATGTTTCGTCTTCAATGCAGAAACCGTTCTCCCATAGATAAGAACGAAGTTTTTCAAGTCGGCTCATAGGTTGGAGAATGATACGTATGCTTGAATCATGCAAAAATTCTGCTTCATCTATTATCGAGGCGATAAGCTCTCCACCCATGCCGCATATTGTTATATCCGTAATGCCGAGAGTATCAAGACCGCAAAGACCGTTCGTCTGTATAATCGAAACCTTGTCGGAAAATGCGTTTTTCTCTACGTTTTTTTTCGCCGTGCATAACGGTCCCTCTGCTATATCGGCGCATATTGCATGCCTTATCCTTCCGCATTTGAGCAAAAAAACAGGCAGCAGAGCGTGGTCGCAGCCTATATCCGCAAGCACGGCTCCCTGCCTGACATACCCTGCGGCAGCCCTTAGTCGGGGGTCGAGAGATGTCGATGTTTTCATGCTTCTTTTGAATCTATGAAATCGTTGAGTTTCTTTACGAGGGCATCTGCATCCGTTCCGTGAACTGCACAGGCATCTTCGATTGATTCTGCTCGCGAAGCAGGGCATCCGAGACAATGCATACCTATTTCAAAAAAGAAATCGGCAGTGTCCGGTGCGAAATTGAGCACGTCATCTATTATTGTTTCCTTTGTAATTTTCATTTTAATACCAACCTTTCGTTTATTATCTTGTTTTAATTTGTATTGCCGTGATTATCTGAGCAATTTTTCTTTTTTATCAATTATAACGCCCGACGGGTTTTTTGTCAATACAAATCGCCGATAATGTATGTATTATCTCCAAAATTCGGTTTTATATCAAAGAAACGTTACCGCTGCTTTGGTTTGACGCAAATTTGTGTATTATGTTTTGTAAAATGTAAAAAATAATTATCTCCTTTAATTATTTTCTTGATTTTTTCCTTTTTTTGTGTTATATTAAATATATAAAACATGCGCTTGCATTCTTGCGAGTGAGTATAGTATTCCCGAGGAGGAAATTCTTTTGATTATTGCACTTGAAGATGCAAAGTATAAACTGCAATCGATACGTGATGACGTCAAATATCTGGGCGAGGCACTCCGTATCGATGAATTGCGCGTTAAAATCGATGAGCTCGAATGTAAAACGATGGCTCCCGAGTTCTGGAACGATCAGGACAACAGCTCCAAGGTTCTTCAGACTCTCAAAAGAATGAAGGATAAGGTAGAGAATTACAAGAACCTCTGCACACGTCTTGAGGACACCATTACTCTTGCCGATATGGCTATAGAGGAAAACGACGAGAGCCTTGTTACGGAGATTGAAGAGGAGACGGAACTAATACTGAAGGAAGAAGAAAAACAGAGAATCGAAACACTTCTTTCGGGCGAATACGACAGGAACAACGCAATTCTTTCATTCCATCCCGGAGCCGGCGGAACAGAGGCTCAGGATTGGGCGCTCATGCTTTACCGTATGTATACGAGGTGGGGAGAGGCTCATGGCTTCAACGTAAAACTCGTGGATTGGCTGGACGGTGAAGAAGCCGGCATAAAGAGCGCAACCGTTATGATACAGGGAACGAATGCATACGGATATTTGAAGAGCGAAAACGGCGTTCATCGACTCGTGAGAGTTTCACCTTTCGACGCATCCGGCAGACGTCATACGTCCTTTGCATCCGTTGAAGTAATGCCTGAACTCGACGACGACAGCTCAATAGAGATTCGCGACGAGGACTTGGAAATAACGGCTCACCGTTCAAGCGGTGCGGGCGGTCAGCATATCAATAAAACCGATTCGGCAATAAGAATCGTTCATATACCTACGGGAATCGTCGTAGGATGTCAGACAGAGCGCAGCCAGCTTCAGAACAAAGAAACGGCTATGCGTATGCTGAAAAGCAAGCTCGCTGAAATCAAACAAAGGGAACAACTCGAAAAAATAGATGATATCAAGGGTGTAAAAACCAACATCGAATGGGGCGCACAGATACGAAGCTACGTATTTATGCCATATACGCTCGTCAAAGATAACCGCACGGGATACGAGGACGGAAGAATAGACGCGGTTATGGATGGAGATATAGACGGGTTTATCAACGCTTACCTTAAAATGCTTGCAAACGATAGCAAAGAACAAAAATAATTATTCTGCCGATATGACAACAACCAATAAGTTTACTAATATAATAATATAATGAATTTTGAGAGGAGAAATCTTATGTTCAAGAAAACCAAACTCCATGCGGCTATCTCACTTGTTATTCAGTCTATGGCAATGACTGCTCTGTTCTTTATCTTCTGGGCACAGAAAAAGAGTATAGCGAGAGCTTTTCTCGCTGTTGCGGCAATAGAAGGCTCCGCCGCTGCATATCTGTTATACAAAATTAAAAAGGAAAAGGAAGAGACGTTCGACCCCGGCGATGTTCTCGACGAGGATGCGCTCAATCTCGACATTGACGAGGGGGATATAACATCCTGTCTCTCACGCGTCGACGAAGATAACGCAACACCTAAGTCAAAAGTAGAAATACCGAAGGAGGACGTAGTTTCCGACGCCGAATTCGATACGGGTGTTTAACAGTACGCTTTGAAGATTAAAATCGAATATTTTGGGTTGATATGAGAAATTCATATCAACTTTTTTTATTTTCATATATTATGACAAATTTCGTTTGTTTATGCTGATATAATCGTTGATACAAAAAACATACAAATCATAATGCAATATATAAAATAAAAGGAAAGGAAAAAGTTATGCTTAAAAGAAACGCCGACGTAACGGTGAAAAATACGGACGTCGGTCTTAAAATCAATATCAGGGGAGAGATTGACCATCACAGCGCTTCATATCTCCGTGAGAAAATAGATAAGGCGTTGTATTTATACAGACCGAGCGTTCTCGTTCTCGATTTACGTACGGTTACTTTTATGGACAGCTCGGGTTTGGGGCTGATAGCGGGACGCGTTGATGCCGCACAGGAAATAGGTTGTAAGGTACGAATCGAAAATGCAGGCCGTGAGGTTATAAAAATTCTGCGCATTTCCGGAGCAGATAGGCTCGGAAGCCTTACGATTGAGGAAACGAAGGAGAAGGAAAAACGATGAATACTGAGAATGACGGAAGCAAAATTCAAAAATATAACAATGTATTGAATAAGGTAAAAATAAAGCTGCCGGCAATATCCGTGAACGAGGGTGCGGCGAGGGCTATGGTAAGCGTATTTCTCGCACAGCTTAATCCGACCATTGAGGAGCTTGCTGACATAAAATGTGCCGTCTCGGAGGCTATTACGAACTGCATAGTGCATGCATATAAGGGATATGACAGAGGTCTTATATACATATCGATAACCCTCTTTTCAACACGCCACGTGCGAATAGAAGTGCGTGACAAAGGATGTGGGATTGCCGATGTGAAAAAAGCACGTGAGCCTTTGTTTACAACCGATACAACGGGTGAGAGAAGCGGTATGGGCTTCTCGGTTATGGAAAACTTCACCGACAGACTGTACGTTTCTTCTAAGGTCGGGGAAGGAACCCGTGTCATTATGATTAAAAAACTCGGGAAACAGACGCTCGATTGAAGGTAAATATGAATGAAAACAAATATGCGGAGAATATTGAACTTCTGAGAGACTCAAAAAACGGAAATGAAAAGGCAAAAGAAAAACTCGTTCTGCTGAATTCAGGGCTGGTAAACAGTATAGCGCAACGTTTTGTCGGTCGAGGTACGGATATAGAAGACTTAAAGGAACTCGGCATGCTCGGACTTGTAAAAGCAATAGAGTCCTTCGACGAGAGTCGCGGATGTGCTTTTTCAACATACGCTGTACCATTGATATTTGGAGAAATACGTAAGTTTTTACGAGATGACGGAATAATAAAAGTGTCCAGAAGCAATAAAAAACTCGGCGCACAGCTTATGGCCGCAAAGGAGAAGCTCGCAAAAAACGGAGAGAGTGACGTATCGCTCGCAACTCTTGCAAGGATGTGTAATACGACGCCGGAGGAGGCAACGATTGCCCTTGAAAGCTGTTATCCGGTATCTTCACTGTCGGATACGATAGGCGACGGGGACGGTATGACGGTTGAAAACACCGTGTACGACGAGGATGAATGTGAGCGTAACTTCGATAAGCTCGCAATATCGCTTGCCATTGAAAAACTGCCCCCTATGCAAAAGAAGATAATACTTTTGCGTTATTTTCGCAATTATTCTCAGCAGAAAACAGCTGCGGCCCTCGGACTTACACAAGTAAAAATATCAAGAGAAGAGAAAAAAATTCTTGCAAAACTCGCAAAAGAACTTGCATAATCCGAGCAGCAAAATAAATATGTTAACAAAGTGTTAATAATGGAAAAATGTATTGATTTTTCCATAATGCTATGCTACAATAAATCTCGAAATTAGCACTCAAGCACTTTGAGTGCTAAAACATAAACGGTTTTTTAACCGATATACGGAGGCATATTATGCAGATAAAACCATTGCTTGACAAGGTAGTAGTTAAGACTGCCGAGGCAGAGGAAAAAACAAAAACAGGAATAATACTCGCAGGCAACGCTAAGGAAAAGCCGCAGGTAGTTGAGGTCGTTGCTGTCGGCCCCGGCGGTATTGTCGACGGTCATGAGGTAAAAATGACTGTTTCTGTCGGAGATAAGGTTATAGTCAGTAAATATTCGGGCACCGAAATAAAGATTGACGGCGCCGAATACAACATCGTAAGTGTTAAAGACATACTTGCAATAGTAGAATAAGGGGGAGATTTATATGGCAAAAGATATACTTTACGGAGTAGAAGCGAGAGATGCTCTTCTTCGCGGAATAGACAAACTTGCAAATACCGTTAAAATCACTATGGGTCCTAAGGGAAGAAACGTAGTTCTTGACAAGAAATACGGCACGCCGCTCATTACAAACGACGGTGTTACCATAGCAAAGGAAATTGAACTTGAGGATGCGGCAGAGAACATGGGCGCGCAGCTTGTTCGCGAAGTTGCAACAAAAACCAATGACGCTGCAGGCGACGGTACTACCACGGCAACGCTTCTTGCGCAGGCTCTCATTCATGAGGGCATGAAGAATATTGCGGCAGGAGCTAACCCCATGGTACTTCGTAAGGGCATAAGCAGAGCGGTTAATGCGGCTGTTGACGCACTTGTTTCCAACTCAAAGAAGGTAAACGGCTCCGACGATATTGCAAGAGTCGGTACCATTTCGGCAGGCGATGAAGTTATCGGTAAACTGATAGCAGACGCTATGGAGAAGGTAACCAGTGACGGAGTTATCACCGTTGAGGAATCAAAGAGCGCGGAAACATACTGCGAGGTTGTTGAGGGTATGCAATTTGACCGCGGTTACCTTTCACCGTATATGGTAACGGATACCGATAAAATGGAGGCTACCATTGACGATGCACTTATCCTTATTACGGATAAGAAGATATCGAATATTCAGGAGATACTTCCTTTGCTTGAGAAGATTGTTCAGAGCGGAAGAAAACTCCTTATAATAGCCGAGGACGTAGAGGGTGAGGCTCTCACTACACTTGTTCTCAACAAGCTCAGAGGCACCTTTACCTGTATCGCAGTAAAAGCACCGGGATTCGGTGACAGACGCAAAGAAATGCTCAGAGATATAGCTATTCTTACGGGCGGTGAGGTAATAAGCGATGAGCTCGGACTGGAACTGAAGGATACCACAATGGAACAGCTCGGCCGTGCAAAGCAGGTCAAGGTTAATAAGGAACGCACCATTATAGTTGACGGCGCCGGAGACAGTGCCGAGATTAAGGGTAGAATCGCCCAGATTAAGTCCGCAATAGAGAACACAACCTCCGACTTCGACCGTGAGAAGCTCCAGGAAAGACTCGCAAAGCTCGCAGGAGGCGTTGCGGTAATAAAAGTAGGCGCGGCCACCGAGACCGAAATGAAGGAAAAGAAGCTCAGAATAGAGGATGCTCTCAACGCAACGAAAGCCGCAGTTGAAGAGGGAATAGTTGCCGGAGGCGGCACCGCTTATATCAACGTTATCGATAAGGTGTCGGCACTTCTCGGAGAAACAGAGGGAGATGAAAAGACGGGTGTTAAGCTCGTAATCAAGGCTCTCGAAGCTCCTATGCGTCAGATAGCGGAAAATGCAGGTTTTGACGGTGGAGTTATCATCGATAAGATAAAGAATGCAGGCAAGACCGGATACGGTTTCGACGCATATAAGGAAGAGTATACCGATATGCTCGAAGCAGGAATAGTAGACCCGACGAAGGTTACACGTTCCGCACTCCAGAATGCGGCATCTGTTGCCGCAACCGTTCTTACTACAGAGGCGGTTGTAGCCGATAAGAAAGAAGAGAATCCCGCACCCGCAGCGGCTCCTGCCGGCGGTATGGGCGGAATGTATTGATTTTTTGAAATCTGAAAAATATCAAAAGATTATTCAGATAAATTCAAGGGCGGCACGAAAACAAAACCGACGACCTTGAGACGGCTTCCGTAAGGAAGTAAAAAGCGATAGAGAACTTTAACTCTCTATCGCTTTTTGTATTACCACCCGACCGGTGGTGAGCAAGTGCGCTCTTGAAAATATTAATGTAATCTGCCGCTTTAATGTGTTTTTGCCTCTGTTGCGATTTCATAAGCTGTATACTCATGGTCAAATTCATAACCGAGTTTTTCAGCCAGATGAACGGAGTTCATATTGTGAGCATCCCAGCTTGGATACAGACCATCGTTGAGACATTCCAGTATCAAAGCCGAACATGCTATTGTTGCCAAATGCTTTCTTCGTTCAGACTCTACTGTATCGACTTCTATCTCAATGCCTTCGTTATAACGAGTATATGAAGAAGCCCCGGAAACAATATTTTCATCTTTTATGATAACCATGCCTCTTCCTATTTTCAGATACTGTTCCTTGCTTTCAAATGCCGAAACAAAATCTGCGGTCACGGGATTTTCCAGGCATTTATTGTAAATAAGCGAATCTATCTTCCTAAGTTCATATTCAGACGGAAGCTTGCTTATTTCCTTTCTCAGCTTTTCCGCATCAAATATCGTGCCTTTTTTTATAGCATATCTGACGATTCTTTTCGCAGATGGATAACATTCTTCAATCAATGCCGACCACTCGTCATTTTGCGGAATCATTATCACAGATTTGTCAGGCTTGTTGGCAACCAGCTCCCTGTCAGGCTTTCCGGCAAAGAAGCTGAAACAGCCTACAAACGCAAATGCCGACACAGGGTGTAATAAGTCGGTAACATATATCTTACCCATAACATTCTGTAAGCAGGAATATATCATGCTTTCCTTTCGGCCTTCAAATAATTTTTTTACCTTTGATGTGTCTTTTAGTTCGTATACCAATCTTATCATCCTCTTGCGAAAACAAGATTTATCAAATCAACAAATTTTGGTTTATCGTACTCATTATACTGAGAATTTCTCTAAATGTCAATGGAGAAGCCGTTTCCTTGCGTAGCATCTCATTTCCACCGTCGGTTTTTATAAAAAGAGACTGAGATAAAGGTGTGTACCAATAAGGACAGTTGCAAAATATTACCTACGGGAAAGGGGCGGGTCGATGACTCACCCCTTAAATATGGCTATGACGATATTTCGGCCTACGACATAGCTGTCAATTGTGTATTAAACCATAGCCATACCTTTTGAAGGATCGAAAGTAAGGTTGTATATAGATGCTACAAGCCCATAAATTCCGAATGTAATCATTGTAAGGACAAAATAAGCAAGAGTTCCGGATTTTAAATCGTAATGATTGATAATGCAGCTTCCGATAAAGCCAAGAAAAAATGTGAGAAGAAATCGAGCCGATTTTTGTTATCCATTTTATAGAGCTCCTTTGCAGATAAATAAAAAGTGCGCCAACATAAGATTGTTTGGCTCTTTTATATATCACATTTTTGCGTCTTGTCATGATAAAGAAATTTTATGAAATGGAAGAGTATTATTTTTCTTGACAAGCACTGCATTTATGCCCATAAACGCAAGAATACGGCATACCTCTTTCGAGATATGCCGTATTCTTAAAACTGTCCTTTTGGATATTACCTCAACGCTCAGTATCTCTGATTTTATTCGGAGAAGATTATCTTTTTGTAGCTTTTTTTGCCGCGGCGGATGACCTTGCCTTCCGATAATTCATCCTTTGTATATTCTTTACGGATATCTGTCACTTTTTCCGAGTCGACGGTAACGCCGCCCTGTTCTACCGCACGGCGAGCTTCAGAGCGAGAAGCGACGAGACCGCACTTTACAAGGAGGGTGAGTATATCTGCACGACCGTCGGTGAAGTCAGTGCTTGTGAGCGTGGTTGTAGGTATATCGGCAACGTTGCCTTCGCCGAAGAGCGCACGTGAGTTTTCCCTTGCTTTTTCCGCCTCTTCCTTTCCGTGAACGAGAGAGGTCAGTTCGTAAGCGAGTATATCCTTGGCTTCGTTGAGTTTGCTGCCTTCCCAGGTGCTCATCTTGTCTATTTCCTCTAGGGGAAGGAACGTGAGCATACGGATACATTTAAGAACGTCGGAGTCGCCTACGTTTCTCCAATACTGATAAAACTCAAATGGGGAGGTTTTATTAGGGTCGAGCCATACTGCGCCGTTTGCGGTTTTTCCCATCTTCTTTCCCTCGGAATTAAGCAGAAGGTTTATCGTCATGGCATAAGCGTCCTTGCCGAGCTTACGTCTGATAAGCTCGGTACCGCCAAGCATGTTCGACCACTGGTCGTCACCTCCGAACTGCATATTGCATCCGTACTCTTTGTAGAGATGATAGAAGTCGTATGACTGCATTATCATATAGTTGAATTCGAGGAATGAGAGTCCCTTTTCCATTCGTTGCTTATAGCACTCTGCCGTAAGCATTCGGTTAACCGAGAAACAAGCGCCTACCTCACGCAGGAGCTCTATATAGTTGAGATCGAGGAGCCAATCCGCGTTGTTAACCATAATGGCTTTCCCCTCGCCGAATTCGATGAATCTTTCCATTTGTTTTTTGAAACATTCACAGTTATGCTGAATAGTTTCGGGTGTCATCATGGAACGCATGTCCGAACGTCCCGAAGGGTCGCCTATATATCCGGTACCTCCGCCGATAAGAGCTACCGGCTTGTTGCCTGCCATCTGAAGTCTTTTCATAAGGCAGAGTGCCATAAAATGGCCTACATGAAGCGAATCTGCCGTGGGGTCGAAACCGATGTAAAACGTTGCTTTGCCGTTGTCGACAAGCTCGCGGATTTCCGCCTCGTCGGTAACCTGCGCTATGAGTCCGCGCGCTACAAGTTCGTCGTAAATTTTCATTTCAAAGTCTCCCTGTTTTTGTATTCATATTTAATTCTGTTCGCTGTTAAAAATTGATGAGAATACGATGAGAAAAAATAAAAGCCGCCCTCTCTGCATAAGGGCGGCTCATAAAACACCGCGGTACCACCTTAAATCATATTCCGTTCACACGGAATACCTCTGTGAGTACGTACATACTCGTGCACGCTAACGGGTGCGTCCGTCACAGCCTACTCGTATTCGGTGTGCGGCTCGGGGATGTATTCGTTATCCGTTATCCATGCGCCTCTCATCAACCGGCGACTTTCTGTATGGAGGTTACGGATACTACTTGTTCCCGTCATAGCTTTTAACGTAAAGATTATATCAGTATATTTCGTTTTTGTCAAGCAGTTTTACTTTAATTGAGTGAATTTTCATACTTTTTCATCTCGCGCCAGAAATAGGATGAAGTGACAAAACCGGTCAGCTTTGCAATCTCAGCCTTTGAATATTCACCGCAGGCGAGCAACTCGCGGGCATGACGTAAGCGCACTCTTGTTCGGTATGTTATCGGACTTTCACCAAAATATTCGGTGAAGAGCTTACGAAAGCTGCTTGAACTCATGCCGCACATACAGGCATAATCCTCTATCTGATAGTTTTTAACATATTCGCTTTTTATATTCTCTATTGCGGGGAGCAGTTTTTTGTATTTTGCATCGATTGTCTTTCTGGGAGTGAGAGAGTCCATAAGAGCATATACTTCCGAATACAGATATGCTGACGAGGTCGGTTTGTCCGAGTCCATAACAGACGTAATACGGTTTATTATCTCTTCGGGCCTTCCTTTCATTGTGTCGGTTCCGAAAACATAGAGTCCGTCAAGAAAAGAGCCCTTCAGAATACTGAAACGAATACTCAAAAAAGAATTGTTTTTTCCGGTAAATTTGGCTTGCCCGATTGTACCTGACGGAACGTATATCATCTCTTTTTCACGGACTATTGTAGGAAGATTATATTCGATATCGTATTTTATTTCGCCTTCTAAGACGTAAACAAGCGTTTCCGACTCTCTCGGAGAACGAAAATTGAACACGCGTCCCTTTGTTCTTGAATTTGTAGATACTGATACGTCGGATACCGAAACCTGTTCGTCTGCAAGGTTCATTATCTTTATCATTACTCTAACTCCTCTTTCTTAAAAGGAATACCGTAAATTTATTCTACAATATTTTTTTGATTTTGTCAAATCAATCTGCAGATATTATGCACAATATGATATATTCGTTCCGTTTGCACTCAAGTTATATTATATTGTCAACTTTTTATAAAAAAACGGTTGACAATAATAAGCTCAGGTGCTATTATTTATTGAGATGAAAAATAAAATATAAATGGAGAATATCATGGAAACACAAAAAAACAAAAAAAGCAAAATATTGTCTATGGTTTATATAGCTGTCGGAGCGGCGCTTCTTACAGTGTGTTCGTGGATAAGCATACCGCTTTTCGCAGTTCCTGTAACTCTTCAGACCTTTGCGATTTGTCTTATATCTGCGCTTTTTCCTTTGCCGATATCCCTGGGTTCTTTTGCGGTATATATGCTTCTCGGTTTTATCGGACTACCCGTTTTTTCAGGCATGAAAAACGGTGCGGCGGCAATAGCTTCCCCCACGTTCGGATATCTTATCGGATTCGTTATTGCAATAGTAATTATCAGAGCTGCGATACATATGTTTGCAGGAAAACGCCTTTTACTTTTTGTGGGAATGGAAGTCGGAATTTTTCTGGTGTATCTTTTCGGCTCGGTATGGTATTTTATTTTCTCGCTTAACGGCGGAAATTATGTCGGCTTCTTAGCCGTTATCACGGTATGTGTTCTGCCTTTTATAATTCCCGATGCCATAAAAGCCGTCATTGCAATTCTCATTGCAACAAGACTGTATCCGATTATCCATCAAAGGTAATCCTCAATATTTATAAAACCTCTTGAAATATAGTTTTATATGTGTTAAAATAATATAAAAAGACAATTATACTAATAAGATATTAAAAGGCTGTAATATGATAAGTACCATATGTAGTATGGCAGGAGGTTATAATGTCTCAGCTTACACAGAAGGCGATAACCGAGTCAACCTTAAAGCTCGCCGCTCGTCGTCCTGTAAATAAAATACCTGTGCGCGATATTGTAAATGATTGCGGAATAACCAGAAATACGTTTTACTACTATTACCGTGATATATACGACGTCCTTGACAGGGCGTTTCGCGAGGAGATAAACAAAGTTATTGATGCGGCAGGAGACTTTAAGGCTTTTGATGAGGCTCTTTTTAATCTCGGTGAATTCATAGTAACTCATAAGAGCGTTTTTATGAATATATATACAGCTGTCGGCGATAAGAAAATGAAATCGTATTTATACGATAAGCTGCATAAGACCGTTACGACTTATATACAGACGGAAGCGGAAGGGCTTTCCCTTGCGCATGGCGACATAGAGATAATAGCTGTGTTTTATGAGGAGGCTATCGGCGGTCTTCTTGTCCGTTGGCTCAGAGGTGATATGAGCGATGATTTTCCCGATTCGGTATCGGATATATTCCGCAGAGCACGTGCAATATTCTCCGGACACGTAAGGCTGGTGCTGGAGAACTATGCCGAGAAAAACAAACAGCAGAAGTAAGTGTTTTGTTGATATTTGATTGTGTTACAATTATGATGTTTTGCACAAATTTTGTGCAAAACATTTTTTTTGCATATTTACTTTACATAGATTAAAATATATTATATTATCGGATAAAGCTGATTAATGCCAAAACAATACAACGGAGAATAAAATGACTGCGGAATTCACAAAAGAAATGAAAGATAATGGGTATACCATACTTGCACCTGATATTTTCCCGACGCATATGAAACTCGTGAAGGAAATTTTCAGGATGTACGGTTACAATCTCGTTGTTCTTACCTCTACCGGTAAAAAGGTTATAGATACGGGGCTGAAATATCTGCACAATGATATGTGCTATCCTGCTATATGTATGCTTGGACAACAGCTTGATGCTCTTACAAACGGTGAATACGACCCGCATAAGGTGGCTTTGATACAGTTCCAGACGGGCGGAGGATGCCGTGCCTCAAATTACATATGGCTGTTGCGCAAGGCGCTTGAAAATATGGGTATGGAATATGTTCCGGTTATATCGCTCAGCTTCAGCAAGGTTGAGAGGCACAGCGGTTTTAATATCACTATCCCGATGATGTTCAAAGGTCTCATGTCTCTTCTGTACGGAGATATGATAATGCTTCTGAGAAATCAGGTTCTCCCATATGAGAAAAACAAGGGGGAGACGGAGGCACTCGTTGAAAAGTGGGTAAAGGAATTGTCCTCACAGTTTCGTAAAAACCGAGGGCTTGTCGGTGTGTCCGTCAGCCGTAATCTTGAAAAGATAGCAACGGATTTCTCTAACATAGAGAAAACCGAAGAGAAAAAGACGAAGGTAGGCATAGTCGGTGAGATATACGTAAAGTATTCGCAGTTCGGAAACAATGGTCTTGAGAGTTTCTTGCTCTCTCAGAATTGCGAATTCATGGTTCCCGGGGTTCTTGCATTCTTCCAATCAATGTTTGTTGACCCGATAATGGATTACAAGCTCTACGGAGACAGCCGTCTTTCCGCTACACTCACAAAAATTCTTGCCAAAATGGCAGGTACGCTCGAGAAGAAAATGCTTAAGATACTCAAAAAGTTCCCGATGTTCACACCGCCGATGAAGTTCTCTATGATTCGTGAATACGGAGAAAAAACAGTCGGGCTCGGAGTCAAGATGGGAGAGGGATGGTTGCTCCCCGCAGAAATATGCGAGCTTATACACGACGGATATAACAACGTCATATGCGCTCAGCCCTTCGGATGCCTTCCGAATCACATAATAGGCAAGGGCGTTATAAGAAAAATAAAGGATATGTATCCGAAAGCCAATATATGCCCCGTTGATTATGATGCCGGCGCATCAAAGGTAAACCAGGAAAACAGAATAAAACTTATGCTGGCAGTAGCGAGAGAAGAGGAGGCAAAAACAGGAAATGAAAGCGATAGGACTTGACCTCGGCTCCACTACCATAAAGTGCGTTGTACTTGACGAAGCGGGAGAAATTCTTTTCTCAGATTATCGCCGTCATATGTCTCAGATATCCGGAATGTGTGCAGAGATGCTCGAAAGAATTGCACGTAAGTTTCCCGATGAGGAAATGACTCTTTCAATATCCGGCTCGGCAGGTATGGGTATTGCAGGTGATCTCGGTATTCCGTTCGTGCAGGAGGTATACGCAACAAAGGTGGCGGTCGAGAAATATCTTCCGTCGACGGATGCGGTGATAGAGCTCGGAGGGGAGGACGCAAAAATTCTTTTTCTTACCGACGGGCTTGAAGTCAGAATGAACGGAAGCTGTGCCGGCGGAACAGGTGCTTTTATCGATCAGATGACGACTCTTCTCGGTATCAGCGCCGACGATATGAACCGACTCGCCAAAGACCACGGAAAAATATATACGATTGCATCACGTTGCGGAGTGTTTGCAAAATCCGATATACAGCCTCTCGTAAATCAGGGAGCTAACCTCGCAGATATTTGCGCAAGTATTTTTTACGCGGTTGTCAATCAGACGGTAGCGGGCCTTGCGCAGGGAAGAGATATAGACGGAAACGTACTGTATCTCGGAGGACCTCTGACTTTTTTTGATACGCTCAGAGAAGCCTTTGACGACGTCTTGAAAAACAAAGGAATATGCCCTGAAAATTCCTTATATTTTGTCTCTATAGGAGCAGCGCTCTCCGAATGCTCGTACGTTATTAATCCCGCAAAGGAAGCGAAAAGAGCGGAAAACTATGTCTCCGGTCGCGGTTATATGGGGGCAAAGCCTCTTTTCGTAAGCGAGAGCGAATATTGCGAGTTTATCGAAAGGCATAAAAATGATTCTCAAAACATAAGTGAGATTTTTGTACCGGGGCGGTCCATGTACCTCGGAATAGATGCCGGTTCGACGACAGTAAAAGCGGTTCTCTGTGACGAAAACGGTAATATATTCAACCCGATGTATCGACAGAACAGTGCCAATCCCGTGCCGATAATCCGCGAATATCTTGAAGAATTGTATGAAAAATATCCTGATATCAATATCGTTTCATCGGCTGTTACCGGATACGGAGAGGACATAATAAAGAATGCTTTCAAAGCGGATCTCGGCATAGTCGAGACCATAGCGCACTATACTGCGGCAAAGAAGTTTAAGCCCGACGTGGACTTCATAATAGATATAGGCGGACAAGACATAAAGTGCTTCAAAATCAGAAACGGCGCCATAGACTCTCTGTTTCTCAACGAGGCCTGCTCATCCGGCTGCGGTTCTTTTCTGCAGACTTTTGCAGGCGTCCTCGGATATGATATGGAAAAGTTTTCTTCTCTGGCACTCTTTGCGGACAAGCCCGTCGACCTCGGCTCACGCTGTACGGTCTTTATGAACAGCTCCGTAAAACAGGCCCAAAAGGACGGTGCGTCAATAGAGAACATATCCGCAGGGCTCTGTATCAGCGTCGTTAAGAATGCGCTGTACAAGGTAATTCGGATAGCGACGCCCGACTCTCTTGGGAAAAGCATTGTAGTACAGGGAGGGACCTTTAACAACAACGCCGTTCTGCGCGCCTTTGAACAGGAGACGGGTAGAGAGGTTATACGTCCGCATATAGCCGGTCTTATGGGAGCATACGGTGCGGCTCTTTACGCCATGAAGAATGCCTGGCTTACCGGGCGTGAAAAGAGCGGGCTTATAACGGCACAAGAACTTAAAAACTTCATCCATGACGTATCCGCGGTAACGTGTAACGGGTGCAATAACCATTGCAGACTGACGGTAAACCGATTTGACGGCGGGCGTACATATATTGCAGGCAACAGATGTGACAGACCCCTCAAAAACAAAAAGGCAGACGAGAATCTTGATATGTACGCATACAAAAACAAGCTTCTCGACAGATACCGCGGCACAGCGGATAAAAATCCGTCGGCACCTACCGTAGGGATTCCGATGGGGCTTAATATGTACGAGCTTCTTCCGTTCTGGCATACTATGTTTGTGAAGCTCGGCTTCAACGTTACAGTATCCGATATATCCTCACACGAGTTGTACGTAAAGGGACAGCATACAATTCCCTCGGATACCGTCTGCTATCCCGCAAAACTAATACACGGACATATAGAGAATCTACTTTCGAAAAACGTTGATATAATCTTTTACCCGTGCATGAGCTACAATCTCGACGAGGGACTCGGAGACAATCACTATAACTGTCCCGTAGTCGCTTATTACCCCAAGGTAATAGAGGCAAACGTCAGGGCTCTTTCGGACGTTAAGTATATAGACGATTTTGTGGGACTTCATAACCGCAGGGATTTTCCGTCTCACTTCAGAGCTATTCTCAAAAAGCACGGATACGAGTTTTCCGAGAGGGAAGTCAAACGTGCTTCCGATGCGGCTTATGAGGAGTATTACGCTCATATGAAATCTCTTGCCGATAAAGCCCAAGAGCTTATAAAATATGCAAAAGAGAACGATATGCCTGTGATTATCCTTGCGGGAAGGCCGTATCACGTCGACCCTGAGATAAACCACGGTATAGACTCTCTCATAGCCTCTCTGGGAGCCGTAGTGGTTACCGAGGATTCCGTAAGCTCCAAAATGACAAGGCATAATACGACGGTTCTGAATCAATGGACGTATCATTCTCGCCTTTATGCGGCGGCAGAATACTGTGCGGAGCAGAAGGACGTTTCCATGAGCCTTGTGCAGCTCGTGTCCTTCGGATGCGGAGTCGATGCCATAACTACCGATGAGACGCGCTCGATACTTGAGCGATCCGGGAAAACCTATACTCAAATAAAGATAGATGAGATAACTAATCTCGGCGCCGTCAGAATACGCCTGCGTAGTCTTTTCTCAATGATAAATGACGAAAAAAGGTTTTCAAAATAAAACTCAGTGATTGATTTGACAAATTCACATAAACCTGATAAAATAAATCGGATTAAAAACAAATCCGAAAACGAGGAGACAATATGAAAGAATACATATTACTTTCTGCGCTTGCCGCACTATGTTCTTATCTTATTGCGGGAATAAATCCGGCAATCATGCTTTCACATGCCATACATAAGACCGACGTACGTCTGTACGGCTCGAAAAATCCGGGATTCACTAACTATAAAAGAACGTTCGGAGGTTTTGATTCATGGCTCGTGCTTATACTCGATATAACTAAAACCGTAGTCCCCGTACTTGCATTCAGCCTGATATTCAGAGAATTTCTTGATGAAAGACAGCTCGGAGCGGCAATTGCGGGTCTCTTTGCCATGATAGGTCACGCATATCCCGTTTGGTATAAATTCAAGGGCGGAAAAGCCTTTGTCGCAGGTGCAGTTACCATATGGTTTACAGATTACAGAGTAGCCGCAATTGCGTCGGGAGTATTCCTGTTCTTGCTTTTCACGGTAAAACTGATGTCACTTTCATCAATGACGGCAGGCATCGTATGCCCTATTTTTCTTGCCGTATTCGGAGTAGACAACAAGGTAACGATAGTTTTGTCAATACTTTCGGTCGCTCTTCTGATATGGAGACATCATACAAACATAGTTCGTCTGGTTCATGGAGAAGAAAAAAAGTTTTATCTTTTCGGAAAGCCAAAGGCAAAAACGGCAGTCGCCGCAGCGGAATCGGATGAAGAGAAAACCAATGATGAAGCTGTATGCACAACCGCAGCAAGGGAAAAATAAAATGCATAAAACAATAAAAGTCGGAGAATTGATAAATTCTCCGACTTTTTATATAAATATCAGAACGAGGAATCGTTCTCATGCGCACAGGCGCAGTCGCCGGGGCACAGAGCCGCTTTGTCATATGGTATATTGTTTTTATCATAGTAGTCTTTTATTGCAGCTTTTACCGCTTCCTCGGCAAGAACTGAGCAGTGTATCTTGTGTGCAGGAAGTCCGTTCAGCGCTTCTACCACCGCATTGTTTGTAAGTGAGAGAGCCTCCTCTATCGGTTTTCCTTTTATCATTTCGGTTGCCATTGACGACGTTGCTATCGCCGAGCCGCAACCGAAAGTGTTGAATTTAACGTCGGTTATTATGCCGTCTTTTACTTTAATGTACATTTTCATTATATCACCGCATTTTGCGTTTCCGACCTCTCCTATACCGTCCGCATCCTCGATTGTTCCTACGTTTCTCGGATTTCTGAAATGGTCCATTACCTTTTCACTGTATAACATTTTTATGTCTCCTTATCATATATGATTGAGTTTGTTTATTAAATAAGATGATTTCTTTTTCCTTCGCACAAATCCTGCCATACGGGGGACATCGAGCGGAGTCTTTCAACTACCTGGGCTACAGATTTTATCATATAGTCGATTTGCTCATCGGTATTATCCTCGTTTATCGTGAGGCGAAGAGAACCGTGCGCCACGTCGTGCGGGAGTCCTATTGCCAGAAGAACGTGGCTGGGGTCGAGCGAACCTGATGTGCAGGCAGAACCGGATGATGCCTCAATCCCGAGGTCGTCCAGCATAAGAAGCAGAGACTCGCCCTCTATACCTTCAAAGCAGAAATTCGCGTTTCCGCATAGTCTGTTGTATCTGTCTCCGTTGAGTCTCGAATGAGGTATTTTAAGAAGCCCGTCAATGAGCCGTTCACGCATTTTCAGAACTTTCGTATTGTTTTCATCTATGCTTAAAACAGCGTCCTCATATGCTGTTGCCGCAGCGTCTATATATGGTACGTTCTCCGTTCCTGCACGTTTTCCTCTTTCCTGAGCTCCGCCTTCAATAATGTTTGTAAGCGCCACTCCTTTTCTTGCATACAGTATGCCGACCCCCTTGGGCCCTTTGAATTTATGGGCGGACATAGAGAGCATATCGACGTTAAGCTCATTCACGTTTATCTTTATGTGTCCTGCCGCCTGTACTGCATCGGTGTGAAACAGAACTCCCCGTTCCCTGCATATTTTTCCTATGTCTGATATGGGCTGTACGGTACCGATTTCGTTGTTGGCAAACATTATGCTGACAAGAGTGGTGTCCTCTCGAATAGCGCTTTCTATTTCTTTCGGATTTACAATTCCGTTATCATGAACGTCAACTAATGTAATATCGAAACCCTGTTTTTTCAGTTTTTCCAACGTGTGCAGAACAGCATGGTGTTCGAATTTTGTTGACACTATATGTTTTTTGCCTTTTTTAATACCGAGCATTGCCGCAGACATTATAGCTTGATTGTCGGATTCCGAACCGCCGGAAGTGAAGTAGATTTCCGATGGTTTTGCACCTATCAGAGAGGCGAATTTTTCTCTCGCTCCCGTCAGCTTTTCCATTGCCGTCTGTCCTGTGCTATGTAGGCTTGACGGATTTCCCCATGCGTTTTCCATATCGTTTACGGCAACCTCGATTGCGTGTGCGCTCATTTTCGTTGTTGCGGCGTTATCGGCGTATACTCTCATAATTTTATCTCCTTTGAAACATTTTCCTACCACTATTGTAGGTTTATGTTATCACATAATTCCTATAATGTCAATAGGAATTAAAAATAAATTAAAAATTCCGGCAGAATACCGGAATTATGTGATAAAAATCTTTGTTTCTCTATTCGACGTTTCCGTTCAAAAGGTCACTTATCGTAACCGAAGAAAGATATGAATCTATAATTTTGTCGAGTTTTCTCCACATGGGCAGAGTCAGGCATTTGTCTTGACGCTTACAGACATTTTCGGGAGATGAGACACATGCCATCGGAGAAACCGTGCCTTCGGTTAACTTCATTATTTCATAAACGGTTATTTCTTTTGCATCCCGTTTCAGGCGGTAACCACCCTCTTTTCCTCTTTCTGCACTGATAATTTCTCCGCGGACAAGTATTGCGGCGATTGCCTCTGCATATTTTGGAGATATTTCCTGCCTTTTTGCAATATCGCGCAGAGGTATTGTTCCCCGGCTTATATGCTCTCCAAGATCACAAACTATGCGCAGAGCATATCTGCCCTTAGTAGATATCTTCATGCTTTCTCCTTTGTTTTTTATTACTTTTCATATTACACGCAGAGTTATTTCCCCACTCGACAGTTTCAACAAAACGCCGTCGTCACCGATAACGGATAGGGAAGCGTCGTCGTTAATTGCCGTTACACGGCCGTATTTCGTTTCTGTGCGGTAAGTATACTTTATTTCTTTATTTATAACTACAGAGCGCGCCCTGTATTCGTTTATATATGATGAATCCGTAAGGTCGTGCGTGATAATATCAAGCTCGTTTACAACCTCTGATATTACTTCCGAACGAGTAGTCAGTCCGAGAGGAATGGAAGTTGCAATGTCCGACAGCTCGGGAGGAAAGCCAACGTCGCCGAAGTTGATTCCGATACCGATAACTACGCTGTGGGCTATCATCTCTTCAAAGTCGGAGACCGCCTCGGTTAATATACCTGCGATTTTTTTATTTTCGACGTATAGGTCGTTTACCCATTTGATTCCGACATTTATTTTAGAGGTATTCGATATTGCTCTTGCCACTGCAACTGCTGCTCGGGATGTTACTGATACGACATCTGCCACGTCTGAATCAGGGAAAAATACATAGCTCATATATATTCCGTTCTTCGGGGAGAAAAAGCTCTTCCCATGTCTGCCTCTTCCACCCGTTTGCGCATTTGCGACAACAAGAAAACTATTCGTTTTCCCGTCGGTGAGCAGTTTTTTCGCATAATTATTAGTTGAGTCAACCGTTTCCAGAAGTATTATGTCAACGTTTTGTTTTTTGAGCCCCTTTCGTATTTTTTCCTCGGTTATCAGGTCGCACTTAGAATCAAGAGTATAACCCGAATTGCTCTTTGAGCTTATCATATAACCGTCTTTTCTGAGGGCTTTTACGGTTTTCCAGACTGCGCTTCTTGTAAGTCCGAGTTCGGTTGCGAGAGCTTCTCCCGATACTGCCTCTCCGCGGTTTTTATCAAGTATGGAGAGAACCATGTCCTTGTGCTTCATATTATCCCCCGTGCGTTTTCAGAGTATATAAACAGTCATATTTTTTCAAATGCAAAACCGTCGTTTGTAAGTTTTGCAATCCTTGTAAAACCGATTCTTTTCAGAATATCGATACATTCCGAAAAATAACAGTCTATTGTGTCCTTGGCATGAGAGTCCGCACCGAGTATTACGTCGCCTCCGAGTTCGAGTATGCGGCGAAGAAGAAACGGATGAGGATAGGGTGTATCTTTCACCTTTCTTGAAATCGCCCCGGTATTCATTTCAACTATTTTAGTGGTTTTTAGAACTCTTTCAAGCGCTGCCGAGGCGATTTTTCTGTACTCCGCATTGTCCTCGTCTATGAGTCCGAACTTCGATATAACGTCAAAATGCCCGACGATGTCCGGCTTGTTTTTCTCTATGTTTTTTATAACTGTATCATAGTAATTTTTTGCAAAAAGATTGACGTCTCCGTGGCATTCTTCTTTTACGTACGTCTGTTGCTGTATGAGCGAGTGGTCTATAGGATGGCACTTTCCGTTCACGTAAATATAGTGTACGGAGCCTATTATGTAATCAAATTTTGATCTGTCGATATTTGAATAATAGTCAAGTTCAATACCGAGAAAAATATTGATTTTATCGGCAAATTCCTTTTTGAGCCCGTAAATTTCCTTATAATAGTCTTCATAATTTTCGAGCTTCATGCAATAACTTTGGTCAATTTCGGTAAAACTGTGGTCAGAAAAACCGATAGACTCAAAACCCTTATCTATTGCGGAAAGAACTATCTCTCTTGGCGTGTTTTTTCCGTCGGAAAAAGTGGAATGTTGATGTAGATTTGAGAAACGCATAAATACCGTGTGCCTGCCTTTGCTGTTTTCGGATAGATAACCTTATTATATTCGCAGAAATATAATAATACAATATCATTTTTTTGCGTCTTTGTCAAGGCTGTGATAAATGAATATATTGTTTGTGAATTAAAAAAACCGAACCCCTTTGATGAGGTTCGGTAAATATAACTGTAAAAGATTAGCTATCAGACACAGCCCTGCGCCTTCATTGCCTCGGCAACCTTTAGGAATCCGGCAATGTTTGCGCCTGCCATATAGTTTCCGGGCATGCCGTACTCTTTCGCGGCGCTGTCACAAGATTTGAAAATGCTTACCATTATGTCGTGAAGCTTTGCATCAACTTCCTCGAACGTCCAGGAGTAACGCATAGAGTTCTGGCTCATTTCGAGACCGCTCGTCGCAACACCGCCTGCGTTAGCTGCTTTCGCGGGACCGTAGAGCATCTTGTTTTCAAAGTATACGTCGATAGCCTCGGGAGTAGAGGGCATATTTGCACCCTCTGATACGCAGAAGCATCCGTTCTTGGCAAGGATTTTTGCGCTTTCTCCGTCAAGCTCGTTCTGAGTAGCGCAGGGAAGAGCGATATCACACGGTATGGTCCATATTCCACGACAGCCCTCGTGATATTCTGCCTCGGGATGTGCGTCTATATATTCCTTTATTCTTCCGCGACGAACTTCTTTTATTTCCTTTACGGTTGCTATATCAATTCCGTTCTTATCATATACGTATCCGTTCGAGTCACTGAGAGCAACTACCTTGGCTCCGAGTTCGGTTGCCTTCTTAGTAGCATAAATCGCTACGTTACCGGAACCGGAGATAACGACTGTTTTGCCGTCGAATGATTTGCCGTTAGCCTTAAGCATTTCCTGCGTGAAGTAGCACAGACCGTATCCGGTAGCTTCCGTTCTTGCAAGAGAACCGCCGAAAGTAAGACCCTTACCGGTGAGAACACCCGAAAATTCGTTTTTAAGTCTCTTATACTGACCGAACATATATCCGATTTCACGTCCGCCAACGCCGATATCTCCCGCAGGAACGTCGCAGTCGGGACCGATATGGCGATAAAGCTCTGTCATGAAGCTCTGGCAGAAGCGCATGATTTCCGCATCGGACTTGCCCTTCGGGTCGAAGTCGGAACCGCCCTTGCCACCGCCCATGGGAAGTGTGGTAAGGCTATTTTTGAATATCTGCTCAAAGCCGAGGAACTTGATTATTCCGATATATACGGAGGGGTGCAGACGTAGACCTCCCTTGTAAGGGCCGATAGCAGAGTTGAACTGAATTCTGAATCCGCGATTTACGCGAACCTTGCCTGAATCGTCTACCCACGGAACTCTGAATATAATTTGTCTTTCAGGTTCAACGAGTCTGTCTACCACGCCCGCCTCAACGAGGTCGGGACGACGCTCGATTACCGGCTCAAGGGTTGAGAGAACCTCCGTAACGGCTTGAATAAATTCCGGCTCGCCTGGATTTCTTTTCTTGACATTTTCGAGAACGCCGAGCAAATATTGATTTTTCATATAAATACCTTCTTTTTTTAAATTTAGCGTACGAATTATTGTACGCAAAAATTACTTTTAATATAGCAGAATTATATATCAGTCAGAAATAATTGTCAAGTAGAAAAAAGCAAAAAATGAATATTTTTTTGTCAAAAAATCAAAAAACAGTGTGATATAACGCAAAATATTGACAAAACCATTGAGTAATTGAATATTTCGATGTTGAAAATTTCATTTTTGTTTTTTGTTTAACTTGTTCTTAAACGGTGACAAAAGGACAGGCGAATCGATAATAATAAGACTGTTTGGAATTACGAATCTCTCAAATGCTTTCTCGTATTCTTCCTTTACGCATACACGGTCGGGACTGTGTGCATCCGAACCCATTATTACTTCGTTTCCGTATTCTCCTACCATGCTCCAGAAGCTTTCCCTCGGATATATGCGGTTCTGTGAAAGACCGAGTAAATTCAGCTCAAGAGGGATATTTAATTCTTTTGCGGTCTCGCATATCGGTGCCATTTCACGCAGATATACGTTTTCGTCGCCTGTGAATTTTATGCAGTCCGGATGTGCAAGATAAGTGAAAACCCCGGTTCTCAGTCCTTCACATACCTGGGATACGTAATGTTTCAGAACCTCAATATCATCTGTTGGAGAGAAGCTGTCCGTGCATCCCAATAACTCCTCGCCGATATTGTGTTGACCGAGTATCACGTAGTCAAGCGGATATGTGCGGTAAAGTCTAAGTAAGCTTTCAAAGTACGACGGATAATACTCGGCCTCGTATCCTATCAGAATTTTGATTTTGCTTCGGTATTTTTCGCGTAGATAAAGAAGAGAATTCATATAATCCTCCGCTTCCTTTTCCGACTGCCTATACCAGGTAACATATCCGTTCGGCATTGGGTACGGGGAATGATCGGAGAATCCGATAACGTCAAGTCCTGCATTTATTGCGGCAAGCACGTATTCCTCGTCCGTACCGCTTGCATGCTTGCATCGGTATGTGTGAGTGTGATAGTTTTTTTTCATATTCATTTTGTTTCTTCCGTTAAAAAATAGGTTAATTTTTTCCACGTCAACAGTATAAAACAGAAAAAACCTTTTGTCAATCGGATAAGTAGAAATATATACCTTAATAAAAAATATTTGGACATTTTCACTACGGGATAATTAAAACAGTTCCTTAACCAATAATGATATCAATATAAATCGCTTGACTTTTTTGCGGGAATAATGTATAATTGATTACATGAAAGAACTTGAAAAAATAGTGGCGGCAAACATAACCGAACTCAGAAAATCAAAGAAACTGACACAGGCGGAGCTCGCGGAAAAAATAAATTACTCGGATAAATCCGTCTCGAAATGGGAGAGGGGAGAATCCATTCCTGATATAAAGGTGCTGAGTGATTTAGCGGAGCTGTTCGGTGTCAGCCTTGACTTTTTCGTACATGAAAATGCTTTTGCCGAAAAAGAAAAGTATCAGACGGATAAGACGGCACTCGGATATCGCATTGCCATAAATCTTTTGGCGGTGGTCGTAGTTTGGCTCGTCGCTATACTTGCATTTGTCTATGTGCAGTTGACGGACGGAAAAAACATGTGGATATATTTTGTTTGGGCCGTTCCGGTTTCCCTTATATTTCTGCATTATCAGAACAAAAAATGTTTTGGAGGCAGGCATATTGTGATAATTGACTCGTTCCTTAACTGGAGCATACTCACGTCGGCGTTCCTGTATATACTTATTTGGAAGAACGTTAATATATGGATGATATATCTTATCGGTATTCCGATGCAGGTGTCTATAATATTGCTGTTCCTGGCCCGCAAATACAAAAACTGAGCAAAATCGTCTTGATGTAAACAAATGTTTACACAGTTTTTGGTTTAATAACCCAAATATCGCACATTATCGAATAATGCTAAGCTATATATTATATTTCGTAGACGTTTCTACTGTTTGTAGAAACGTCTTTTTTACTCTATATCGGGTAGAATCAAACTCTTCTTTTTCGACACATTAAAGTAGGTTGTCTTTTTATCAAAAACATGTACAATATAGAATGTAAGAATAAAAGATTTATCAGAACGTCGGAAAGGAGGATATGTAATGACGGGGGAAAATGAAATTAAATCTATACACTACCGTGATGAGGAAAACGATGAGGTGGCGGGTATCGATAGAAAAACGGTTGCGGTAAACCGAGATTTCAAATACGTAAGGAAGAATTTCATATGGCGTATCCTGGAGTTTATAGTCTACAGACTCATTATGGTTCCGATAGCATATGTGTATTGTAAAATTAAATTCAGACACAAAACAGTCGGCAAAGAAAAATTGAAGGAATGTAAAAACAAGGGTTATTTTATGTACGGCAACCACACTCTTTTCGGAGGGGATGCTTTCATTCCCAATATTATTAACTTTCCGCGCAAAACATATGTTGTTGTCCATGCGGACAATATATCCCTTCCGTTCATGAAAAGCTTTCTTCTGATGAACGGAGCTATACCTATACCGACGGATTTTCATGCAAAAAACAACTTTCTCAGCGCCATAGAAAAGAGGGTTGTAGAGCATAACTGCGTTATGATTTATCCCGAGGCGCACGTATGGCCGTATTGTAATTTTATACGTCCGCTTCATCTCTCCTCGTTTGCCTATCCCGTAAAATTCAGGGACCCGGTTTATTGCTTCACGAATACTTTTTCTAAAAAAAAGCACGGAAAGGCACCGAAGATAACTACGTATATTGACGGTCCTTTCTATCCCGATGAGGAGCTGAGCGCGCGTGAACAAATGAAGAAATTATCATCTGAGGTGTTCGACGCGATGACGAAAAGGGCGGAAGCCTCGACGTATGCACCCATAAAATATATAAAAGATACTCCGAAGGAGACGTTAAAATGATAAACGTAATGTATAGCGGTAACAGAGGAGTTCTCGACGGTCTGCTGATATCGCTCTCATCACTATGTGCGAGAACCACACAATCCGTATGCGTGTATGTGCTCACTATGGACTTGACGGACGTAAACAAAAAATATACCCCGATAACCGAGGCAGACGCTGAGAGTATTTGCCGAATACTCAAGAGTAAAAACGACCAAAGCTCAGTTAGTCTTCTGGATTGTCGTGAGATTTATCTGAAATACCTTCAACATTCTCCGAATGCCGAGAATTCATATACTCCGTACGCCCTTCTGCGTCTTTTGTCAGACCGTATAGACGAGATACCCGATAAAATACTTTATCTGGATACGGACACGGTGATTGTCGGCGATATAGAAGAGCTGTATGATATCGACGTAGACAACTACGAATATGCCGCCGTCAGGGATTATATAGGTAAATTTTTCTTCGGCTTTGGCTACATTAACAGTGGTGTTATGCTGTTGAACATGAAGAAGATAAGGGAGAGCGGAATGTTTTCACGTGCAACTCAATTATGTGCGGAGAAGAAAATCTTTCTGGCAGACCAGTCTGCGATAAACTCCTGTACGCAATCGCGACTGTTACTCAACAGAAGATTCAACGAGCAGAAGAGGTGCTTTGAAAATACGGTTATACGTCATTTTTCCATGACTGTAAAATGGCTGCCGTACTTTCACACCCAGAACATAAAGCCGTGGCACCCCGATCGAATAAAAAAGTATTTATATAAGTACGATTACAAGCGTGTAGAACCGTTTTTGAATGAATACGGCAATCGCAATGAAGAAAAATGCGATAAGGAGAAATAGTATGACTCAAATTACAAATTATGAAACGTCAAAGAACATAACGGATAACGATACCGCCTCGGAACAAAAAGATGGAGTATGCGTGCCCGTGTTCTTCTCAAGCGATGAAAATTATATACCGTTTCTCTCGGTTGCAATAAGATCAATTATCGATAATTCTTCGGATAAAAACGAATATCGGATATATATTCTTTATACCGATCTTTCAGATGTATCGAGAAGGTCTATCGAGACTATGGCGACGGAAAACGTATCCGTAGAATTTGTTGATGTGCGTGATAAGATTCGCGCTCTCGGTGACGAGAGCTTGCAGCTGCGTGACTATTATACCATATCGATTTACTTCCGCCTCTTCATAGCATCTATGTTTAAGAACATTGACAAGGCGATATATCTGGACTGTGACATCGTTGTTCTTGACGACATCGCAAAGCTCTATAAAACAGACATTGACAATGATTTTCTCGGGGTTATTCAGGATACGGTTGTTTCCGGCTATCGTCCGTTTCATTCATATGCAAACGACGCTCTGGGAATACCCTATAACGAGTACTTCAATTCGGGAATGATGCTCATGAATCTCAATGAGCTTCGTCGTGCCAATATAGAAAACCGCTTTGTAGAGTTGTTTACAAAATACCGTTTTGAGACTATTGCCCCGGATCAGGACTATCTCAATATTCTTTGCCACGGCAAAGTCAAGTATCTCGAACCTGCGTGGAACGTTATGTGGTCGAGAAAAAAGTTCTGCGGAACACCGAAAATCGTCCACTATAATATGTTCAAAAAACCGTGGGTTTACTCGAGAGTTCGTTTTGGAAATTATTTCTGGGAATATGCTGCCAAAACCGAATATTACGACAGGATATTGTCTATGAAAAAACATTTCACTATGAAACAGAGGTTAAGAGACAGGCGCGCTCTGCGCTCTATGATAGAAAAAAGTTACAGAATAGTGCAATCTCCGAATACATTCAGAAAAATTCTGTCAAAATAACAGTTGTGATATCAAAATATCAATTGCACATTTCCGAAACATCATTTTGCAAGTAAAAATCTGTTGTAACCTAAGGAGGAGAGAACCGTGAATATAGCGTTGCCCGGGCTTTCCGAAGACCGTGTATCGGTTATAAATAAAATCAAGGAATATGAAAAGCTCGGCGGAGAATACTTCTTCTGTGACGTGGAGAACGACCCACCTTCAAGGACGCTTATGCCATCCGACGTCGATTATCTGTATAAGAAGATGGGAAACAAAGTAAAGGCCACCGTTGCAAGGCTCATAGAAGCCGTCGGCGCCGGAAGAATAATAAAAGCGCATGAGATAGAGCTTTTGGGAAAAGAGAACGTCGCAGATATCAGGGGCGGAGCTATAATTACGTCAAATCATTTTAACAAGTTCGAGAATCTCGGTCCGAAACTCGTATGTAAAGCAATGCCGGGAAAACACAGATTCTGGCGTGTGATACGCGAGGGAAATTATTTTATACCCGGATTTCTCGGTTTTTTGCTCAAATACTGTAACACATTGCCTATAAGTTCTAATCACCGTACTATGGTGAACCTCGGTCGGGCGATAGAGACTTTGCTTTCGCGCGGGGACTGTGTTTTGGTATATCCCGAGCAAGCCATGTGGTATAACTACACAAAACCGAGAAAATACAGAATAGGCGCATATTATTATGCGGCAAAAAACAACGTTCCGGTCGTTCCGTGTTTTACTACTCTCAGCGAGCTCTGCGGCTACGATTCGGACGGATGTCCGAATATAAAATATACGGTGCATATAATGCCCCCGATATATCCCGACCCCAATCTTTCGTACAATGATAATGCTCGACAAATGCTCGAAAAAAACTATGAGCTTTGCAAAAACAAGTATGAAGAGGTTTATAAAATACCGCTCACATACGGAGAGGACGATTAAGCTCGCATTATCACCGTCAAGAACGGAAAGGAGGCAACAAAGAGAATAATGAGTAAAATATGCTGTGTTTTCGGCGCCGGAGAATATCCGCATAAGGTTGTTTTGCCGAAAAAATACGATATCATTATTGCCTCCGACGGCGGATACCGTAAAGTGTGCGAGCTCGGTCTTACAGCTGATTTTATAGTCGGAGACTTCGACTCTCTCGGATATATTCCACAAGGTGATAATATAACTTTGCTGCCGCGAGAAAAGGATGTAACCGATATGGATGCGGCAGTAAATGCGGGGCTTTCTCACGGGTGCGATACATTCTGTATGTACGGCGCTCTCGGAGGCAGGCTCGACCATTCAATAGCTAATATACAGCTTTGCGCACGGCTTTCCGATATGGGTGTTCGCGGTATATTGTTCGGACAGGATTGTGCCGTGTTTACAATCATCGGAGGTAAAAACAAAGGTAAAAAACTGTCCTCGGTGAATTTTTCGGAGAATTTCTCAGGCATCATTTCGGTGTTTCCGGTAGGGGGTAAGGTGCTCGGCGTTTGCGAGAGAGGGCTGAAGTATACCGTGCAGGACAAGGAGCTTAGCGCATTTGATTCTCTAGGAATCAGTAACGAATTCATAGGCGAGCGGGCAAGCATTTCATGTAGTCACGGCACCCTCTCCGTTGTACTCTTCGATATTGATAACGCGATAAAGCTGTTAGACGAAACTCAGTAAAAGACCTAAAAATTAAGAATAATAAAATACGGGTGATTACCGCAGTTCACATAAGGACTTTAATTGAATAATTTATAAGAGGGGCTGTCGCAAGTTTTTGTTGCTTGCGTCAGCCATTTCTTTTATGCACGTAAAACAACTTGATTTCTGATTGTTTTTTTGTTATAATTATCTCAACGATAAATAAAAATTTGTGAGTGCAAAATGGAATGGTTTAATGTTTTCGGACTGATTTTTATTGTCATCATTTTGATTCCAAATATTATATTTACGATTAAGTGCAAGGATGGCTTTGTCAATAAGTCGACAAATAAATATGTTGAGGTCGTAGAAAAGGCGGGGAGAATCGGCTGTCTCGTATTTATGGTAATCGATATTCCGGGAACCCGCTTCGGGTGGTGGTCTGACGAAGCATTTTCGATATATCTGATTGTAGATGCAATATTGGTAATGCTTTATTGTGTAATCTGGATTATATGTTTTAAGAAAAATAGCGTTTTCAGAGCATTTGCACTCTCTATCATTCCTTCAATTTTGTTCCTCTTTAGAGGTATTATGATTAGGTCAGTGCTGTTGATTATTGCATCGGTTTTATTTGCAACAAGTCATATTGTGATTTCATATAGAAATGCAAAATGAGGTTTTCAAATTCCGGTTTATCTTTTAGAAAGATTTTATAAAGTGCATCACATTATACTTTGTGCGCAAAGCGGGTGTTTTTCAAAACAAAAGGATAGCAAAATTTTTGCTATCCTGTTTTTTTCAATGTTTTGAAAAATGCTTTTTGATAACTCGGTCTATAGACTCGATTGCACTGTGCAACTGCTCGGGCTTTGGAAGCATAACTATTCTGAAATGGTCGGGGGTAGAATAGTGAAATCCGCTTCCCGGGACGAGAAGAATATGTTCTTCGTGAAGAAGAATGGATGCAAACTCGCGGTCGTCGTTAATAACGTAGTCGGATTTTATCCGTGGAAACATATAAAGCGCGCCTGTGTTTTTAACAAAGGACATCGTATCCGATTTCTCCATAGCCTCTATGGTGGCACGGCGTCTCTCGTAAAGTCCTCCGCCGGGAGAGAGCATGTCGATCGTGCTTTGTCTGTCGCTGAGTGCGGCAGGAATAATAAGCTGCGGTATAGCGCCTGCGCAGAGCCTCAGGGATGTGAGCTTATCAACAAAAGCACGAAACTCATCCGTTTCCTTTTCCGGGCCTGTAACTACCATAAAACCTGCACGGTAGCCGCATATATTGTGAGACTTAGAAAATCCGTTGTAAGTAACTACAGGGATATCCGGGGCGAGTTTTGCCATCGGCGTATGTACTGCGCCGTCAAAGAGCAGGCGGTCGTATATTTCATCGGAGAGAATCATAAGTCCGTTTTTTCGTGCTATATCCGCAATGGCAATAAGGTTCTCGTCGGGGTAGAGTGCTCCTGTAGGGTTATTGGGATTGATAATTACTATGGCTTTTGTTTTTTTCGTAACCTTTCGTCTGATATCATCGACGTCGGGATACCAGTTTGCGCCCTCGTCACAGGTATAGTATATGGGTTTTGCCCCCACTTTTATCGTACAGTTCGACCATAGCGGGTAACACGGGTTCGGGAGAAGAATTTCATCTCCTTCTTCCAGAAGAACGGAGATTGATATATCGGCAAGTTCACTTACCCCGTTTCCTATATATATTGAGTTTTCGTTAATGTCATTTATGCCTTTTTCGCTATAATATTTCCTGATTGCCGCTCGCGCCTCGGGCATTCCGCGGAAGTCGCAGTATGGAACGGCCCTGTCTATATGCTCCTTGATAGCATTCTTGACACTGTCGGGAGCACAGAGACCGAATATGGCGGGATTGCCGGAGTTGATTTTCAGAATCTTCTCACCCGCCGCCTCCATTTTCGTCGCCTCCACGTATAACGGTCCGCGTATATCGGACTGTACATTTTGAATTTTAGTTGAACATTTCATCCGTGTTCCTCCTTCTTGTCTTGCGACGAATTTTCATCTATTTTACCATATTTATGATTATAATGTCAATAAAAACCGAGATTTATTTCAATAAAAATCAAAATTATTATTCAGAGTATTATACGTGTAAACAGAATAAGCGTGACGAGAAAAAATACGTTAAGTGTTGTGAATAAAAGCAAGTATTTTTTCGTGTTTTCGGGGTATCTGGAAGTATATTCCCTGAACGTTATAAGGCTTGCCAATGATGCTATCAGAGTACCGGTTCCGCCGATATTTACTCCCAGCAAAAGTTCTCTGTAATTGTCTGTGAAGTTTGAGAGCAGAATGGCGGTCGGAACGTTGCTTATCAGCTGACAGGAAAATGCAGAAACAAGCAAAACATCCTTCTCAAGCAGAGATGCGAGAAAATTTTTCACAAACTCGATTCTCGCCATGTTACCGGCAAATACGAAAAATGCACAGAACGTCAGAAGAAGGCAATAATCTACTTTTCCCAACGCATTTCGATCAAGTAAAAGAAGCGAGACGAGCACTATTGCAAAACCTATATAATAAGGTACTATTCGGAAAACCAGAAGGACGGATAGCGCAAACAGAATAAGATATGCAATGCACTTTGCCGTTGGCAACGGAGTATAGTCCCGAGATTTTATTTCCGCCTTTTCCGGCTTTATAAATACTACACACATTACTGTTATCATAGCTATTGAAAGCATGAACGGAAAGAGCATTATACAGACGAATTCGCCGTTTCCTATCGAAAACTTTTCATAAAGATAAAGGTTCTGCGGATTTCCGAACGGAGTGAGCATCCCACCCAGATTTGCCGCTATATTCTGCATTATGAATACAAACGCCATGTATTTTTCTTTTCCGCAGGAAGAGAAAACATAGAAGCCGAGCGGAAGAAACGTAAGGAGCGCCATATCGTTGGCAAGAAACATCGAGCCGATAAAGGTTATGTATACGAGCACGATTGCCGCAATTCTCGTATTGCCTGAAACCGACACTACTTTTTCTGCAATTTTGGTGAAAAAGCGTATGTTTTTCAGAGCGCATACAACGGCGAGCGTGCAGAAAAGACAGCAAAGAGTTTTGAAATCGAAATAACCAATATATTCTTTTCCCGGGGGCACTATTACCGAGGTTACGGCGGCAAGAGCAATTGCTATGACGAGTACGGTATTTTTGTGTATGAAATTGTTTACATTGGCAACCGCACGGTGCAAATTAGGATGGTTTTTGTGGATATGTATCGCAATTATCTTGTTTTCTTCAACTCTGTTTTTGTTTTGCTTTAAGGTGTTCATGTCAAATATCTTCGGTTCTTTTATAATCAGTATTTTATGTTGCGATTTTTTATTCGTCGTCGGCATTATCTATTTTACCGGAAAAGATACGGAATCCGTCGATGTTATTTCTGCATATAGCACCGAATATACGGTATCGGAGTCCTTTGTTTTGCCTTTCAAGCTTTGAGAGAAGTATCTGCATGTTCTCCCTCTCGGTATTGTGATTTTCCGGACAACAGCTCTCGATTATCGGCATGTCGGGAGTATGGTTTTTGAAGTATACGATACTTTTCTCCTGCGCATAAATGAGAGGTCGTATAAGATAAATGTCTGAGCGAGACAGATATGTCACGGGAGAGAAGCAACCGAGTCTGCCCTCGAAGAACAGGTTGAGCATAAAAGTATCTACAACATCATCGAAATGATGACCGAGAGCCACTTTGTTGCAGCCCATTTCCTTTGCCGTGGAATGGAGTACGCCACGCCTCATCTTTGCGCAAAGCGAACACGGGTTCGATTCCTTACGTATATCGAAAATTATCTTTGCAATATCCGTTTTCACTGATTTATATTCTACATCCAACCGACGGCAGTATTCTTCAACCGAGGAGAAGTCCGAGTCGGGAAAACCCATGTCAACGGTTATTCCGCATACCTCGAATTTTTTCGGATAAAAGCGACGTAATTCCGCCAGTGCGGTGAGCAGAGTCATAGAGTCTTTCCCACCTGAAATTCCTACGGCGATTTTATCACCGTCTTCTATCATTTTATAATCATCGACGGCGCGTCTCGTAAAGCTGAGTATTCTTTGTAATTCCTTCATAACATTCTTTCGCTGTTTTTCATATTATATAGTGTATGCGTTTTAACGTGCAATGCAATTGTGATACGCAGATGCAGGCTTTGCCTTAACATACATAATCACACAATAAAGTTTGAGGGGTATTTGTATGGCAATAAAAGTGTATGTCGACCAGGGGCATAATCCCGAGAGTCCGAATTCCGGTGCGGAGGGCAACGGCTACCGCGAACAGGATATAACCTATGCAGTCGGGGTAGAGCTGTATAATCTTCTGATTCGGGACCCGAATTATACGGCGAAACTGTCAAGACCTACTCCGCAGTCAAGTATCGGAACGAGTAATTCAAGCAGCCTTGAGCTGAGGGTTTCCGATGCCAATACGTGGGGGGCGGACGTTTTCATCAGTATCCACACCAATGCGTCTTCGGCAGAAAGCGCAAATGGCAGCGAGGCTCTCGTGTATTCCGAGCAGAGCCCTGCATATAAGATAGGCGAAGATATACTGATATCGCTCAATAAGCAAACCGGACTTCGTAACCGAGGGGTGAAAATCCGCCCCGGACTCTATGTGCTCAGAAGGACGAAAATGCCCGCAGTGATAGTCGAGCTTGGTTTTATCACAAACCGTTCCGACGCAGAGCTTATGGTTAATCGCCCCGACCTGTTTGCGCGGGGAATATACGAAGGTCTTAATCTGTATTACGGTTTTTAATGATTCTTTAATTCGAGTCTGTCACATGACAAAAATTCTTCGGCGGAGGCAACGCTGGTTGCGCAGAAAATATAGTCGGCCCCGCATTCGGGACAAAAAACACGTATGCCCTCGCCGGTAAATTCAAAATCGTAGCTTCCGCTGTGGCATGGACAGTCAATGGCACCGTCCTCTTTAAGCTCGGAAACAAGATAACGTACAATATCATATACTTCGGCGTCGGGGAGATTATCATCGGCGCCGTCTTTTTTTGTGCGTGTTTTCAGTTCTTCGGGTGATTCGATTCCCGCCTCGTCGAACAATAGCTTGAGTTCCTTGTCCGAGCGTTTAATTTCCTCGCTTATCTTGTCGTTTGTTCCGACAAAAGCAATATCCATGTTCGTATACGGGCAGTTAAGCAGGAATAACTCGGAATTAAAAAAGACGTTCTGCGATACCACGTAGTTATGATTCTTTCCGCAGAACAGACAGGGAACTGAGAGTCGGATTTTTTTCTCTTTTTCTTTGCCCGAAGTATACGTCATGGTCATCTCGCTGTCGTGGCAGGGACATTTTAGTTTCAGCATATCCGACATAAGGGAGAATGAACCGACAAAGCCCGTTGCGACGGCAGTGCATGAGGGGCATCTGTATGCGATATTGGTGTTTTTTTGTTTGAGTATCATACCTATATTTTTCACTTTCCTGCGTTTTTGATTGTTCGTCCGATCATCTCGGAAGAGGCTCGGGATAATATAGAAAATCTATGTTAAAATCGGATAGCTTCATAACGGATGCGGTACAGTCCTTACGCAAATCGCATTTAATATATTTTTCGGTATTTTTCGGCGCGGCGAGAATATATCTGTTGTCCTCCTCAAAAACAAGGAAACAGCCGATATCCGTCTTTATCATCTTTACGTTATCATATGTTTTAATAACCGAGACAAATGTGTCAAAATCATATTGTCTGCCGAAGCTCTCGTATGCTTCTTTATAAGTTGCCTCCTCGCATACCGAGTGATTTTTTGAATTATTCGATATATCGGATATATCGCAATCAAAAGATGCGCAAATATCTTCACGGCTCTGCGGATTTGCCCCTGAATACAGAGGTACACGGCAGACGTAACCGAGTTTCTCGTAACTTTCTTTCAGAGCATCGTTAGCCGGTATTATCATAAGAAAATCAATATTGAGTTGATTTGCATAATCGCGGATTTCTTCAAGAAGCTTGCGCATATATCCGCGCATACGGAATTCACTTTTTGTAGCTACGGCATAAACATATAAGCCGTAAAGTCCCGACAGTCTTAACGGCACCGTTATTGCCTGTGCGGCAAGGGTGTTTTCCGACAAAACGGAAAAGCATTTTGCGCTGTTTTGAAGTCCCCCTACAATATCTCGAACGGTATTTATATCGTCTCCGAATACCTCGTGCCACAGCGATATATTATCATCTGTGATTTTTCCGATTCGTATTTCCTCTTTTGAATTTCTTGAAGTAATCTGCGATATTTTAGGGTATTGTGTATTTGCAGTAATGCTCATTTGTCTGATTTTTCTCTGCGTTCTTTCGCTATACGGAGAATTTCATTCGCAAATTCGAGGGACGCATCCATTCCTATTGCCGTAGTGATATCACCGTCGGTTACTACTCTTTTTTTCGATATTTTTGCATCCGTAAGATATTTTTCATATCCCGGGTAGCAAATCGCTTCTTTCCCGCGAAGGAGGCCTCTTTTGCCGAGAACGGACGGGGCGGCACATATTGCAGCTATATGAGCGTGACACTTATGCGCTTTCTCAATGAGGTAATCCGTCATGGGAGACTCATCAATATTTGTCGTACCGGGCATTCCTCCCGGAAAAACAAGAATATCAATATCGTCTCCTATATCTTCGGCTTTCATATCGGCTATTACGGGGATTTTATGCGAGCCCGTTACCGTGAGTCCGTCTTTGCAATTCAGGGCTGCCGTACAGACCTTGATATTGTTTCTCCTTAAAATGTCAGGAGTAGTGAGAGCCTCAATTTCTTCAAAGCCCTGCGCAAGTATTACGTATACTGTTTTGCGAGTGATTTTTGTTTCGCATGACATATCGGTTATTCAGCCTCCTCAATATTATTTAACATTTCTATATACTGGTTTGCATCGATGAGAACTTTTCTCGGTTTCTGACCGTTGGGTTCGCTTACTATTCCGAAGTTCTGCATGTAGGTTATAAAGCGTGATGCCTTCTGGAACCCTATGCCGAGCTCCGTCTGTATTCGAGAGGCGGATATTTCTCCGTAATCAACGGCAAATTTGACAGCGCGGCGGAATTCGTCGTTCCCCAGAAGAGAGTCGAGGTCTTTCTTTGACGCTCCTGCGGAATCATCGTCTGAGCCTTTCTTGTTTGCTTGCTCACATTTCTTTGATTCGCGCTCGATATCATTCCATATATCGTTGTCGTAGGAGGGACCTGCCGTATTCTCTCGGATGAAGTTGACTACCGCATCGACTTCATCGTCTCTCATAAACGCGCCCTGAACACGCATAGGCGAGGTGAATCCCACGGGGAAGTAGAGCATATCGCCTTTGTCGAGCAGTTTTTCGGCACCTATTTCGGGAGACTCGAATATCGTTCTGGAGTCGATATTACTCGTTACCTTGAATGCAATTCTTGACGGTATATTTGCCTTGATAACACCCGTTATGACGTTTACCGACGGTCTTTGCGTTCCTATGATTAAGTGTATTCCTGCGGCTCTTGCCTTCTGCGTTATGCGCATGATGGAACTCTCGACCGTATCACGAGCCATCATCATCAGGTCGTTGAGCTCGTCTATTATTATAACCAGTTTTGAGAGCACCTCAAAGCCCGCGTGCTTTTTTGCATACTCATTGTATCCGTCAATATTACGTACGCCCGCCTGCTCTATAAGGTCGTATCTTCTTTCCATTTCGTTAACCGCCCAGAGCAGTGCGCCTGCGGCTTTTTTCATGTCTGTAACGACGGGTACGAGCAGATGAGGTATTCCCCTGTATACGTTGAATTCAACCTTTTTCGGGTCAATCAGAATGAGTTTGACCTCGTCGGGGGTTGCCTTGTAAAGAATACTGTTGATTATAATATTGATGCACACGGATTTACCCATACCCGTTGCACCGGCTATGAGCATATGGGGCATTTTGGCAATATCACCGTACACGGGTTGTCCCGTAACGTCCGCTCCTATGCATATCGTTGTTGTGGATTTTGACTCCTTGAATTTATCGGTGTCGAGCATGTCACGCAGGTATACCAGAGACGCGGTTTTGTTAGGCACCTCCACTCCGACCGTACTTTTGCCCGGTATCGGTGTTTCTATTCTTATACCGTTGCAGGCGAGGTTCATTGAGATATTGCTTATCGCTCTCGCATATTTCTTTACGTCGATTTTCTGGTCGGTAGTGAGTTCGTATCTCGTGATACGCGGCCCCTTGGTAATGTTTACGACTTTCGCGGGCAGACGCAGGTTTTCAAACGTCTGTTCAAGTACTTCAGCTTGATCGTACAGAACCTGATTGGAATTGTCGTTTATCGTCGGCGGACTTCCTTTAAGAAGCGAGAGGGGAGGCATTACGTATTTCGGCTTTTGCGGCTCCTTTTCTTCGTACGGGCGTGTTTTTTTTACGGCAATATCGCTGCTTAGGTCGTTCTGGCCTGATTGCGTTATGCGGTCAAAATCAGACGTATTCGAAAATTCTTTTCTACCTGAAAAACTTGTTTTTTCCGTTGCTGTTTCTTCGAATGACGGTCGACTGAAGTCAGCTGTGTTTTTGGAATTCGCATTATAAATAATTTCGTCTGATTCAAGTCCGGAATACTCGTCTTCATCGTCAAAAACATCGGAGTTATCCTCGTTTTCGTCTTCTTCGGAATAGTCGTATTTTGCTTTTTCCGACTCATAGTCATGACTTTTGTATTTTTCTGCGGTTTCACGGTAGCGTTCCGTAACGGTATCTGTTTTTATTTTGCTTACGTTTGTGAAATCATCGTTTTCGGTAACATCGAGCTGATTTGCCGACGTTTTATACTGATTGCCGTCCTCACTGTCATCTTCGTCGTTGAATATATTGGGCAATTCGCGTCTGCGTATTTCACCCGAAAACGCCGGTTGAACGTCTCTTTGAACGTTTTCGTCGTATACGCTCGAATCAGTAATTTTCGCATCAGCCGATTCGGCGTTAGCTCCCATCGAATACTCGGTTATATTTTCAAAATCCTCTATGCTCTGAATGTCGGCGGCGGGGGAAGCGTTTTCTATTGTATAGTCCTTCTCATTCTGCGATTTTTTCCTCTCGGGAATTTTCATCGGGGAGAGAATTTCGTCTATCTCGCTTAAATCAAAATCGTCATCCTGTATCGCCGGAGCGGTATCGTCGTCGTCAATATCTATTCCCATACTTCCGAATCTTATTCTCGGAGCTTCTGTTTTCAACGTTCGGCTGTCGCGTCTCTCAATGAGATTGTCCTCGAGCAGGGAGTCGTCGTCGAGATCGAACAACCGCTTTTTCGGGTTACTCTGAATATCGGCATTTCTTACTGCCACAGAGGAGGGATCTGCGGCATAGCCGAGCATTATTTTCTTGCGTCTGCGCTCTTCTTCGGTTGCGGACAGGGGATACTGTTCCGGTTCGTCCGTATACTCTTTGCCGTATCTTACGGTGAGGGTGTTTGTCGGCACACTCATTTTTACGGAGGTGTTCTTGGTGTTCTCAATAATTGCCTCTTTTCTTTTCTTGGAGTAATCTTGAGCCTTGTCCTTTATTTTTTCCGTCATGGAAAGAAAAATTTTCTTCACGTTAAGACCAAAGAATATCACGCAATATAAAAATACTATCAATAGCGAGATTATCCAGGTGCCGAAAGTTCCTATACCTTTCCACAGACCGTATCCGATACAGCTTCCGAACAAACCGCCTCCTATCATGTTGCATCCGAGTGAATAGAAAGCCGATGAGTCAAAAATTCTTTCGGACGCGCTGACGGTTACCATATAATAAAGAGTAGAGATAACGAGTACGGTTAAAACCGAAAAAATCAGTCTAATGATTCTTTTGCCACTCCTCGCATCGTTTTTCCAGCATATTGCACCGATGATGAGAAAAACCGGGATGAAATAAGCTCCCAGAGCCAACGTTCCCCGAAGAAGATTGTATAGTCCGTTCCCAAGTCTGCCGGCCGAATCGGGGAAGAATAAACAGAATATTATGAATACGGCAAGAGTTCCGAAGATAATAGGCGTCATTTGATTGAGAACGCGAAGCCCCGCACCCTGACGTCTTTCTTTTGCTACCGCATCAATTGCGCTCTCTCGCACGTCATCCGGTATACTGTTACGAACGCCCCGATTTTTATTCTGTTCGGAATCTTTTTTCTTTGATTTTTCAGCTTGTTTGTTTTTCTGCATTTTTCGCCTTTCCTGCGGTATTTAGAGGGACAATCGCCTGTACGATTTGCCCTTTTACCGTATACTGTTTCGATTTATGAAAATATCATCGCAAAGCTGCGGGATAAAATTAACAAAAATATTCATACTAATTATGATACCAAATTTTTTGAATTTTTACAAGTATTTTATAAAAATAAAATTTCGCGCATATAAAACGATAAAAAGAAAACCGTATTCTGAATACGGAATGGACGGAGGCGGATAAGCTTTAATGATAAAGAGTAAGCTCATGAAAAGCGTAGCGATTATTGCGGCGTCGTTCGTTGCGGGAACTGTTAATGCACTATTCGGGACGGGCGCGGGAATGATATTCATACTGATACTCAATCTGCTATACAGAAATGCTCAAAAAGAGGTTTTTGCATCCGTATCATTTGCCGTTCTTATACTTTCCGCAGTATCTGCCGTTATGTACGCACGGTACGGCATTTTCTCACTCTCTGATTCATGGTACTATGCCGTATGCGGAGCGGTGGGCGGTATTATAGGAGCATTTCTGCTTGATAAGATAAGAGCCAAATATCTCAATATTATCCTGGCCCTGCTTTTGCTTTATTCGGGCGTGAGAATGATAATGCGGTAGCAAACTGAAATTCCGTAAATAAAACCGATTTTCAAAGAGGCACGAAAATATACGGAACAGCGCTTTAACGCATAAGGGGTGTGCATATGATTATAGATATAATACTTGCGACGATAATAGCGATTCTGGCGGGCCTCGGGCTTGGCAGCGGTGGATTTCTCATAATATATCTTGTACTTGTCCGAGGTGTGGCAGAGCAGACGGCTCAGGGGATAAATCTATGGTTTTTCATCTTTGCTCTTGCATCCTCCTGTATTGTGCATATAAGAAAACGCAGGGTGCATCTTTCGACAATTTTGCTCATGAGTATTCCCGGAGCACTCGGCGCTATACTCGGTGGCTTTCTTCTTCCGAATATCAACTCCGAATTGCTGGGCAAGGCCTTTGGAATTTTTCTCGTCATATGCGGAGTTTATACACTTTTCTCAAAAAGAAAATGAAATACGGTAACATCACTTGACAAATCAACATATAAAAAGTATAATTGATTATAATATTATTTTCAACACGTGATTTTCGGGGGGTTGTTTAATATGATGAAAATTGAAGATTTGATTTTCGGAACGGCGACAAAAATCAAAGAAAAAATCGATTCTGCCATAGATACGGTTTCATGTGATATCGACGCCGCAAGGAAGGCTTCCGGAAACAAGGCGTCGGCGCTCGAAATAGTTCTGCTCGACGATGGATTTCACGCTCTGCAGGCTCACCGCGCCGCGCATCTGCTCTACAAAAAAGGTTGGTCCTGCCTTGCGGAAGTTGTAAGCCGTGCGACACGCTATTCCACCGGTATAGAAATTCATCCCGCCGCAAAAATAGAGAAGGGCGTTGCCATACGTATTCTGCCTTCGGTTACAATAGAGAAGGATGCCGTTATAACTAAAGGCAATACGGTCATATCAATCGGAACGACCGTCGGTTGCGATACCGAAAACCGTTCTGCCGATGATTTCCGTGAGACCGATGACGCCGCGGTGTCGGAAGAATAACATGGTGAAGAACGCATAAGGTAGCATAAAAACAGTATAATAACAAAAGTCAAAATACATAACAGGTGATTTATATGCAGTTTTACAATACGCTCTCGGGCAAAAAAGACGAATTCATTCCGATAGAAGAGGGAAAGGTAAGAATGTATGCATGCGGACCTACCGTATACAATTTCTTCCACGTAGGAAACGCACGTTGTTTTGTCGTTTTCGATATGCTCAGACGTTATCTCGAATATCGCGGGTACGAGGTAAAATTCGTTCAGAACTTTACGGATATAGACGATAAGGTTATAAAAAAGGCGAACGAGGAAGGCCTCACCTACAGCGAAATAGCAAAGAGGTATATTGATGAATACTTTGTCGATGCGAAGGGGCTCGGTGTGCGTCCTGCAACCGTTCATCCTCTCGCTACCGATAATATAGATATGATACTTCATATCGTTAAAACGCTTGTTGAAAAAGGATATGCGTATCCCTCCAACGGTGACGTGTATTTCCGTACAAGAAAATATAAGGATTACGGCAAGCTGTCCGGAATGCTCATCGAGGACCTGGAATCAGGCGCGAGAATCGACGTTTCCGAGCAAAAAGAAGATCCGCTTGACTTCGCCCTCTGGAAAGCGGCAAAGCCGGGTGAGCCCGCATGGGAATCTCCATGGGGCATGGGACGTCCCGGATGGCACATCGAGTGTTCTGCAATGGTTATGAGATATCTCGGAGAGACTATCGATATTCATTGCGGAGGACAGGACCTGATATTCCCACATCATGAGAACGAGATAGCGCAGTCGCAGTGTTGCACGGGAATGCAGTTCTGCCACTACTGGCTGCATAACGGATATATAAACATTGACAATCACAAAATGTCAAAATCGGCAGGCAACTTCTTTACCGTCCGTGAAATAGCCGAAAAGTACGGTTATCTTCCTATCCGTCATTTTATTCTTTCATCGCATTACAGAAGCCCCATCAACTTCTCAAAAGATATTATTGAACAGTCAAAAGCCGCGCTTGAGCGTATCTTTAACTGTGTAGATACACTTAACTTTTTCGTAAACAATGCTCCCGAAGAGAGAGTAAGGGAAAACGAGGGAGAGCTTATCGCAAAATTCGATTCCGCAAAATCAAAGATGATTGAGGCAATGGATGACGATTTCAACACGGGAGAGGGCATTGCGGCAATATATGATCTTGTAAAGGACATAAATACCGCCGTAAATTCAAATCCTGCTCCGTCAAAGGGAGCTATGATTCATGCAAAGGCTCTTCTCGACGAGATGACTGAGCTTTTCGGCTTTGTGCGCGATAAAGACGACAACGACGACTTTATACGTGAAATCGAGGAAGCGATTGAAAAGCGTAAGAAAGCAAAGAAAGCTAAAAACTACGCGGAGGCGGACAGAATCCGTTCAGAGCTTCTTGAACGCGGAGTTGTTCTTCTCGATACTCCGACAGGCACTCAGTACAGAATAAACGCGCAGAAGTAATTTTTACTATGGAGAGGGCGCAGGCGAAATCAAACAATAAAAAAGTGGGAGCGTCCGACGAAAATACCTTTATACAAAGAAAAATAAGGCGACTATGGCTTATATTGTCACGGCCGCCTTGTTTTTTACAATTAACGGGTTATATGGAATAAATATTCGGGTTACAAATTAAGGGTATAGGAGTATAATGGTAGTAGGCACGGAATAAATATTAAATAGGTGCAAAAATGAAAAGAGGATGGTTTTATGGAGCTACTTCTGATAAGCGATTCAAAGCTCAAAGTGACGTTGTCGGCGGAAGATATGAACAGGTTTTCCCTCAACTGTGACACCATCGATTATGACAACACGGAGACGCGCAGGGCCTTTTGGCAGATACTCGATGAGGCGAAGCACAAGACGGGATTCGACGCAGCCAGAGACCGTGTGTTTATACAGGTATATCCGTCGAAAAGCGGAGGGTGCGAGATGTATGTGATAAAGCTGAAAAATATGATACAGGCGGGAGAAATGAGCGCAAAGGGGCAAGCACAGTCAAGCGGCAAGGTGGGTTTGTTCTCCTTCGACGGAATTGACGTTCTTCTTCCCGTATGCAAGAAACTGCATAATATGGGTTACGAAAGAGAGAGCGCGGCATATGCCGGTGACGACGGTAGATATTATCTTGTTATTACCGAGAAATGCCGTGGACAGGGAAATCCTCAGCAATCAGCACGGGATAACTCGGTTACTGAATTCGGATTTATTGAAGAGTACGGGAAAAGATATGCCGACTCCGCACGCCTTGCATACATAACGGAACATTCCAGAGTTATTGATTCGACCAATGCAGTGAATATTCTCGCCGCGCTTGCATAGTTTTATCTATTTGAACTCCGCTCGTAATCTGTGCATGTATTGATTTTATACCGTGACGGATTTCAAAAACAAAACCGCGAAAGACATTTGTCTTTTGCGGTTTTTGCGTAAAGCATTTTTCGGGGCATCATTGCCGCCGTTGTCCAAATTGCCGTGTCACGGTTTGATTTCAGTGTTCGCCGTTTTCGATGTCCGTTATCATGTCGACTCTTATTTTATGTCTTCCTCCGTCAAATCCGTTTTCGAGGAATAAGTCGGTAATGTCTTTGGCGAGTCCCTGACCTATAACTCTTGCACCCATGCAAAGCACGTTTGCATCATTGTGATTTCTCGTCATACGTGCGCTGAAAGTATCGCCGCAGACGGCAGCACGTATTCCTTTATATTTGTTTGCGACCATTGACATACCTATTCCCGTTCCGCATATAAGAATTCCGAGAGACGTATCGAGATTTTTCTGTACGCTTTTAGCTACTTTTGAAGCAAACTCGGGATAGTGACATGATGCACAGCTGTCGGTGCCGCAGTCCACAACGTCGTATCCTTTTTCCTTAATATACTGTTTTATGATTTCTTTAAGCTCATATCCCGCAGAATCCGCCCCGATAAATATTTTCTTATTTTCCATGATTAAAATCGCCCTTCCTGTGAATGTTTATATTTTTAATAATAATTTACTTATTTTAAGACGGTTATGACATTTTTTCGGCCCGTTCCCGTTCCGCCTGCGACATACGCAGGTATGAGAGGGAAAAATCAAGGTCGGTGCTCCGTTCGCCCATTTCATATTTTTTCTGTGCCAGAAATGCCACGGATGCCGCGTTTTGTTCTCTCAATATAATGGGGGTATCTTCCGTTTTTATCAGCTTTTCCGACAGTACTTTTTTTGAAAGCTCATATCCATCGCCGACAAGGTAGATTCTGTCTGTATACAAGGGGTTCTGTATATCTTTTTTTTCTCCGCTTTGCAATTCTTTCAACTGAACGGCAAGTTCGTCCAGGGATATTGCACGGTCCGGAGTGAGTCTTACCGTTTTTTCGCCATCGCAGTAAAACAGAGCGTTATACACCTGCTCTCTTCTTGCGTCCATCACCGGGCATATTATGCCTTTCAATAAACTCAGATTATGAGCAAGGGATTCGAGCGTCGAAACTCCGATACAAGGAATACTTCTACCGAATGCGAGACCCTTAATTACGGCTGCACCTATTCTTATTCCGGTAAAAGAACCGGGACCGTTCGACGCGGCGAGCAAATCGATATCGTCTATTTTCTTATTTGCGTTTTCCAAAATCCTGTCCACCATGGGGAGGATGGTCTGGGTGTGGGTATTGCCGTTGTTACAGGTTGCCTCGGAAATGATTTTGCCGTCGGAGAGCAGAACTGCTGAGGCCGACTTTGCACTTGTGTCTATTGCCAGGGTCAGCATTTTTCGTCATCTCCTTCCGTAACGGTTATTTTTCTGGAATTTTCGTTGTCATTCATTCTTTCGATTTTTACTTTAATAGCATACGGCGGGATTTGAGTCTCTATGTTTTCGCTCCATTCGCACAGACAGAAGCCGTTCTCGGAAATATAATCGTAATATCCGATCGAATACAGCTCGTCCGGGTCGGTTATTCGGTACATGTCAAAATGATACACGTGACATACGGAGCATTTATATTCGTTTACTACCGTAAAGGTAGGGCTCTTTACCCGATTAATGCCGAGAGACGCACAGAATCCGCGTGTAAATGCAGTTTTGCCTACTCCCAGCTCGCCGTACATGGCGATGAAAGCCTGTTTTGCCTTTGACGCAATGAGCTTTTGTGCGAGCATATTTCCCACTGATTCCGTTTCGAGGGGCGACGAGGTTATAAACACTTCATTCATTTTTCATATCCTCGGTTTCACAAAGATAGTAGGAAGAGTTATCGCCCATAAGGTATGCGAGTGTTTTTGGTATCTCTGCGCGAGTTTTTCAGCACGGTCGGAATCTTTTTTGAAGCTTTTGTTCCTAATCGCACGTATGAGCGTATTTTTCGGCGTATTTTCGGGGTCAGTCAGTTCACACACAGATACGGAGTATCCGTTTGCAGTCAGTCGTTCTGCCCTTATCGCATCAGTCAGAACCTCGCAGAGTTTATTTCGGAGATGGGGATATTTCAGGACGAATTCAAGGTCGTTGTTCTTGATTTTATCGTTCATATATCTGTGACAGCAGGGAGTAGAGAGGATTACGTCGCAAGAGAGCGCAATACCCCTGTCGATAACAACATCCGTCGCAATATCGCAGGCATGCAGTGATATTATTAGGTTCGGTCTGACGTCCTTTGGCGTATTGCGTACGTCGTCACACACAAAATGCATGCCGTCAAAGCCCGAGAGCTTCGCAATATTTGAACAGTAATCCATTACCTCGGAGCGTTGGTCTATGCAGAGCATGTAAACTTCGCGTTTTTTTATACGGGTGTAGTAGTAATATACGGCAAAACTGAGGTAACTTTTTCCGCAACATAAATCGTATATGATAATTTTGCCGCTGCTCGGCAAGGCATATTCTATGTTTTCTAGCTCCTCGGTAAATCTGTTTATCTGACGGAATTTCGCCTGCTTTTTATCGTGGACACGCCCCAGACTGTCGGATATTCCGAGATGACGGAGAAACTCTTCTTTTCCGCTGAGCACGTATTTTTTGTGTCTGTCGAGTGTCATAGAGCTGTCGCTTGTAACGTTTTGCTTTGTGAGTTCAGAGAGTACGGCTTTAGCTCCGAAAAAGGCGGTTTTTCCTTTTTTGCTTCTTTTGAATTGAGCGCTTGCGCCTCCGAGAAGTACGTTGATTTGCGAATAGGAGTCGGCAAGCATGATTATTTCATCGGAAAGTCGGTTAAGGGGAATGTTTCTCTGCGCAACACGACCGAATTCATATTCTTCTTCAAAAGACATAACGAAACCGTCAGCGGTACTGCACAGCCTTGCTTTTTGCTTTTTGGGTGCATTTCCGAGTGGCAGGGAAAACACGATGTTAATCGGCGCGTGAGCGCCGACACAGGAGTTTATCAGCGCCGAGAGCTCGTTTTTCGCCTCTGTTCTGTCATTGATGGCAGAGAGCTCGTTTTTCGCCTCTGTTCTGTCATTCATGACCGAGGCCTCCACCGTTCTTTGAGTCGCTTGCACCATGAACGCTGCTATCCGTCTTTTTCTTTGAACGGAATGATATTTTCGATTCCTCTCCGCGGCGGAGTCTTGACAGGTTATTCCTGTGGCACCAAACTATGAGAAGTGCCTCCGCAAGGGTGATGAGCAAGATGCCGGAGTAAAGCTTTCCCCCGCTGAACGATATAAAGCGAGATAGGACGAACGGATACATAATCGCCGCCGTACAGGAAGCGAGAGAAACGTACTTGGTCATTGCAACGAGAAGTATGAAAAGAAGTATCAGAAGCGCAAAAACCTTTATGCTGAGTATTGCAACTACGGTCGCGGTACACAGAACCCCTTTTCCTCCTTTGAAATTGTAAAAAACAGGGAAGACATGTCCGATAATGCAGAACATGCCTGCAATATAACAAAGCGACGAGGAGCTGTATAAGTGCTGATATTTGAAACCGCCGAGTATTCCCGCTATTACGACAGCCAAAGCCGTTTTCAGAATATCGCCGAGAAGAGTGAGAAGCGCGGCTTTTTTTCCGTATGTGCGGAGCATATTTGTCGTTCCGGCATTTCCGCTGCCGGAGTTACGAATATCCTCACCGTACATGATTTTTGATACGATTATCGAACTGTTTACGCTTCCGAGCAGATATCCCACAGCTATTACGGCGACGACAAAGGCAAGCGTAACAGCTATGGGAGCTATTCTGCTGTCGGGTGAATATTTTATATATTGGATTATTCCGTTTTGCAGAAAATTGTACATTGTATATTTCCTTTTGGCTTTGATAATTTGTATTTTCGGTAAAGCTCACTTTTACGATGGAAAAGTTCCATCTTGCGATAATTACTAAAATATTTTAACACATACAGCGTCGGATTTCAACAAAAAACTTGTATTTTTTATATTTTATGCTACAATATCAGTTGTCAGATTAATTAAGTGCTGAAACACAGATACGGCGTTGAGGTTATAACGGAGATAAGGGTATGAAGGATAGAAGGAATGATAACTGTGCTTTGGATAATAAGCTGAAAAGAATATTTTCCGATGAAAAAATAGAATACGTCTCTCACATTCCGTATTCCGCATGCAAGGAAACGCGTGGATACATGTGCGAGAGAGCGGGTATAAAGCCCAAGACCGTTATAGTTTTTGCCGTGCCTTATTATACGGGTGACGGTGAGTTAATATCCGCATACGCCGTAAGCCGGGATTATCATACGTATATGAAGGCCTTGGGTGAGAGGCTGTGTGAAAAACTGTCGTCAGAATACCCCGGCTGTTCTTTCCATACTTTTGCCGACGTATCACCGATAGACGAGAGGGACGCATGTGCCAAGGCCGGTCTGGGTGTTTTTGGTGACAACGGACTTCTTATAACGGAGAAATACTCCTCCTATGTTTTCCTCGGCGAAGTACTAACCGACGCATCGGCAGAAACGTTCGGAGAGTTTACCGTGTATAAAATCGGAGAATGCAAAAAATGCGGACGCTGCAGCAAAGAATGTCCCATTACACGTGAGGGGTGCGAATGTATCTCGGCACTTACTCAGAAGAAAGGGGCTCTCTCCGAAGAAGAAAAGAAACTGATGGTTAAGTACAAAACCGTATGGGGATGCGACATTTGTCAGAGAGTATGTCCGTATACCGAAAAGGCTATCAAAACGGGAAGTATCTATACGCCGATAGAGTTTTTTTGCCAGGACAGAATAGTTTTCCTCGATGAGGAAAAAATAAACGCTATGAGCGATGATGAATTTGCTAAGAGAGCTTTTGCGTGGCGGGGTAGAGAAACGATATTGCGCAACGTAAGAATTTTTGCCGAAACGTTTTCCGATAAGGACGTCGGTACACCGTGAGCGGGACTGTCGGTTTTCGGTTATATTAAAACTTGTTGTGTCAAAACGGCAAGTTAAACTGCATAGACCTGAGAATATAGTCAAAAGTTTACATAAAATTGCATGGTATGGGGTGATATTCTGGGTCTATTACTTAACGGGGCGGACAAAGATTGTGAATGCCGTCAGGAAAACGAAAAACTCAAGGAAGAAAACGAAAGGCTGAAAAACCGGATTCGGGAACTCGAAAAAAAAGAGAGCCAAAATGCAATGGCGGAACAGATTTTATACAATTCGTCGAATATTCACAGGCTGATGACTCGCGGTTCGCGTTTCGAGTATTTTAAAAACCGTCTTTTTTGCAGTTCTCTTTTCGAACGGGCAGAGAGTTTGCTTTCACACGTAAAGCCGCTTATGTGGTTTACACGAGCGGCTCGCATTTTACTTTACGTAATGGCATACATTCAGGTAAGCGCTGTTTTTTTGGTAGTGTCCGTCGCTTTTTTGCTGTTGACACCTATATTTCTCATCGTTTTTTTATCAAATATCATATACGGAAAAATATCAATAAAAAGAAGAGAAGTCACCATAGCACGCGCTGCCCGAGGGAAAAAGGCAATAGTCTTTTTCTCGGAATTATATTCGGATAATTCTTTTATGATTATGCAGGCAAGAGAATTCAGCGAAATGGGGTTCTGCGTTTTCCTGCTTGCAGACTGTAATTTTTGCAAAAAGAGAAAAAAGAAAACAAGACTTCATCCAACGTACGGTTATAGGGAAATACATGACGGCGTAACACTTTTTTCAGGATATTGCAGAAAATCTTTATTCAGAATTCTCGAACGTAATACCGTAAGGATTATTTGTATATACTGAAATAAAGTGTTAATCAATATTTATTAATAAATTTGCGTGTATTTATTAATTAACTTATGTTATATTTATTATAATAAATTTTATTTTGCGGTTTCAATGATTGCCGGAGGAGGGAATATGGACGAGAATGCCGGAATACAAAAAGAAATAATCAGGTATTATCTTCGTGCGCTTATTTTTGTGGCAGTATCGCTTACCGTAAGTTTTATATGGGGTAATTCTGTTCTCTCAAAGGCAGAATCTTCGGGCGTCAGTGACGGTGTCACAAAAATAATCAAAGAAGTTCTTCCTCCGAGCGCAACAACCGACTTGATAGTAAAGTATATAAGAAAAATAGCGCATTTTACGGAATACGGTATGCTTGGAATGGAGGTAGTTACGTATCTTTGGGTAATAACCTGTCATAGGAAGCTTCCATGTGTTCTTTTGGGATTTTCTTTCGGCGCTTTAATCGCTTTTTGCGATGAGGGGATTCAGTATTTCACCGGTAGGGGAAATTCACTTATCGACGTTCTGATAGACGTATGCGGATTTGCCGTTTACTTTGTATTGTTATATGTCTTAATCAGTATTGTGCTTATAATAACCGAACATGCCCGAAAAAGAAAAAATTCACAAAAATGTAAGATATAAGTATAATTGCCATAAAAATATATGATTAAAATATATGTTGACATATTGAAAAAGAAATAATAGCAGATGTGCCAAAAAGGGGGATATGTATGTTAGGCAACGGCTTTGAATTGCGAAAAGCGGCAATGCAAAATCCAAGCGGAAAAAGACGTATACATCCCCTTATTTCCTTTGTCATAGTATACGCCATCTCCGCAATTGCATCGGCAGTTCCGGTATGGATATATACTATGGTTCGGATATTTTCTCCTTATTTGGATATAATATCAAATTACAGCCCCGCCACCGAAGAATTCCGCCTCGCAATTGATGCTCTTTATAACGGGCTTTCCTCAACGCGCGGTTATATATTGACATCTCTGTTTTCCGAGGCGGCTATAATTGCGGTTGTAGTCGTTTATGCACGCTTTGCGGATAAAAGAAGCTTTTTCTCGCTCGGCTTGGGAAGACGCGGTGCAATAGTGTATTACGTGATGGGGGCTGTCGTAGGTACGGTACTCATAACACTTTCCGTGTTCATATGTATAATAACGGGAGCCGATACCCTTGTCGGCAGAGGCGAATATAATATAGGAATAATTCTGCTTTTTCTGCTTGCTTATATGATACAGGGTGCTGCCGAAGAGATACTGATTCACGGGTATTTTATGGTCGGTATGTCGGAAAGATATTCTTTGCCGTTCTCGATAATAGTCAGTTCGGTTGTATTTTCGCTTCTGCACATATCCAATACTGCAATCTCTCCTGTTTCAATGTTGAATTTATTCTTGTTTTCATCGCTCAACGCACTTATTATCGTCATGACAAACAGCATATGGTTTTCATGCGCTTTGCATACCTTCTGGAACTTTGTCGAGGGAAATATTTTCGGTATGAGGGTCAGCGGATTTGCTATGTCAGACTCTCTTCTTTCGGTAGAGGGAGATATGCATAAACTTATAAACGGCGGAGAATTCGGACCTGAGGGCGGTCTTGCGGTTACTCTGGTTCTCATCCTTTCATTCATTGTAATAAGCATTTTTACGAGAAATGCGAGATTGAAAAACTCCGAATCTATACGATAACGGCAGTGTTATTATCAATTCATTATTGGGAAAGGCGAGTGTCGATATGAAAACGGAAAAAGTAAGAGAAAACAAAATATCGTCTTTGCCGATAAAGAGAAGAATAGAAGAGAATATCCCTCTTTTTGCGCGCATTTGCGCAGGGGTATTTTTATTTTGTCTGCCTGTCCGAATAATTTCATCATTTTCGTCGTCGTTTGCCGATTTTTTTAATAACCGTATATCGCCGGTTTTCAGGCGGCTGCTTGCCTATATAACGAATATTTTTTCTTTTTCCGTTGCGGAAATGTTGGTTTATATCCTCCCTTTTTTCGCAGTATTTTTAATTTGCATCCTGTTCAAACGTAAATCTGACAAAAAAACGGGTATAAGGATAATCTGCTCTCTTCTCGGAACCATAATGCTTCTGTATGCACTTTTCGTTTTTACGTTTGCCTGCGGTTATAGGGGAGAATCTCTTGATAAAAAGCTGTCGCTTGAAAAGAAAGACGTATCCGCAAGTGAATTATACAAAACGTCAAGGTGGCTCTCGGGCGAATTGTCCGAGTTGTGTGATGATATCGTATACGGGGAGGACGGTGCATCGATTATGCCGTATTCCTTTTCGGAACTGAACGATAAGCTCCTCGTTGCTTATGATAAGGCAAAGGAAAAGTATGATTTCATAGATAATTTCGACAGCAGAGTCAAGGAGGTTGCGTCCGGTGAATATATGTCCTACCTTCATATACTCGGCGTCTATTCCTATTTTACCGGCGAGGCGAACGTAAATACGAATCCTCCGGACTATACTACTCCGTATACCATGGCTCACGAGATGGCACATCAGCGGGGAATCGCGCGCGAGGATGAGGCAAATTTTATGGCGTTTCTGGTATGTCTTGAATCAGACGACACATATATCAGATACAGCGCTTATCTCGAAATGTTCGAGTACGTTCAGAATTCGCTTTACAAAGCGAACACCGAATTGTATCGTCTCTCATGCGATTACCCCAAAGAGGTTTACAAGGACCGTCTCGCTTACTATAATTACTATATAAAATATGCAGACAATCCTATAGGCGAGGTGAGCTCTCGAGTTAACGACACATATTTGAAGAGTCAGGGAACGCAGGGACGCGTAAGTTACGGAATGGTTACCGATTTGACGGTCGCATATTATCTTTCATATATAGAACAGGAGTAAAAGCGACGTAAGGCTCGGTTGAGTTTTTGCCATGTGGCAGTAAAAAAACGATTGAATATAATGATAAGGAAGGCGTAAACCTTCCTTATTTTCTTATTTGATTTTGATACCCCGGAGGGACATACGAAGTATGAACTATATAGATATAAACGGGGGCGTACCCCTCGAAGGACAAATAAAAGTTTCGGGATTCAAAAATGCGGCTCTCCCCATTCTTTACGCAACGTTACTCGTCAATGACGTTGTGGTCATCAGCAATATACCTGATATAAGCGACGTATGGGTAACCCTCGACATTCTGCGGGAGATGGGAGCCACTGTTACGCATATGGGTGAGGATACATATGAGATAGATACAAGGAGTGCCGACTTCGGAGAAGTATCGCAGGACCTCATAAGGAGCATGCGAGGTTCATATTATTTGCTCGGCGCCGAGATGGGAAGATTCAACAGAGCAAAAATCGGTGAGATAGGCGGCTGCAACTTCGGTACACGACCGATTGATCAGCATATCAAGGCATTCCGTGCCTTTGGAGCAACCGTTAACTATACGCCGACAAGTTTTGTTATGTGCGCAAACAAACTGACCGGAAACAGAATCAACTTCGATACCGTATCGGTGGGAGCAACCGTAAACGCGATTTTGTGTGCGGTTCTTGCGGAAGGAAGAACCGTTCTTTGCGGTGCGGCGAGAGAACCGCACGTCTGCGACTTGTGTAATTTTCTTAATAAATGCGGCGCCGAAATTCACGGTATAGGAAGCAATAAAATAATCATCGACGGCGTTTTGTCACTTCACGGCTGCGAATACCGTATTATACCTGATATGATAGAGGCTGCCACCTATATGACGATAGGCGCGGCGATAGGCAAGAGTATTGAAATTATATCTGCCCCCATAAATCATCTGGAGAGCGTTATGTCAAAGCTTAAAGAGGCGGGTGCCGATATAAATATATACGACGGCAATATGGTTACTGTACGCAGAGACAGATTGGAAGCAACCGATATTTCAACCGGAGTATACCCCTCTTTCCCCACAGATATGCAACCTCAGTTTTCCACTCTTATGTGCATGGCGAGAGGCAGTAGCAGAATAGATGAACGTGTATGGCATGCACGGTTCAGATATGCAGGTGAACTCATCAAAATGGGTGCGAATATAGAAATCAACGGCGACAGCGCTATAATATGCGGGGTAGACAGACTTCACGCCGCAACCGTTGAGGCAATCGATCTTCGTGCGGGGGCCGCCTTAATTATCGCTGCACTTTGCGCCGATGGAAAGAGCCGTATTACTTCCTCTGAACTGATTAAACGCGGATACGAGGACATTTCAGGTAAGCTCTCCTCTATCGGAGCTTGTGTGCGGGAGGGGGAACTCTGAGGTTAATTTTTTATCAGTGACGGTATTTTCTTCGCTTTCCGCTTATTTTTCTTGCACCGCCTATTATACCTCCGACACACGACAAAACGATGAAGGCTACGTAAATCAGGATACTGATGCCAAAGTGATGATTGCCCGTGTTCTCCAACGGTAATGAAGCGAGAAACATTATGACCGAATACACAAGACCGCCGATGAGTCCGGATATGAGAGAGGACATTCCTATTCTCTTTGAACTCACGAATCCGCATATGAGGGATGATGCACCGAGAGCTACGTATGAAAGAGGACGTATGTATCTGTTCGGATTGTCCGTCTGATATGCCACCGTGCATAATATCAGAATCAGGATAAAGCTTATTATCATAGATATAAGAATCGACGTTATGATTTCTCGTATTATATGCGATGTGCCGTTTTTCTTCGCTTGATTTCTAGTCATAATACAAACCCCCGGAAAAGTGTTACACAACACTATATTCCGGGGGAATTATTTTTATGCTTCTTATCTTAGAATTATTTGTTGTCGGTCTCTTTCTTGAGGTCTGCGCCGTCGGTTGCTTCGCCATTCTCAACGTTTGCCGTATCTTCGGATACTGCATCCGAATCTGCCTTATCCTTTTCTTCTGCTTTATCAAGCGTCTTGACGGGAACTACGGATTCTTCGGCCTTTACGTCTACGGAGCGGATTGCGGTTTTGAGAAAACGTATCTTGGTTTTATCTTTGCTCGTCTCGATGGTGACGGTCTCGCCCTTGATACTTGTGATTTTTCCTATTATACCGCCGATTGTCGTTATTTCGTCTCCGACCATAAGCTCGTTTCTCATCTTCTGCTGCGCCTGTTCCTGTTTTTTCTGGGGGCGTATGAGAAAGAAGTAGAATACAACAATAATTACGGCGAACATAACTATTGTTATTACTGTCTGATTTACTGCAAAAAGTGAAAGTGCAAACATTTATTTTCCTCCGTTTTATAACATATAGCATTATGTTACCATACTTTTGTGAATATTTCAAGAATTTTACTGTAATTTATGAAAAATAAGAAAAAAATTTTTTTCGATTTTTTTCGCGAAAGGTCTTTACAATTGCGAAAATGCGTGCTATAATACTTTCGATAAACAAATTAAGTCTTTAAGTGGGCACAGAGATGCCGACAAGATTTACATAATTTGCGTGTCAGTTTTGCGATGACTGTACCGCATTTCTGTATCTTGCCGACGAGCAGGATTTTTTTTTGCAACCGGCTTGACTGTTTGTTTAGGAAAGTAAATATTTCGGAGGTTTAACATGAACTTAGTTTACCAAGTAAGCGACAAACCCAAATTTGGCAAAAACCTTATTTACGCGTTCCAGCAGCTTCTCGCAATTATCGCGGCAACGATACTCGTCCCGATTCTTTCGGATTCTACCGGACTCATCCTCAGCCAGTCGGCAGCACTCATCGGCGCAGGCGTCGGAACACTCGTGTACATCGCATTCACGAGAATGAAGAGCCCTGTGTTCCTCGGTTCCTCTTTCGCATTCATAGCTCCTCTCGCAACCGCTGTTACATACGGTTACTGCGGCGTTATACTCGGCTCTGTATTTGCGGGTCTTGTATACGTTGTAATCGCTATAATAATAAAGAAGGTAGGAGTTAACTGGATAAACAAGCTTATGCCTCCGGTTATCATCGGTCCTACCGTTGCTCTCATCGGACTTTCACTCTCAGGTTCCGCAATAAGCAATCTTCAGAACACTTCTTCAGGAGACTATAACCTCTTATGCATTCTGATAGGTATAGTAACCTTCCTTGTAACGATATACGTATCCGTTAAGGGAACTAAGGGTATGAAGCTCATCCCGTTCGTCATCGGCGTGCTTGCAGGCTATGTTCTTGCAGCAGTTATCACTCTTATCGGTTATTATGGCTTTGACAGCGAAATGTGCAAGATAATAGACTTCTCAATCTTCCAGAACATAACGGTAGCAAAGAACTGGCTTCCTAACGTAACGTTTGTAGGAGCAATAAAGGAGATTGCAGGCCTTGACGGTAAGGAAGTCCTCGTAACGGGTGCCGGCGTTGCATCGCTTTTCGTAGCATTCGCTCCCGTAGCTCTTGTAGTATTCGCAGAGCATGTAGCCGACCACAAGAATATTTCTTCGGTAATCGGTAAAGACCTTCTCAAAGACCCCGGACTTGACAATACGCTTCTCGGAGACGGAGTCGGCTCGATTGCCGGTGCAGTATTCGGAGGATGCCCCAATACCACATATGGCGAATCGGTAGGTTGCGTAGCTATAACGGGCAATGCTTCAATCTGGACTATATTCACGACTGCCGTTATGTGTATTTTGCTCGCTTTCGTATATCCCGTAATGCTCTTCATTGAGAGCATCCCGGCTTGCGTAGTAGGCGGCATCTGCATAGCTCTCTACGGTTTCATCGCAGTATCGGGTCTGCGCATGTTCAAGAATGTAGACCTCGACAACTCCAAGAACCTCTTCATAGTATCTTCAATACTCGTAACGGGTATCGGCGGACTCACGCTTTCCTTCGGAAAAGTACAGATTACTTCCATAGCGTGCGCTCTCATCCTCGGTATAATCGTTAATCTGCTTCTCAAACCCGGCAAGGTAAACGTTGAGAAAATAGTTACTCCGGTTGATGATAATCAGGTCACCGAGGAAACAATGTTCGGTACCATTATGGAAGAGAAAACCGAAGATAAGAAGTGATAAATCAATAAACCAAAAGGTGCCTCAAATTCGAGGCACCTTTTTCATAACAAGCGGTTGTCAAAAATGCTCAATTTTGCATTTAAGGCCGTTTCTCCGAACTGTTATTTATTTTTTGCAATCGTTATCAGCGGACTGTTGCAGTCTAATTATATATGAAAAAAGTCTGTTCAAGTGTTGTGAGTTTGGTATTTGGACAGACTTTTTATTTCTATGTGAATTACTTGACTTGGGTGTTTTGCATATACGGCAGATATATTGTTTCGTCTGCAAGGGGAAAGTCCTCGGGGTTATGCGTTACCAAAATTATAAGAGAATTGCTTTTTAATTTCAAAAGCAAACTGCAAAGGGTTTGACGGGCATTTTCGTCGAGTTCTTTGCTTGCCTCGTCCAAAAGAAGTATTCTTCTTCCGCTCGATAGTGCTCGTGCTATTGATACAGCCTGCTTCATACCTCCGGAAAGCTCTGACGGTTTTTTTGCCATATCGGAATCCGAAAAGCCGAAACGTTTCAAAATATCTTTGGCGCTGTTTTTAACGTCCTCATCAACACGTCGCTTACCGTCATTATGATTCACTGCGACAGCGGATATTATTGCGTTTTCATATGCGTTGAGATGCGGAAAGAGCCGATGCTCCTGAAAGACGTACGCGATTTTTTCCGAGACGCTGACCAAACCGCTGTCTAAAGATGTGAGTGAGGAAATGATACGGAGCAGAGTTGATTTACCGCATCCGTTATCTCCTACAACCTCATAAATTCTGCCACTCTTAAACGAATATGAAAAATCGCTGAAAAGAGTTTTGTTGCCGTATGTCTTTGATATGTGTTCAAGCCTGATTAACTCTTCATTTTGCATATTTTACATTTACCTTTCGAATGAAATGCTTGATTGTTTTTTCAATAATCAGACTCAGAATAATTACTATGAGTGTGTATGCAAATAAATCAGTGGTATTTAGGTTGCTCTTAGCGAGAAATATCTCTTTTCCAAGTGAATTCTTTACGTATGCGAGTACCTCCGCAGCAACCCCTGCTTTCCACGCCATGCCTATCGACGTTAATGCTGCCGAAGTGAAATACGGGTATACCGACGGTATAATTATATAAGTTAGCCTTTTTTCTGTCGTGAAATCATATATTTTTGCCACTTCTACAAGGCTTTTATCAACGTTTGCAAGCCCTGAGTATACATTCTGTGCAACGATGGGTATAACGACGAGCGCGCCGATTATGCCCGGAAGTATTCCGGATGGCATAAATACCCAAAGAAGAATTATAAAAGAAGCTACGGGGGTAGATTTGATAACGGTGAGGAGGGGAGATATAATTGCATAAGCGGGGCGTCCAATATTCATAAGAAGGGCAAGAATTATACCGATTATTACACCTGTGAGAAAACCGAGAATGACACGTGTGACCGACATAAGAACAGTTATATAAAAGCCGCCCTCGGAAAAAAGAGAGAAGCACCGCAAAAACACCTTGAAGGGCGACGGCAATAAAAAGCTCATTCCGATTGCTTTATAAAGTATAAACCACAAGATAGTCCAAAAGGTAAATGCGCAAAGAGGGTATATCACGGAATTTACGATTTTCCAATAGAGTGAGGTATACCGAGCTCTGATATCTGTATTATTATTTTTGAACATATTCATCGTTGTACGCTCTGCATTTTGCCTTATACGTTAATTTTGGATTATTGACGTTATACTTGCGTTTGACTTTGTTATCATTTTGTATAGTAGAAATCGTCGTCGGGGTTTTTACCGATTGAGGACTCGTTTACTTCGAAGAGAGCCTGATAGAACGGCTTTAAGGTATTCTTCATTTCTTTTCCTTTGATACATACGAGAGCACACTTCGGAAGAGCCTGCTTTGCGACAGCCTCTGCCATGTTGAGGTCCTTTATCGAGCCTATGATTTTTGCCGCTTCGTCAAGATTTTCTTCCTTTGTCATATATTCGACGGAATCTTCGTAATCGTCGAGAAAATCGGATATGAGTCGCTTATGTTCGTTTGCAAAATCAGAGCGAACGACAAGGCATCCCTGTGCAATCGGATTTTCATCACCCCAAACTGCTCCTACGTCCATAAACGTTTTGAGGGTTATGTTGTTTTCCTTGGCTTTTGCCGTTGCGTTGGTTACGAGAGGTTCGGGCATTATTGCAATTTTTGCCGTTCCCTTAACTGCCACGAGAGCCATAAGGGCCTGGGGGTTAGCGGCATTCTGGACGTTTATTTTGTCAGTGCCTTCACCTACTTCGATTCCGTTCTTTTTAAGAAGAGCTCTGAATACGGCATCCGGACCTTGTCCCTCGGGAGTAGGGAGCCAGACTGTCTTTCCTTTAAGATCGGACAGCGAATTTATACCGTCCTGTGATGTTACACCGTAGAGAACGCTCAGAGTGTTAACTGCGAGCATCTGTATCGGTTTTGCCTGTTGATATTCGCTGGCGTAATAGAGAGCGGCATCTGTGGTAGGCATGGCTGCCACGTCAATATTGCCTGCCGCAATATCCGCTTTAATCGTAGTTACGTCTGAATATATCGTTATTTTGTAGTTTTTTGTGTTTCCTTCGGAATTTACGTCCTGATAGAGTTTTGCAATTCCGACTCCAGTCGTTCCGTTAAGGACACCGATTCGGAGTTCCGTCTCATCCTTTGAACAAGAGGAGAAGGTGAGAAGAGTTATCGCCAGAGTTGCTATAACGAGTATAAGCGAAAGTAGTTTTTTCATGATTCATTTCAACCTTTCAAGATATGTTTTATTCAAAATTTTTATTTTGTTCGATGAGTAGTTGAGTACCCCTTTATCCGCAAGGGAGTCGAGGATTCGGTACAGAGATGCACGTGCCGTTCCGATGTAGTTTGCCGCAGCGCTCATGTTTTTTACGGTAATTTCTTCGCTTTGCTGTTTTTTAGATTCGTCCAGCAAAAATTTTGCGGTTTTGGCTTCGGCACCCGCGCGGGTAAACGAATCTATTTTATCATTCAGAAAACGTATTTTTTGTGACAGAAAACGGATATAGTTAAATGATATTGTCGGATATTCACTCATTATTCGACAAAGATTATCTTCATCGATAAATATGATTTGCGTCCTTTGTTTTGCAATAACGGTTGTAGGATAGTCCTCTTCTTTCGAGAAAATTGCGGCAAGCCCGAATATATCGCCTGCCGAAATAACGTTCAGAAGGGTGGCGCGTCCGCCCGACAGTTTATACACGGATACGGAGCCGGATATTATAAGTCCTATTGACTTTTTATAATCTCCGGGTGAGTAGACCTCTTCTTTCGAACCGTATTCTTTCGTTTCGGAGCATGACGACTGCTTTATTCTTTCGATACTCTCCGTGTCAAGGCCGGAAAATATAAAGAAATCCGAGAGTTCCTTCTTTTTTGATTTCATGGTTTTTACCGTTATCTTGCTTTGTTTGATTTAAGACAAAAATACGTTATCAACGCAAAACTGTCTTATATGATACAGATTTTAGCATATTATTGCCTTTTTGTCAATAGATTTTTCGTTCTGATTTCACAATTTGAGTAAATTTTACGTTATCATGCAGACATATGTATTTTTCTTCGGTATGGAAAAAGTATTCTTTTCATTTACGATTGTATTTGTTACCTTAAAGTGTGACATAGAAACGTTTTAAGGTAAAAATCTTTGAAAAGTGTTGAAATTAATTTATATGTATGATAAAATATACTTTAATAAAATATTTTACAATATAAAGGTAACGGTGAAACATATGGGTGAGTTTTTTCAAAGAATAGGAGATTACTTTTCCGGGCTTTTTGAATTTACGGGCGAGAGACTTTCCGACTTTTCATTCGGAAATTTTCTCGACATATTGTTGATAGCGGTTGCGATTTATCTTGTCGTTATCGTCTTTTTCAACAAGAAAACATATAAGATGCTGATATGCATAGGAGTTTGGACTCTTATACTTGGAATAGCGAAGCTGTTCATTATGGACGTTATGGGTACGCTCATGGTCGCCATATATCAGCTCATGATTATCGCCATAATAATTATGTTCAGAAATGATTGCAGGGATGCGATAGACGAGTTTTTCCGCAATCCTTTCGGCAAGAATGAGAAGAGAGGTTCGTACAGCGAGATTGACAAGACGGTCGGTGAGATAACCGATGCTGTCACAGACCTGGCACGAGAGGATTTCGGTGCGCTTATCATCATTGAACGCTCACAGAATTTGGACGATATTGTTTCCACGGGTATCAAGATAGATTCGAGGGTAAGCGCAAAGCTTCTGCGTACGATATTCTACAAGGGAACTCCTCTTCACGACGGAGCTGTCGTTATACGAGGAAACAAGATAGCGGCGGCAAGATGTTTCCTCCCCCTTGCTGAGCCTGAGGAGAAAAATGAAAAATACGATCTCGGAACAAGGCATTTAGCCGCAATGGGAATGGCATCAAGAAGCGACGCCATAGTCGTAGTCGTTTCCGAAGAGACTAAAATAATATCCATAGCGTGCGGGGATAAGCTTATTCGCGGATATTACGGCGATACATTCAAAAAAGAGCTTATCAAATTACTTGTTAAAAACGTAAAGGAGTGATGGTCGTGTTTAAGCACTTCAGAACTTATAAATACATTTATCAAAGGGAAATTCCGCGTTTCATTATTTGTCTTGCGGTAGCTTTCGTCATCTGGGTTTTCGCTTCTTATTCGATTCTGCGATGATGACGTTTATCATACCGTCAATTACTCTTCCTCTTGACAGAGAAGACGAATACGCCGTATCGGCAGCAAAGAGAAAAATCTCGCGACTTGGTATCGAGGTTGTGTCGGAAGGGTATATATACAAGCGTTCTGTGGACGCACGCAAAAAGAATGACGTTCATTTCGTATGTTCCGTCGCACTTCGGGGAGAATTCTCAAAAAAGGATAGAGACATACTCTCCCGTGAAGGCATTATGCTGCTCGCAGATGAAGAACCCACGCCTTCATTCGGCGATAAACCGTTGTCGGAAAGACCGATAGTTGTAGGTGCAGGACCGGCAGGCCTTTTCTGCGCATTGCTTTTGGCTGAGAATGGTTACAGACCTTTAGTGATAGAGCGCGGCGGGAACGTCAATGAGAGAGCCGTGGCGATAGAAACGCTGAAAAGGGACCGTGTTCTCGATACGGACACCAATATTCAGTTCGGAGAGGGCGGAGCAGGTACTTTCTCCGACGGTAAACTTATAACCAGAATTCATGACGGTCTGTCATCTTACGTTCTGCGTACGTTCGTTTCCTTCGGTGCAGATGAAAGCATCATGTATAATTCAAGGCCTCATATAGGAACGGACAAGCTGCGTGTTATAGTATCGGGAATGTCGAAGAGGATAGAGGAGCTTGGCGGTGAAATACTGTTTCACACGAAGATGACGGATATAAAAATAAACGGCAGAAACGCATATTCGGTCGTCACGAATCGTGGGGAAATCCCGGCAGGTGCCGTAGTACTTGCCCTCGGACACAGTGCGCGCGATACGTACGAGAGACTTCTGAAGCTTTGTTTTTCAATAGAGCCGAAACCGTTTTCCGTCGGTGTCAGAATAGAGCATCTCAGAGAGGATATAGACCGTGCGATGTACGGAAAATACGCATCGCATCCGTCACTTAAATCTGCAGAATACAATCTCTCGTATAACACGAAAGAGAGAGGCGTATACACTTTCTGTATGTGTCCGGGAGGAGAAGTCGTTTCGGCGGCAAGCGAAGAGGGCGGCGTTGTGGTAAACGGAATGAGTTACAGTCGCCGTGATATGAAAAACTCCAATTCAGCAGTGGCTGTCTCCGTTTTTTGTGATGATTACGGCAACACGCCGATGGGAGCAATAGAATTTCAAAGGAAAATCGAGAGGGCGGCTTATATATGCGCAGGCTCGGATTATTCAGCACCCGTATGTACTGTCGGTGATTTTCTCGGTGATAATTATGATAGCGCAAAGACGGAACCGTCAAGGGTTATGCCGTCTTACATGGGAGGAGAAGGAGTAAGGCTTGCGTCTCCCGCCCGGTATCTTCCCGATTTTGCCGTGAATTCGCTCAGAAATGCGATTTCTTCATTTGACTTGAAAATACACGGTTTTGCCGATAAAAGTGCGGTCCTTACCGGCGCCGAAACAAGGACGAGTGCTCCGGTGAGAATACTCAGAGGAGAAGACAGACTTGCCCTCGGATATGACAATATATATCCCGTAGGAGAGGGCGCGGGATACGCCGGGGGAATAACGAGCGCATCCATTGACGGTATAAGGACGGCTCTTGCCCTTATGGCAAGATTTTCACCAAAGGATTAATATGATTTAAGCAAAAAAGGAGGGGAGATTTGTTATGACTGAGAAAGGGAAAGTTACGGAGGTTATCGGCGACTGTGCTATCGTAGAGGTAAAGCGAATGTCGGCATGCGAGAGCTGCCATAAGAATTCAGAGGAATGTATCGTATGCACTCTCGGCGGTGGTAGAAGAAAAACGAGCGTTAAAGTCGAGAACGTATGCAGGGCAAAGGTCGGAGATACCGTCATGCTTGAAGCCGATTCAAAAACCGTACTCCTTTATGCTGCGGCTGTTTTCTTATTTCCGATAGCAATGGCGTTTATAGCATGGCTCCTCGCCGAAAGGCTGTTTTCTGTTACAGGCTCACTTTCGTTTCTTTTTGCCATCGGAGGCTTTGCCGTTGCGTTTATAATAATTTATTTTACAATAGGCAGATATGCACAAAAGAAATCGGGTATATATATGTCAAAAATTATCGCGCACTCTGATGACAGCGACGATTTTTAACAGAACGGATTATGAGAAAACAAAAACGGTAAAATGCAAAACAGATACGAATAGAAAGACGGCGTGTGCCGTTTGCGAGTATACAGATGATAAATTCGGTAAATCAAAATGCAAGACAATGGAAAATAAAATACGAGGATACGGAAGATAACAGGCGTATCAGAGATGATATATCCTCCAGACTCGGCGTAGGGGAAGTTCTCTCACAGCTATTGATAAACAGGGGCTGTTTAACTTCGGAAGAAGCGGGAGCGTTCATACGCATGGAGAAAGAAATGTTGCATTCCCCTTTTCTCTTAAACGACATGGAGAAGGCGATAGCGCGTATACACTCGGCAATTGAGAAAAACGAAAAGATATTTATCTACGGCGATTATGACGTTGACGGAGTTACCTCGGTATGCACACTGTATACGTATCTTTTCAAACAGGGAGCGGACGTATCCTATTATATACCGAACAGAATAGGCGAAGGATATGGGGTTTCCGTTGCCGCAATAGATAAAATAGCCGACGCCGGCGCAGGACTTATCATCACGGTTGATACCGGAGTTACGGCGTGCGACGAAGTAGAGTATGCCAAGGATCTGGGAATCGATTTCGTTGTCACAGACCACCACGAGTGCCCCGAAATATTGCCGGATGCCACCGCGGTCGTAAATCCGCACAGACACGATTGCGAATACCCCTTCAAGGAGCTTGCCGGTGTAGGAGTGGTATTCAAATTGATAACGGCGTATGAGGAACGCTATTCGGGAAAAACAAGACTTGACGCTCTCACTGATATATGCGATGAATATGCCGATCTGATTGCCATAGGCACAATTGCCGACGTTATGCCCATAAAGGACGAGAATAAACTAATCGTAAGCTACGGTCTTACTCAAATCAATGATACCAAAAGAGTCGGACTGCGCGCTCTTATAAAATCTCTTACCACAAAGATGGGAGAGAGCGTTGTCGTTACTCGAAAAAAAACGTCTCAGAGGCCGACCAAGATTACTTCGTCGTATATAGGATTTACTCTCGCACCGAGAATAAACGCGGCAGGCAGGATGCGTTCAGCCTCCGTTGCGGTCGAACTGTTTCTTGAGAACGAAGAGTCGCGTGCGGACGAGCTTGCCCGTGAATTATGCGACGCAAATAAAGAGAGGCAGGAAGAGGAAAACCGAATAACAAGAGAAGCATACGAGATGATACCAAGCGACTATGACGCAAAAAAGTATCCCGTTATAGTGCTCGGCAGCAACGATTGGCATCACGGCGTAATTGGCATAGTCTGTTCAAGAATAACGGAAAAGTTCGGTTTGCCGTCGATTCTCGTTTCATTTGACGGTAACGCCCCGACTTCGCCAAAGCCGACAGACATCGGAAAGGGCTCCGGCAGGAGCGTTCGCGGACTTAACCTTATGGAGGCTCTCATGCATTGCAGTGACTGTCTGGTTAAATTCGGCGGGCACGAGCTTGCAGCAGGCTTGTCGGTTGAGAGAGATTGCCTCGATACGTTCCGGGAAGAAATAAACGCATATGCGAGAGAAGTTCTCAGTGACAACAGTTACGTGCCAACGCTTGAAGCGGATATGGAGCTTTCACCATCGCTCATAAATATGGATACGGCAGAGCAAATATCAATGCTTGAACCGTTCGGAACTGATAATCCGATTCCCGTATTCGTTCTCCGCGACGCACAGATACTCGAGATAACTCCTGTAAGTGACGGTAAGCATACGAGGCTGACGGTGAGGGCTGATAATTCGGTATTTACAGCCATGTGTTTTTCACGTTCCCCGTCATCAATAGGTCTTTTCGTCGGAGAAAACGCAGATATCATGTTCAATCTTGACATAAACGAATGGAACGGAAGAAGAAGCATACAGCTGATTGTGCGTGATTTGCATATATCAGATTCTGAAGAGCAAAAACTCATTCAGGCATCAGAAAAATTCTTGCGCATATGGTCAGGTGAAGAGTATACCGCCGATGACAACGTTTTGCCTGTCAGAGAGGATTTTGCCGCAGTATATAATCTTGTTAGAAACTCTATTCGCTCGGGGATATCCGAACTCGGACTTTTGCAGATGTTACGTAAACTCAAAAGCACGTACAGCGGAGATATAGGATATGTTAAGCTGAAATTCATTATCCGCATTTTCCAGGAAATGAATCTGCTCGGCATAACGGAGATTAAGGGAGATACATATCATTTTCGCCTTAAGTTTTCAAATAACAAAACAGACCTAGAAAAATCAAATTTACTGCGACGCCTGAGGCAGCAGCAGAGAAACGGGTGATTTTATGTATGATGAGATAAAAGGGCTGCTCGACATCATCGAGAAGAACGGAAAAAACTACAACATCGATAAAATCAAGAAAACGTATCTGTACGCAAAGGAGCTTCACACCGGTCAGTTCAGGCAGAGCGGAGAGCCGTATATATCGCACCCTATTGCCGTTGCGGAAATAGTTGCGGATATGGGACTCGATACCGACTCTATATGCGCCGCACTCCTGCACGATACCGTCGAGGATTGCTCTGCCAAAACCAATATAGAAACAATATCAAAGCTCTTCGGAGAAAGCGTTGCCGTTCTTGTAGACGGGCTTACGAAAAACGATAAGCTGACGCGCACCGCCGCAAAGGCTATCGACGAAAAGCAGGGCGAGGATATGGAGAACACCAGAAAAATGCTCCTCGCCATGACCAAGGACATACGCGTAATATTTATAAAGCTCTGTGACAGACTGCACAATATGCGTACTCTCTCCGCAAAGACGGAGGATAAGCAAAGGGAAAAGGCGCTCGAAACCATGTATATTTTTGCGCCTCTCGCTCACAGGCTCGGTATGCAGAAGATAAAGCACGAGCTTGAAAACCTAAGTCTATATTATCTCGACCGTCCGGGTTATGAGGAAATCGAGAATGAAATAAACGTAAAATACGGAAAATCACGCAATCTGATAGATTCCGCGACGGAGAAAATATCCGAGAAGCTCAGGGAAAATCATATAGAATTCACGCTCGAGGGGAGAATAAAATCGATATACAGTCTGTACCGTAAAATGTACAACCAGGGTAAAACGATTGATGAAATATACGATTTTTACGCACTAAGAATTATCGTGAATACGGAGCTTGACTGCTATACCGTGCTCGGTATCGTGCACGAGATGTTCAAATCCATGCCCGGCAGATTTAAGGATTATATTTCAACTCCGAAACCTAATATGTATCGCTCGCTTCATACGACCGTTATAGGAAACGACGGAATCCCCTTTGAGGTGCAGATAAGAACGTATGAGATGCACGAGGTTGCACAGTATGGTCTCGCCGCACACTGGAAATATAAGTCGGGTGATAAGTCAAGCGAAGAGTTGGATAAGAAATTGGCGTGGGTTGCCAAGCTCATTGAGACGGATGACGACGCCATGGACAGCGAGGAGTTCCTGAACGTCTTCAAGACGGATATTTTCAACGACCAGACCTTCGTTTTCACGCCCAAGGGGGACGTCTACTCCTTTCCTCTCGGCTCAACTCCGATAGACTTTGCTTATGCCATACACACCGCTGTCGGCAACAGCATGGTTGGCGCAAGAATAAACAAGTCCATAGTGCCGATCGACAGGGTGCTTCAGAACGGCGATATCGTTGAGATAATGACTTCTCAAAGCGCAAAAGGGCCGAGCCGTGATTGGCTGAAAATCGTAAAGACCAGCGAAGCGAAAAGTAAAATACGACAGTATTTCAAGAAGGAACAGCGCAGTGAGAATATACGTATCGGTCTTGACGCTATAAAAGAAGAGTTATCACGCTACGGAACGTATACGGATGAAGAATTCAATACCATTACCGATAACGTTGCAAAGCGCATAGGAATGAACGACCCCGAGGACCTTATTGCGGCAGTCGGATTCGGCGGAATATCGGTGAGCAAACTCTCTATAAAACTCAGAGATGAGTATAACCGTGTCGTCGTTCCGAAGGAGGAGAAGAGCGTCGATACTCTTATAATGGAGAATATCAAAAACGCAAAGGTATCAAGCAAGGTATCCAAAGGAGGCGTCGTCGTTGACGGAGCGAGCGGCTGTCAGGTTAAATTCGCTAAATGCTGCAATCCGCTTCCGGGTGATGATATAATAGGATTTGTAACGAGAGGCTTCGGAATATCCGTTCACAAAAAGGATTGTCCCAACGCCATATCCGGAATTGCAGATCCGGAACAGAGCGGAAGATGGCTCTCGGCATACTGGGAGGACGGTAATATCGGCGGCAGTATGTACGAGGCATCAATGCTCATTATCGCCGATAATACTATAGGACTTCTTGCCGATATATCAGCGACGCTCGCCGATATGAAAGTGCAGATAACGCAACTCAATACGCAGGTAAAGCAAGGAGGCGTAGCACATCTCAACATGACGATATCATGCAAAAACGTGGGACACTATAACTCTATAATGCAGAGGATACGCTCTATTCCTCACGTTATATCGGTTCAGAGAAACGCCTCGGGCGTAAATACCAAATAATCGGCTGTAAACTGTTACGTTAACGAAAGGTTGTTTCCCTGCGTAAAACCGCATAGAATTCGGGCGCATCATCAATATTTCGCCGATATAAAAGGATATAAACAATATGATAGCAGTACTTCAAAGAGTTAAGAGCGCAGAGGTGTATGTCGATAAAAAAATTTCGGGCAGATGCGGATGCGGACTTTTTATACTTCTCGGAGTTATGGATACAGACTGTAAAGAAGACGCCGTTCTTTTGGCAGATAAAATATCAAAGATGAGAATTTTTTCGGACCAAAACGGAAAAATGAATCTGTCGGTGACCGACGTAGGCGGAGGAGCACTCGTCGTATCGAATTTTACTCTCGGAGCGAACTACGTTCACGGTAACAGACCGGATTTTCTTTCATCCGCAAAACCCGATGCGGCAAAACCGCTGTATGAATTGTTCGTTTCACTTATGAAAGACAGAATAGGTTCGGTGGAGAACGGTGTTTTCGGCGCGGATATGAAAATAAATTGCGAATGTGACGGACCGATTACAATAGTCGTTGATTCCGCAAAGCTGAAACATCGCGGCAAAGGTAATTCTGCCGAAGGTGAAGATAAAGGTAAAGGAGACAGGTCATGATACTGAATATAAACGGAAATCTTAATCGGTATTACGCTCAGACTCTTTGTATGCTTTTCTTCCCGGGGGCAACGTTCGGAGAGAAGGAGGCGCGCTCTCCGGAGAATCCCGAGATAACGTTTACCGTTATTGACCTCGACAGCGAGGTAAGCGCACAGGTTATAATCAAAATAGGAGACTCTGTCAGTATAGGCAGAGACGTTGCGGTGCGTTCCATGTGCTCAAGCCGAGCGGATTTGTCGAAAATAGCCGCAGGACATGCTCTTTTCAATGCGGGTAAATCAATGCTCGGATATACGCCGCCCTGGGGAATACTGACGGGCATAAGACCCGCAAAAACCGCCGCCAAGTACTTATCTGACGGACTCGGTATATTGCAGACCAAACGTATTTTACGAGACGAGTATTTTACCAACCCGAAGAAGGCGGCGCTTGCGGTATCTGTGGCATCAAACGAGGCAAAGCTGCTGAAGAAGCTCGAACCGAATCTTTGCAGTATGTATATATCAATACCTTTCTGCCCATCAAGATGCGCGTACTGTTCGTTCGTTTCTTACACCTCACATAAACTTCTTTCTCTCATCGACGAATATCTTGACGTGTTATGCTCCGACATTGAGTCTATGGTACGCATAATAAATGAGACGGGGCTTAAACTCGCTACAATATACATAGGAGGCGGAACGCCGACGGTGCTCGACAATTTTCAGCTGGAGAAACTGTTGTCAATCGTTGAAAAATGCGTTGATGTTTCCTCTCTTATGGAATTTACTCTTGAAAGCGGACGTCCTGATACTATTACGGAGGAGAAACTTAAAATAGCCAAAGCCCATGGGGTTACCAGGGTGAGCGTAAATCCGCAGACGCTATCCGACGAAATTCTCGGGATTATCGGCAGAAAACATACGTGCGATGATTTCTACTCCGCCTATGATATTGCGAGACGTTCCGGCATACGAGACATAAACGTGGATATAATTGCGGGTCTGCCGGGTGATAATTATCATAACTTTTCAAATACCGTAGACAGGATAACGGAGCTTTCTCCTACTAACATTACCGTGCATACCTTCTGTGTAAAGAAGGCTTCCGACGTTCTGAGAAGCAACACTAACATATATTCTCCGCATAATGATGATACGGCAAAATGCGTCGAGTATTCACAGTTGAAAACGAAGCTGACGGGATATAAGCCGTATTACATATATAAGCAGAAAAACACCGTAGGAAATCTCGAAAACGTGGGCTATGCGCGTGAGGGGCATGAGGGTTATTATAACATATTCATGATGGAAGAAATACATCCTATTTTCGCCGTCGGAGCAGGGTCAGTAACAAAACTCGTGCATAATCAGGGGGTAAATGAAAAAATACATCGCATATTTGCTCCGAAATATCCATATGAATATCTACGTGAGGCAAAGGATGATGCGGGTGTAGGCAACAGAGAGGCTGCATTGAGAGAAAAAATACTCGCATTCTTTGTCTCCGAAAATGATGACGGTAAAAGAAAATAAATCAAACAGGTTTTCAATCCATGAAGGAGTCAAAGTGAAAGAGGGAAAAGACTTTTTTATCGACGAAGAAGATAAAATTAAATATGTTTTATCCTGTGAGGCGGATTATGAAGCGGCACTCGATACGGCCGTCGGAACGATAGCCGCCTCGGAGGGGGAGAGAATAATAACGTTGTCCGGCCCGTCCTGTTCGGGAAAGACAACTACCGCAAGAAAAATAGTAAATGATTTTAACGCTCTCGGAAAATGTGTTCACGTTATATCGATAGATGATTTTTACCGCGACAGGGAAGAACTTCTCTCGGTGGCAAAAAAGGAAAACTCACTTCCCGACTTCGACTCGGTAAAGTCGATAGATATATCCGCGCTCGGACTTGCAATAGACAGAATTTTCTCGGGTGAGAGAGTTGCAATACCGAGATTTGACTTTACCGCGGGCAAAAGAATCGGTGAGAAGGTGTACGACATATCGGAAAACGACGTTTTTCTCTTTGAAGGGATACAGGCCGTATATCCGGAGGTAACGGCGCTATTTGACGGTCGCAAACATTTTAGCGTATACGTATCCGTAGAGGATTCACTTTCCGTTTGCGGCGAGGTGTTCGAGCCTGACGAAATAAGATTTTTCCGCAGGCTTGTAAGAGATTATAAATTCAGAAACTCATCTCCCGAATTTACGTTTGCAATATGGGAAAGTGTTCGTGAAAACGAAGAAAAGAATATTTTCCCGTATAAGGATTTATGCGATATAAAAATAAACTCGCTTCTTCCGTATGAAATATCAATGATAAAACCGTATCTTACGTCTATTCTTCAAGGTATAGACGAAAAAAGCGAATATTACGGCAAAGCTCAGGAAATCATAAAGAAAATCAGGTGTTTACCGCTGATTAAAGCGGAATATATGCCGAGAGAATCGGTATATCACGAATTTCTCGGATAGATTTAGGAGATTTGCCATGAACCGAAAGCCGGATAATATCAATCATTCCTTAGCCGAGGAAACGGTAAAGAAAAGCAGGGGGATGCTTTTATCCGGCGTCCTTATTCTTACTGTAGCCAACATAGCCGTTAAGGTTTTCGGCTTTCTTTATAAGGTGCCGTTGAACCGTATTCTCGGAGATGAAATGGCAAACGTGAACACCGCATATTCAATATATGCGACCCTGCTCGTTGTTTCCACAGCCGGGATACCGTCAGCCGTCGCAATGTTAATATCTCAGAGTCGCGCGAAGGGGTATTCGATGCGAGTGAAAAAAGTTTTTTCCACCGCATTATCCTTTCTTACTCTGATAGGCTTCGTGCTCACGATTGCAATGCTTATAGGGGCGAGATTCGTTTCCGCAAAAAATTCGGGTGGGGACTCGTTTCTTTGTATGTGTGCGATAGCACCTGCGTTGTTTTTCGTATGTATGATAAGCGTATTTCGCGGGTATTTTCAGGGCTTTCAGATAATGACTCCCACTGCAATATCTGAGATTATCGAGTCATTTTCAAAAATGCTGCTCGGGCTTTCTTTTGCATATATCGCGCTTAAGGTGCTTAACCTCGGCATTGAATGGGCGGCGGCGTTTTCCGTTCTCGGGATATCTGTCGGAATGGGACTGGGCGCGCTTTATCTTGCAATAGCGTTGCCGATATATTCAAAAAAAGGACTTTTACACGTGGATTCCTGCGGAAACGAAAAGACGGTCGGCAAAAGGAAAATAATCTACGATATTGCTCGCGTTTCCGTTCCTATTGCTCTGTCCTCCGCCGTAATAAGTATGTCGGGTTTGATAGATTCGCAGTTTATGCGACCTCTTCTTGAAATATACTGTCACGACAGGGCATATGCAAAAGCTGTATATTCGGATTATTCTACAGGTGCCATAACGCTTTTTAATTTACCGAGTATTCTTATATATCCGATAGCCTGTGCCATAATACCTTTTATTTCTTCGGCTATCGTTGCGAATGACAGAAGAGCGGTACGCGAGGTGTCGGACTCTGCACTCAGGACGTCCTCGCTGATAGCCATGCCGTGTGCCCTCGGCCTCAGTGTATTATCCTCTCCGATACTTGAATTTGTGTTCAGGGGTGATATCGATATGGCAAAGAATGCCGGCGGACTTCTGAGGGTGCTTGCAATAGCCGTTTTTTTCATAGGTATTCTTGCGGTAAGCAGTGCCGTGCTCCAGGCTCACGGAAGGGCCGGAAAGCCGATTATATCAATGCTTGCAGGTCTTGCCGTGAAAATAGCGTCGGTATGTATTCTCGTGCCGAGAATAGGTGCCGTCGGGACGCCGATAAGCACGCTTCTGTTCTATGCGGTAACGGTGCTTTTCAATATGTATTTTTTGTTCAAATATACGGGCGTTGTCATTTCAGCACGAGAGGTTTTGTTAAAACCGTTTGTATGCTCCGGGCTTGCCTGTTGTGTTGCGTGGGGAACGTATACCTTTCTTTCAGTTTACGGTAATTCCGTAGCCGTTATTTTTGCAATAATACTTGCTGCAGTATCGTATATTGCTCTTATCTTCGCATTTGGTTGTATATACGCAAAAGATGTCGAAAAACTCCCGTTTGGAGATAAGATAAGCAGGTATCTTATGAGGCTGAAATTGATTAAATGAAGTAAGGTCATCCCATCGATTTCTCATTGCGTCAAAAACAATAGTTGTAATGAATAAATATAAATAAACGTAACTTAAATAAAGACAACATAAAAGGAAGAACTTATATGGAAAAGACCTGTGGCAAAAAAGAGAATATAACGGTAAGCGAGAGCGATGATACGAAAGAGAGAGCCCGTTTGCTCTCGGATAAGAAAAACTACACGTTTTACGACCTGTGCGAAATAATGACTATATTACGCTCGGAAAACGGATGCCCTTGGGACAGAGAGCAAACGCATAAAAGCATTCGTCGGGGACTGATAGAAGAAGCATATGAGGCGGCGGAGGCAATCGATGAAGATAACCCGGAGCATATGTGCGAGGAACTCGGAGACGTTATTTTGCAGGCGGTCTTTCACGCGCAAATCGAAAAAGAGAGGGGAAGGTTCGATATAGATGACGTCACTGACGGAATCTGTAAAAAGCTCGTCCACCGTCACCCACACATATTTTCCGATGAAAATGCGGAAAACGCGGATAAAGTACTCGAAAATTGGGATAAAATTAAAAATAAGGAAAAGAAGAGAGATACGCTTAAATCACGACTGAATTCAGTGCCGATAACGTATCCTGCACTTATGCGGGCACAGAGCGTTTCTTCAAGATGCGCAAAAATGAAGTTCGATTATCCGACAGAGCGTGAGGCTATGGACAAGATATTCGAGGAGCTCGAAGAGATTCGTCTTGCAAAAACCGAGGAGGAGAGAGTTGCCGAGTGCGGAGACTTCCTTTTTGCCGCCGTGAATTATATTCGCAAGCTCGGAGTAAACGCGGAGGAAAGTCTGAAATTTGCAACGGACAAGTTCATTTCGAGGATGGAAATGCTGGAAGAGGTTGTTGCAAACAACGGTCAAAAAGTTGAAGAATGTACGCCTGATGAACTTAAAAACGTATGGAAAATTGTTAAAATCGACAAAAAATGATTTTTTTCCGTAAAAAAATTGTGTTTTTTAGCAAAAAATGCTTGCAATATTGCAAAATATATGTTATCATGAATTATAAAAATAAATTAAAAAAGGGGTATGTAAAATGAATAAGACAGAACTTATAAATGTTGTCGCAGATGCAACCGGACTTAAAAAGAAAGAGGCTGATGCAGCAGTTAGCGCAGTTTTCACGGCTATTGCAGATGCGCTTAAGAATGGCGATAAGGTTCAGTGCGTAGGGTTCGGAACTTTTGATGTAAAAGAAAGAGCCGCAAGAGAAGGACGCAATCCCCAAACGGGCGAGAAGATAACGATTGCAGCTTCCAAGAGCGTCAGCTTCTCGGCATCAGCTGCTCTGAAGAACGAACTTTGATTATAAAATCCAATGAGGCTTGATAAGTACCTGAAGGTATCAAGAATCATAAAAAGGCGAACGGTGGCAAACGATGCGTGCGACGCATCTCACGTTGCCGTAAACGGAAAACCCGCAAAAGCATCGTACGACGTAAAACCCGGCGATATCATCACCGTTACGTTCGGACAGCGCTCGTTGCAGGTCAGAGTTCTTGAATTAAAGGAAAGTACTAAAAAGGCGGATGCACAGGGAATGTTTGAGGTTATTTCGGAATAATTCCGATGCCGAGACTTCTCAAAGGCGCATGCGCCTTTTCTTTTTGTTCTGAAAAGCTCTTTGAAAATCATGCGGTATATTCGGCGGTTTTGCGAATATAATGTAATAACATTAATAAGCGCAAACCGAAGCAAGTAAAGAGTATCATTGTATGTTAAACGGATAAAAATGAAAATATTCATAGTGCGTGAGGAGGAAAGTTATGCAGGGTGAGATTGGCGGAACGGAAAAAAAACATTCGTTGAATATGAACGGCAGAACAGACGTTGCAATCTGTGGGGTAAAACTCGTAAACAACTTTGACGAGGATACGGTGTCCCTTGAAACGAGTATGGGCAGACTGACAATAGAGGGAGAGGGACTCTCGGTAACGAAACTGTCGGTTGACTCCGGAGACGTTTGCGTTTCCGGAAAAATAAATGCTCTATATTACACCGATACGGGAAACAAAAAAAGCGGCTTCTTTTCAAAATGGGTGAAATAAAGTGGAAGTATCAATGCGCGCAATGGGCGCGATATTTGTTCTTTCCATCGCTCTGGGCACATTTTTCGGAGCGATGTACGACTTGCTTCGCATATTGAGACTTATGAGACCTGAAAAAAAGGATAAAAAAACCAAGAGTAAGGCATCAAATAATGTATCGGGCGAAAAGACAAACAAGTCAAAAGAGCATATGTCGTCCGGAAAAATAAAAATAAGAATCGGAGACATTGTTACCTCGCTCGGAGATATTGTTTTTTTGTCGCTGTGCGGAGCGATTTTCTCCGTTTTTGTTTTTTATGCAAACGACGGGAGGTTCAGAGCTTTTATGGCAATCGGTGCTATAATAGGTTTTTTCTCCTATTATTTTACCGTTGGCAGACTTGTTATGCTTTTATCGGAGAAAATAATAAATGCAGTAAGAAAGGTAGTAATTTTTACGGTTTCCTTTGCGTTTGGCACGGTAAAAAGGTTTTTGATAAAACCGATAAAGTTTGTTTTATCAAAACTGTTTTCTTTAATCTGCATGCCAATATATACTTTCATAAGGAGACTTTACCATTCGCTTTTCGGTATTTTCAAAATCAAATTGATAATACTGCGAGAAAAGAAATATGTAAAACTGTTGATTAAAGAACAAAATATGCAGAATGATTATCAAATGTCATCCTAAGCCTATGTTTTTCTATTGACATATTATATTCTTAATGTTAAAATATAGATAAGAATATATTATATATGCGTGTCAATAATATATTTCGTAAAGTCAGTATTTACAGGTAATGCGATGAAGACAAAAAACAAGGACTTGGGAGAGTATCTTTTTCATCAGGGAACAAACTACGAGGCATATAAGCTGCTCGGTTGTCATATGAGTAAAAAAGGCGGTAAATACGAATACGTATTCCGCACATGGGCGCCGGGAGCATATGCGATTTCACTCGTCGGAGATTTTGCCGATTGGCAAAACGGAGTTCCGATGGTAAGAAAATCCTCGTCAGGCATCTACGAGGCGGTAGTAGAGAGCGAAGAACCGCTCAACGGTCGAAAGTATAAGTTCAAAATCAAGGGCAGAAACGGAGTACATATGAAGGGCGATCCTTATGCGTTTCTGTCTATGGGAGGCGCAGACGGAGCGTCGGTCATATGTCACGATTCGGAATTTGAGTGGACTGATACCGCATGGTTCGAAATGAGAAGAAAAACCGTTTGTTCCGTAAACGGAAAGTACATGTCCACTCCTCTTAATATCTATGAGGCACATCTGGGTTCATTTGCGAGGCATGAGGATAACTCGTATTTATCGTACAGAGAACTGGCAGATGCGATGATTCCGTACGTTAAGTCGATGGGGTATACGCACATCGAGCTTCTGCCTGTGACTGAATACCCATTCGATGGCTCGTGGGGTTATCAGGTGTGCGGTTATTTTGCTCCTACCTCAAGATTCGGAGAACCTGACGATTTCCGCTATTTCGTAAACAAGTGTCACGAGATGGGAATTGGTATTATTCTTGACTGGGTACCGGCACATTTTCCAAAGGATGAATGGGGCCTTTACGAATTCGACGGCTCTCCTCTTTACGAGTATCAGGGTAAGGACAGGCAGGAGAACCGTTCATGGGGAACCAGATATTTTGACGTCGGAAGAGAAGAGGTGCAGTCGTTCCTTATCTCCGGAGCGCTTTACTGGATGAATGAATTCCACGTGGACGGCCTGCGAGTGGATGCGGTATCGTCAATGCTGTATCTCGACTACGACAGAGAACCGGGCGAATGGATACCTAATATATACGGTGACAATAAAAACCTTGAGGCTATAGCTTTCCTGCGCAAGTTGAATACGGCGGTTTTCGCCAAGTATCCCGATGCGCTTATGATAGCTGAGGAATCCACCTCTTTCGGCGGTATAACGCATCCCGTATCAGACGGAGGACTCGGCTTCAACATGAAGTGGAACATGGGCTTTGCCAATGATTTTTACGATTATATAGCCAAGGATCCGTGTTACAGAAAATATCATCACAACGCACTCAATTTTCCGATTATGTATGCGTTCAAAGAAAATTATATTTTACCGATATCACACGACGAGGTCGTACACGGGAAGAAATCGTATATTGATAAAATGTTCGGAGATTACGAGGATAAGTTTGAACAGATGCGCGCGTCTCTGATGCTTATGATGACCTATCCGGGCAAAAAAATGATGTTTATGGGTACTGAGTACGCGCAGTTCAGAGAGTGGGATTTTGCAAACTCGCTTGAATGGTTTATGCTGGATTACCCAAAGCACAGTGAGATGAGGGAATTCGTGGCAGCTCTCAACCGTTTCTATCTGAAGAGCCCGCAACTCTGGGAGGACGATTTCACAGAAAATGGATTTGAATGGATATATCCAAATGAAGCCGACAGGAATATGGTTGCATACAGGCGTGTCGCGGCGGACAAGTCTAAGCTCACGGTTATAGTAAGCTTTTCGGGTGCACCCAATAATAGGATACGTATCCCGGTTGAAAAGGCGGGAACGTACAGAAACGAATTTTCCTCGTGCAACGCATTTGAAAAAAGCTACCGTTCGAAGAAGGATAAATCCGGTCATTATATAACCGTTGATATACCGAGATTCGGTGCACTTATCCTCAAAAAGAGCGAGAGAGTAAAGCGTAAATAACAGATAAACAGTGAATTAAAGAGAATACTCAAAGGAAAACCAAATAACCGAAAATAAATATATAAATATAACGGAGGAGTCTATGTTTTACAAGAAAGAATGTATAGCTATGTTGCTCGCCGGCGGTCAGGGAAGCAGACTTTACGAACTGACTCAGCAGACGGCAAAGCCGGCAGTAGGCTTCGGAGGAAAGTATAAAATTATCGACTTTCCTCTCTCAAACTGCATCAACTCCGGCATTGACACCGTAGGCGTTCTTACCCAGTATCAGCCTCTCGCACTAAACGAATATATCGGTAACGGAGCACCGTGGGATCTCGACCGTTCCAGAGGAGGACTCAGCGTTCTGCCTCCATATCAGGGTAAGAAACATTCCGACTGGTATAAAGGAACCGCAAACGCAATTTACCAGAATATCAACTTCATAAAGAGATATAATCCCGATTACGTTCTCATTCTGTCGGGCGACCATATATACAAGATGGATTATTCGCTCATGCTCGAACAGCACAAGGCGACGGGCGCGGCATGCACAGTAGCGACGATAACGGTACCTATGTCCGAGGCCTCCAGATTCGGTATATGCAATACAAAAGAGGACGGCAGCATATATGAGTTTGAGGAGAAGCCGAAGAATCCGAAGAACAATCAGGCATCGATGGGCATATATATTTTCAGCACCGACGTGCTCATAAAGTATCTTGAAGAGGACGAGGAGGACCCCCAATCGTCAAACGATTTCGGAAAAAACATTATTCCCAATCTTCTTAAAAACGGCGAGAAACTCTATTCATATAAATTCAACGGTTATTGGAAGGATGTCGGTACTATAAGCAGCCTTTGGGAAGCAAATATGGATTTGCTGGGACAAAAACCGACGCTCGACCTCGGCGACCGTGACTTCCGCGTATATTCAAGAAATACGGCGCGTGCACCTCAGTTCATCGGCTCTGAGGCCAATATAAATAACGCCATGATTTCTGAGGGATGTGTCATCCAGGGTGACGTTATCAACTCGGTTCTGTTCGGCGGAGTTGTAGTAGAGAAGGGTGCCGTCGTCCGAGACAGTGTAATTATGGAGGACGTTCATATATGCAAGGACGCGACGGTGTCGTACAGTATAATCGACAGCGATACGGTTGTGGGTGAGAACGTCATGGTCGGAAAAGAGAAAAAAGCGGATAACGAGATTTGCGTTATAGCAAAGGGAAGCGTATTATCCGAGGGAAAGGTAGGTATATGATATGAACAGTACTGCAGGAATTGTATTTTCCAATCTTAACGACAACACCCTTTCCCGTCTTACGGAGGACCGCACCGTTGCGGCTATTCCGTTTGCTTGCAGATACCGTCTTGTCGACTTCGGTCTTTCAAACATGGTAAATGCCAATATATCAAATATAAGCATAGTGACCAACTACAATTACCGTTCTCTCACCAACCATATAGGAAGCGGAAAGGACTGGGATCTTGCCCGTCGCTCCGGCGGTATAAACATAGTATCTCCTTTTCAGTATATAAGCGGTTCCGGAGCTAAAATGTATTCCGGACATCTTGATGCCCTCAAGAGCATGTCAGACTTTATTTCCTCTCTTAAAGAGGATAACGTCGTCCTTGCCGACTGCGATACCATATTCAATATTGATCTTAAAGACGTTATCGAACGTCACGAAGCGACAGATGCCGATATGACTGTTATAACGTCCAAATGCAAGGATACGTGGACCTCGCAGACATCAAGACTGCTCGTTAAATCCGATGATAACAGCAGAATAATCGACCTTGTCATGGGGAACAGATATAACGATAGAAATCCCGAGGTATCGCTTAACGTATACGTTATGAGAACTTCGTATTTGCGCCGTATTCTTCAGGAGAGCATGGCAAGAAATTATTCCGGACTTACACGTGACGTCATGCTGCGTGAATACCGCTCGGCAAAGTATTTCACCTATTGCTATGACGGGTACAACGCATTCGTGTCGAGCTTCCGTGATTATTACAATTACAGTATTGAACTTACCGTTAACGAGACGGCGAGAAATTCTTTGTTCGGTGTACGTGAAAGACCTATATATACGAACGTACATAACTCGAACCCCGCCGTGTACAGGGACGGTGCATCGGTCAAGAATTCGCTTATTGCAGACGGATGTATTATCGAGGGAACGGTAGAGAACTCCATACTTTTCCGCAACGTGCGTGTGTCAAAGGGTGCCGTAGTCAAAAATTCGATTATTTTCAACGGCGGTATAATCGGTGAGAATGCAAGTATAAATTGTGTTGTCTCGGACAAAGACGTCGTCATATGCGATAACAGAATTCTATCCGGACACTACACAATGCCGTTCTTTATAGAAAAGCATAAGAGGGTTTGAAAATGAAAATTTTATACGTAACGAGTGAAGCCAATCCATATGCCGCGAGCGGAGGACTCGGTGACGTTCTCGGAGCTTTACCCCGTACAATAGCTAAAAGAGACGGTTATGAATGTGCTGTAATTCTTCCGATGTATTCTCAGATAAAAGAAGAGTACAGAAAGAAAATGAAAAAGGTAGATGAGTTCTCATTCTATCTGGGATGGCGTAACCTCTACTGCGGAGTATGGTCTCTCAGCGAATCCGGAGTGACTTATTATTTCATTGATAATGAATATTATTTCAAACGTTCATCGATGTACGGACAGTATGACGACGGCGAGAGATTTGCTTATTTTTCACGTGCGGTAATAGAGGTTATGCTTCGAGGAATATACGTTCCCGATATTATGCATGCCAACGACTGGCAGACGGCGCTCGCGGTTGAGTACCTGAAGCTCAAGTATAATTCTCATCCGACTCTCGGAAGAATAAAGGCGGTATTTACAATTCATAACATTGAGTATCAGGGCAAATACGATATGGCAATTCTGGAGAACGTATTTGACTTTGATTATTGTTTCAAGAGCATATTTGAATTTGACGGTTGTATAAATCTGATGAAAGCGGCGATTGTAAGCTGCGACAGGCTTACAACCGTAAGTCCGAATTATGCAAATGAACTTAAAGAACCGTTTTTTGCATTCGGTCTGCACAATATTATAAGAGAAAATTCCTATAAATTCCGCGGTATTATCAACGGAATAGATACGGTTTATTTTTCTCCCGAAAACGGCTCCGACATCGAGTATACCTACAACGTAAACAGTTTCTCTGAAGGCAAGGCGAATAATAAGATGGCGCTTCAAAAGGAACTGGGGCTTAAGGTTGATGCAAACATCCCGATGGCGGTTATGATAACCAGACTTACAAACGGTAAGGGTATCGACCTTATGTTGCGTATATTCGACGAGCTTATGTGTGAAAACATGCAGTTTGTTCTCCTCGGAACGGGCGATTACGGATATGAGGATATTTTCAGACAGCTCTGTTCCCGTCATTCCGATAAGGCACGTGCATTGATTAAATTTGACCGAGTAACGTCAAAGCATATGTACGCCTCGGCAGATTTGTTCATTATGCCGTCGAAGAGTGAACCGTGCGGCCTTGCGCAGATGACGGCTTGCCGATACGGAACGATACCGATTGTAAGAGCAGTCGGAGGACTTTACGACACGATAATACCGTACGGTGCTCCTGATTCGGTAGGATTTACCTTCAACAATTTCAATGCGCACGAACTGCTGTTCAGAATAAAGGATGCACTCTCTCTATATTACAACAAGAATGAGTGGAATTCACTTGTAAAAAGAGCAATGACGGCTGATTTTACATGGGAAAGCTCAGCAGATAAGTATATTGACATGTATAACGGAATTTGATTTGTACCGTTTATTACCCAAAGCACAAAGAAAGATTAAAGTTTAACGATATTATAGGGCGAAATTTATGAGTAAGACAACCAACCAAACGAACAAAGAAACTAAAATCAAAAAAGCAGAAGCGAATGCGGTAAATGCAAGTACATTAAAAAAAGGCAATGCTGCGGTAAAAAATGCAAGAGTCGAGGCGGATAATAAAAACACTATGAATATCAGTGAAGCGGAGCTCAAAAAGAAAATAGAGAGCAAACTCTTTGCATTCGGTGTTATAGACCCTAAAAAGGCATCGGCAGAGCAGCTTTACAATGCAACGGTTAACGCACTTAAAGAAATAATGGTTGATAACCGCGCAAAATTCAATCGCAGAATCGCCGCACAGGAAGGCAAAAAGGTATGCTACCTCTGCATGGAATTCCTCGTCGGAAGAATGCTCAAAAACAATGTAATAAATATGGGCATTTACGAAAAACTCGATAAGATACTGAATGAATTCGGCTCATCATTTGATGAGATTTATGCATGTGAGGTTGACCCCGGACTCGGAAACGGAGGTCTTGGTCGTCTTGCCGCATGCTTTATGGATTCTCTCACCGCACTCAATTATGCGGCGAACGGATACTCTCTTCTTTACGAGAACGGACTTTTCAAGCAGAGACTTGTTGACGGTGAGCAGGTCGAGCTTCCCGATATCTGGCTTCCGAGCGACGGAGCATGGCTTGTTGCTCATCCGGAAAAGACCATGACGGTACGTTTCGGCGGAGATATAAGCGAGTCATGGGAGAACGGAGAACTCCGTGTAACCAATACAAACTATGACGAGGTTAAGGCGGTTCCGTACGACCTTCTTATTGTAGGTCCGGATACCAATGCCGTTAACTCAATTCGTCTTTGGCGTGCAAAGAACGCACAGGGTACCGAGGCATATCCGCAGACACAGGGTGAATATATAAAGGCACACGAAAAGAATTCAAATGCAGAAGAAATCACAAGGCAGCTTTATCCGCCGGATAACTATGATGAGGGAAAGCTCCTCCGTCTTACTCAGCAATATTTCCTCGTTTCCGCATCGCTTCAGAGTATAATCCGCGATTATTTTGCGGCTAACGGCTCGCTCGATAATTTCGAGAACAGAATAGCCCTTCATATCAACGATACGCATCCGGCACTTTGTATCCCCGAGCTTATGCGTATACTCATGGACGTATATTCCTATTCGTGGGATGACGCATGGAAAATCGTTACGAAATCCGTTTCGTACACTAACCATACGGTTCTTCCCGAGGCTCTCGAGTGTTGGAAGATTGATTTGTTCAGGCTCAAGCTTCCGAGAATATTCTCAATAGTAACCGAAATAAACCGTCGTTTCTGTGCAGACCTCTGGAACATGTATCCCGGAGACTGGGATAGAATTTCCAGGATGGCAATAGTCGGATACGGCCAGGTTAAAATGGCAAATCTCTGCGTTGTCGGTTCCCACACCGTCAACGGCGTATCACAGCTTCACAGCGATATACTCAAAAAGACGGTATTCCACGACTTCTATAAGATGACACCGTGGAAATTCACGAACGTTACCAACGGTATAGTACACCGCAGATGGCTCTGCTATGCAAATCCGGGGCTTTCGTCACTCCTTACCTCGACAATAGGCGAAGGATTTATGTCTCAGCCCTCCGAGCTGCGCAAATTCGAGAAGTTTGCAACCGACGACGAGGTTCTTCTGCGCCTTAATGCGGTAAAACGCGAGAATAAGGTCCGCCTCTCAAACTACATTAAAGAGAGAACCGGAAGAAACGTTGACCCGGATTCCGTATATGACGTTCAGATAAAGAGAATGCACGAGTATAAGAGACAGCTTCTTAACGTGCTTAAAATAATATCGATATATAACGAAGTATGCGATAATCCCAATGCCAATATAATGCCGGAGACGTTCATCTTCGGTGCAAAGGCGGCTCCGAGCTACTATATGGCTAAGAGACTTATAAAGCTCATTTATTTCCTCTCACGCGAGCTTGAGAACAACCCGGCAACCAGGGAAAAAATCAAGGTAGTCTTTATGGAAGACTATAACGTAAGTATGGCAGAGGTAATCATCCCTTCTGCAGATATAAGCGAGCAGATTTCTCTGGCAGGTAAGGAAGCCAGCGGAACGAGTAACATGAAGCTCATGCTTAACGGCGCTCTCACGATGGGAACACTCGACGGAGCAAACGTTGAGATACTCGACGCCGTCGGAGACAGAAACATATACATTTTCGGTCTTAACACGTACGAGGTTGATGAACTGTGGCGTCACGGATATGAAGCAAGAGAATACTACCGCAATTCTGAAGTTATCAGACGCACGGTAGACAGACTCAATTCCAGAATCGGCGGAGAGGATTTCTCGGATATTGCAGATTATCTGATAAACGGAACTCATTCCGTTGCAGACCCGTACATGTGCCTTGCCGATTTCAGCGCATACAGATACGAGCATGACAGGGCCATGAACGATTATCGTGACAGACTTGAATGGGCGAGAAAGTCGCTTATCAATATTTCAAGAGCAGGCAGATTTGCCGCTGATAACAGCATAAGAACTTATGCAAACGAAATCTGGCATCTCACACCAATAGGAAAATAAACGATGCTCAATCTCAGAATTCACACGGACAATACCTTGTCCGCAACCGGCGAACTTATATTCGATAGGGATGGTGAATACTGCTACGGTCGCCGTGCGTTTTTGTACGGTGACCGCATCGGTTTTAACCTCCTTTTGCCGCGCGCTCTCGGAGCGTCGTATGTAAAAGCCTTTATACGAAACGACTATACCGGATTTATAATTGAGCGGGAACTTCGCTTTAGCACAATGAACTGTGATATGGATTTATACCGTGTAACGGTTGATACCGAAAAAGATTTTTGTGCAAATGATGATATCTCCGATAAGAAAGAGAACAGTGGACTTTATTTTATAGGTTTTTATATAAAGACCGTTGCGGGAGATGCTTATGCATATAAGCTGTCGTGCGGTAACACTGTTTCTTTCCGAAAAGCCGAGGGGGATATTCCGTATCAGTTTCAGCTTACGGTGAGCGATTTTTCTCATAATGCTCCCGAATGGATATACGGAGGCATAATATATCACGTGTTTGTTGACCGTTTTTGCCGTACTGTCGAGACTCCGATGCGGAGAGATTCGATACTTAATACCGACTGGGATAACGGTATACCCGAATACCCGGAATATCCCGGCGCGCATCTTGAAAACAATACTTTCTTCGGCGGTAATCTGTACGGAGTTGCCGACAAGCTCGATTATATTTCCTCTCTCGGTGTTAATTGCATATATTTAAGCCCTGTTTTCGAGGCTTATTCCAACCATAAGTACGATACGGGCAACTATATGAAAGTTGATGATGCTTTCGGAGGAGAGGATGCTCTTCGAAAACTTATATCGGAAGCGAAAAAGCGGAATATAAGGGTAATTCTCGACGGCGTTTTCAATCATACGGGTGATGACAGTATCTATTTCAACAAATACGGTAAATACGATTCAATAGGTGCATACCAATCTAAATCCTCAAAATATTATTCATGGTATGATTTTAAGGACTTTCCCGACGAATATACGTCGTGGTGGGGTATAAAAACTCTTCCGCGTATTCACACCGAACGAGCGGAATGTGCAGAATACTTTCTCGGAAAAGGCGGAGTTGCCGAGCATTATATGAAGATGGGAATTTCGGGCTTCCGACTTGATGTCGTTGACGAACTCAAGGATTCATTCGTTACAAAATTAAAAGACGTCCTCGACAAGGAGAACGGGCAGAGCATACTATACGGTGAGGTATGGGAAGACGCCTCCAATAAAATCGCCTATGACATACGCAAGAAGTATTATATGGGTAAAGAGCTCGACGGCGTGATGAATTACCCATACCGCACGGCTATCATAGATTATCTGCGTAATAAAAACACGGGTGCACTCGAATATGCACTTTCGGACGTTTTGCCCAACATGCCGAAGAGAATTGCGGATGCTCAAATGAATTTGCTCGGTACGCACGATACGGAGAGGATAATAACTGCCCTTGCCGCACCCTCTCCGAGGGGAACGTCAAATCATATTCTCGCGCACTATAAAATGTCTGAGCATGACTATATGAGAGGCTCAAAGCTCCAAAAGCTTGCGTATCTTATCATTGCAACTCTACCAGGCGTTCCGTGTATCTATTACGGCGATGAGGTAGGTATGCAGGGATATAAAGATCCGTTTAACAGAATGCCGTATCCATGGAAAAAACCGGATACGGACATACGGGATTTTTATACAGCGCTCGGGAAAACGAGAAAAAGCATTGACGTATACAAAAACGGGGAATTCCGCCTTCTTTGTCTTGATAAAGACGTTCTCGCATTCTCAAGAGAGGCAAACGGGCTGGAGTATATTACAGTAGTCAATAATTCTTCTGAACGAATTTTCGTTAGCGGTGACTCGATAAAAAGCGTTTTCGGAGTAATCAAACTTCGCGGTGCTATCTGTATTGAACCGTACAGTGGATGCATAGTCCTTATGACAAGTGATAAACTCGATACGTTTGACGTTATAAACGATTGCGATTTCGAATTGCCTTCTTCGGTATTTACTCAAAAGAAATCAGCGCAAAAACACAAATCTTCAGATAAATGAAAAATCACGGGTATCTGCAATAATGTGCAGAATACCCGCTTTTTCGTTGAGTGATACGGTACGTTTTATTTTGAAAACGGCGATTCCTTTATAATTTGAAACAGTTTTTCCGCCTCAGACATTTTATTGAAAAGGCTGATACTTAGCCTTACAGCTCCCGTATCAAATGTGCCGATGGCTTTGTGAGCGAGCGGGGAGCAATGGTATCCGCCTCTGCAATACACATTCTTTTCGCACAGATAAGACGCTACGTCATTTTGGTCAAAACCCTTTATATTAAAGGACAACACGCTTCCCGTGAGGTCTTTGGGAGCATATATGTCACAATCCAAGGTATCCGATAGAATATCGTATATGCGTTTAAGAATTCTGTTTTCCCGTTCTTCTATTTCACTGTATCCGATTTTGTTTATATAGTCTATTCCATATGATAGAGCCGCTATGGCAGGGGTGAAAAGAGTCCCTGCCTCGTATCTGTCGGGTAACTGCATAGGCATCAGAGTATCTTTGGAATTTGAGCCGCTTCCGCCTTCAATAAATTCGCGCAATCCGTCGGAGTTACGCAGTAAAACAAAACCTGAGCCCTGAATGCCGAATAGCCCTTTGTGTCCGGGGGCGCATACAGCATCGGCGCAAATATCATTGAAATTTATTGGAAAATGGCCTATACTTTGAGATAAATCCGCAATAAAGTATATCCCTTTTCGTTTGCAGAGCTCTCCTATTTTTTTGAGGTCTTGTTTCCTTCCGCATACGTTAGATACATGGTTACATACCAAAATATCGGTTTTCTCGGTTATTTTTTCACATATATTTTTCTCTATATCGCCATCGGTCGGAAAAACATCATAGGTGATGTTCTTGTCGCGTGAGAGGCAGCGTACCGGTCTCAAAACCGAATTATGCTCCATGTCGCTTATCAGTATATGAGAGCCTTCACGCACTTTTGTTTTTATGGCGAGATTGAGCGCATATGTGGCATTTGGGGTGAAAATCACGTTTTCGGGTTTGTCGTAGCCGAGAAGAATACATATCTTTTCTCTGCACGAATAAATAATGTCGGCGGCTCTCATCGACAAAAGATGAGAGCTTCTACCCGGATTTCCGCCGGCGTGGATTATGCAATCTTTTATAATTTTCACCGTTTTCGGAGGTTTAGGATAAGTTGTTGCCGCATTGTCAAAATATATCATAGCTACTCCAGATATTTGTAGTCTATTCCGAGAGAGCGCAGCTCCGCTGCGGCAGCAATTACGTCGCGGCATTGAAGCTCTATCCCGTATGCGCACCCACCTGCATTTTTAAGTCCGTCAGTTTTTATTATCTTAGACTGTATTCTTTTTACCTGAAGGGCTCTCTTAGCTTTCTGGGCGTAAGTGACCGAACCAATCACAAATATACAGTACGTCATTTTTTTCTCCCGTGCAGGATAATATTCGGTACGCATTAACAGTTTATGTCCCACTGATAATGCCGTGAATTGCGATGGGGAGTATCACGTTTCTTAAATCCTTAAAAATTAAAAAATATGTAAATATTGTAGACAAAAAATACATTATGTGATATAATTTATGTCATAAATTCTTATATGTTTTTAACGCTTGCCATTATCGGGCTTGCGCTTATTATGTGAATGATGAGGAAAATATGAAATGTGATAAATTCGGCGGGCGTGGTTATGCCGCAAACTCATATATCGTTTACGATGATGCGACGACCTCTTCCGCAGTTATAGACCCTACGGAGTATAATGAGAGATTTCTCTCAAACTATCCGAGAGTTACATGCGTACTGTTGACGCACGGGCATTTCGACCATATACTCGCCCTTGACAAATATGTAAGATTAGGTATTCCGGTTTACGTCGGAACGTCCGATGCCGATATGCTTACAGATTCCTATAAGAATGCGTCTTCATATTTTCTCGGCGGGACAATAACGGTTGATAATGCAAACGTTGTCCACGTTAAAGATAAAGAAGAAATAACGGTAGGGAGAGAAAAATTAACAGTTATCGAAACTCCCGGGCATACGGACGGCTCCGTTTGCTATTATTGCAAGGATAGCGGTATTCTATTTTCCGGTGATACAGTTTTTGCGGGCGGAGATGTCGGCAGATGCGATTTGTATTCCGGGAACAAAGAAAAGCTTGAAAATTCCGTAAAAAAGCTTATGTCTTTACCTGACAAAGCAATTGTTTTTCCCGGACATGGCAAGGAAACCTCGATATTTGCGGAAAAGTGTTTTCATATCTGAAAATGTATATCTCACGAATTGAATTAATACCCTCAGATTATTTATAACAGACATAAAAAGCCTTGGAGTATTGGAGAATAAAACTATGGAAGAAATCAAATCTAACTTTATTCTGGATATAATAGACGAGGATCTTAAGAAGAATCCCGATCTTAAAATTCATACGCGTTTTCCGCCGGAGCCTAATGGTTATCTCCATATAGGAAGTGCGAAGGCTATTTGGATAAACTATTCAATAGCTAAGAAATACGGCGGTAAATTTAATCTGCGCTACGATGACACCAACCCCTCAAAGGAAGATAACGAATACGTCAACTCAATATATGAGGACCTTAAATGGCTTGGCGCGGAGCCGAACGGCGGAGTATTCTACGGCTCCGACTATTTCGACAAATGTTATGAATTTGCAGTCAGACTTATAAAACAGGGAAAGGCATACGTATGCGATCTTTCTGCAGATGAGATGAGAGAGTATCGCGGAACGCTTACCGAGCCCGGAAAGAATAGTCCGTACCGTGACAGAAGCATTGAGGAAAACCTCGATTTATTTGAGCGAATGAAGAACGGTGAATTCCCCGACGGAGCTAAAACTCTGCGTGCAAAGATTGATATGGCATCTCCCAACATCAATATGAGGGACCCTGCGATTTATCGTATAGTTCATACATCTCATCACAGACAGGGCAACAAGTGGTGTATATATCCTCTCTATGATTATGCACACCCTATTCAGGATGCTCTCGAAGGTATAACTCACTCTCTATGCTCGATTGAATTTGAAAATCACCGTCCGCTTTACAACTGGGTGGTAGAGAACATACCTGTGGAAAACAAGCCCAAACAGAGAGAATTCGCACGTCTTAACGTTACTCACACCGTTATGAGCAAAAGATATTTGCGTCAGCTTGTTGAAACGGGACTTGTAGACGGATGGGACGACCCTCGCATGCCTACGCTCTGCGGACTTCGTCGTCGCGGATACACTCCGAGCGCTATATTTGATTTTGTCTCCCGAGCAGGCGTTGCCAAGGCATACAGCGTTGTTGATTACGAATTGCTCGAACATTGCATACGCGAGGAGCTGAACTCAACTGCACAGCGAAGAATAGCCATATTAAATCCGGTTAAAGTTGTTATTGATAATTATCCGGAGGGAAAAACAGAGTATTTCGATCTCCCGAATAATCCGCAGAATCCCGAGGCGGGAACAAGAAAAGTGCCCTTTGCTCGTGAGCTTTATATAGATGCCGATGATTTTGCCGAGGTTCCGCCTCCGAAATTCTTCCGCATGAAACCTGACGGTGAAGTCAGACTTATGGGCGCATATATCGTAAAATGCAATAATATAATAAAGGATGACAACGGTAGCGTAAAGGAAATACACTGCACAGCCGACCTTGAAACCGGGAACGGAAATCCCGCCGACGGAAGAAAGATAAAGGGCACGATACATTGGCTTGCATCAAAATATGCACTGCCGATAAACGTAATGCTTTACGATCAGCTCTTTACGATAGAGAACGTTGCGGATATACCGGAGGGCAAGGGATACGGAGATTACCTCAATCTTGATTCAGTGAAAAAGCTTGATAACGCACTTGCGGAGCCTTCACTTTCCGAGGCAAACGAGGGAGATAAATTTCAGTTTGTCCGTGTCGGATATTTCGTAAAGGACTCAAAATATGCCGATACATTTAATCGTATTGTTGGTCTCAAAGACAGCTATCGCCCGGAAAATAAATAAAAATTACGTTAAATCACGGCAATATTATATCATCCGGCGTAATGACTGTTGAATATACCTACGATGCTATGGGAGAAAACTTCATTTCGGTTACGGTATGACCGACGGAGACAGCGTCGAGGTCACCCCTCTCGTATACGTATGATAAAGACGGAAGACTCTTTCCGATTCGTATACTTAAACTTATGGCAACATGTCACGCATAAAAACGGTGTGTCGTAATAACGCTATGATGTTTGAGTATTATTACGATTCTCCGGGTCAGTTATCACGAGTTGATGATTTCAGGGGTAGTGTTGATTATTCATACACTTATGAGTATGACAACGGCGGAAATATCCTGCAGATATGTAAATATGTTACGTCGGATAACCTCGGGTCCCCTATAAGTGTAATCAATTATTCGTACGACGGCGACAAGATGGTTCATAGATGACAGGGCAATCCTCTTAATTACCGCGACGGCATGGTATTTTCATGGATAAACGGAAGAATACTTGCCTCCGTAAATGATAACGTAGCATATACATATAACGCCGACGGTATTCGCACGACTAAGACCGTAAACGTAATAAAATATGAGTTTATTCTTGACGGTAGTACAGTTCTTTGTATGCGTTGGGGCGAAGGCGAAAACGACTGTGAATTTAACTTTGAGTACGGTTGTGCAAACTCTCAATCTGACATTTCATTTAAGAAAATGAAGAAATACGAGAAAAGTAAATAGCGATAAAAGATGTATACCGGCAAGCATCGCCGTTGTGATACCACGGCACTTGTCAGGACTATTCCCGAAACCTTTAACGACTGAGTCGATTGCAACTATTTCACTTTTGGTTCTAAAAGGTGATACTTGCGAGTACATAACAGATTCAATTATTTTGTGAACTTTCAAAAACAAGGCTTATATTTTTGCCTTTGAGTGAGGAAGCAGATTGAGGGGTTTTCTCTCAGTCCGCTGTTGTTCTCACAAAGGAGGTAATAATGAGGAAGGTTACTTTGTAATAAATTTGAAAATCAGAAGGATTTCTGAGAAAAGTTACCGAACACCTCTGAGACGCTTGAAATGTAGGCGAACGTATCCCCATATTCGTGTATTATATTCTGACATTCTATCATTTGGTGACGTGATACTACGCAGACAAGTATTGTTTTGTCAGAATTTGAATAGGCACCGACTGCCTTTATCATCGTGACGCCGCGCTCTATTTTATTAATAATTGCCTCTGTAATTTCTTTCGGACGTGTGGTTATTATCTCAATTTTTACAGCGCTTTTACTGCCGTTCAGCATGGAATTGCTCACCTTACTTGACATGAAATTATATAGAATACATAGGGCGACAGGCTTGAAATTATAAATTATTTTGCCCGTGTCCGTAACATCATAGTACACAAAGTAGGAAATAGCAGCCACTATGGCGTTAAGGATAAATATTATCCATATAAAGCTGAAATACGGTATCTTTTTATCTATCATTTTAGCTATTATATCCACTCCTCCCGTAGAGCCGTTTATTTTGAAAAGACAGCCGTATATAACGCCGCTGACGGTACCTGCGATGAGCACGGGAAGGACGGTATCGACTCCGTTTGCATTATAAGCAAATGAGGAGAGGTCAACTTTTTGAAACAGCATGTAGCTTATACCGTCCGCAAGGCAAAATACAAGGGATTTCGCGGCAAATTCGCGTTCTATAACGAAAAAGGCAATGGCACAGAGAGGTATGTTTACGATTAGCGTCATAAGACCAAGACTTATGCCGGTCTTATACTGTATTATTGTCAGAATACCGCTGATACCTGCCGGAGCAAAACGATTATTGACTATAAAAAACAGATAGTTGAATGTTGTCAGTACGGCGCATATTATTATAAAAATATATTCGGCAATAATTTTTCTCGTAATTTTCATAATATCCTCTCAGGATTTTCTTTATTCAAAGTTTATTATGCACAGAAAAATTTGTCGATATGTCGGCAAAAGTTAAATTCTGCATTTTTATTGACAAGACGATTGGTTTTATGTATAATTTATTTGTATATAAAGCTTTGTACAAAAATAAACGTATTAAAGGAGACAAAAAATGAAAACTTTCTACATAAGACTAAATACTATTCAGGACGTACGCGATTTTGTAAACGCCGTCAGCACCACTGACTTTGATATTGACCTTACATCCGGCAGATATGTTGTCGATGCAAAGTCAATAATGGGCATATTCAGTCTTGATTTACTAAGTCCTATTAAGGTTACAGTTCATTCGGACGGTGATACCGGAGCGCTTGAAGAAAAGCTCTCGAAGTTTATTGTAAAATAATTGATTTATTAATCAAAAGCCGGGGTTGTATTGTATTTCGGCTTTTTATCTTATAGGTATTTGATTATGGAAAAATTTGATATTATAGTTGTGGGTGGAGGTTTTTCCGGTTGTGCGGCAGCACTTGCGGCGGCAAGAGACGGTAAAAAAGTTCTGCTCGCTGAGAAGAGCGGATTTCTCGGAGGGGCTGCGGGAAATTTCCTCGTTAATCCTTTCATGCCTCATTCGATGAATTTGTACGATGATGACGGAAATAAACAGAAGCTTCCCGATGGAATGGACAAAATACTTACACTGAATTCGGGTATTTTTACGGAAATACTTGACAGGCTGAATAATGATGGAATCTACGGATACGGAATATATGATAATCCGATGACACCCGGCGATTTATGTGTTATGTTCAGCGAGGAGAGCTTGAAAATTCTGCTTGACAGAATGATGGAGGAAAGCGGAGTCGACGTACTTCTTCATGCGGACCTATGTGAGGCAGAGACGGACGGAAGAGATGTCAAGAGCGTTACGTTCTGCGCTTTCGGAGATAAATACACTTTCTATGCCAATGTATTTATTGACGCTACGGGAGATGCAAATTTGGCTCATATGTGCGGCGCTATGACAAAAACAGGACGTGATAGTGACAGTATATGCCAGCCCATGACTATGTGCTTCCGTATGAATCACGTCGATATTCAAACGTTCAAAAATGAGCTTCCAACGCTTAATGCGAAATTCCGAGAACTGAAAAGTGCGGGTAAAATACGCAATTGCAGGGAAAACATCCTTGCATTTGCGAACGTAAGCCCCGACATACTTCATCTGAATTCTACAAGAGTAATTAAACTAAATCCGTGCGACCCCTTCTCGGTATCAAAGGCGGAGAAAGAGGGAAGAGAACAGGCTCTTGAACTCTTTACCTTCCTTAAAGAAAATGCGAAATCATGCCGAAGTGCGGATTTGGTTATGACTGCGCCTATGATTGGTTGCAGAGAGAGCCGAATGATAGTGGGTGACTATACTCTTACCGCCGAGGATATAAGAGAGGGAAGAAAATTCTCAGACGGCATTGCCGCGTGCAACTACTTTATGGATATACACAATCCCGACGGTTCGGGATACGGCAGTGGCGGAGGATGTGTAAAACCGGGCGATTATTATACGATACCGTACCGCACTCTTTGCCCGATTGGGTTTGACAATATGTTGGTTGCAGGAAGATGTGTAAGCGCAACTCATCAGGCCCAATCCTCGCTCAGAATAATGCCGACGTGTGCATCGCTCGGAGAAGCTGCGGGAACTGCCGCATCGATAATCATATCCGATAATGTATGCACGCACGATATAGATGTGAAGAAACTGCACAAGAAGCTTATCGACAACGGTGCTTTCATCGGTGATGTAAATACCGATATCTGACGTATCGCAATATATATCAAAACACAATAAAGGTCGGAATATGCAATAGGGGTACATACATACCTCTTTGTGAATCCGACCTTTTCTGCGTATTATGTTATCAGTTTTTTGCGTTTATTTCTCTGTATATTTCACTTTTTGCGGTTTTTCGGTCTTTTGCGACGGACTTGATTGCATCCATCTTGCTTTGTCCTTCATCCAGATAGTGTTGAAGATGCTCGGCTAAACTCAGAGAGCAGAGGGGATTATCATATTCGTCGTCGGTTTTTCCATGTTCGGCTTCACCCTCGATAACGATGACAAATTCGCCTCTCGGCGCTCTGCTTGTAAATTCCTCTATTGCGCCGGAAATAGTCGTGCGGAAAACCTCTTCATTTATCTTTGTAAGCTCACGGCAAAGAGAAATTTTACGGTCTTTGCCAAAGGTTTTTTCGAAATCCGAGAGCGTTTCGAGCAGATGGTGCGGTGCTTCGTAGAAAATCAACGTGCGTTTCTCATGTTTTACTTCTTGGAGACGTTTGTGCCTTTCATTCTTTGCGGCAGAGAGAAATCCTTCAAAGGCGAAACGTCCCGTGGCGAGTGCGGAAAGTGCAAGAGCGGTTACAGCCGCACATGCTCCCGGAATACAGCTTACCCGTATTCCCTCCTCTGCGCAGAGGCGTACTAAATCCTCCCCGGGGTCGCTCACGGCAGGCATGCCCGCATCGGTTACGAGAGCGCAGGATTCCCCGTTTTTAAGCCTGTTTACAATAACCTCACCGCGCTGTCTTTTATTGTGTTCAAAATAGCTGACGAGTTCTTTTTTGATTCCGAAGTACGCGAGTAGTTTACCCGTATTTCTCGTGTCCTCTGCAGCCACAAAGTCAACGTCTCTGAGTGCTTTCAGGGCACGTTCCGTTATGTCTGAAAGATTGCCGATAGGGGTGGCTACAAGGTATAGGGTCCCTGCCTCTATCATATTTTTCCCACTCGATTTCTTTACGGTATCCTTTATGCTTCCCATAACTGTGTCTCCGTGACGTAGAAATTTATTGATTTTCGATGAATACTGTATTATTTTCTGAAGCTGTCGGGGAAATTTCCGTTATCGTAAATATATTTACAGTCCTCAGACATTTCATCAGCGCCGTATTTATATATAAATAGGTTTTTTGTTACATTCATAGAACATTTTCCGCCGGCGCTCGCCGCTACGAGTACCATTGACGGCTTTGCGTTGGAATTTGCGGAAACGAACGTCATACTTTTAGGTTCAAGAGCGTGTTTTCTCATTGAAAACATAAGGTCCTCGAGTCTGTCTGGGCGGTATACGCAATAAAACTTGCCTCCGAAGCGAAGCATGTCGGATGCTGTGCCGACAAAGTCGTCTATCCCTCCGAAAATCTCGTGCCTTGAAATATTTTTAAGTTCAGTTTCGTTTGATTTGCCGGAGTCTTTCTTCATATATGGAGGATTAGAGAAGACTATATCGAACGAATGATTCGGGAAGTGCTCCGAGAGGCTGCGCACATCGCATTCTGTAACGGAAACAAAACGTGAAAGATTGTTGATTTCGACGTTGCGCCTTATTATGTCGGCATAGGTTGGCTGCACCTCACAACAATCTATATGGGAGACCTTTTTGCGAGTCGCCAAAAGAAATGATACGATACCGCTTCCGCCGCCGAGTTCAAGAGCGCGTGCTTGCGGTTCAGCCTTTACGTATGCGGCAAGCAAAAGTGCGTCGGTGCCGTATGTAAGCCCGTCGTTTCTCTGAATTATTTTGATATCGTAATTAACAGTGTCAAGGCGTTCGTTCTTGTCTCTCAGAATATTTTCTTCCATATAATTGTTCCATGTATTTTAATATCGTTATATATGCGTTTTGGAGTTTTCTTACGATAGGTTATAAAAAAGCGGAGTTGTAAATCAGCTCCGCAATCTTTATGTATTAAAGAATCAGTCTTCCTTTGCAGGAGCGCCTACAGGGCAAACATCTGCACAAGTTCCGCATTCGATGCATTCGTCAGCGTCGATAACGTACTTGCCATCTCCCTCGCTGATACAGCCAACGGGGCACTCACCCTCACAGGAACCGCAGGCGATGCAATCGTCAGAAATTTTATAAGCCATTGTTACACCTCCAAGTATTATTTCTATGTGTATTGTAACACATAATTTCTAAAAATCAATAGTTTTTTCAAAAATATTGACGATGTATGTTTGAAAACCTCGGATAAAGCCCCGAAAATGTCAATTATCGCAGGTATCTTCGTCATTTTCGGTGTTTTCCGGTTTTTGAGTATCTTTTTTGGTTTTTTGGCATTTAATAACCGTAACGTCATTGATGTCGAACAGCTTCAGGTTATCTGCTTTGTCATCCATACGTACTTTTATTAAGTGGAGAAGAGGGCGTGTTTCTACTACTATACCCGTACCTGCGGCCGTTTTTACGGCGGAGCCGCACGGGGGTGTTTTCAGAAGAGCCTCTTCATATGCTTCGTGTTCATAACGCAAACAGCACATAAGTCTGCCGCAGCTGCCTGATATTTTCGCGGAATTAAGAGAGAAGTTCTGTTCCTTCGCCATTTTTATAGAGACCTGAACAAAGTCGGTGAGAAATTCCGAACAGCAATACGGTCTTCCGCAGGCACCGAGCCCGCCTACCATTTTCGTTTCATCTCTTATTCCTATTTGGCGCAGTTCTATTCGTGTTTTGAATATACTTGCCAAATCTTTTACAAGGTCACGGAAATCAACTCTGCCTTCACTCGTAAAGTAGAATATCAGCTTGCTGTTATCAAAGGTATATTCAACATCAACAAGATGCATGTCGAGATTATGCTCGGAAATTTTCTTTTTGCAAATCAAACGTGCATTCTGTTCGAGTTCGCGGTTTGCCTTTGCACGTTCTATATCGTCTTCCGTTGCTTTTCTGATGATGGTACGCAGTGGGGCGACTATAGACTTCGTGTCCACGAATCTGTTCGCTATCTTCACAACTCCCATTTCAGTTCCGCGCGAGGTCTCAACTATTACCTTGTCGCCGATACCGAGAGAAAACTCGCCCGGGGCAAAATAATAAATCTTTCCTGCCGAGCGAAAATTAATTCCCACGATTTCGGTTTTTTCTGTGGGTTCTTCAGCCACGACGTTTTCCGTTGTTGCCGGCGCGGAAGCCTCGTCATCGGTAATTTCCGCACATACGGTGTCTGCGTCGTCGGGAGGTGCGGAGACGTTTTTCTGCGCAAATCTGCGGTCCCTGCGATTATGTTTGTTGTGTTTTTCACGGTTTCCATGAACATTTTGAGAAACGTTTTTCGTATTATTCATGTTTTGAACGTTTTGGGAGTTATCATCGGTGGGCTGTTCGTTTACATCCGTGAAGTTTTTCGCATCTTCCTGTGAAAGATGACGGTTGTGATTAAAGCCGCGCTTGTTGCGTCTGCGCTTTCCTCGGTGTGATTGTCCTGATACGTTTGCCGAGCCGTTGTCAGATGCTATTTGCTCTTTTTTATTGACAATATATTCACTCTGTTTGTTTTCTGCGTTGTAGTTATCCATATTAAATTTCGGTATTCCTTCCGATTTGTATTTTCAATCCTTATAATTCAGCGTATGCCGTTCCGAGCACACATTTATGCGAGCTTATATATATCTGTTGACAGTTTTGCAATAAGCAAATTGACGTTTGCATTCTTCGATAGATTGGTTTGCGCTTCTTCTGCAAGCGTAATTATCGACGATAGCTTATACATTGATATTTTACGTGCCGTTTTTATGGCTTCATCACGTTTGTAATAATAGCATAACGGAGCAGATGAAGATTTTTTCAATACGAAAATATCACGCAAAGCATACAAAAGAGAACTGAAAATCTCGGAAAGCTCATTTCTCTTCTGCGGCAAGCTCATCAGAGCATCGTAGATGGAAGAAAAACCGTGAGAGGAAACGACGGCTTCAATGATTTTATCTGTCAGAGTCCGCAGTTCCAATATATCTGTAAGTTTTCCCTCACATAAAAGGTCGAGCGCCGTACCTATATTCCCGTTCGCCCATTCTGCCAGTGCGTCAAATCTGTCGCTTGAATTTCTCTTGATCTCACGTGCGACGGAAGAATTTTTCAGAACGTAATCCTTGATTTCCTCCGGCGTGAACAGTTGCATACGCATATGCCTTGAACGGCTCTTCACCGTAATGAGTATGTTCTTAGCGTCCTCGCACAGTAACATCATAACCGTGTTTTTGGGCGGCTCTTCGAGCACTTTAAGAAGTGCATTCTGCGCCTGCACGGTGAGTAATTGCGCATCTTTAATTATATATATCTTATATTCGTTCTCAGTAGGTGAGAGGTATACGTCGTCTTTCATTGCTCGGACGGCATCGATTCCGATACTGCTTTTCGCGCCGGAATCAATAATCATAACGTCCGTCGACATTCCTGAAAGTATCTTTTGACAGCTCTCACACTTACCGCACGGAACACATTCACCGTTTTCGGTATTTTTGCATGAGAGCGCGGCGGCGATATTCAGTGCAAAGGTCATCTTACCCGACCCTTTAGCACCTTCAATGATATATGCGTGCGAAACGGTATGCCCAAGTATGCTGTCACGCATGAAATCTTTTATCATGTCGTTTTTATATATCTTAGGGAAAAATTCCGGCATATATGCCTCCGTCACACAATTATTCATAATAAATTATATCAATTCGAAGCTGATATGTCAATCTTTTTATAATTTTTAAGGCAAAATTGTTATATGATTAAAATAAAATTCTTTATGTTTTGCCGTTAAAACGGCAGTTAAAAAACGTAAATATAAATACCGTAAAATTAAAAAAGAAAATATCTTAAAATCATATTGTAAAATTTATATTAATGTGATAAAATAAATATAATTTATTTAATGTATTAAAGTTCGAAATGTTTGTGCTTTTGTTAGTATATACGCAACCGTCACATAACATACGAATTCGGATTTTGACAGGAGAATTGTATGGCTAAGGAAAAATTTTATATCACAAGCGCGATTGCATATGCATCCCGTAAGCCTCACTTCGGAAACACCTACGAGATTATACTTACAGATGCCGTAGCCCGTTTTCAGAGACAGCAGGGACGCGACGTATTCTTTCTTACCGGTACAGACGAGCACGGACAGAAAATAGAAGAGCTCGCCGAAAAGGAAGGCATAGAGCCGCAGAAATATGTTGATAGGGTATCCGGGGAAATACGTTCCATATGGGACCTTATGGATGTCAGTTACGATAAATTTATTCGTACTACCGATGATTATCACGTAAAGAGCGTTCGTCATATATTTAATAAGCTTTACAGCAAAGGAGATATATATAAGGGACATTACGAGGGATGGTATTGCACCCCTTGTGAATCATTCTTTACCGACACTCAGGCATCTGACGGTAAATGCCCCGACTGCGGCAGACCGCTCAAAAAGGCAAAAGAGGAAGCATACTTTTTCGCTATGAGCAAGTATGCGGACAGGCTCTCGGATTACATTGAAAATCACGTTGAATTCGTCGAGCCGGAGTCGCGTAAGAAGGAGATGGTTAACAACTTCCTCAAAGCGGGACTTCAGGATTTATGCGTAACGAGAAATTCATTTAAGTGGGGCATTCCGGTTGATTTTGACCCCAAACACGTTATATACGTATGGATAGATGCTCTCGCAAACTATATCACCGCTCTCGGATATGACCCGGAGAATGAAAAGATGCCGGAGCTTTTCGAAAAATACTGGCCTGCAGACGTTCATATAATCGGAAAAGACATACTGAGATTCCACACTATATACTGGCCGATAATTCTTATGGCGCTCGACCTTCCGTTGCCTAAAAAGGTTTTCGGACATCCGTGGTTTAATTTCGGACAGGATAAAATGTCAAAGTCAAAGGGGAACGTAATATATGCGGACAGGCTCGCAGAATTTTTCGGGGTTGACGGAGTAAGATATTATGCTCTCGCCGAGATGCCGTATGCGGCGGACGGAAGCATAACGTACGAGAACGTAGTGAACAGATACAATACCGACCTTGCCAACAATCTCGGTAATCTCGTCAGCCGTACTCATGCAATGACCGTTAAGTATTTTGACGGCATGGTACCGACTCCTGCCGAGGAAACTGAACTTGATCGTGACCTTAAAGCAACGGTTGCCGATACTGTTGAAAAGTCGAAAAAGCTTATGAATGAATACCACGTTTCCGATGCCCTTGACTGTATATTCGGTATGCTTCGCCGTGCGAATAAGTATATTGACGAAACGGCACCGTGGGTACTCGCAAAGAACGATGGGGACCGCACGCGTCTCGGAACGGTAATATATAACCTGCTCGAGACGATAAGGACGGGGGCTGTCCTTCTTGAACCCTTTATGCCCACGACAAGCGATAAGATATTCTCGCAGCTCGCAACTGATGAAACCGCGTATGAAACGGTGTCGTCCTTCGGCGCCCTCAAGTCCGGAGCAAAAATCGGAACGGCTCAAACACTTTTTGCGAGAATAGACGAGCAGAAATTCCTTTCAGAGAGAAACGCAGAGATTCTTGCCGCAATGAAAGCAGCGGAGATTGCAGAAAAAGAAAAGGAGGAACCCGAGCACGAGAAGCAAATCGGCATAGATTCCTTCAAAAACGTTGAGCTGAGAGCCGCAAAGGTTATCGAGTGTGAAAAGGTTCCCAAGGCGAAAAAACTGCTCAAACTCATGGTAGACCTCGGTTATGAGAAGAGACAGATTGTATCGGGAATAGCCAACTTCTATACGCCCGAACAGCTTATAGGTAAAAAGATAATAGTCGTCGCAAACCTCGCACCGGCAACTCTCTGCGGAATAGAAAGCAAAGGTATGTTGCTTGCCGCCGGAGAAGAGACGGTTAAGGTAGTTTTTCTCGATGATGAAACTCCTCTCGGAGCAAGAGTAAGGTAATGAAGTTTTTTGACAGTCACTCTCATTATTTTGACAGTCGGTATGAAGAGGAGGGAATTGACGTATATTCGCTCCTCGAATCGATGTTTGCAAATAATGTCGGATATATAGTGAACGTGGCGACAAACAACGCAAATGCGCTCTCGTGTATATCCATGGCACAAAAATATGAGAATATGTATACAGCCCTCGGCATACATCCGAGCGATATAGACCCGAGCGCAAATATTGACAGAGAGCTTTTCGTACTGCAAGAACTTCTGAGAGAACCGAAAAGCAAGGCTGTAGCTCTCGGCGAAATAGGACTCGACTATCATTTCGAGCCGTACGATAAAGAGCTCCAGTTAAAGTATTTCAATGCACAGCTTACTCTTTCGGAGCAGCTTAATATTCCTGCTGTAATACACATAAGAGATGCTCACGGCGACGCGTTCGATACAATAATGAAACATAAAAACGCACGCGGAGTTATACATAGTTACAGCGGAAGTCCCGAGATGGCAACGGAATACGTCCGTCACGGTTGGTATATATCCTTTTCCGGAACTATTACTTTCAAAAATGCACGTAAGGTGCAACAGAGCGCACTTGAGCTTCCGCACGACAAGGTGCTTATTGAGACTGACTGTCCGTATCTTGCACCTCATCCGTACCGTGGCAGAACAAATAATTCCTCATATCTCCTATATACGGCGGAAAAACTCGGTGAAATATGGGGTATTTCAACCGAGGAGGCAGCGAGAATAACCTCCGACAATGCGAAAACGCTGTTCGGTATAGCATAACAGACACTATCAATCTACAAGGCGGTTTATATGGAAAAGCATAAAAGCATGACTATCGCATATGAAGTTGACGGCGGACTTTATCTTAATATAACCAATCGTTGTCCGAATAACTGTACGTTCTGTATCAGGAACAACGGTGACGGTGCTTACGGCAGTGATTCTCTCTGGCTTTCTCGCGAACCTACCGAGGATGAAATAAAAGACGCAATACGCAAAAAAGACCCGAGAAAATTTTCCGAGGTTGTGTTCTGCGGATACGGCGAGCCGTCCGAGAGACTCGGAGTTATGGTATCCGTTGCAAAGAGTATAAAGGATACTTACGGCTCATATCTTCGTGTGAATACAAACGGTTTATCATCTCTTATAAACGGCAGGGATACTGCGATTGACTTTGCGGTTTTCGACTGTGTATCCGTGAGTCTGAATGCTCCGACGGCGGAGAAGTATCAGGAATTGTGCCGTTCACGCTACGGCAAAAGAGCCTTTGACGAAGTATTGGATTTTACCCGTAAGGTAAAAGAATACGTGCCGAAGGTGATAATGTCGATAGTAAAAGAAACACAGAGCGATCAGGAGATAGCAGAGTGCATCAAAATATGCAAAGATATCGGCGTACAAATCAAAATAAGAAATTATATCGGAGAATAAAGAACACAAAGGTGCTGAGTCACGGCATTATCAAATTCCGAACACTATAAAAACAAGGGCAAATCGATTTGCCCTTGTTTTTGTATACTGATATTATCTTTTCAATATATTATACATCCGCATAAGGGGTAAGTATATTTTAGGATTAAAGTTATCGATAGGATAAATGCTCACACCCATTATGCCGAAATCATAAATAAGCGACAGTTTCTCCGAAAGACTCGTGAAGTTATCGGTGTGAACTGTATGAATATCGGTATTTCTACCGTTCCTTTCCACGTATGAAAAGTAGGGTGTATCAGATTCTTCATCTGTTTCTATCGCCGCATTTTTTCTCAGCGCGAGAGACATGGCGTATTCGTCGCTAATGGGGTATGCGCCGTTTTTGTCATACTCATAGGCATAGTTCGGTATACCCAGCGATATTTTGCTTGCAGGGCACTTTGACGTTATATATCGGAGTGCGCGCTCCAAATCTGCCGTCGTTGCCGTCGGATGCGGGGTATTCCCTTGCTTTGAAATCTCATAGCTCATAAGATATACTAGATCGCAAATGGAGCATAGCCGTCCGTAATTTATCGGTGTATAAATATTTTCCGAATAGTCGTCATATCTTGGAGCCACGCTGACGAACAGAGAAATGTTGTTTTCTTTCAAAGAACCGCGGAGAAATATAAGAAATTCCGCATAATCATCCGCCGAGTCCGGCGGTATCATCTCGAAATCAATATGTACAACGCTATATCCGTATTTTTTTGCGTACTCTGTTATTGCGCTCACACTGTTTTTCGTGTTGTTTCCTGTAAGAGACGCAAATACATCTGCAGAATAATTACCCGATGAATTCGTGTTGGTAAGCGTCATCAGCGGTATGACGGAATATGAGTTTGCAAGACTTATTATCATATCTTGGTTAAAGTCGCAGACTATTTCCCCGTCTTGGTTAAATCTGTGTGAATATACCGATACGTAGGTAAGGTAGGGAAGTGATGCCCTGAGGTCCCTCTCCGTAATTTTCGGAGTGGCAAAACCACTCACCGATATTGCGCCCATACTCGGGCTCTGATACAATACGTTAAGTATCTGTCCCGGGTATATATCCTCCGTGCCGTAAAGCGAGGGGTTTAGACGGTAAAGATAATCCTTATCAACTCCGACATCGTTTGATATGCGTCCCAGAGTCTCTCCTCCCCGAACTGTATGTGTCGCCGACGACTTCGGTATATAAAGCTCCTGACCAACGATGAGTTTATCGGGATTTTTTATGTTATTGTCCTCGATGATTTTGCTAAGCGATACTCCGTATTTTTTTGCTATATTGTAAAGAGTGTCGTTCTTTACCACTTTGTGAATAATCATAGTATTTATCCTTTACTCTGTATTATATTGTTTTTTGGGGTTAAAATAAGTAATACTTAAATTGAATTACATCGGAGGTAAATATGGGAAAAAACCAGATTGTACGTACCTACGCACGGGAAATACTTGATTCAAGAGCGAATCCTACATTGGAAACAACGGTGCTTTTATCTGACGGAAGCATAGGCATAGCTTCTGTTCCGTCCGGGGCATCAACGGGAAAATACGAAGCCTGTGAGCTTCGTGATGAGGCAAACGAACGATACGGCGGAAAAGGAGTTCTGGATGCCGTATATAACGTCAACAAATTGATTTCTCCCGCTGTTTCGGGAATATGCGCATATGAGCAGGCCGAAATAGATAATACAATGATAATGCTCGACGGCACGAAAAATAAGTCAAAGTTAGGAGCGAATGCCATACTCTCCGTATCACTTGCCGTTGCGCGCGCGGCTGCGGCGTCTATGTCAATGCCTCTGTACCGTTATGTCGGCGGTATTTCTTCATCCTCACTTCCGATACCGATGATGAATATTCTGAACGGCGGCGTTCATGCGTTCAATAATATAGATATTCAGGAATTCATGATTGTGCCATTCGGCGCGGCGAGTTTTTGCGAAGCTCTGAGAATTTCCGCAGAAATATATCATATACTCGGAGATATACTGAAAAAGGATAAACTATCAGTTTCCGTAGGTGACGAGGGAGGATATGCGCCGAATCTCGATAGCGATACGGCGGCGCTTGACTATATTGTAAGGGCGATTGAGGAGTCGGGATATGAGGATAAGGTAAAAATAGCCCTCGACGTTGCTTCGAGTGCCTGGTATTCGCCCGGCGAACACACCTATACGATGCCTAAGAGAAAAAGCACTCTCACGGTGCGAGAAATGACGGAATATATAGCCACTTTATGCGATGAATATCCTATAATGTCGGTTGAGGATGGACTCTCGGAGACGGATTTTGAGGGTTGGCACGCTCTGACGGAGGAACTGGGCGGGCGGGTTATGCTTGTAGGAGACGATCTCTTCGTTACAAACAGCTCACGTCTGAAAACGGGGATAGAGAAAGGGGCTGCCAATGCAATACTGATAAAGCCTAATCAGATAGGAACGCTCAGCGAGACTCTCGACGTGATTTCTCTCGCAGGCAGAAACGGATATAATCATATAGTATCGCATCGTTCGGGAGAAACGGACGATACCTCGATATCCGATATTGCGGTAGGTACAGGCGCTAAGTATATAAAGGCCGGCGCACCGGCAAGAGGCGAGAGAGTCGCAAAATACAATCGCCTTCTTAAGATAGAAAATTCACTTTTGGAGTTCGGAAAGTACGGAAGATAAAACGGAATTCCGAAGAACCGTAGAATAATCACAGCGGACGGTTGAAATTTCGCAACATAATTTTTCCCGTAGAGGGGACAGCGGTTTTTTCATCGTCCGCACCACGGTTGTTTTTTTGTGCGTTATTTGATTTTTGTATGTATTATGACGCAGTGCAAAAAATTAAACGAGAAAATACGGTAAAAGGTGTTGACAAACATAAAATAATATGATATTATAATCAAGTGCCGAGGTTATCCTTGACATTACGCCCCTGTAGCTCAGCCGGTAGAGCATTTGACTTTTAATCAAAGGGTCTGGGATTCGAATTCCCACAGGAGCACCACAAAGCCTCGTCCTCGCGACGAGGTTTTGCTTTTATATTATTCCGCATAAATGCGGGTATTTTCGGAGTTTTTATGAAGATAGTTGTTCTGGACAAATCAAATATGGGTGATGACCTTGATTTTTCATGTCTTAGCGAGTTCGGAGAGCTGAAAATATATGATAATTCCGCTCCGGATGAAATTCCAAAAAGGCTGAGAGACGCCGACGTTGCCGTAGTAAACAAACTTCCGATGAATGGTAAAACTCTTTTCGGCACTGACGTCAAGCTCATATGTGAGTTCGCAACAGGATATGACAATATAGATATCGACTTTTGTAAAGAGGCGGGGATTGCCGTTTCAAATGCGGTGAATTATTCAACGGACAGTGTAGCCCAAATAACCGCCGCAACGGTACTCGCCCTGTACAGCAAACTGTTTTTGTTCGACAAAACGGTAAAGGCGGGGGAGTATTCGCGCGGAACTTCGGCAAATATGCTGACACCGCAGTACTCCGAAATAAGCGGCAAAACGTGGGGTATCGTAGGTTACGGAAACATTGGCAAATCAGTCGGGAAAATAGCCAAAGCCCTCGGTTGTCGCGTTATAGCTTATAAAAAGCACAAAACAGAGGAAAAGGACGCCCTGATAGTATCTCTCGATACCCTCCTCAGTGAGTCGGATATAATTTCTTTACATACTCCATTGAATTCAGATACCAGAAATATGATAGGTGAGAGGGAGGTCTCGCTTATGAAAAAAGGCGTCGTAATAGTCAATGAAGCGCGGGGAGGCGTCTGGGATGAATCGGTAATGGCGGATGCATTGCTTGACGGCAGAATAGCTGCGCTGGGAGCTGATGTATACACGAGGGAGCCTATGCCGCTTGACCATCCGTTTTCACGTCTCCTTCAATGCGAAAACGTTATTCTTACGCCTCATATGGCATGGGCTGCATTTGAGGCCAGAGTAAGATGTATTGACGAAACCGTCAAAAATATAAGAGCTTTTATTTCCGATGAAAGAAGGAACAGAATTGTATGACAAAAGAGTACGTTGACCGTGAAACAGACGACGAACGGGATTCATCGGTATATAGGGAAGAGTTGCCGATAGTATATCTTGACCTTGAGCATGACTTCGATGAACCTACGGTTGCGGCTCATGAAATGCTTTACAGAGTGGCTACCGTTTTCGGTAACGGCGGAGGAGTGATAAAACTCACGCATCCGGAGAGCGAACCTTTCAGACTCGCAATAAGGCGGGAGATAAGGTCTCTCAAAAAACGCGGTAAGCTGCGTTGCTATGTTTTCGGCGAGAATTTTTACGCCGCCTCCGATACCGTTCGATATATGTGCGATAAATGCCCCGAGCTATCCGATGACGCCGATATGGGGAAGGGCAAGAGAAACATCGCCCTTCTTTGCATATAAAAAACACCGATTGCAGTACGCGTCTCACAGGGAATTATTAAAACTAAATAAAGGCTCACGAAAACAAATCCGTGAGCCTTTTGTCAAAAAGAGCGATATACTTGGAGCTTTTTCATAGGTTTTTATTTGTTTTAATTTTTTATATGTTTATGCCGGTGGCATCGGGGTTGATTCCAATAGCCGTACTTCTTATCATGTAATACTGTTTGCCGGCGTGTAATAACAATCGTCAGTACCTTCGCAGGAAATTCGTCTATCGATACCGAACAGAGTTATACTTATACGGGAGAAATCTTTTACGATTTCGTCGGAGTACTCGACAATCCGATTCACGGTGAAACATCAAGAGAAAAGGCGTGGCTTAACGCCACGCCCTGCTCTTAAAGGCACTCGCTTTGCCGAAAATTACCTATGATAATTAGGGAATTTTCGGTGTTTTTTATTACTGATTATTGTTTCTCTTATTGTATATGAGGCGGATGAATTCATCTTCATCGTCGTCTGCCTCTTCAGTGCGCGGTGAGGTTATCGGAGCCTCTTCCTTCTGCTCTGAAACTACGTCGGCAAATATCGCCTTACCCTCCGGTCTTGAGGTATTCTGATATGCCTGATCATGGAAATTATCCTTTGATGAAAAGCCCGTGGCGATTATGGTTATGCGCATTTCATCCTGAAGCTCGGGATCAAATGAAGCGCCCCATATGATATTTGCGTTCGGATCTGCCTCTTCGGATATGATAGTTGAAGCGGCATCCACCTCTTCGAGTCCTACATCGTTTGATACGGTTATGCTCATGAGAATTCCCGTAGCTCCGGAAATGGACGTTTCAAGAAGCGGAGAAGAGATAGCTGCCTGCGCCGCAAGGTTTGCCTTATCCTCGCCCTTAGCCTGTCCGATACCCATATGGGCAAAACCTGCCCCCTTCATTACTGAGGTGACGTCTGCAAAGTCGAGATTTACAAATCCCGGAACGTTTATAAGCTCGGATACACCCTGAACGCCGAGTCTGAGCACGTCGTCCGCGATAGCAAATGCATTTGCGAGAGTTATTTTTTCCGCGGATACCTGCTTCAGTCTTTCGTTGGGTATTATTATCAGAGAATCTACGTATTCCTTAAGAGCAGCGATTCCTGCCTCTGCCTGTATCGTGCGTCTCTTTCCCTCGAAAAGAAAAGGTTTTGTTACTATACCTATGGTAAGTATGCCCATCTCATGAGCCACCTTGGCAACTATGGGAGCCGCACCGGTACCTGTACCGCCACCCATTCCTGCGGTTACGAATACCATATCTGCGCCGGATATTGCATCACGTATCGCATCGATGCTTTCTTCGGCAGATTTTCTACCCATTTCGGGATTGGCGCCTGCACCGAAACGTCTGGTGACATTCTCTCCGATAAGCACTTTCTTTGATGCGACGGAGGCATCAAGAGCCATTCCGTCCGTGTTCATTGCAATAAATTCAACACCGCGTATGTTGGAGGAAACCATTCGGTTGATGGCGTTTCCGCCACCGCCTCCGACACCTATAACCTTGATTTTTACACCACTGTCAAATTTATCTTTAAAATCGAATCCCATATTTTACTCCGTAAAGATTGTAGTTCTTTTGTATCATTGAAATCGGATTGTCGGTCTTTGTCTTGACAGAGAGGTTTTTGCGACCGAAATTATATATAAATATAATTCTCCATATATAATAATACATTGAAAATAATATATTTGCAAGTCTTTTTCGGAAAAAATATTTATTTTTTTCTTTTTTCGTTCAAAAATCGATTGATAACGGATAAAATACTGAAAAACGTTAAGAAATAAATGCTTACCTACGAGTATCTTTGTTCATCTGTTAATTACATGCATTATCGTATAAAATATATCTCTGTTTGCATTTTTTTTCGCAAATTTTTCTATGTTGGTTGCCATTTTGCACCTTAACTTTTCCGATGATATCAGTGTTAAGAGAGCCTCTTGAAGCTTTCCCGAACAGAGTTCTTTTTCCTCAACTATAAGCGCTGCATCGGCATCGCTGAGGGCTTTGGCGTTTTTATATTGATGGTTTCCGGTGACGTAGGGAGAAGGGACGAGTATTGACGCCTTGCCCGATATTGCAAGCTCGGAGAGAGTCATTGCGCCCGCCCTCGATATAACAATGTCAGCCGCCGCCATAACACGCCACATATCGTCGATATAAGGTAGAATTCTTGCATTTTTTCCAATTCCGAGCCCGGAAGCTTTTTTATTACATTCAGGGTAATTTCTGTTTCCGGTGGCATGTAGAAAGCATAGGTCGTTTCTGTCCTTCATTTTGCTTATAACGTCAAGGCACGCATCGTTAAGATGTTCTGCACCGATACTCCCGCCAAAAGAGAGAACGAAGATTTTATCATTACTTATCCCGAGATCTTGCCGACATTTTTCTCGGTTTTGCCTTATAAACGTATTCGGCATCGGATTTCCCGTCACGGTTATATTATCTTTACGTCGAAAGTATTTTGTACATTCATCGAAGTTAAGCATAATGCAGTCCGCTTTTTTTGCAATCATCTTTACAGTAAGACCGGGAATTGCGTTTGATTCGTGAACCGCCGTCTTTATTCTCATTTGCTGAGCCGCACGCAAAACGGGATAGCATACGTATCCGCCCGTACCTATAACTATATCCGGTCTTATTGCAGACAGCAGTTTTTTTGATTTCTTTACTGAGTTAAGAATTTTAAAGGGAAGCAAAAGATTTTTCGGAGAAAGAGAACGTTTGAGCCCGCATGCTTCTATATGATAGACGTTATATCCCGCTTTTTTTACGAGAACGTTTTCAATGCCCCTCGGTGTTCCGATAAAATCAATGTGAACGTCGGAAAGATTATCTCTCATAACGGATGCAATAGAGAGGGCGGGATTTACGTGACCGGCGGTTCCTCCGCCGACAAAAACTATACGCATGCTCATCCTACTTTCTTATTTTCGATTCTCTGGATATTGACAGTATTATTCCCATTTCGGCAAGTAATATTATAAGAGAAGTTCCGCCGTAACTGAAAAACGGAAGCGCTATTCCCGTGTTTGGAAATACGTTTGTAACGACGGCTATATTGAGTATTACCTGTATTGCCACCTTTGACGTTATTCCCAGGACGATGAGCATGTCAAACATTTTCTTGCATCTCAGGGCAATGCAGAATCCGCGGTATATCAGGACGGAAAAAATGAAAAGAATTATCATTGCACCGACAAAACCCGTTTCCTCACATATTACCGTAAAGATAAAATCGTTTGCCGGCTCCGCCACATAACTGTATTTGAGACGGCTGTTTCCGAGCCCCAGCCCGAAGAAACCGCCCGAACCTATCGCCAGTTTTCCCTGAATTGTCTGCCAACCGCCGTCCTGCGGATAAAGCTCGGGGTTTCGCCATATATCTATTCGTTTCTTTGTGTAATCGGTAAGAAGGGCGAAAGCTCCGATACCCGAAAATCCTATGCCTCCGACGAGCGAGAGATTTTTAACTCTGCTGCCCGAAATAAACATCATCAGTATTCCTATACTTCCTATGATAACTATACCCGATAAATGCTTTTCAAGGGCGACGAGTCCGCATAAAAGTCCGATAAAGCCGAAAGGAATCACCGTATCGGATATAAAGCGCGACATACCTTTTTTCTTGAAAACCGTATCTTTGTTTTTTGTAAAATACCAAGACATTATCATAACTATGGAGAGCTTCGCGAGCTCGGAGGGCTGAAAGGTAGCGAAACCGAGATTTATCCATCTTTTTGCACCGTTGAGGTTTACGCCTATTATGAGGACGAGAATCAGGAGAATAACAGTGATTATATACAGATGCGGCGCATACCTGAAATAAAAACCGCTTTTAAGCCTTGAGGTTACAAAAAGCATTACAAATCCTACAGCGGCGAAAACTATCTGCTTTGATACAAAGTGCCACTTGTTTGAGTACTGCGCTTTTGCATATGCGGAGCCTGCACTCGCTATCATCACCGTGCCGATTACGGTCAGTAGTATTACCGTTATGAGAAATATACGGTCGGTGCCGTTGCTTTTATGTTTTTTGCTTTTAATGTCATTTGTTTGGTCTTGTCTTTTTTCTTTGTTTTCGCGTATTCCGAAGTGAAAGCTATGGTCCATAGAAAACGTCTCCGTTCAGTGGTTTTGCTACACAAGAGCAAATATCGAAATAATGCAGAAAATGAACGTTATTGCACAGAAGAGCATAACTATCCCGTTTTCCTTCATTCCGCATTTTTCGAAGTGATGATGTATGGGAGCCATGCGGAAAACACGGCGATGAAACGCCTTATAAACCGCGACTTGTATGATTACCGATGCTCCTTCAACTACATAAACAATTCCGCAAAGAAGGACTATCAGAGGGTTGTTCATCATAAATGCGGTACCGACCGCGGCGGCACCAAGAAACAGAGAACCCGTATCGCCCATGAATATTTTTGCAGGGTGGATGTTGTATACGAGAAATCCGATACATCCTCCGCATATGCATGCGCTCAGTATTACCGACGAGGAATTCTGAGAGCATACTGCGGCAGCGGCAAAGAAGAAGTTTATTATCAGTGCTACCGAAGCGGCGAGCCCGTCTATGCCGTCCGTAAGATTTGCACAGTTAACGACTCCGAGTATCAGAATAAGCGCAAAAACATAGTAGAATATGCCGAGATTAACGTTAACATCAAAAAAGGGAATATACAATTGAGTTGAAAGATTTCCGTGAATATGCATTATCGAAAGATAGCCGACGGCTATTACCGATTGCAGGATTATTTTCTGTATGGGCGTAAGACCTTCGTTCTGCCTTTTTCGTATTTTCGTCATGTCGTCGAATAAACCGACAAGGGCGTTTGTCACGCAAAAAACAGAGGTTATAACAAGAGACGATACGTCAAAATCAGATGTAAAGGCAAGCAGAATGATAAGGACGGTTTCCGTAAATACCGTCGCGATAAGAAAAGAGATTCCTCCCATGGTCGGCGTCCCTTCCTTCGGCTTGTGCCACATAGGTCCTATGTCGAGTATTTTTTGTCCCATTTTTAACTTTTTAAGGAACGGGATGAGCCGTTTCGTTATAAAAACGGTTATAATGAATGATATTATCAGCGCCAGCGCAAAATACTGATTGGTGTTCATTTTCATACAACTCTTTTCCTGTTTATTTTGTGTTCCGTATTTACGCGCTTTTTACCGTCAATCGGCTCGTATTCGGAACTTTATTCTCTCAAAATGCTTGCTATGTCAGGGTTTCTTTTATCAACTCTACGATTTTTTCACATTTCATTTTTCTTGATGCCTTAAAGAGTATAAAGTCGCCGTATTTTATGTTCGAAAGTACCGCGTCCGCCACTTCTTTATGGTCGCACGTTTCGAGCTGTATTATCGATTCTTTTGCCATGCCTGCCTTTTTCGCTCCGGCGGCAATAGTTTTCGAGAAAGAGCCGAACGCAATGAGCAAATCGATATTCGAGAGGGCACATTCTTTTCCTATAAGGCTGTGAATTTCCCTCGATTTTTCACCGAGCTCGAGAATATCTCCGAGTACCGCCACCGTGCGTTTGGCTTTTTTCAGTTTATGAGTTCTGAGTATTTTCAGAGCGCACAAAACCGACTCGTATGATGAGTTATAGCAGTCCTCCATTATCGTATAACCGCTAAGGTCGTATATATTCTGTCGCATTGACGGTTGACGGTATTTTAACATACCTTGTTTTATTTCTTTATAGGACATGCCTGCCGTTTCTCCTACCGCATATGCCATTGCCGCGGCATAGACGATATGAATACCGGGATAAGCCGTAAAAAACCGCAAACCGTTTAATTCAAAAACGCTTGAATCGGTATTTTCTTCTATGATATTTATTTTGTATTCCGAGGAGTTGTTATATACCGATATATATTTTCCGGATGTACGGTTTTTTGCCGAGAAAAGATATCGGTCGTCACCGTTCATAATGAGCGTATAATCTTTTTTTGCGTGAGAGATTATAGATAGTTTTTCTCTCGCTATGTTTTCTTTGGTAATGAAGTTGCCTATATGCGAGGTGCCGATATTTGTTATCAGTGCAATGTTCGGTTCGCAGCATTTTGATAGTATTTCCATTTCTCCCGGATGATTTGTGCCGAGCTCCAGAATAAGATATTCTGTGTCTTTTTTCATCGACAATATGCTTATAGGGACACCGATTTGATTATTATGGTTGCCCTGTGATTTATGTACTCTGTATCGTTCGGAAAGTACGGAATAAACATAATCTTTTGTGGTGGTTTTTCCGGCACTTCCCGTTATTGCAACCGTTATGGGATTTACGGTGTTGCGTACGTGGTTTGCAAGCAAGAGAAGCTCATCACACCCGCCTATGCAAAATGCACCGCGACGTTCGGCGTCCTCTTTGTGCTCTGTTTTTCCTGAAAGGCAGAAAAACAAATCCCCCCGACGACATTCTCGAGAATCGAGAGATATAAAGGAAAACCCCGTATCTGCTTCGTATGATTTTCCGCTTTTGAATAAGTTTATATTTTCACGACTTGATAACTGCTCTAACTCCGTTATGAGTATAGGATACGGTAACTCAAATCTCATATTTTTCACCGTTTTTGCGTTTTTCGAGTGCCTCCGCGACTATCTTTTTCTCATCGAAATCACGATGTCCGCATTCTGTTATCTCGTATTTCTCATGTCCTTTCCCGACGAGAAGAATTATGTCGTCTTTCCTTGCGTTAAGAATGGCGTATTCTATGGCTTTATGTCTGTTTGTTATTACCTTTTTGGGCGTTTCATCAGTAATTCCGCACAGAATGTCGTTTATTATATTCTCCGGGTTTTCGCTTCTGCTGTTGTCGCTCGTTATTATCAGAAAATCTGCCAGCTCAGAGGCACACCGTCCTATCGGCGCGCGTTTGGTTTTGTCACGGTCGCCTCCGCATCCGAACAGGAGAACTATCCTCTCGTTTTCGCTCCTGAAATTACGTACCGTAGTCAAAAGATTGCGGAGAGCCTCCTCTGTGTGCGCAAAATCAATGAATACGGAAAAACCGTAAAGTGCTTTGTCTATCGGCAGTTTCTCCATTCTCCCGGGGACGCTTCCCATGCTTCGTATGGCGTCCTGTGCTATTATCGGAGATATTCCCATCTGCATCGTTAGCGCCAGAGCAATGAGAGAATTGTATACGGTAAATTCGCCGGGAATTCTGGTCTTTACGGCAAAGCACATTCTTTTTGAATAATATACGTATTCAGTCCCGCCGCTTCCGAGCAGGCGAATATCTTTTGCACACACATCGCCGTCTCCTTTTACAGAGCAACGTACTATTTTCGATTCGCACTCCTCGCATATTCTGTTTGAATAAGTGTCATCAGCGTTTATAACGGCGGTCCTGCAATTCAAAAACAGTTTCTTCTTTGCCGAAAGATAGTTTTCCATATTACCGTGAAAATCCATATGCTCCGATGAGAGATTTGTGAAGAGGGCAAAATCAAAGGTTATCGGGGCGGTCTTGTCAAAGTAAAGCGCATGCGAAGATACCTCCATAATGACGTATCTGACACCGTTGTTTTTCATAATTCGCAAAATATGATAGAGTACATCGGGGTCGGGAGTGGTCATGGTTTTTACGTTTTCTGCGCTTTTTCCGTAGACGTCCGAAGAGATTGGCTTTGAATCAATCTCAACGCTGACGGTCCCTATCATTCCTGTTTTTATGCCGGCATTTTTCAGAATAGCCGTTATCATATACGAGACGGTAGTCTTGCCGTTTGTTCCCGTTATTCCTATTATTTTCATTCCTCTCTGCGGATTACCGTAATATCTGCTCCACATGTACGAGAGCGTTCTGTGAGTGTTTTCAACTTCGAAAATTCTTGCGCCCGACGGTGCCGTTATTTTTATTCCTCGTTCCACTATTATTGCGGCGGCGCCCATCCTGTACACAGCTTCCAAGAAGGTATGCGAATCGGTTTTTGTTCCCTTTAAGCATACGAATACCGCTCCCTCCCGCATTTTTGAAGTATCGCTCACGATTGAGTTTATTTCAATTCCCGATGCATCGTATTCCGATTTATATTCATTTTCGTAAATCAGTTTTGACAACTTCATGATTTTACCCCGATTCTTGGTTTTGAATTATATTGAAAATCTACCGTATTTATTTTTGCGTTTTTATTCTTATCCGTCATCGCCGTCATCATAGAGAAGAGTGAGGGTTATTACACTGCCTTTAGTTGCCTCGCTGCCTGCAATGAGCGATTGTGATGCTACGGTTACGTTACCGTCTATTGAGAGCGATGCGGCACCCGTTATTCTTATATTAAAACCTGCATTTGTCAGTATGATATTTGCTTCGGACAATGTTTTTCCGACCGTGTTCGGCACGGTAACCGTTTCGCTCACCGAATAGTCGCTTGTATAAAGATATACGGCTCCGCTCTTGTTTTCTATTTCCGAGGTTGCGACAGGTGTCTGATATGATACCGTGCCGTTGATTTTTGTCTGTCCCGTAACTTGTTTTCCGTTTACGTAACAGGTGATGCCGAGTGATTTTACTTTTTCCACGGCAGAGGTAACGTCGTCTCCGACATAGTTTCCGACGGTTACGGTGCGGCAGTCGTCTGATATGAGCGAGTAGTCCTTTTCGTATCCGAGATAAGGCAGTATTTTCGACATCATAGAGCTTATGTACGGTGCGGCGACCATACTTCCGTATTTGCTGAAACAGGTGGGCTCATCGACTATGAATATCATTGCAATTTCCGTATTGTCCGAAGGTGCAAATGCAATGCATGAGCCTATTCGGTTGCCCGTATCCTTTCCCGTGGAATCGTCAAACTTCTGACTTGTTCCCGTCTTTGCCGCAATTTTATACCCTTTAACCCCTGCATTGCGTGCGCCTCCGTCCCCGGATACTCCTTCCTCGAGTATTCGTGATACGGTTGCGCTGGTCTCAGTTGAAATAATCTGTTTTCCGTTCGAGTTGTCAAAACGGTATATCACATTTCCGTCGCAGTCCGTTATACTGTCTACAAGGTGAGGTAATACGAGATATCCTCCGTTTGCGGCAGCGGCAATAGCACGCAGATGAGTTATCGGAGATACCTTAAATCTTTGACCGAAAGAGGCTGTTGCAAGCTCGGTTGTGCCTAGCCCCTCGTACGTATGGAAAATACCTTTCGCCTCGGAAGGAAGGTCTATTCCTGTTTTTTCAAGATAACCGAATTTTGTATAGTAGTCATAGAATTTTTCTGCGCCTACACGTGCCGTTGCTTGCATCATAGTAGGGTTGCATGATTGCTGAAGGCCGTATCCGAAGGTTATGCCGTGTCCGTGCCCCGTTTTCTTGTGACAGGATATTCGATAACCGCCTATTTTATAGTAGCCGATACAGTCGAAACGATCGCTTTCCTTCACGGCTCCGCTGTCGATAGCAATGGAGGCCGTTATTACCTTGAAGGTTGAGCCCGGCTCGTATATTTCGCTTATTGCTTTGTTATTCCACATTGTATAGAGAAGAGAAGCTTTGAGCGTGTTGTATTCTTCGCTGCCTTGGTCAAAGCCTGAGTTTTCGAGCTTTTTCAATGATATGTCATCGAGTGCATAAGGAGAGTTGAGGTCGTACGACGGACCTGTCGCCATTCCCAGTATTGAGCCGTCGTTTACGTTCATCACTATACCTGTTATGCGGTTTTGTGCTCCCGTTTCGGCGAGAGCCTTTTCAATATGCTCCTCCAGAATGCGTTGAATATACATATCAATCGTTGTATGGATATCTGCGCCGTTTTTCGCAGCTTCATAGCTTATATATTCCAACGGAAGCTGATTTCCCTTTGCGTCCTTAGTATATATGTATCTTCCGCCGGTCCCTGTCAGATACTTATCGTAAGAAGCTTCCAGACCGAAAAGTCCCTGGTTATCCGACCCTGTAAAGCCTATTACGTGAGATGCAAAGCTACCGTACGGGTAATATCTGGCGCTTGATGCTTCAATATGTACCATTGAGTCAAGAGAATTTTCGCTTATAAAAGTCAACACCCTGTTTTTGGTCTCTTCGTCAATACCTTTTTTGATTGTTTGGTCGAGCGTCGACGTTTTCTGTGTTTTTGCAAATACGGAGTCATAGCTCAGGTTAAGTATATACGAAAGTCCCCGTGCTATCAGCTCGCTTTTGTCGTTTTTTGTGTTTTTTTTGTCGGTTTTTATGTCAACGGGAGATATGAAAACGCGCCACGTCGTCTTGTTTGTTGCAAGTACGTTACCTTGGCTGTCGTATATTATTCCTCTGTTTGCGTTAAGTGAACTTCCGACCGTTATCTGGTCGATTACTTTTTTTTGATACGCATCATAGTCAATGAACTCCATTTTGAAGAGAACGAGGGAGAGAACTACCGCCGCACACAGAAAGAGGGACAATACGGCAAAGCATCTTTTGGATGTTTCACGCGTGCATTTGTATTCCGTTCTCCCGGAACGATTCAATTCATCTTTTTTGTATTCGTCCTTTCGGCGTTTCTTGAAATTATTAACGTAATTATCCACGTTTTCACCATTTCGGAATAAATTTTTTCAAAATAAAGGTATAAAATAAAAAAATATAGCGCTTTATCATCGCTATATTTTATTTAAGTATTCATGTTATTATTCCGATTGTACGGTAAGTTTATTATCGCATAATTCTTTTGTATTTGTCTTATTGGTTTTCTTCCGTGATAACGTCGGTATATTCGCCGTTATATTTATCCGAAACGTCAACTGCAGCTGTGTTTTCACGCTCTTCACTGATTATGGCTGCTTTTACGTAGTTTATACGGTTAAGTACCAGATAAGCCAACATAGCGGCACATATCAGAAGCAGCGCTGCAATAGCAAAAATCCCGGGGCCCTTTGTTTTCTTCTCGGAAGATTTGAGCGTTGCATCATTGGGCAGAGAACTGCCGCGTGTTATGTAATACTCGCTGGTCATACGGAAGTTTGACTTTGCACGTACGCTTGACGATACGACAGGCGAACATTTATATCCGTCATTTTCTGCTCTTTTAAGCATTACTTCGCCGATAGTGCAGTTGTTCTGGCACATAAAACGGTTGCGCAGTTTTGCAAAGAGAGGATTCGCAGATAAATCCTGATTAACGTATTCATATACACCTGTCATTTTTTTGTCTCCTTATTATTTGAATTTTCGCATTTATTTCGATATTGCGAATGTTTGTTTCTTTAATATTATTAACCTATTTTCGATAATTCGGTATTGGACCGTCAGAGTTTTTCCGCGACTCTTAATTTTGCGCTTCTTGAACGCGGGTTATTGTTCAGCTCATTTTCACTCGGTAAGACGGGTTTTTTTGATAACACCTTGATTTGCGGTTTTTTTCCGCAAACGCATACGGGAAATGAGGGGGGACACGTGCAACCGATTTCTTTATCCCTGAAAGCGTTTTTAACTATACGGTCCTCAAGGGAATGGAAGGATATTATAGCCATACGGCCACCACTCACAAGATGCTTTATGCCTCCGTCAATGAGAGGTTTTATTGCAGACAACTCGGAGTTTACCTCTATCCTTATTGCCTGGAACGTTCTTTTTGCGGGGTGCGGTCCGCTCTCACGGCTTTTCTGAGGTATTGATGCTTTAATTATATCCGATAATTCACGAGTCGTTTTTATAGGGGATATGCTACGCTCGTTTACGATGTTTCTTGCTATTTTCGTGGCAAATCTTTCTTCACCGAACTCAAATATTATTCTTTTCAGCTCATCTTCCCCGTATGTGTTTACAACGTCGTATGCGGAGAGTGGAGAATCTTTATCCATCCTCATATCGAGAGGAGCATCGTGCATATAGGAGAATCCTCGTTCTGGAGTATCGAACTGATAGGACGAGCACCCGAGGTCGGCGAGTATTCCGCCGATATTCTTATCGCCTATGTCGCAAAGAACATCGTCTATGCGTGAATAGTTATCGTGTACGAAAATTATTTTATCTGAATATTCCGAGAGTCTCTCTTTTGCTGCTGTAAGTGCGTCGTTATCCCGGTCGAAGCATATAAGCCTGCCGCCTGCGGATAATCTTTTTGCTATTTCGAGGGAATGACCTCCACCTCCGGTAGTGCAGTCAACGTATGAGAGCCCGGGAGATATATTCAGTGCTTCTATACATTCGTCAAGAAGAACAGATTTATGGGAAAAGCTTATCTCACTCATAGCTTTTACAGCTCCGCATAGATATCGCGAAGCTCGTCAAGATCCACAGTCTCGACTTTTTCTTTCCAAAGCTCCTCTGACCATATCTCGGCGTAATCGCCCATGCCTGATATTATCGTGCCTTTTTTGATTTTTGCGTATTCTATAAGCTCGGGTGAAAGAATTATTCTTCCGTGAGTATCACAGCTTACGTCAATACTTTTTGAGAAGAAGAAACGGCGAAGCTTTTCAACCTTTGCGTCCGGGTGAGCGTTGAGGTCGGCTATCAGCCTGTCCCATCTGCTCTGGGTATAAATCATAAGATGAGAGTCTACACATGACGGTACAATATAGAATACGTCGCCAAGCTCGGGACGATATTTCGCAGGTATGAAAAGTCGGTTTTTTGCATCTAAACCGTGCGAATATTTGCCGTAGAATGCCATGCGTATCTCTCCTTTCTTCGTCTTTCCTCGGAGTTATGTTTTTGCATCAAAGGATGAATTCAATTGGTTTCTTGTATTTTGAGGTGTTTTCAATCACTTTTGCACCACTTTAGAACATTTCGGGACACAATCCACCACCGAGTAAATAAATTATAATACGCCGTTTGGAAATAATCAAGACTTTTTTTAATATTTCTTTTGAAAATTTCGACATTTTTCGCTTTTTTCAGGCATTACATAAGAGAAAAAACGAAATTGTAAACTTTTTGTTAACACATGGTTCGAATGCTGCTTGAATAAAATTTGCTTTTCTACTTCCATTTACGTATAAAATATGATAAAATACATTTATAGCCTGAATTGAAAAGAAAACGGGCGATAATACAGACGGAGTCGGAAAATGTTTCACTTTCTCGGAATCGGAAAAAATAAATTCGGCACGGTTGCTTTCAGACGTGAGCGTGCCAAGGAGCTTAACGGTCTTGCAATCAGATACGTGACAGAGCGTATAGACGATAACGATAACGTTGTCGGCAGAGGAGGCTCGCTTATTCTCGATAAAAAAGACTTTATCGTTTTCACGTCGGACAAAGTAATTTTTCGTGCAAAAGTGGATAAACTCGACGCGAGCTATCTTCTTTCGGGCGACGGCGTTATCTTAAAAGCGCCTAATCTCGAACGAGGTGGAGAAGTAACCACGATTACCGCTTATTTTGTATACTACAGAAAATAGAATCATATGTTTTTGCAGCTTTGCAATGCGTTCGAAAATAACCGGAGATTAAAGGATGAAGGGTGATATGAGCGTTACCAATAAAATATGTAAAGTCATACGTGCACTTACGGGAAAAAAGAAGCCGAAAACCGCGGCTCTCATTCTTGCCGCAGGTTTAGGCACGAGGATGAATTCCGATAAAACAAAGCAACTCATCAGACTTCTCGGAGAACCCTTGTTTATGAAATCGGTGAAGGAGTTCGCCCTCTCTCCGTATATCGACGAGATAATCATTGTTTGCAGACGTGAGGAAATTCCCGAGATAAAGCACATAACCGATTTTTACAATATTGAAAAAATCAAAGGGATAGTATCCGGAGGAAGCACAAGACAGCTATCGGCTCTGGCAGGCTTCGAAGCGATATCGCCCGACTGTAAATTCGTCGCTATTCATGATGCCGCGCGGGCATGCGTAACGGAAAGTATGATATCCGACGTCGTGGCTGCGGCATATGCTTGCGGTGCGGCAAGCGCGGTCGGCAGTGTCGTAGATACCGTAAAGAAAATCGATAAGAACGGATATATATCATCAACCGTTGACAGAGAGGAGCTTGTACTCGCAGAGACACCGCAGGTCTTCGGATGCGATCTCTACCGCGCATGCGCCTATACAGCTCTGAAAAAAGGCATTTCCGTTACCGATGATAATATGTTGGCAGAACGGATAGGACAGAAGATACGTGCCGTTAACTGCGGCAGCGAAAATTTCAAAATAACAAACCCCGACGATATAGCCCGCGCCGAAGCGATATTGAAGAGAAGAAGCGAGAAAAAATCTGAAAAAGCATCGGAACAAAAACCGAAGAGTAAACGAGAGGTTACGGACAATGATTAGAGTAGGACACGGATATGATGTTCACCGATTGGTTGAGGGGAGAGAACTGATACTGGGCGGAGTCAAAATTCCTCACCGTCTCGGGCTTCTCGGTCATTCCGACGCCGATGTTCTGGTACACGCAATTATGGACGCACTTCTCGGGGCGGCAGCAGAGGGCGACATAGGAGGGCATTTTCCCGACACCGACGAAAAATTCAAGGGTATATCAAGTCTGACACTTCTGGCGAGCGTTCGAGATATACTTAAATCAAAGGGTTATGATATAGTAAACCTGGACTCAACGATAATAGCGCAGAAGCCGAAGCTCTCGGAGTATATTTTTCAGATGAGAAAAAATATTGCCGACACTCTCGGGATAACCGAGGACAGAGTTAACGTAAAAGCAACCACAGAGGAGCATCTCGGATTTTCAGGAAGAGAAGAGGGAATATCAGCCCACGCAGTCGCCTTGATTGAGTCATGCTGATAATCTCGATTCATTGAAGGGAAACGGCAACGCGTTTTTGCAACAATATATCCGACATAAAATCACAGGACAATCGTGAAATGGCTGTTGTCAATCCGAGTTTTCGGATGCGCCCCTTATCATCGATTGCCCCTTACAGTATCTTTTGCCGTCCCGGCACAATGACAACTTCCTGTTTTTTACTTATCTTATGACGGCTGAGGATACGGATTTTTCGTGCCTATTATCATAATATGGAACCTTTTTTGCCCTGCTACATTCGATGTGTTACACTCAAATGCAAAATATCGGCTTATTTTTTATAAAGAAGACGAATTATATAAAAGCAACTTGTTTTGGAGGTAGAAAAATGATAAAAATTTCTCCGTCGCTTCTTTCATGCGATTTCGGTAAAATGGGAGAGGAGCTTCGACGAATAAAGAATGCAGGTGCAGACTTCGCACATCTTGACGTTATGGACGGTAAATTTGTTAATAATATCAGTTTTGGTATACCCGTCATTGCCGGCATCAGAAAAGAGAGCGATATTTTCTTTGACGTTCATCTTATGATAGAAGAGCCCATACACTATGTATCGAGGTTTGCTCAAGCAGGAGCCGACCTTATAACCTTCCACCTGGAAGCTGCAAATGACGTTGCCGCAACCATCGCGGCAATTAAAAGCACGGGCAAAAAGGTCGGGCTTTCGATAAAGCCGAAAACACCCGCAAGCGCAGTCTTTCCATATCTGGATATGTGTGATCTCATTCTTGTAATGACCGTAGAACCGGGCTTTGGCGGACAGTCGCTCATACCCGAGACTCTGGATAAGGTAAAAACAATAAGGGAAGAGATGAGCCGTCGGGGAATTGATGCTTACCTTGAAGTAGACGGCGGAATAAACGAGAATAACGCTTCTCTCGCCAGAGATGCAGGTGCCGACGTTCTCGTCGCGGGTTCGGCTGTTTTCCGTTCCTCGGACATTGCCGCAACAATAAAGGCTTTGAGAGGCTGATCTATCAGGAATTTTTGAGCAAACCCAAAAGTAAATTTACAATATAAGAAAAATTTCGACAAAGGTATTGCAAAACCGAAAAGTATATGTTATACTTTCATAGTAAATTAAATAACCTTATCAAGAGCGGCGGAGGGACTGGCCCTATGAAACCCGGCAACCTGTATCTTTACGATACAAGGTGCTAATTCCTAAGAGATGAGATTCATATCTGAGGACCCGGGCGCTTAGCCCGGGTTTTGAATTTATCGTGGAGAATCGTCCGTGCGTATATCTTTTACGTTAAATTGCTTGGCAATCTGCAGTTTTGAAAAGGCAAAAAGGAGCAAATAAAATGAGCAAAAATTATCTTTTTACGTCGGAGTCCGTAACCGAGGGACATCCCGACAAAATGTGTGACAAAATATCTGACGCAATACTCGACGAGATGCTTCGCCGTGATCCGAATTCACGCGTTGCCTGTGAGACCTTCGCAACCACGGGCGTTATTACGGTTATGGGAGAGATAACGACGGAAAGCTACGTCGATATTCCGAGCATCGTCAGAAAGACGGTTGAAGAGATAGGGTACGACCGTGCAAAGTACGGTTTCGACTGCCATACGTGTGCCGTTCTTACGTCAATCCATGAGCAGTCTCCCGATATTGCTCTGGGTGTTGACAAATGCCTTGAAGCGAAGGACGGAGAAATGAAGGACGAGCTTGATACGGGAGCAGGAGACCAGGGACTTATGTTCGGATATGCCTGCAATGAAACCACCGAGCTTATGCCTCTTCCCATTTCTCTTGCACATAAGCTTGCAAAGCGCCTGACCGAGGTCCGCAAGAGCGGACTGCTTCCCTACCTCAGACCCGACGGAAAAAGCCAGGTTACCGTCGAATACGAAAACGATAAGCCGAAGAGAATAGAGGCCGTCGTTATATCGTCTCAGCACAGCGCCGACGTATCTCTTGATACCATAAGAAAGGATATAATCAAAGAAGTTATAGAGCCGATTATCCCCGAGGAACTCTTGGATGATAAAACAAAGATTTACGTCAATCCGACGGGACGTTTCGTTGTAGGAGGACCGCAGGGAGACACGGGGCTTACAGGCAGAAAGATTATAGTTGATACCTACGGCGGATATTCCAGACACGGCGGCGGAGCATTTTCCGGCAAGGACCCGACGAAGGTTGACCGTTCAGCTTCATATGCGGCGCGCTACGTAGCGAAGAATATAGTCAAGGCAGGACTTGCCGATAAGTGCGAGGTTCAGATAGCCTACGCGATTGGAGTTGCAAGGCCCGTATCGGTTATGATTGATACTTTTGACACGGCAAAAGTTGCGGAAGAAAAGATTTCCGAGTGTGTACTCTCGCTCGTTGATTTGCGCCCTGCGGCTATTATAAAACGTTTTGATCTGCGTCGTCCTATATACAAGGATTTTGCCGCATACGGACATATGGGCAGAGAAGATTTGAATGCTCCGTGGGAAAAATGCGATTTAGTACCTATCCTCGAAAAACTATTGAATAAATAAACGGTTGTGATGCAAAACAAACGGTTGTAGGCATTACAACCGTTACTTAAATGATACCAAAAAGGAGGTGTGCCTATGGCAGATGAAATCAAACTCTGCGGAAGCGTGGAGGAGGTAGTGTATTACAACGACGTGACCGACTATGCCGTCATTGACGTTGAGACTGACGACGGAAAATTCATTACTGCTGTAGGTATAATGCCTTATATTTGCGAGGGTGAGGGGGTAACACTCTACGGGGAATATACCAGCCACAAGGATTTTGGAAAGCAGTTTAGCGTCAACCGTATTGAAAAAAGTATGCCGAAAACGCTCTCTGCCATGCTGAAATTTCTGTCATCTCATGCAATAAAGGGCCTCGGACCCTCTACAGCCGCAAAAATTATCGCCAAGTACGGCAAGGACACCTTTGACGTTATAGAAAACCATCCGCAATGGCTCGCTGAAATCCCGGGTATAACGATGAAGAAAGCGGCCTCAATATCAAAATCCTTTGAGCAAATCAGCGCTATGCGCGACGTTATGATGTTTTGCGGCGATTGGTTCGGTACCGTAACTGTAAACAAAATATATAAAAGACTCGGTCCGGGGGCTGTCGGTATCATAAAAGAAAATCCATACGTTCTTTGCGATGAGGTTGAGGGAATCTCCTTTGAGAGAGCGGATGAGATAGCACTGTCAATGGGCTTTAACGAGTCCTCTGATACACGGTTTTTTTCAGCAGTTAAGAGTATTCTTCTGCGTGAGCAGAACGTTTCCGGGCATACGTGTATTCCGAGAGATATTTTGTGCGAAGCCGTTGCAAAATCAATAAACACGTCCCCCGAGCTTATAGATAAAACCATATCCGACAAAATTTCGTCGGGCGCCCTTTTCTCCTACTCTGACGAAAAAACTGAGTATGTTTATTCCGCTTCCACATATGAGGCTGAAACCGTAATTGCCAAAAAGCTTATTTTGCTTGATAAGTCTGTTGACAGATTGAAAAAAGAGGATATTGAGGCGCTCACGTCACAAATTGAAGCTGAGTTTGATATTGAGTATGACAATACTCAGAGACGTGCGATTTTTGAGGCACTCGGCGGTGGTGTCCTTATCATCACGGGCGGCCCGGGAACAGGTAAAACAACCGTTGTGCGCGCTATTATGCGTATATGTCAGTCCGTAGGTCTGAAAACCGTATTGTGTGCGCCGACAGGACGTGCAGCTATGAGAATGTCTGAGGCAACCGCTGAAGAAGCCAAAACAATACACCGCATGCTTGAGATGGAAAAAACGGAGAACACATATCCGCGCTTCAACAGAAACGAGTTCAATCCGATAGACGAGAACGTTATAATAATAGACGAGGCGTCGATGATAGACGTCTTTCTATGCTCAGCTTTACTGCGCGCTACACGCAGGGGGACCAGGCTTATATTTATCGGGGATTCCGATCAGCTGCCCTCGGTCGGAGCAGGCAACGTTCTGTCCGACCTGATTTTATCAGACAGATTTAATACCATTAAACTGAATCATATTTGGCGACAGTCCGATAAGAGCCTTATTACTCATAACGCTCACCTCATAAACAGAGGTGAAATTCCGATACTTAACAATAAATCGTCTGACTTTTTTTATCTTCCCCGTGAGAGTGGCAAGGATATAGTAACAACCGTAGTATCCCTCGTAACCTCACGCCTGCCGAGGACTTACGGCGAACAAATCAGGGAGAATATCCAGATTATAACGCCTTCAAAAAAAGGTGTGGCCGGTACGGATGCTTTGAATCCTACACTTCAGAACAAAGTCAACCCTCCCGCAACAGAAAAAAACGAAATCCGCTTCGGCTCCAAGCTCTTCCGAGAAGGGGATAGAGTTATGCAGATTAAAAACAATTATGATATTGAATGGAACAAGGGAGGTATATCAGGCTCGGGTGTTTTCAACGGCGATATAGGCATCATCACTGCAATAGACGGGAAAACACAGAAAACAACCGTTTCTTTCGACGGCAGAGTTGCCGAATATGATGTGGCAATGCTTGAGGAAATTGAGCTGGCATATGCCATAACGATTCATAAGAGCCAGGGAAGCGAATATCCCGTTATAATTATTCCTTTGGGCGATGCTCCTTCCTTGCTTCTTACCCGCAATATGCTTTATACGGGTATTACACGCGCAAAGAAAATGGTTATTCTCGTAGGGCGATATGAAGTGCTCAAAAAAATGGTTGATAATAATTCCGTAAACGTTCGATACACAAATCTCTCGGATATGTTGAGAAAAACCGACTGATATTCTACAGATTTCACAATATCATAAAACCGAGCGGTTTTAAGTTAGCGTAAATTAAACTCAATGTCTTGACTTTTCTCTCACTTATGCTATACTTATATATAATAAAATATAATAATTGAGGAAGTGCTTATATAATGGCAAAAATCGATATTTTTTCCGGATTTCTCGGAGCGGGCAAGACCACCGTTATAAAGAAAATGCTGAAAGAGGCGTATTCCTCCGAAAAAGTTGTTCTCATAGAAAACGAGTTCGGGGAGATAGGAATTGACGGCGGTTTTCTGAAGGACAGCGGAATACAGATAACAGAGATGAATTCCGGTTGTATCTGTTGCAGTCTTGTCGGCGATTTCAGCCGTGCTCTTTGTGACGTAATAGAGAAGTTCTCACCCGACAGAGTTATAATTGAGCCATCAGGCGTCGGTAAACTGAGCGACGTTATTCATGCCGTTCAAAATGCAAACAATGCAAATGCAGAGCTTAATTCTTTTACAACCGTCGTCGACGCAAACAAGTGCAAAATGTATATGAAGAATTTCGGCGAATTCTTCAACAATCAGATAGAAAACGCCTCGGCAATCATAGTAAGCCATGTCGACAAAGCGAGCGATGAAAAGGTCCGCGAGTGCATCGAGCTTCTTCGTGAGCATAATCCGACAGCTGTTATAATAGCGACGCCCCTTGTACAGCTTACCGGTAAGCAGATACTTGCCGCTATGGAAGAAAAATCAACTCTGGGCGATGAGCTGGAGAGACTCAAAAATGAAGAGGTGTGCCCTATATGTGGGCATCACCATGAACACCATCACGAGGACGATGACGATGATGAATGTTGTCACGGTCACCATCACGATGACGACGATGAATGTTGTCACGGTCACCATCACGATGATGAGGACGAGTGTTGCCATGAACACCATCATGATGATGAGGACGAGTGTTGCCATGGGCATCATCACGATGATGAGGACGAGTGTTGCCATGGGGATCATCACGATGATGAGGACGAGTGTTGCCATGAGCACCATCATGATGATGAGGACGAGTGTTGCCATGGGCATCATCACCATCATCACGCAGACGAGGTGTTTGTCAGCGTCGGCAGAGAAACCATGCGCAAATACACGAAGGATGAGATAAGGTTTGCACTCGAACAGCTAATCGATTCGGAAAAATACGGAGTGATACTTCGTGCCAAGGGGGTTGTTGCTTCGTTGGATTCCGATGAATGGATACATTTCGATTACGTACCCGGGGAGCCTGACGTGCGTGACGGAAGTGCGGACGTTATAGGAAAGATATGTATCATAGGCTCAAAAATAAACGAGAGCGAAGTCCTTTCGCTTTTCGCGCTTAAATAAAATGCTTTGCATAAAATGAATCGAGGAAGATAATGGAGATACCGGTATATCTTTTTGACGGTTTTCTGGAAGCAGGAAAAACAAAACTTATAAGAGAATCAATGCAGGATCCGAAGTTCAATGCGGGCGAAAACACCCTTATACTTCAGTGCGAAGAGGGCGTTGAGGAATACGAAACGGATACGTATCCGTCAAAAAACATTTTTGTCTATGCACTTGAAAACGAGAGTGATCTTACGCCTGATTTGTTCTCGAATATAATGAAAAAGTATAGCTTTGACCGTGTTGTGGTTGAGTATAACGGCATGTGGATGCTTGACTCGTTCTATAAAATACTTCCGCAGGATTATCTCGTTTATCAGGAAGTATTTATTGCGGATTCTACAACCTTCGAAAACTATAATGCAAACATGCGTCAGCTCGTTACAGATAAGCTGCGCAGCTGCGAGATGGTTATTTTCAACAGGGTTAACGAGAATACCGATAAGGAGAAGCTCCACCGTGCGGTAAGGGCAATTTCAACTCAGACCGATATCGTATATGAACATACGGACGGTTCAATAGAGAATGACGATATAGAGGACCCGCTTCCTTTTGATTATACTGCCGATATCGTTGAGATTGCCGATAAGGACTATGCCATATGGTACCGTGATGTCGTTGAAAACAGAGACAGATACGAGGGTAAGGTCGTAAAGTTCAAAGGGATAATAGCAAAGGACCCCAACCCGAAAAACAAAACCAGCGTAATCGGTCGCCATATAATGACATGTTGTGCAAACGATATTGCATATCAAGGCTTTGTATTCAAAAGTCCCGACGAGGGCAAGTTCAAGACACGTGACTGGGCCATTATAGTAGGTAAAATCAAGTCGGAAAAGCATCCGCTCTATAACGGTGACGGGCCTGTAATTTATGCGGAAAGCATAGAGCGCGCCGAAAAACCGGAACAGGAAGTAGCAACGTTTTATTGAAAACACGAGAAACTCTATATAAGCATTATACTTGAATAATGCTTTGGCGCACCGAACATTTTATGTGCGTGCGCCTTTTATTTTATACGTGTCATACGAGGGATTTGATGAGAGCCGTAAAAAAACTTTTTGATAAAATAATGTCGTTGGTTTTTGTACCGAAATGTGTCGGATGCGGAGCGAGACTGTCTCATGACGATATTTTATGCCCGAAATGCTTTGGGGAGTATATGTTTGACAAGAATACCAAATGTCCATCCTGCAATGGCAAAATGTCCGATTGCACGTGTGCACCTGAGGTGATGCGGGATATGGGACTTTCCCGTTATATAAAGCTTCTGCCATATAAGCATGGCGAGCATGAAACGACAGAGAGAATGTTATATGAACTGAAACGGCACAGAAACAAAAAGCTGATAGATTTTTTTGCAACCGAAATTGCCCTGCCGATAAGTAAATATATGAAAAGCAAACCCGCAAATTACGTTATAACGTATTGTCCGAGAACGCCAAAAGAAAAGTTAAAATACGGATTCGATCAGTCAAAGTCCGTGGCACGTGAATGTGCGAGAATTCTTTCTGTTCCGTTTGAGGTTACGGTGTACAATGACGGAAAGAAATTGCAAAAGGAAGCATCGCACAGCGAAAGAGTGAAAAATGCAAAAAACTCCTATTATGTCTATGACGATGCGGATTTTTCCGGCAAAACGTATTTTCTTTTAGACGACGTTGTTACCACCGCATCTACAATGAGAACGTGCAAAAATTTGCTGAAAGATATGGGAGCAAAGGACGTCATAGCGGTATCTCTATATCAGGCAATACGTTTTCATAGGTTTAAGTCAACGGCTTTGTGAACAAATTGTAAAATTTTGTTGTTTTCTGTCAAAACAATTTACAATAATAATTTTATATGTTATACTCATATTAGTTATATTTATATCTATATTTATATTATTATTGTTGACAGTCTTATTTGTGCCTGTAAACCAAAGAATGATATTATGGAGGACGGTATTATGGCAGCAGAACTCAAGTATGAGATAGTAGAGAACTTCGGAACTATTTCAAGCGATGACAGCGCATGGAAGAAGGAACTCAATCTCATCAGTTGGAACGAGTATGAGCCGAAGTATGATCTTCGTGTATGGAATGACGACCATACGAAGATGGGAAAAGGCATAACTCTTTCTAAGGATGAACTTGTCAGCCTTCGCGATTTACTTAACAAAATTTCGCTTTAAGGCGATACCGTGGGCGCATAAAGCTTTTGTTTGTTGCGCTTTTTCCCTGTTGTACCATAAAAATAATTAAAGCCTGTGTTTTGCTTTTTGAAAACGCAGGCTTTCTTTTTTATTCAGACGGATTCGTTTACGCTGTTCCAGTTAATTGGAGTCTGTGATGTGTTTATAAGAAATTCATTTGCACGGGAGAATGGCTTGGAACCGAAAAATCCGTTATACGCGGATAGCGGACTCGGATGTACGCTCTCGATTATTTTATGTATTGGATTTGTGATGATGCTTTTTTTGCTTCTCGCATTGGAGCCCCATAGGATAAATACTATCGGTCGGTTAATTTTATTCACCTCATATATAATCCTGTCGGTAAATATATTCCAGCCGAGTCTTGAATGACTGTTTGCCATACCTTCGCGCACGGTGAGAGTAGTGTTCAACAGAAGAACGCCCTGTCTTGCCCATGAGGATAGGTCTCCGCTTTTCGGCATCTCAACTCCTATATCGTTTTTCATTTCGGTAAATATATTTACAAGTGACGGCGGGAACTTCACTCCGTTTCGAACAGAGAAGCAAAGCCCGTGTCCCTGTCCTCTTTCGTGGTACGGGTCCTGTCCGAGTATGACGACCTTTACGTTTTCCGGAGGCGTTAAAATCAGGGAATTGAAAACCTCTCGTTTCGGTGGGAATACTGTGTGCTCCTCGTATTCTCTATGTAGATTACGACACAATTCCCGAAAATACGGCTTTTCGTTCTCTTCGTTGAGTATTCTGTCCCAGCCGTTTTTGCATATAACCATTTTACTTCCTCTTACGATACCGTGCGGTGTATTTGTTTTAATTTTATCATATAAGTATGAGAAAATCAATATTGTTTCGTAAACGTTGCATTATGGGTTCCGATATCGAAGGTGCTTTCAATAACCTTTTGCGATGATTCGGGTGAATATATCCAGCTGTCTATGTGAGATGTTTTTTTCATATCGGTAAAATAAATAACGGGCTTCGGTTCTGCTATGACGGAATTTTGGGAATCAATAATAACGAGCTTTATTTTCATCTTTTCAGGTATAATATTTTTTATATAGACCGCCGCGCATTGATTTACACTTATATTGTCCTTTAATTCCGCAAGTCCCGCAAGGTTAGGGGTGAGCTCAATGAATATTCCGTAGTTTTCAACACTTCTGACAATTCCCGAGACCGTCTGACCAATGGAGAAAAGAGCCGCATTTTCCTCCCACGTCCCCAGGAGCTCTCTGTGAGATACGTATATCCGCTTGTTTCGGTCGATGCTTTTTATAACAACGTATATTCGCTCGTCTACAGAAAAACGGTCTCTTGGATGTGAGATTCTGGATACGGAGATAGAATCGATCGGGAGAAGGGAAATTATACCGCATCCTATGTCAACGAATGCGCCGAAATTCTCCAGATGCGTCACTTTTGCCGGTAGGATATCACCGCATGAGAGTGCGGATATGTAATTCTGCATACATTCAGCCTGAGCTAAGCGACGTGAGAGAATAGCATAAGTTTCTCCGTTTTCATTCTTACGAAACCCGATTATCTTGAAGCAGATTGCTTTTCCGACGCGTGTGAGTACGGCTATGTCCTTTATACATTCGCCGTCACTTTTCCATTCAACTTCGCTTTTCGGCATTATTCCGCGTATTTTGCCGAGGTCTATGTGAAGTGAAAAATCGTTATCGCAGAGAAGTACCTTTCCTTCAAGTATTTTTTGCTTTTCGTGGGCGCGTTCAAGACCTGCGATACCGGACAGATATTCGCGGTTTTCCGCAGTGTTGATGAGAGTGCCTTCCGGCATATACTGATTCTGCATAATAAACCTCTTTTTCTTTTGTTTCTGTATTCAATATATGCCGTTGCAGATAAATATAAAACCAAAGGGGCTTTTTTATACAGTTGAAATTTTTTTATAAAGAAAACACCCGATCGCACCTATTTTTGTGCGGTCGGGTGAATAATTTGAAATTCTCAATAAAGAGGTTTTTCTTCTCCGAGAATAAGATTTGAGATATATCTGCTGACATATACTCCTTCGGCGGATGCCTGTGAGAGAGAGTGGGTTGTTCCGGAGCAGTCTCCGATGAAGAAGAGACCCTTTTCCCGGCTCTCGAGGTGAGAATCGATTTCAACCTTTGAGTTATAGAATTTAACCTCCGTGCCGTAGAGCAGGTTGCCGTAGTTGGCCGTTCCCGGAACGAGCTTGTCAAGAGCGAATATCATTTCTATTATAGTATCGAGTGTGGCCTTCGGCATACAGAGCGCCAGGTTTCCGGGGCTCGCGTCAAGGGTAGGCCGTGTGAAGGATTCGCGCAGCCTCTTTTCATTCGTTCTGCGCTCTTCAAGCAAATCGCCGAACCTTTGAACCATAACGCCTCCGGAGAGCATATTGGTGAGTGCTGCAATGTGTTCGCCGTATGCGTTTGAATCTTTGAACGGTTCGGTAAATTTATGCGTAACGAGAAGAGCAAAATTAGTGTTGTCCGTATAAAGCGCCGGGTCATCGTAGCTGTGTCCGTTTACCGTTACTATACCGTTTGTGTTTTCCGTAACGACCTCTCCGTGAGGATTCATGCAGAACGTACGGCACACGCTCCTGGTTTTGGGAGAGCGATACATTATTTTGCTTTCGTATACCTGATTTGTAATAGGCTCCCATATTTCTGCCGGACATTCGAAGCGTACACCGATATCGACTCGGTTATTTTCGTTGGGAATGTCGAATTTCTTGCAGATTTCGGACGTCCACTTTGAACCGCTTCTTCCCGTTGCTACGATTGCGTATTTGCTCTCGTATTCCTCGCCGTCTGAGCACGTAAGGTGCCAGCCTTCTTCGCATTTCTCTATGTCCTCAACGTCCGTGTAGTAGTGTATATCTACATGTTCGGAAACGAAGTTAATAATGTTTTCGAGAATGTAATAGTTTCTCTCCGTTCCGAGATGCCGTACCTGTGCATCGAGCATATGAAGGTCGCACTGAAGCGCGCGTCTTTTCAGATCCGAACCTACCGTCGAGTACATTTTAGTACCTTCACCGCCGAACTTAAGGTTAACCGTGTCGACGTACTTCATAAGCTCTATTGCAGGAGCGTCGCCGATATACTGATAGAAATCGCCGCCGAAATTGTTGGTTATGTTGTATTTTCCGTCGGAGAATGCACCGGCACCGCCGATTCCCGAGGTAATGGAGCAGTGCTTGCAGTTTATGCAGCTCTTTATTTTAACTCCGTCGATTGGGCATTTACGCTTTTTCAGTGTTGAACCTTTTTCGAGCAAGCAGACTTTTATATCTGTGCTTCGGCATATGAATTCGTATGCGGCGAACAGGCCTCCTGCTCCTCCGCCTATAATTACAACGTCGTACTTTTTCATAATTTTTCCCTCTTTTGGCCTGATTTAATGAGATTTCATAAAGCTCGCAAAAAAAGAAGCCGCCGATGACTGACAGCTCCTTTATGTATACTTATTCCTCTACTTTATCGTTGAGGTAATTTACAATGTCTCCGACGGTCTTGAATATCTGGTAATCTGCATCGTCTATTGTTATGTTGAATTTTTCCTCGCAAGCGAATATGAGATCTGCAAGCTCAAGTGAGTTGATGCCGAGGTCGTTCTGAAGCTCAGCCTCAAGAGTTATTTCTTTCTCATCAATGCGAAGTTCGTCCTTGAGTAATTCTTTTACTTTTTCAAACATTTCTGTCCTCCGAATTCAATATTAACGTTAATACGTGAATTGTTTATATCTTAATTTAGCCTCGGTCAACAAACCGACAAAAAGTATTATATAATATCAGAGGCGTTTTGTCAAGCGAAAAATATATTATTAACATTTTTTAATGATTTTTTGTGTTTTTTGGTTTTTTTTGTAAATAAAGTTTTCAATTTGGAAACAAAAATTCAGTTTATTTTTATTTACATAACGCCATAGTATGTGATAAAATTACATTGATATAATAAATTTCATAACGATGTAAGGGTGATTGTATGATTGAACTTATGCCTTATCTTTGGATAATAGTCTCTATTCTTGCCGCCATAATAGAGGCGTTGACTACGGCTTTGGTATCCATGTGGTTTATTCCTGCCGGAATAATTGCGGCGGTAATGGCTTTGCTTGACGTTGACGTTAAGTGGCAGATAGTGGTGTTCCTCGTAATTTCCATAGCGTGTATAGCACTTCAGAAAACAGTGTTGAAAAAATTTATGAAAAAAGCGGATACACGTACCAACATTGACACTATAATAGGAGAGAAGGGAATAGTAACGGAGAAAATCGATAATCTGGTCGGACTCGGTCAGGTAAAGGTGAAGGGACTGTACTGGGCAGCGCGCTCAGTCGACGGTGTAAATTACGATGTCGGCGACGTTCTCACCGTGGTGGCGATAGAAGGCGTAAAACTAATATGCAAAAAATAGTTTTTAGTTGCTGACAACAGGAATAATATATACTCGTGTTAAAATTATTTTCAAAAATTAATAATTTTAGGAGGCTTTTATGATTGCACTCGAAATATCAGGTATCGGAATTGCGGCGATTGTCATTGCGATTCTGGCTATCATCATTGTGCTTATTATAGCAAACATCAAAATTGTACCCCAGGCTCACGCTTTTATAGTTGAGCGTCTCGGAAGTTATCAGGCGACGTGGAAAAACGGACTTCATTTCAAGCTTCCGTTCATAGACAGAGTTAATATGAAGATATCTCTGATGGAGCAGGTAGCCGACTTTCCGCCTCAGCCTGTTATAACGAAGGATAACGTACGTATGCAGATTGATACCGTTGTGTTTTATCAGATAACGGACTGTAAGCTCTACGCATACGGAGTTATGAATCCACTTTTCGCGATTGAAAACCTTACGGCTACGACACTTCGTAATATAATTGGCGAACTCGACCTCGATGCCACCCTCACATCACGCGACGTTATCAATACGCGCATGCGTGCAATACTTGATGAGGCAACGGACCCATGGGGTATTAAGGTCAACCGTGTCGAGCTTAAAAATATCATGCCTCCCAGAGAGATTCAGGATGCAATGGAAAAGCAGATGAAGGCGGAGCGTGAACGCAGAGAATCCATTCTTCGCGCCGAGGGCGAAAGAAACAGCGCCATACTCGTCGCAGAGGGACGCAAGCAGTCGATGATTCTCGAGGCGGAAGCAGAGAAGCAGTCGGCAATTCTTAAAGCAGAGGCACTGCGTGAAACAAAGGTAAAGGAAGCAGAGGGCGAGGCAGAGGCTATTCTCGCCGTTCAACAGGCTACCGCTAAAGGTATCGAAATGATAAATCAAGCGTCTCCGACAAAGGCAGTTCTCACTTTGAAGAGTCTTGAAGCATTTATAGCTGCAGCTGACGGTAAAGCAACGAAGATTATAATCCCCTCGGAAATACAGGGCATAGCAGGCATCGTTTCCGCCCTTACCGGTATTGCAAGCGAAACTGAGGGTGATACCAAAAGTGCGCAACCTTCAAAGAAATAACGGCAAGAACACAGCGCTTAAGGCGTAATACAAACAAAATTGATATATTAATCCCGATAAGCGGAAAGGAACCTTAAAAAGTCCTTCCGCTTTTTTTATAAAGCATTTATTCTGATTTAACAAAGTTTAAAATTCATATGCTGTTCGTATGCGTAAACTTTTCTCTTTTGCAATTTACATTTTTCGTAAAAAGTATTGACAAACACGAACTGATTTGATATAATACATAGCGTTGCAAAAGAGTTATGTACCTTTAGCTCAGATGGATAGAGCAACTGCCTTCTAAGCAGTAGGTCGAGGGTTCGAGTCCCCCAAGGTACGCCACGTGGTGGGATTAGCTCAGCTGGTTAGAGCGCCAGGTTGTGGCCCTGGAGGTCATGGGTTCGAACCCCACATCTCACCCCATTTAATCCGCAGTTTTCTGCGGATTTTTTGTTTTCCGACATATACGCGCATAATCAATCAAAATAATAATGCTGAGCAATCTTTTAACAAAACACGGTTTTTTGTCGTAATCTCTATTGCGATTATGACGTGCAAAATTAAAAGAGAGACGGGTGTCTCTCTTTTTTTAATAAATATATTATTCAAAGGAAAATACCGTCTCGGTATCAAACGTCTCCCCGGCTCTCAATATTCCTGTGCCGTGATTTGGCGCATCCGGCTCGCACTGTGTTTCAAAGCAGTAGGTTGTGTGAGGAGCTTTCTTATACCCCCCCTTGAAATCCGGCTTTCCCGTAAGAGCATTACCTATGTATAGCTGCATACACGGTCTGTCTGTATATACGCTCATTTTTGTTCCCGTCTTTTCTCCGATAACCTCTGCGGCAAGATAAAGCGTGCGTCCGTATAGAGTTCTTTCATGGTTCTTATCAAGATTGAGAATGAAGTTATTGTCGTATCCTCCGAAGTCCGAGCCTATATACTCTCCGATTCTTGTGAAATCACGAAGGTCAAATACGGTTCCGTCAACTTCTATACTTTTGCCTGTCGGTATTAGATTGTCAGTTACCTCGGTGATTTTATCGGCATTAATTCTGACCTTATGGTTGAGAATGCTGCCACTGTCATATCCGTCAATGTTAAAGTAGGAATGGTTTGTCAGATTTACGGGAGTGTCGGCGTCCGATACTGCCGTGTAATGAATTGCCATGGCATCGGGATAAAACGTATATTCGACCTTGACTTTGAGATTTCCGGGGTAGTTTTCATCTCCGTCAGGTGAGAAGAGTGAAAGAGAGAGTGTGGTATCGGTTGCTTTTTCAACAGTCCATATATGTCTGTTAAAACCTACATTTCCACCATGCAAGTGGTTGTTCCCGTCGTTTTTGGATAGGTAATAAGTTTTGCCGTTAAGCGTAAAACGTGCATCGCCTATCCTGTTTGCTACTCGTCCTATGAGTGCACCTTGATAGGAATTGTCCTCGAATATCTTATCGGTATTTTCAAATCCGCATACAATATCCCTACCCTTGAAATACAGATTGACAACGGTACCTCCGAGGTCAAGTATTCTTGCCGCCATATCGCCGTTTTTGAGGGTGTACGCATATACGTCCTTTCCGTCGGGTGTTTTTCCGAAGAATTCTTTTTTCATTTAAATATCAACCTTCCTTTTTCTGAAAACAGATATTTGACGTTACTATTTTACCATACGTAAAGATAAAAGTAAATAGCCCGACGAATATTGACAAAATAAATAATAGTTGTTATAATCTTTTCAGTATGTGAGGTTGATAAGATAAAGGTGATTTTATGGATAAACACGTTATAGTAATAAACGGCGCAGGCGGCGTCGGCAAAGATACTCTGTGCGATATGGCGGCAGAGAAATTCAGAGTATACAACGTTTCCTCCATCACTCCGATAAAGGAGATAGCAAAGAGGTGCGGGTGGCACGGAGAGAAGGATGATAAGGCAAGGAAGTTTTTGTCCGATCTGAAGAGACTTACAATCGAATATAACGACTTTCCCACCTCTCAGATGATGAAGGAGTACGATAAGTTTCTTTCGGGCAACTTCGAGCTTATGTTCGTTCACATACGTGAGGGAGAGGAAATAGATAAATTTGTCAGAGCGACGGATAAAAGAGCCAAGACCCTGTTGATTTTAGGGGGTGATAGGTTTGAAAAAACACATCCCCGTCCATACGGTAACGTGTCTGACGATGACGTTGAAAAATACGACTACGACTACGTATTCGTAAACGATAAGCCGTTAGAACAGACGAAAGATATTTTTATAAAATTTCTTGAAGAAAATATATTGATTTAATAAAACCGGAGGGTTCTGTTTTGACAGAAGTTCCTCCGGATATTTTATTCTTTTTCCTTTTTATTAGAGAAGTATGCAGATGAGTCCTCCGCTCCCCTCGTTTATTATTCTCTCGAGCGTCTCGGAGAGCTTCTCTCTCGATTCCTCGGGCATGTGCTCAAGCTTTGCATGCAGACCTTCGTTCACAAGCTCATAGAGGCTTTTCCCGAATATATTGGAGTCCCATATCTTTTTCGGGTCTTCCTCAAATTCCCGGAGCAGATATTTTACAAGTTCTTCGGATTGCTCCTCCGTCCCCACTATAGGGTTTATCTCAGTTTCTATATCGGCTCTTATCATATGTACGGACTGAGCGGCGGCACGTAGCTTTACGCCGTAACTGCCTGCCTTTTTGATAATCTGAGGCTCCTGCAAACGAAGATCGTCGACGTCGGGCATGACTATTCCGTATCCCTTTTCATTTACCTCCGCGATTGCCTCGGCAACCTTGTCGTATTCACGTTTTGTTTTCGCCAGGTCTTCTATTATGGAAATAAGTGCGGCATCGTCTTTGATTTCGAATCCCGTAAGCTCGCTCAGTACCTTGTAATAAAGATTGCCGTCCAGGTTTATGTTGAGAGATGCAACTCCGTCTCCGCTTGATACCGATACCGTCTTTATGCTCTCTATATTCTTATTTTCGGGTAGGTTTTCCACGGTTCTTGCTATATCACCCATTCTGGATACTCCGTCGGCTATAGAACGTACCGTGTTAATTATATCCTTTTTCAGCCAATGATCTGAGGGCAGGTTACGTGCCCAGGCAGGTATGGTGAACTTCATTTCAAGCACGGGAAATTCATCGAGTGTGAGGGCGAGTATATGTTCAATGTCTTCGGAGTCCATCTTCATGCAGTTAATAAGAGCAACAGGCGCACCGTATTTGTTTTCAAGCTCGTATGCGAGTTTTACACTTTCCTCGGAAGATGGATTTGACGAGTTGATAATTATTGCATACGGCTTTCCGCTTTTTTTGAGTTCGGAAACCACAGCCATTTCCGCTTCCTCGTAGTTTTTACGCGGAAACTCGCCTATCGTTCCGTCCGTAGTTATCATCATAGCTATTGTAGAGTGGTCTCGTATAACTTTCTTTGTGCCGATTTCCGCCGCTTCAGTGAACGGCATAGGTGTCTTTGACCACGGCGTCATAACCATTCTCGCCGTACCGTCATCGGCGTTTGTAATAGCCTCAGGTATAACATATCCGACGCAGTCTATCATTTTTACGTTCAGCATGTTGTTGCCGATATTTACTTTCACAGCCTCATCCGGTATAAACTTCGGCTCCGTCGTCATAACCGCGCGCCCGTCCGCGGATTGCGGCATTACGTCTACGGTCCTTTGTTTGTCGTAGAAATCGTTTATATTAGGAATAACCGCTTCTTCCATGAACCTTTTTATAAAAGTTGATTTTCCGCTGCGGACAGGCCCCACGACTCCGATATAAATGTCTCCGTGTGTTCTTTTGGCAATGTCGTGATAAATATTTGTATTCGTCATTGGTTTTCCTCCTAAACTGCACCTGACTTTCTTGCTATACTATATTTTCACAGTTCAATTATTATGACATTTTTTGAAAAACGGATAATAATTTCCCGTTTGAGTATAATGTTATGAAAACCAAAGCATTGTCAACTGTCAAAGTCGAGAGTGTTTGTGAGGCTGTTAATTCCGTCTCCGATTATTTCAGATATTCGACGTATCGGTATGTCGCAGTCGTCCGATGTGAGAAACATCGAGTCGCTTTTTTCTATCAGGGTTTTTACTTCGTTTGGAATCTTTTTGCCGTTCATTTCGTTTATAAAATCGAATATGAAGGCAGATGAGCTTATCACCGTCGGCACTCCTACCGATATTACCGGCACTCCCATGCTTTCCTTATCTATCGCCGCACGATGATTTCCGACTCCGGAACCGGGGCATATTCCGCTGTCCGATATCTGTATTGTCGTCATCAGTCTTTGCTGTGAGCGTGCGCTCAACGCATCTATTGCTATAATGGCATCGGGGCATATAAGCTCTTTTGCCGCATATATCAGGGATGAACTTTCGAATCCGCTTTGCGACATAACAGACGGAGTGCATACTCCGACACAGGCGCATTGCATACTTTCAAATAATTCGGGTTTTTGAATTTTGATATGGTGAGTTGCGTTTACTCGGTCGGCAACGGCGGGCCCTATGGCGTCGGAGGTTATGTTTCTGTTGCCCAGCCCGACTACAAGAACAGAGCAGTTTTTTATGCTTTTTTCTCCCGTCAGCGATGAAAAAACATAAGAAAGTATATCCGCGAATTTTTTCATGATTCTCCCTGACGTTGATTTTGAGAGAAGCATTTCTTTTCGGAAAGCTATTGTGATATAGTTTCCGATAGGTTTTCCGACAGATTCGGCTCCCTCTTGGGTTGAGATTTTAAGTCGGCTCTCGGTTATGTTGTCGGCGTCCGTATTTTCCGTGTAGTCAATCCCTTTGATATTTGTGTCCGCACGCCTTCTTTCACATGCAAGATCTGTTCTGACAAAACTCGGATACATTGCTTTTCCTCTTTTCTTTGGTATTTCAAATATTTGACTTTGTAGTTTTTGCACAATTTAATGCAAACGTTTTTGTGCAAGTACACAAAGATTGAAAACAAATATATTTTCCCGTTGATATTATTTATATTTAATGCTATAATTATTTATAAAATAATTAAAATACCCATGGAGGATTTACATATGAAGAGAGTTTTGGCAGTCGTAATGACAATTATTATGCTGCTCTCATCTGTTTTTATTCTGGCTTCGTGCTCGAACGGAGAAGGAAAGACGATAAATGCATATTACGTCAGCAGTCTTTATGACTTCGACCCTTCGCTTGCTTTTACGGACGATGAAGCGCTCGACATTTTCAATCTCGTATATGAGCCGCTTTTTATTCTCAAAGATAACGGAAAGGTAAAGGGCGGACTTGCGGACGATTATTCGATTGATGAAGACGAAAATTCAATGACAATAACTCTCTCCGATACTTTTTGGAGCGATGGTCAGCCTCTTACAAACGAGGACGTTGCTTTCGCATGGAAGAGAATACTCGACCCGAACATCAGGAATAATGCCGCAGCAATGCTCTACGAGATAAAGAATGCACTTGATATCAAGCGCGGCGAAGATAAAGACGGAAACACCGTCACTGTAGACGACCTCGGAGTAGAGCTTGACGGTACCAAAATCATAAAAATTTACTTTGAAAACGAAAACGTGGATTACGACGGTTTCCTCCGCAATCTTACCAGTGTAGCTCTTACACCTCTTCGCGAAGACGTTGTTTCACAGAGAGAAGATTACTGGTCTAAGAGAAAAGCCACCGTAGTAACCAACGGAGCCTTTACCTTCGGATATATCGACTATGCAACCGGTACGTTCACCGTTACACGCAATAAGTATTATAACAGAGACCCCGAATCCTCCTCGGCCATTGATAAATATGTTCGTCCTTATGCTGTTCAGACGGCATGGCACGACGGCAAGGTGGATTCTAAGTACGAGGGGCTTTATTGGTCATCGTCCCAGTTCGGCAGTGCGAGCCTCACTTCTGCAGAATACTTTATGCAGTACAGTAAGCTTTGGCTCGATAAGGCTCTCGAACAATTTGAAAACGACACGCTCTTCTATGTAGGAGACCTTTCACTTGAAGCCAGAAAGAATTATAAGGACAGCAAGCTGCTCACACTTACCGATTCTATGTCCACGTACACCTACGTTATGAATTGTAATAAGTTTCCCAAGGAAGTACGTGTTGCGCTTTCCTCTGTAATAGACAGGGAACATATTGTGAATGAAATAACAACATTCGGAAGACCTGCCACTGCTTTTGTATCCTACGGACTGTTCAACGGAACAAAGAAAAAATACGACTTCCGTAAAGAGGGCGGTGATATTATATCCACAAAGGTTACCGACGAGCAGAAGAGCAGTGCAAGAGACGCAATAAACGCAGCTCAAAGCGCAGGAACCTTCGACAAGTACGAAACGTATACAATAAAGTGTAAGAACAACGAAGAAGATATTGCAGTAGCAAGATACGTTGCTCAGCAGTGGATTGACCTCGGACTCGATATAAGAATACAGATACTCACCTATACCGTCGGCAAAGCCGATGAGGGCATGGTAGACGAAAAGGGCAACATTCAGTACGTTGAGTATAACGAGGACGATGTGAAGAACGCATATGTCAGCGGAAACTATGATATTCTGGCGATTGACTATAATATGCTTTCGACGGATGCGTTTACCGTTCTTGCAGGTTTCACATCCGATATGAACGGTAACGGATGCGACTTCTCACTCGACCCGACAACGAAGCTCTCCAAGAATGAAATCAAACACCATTCGAGCGGATATACAGACGCTGCATATGACGAGATACTCAACCGCGCATATGCCGAAAAGGATTTGAATGAGAGAGCGATAATTCTTCACGAGGCAGAAAAGAAGCTCATGGAAGATATGCCGATAATACCGTTGTATTTCAATCAGAACTTCTATCTTCAGCACAAAGAGCTCAAGAGCATCGATGTTAACTATTACGGACTTCCGATTTTCACAGATGCAAATCTGAAAGTCGATGTCGAAAAAACAAATAAAGAATAATGATATTTCGCGGGGTTGTTTATTCGTTCACCGGCTGTTCTGAATAAGCAGCCCCCCTAAAATTACGGAGATGTTTTTTTATTATGAAAATAATGGGCGACGGATACCTGACAAGCAAAACCGACGTTAAGATTTTTATACTGTTTTTGCTGGACTATATTAATTCACCTCTCGAATATTCAACTATCAACGATATTATGATAGAGTGCGGTTATATCCGCAGTTTTGATTTTGCCGAATGTTTTTCGGAGCTTACCGAGCTTGGCCTTATCATAGAAGATAAGCCTTATGAAGGGGCAGAGAGCTACTACATTATTTCGGAGAAGGGGCGTCTGGTCGCACATGAACTAGGTGATTCTATTCTTGCTTCTATCAGAGAGAAAAGTGCAAAAACTGCAGCGAAGATACTTTCTCTTCATGAGCGGGGAGCACGATTCGACTGCCATATTGAGGAAGTAAAAAACAACAAGGTGCTTCTCACGGCTCGTATGACGGATAGCGACGGTAAACTTTTTTGTTTTGAAATCAGGCTGTCCGGAATGACAGAAGCTCAAAAAATTAAAAAGAATTTTGAAAAAAAGCCCGATGATATATACCGCGCGTTTTTGAGCATGGCGAGCGGAGATATTGATTATTTCATGAATTGACTAAAACATCAAAAATATTTCCGTGTTTATCAATAATACAAATTCCATTATAACAAAAAACAGGGATAATGTTGTATATTGTTATAATATACAAAATATTGTCGTTTGTTATTCGCAAATAGTATAAAGCGCATAAAAAAGTATTTAGAATTGTAAAAAAAAGTTAACAAAGCTATTGACATTTTTGCGCTTGATGATATAATTATTATAGTTTAATATTTTGGAAGTGCTATGAGTTATATAGATACCGATAACGGTAGGGTGAACGATATGATAGTTAACGTCCGTCGCGGAGACGAACGTGCGTGTGCGTCCCTTTTGTCGTTGTTTGAACCGCTCATATCTTCTGAGGTCGGTAGATTTTCACATAATTCATCTTACTTTGAACGCGAGAGTATTGCGCAGGATGCACGGCTCGCTCTTATAGATGCCGCAAAAACATACGATATTGACAACGGAAAAGTAACATTTGGTTTATATGCAAAAATATGTATCAGAAGAAGGCTTATTTCCGTTCTCAGAAAACAGAAAAATGATATAAACGTCTGCTCACTCGATGAAATAAGAACGGTACAAGAGGATTTTTCAGAATCCCGTGACCATCTTATTGAAAATGAGGAAGCGGAGAATGTGTATCGAGCAATAAAAGAAACCCTGTCGGGCTATGAGCTTGACGTATTTAACCGCTATATTAACGGCTATTCGATATCTCAAATATCATTGGCCTTAAGCCGTTCGGAAAAATCGGTTGAAAATGCAGTGCAGCGTTTCACGGTTAAGTTAAGAGGATTTTTGAAATAAACAATTGATATTTATATGCCCGTGTAGCTTAATTCAGAGCGTTGTATTCAAAGGTGTCGGTTAAAATCCGTCTAAGGGCAAATTTTATTAACCTATCAAAGCGAGGTAAAGCAAATGTTTCAGGACAAGACATTGAAATGCAAGGAGTGCGGTAAAGATTTCGTATTTACTGCGGGCGAGCAGGAGTTCTATGCAGAAAAGGGATTCCAGAACGAGCCTCAGAGATGCAAAGAGTGCCGTGCAGCAAGGAAGAATGCCGTTAAAGCTCAGAGAGAGATGTTTGACGCTGTATGCGCAGAATGCGGCAAGCCTTGTAAGGTGCCTTTCAATCCTACCGAAGGTAAGGCTGTATATTGCAGCGAATGCTATGCTGCCAGAAAAGCTGACTGAACCGTCACCTAAACGCAAAAAATGCCCCAAAGGGCATTTTTTGTTTATAAAGCGGAGAACATGCATGACGCAAACTCTCCGCTTTTAATATTTTTAATTCCTTGTTCCTCAGTTTCCGACATAGGGAAGAAGAGCAACTACACGAGCACGCTTGATTGCGGTCGTAAGCTCGCGTTGATGCTTTGCACAAGTACCGGACACACGTCTGGGAAGAATCTTAGCACGCTCGGTTATAAACTTTCTGAGCTTTGCTACATCCTTATAGTCAATATAATCGACTTTATCTGTACAGAAAGCGCAAACTTTCTTCTTTCTATGCATATTACGGAAGGAACGCTGTGTTTCATTCTTATCCATCACACAATCCTGACCTTTCCGACTCTGCGAGTCATAAAATGTTTTCCGTTAAAACGGAAGTCCTTCATCATCTTCAACAGCCTCAAAGGTGTTTGATGATGTATTGTTGAAAGACGGCGCACCGTAAGCATCCGGCGTATATGAAGAACCGGACGACGGCTGAGCATCGTTCTTAGAGTCAACGAATTCTATTTCATCCGCAACCACCTCGGTAGCATAACGCTTCTGACCGTTGTTGTCGGTCCATGACCTTGTCTGCAACTGTCCGCATACAAGCATCGGTCTGCCCTTTTTGAAATGGTTTGCCGTGAAGTCAGCGAGCTGTCTCCATGCGACAATATTGATGAAATCCGCTGTCTGTTGTCCTTGTTCAGCGCGTGCAAACCTGCGATTGACCGCAATTGTGAAACTGCAGACGGAAACACCGTTTGGTGTCTGCTTCAGTTCAGGGTCTGCTGTAAGTCTGCCTACAAGGATTACCTTGTTGAAATTCGCCATTTTCCAATATCTCCTTTGTTATTCTGCGTCGGTCGTTGCAGGCTCTTCGGCAACGGCGGGAGCAGCCTCTGCTTTCTTCGCTTCCGAACGAACTACGATAGAGCGGAGAATACCGTCGGTGATACCGAATACACGCTCGAGTTCGAGGGGCAAAGAAGCCTTCGCATTGAAGTTAACGAGAACATAATAGCCTTCGGTAAAATCGTTGATAGGATAAGCAAGTCTGCGCTTTCCCCACTCTTTTACAGATTCTACGTTTCCTTCATCCGCGATGATGGCAGTGAACTTTTCGACAAGTGCCTTTGTATCTTCTTCGGAAAGATTCGGGGCAATGACGAATAAGGTCTCGTAAGAATTGAGCTTCTCTTCCATTTATATACACCTCCTTATGGACTTTGGCCGTTATTGAAACGGCAAGGAGACGAGCCATAGGCCCGTACCAAATCAAAATTATATCATATAAATATATATATGTCAATATTTACGGCGAAAAATATTATATTTTTTCACGGCTTTCGTGTTTGTTATACGGTTTTACCGTCGGCATTATTGTTGTCATCGCCTGACTTAATTGTTTCTTTATCCCTGTTTTTAAGAATTTTGCTGAATTTGTTTCTGAATTCTGAATATAAAGTTGCATATACGGGTATGCATATCAAGGTTCCGATGATTCCGGCAATGAGGAACGATATTATTACGAGGACTATTGTTACGCCGATATTCGGTCTCAAACGACGGCTTAACATCGTCTTTTCAATGAAAATTGAATCAAATAACTGCACCGCAACAATTACTGCTATGAGCAGAACAGTATAGTACCAGTCAGGTGAGCCGGTTTTATATATGAGCATAAACAGAGCGCATACCATAGTGACAACGGTCGGCCCGAATACGGGAACAAGATTTCCGAGAAAGACTAAAAGAGCGATGAGAGAATAGAACGGCATCTTGATTATCCAGCATATCGCGTAGCATAAGCAGGCAATATACAGAGAACTTATCATTCTGCTTGAGAGATATTCCGTGCAGTTGGAGTAGAGCTTGTTTAATAATACCGTTATTTTCCTCGTACGTTTCTTGGAAAATATCGCCATAAACAGTTTACCGAATATATTTGCGAACTGTTTTCTGGATATTATCAGATATATGGAGATAATAAGACCGATAATTATGTTATATAACTCGCTCATAATCGAGGTTATTATAGAGAAAATCGTCTTCGGATCAATAATTTCCAAAAAATTCTTGAAATTCACAACCTCTGCGACTTTATTGTATATTATCTCAAAATATTCGTTCTGAGATTTATAGTTCTGCATTTTCTCAATATAATTCGTTATTTTCGGGCCGACTTCATTTGAAAAATTTGTGACGTCGGACGATATCACCGGTGCTATTGAGAATGCAAACACGAACACGACGATGATAACCGTCAAATACGCCCCGCCTATTGCAAGCCCTTCGGTGAGTCTCTTGCGTTCTTTTCTCTTGAACACAAGAGTTTTAAGGGCTCTTTGATATGAATGGACAAGAGGGTATATAAGCAAAGCAAAAATTATTCCGTAAAAAATTGATTTGATTGCAGTAAGGAAGGTTACCGTAGCTGCGAAAAACGTTTTTGCATTTATGCATAGGAGAAAGAAAAGAATACATGCCAGAAGCGTTAGAATAGCATATACGGCTATTTTTGTATATTTTTCATTTGGCTTAAACAGCTTCATTTTTCTTCCTCCTTTTTGTCGTATTCATTAATTTCCGATTGCTGTTCCGAACCCGGACTCGATTCTTCGGGCTTTGCGGCTGATTTCACGGTTTCTTCTGCAATTGTCGTTGAAGGTGATTGTTTATCCGCAGATACTTTCAAATCCATGTTTGAATACGGGGAATTAAGCACAAACACGTTTTCGTAGACCGAAGGGTCTGTTGTAAGTCCCTTTTTTGTCAATCGCTTGTTTACGACGCTTCGGAGTGTATTATAGATTACGGTAAACAGAGGAACACCGATGAGCATGCCTAGTATTCCGAAAAGCGCATTGAATATTGTTACCGAAAGAATTATCCACGTCGAACTGAGTCCGACGGCATTTCCGAGTATTCTCGGCGTTATGAAGTTGCCGTCTATCTGCTGTATTGCCAGAATTATGATTACGAATATCAGCGCCTGCTTCCAGTCAACGGTAAGCAAAATAATCGTGCTTGGTATCGCTCCGAGGAAAGGTCCGAAATACGGAATTACGTTCGTTACCGCAACGATTATGCATATGAGATAAGCATAATCAAGACGCGCGATAAGCATAGCTATCAGAGTTTCCAGACCGACGAAGAATGATGCTATAATCGTACCCATAAAGTATTTACCGAACGTTACATTCATGGTATTAAGAAATCCGAAGAGAGAGGATGATGCTTTGTTCGGCATTATGAGTTTTATAAATTTTTTCGATATGTCGGCGAGATGTTCTTTACGAAGCAGAATGTAGAAGGAGAGAACGATACCGATGAATATATTTCCCACTTCGGCGATGAGAGTGCTGCCTACACCGAGGATGCCGGATATGAAGGTTTTAATATCGTCCACCAGTATTGCGGAGTCGATAAACGATTTGGAATCTCCGAACATAGCCTCAATATATTGAACTACTCGCTGTAATATTTCCGAGAGAGTGTTGATAAGTTCGGATGAGTTCGATGCTATTTCCGGAATCATGAGCATCATAAAAGCGGCTACGATTCCGAAAAGGAACAGGTATGCAAGGAGAATGGATACGAGACGGCGCAAAAACGGTTTTTGCACACGACCGAAAATCTTGTTTTCAGAGAAAACAAGAATATAGTTTATGAAGTATGATGCGCAAAGTCCGTACAAAACGCATTTGAGGGCATTGAAAAAGCTGCTGACCGAAGATATGATATCAGACAGATTTATCACAAACAGTATTGCGAGAATCGATATCGCCACTACCGCAAAAACGTATACGCATATGGTAAAATAGTGTTCGTCTATTTTTGGCTTCTTCATAACGGTGACGCTACCTCCGAAAAAGATTGAGCTGATATATGCAGAATAAATCAATATACATTATATCAAACTTTTGACGTTTTTTCAATAGATAATAAGAATTAAAATAAAAATAAAGTGTAAATATGTTTGCTTTTTTCCGACGAGTATTGTATAATTATATAATAGATATAGCTTATAGGCCAAGGAGCTTTTTGATGAATTTTCTGAAAGAACTTGTTTGCGGTAAAAAAGTGACCGTAAACGATAAGGCATATGCGAAAATAAATCTTTATCTGAACATAACGGATAAGCGGACGGACGGGTATCACGATATCGAGTCTTTTATGCATTCAGTCGACCTTTATGACGAGTTGTCTGTGACGGTTCAAATGTCTGACAGAGCGTGTGTAAGCATTAAAATAGATTCGGACGAGGAGCTTCCCACGGATAAAAACAATATTGCGGTTCTTGCCGCGTATGCATATATGGAGTGGTGCAGGGTGAAGCTTGACGTTGAAATCAGGCTGAAGAAGAACATACCGATATGTGCCGGGCTGGCAGGAGGAAGCAGTGATGCTGCATCGGTCCTTCGCTGTATGAATACGGCTCTGGGCGGTTTGGTGCCCATAAGCGAGCTTGCGATGATTGCCGGCGGGATTGGCTCGGACGTTGTGTATTGCCTTTTCGGGGGAACGAAACTCTGCAAAGGCAGGGGAGATATTATTACCGACGTTGATTTTCCGTGTAAGCTTAACGTCGTTATATACAATGGCGGCGAAAAAATGCCGACGCCGAAGATGTACGGTATGCTTGACGACAGGTACGAAGACTTTTGTGACGTCATGAATATTACGGCGGCTCTTAAATACAGTATGATTTCAAATGCCATTAAGCGAGGAGACCTCTTTGACATGGCAACAAATATGTATAATATTTTCGAGGAGATAGTTCTCGAAAACTCCGAGAATGCAAAGCATGCACGCGACATTATGCTTTCTTCGGGGGCTGTCGGCGCACTCGTATGCGGCAGCGGACCGAGCGTCTTCGGAATATTTGCAAACGAGAGCGATGCCGTCAGAGTAAAGAACATTCTCGGCGACAACGCCGTTATCGCACACAGCGTATAAGTTTTCGACAAAGTTTTTCAAATTAAAACAGGAAATAATACAGAATGGAGTTAAGTCGGAAAAGCAATACCGACGTAAACAAAATGAAAGACCGAATAAATACAGAAGAAGAAAATCTTAAGCTTCTTGCAAAAGCATTTTCCTCGGTGAAAGACGAGGAGGAATGCAGGGCATTTCTCCTTGACCTCTGCACCAAAGCGGAAATCAAGGAGATGGCGCGCCGTATTATAGCGGCCCAGATGCTTTATCAAAACGAGCAGTATATAACAGTGAGCGCAACCACGGGACTCTCCACCGCAACTATCAGCCGTGTCAGCAGATGCCTCAAAAGCGGAGACGGATATCCCGTTATTATTCCGAGAATAACGGAGAAAGAATAATGGCGGACATTTATTCTTCTCTTGCTCCGTTTTACGATGAATTTAACGGAGAGCTTGACTATGGCAAATGGGCTGACTTCATAGAGAGCGAGGCAAAATCCCATTTCAAGGGCAAAATAGAGTACATCCTCGACCTCGGATGCGGAACCGGAAGGATGACGCGTGAACTTGCATCGCGAGGATACGATATGATAGGCGTTGATATTTCCCCGGAAATGCTCTGCGAGGCACGCAATGCCGCCGAAATAGAGAATTCGGGCGACGTGCTTTGGCTATGCCAGGACATGAGCGAGTTTGAGTTATACGGTACTGTTGAACTCGTCGTATGCTGTCTTGACGGAATAAATCATATTACGGATATTGACAGAGTATCCAAGTGCTTTTCTCTCGTTCATAATTACCTTGTTCCCGACGGTATTTTTATCTTTGATATCAACACCCCGTATAAATTTAGAAATATATACTCGGACAGGGCATATATACTCGAGACGGATAATGCGCTGTGCGCTTGGCAAAACGACTTCTGCGAGGAGGACGGTATATGCGACTTTTACATATCTCTTTTTGAAAAAAACGAGGACGGTACGTATACCCGAACAGATTCCGAAGACGCAGAAAAAATGTACGGGCTTGACGAAATAAAAAAATTACTCGCCGATGCCGGCATGGAATTTACGGCGGTGTATGCGGACGTCAATCGTTCCCCCGTAAGCGAAGAATGCGACAGATGGCACATCGTTTCAAGAGCGAAAAAACAGTAAAACGTAACGCAGTCGTTAAAATTTGTAACACCGAAGCACAAATTCGAAAATCGGTGCCGAAAAAGTGAATCCTAATCCGAAGAGGAAAAATATGAATAATAAATCTGTAATAATGAGAGGTATGAGCCGAGACGGAAGCGCACGCATAACGGTAATAAATTCGCGCGAAATAGTAGAGAGGGCGATAGAGCATCATAAGACCGCACCAACGGCAACCGCCGCACTCGGACGATTGCTCACCGCGGCGTCTATGATAGGCTCAATGCTCGGAGGAAAAGATGATAGCGTAACGCTGTCAATGCGAGGAGACGGGGAGGGCGGACATATAATTGCGGTGTCCGATTATTACGGCAACGTTCGCGGATATATCGAGCATCCTCTCGCAGACCCACCCAGACGTTCCGACGGACATCTTAACGTGGCGGCCGTTGTCGGCAGAGGGTCACTCTACGTCATGAAAGATATAGAAGGCATGGCAAACTCACAGAACGGTACCGTCGGTATAGTGAGCGGTGAGATAGCGGAGGATATAGCGGCGTATTTTGCGCAGAGTGAGCAGATACCTACTCTTTGCGCTCTCGGAGTTCTTGTGGCAGCAAACGGTACTTGTAAAAGTGCAGGCGGTATTCTGGTTCAATTATTGCCCTTTGCAGACGAGAACACCGTAACGAGAATAGAGGAAAATTCAAAGAAATTGTCTAGTGTGTCTTCGCTTTTCGACTCCGGACTTTCGGTTGACGAAGTTGCGGATATAGCCTTCGACGGAATACCGTATGATAAGTTTGATGAGCGTAAGGTCGATTTTTTGTGCACGTGTTCGCGCGCCCGTATGAAGGAGGGTATTCTCAGACTGGGCAAGCCGGAGATTAAAAAAATGTTTGACGAACAAGAGGCGCAGGGACTAAAACGTTCATTGACCGCTATATGCAGATTCTGTAATACTTCATACACTTTTGATGAAAAAGATTTTTCTTTATAAAGTAATCATAACGAATAATCGAGAGTTGTTTTCGCTTTTTGGGATTCAACTCTCTTTTTATGTCATTTCGTACATAAAAAACATAAAATGATTATATATGGCTGAAAACATAAATAAGAACAGTTTTTTTGCCGACAGAGGCAATAAAAACGCTACGTGTGGGGTGAATATGTATAATCATTATAAGTTCGTTACCTATCCGCTGAAGTATTGCGCCAAGGAGTTTGAACCGTGGATATCTTCGGATGATGCGGAGCATAACTTTTCCGTATACGAGGACAGTACGGATAAACTGAATATCGCCGTTTGCGGATTTGATAAGCTGAAAAATCTGACTGCAACAGAGCTTCTGTACGCCAGAGTTCCGTCAATAATTGAAGAAGATATAAAAAGGTATGCCGTATCGTATATTGTTCATTCGCTGTTTTTTTCTACATTGTCGCCATTCAATAACGGCATTAAAATGCCGAAAGGGGCTTTACGGGATGCTTTGCGGGACAGATATTCAAGCATGGAAGGCTTTTTCTATGAAATCAAACGTGCTGCACTCGGGCTTTGCGGTTGCGGCGTCGTGTGGCTGCTATGTACAACAAGGGGGGACGTGATTTTGCTCGCCAAAGATAATTATGATTTCCCCGATCTGAATAAATATATCCCTATTTGCTGTTTCGACTTTTGGGAGCATGCATATGTTGGCAGATACGGAAACAATAGGGCGGCATACTGTGACGCGCTTATGAAGATTATCGATTTTAACGTTATTTCCGACCGATACGATAAATATGTAAATCATAATGACAGTAAAGACGGAAAACGCTTTTTGAAGAAATAAAACTATTTATAAGTTGACATAACCTTAATAATATGATAATATAACTATAAAAGTAATAATAATGTATAAAGCAAAAACGGAGTGAAAAATGAGCGAGAAGTATTTAATCGGAAACGCAATAGTCGGACAGTCGGGAGGTCCGACCGCCGCTATCAACGCAACACTTGCGGGGGTGATACTCGGGGCAGACGATGCGAAGAAAAAAGGAATTATTGATACCTTGTACGGTATGAAAAACGGCATCGAGGGATTTCTTTGCGAGAATATAGTGAATCTCTCTGAGATTTTCAATAACGAAAGGGACGTAAACAGGCTTATACATACTCCGTCAGCCGCTCTGGGCTCGTGCAGGAAAAAGCTTCCGAAACCGGGAGAAAATGACGAAATATACGATAAGCTTCTTGCTCTGTTCAGAAAATACAATATAAGATATTTCTTTTATATCGGCGGCAACGATTCTATGGATACCGTAGCGAAACTGGAAAAATATATGGCGGAAAAATCCTATGAAATGAGAATCATTGGTATACCGAAAACGATTGACAACGACCTTGACGTTACAGACCATACGCCCGGCTTCGGTTCTGCGGCAAAATATATAGCGACAACGGTATCCGAAATACTTTGCGACTGCGCGGTATATACCGTTCCCGCAGTTACCATAGTAGAAATAATGGGCAGAGATGCCGGCTGGCTTACGGCCTGTGCTTCGCTCGCGAACACCGATAAACGCAGTGTTGATTACGTATATCTTCCCGAGGTTGCTTTCGATACGCAGAGCTTTCTTGAGGATGTGAAAGCCGCGCTCAAAAGACATCCAAACGTCGTCATGGCAATTTCCGAGGGTATAAGATTTGCAGATAACGAATACGTCGGTGCTTCGGCAAAAAAAGACGTATTCGGACATAAGCAGCTCTCTGGCGCGGGCAAAGTCCTCGAATCACTTGTCAAGGAGAATATCGGATGCAAGGTTCGTTCCGTCGAACTTAACATTTCACAGCGCTGTGCGGCGCATATAGCATCCCTTACCGATATAAACGAGTCCGTAGATATCGGAAAAAATGCGCTTGCATATGCCCTTGACGGCGTCAGCGGACATATGATGATAATAAGAAGAGTTTCGGGTGCCGGTGCGTATAAAACGGAGATTTCCTCTTCTCCCGTATCCGAAATAGCAAATAAAGTCAAGAGTGTACCTCTTGATTTTATAAACGGAAGAGGAAATAACGTAACAAAAAAGTGTACCGAATATCTCAGACCTTTAATAATGGGAGAAGCGTATCCGGAATACGAAAACGGTATACCTGCACATTTCGTAATAATTTGAGCGCAAAACGCAGAAAGGTACAAAGCCATATGGCTTTGTACCTTTTGTTATAAATTAAAGACCTTTAATCGAGGAGCCGACTCGCTGTCCGAGCTTTACGGGAGTCTCCTCCGAATGCTCCGTTCTATCGAAAATTACATCCGGTATTTTTGCAATATCCTTTTTGATAAGGAGGATAATAGTACTTCCTCCGAAAAGAAACATTCCTTTTTCTTCACCGCGCTGAATTTCTTTTTCTGCGTGTAGGTTTTTGATTTTTCCTACCATCAGAGCGCCGACTTCCATCTGCACAACTTTACCGAAGTTTTCCGTCTCTATTACCGTGTATTCACGGCAGTTGCGTATGAATACCGGCAGAGTTTCCAAAGCGATGGGACGCACTGTGTGAAGTTTGCCCTTAATAAAAGTATTATCGCCTTTTTTTCCGTTATCTATATAGCAATATCTGTGATAATTGTTGACGCAGAGACGAAATACGAGGCATATTCCGTCCTCGTACTCTTCTGCCAGTTTGTCGTTTTCCAAAAGACTCTCGATATTGTATCTGCAATGCTTTACAGGTATTACGGTATTTCCGTTTATTTTATACGCAGATAGGTAACCGTCACACGGAGCGATGAGTGATTCGGGAGACAAATCTATTGGCCGCGCATTCGGTTTTATTTTCCTTGTGAAGCAATCGTTAAAGCTCTTAAACTTTGTGTCCTCGTACTCGGACAAATCAATATTGTTTTTTCGGAGAAAACCGGGTATAAGAGGCTTAGATAGTGCGCAGGACAGATAAGCGCCGCACACACGGGAAACAAGGCGGCTTGTTGCCGCCTTGAGAATTATTCTCCCGGGTACGGTGTGATACATAAAGCGAAGAATCGCACTGTCGCGTTTTTTCATTTTATCTCCAAGTAAGTAGGATATTAAAAAACAAATTTATTAAGTATAAAAAGTACAATGACTTCCACAAGTCCGAAACATATCATTGCTGAGAGCATTTTTGCTCCGGGCTTCGGAAAGTGAATCTTTGATACGAACGCATAAGACATGAAAGCTATGAAAACAAAGTAGAGAAGCGTAAAGTCTACGGGAGTAAGATACTGCAAAACCATAGTCAAGGGGAAAATAAACGTAGAAATGGTTACGGGGAAACCGATAAAATATTTTCTTTTGCCTCCCTCGGTCTTTTGCCTTTCTTCCTCCGTTACATTATAGTAAGCAAGGCGTATGAGAGCGCCGAGCATATAAAGCATAAGCACGGAGAAGAGCAGAATTTTAAGTATGATGCAATACCATACACGGTCGTTTATTCCCACGACTTCGTTTAAGAATCTCGAGTTCCAGAGAACCGATACACCTATGCAGGCGGGAAGAACTCCGAATGCAACCATATCCGAGAGAGAATCTATCTGTATTCCGAAATTGCGCTCCATTTCCGTTCTGTTTTTCTTTGTGCGTGCAATCTTGCCGTCAAACAAATCACATATTCCGCATATGAGCAGGAAGAATATTCCCCAGTACGGATGTCCGTTTCCGTGCAGAGAAACTATTATGCCGGTTCCGGCGGACAGAAGAGATATATACGTAAGTATTACGGTATAGTCAAAAATTCCTATCATAAGTCGTTTTCCTTTGTTTTCTTTTAAGCATTATGTATTTTATTATGATTGCGATACCGCAAAGAATAATACAACTGTAGAATGAAATAGTTCTGCTGAGAAGCTCGAGATTAATGGTTTCCTGCTCCGACATGATTTCTCCGAGGGAATCTATAAGCAAATAATCCGATATCCCCATAGCACCCGGAATAGGCATGCAGTTTGAACCGAGCACCGTATAACTCTGCATTGCCCATATGTCAAGCGCCTGCGAGGGAGAACCCCCGGTTGCAAGATATGTAAACATCGTTACTGTAATCTGAAGTGAACGTTGAATAAAATTGAAGAAAAAAGCAGGGATGATAACCTTGATACGTTTGCGTATCATTCCGTAGTACATCTGATAATTTTCCATTGCCATGTCCAGACGGAGCAGTTTGGCATCCAGGTGTTTAATCAAATGCAGTTTGGCAAGAATTTTCAATGCCTTCGTGCATATGAATTTAAGAATCTTTCCATATTTGAGCAACGTGAACAGTATGAATGCGAGTCCGAGCTGTAACACGCAACCTACTATAATGAGAATCCTTGATGCGGTGTTGAAATAAAGGAATATATTTGGCCTTATAACGAATGTGAATATTCCCACGGCAATAATTGAAAGCGTATACATCACAAGGTTAACGAGAAGAACCACCGTGGTGATAACTCCGGGTATTCCGTCCTTCATCATAAAAAAAGCACATGCAGGCTGTCCGCCTGTAGCAGACGGAGTTATTGCTGAAAAATATATATCAGCCGTTGAATAGAAGTAACCGTCTATTATTCTATGCTTGCAGTTGAACATACGGCACAGAAAGGATATCGCAAGTCCCTCGAAAACTATAAAACCCATCATACAAATAATCGCGCATATCAGGTAGGAGGGCGATGAGTTTTGTATGAAAACGCAAAATTCGGCGAACGTGAAGTCACGGCTGGTGGAAACTATGGTATATATGCTTACCGCCGCAATGAGGACGAATATAAGCGACCATATCAACTTTTTTTTGCCGTTTTTTTTGTTGAGATGTTGAAGGCTCGGGTCGTCGTATACGGACGGTCCGGTATACTCTTCGTTATTATTATTTTCCATGGGTATAAAACCTCAGTGTTTCTTATATTAATACCCTTGCGAAATCGGTATCACAGCACCGTCATGGAAGTAAAAGCAAAGGCAAAGTGAATATCAGGACGGTTGTCATAAGCAAACATTAGACAACCCTTTAAGCAATAAATATGATATCATATAAATATATGTTTGTCAATGCTAATTTAATTTTCGGTTTACAAAATGTTAATATATGTCTTATCGGTCGTTATTTTTTGATTTTTCTATAGATATTATCGTTGCCGTATGGTCTTTTACGTAAAAGTTCACGTTATAGCAGGAGAAACGCATACCGTATTTTCTCTTATCTGAATGGTATGAGGGACGTGGATCGTCGGCTATGCACCTTTCGATTGTATCCGCCGTGCTTTTCGGTATGCTTTCGTATATGCCTTCACTCCATACAACGTATAGCTTATCATCACGGTGAACGTCAGAGTAGGAGCTCAGAGCGTCATTGTGCGAATCGGAATATGCTATATACGGCTTTATATCGTATATCGGCGTTTTGTTCAGTATATCGGCGCCGGCAACATACAGTATCGGACCTTCTTCAGCGCTTATTTCAATATTCAGTAGTTTTACGGATGACAGACCGATACTGTTCGGGCGAAATGGCGAACGCGACGCAAAAACTCCTATTCTTTTGTTCCCTCCGAGTCTGGGAGGGCGTACTGTCGGTGACCACGTATCTCTGTGCGCCTCCGAAAAGTCGAATATAAGCCATATATGTGAAAATTCCGATAGACCTTTTACCGCTTCCGCTATTCGGTATTTTGGTTCAAAAACTATTCTTCCCATAAGAGTATCCACTCTTCCGCTTTGCCGCGGTATTCCGAATTTTTCAGGAAAATCGGTGTAGATTTTAGCTATCGGCTCTATTATACGCTTTGAATCGGTTTTTGACATTGGTAAATCTCCGTCGGATATTGAAATATAACTTATTTAAAAATCGAAATCATAATCGGCAATGATAAACCAAAAATCAATATGCCGAAAAAGATACTACATAATAAAGTACCATAATAAACCTAAAAAGTCAAATGCGGTTACACGACAACGGAACGAGCCGTACAAAAAAGAAAAAACACGTAACGTTTTGTACGTTTTAAATTAAAATCGAAAATATTTTTAGTAAATGTTGAAAAAGCGCAAATTATGTGCTAAAATACTTTTTGGCATGCGCTTAGGCGTACATTTCGTTTTGCAATCGCATTTGCGTTACATTTTTATAATCTTATTTTCGTTAAAATACGGAATGAACGGTGACCGTTCTTTTTGGGGGACCTATGAATCGAATCGGTTTTGATAACGACAAATATCTTGATATGCAGTCAAGACACATAAGGGAGCGCATAGCAAAGTTCGGAGGTAAACTGTACCTTGAATTCGGCGGAAAGCTCTTCGACGACTATCACGCATCGCGCGTACTCCCGGGGTTCAAGCCCGACAGCAAGCTCCAAATGCTCTTACAGCTCAAGGATGACGCGGAAATCGTCATTGCAATAAATTCCGCAGATATAGAGAAGAATAAGATAAGAGGAGACCTCGGCATTACGTACGACCTCGACGTTATGCGACTCATCGATGCATTTCGCAGCGTAGGTCTTTTCGTCGGTTCCGTTGTTCTTACAAGATACGCGTCTCAGCCGGCGGCAGTAGCTTTCGAGAAAAAACTCGAGAGCCTCGATGTCAAAACATACAGGCACTATTCTATAGAGGGATATCCTTTTAATATCGAGAAAATCGTGAGCGACGAGGGATACGGAAAGAACGATTATATAGAAACTTCACGCCGTCTCGTTATCGTTACCGCACCCGGACCCGGAAGCGGCAAAATGGCAACCTGTCTTTCACAGCTTTATCATGAGAATAAGCGTGGAATAAAAGCGGGATACGCGAAGTTCGAGACTTTCCCTATCTGGAACATTCCCCTTAAACATCCCGTTAACCTCGCATATGAAGCGGCAACGGCAGACCTTAACGATGTTAATATGATAGACCCGTTTCACCTTGAGGCATATGGCACTACAACGGTAAACTATAACAGAGACGTTGAGATATTCCCGGTTGTTGATGCGATGTTTCGAAAAATATACGGGCAGTCTCCATACAAATCTCCTACCGATATGGGAGTTAATATGGCGGGCAACTGCATAACCGACGATGACGCCGTGTGCGATGCATCGAAACAGGAAATAATACGGCGTTATTACACAGCACTATGCGAACAAAGAGAAAACATGACGTCTTCGGATACGGTAGGCAAGCTCGACCTTCTGATGAAACAGGCAAACATAAGTGCCTCCGACCGCGCCGTCGTAGCCGCGGCAAATGCGAAGGCGGAAGCAAGCGGAGGACCGGCAGCTGCGCTCCAGCTTCCTAACGGCGATATAGTTACCGGAAAAACTTCGCTTCTTCTCGGAGCGACTGCCGCTATGATGCTTAACGCACTGAAAAAACTTGCAGGCATCGACGATGCGATAGAGTTGATTTCTCCCGTAGTAATAGAGCCTGTATGCAGGCTTAAGGTTGAGCATCTCGGAAATCATAACCCCAGACTGCATACCGACGAGGTGCTTATAGCTCTTGCCATAAGCGCAGTGACATCTCCGACCGCCGCTCTTGCGCTCAAACAACTCGACAAACTAAACGGATGTGAAATGCATTCCTCGGTAATTCTGACACAGATAGATATGAAACTCCTCAAAAAACTCGGTCTTAACGTGACCTGTAATCCTCAATATCAGGTAAAAAAACTCTATCATTCAAAATAATATATCGTAACATAAAAGGCGATGTGGTTTTTGAAGTGAACCCCAAATAGTTCACAGAAAAGAAAAAGGCGCAACAAAGACAGGGAGAGGAAATTACCTCTTCCTGTTTTTGATTCTCGAAGTATTATAAAAAACTAACCAATCTTCTACAAGCAGTAGATATTCTTCGA